>CAIJXT010000008.1 GCA_903824665.1 uncultured Bacteroidota bacterium | reverse complement strand
TATTTGTTTCATTTTTAAGAAAGACACCCCCAACCATATTACGGAAGTAGTCATTGCTATTGCCCCTATAAGTACCAAGGCAGGAGGTAATCCTAAATATACTTCAGTCAATATCCCAATTGGCATTAGTAAACCTGTAAGTGCCAACCAAGATATGGCTTTCACGTTTTGGAGTTTGTCATTGAAATGAACACGCAAATATCCAATCAGGATGTTTAAAAACGCGAAAAGGTTCCCATGTACATGTGCTAGTCTTGTTTCAAAATGTTTGCCAATACTATATGAATTTGCCCATTCCTCTTTGCCCGGCGCAAAATCTCGAAGGTATATGAGCAGAAATCCATACGCCATGAAAAATCCCATTGTCAAGAATCCTATTGCAATATTGTTTTTCCCTTCCATTTTGTGCTTATTTTTATGTGAGTGAACATTCACTCTGCAAATGTAGTGCAACTTAATGTAAGGAACATGATAGATATCATAGTCGGAGGTGATTATTGTTAGTAAAGGGTTGAAATTTCAATAAATGACAGGACTTTAACTGTTCGTTGTGCAAAAATGCAATAAAGCGACATGGAGACATTTTGAAAAATTCTTCAATAATAATCTCTGCACGGTCGTAAAAGTACTTTTTGTACAAAAAATACCGCTCGCCAAAACTATCCCAATACTCCAGCGATTGGCAATGGCATACCAGTTCCTTCCGTACGCACTTCATGCAGCACTGGCTCTCTCCGCAGCAGCAGCGCAATAATCTCGGCTGAACGAAGCGGTTTGTTAGCTTAGGCTATGATGAATACGATTTTACTGACCCATGTCCTGCTTTTGTTGTATTCATCTTTCGGGTTTACATAGTTATCTTGTAGCAACCGCAGTTTCATGTTCTCGTTTTCCTGCTTGTGCAATTGATCTTTTGTTTCACTAAGCTCTTTTTGAGCCTCGGCAAGCTTCTTTTTTAGCCTTTCAAGCTTGATTTCCAGGAATGACGGTGGATTCTGACCATTTTTATCCATGACGGTAAAGGGTGTTTGAATGCCCGTGAACATTTTCAAACCAAATCTAATTGTAATCGAATTTCGCCGCTTGATTTTGGTGTCGAAATATGTGTTTAATCTAAATCCCGCTCGAATGGTTTTTAGTGTGAGTGTGTGATACAATACCCAGTATCATCGAACCGTTTCAAAAGGCAAGAAAATTCATCTGCGCTAAAGCAATTACAGGATTATCATTGATACCACCACTCCTAAAACGACTCCAGAGTGCATCTACTTGTGACATTAATTATGGGTTAGTCAATATTATTGGTTTTAAGTATTTACTTGCGTTAGATTATTTATTAACCAATCATAATTTGCCCTAGCATTTGCTACTACTTCTCTATAGGTATGATAGGTTAGGCCTGCGGCATTGTTATGTTGAACAATTTTATTGCCTGGTTTACCTCCAACTAGCATAACTTTTATCTGATCATTGGGAAACATGACGGATAGCTCATCCCTATATCTTTGGGCTTGAGCTTCATCATCACGACTTAATGTATGGCTGGGACGCTTAAACTCAATCAGCAATTTTTCACGGTTAAAAGCCATGCCTAGTAATAAATCAGGTCGTTTCCCTGCGTTTTCGCCTCTGTATAGTTTATCGCAAAGTTGCTCCGTTGCTAGTTTCAGGGATTTATTGTTTATATAATGAGCATACTCATATCCAAATACCCATAAATTACTTGCTAATGCTTGGTGCATCGTGGCTTCTAGTGTTTCATCCTTGTTTAAGAGTTGCTCTATCTTATCAAGGAATTTAGCTTTAGCTGAGGCTTCTTGAGTCATCATTGTAATCTCATTTAGACCAAACTCGTTAAAAGCTTCAGCTAATTTTTCGATTTGGCTATCTTCAGCCTGATCAATATTTTCAACTACAGCCCAATAGTGACCCTTTTCAAAAGCATCAATCATCAATGAAATTATAGTGTCAATTTTAGCATCTTCTTCAGCCCAAAATTTTTCAATGACCTTTTCTAGTGCAGTTCTCGCAAATATTTTTTTGTACTCTGGCTGCTTCGATAGATAGGCATTGATCTTTTTTTGATGTCGTGCTTTTGCAGCAGCCATTTCCATTCGTGATCCCTCTTTTAGACTATCTTCCAAAAAGGGCAACATTTGTCGTTCAATTTCTTCTTTTAATTTACTACTTTCATTTATTGCGCCCCAATCGGCAGTTGTATCTGGAAGTAAACAATCCGCTTTCACTTCCACGTAGAGCCTTTTTTGGAGTTTAGCAGGTATATATTCGTGGTCCGACAAGATATTCGATGGCTTTCCAATTACTTTGCCATCTACTTTGTAATTAATGCCGTGGTATTTATTGGCCTTATCGGTTAAAGTTGCAACGGCGTTTACTTTTTGGCCATTCGACAATGTTATTTCTCGCTCGAATCTTTGCCCAGGTATGTCATTAACAGATAACTTTTCTCCGTTTACGATAATTTCAAAATCATTTTCCCTTAGATACTCTCTTGTTAGTAATTGCTTTAGTTTGTCAACATTCGGAAAATTCAAGTTTTGATTTAACCCAATTAGCGTTATCGTCGTGCCATGAAATGCCTTATCACACTTGCCAGTAGTAAAAGGTAAATCAATCGACTCCAAATCAATATCCTTACCTATAATATCATCTTGTGATATTGATAATGTTGTCTCTTCACCTCTTGCATAAGTTTTGACTTGCATAACATTAGCAACTGTCAATCCAGCAAATTTCCCTATTCCCTTTCTGCCTTTGACTTTTCTCTTTTTACCTATTGTTGTATCTCCTTTGCGCGAAAACCTACTGCTGGCAATACGCAAATATTGGTCTTTTATGTCGTTAGCTGTCATTCCATCTCCATCGTCTATAATAACCACCTGACTATTTTCAAAAAACTCAGGTATAGTAACGTTTACTTTGGTGGCATCAGCATCGTAAGCATTATCAATTAGCTCCTTAATCGCTGATTCTACAGAAGAATAACTTTCTCCAAGGATTTTCGTTAGTGCAGGGTCAACTTTAAATTTAGCAGCAGTGTTCATCAAATTAGAATTTAAGCAATCAATTTCTTTGTCATTTTCAAAATTTCACCTCAACCTCATAAAATAGTGCAATACGCTACTATTAAAGCCATTCATCGGTGCCACATGGTGTCCATCTGCGGAACCTCCATCCGGTCAGACAAATTCCAGCCAGCCTTATCGACCATCTGGTCAATAAGGTTAACGTGGGTTTCCGTAGATATAGGGGTCAAGCATACAACAAATAAACGGAAAGATATAAAACATGTGATTGATAATGATGTTTTACAGGGTTACTGCTTAATTAAAATTGAGCACAATATGATTTCTTCCAATTACAGACCACAATCGTCTATTCATTTTCGCTGGCAATTGCTAGTTCCACTCAAATCCAATATGTTTTCAAACATTGGCAAACATTTTTAAACATTTTCAA
Organism: uncultured Bacteroidota bacterium; assembly: GCA_903824665.1. Classification (GTDB taxonomy): domain Bacteria; phylum Bacteroidota; class Bacteroidia; order Chitinophagales; family Chitinophagaceae; genus Nemorincola. The sequence goes on along the minus strand of CAIJXT010000008.1, from coordinate 86,876 downwards.
ATGATTTTCAAACATTTTTTGAATCCCCTGCAAATGAATTTTGTCTCGCAAAAATGTTGCAATATGTGTTGTAAAATTCATGAACGTTGATCTGCGCTTTTATATGTATCCTGTTTTTCGATTTCTGCCATCATTTCATGACACGCCAAGCCTTTACATACGCCTATTTGACAATCTGAAAATAAATATACATTGCACTATTTAAACACCATTTGCGGCGATTTAGACGAGCATTAGATTTCATTTGAAACGGAAAATTTGTCAAAAATGCCCGGTTTTATGGCGTGCCAATTGTAGTACAATATGGTAAATCATTTTGGCATGAAAAGAAAACTACTTGGCGTAAATTCGTATGACCGGACACATGACATTACCCCGGAAGAGGTAAGGCAATTTGCAAGATTTAAAGACTACACTGATGAGCAAGTCAATGAACTGATAGACACTATTAAGAAGTACACTCGATTTATTTATAATGTGGTTTCTAAACGTCAAAAGTTTGGCAAGAAAATTGCACTACACATTGATAATCAACTAACAAAAGCAGCATGAGCGACATTTCACTATTCAAAACCTTTGCTAAGGGCTCGCATAAGGCAAATACTAAAGGTAGTAACTGCGTTATCTATACCCGTGTTTCAACCAAGGAGCAGGCCGACAACAATTTAAGCCTTGATACACAGAAAAAGGCTTGTGAAATGTTTGCTAAAAAGGGTAACCTTCAAATTATGGGCTGCTTCGGCGGAACGTTTGAGAGTGCAAAGACCGATGAAAGAAAGCAGTTCAATAATATGCTGTCTTTTTTGAAGAAGAGCCGGGAGAAAATATCGCACATCATAGTTTATAGCGTTGATCGGTTCAGCCGTTCCGGTGCTAATGCTATCTACATAGCTGAGCAACTGAAGAAGCAGGGTATAGTGGTTTGTTCCGTAACACAACCTACAGATGCATCAACGGCAAGCGGAAGTCTGCAACAAAATATACAGTTCATATTTAGCGAGTATGAAAACCAACAGCGCAGGGAGAAATGTATGGCCGGTGTAAAGGAAATGCTACTGCGCGGTGAATGGCCTACTGCACCGCCTATTGGTTATGACATTGTCAAGTCCAATGGTAAGCGGTCTATTGTACTCAATAAGGATGGTAAGTTGCTCAAGAAGGCGTTCCATTGGAAGGTCAAGGAAAAGGTTTCCAGCGAGGAGATAATAAGAAGGTTGGCTGCACAGGGTGTGAAAATAACTAATCAGAGAATTTCAGCCTTTTTCCGCAATCCTTTTTATTGCGGCCTTATGGTTCATACTGCTTTGGAAGGACAGGTAATAGAAGGTAATCATGAGAAGATGATCTCTAAAGAGCTTTTCCTCGAAGCAAATGATGTGCTATCTGAAAACAAGCAAGGTTATCGCACCAATCCTGAGAATGACGAAATACCGCTTAAACGGTTTTATAAGTGCGATGAGTGTGGGCAGTTTCTTAGGGCATACAAAGCCTACAAGAATCAGAAGTATTACTACAAATGCAACACGAAGGGTTGCAACTGCAATATGAGGGCTGATACTCTTCACGAACGTTTTGCTCAAACGTTGTCAGAGTACTGCCTTGAATTTGATGAGGCGATGCAGTACCTGATAAAAGAGCAAATGATTGTGGAATACAATAAGTCAAATGAGCAGAAAGAAGAGAACATTCAGAATATCGAAAAGCAATTAGCGGATGTAGATAAGAAGTTGGAACGCCTAGAGGAACGATATGTTTTGGAGGAAATAACCAAGGATATGTTCGATAAATTCAAGGCGAAATTCAATAAGGAAAAGGAGGATATTGAAAAGGAACGGGCAAAATTTGGGAATAGGGTGTCGAACCTCGATTTATATATAGATACTGCCTTTAGAACATCCTCGAAACTCGCGCCAGAATGGGCTTCCGCTGATTACAACGACCGACAAGAGCTTCAGTATATGGTCTTTCCCGATGGAATATACTATAATCGAAAAAAAGACCAGTGTCGAACCCCAAGAGTAAATGATGCATTCCGCTACATTGCAGGCTTGGCAAGGGTTTTAGGGCAAAAAGAAAAGAGGGAACTGCAATTTGAATTGCATGTTCCCTCTTTGGTAGCGAGGACAGGGATCGAACCTATGACCTTCGGGTTATGAGCCCGACGAGCTACCGCTGCTCTACCTCGCGCTGTGAGGGTGCAAAGGTATTGTAACTAATCGGGCCAGCCAAATAAATCTGAAACTATTATCGTCTTTATTTTTCACAGGCAGCCTTTTTAGTATGTACCCTTTTTGAAGGCTTCGTTCCGTTCTGCTTCGTCGATAGAGTGGGTGGCACCTATGTCTGAACTTTGCTCTGCCAGTTTGCTGAGCTTGATGTAGAATTTCTTAAGTACACGCAGCTCGTCGTCTGTAAGGTCTTCAATATCTATTACGCGGTTGCTGGCGCCCTTTGTTGCCGCTATAAGTTCATTCAGCTTCAACTGCATAGCCATCGACTCTTTGTTTTGTGCCTGCTGAATGACGAAAACCATCAGAAAAGTCACAATTGTGGTTCCGGTATTGATGGCGAGTTGCCAGGTGTCAGAATAGTTGAACAGTGGTCCGGTAAGCCCCCAAAGTGCTATCACTGACAGTGCTGTGGTAAAGGCTGCCGGGCTGCCGGTTATTCTGGTTACAAAACCCGAGAAACGATCGAATTTGCTGCTGATACTGCTTGGCTTTCCCATAATGATATAGATTGTAAATTGTTTGGATGTACAAAATTAGACCTATTCCATGCTTTCATCAAGACATTTCGCATAGCTATCTGTATTTTTGAGGAATATCCTTAGACCAACTGTTATTATGGGCAATTTCTCCGATCATATCAAAGCCAGCCACCAGACATTTATCAAAAAGCAGAAAATGTTCTTTGTAGCTACTGCGCCACTTTCTGGCACCGGGCATATCAATCTCTCACCCAAGGGGCTCGACTGTTTTCGTGTATTGTCTCCGGCGCGGGTAGCCTATCTGGATGTGACAGGCAGCGGCAACGAAACATCAGCACACATACTGGAGAACGGTCGCATCACTTTTATGTTTTGCGCTTTTGATGGTCCACCAAATATTCTCAGGTTGTATGGTAAAGGATATACAGTTTTGCCAAACACGCCTGAATGGACAGAATTAGCGAGTCACTTTACCATTTTGCCCGCAACGCGACAAATCATAGTTGCTGACATAGATTTGGTACAAACTTCCTGCGGATACAGCGTACCCCTTTATGAATACACCGGCGAGCGCGATCACGCAATAAAGTGGGCGGAGAAAAAGGGAGTGGAAGGTATTGAAAAATATAAGCAGGAAAAGAACACCCAGAGTCTGGATGGCCTGCCTACTGCATTGTCGCTGGGTAAGTAGCTATCTCGACCCGAAGAGCATGCTGCCAATCCGTACCATATTACCGCCCTGTTTTACCGCCAGTTTGTAGTCGGCACTCATGCCAATAGAGCAGACTGAAAATGATGCCTTATTGAAGAATATGGTTTCTGACAGAAAGATGAAGTAATTGCGCAGGCGTGCAAACTCAGACGTTATTTTATTTTCGTCCTCAGTATTTGATGCCATGCCCATGAGTCCGCATATGCGTACATTATTCAGGGTGTCCTGTTGAGCGGTATAGTATTCCAGCATGCGGGCGATTTCAGATTCGTCCATCCCGAATTTCGTTTCCTCTTCTGCTATGTGCATCTGTAGCAATACATCGATACATCGGTTGTGTTTCAACGCCTGCCTGTTGATCTCTTCCAGAAGTTTGAAGCTATCTACAGCATGGATCATATGCACGAATAGAGCAATGTACTTTACTTTGTTGCTTTGCAAATGCCCTATATAATGCCATCTGATATCTGGTGGCAGCAGGCTGTATTTTTCGGTAAGTTCCTGCACATAGTTCTCTCCAAAGTCGCGCTGACCAAGGTCGTATAGCTCTTGTATGTCGCTAACAGGTTTGGTTTTTGAAACCGCTATCAGAGTCGTATGTGTAGCGGCCAGTTCGCTGGTTAGTTTTTCCCAAACTGGTTTGTTGACCATTTACGCTGCTATTAGCCCGGCATTTGAAAGTATGCCGGAGAATATGAAAAATATACCGGTTTTCCGGCAAAGCATTGGGTTTAAATATCAGTTCGCGTATTCGCTCATAAATTTGATACGCATCATTTTCAGATGCTCTATGCTCACATCTCTGTCTTTGAACTCTTCGAACGCGCTGTCCATGTCGTCGTCATGGCTGTTTTTGAAGTAGTCGAAAATATCATCCTGCTCATTTTCATCCAGTTCCTGTTCAAGGCAGTAGTCGAGGTTCAGTCTTGTGCCGCTGGCTACGATGGTTTCCATTTCCAGCAGCAGATCGGGCAGAGACAGGCCTTTGTTTTTGGCAATGGTTTCCAGTGGTATTTTTTTGTCAATGTTCTGTATGATGAACACCTTCATTCCGCTTTTGTTTACCACGCTTTTCATCACAAAATCATCCGGCTTTGTGATGTCGTTTTCCTCTACATACTTGGCTATGAGATCAACGAATTTTTTGCCGTAACGTATAGCCTTGCCCTTGCTCACCCCCTGTATTTTTTCCAACTCACCCAGTGTAGTGGGGTAGTTGGTGGCCATATCTTCGAGTGAGTTTTCGAGGAATATTACGAAGGGCGGAAGGTTTTTCTCCCGGGCAACCTGCTTGCGCAGATCTTTCAGCATATCGAAGAGTACAGGGTCGGTTGTAGCCGGGCCACTGCTTCCACCACTTACCTCATCATCGTCGGCAGTGGCATCATCATACTTATGATTGAGTGCCACCATGATCGAATATGGTTTTTTGTGGAATTTCTGTCCTTTCTCTGTTATTTTCAGCAGACCGTATTCTTCAATGTCTTTGCGAATCATGCCTTCCAGCATCATTTGCCGTATCAGTGAGTTCCAGAAATTGGCATCCATTTCCATGACCAGGCCGGCACCAAATGATTTCAGCTTATCGTGTCTGAACGTTTGGATCTGTGGATTTGCTTTGCCCAGAATGACATTTACAACATAGTCAATGCCGAAGCGTTCGTCAAGTTCTTTGATTGCGTCCAGCGTTATTTTTATGCTGTCCTTTACTTCCAGTTTTTCTTTGGGGTTTTTGCAGTTGTCACAATTGCCACAATTGGTCTTTTTATATTCTTCTCCAAAATAGTGCAACAACAACTTCCTCCGGCACACGCCGCTTTCTACGTAGGCCAGTGTCTCAGAAATCAACTGGGCGCCCATTTCGCGCTCACTCAGTGGTTTGTCGCGCATCAGGTGTTCCAGCTTCTGCACATCTTTGTGCGAATAGTACAGCAGGCACTTACCCTCCATGCCATCGCGTCCACCTCTGCCTGTTTCCTGGTAGTAATTCTCGAGTGATTTTGGGATGTTGTAGTGGATCACAAAGCGCACATCAGGCTTATCAATACCCATACCGAAAGCTATGGTAGCAACAATCACATCTACCTTTTCCATCAGGAACTGATCTTGCCTTGTGGAGCGGATCTGTGACTCCAGACCTGCGTGGTAGGCTACAGCACTGATGCCGTTTGCCTGCAATGTCTGAGCAAGTTCTTCGGTGGTTTTACGATTCAGTGTATAAATGATACCGCTCTTACCTTTCATTGTATTAATGAACTTAACGATGCTCTTTAGTGTTTGCTCTTTAGAGATCTTCGGTACAATTTCATAATACAGATTAGGCCTGTTGAACGAGTCGATAAAAATATTTGCGTTGCGTAAATTCAGGTTTTTTACAATGTCATCCTGCACCTTTGGTGTTGCGGTTGCGGTAAGGGCAATGATTGGCAACTCAGGGTTGATCATATCGATCATGTCTCTGAGTTTGCGGTATTCCGGGCGGAAATCATGACCCCATTCTGATATACAATGCGCCTCATCGACAGCTATGAAAGAAATCTGAAGATCGGAGAAAAACGAAATATTCTCTTGCTTGGTAAGCGTTTCCGGCGCTACGTACAGCATTTTTGTTCGTCCCTCTGTAAGGTCTGTCTTTACTTTTTTCTGCTGGGCTTTGCTGAGTGTTGAGTTCAGAAAGTGGGCAATGTTGTCGCGCGAGCTATACCCGCGTATCAGGTCTACCTGATTTTTCATCAGGGCTATCAGCGGAGAAACCACTATCGCCACACCCTCACTAAGCAGTGCAGGTAATTGGTAACAAAGCGACTTGCCGCCGCCTGTAGGCATGATTACAAATGTATCTCTGCCGGAAAGTATACTTGTTATTATTTCTTCCTGTTCACCCTTGAAGGAGTCAAATCCAAAATATTGTTGTAATTCTTTTTTGATATTATGTTTTGCGCGACTACTAACAGATTCCATACACGTAATTAACTAAAAGTTATTAAAACCACTCGCCAGCCTGCAAAAGTGAAGAAATGATTTTCTTAAAGGACTGCGAATTTACGACTGTTAAGTTAATTTAAATGCGGTGAATTTGCAAGTATTTTGTTATAAAAATAATATTTTACCAACTATATACACGTAAATAATATCAATATAAATGAGTCTAAATTTTACTTGTTGTGGAATATTGATTTTATGAAACAGTATATTTCGTAGTGTGGTTAGGATTGAAAAATAATGTATTATGAGTGTGTAAAAATGACATGTCAATTATATGTTTGATATACCATTCATTGAAAAATTATGTCATTTTATTAATTTGTTTGTGCGCCAGATGGCAATTTATTATTCATCTTCCTCCAGGTCCCGTTTATCTGACGAGTCAGCGGAGTTAATCAACCCTGTTGAAGTCATGACATAGGTGCTATTATTTCTATAAGAATTGTAGTAGTCGTTTTGCTCAACGTTGAAGTTGCTGCGACCATCCACATTTACATTAAACCATACATATTTATTTACGTTTTCATTAAAACTCACAGACTTTCCCAATGGCACTTCTACAATAAGGATCACCTGTTGATTGCGGAATTTGTCTTTGGTTGTAATCGCAAATCCGTCGGGCAATGTGATGACACTATCCAGTTGTTGAATACCAAAGCTAATTTGTTGTGCCCGTTTGCGTGCTTCGTTGGTCGTATTACCCCTGCTGATTCTATGTTCATAGATATGATAGAACGAATCGGGGCTTTTTGCCACGTTTATTTTCACTGTCCGCAGCCACAACTGATCCTTGTCTACCAATCGAAATGGCATATCTTCATCATCTTCCCAGTCGGCACACCAGTAATTGTGGCCGTTTTCGGTTTCCAACTCACTGTTGAGTTCTGTGTTTATTAATAAACTGTTTCCGGATGGCTGCTGAATCTGGTAGGCCTCTTCTACAACAGATTTGTATCTGAAATTGTCAGCAAATATTCCAACTGAGGTTATCAGACCGAGCAGACCTATTACCCACAGTCCGGCAAATATATAACCCAGGTAGTGCCGGTGTGAACGCACACCAATCATGCGGCGAACTAACCATGTAATAAGCGCCAACAGTGGTATCCCCAGGAACAATGCGAGGCTGGTCCAGGCAGTAGCATATTGTCCCGTGCTGTTTAGCACAAAGTCTGTAAAGGGAAATGCAACCATGCCCGCAAACAACAGACCTATGAGTACACCGAACAGGCTAAGTGCCATGATACCTGCAATGAAGAGGAAAAATGCTTTGAAAAGCAGCCCTATGGCTCTGCCCAGACCGCTACCTGCGGTGTGAACGCGGCTGACTGGTGCTGTAGCATTGGCAATTGTTGCGGCTTTTATAGAGTTTATATCAATTTTCTCGCCACGCATTTCCAGCTTATCTGTGGCGGTGGTGGCATAGGGTAGCGCTATCCATAGTACTACATAGATAATGAACATACCGCTGCCGAATGACCCTGCAAAAACGCTGCTTCCGAAACCCCATGGCCACCACATGGCATGCATGCTGCCAGAAAATATGCTGACAATCAGCGGCAATGCAAATATCAGTCTGGGAATCCATTTGTCGACACGGAAATACACAGCCAAGCCGCTGCAAACGCCAGCTATCATCTTATTGTCCGGATTGCGGTAGAGCCTCCTGGTAATATTTGATTCAAAACTCTTAGAAGGCACGATTATCCATAGCAGGATGTAGATCCAGGATATGACGCCAATAAGCAAAACAAATAGCAAACGAACAATAACCGGATCTATACCACTGCGTATAGCTATGCCACTGCACACGCCGGCGATCATCTTATCATCGGCGTTTCGGAAGAAGCGTCCTTTCTGGGGCTGGTAGGCAGGTGGGGGCATAGTGCTCCCGGTAGATTGTGTTTCTTCCTGCTCAGCAGCTTCAATATCTTCAAGCCGGCCGATGCTGTCTATAACTGCATTCAGTTCGTTTTTGCCGATACATGAAATTCCGCTTTTCAGTTTTTCAGCAAAAAGCTCGGCGATACGATATTCTATATCGTGGATGATTTCTTCACTGCTTTCCTCATTGGCAAAGTGGCCGCGCAGGCTGTCGATATATTTTTTCAGTTCGTTGTAAGCACCTTCTTCAATAGGTATTACCCTGCCATGAAAATTTATGCTGATTATTTTTTCCATTGTTTTGTGATTGATGAAAACTGGTTGCTACACCAATTTGAGTAATGTGAATGTTCTGTTTGGTTTTGGTGCCTTTATTGTATGGGTTGCGTTTGTTCTTCGGGCGATTCTGTGCTTGCAGGGAGATCTGTGCCCTGGTCTGCCGGTGTGATTGGTGGTGTTGATCCCTGCTGTTCTGCAACGGGGGGAAGAGCGTCTTTCTTGTTCTTCAGCGCGTTGACAGCATAGGCAAGTTCGCTCCAGGTATCTTCCAGCTCTTTGTAAAAGTCAATACCTTTTTCAGTGAGCGAGAAGTATTTGCGTGGCGGACCGGAGTTGCTTTCCACCCATCTGTAGGTGAGCATGCCAGCATTTTTGAGACGGGTGAGCAGTGGGTATAAAGTGCCTTCCAGTACAAGCAATCTGGCCGTTTTCATTTCCTCTACTATGTCACTAGGGTATGCTTCGCCCCGCCTGATAACAGAAAGAATGCAGAATTCAAGTATTCCTCTTCTCATCTGACTTTGCGTGTTTTCTATATTCATTGTGCCTGGTTTTATGTTGATTACCTTGTTTGCTGACACAAAAGTAGTAAAAGTTTAGTACTATGCAATAAATAGTACTGTTAAAGTTTTACTACAGTGCGTTAATGAGTAATGGTATATATAAGGTAGTGGGTGGTAGAAGTGGGTGGTGGACGATGATGTGGTTTTGAGGAAGGTGTGCAACAAACGGCAAAAAGGGCCGTACCATTGCAGGTACAGCCCTTTTTGGGACAATGCAGTATAGAATTATAACGCGTAAATAGCTGCAAATTCTTTTGCAAAATCTTCCAGCTTGGTTGGTGACAATGCTGGTTTTCCGGAATTGTATTGTTCAGCCATTGCTCCGCTGGCCATTGCACTGCCCATCTCTACATAGTTAGCAGCCACTTCGCTGCTCAGGCCGGCTTGTACCATGCCATTCAGTGCGTCTTCATTGCTGAAGTTTACCCAGGGCAAGCCGGGTTTACCGATAGCATTGCCGATCGTTTGTGCAATGTCTGTCGTAGTACGTTCGTCGCCGGCAATGTATTTTACAGACTTGCCGGTGAATTGTGCTTTGCCCAATTCTGCAGCGGCGACAGCAGCAATATCAGTTGGGTGTACCAATACCATGGTTGCATTTTCTCCGTAGTTGCCTCCCATAATACCCATGTGTTTTATCATGCCGATATTGCTGAGCAGATTGTGGAAAAAGTATGCGGGACGCAGGTGCAATACATCTGTATTTTCAAGAGCGTTCAGTTCTGATTCAACACCATGCAACCCGCTTACAGGTCCGCAGCCGGTGGGCATGTGCGCGCCTATGCTGCTGAGATTTACTACTTTTTTCACTCTGGAGTTTCTGATAGCCGTTGCATAGTTTTTGCCTATGTTGTGGATATGCCCTTTCCAGTCGGCGGCGCTCCATGTAGGTGGTACCATTGTATACACTGCGTCGGCGCCAGTGAATGTGGTAGTGAGGAATGAGACATCTTCTACCGATCCGATAGCGGCACTTGCACCGAGTGCTTCAATTTCTGCGACCCGGGCAGGGTTGCTGCTGATAACTGTTACCTGGTGGCCTTCTTTCACCAATTGTTCAACCATTGGTTTGCTGATGTGCCCGAGGGCGCCTGTTACTACTAATTTCATTTTGTCTGGTTTTTGTTTATTTGAAACACAAAGGTATCTTTGTACTTACTTTTTGACAAGTACTAACCAAAAAGTGTGTTCAAATTATGTATGTTGCCAAAGAAAGCTCGACTAATCAACTCAACAAGCAGACCTCGCTCAGTAAATGCCCGGTGACCTATACGCTGGACAGAATTGGCGGCAGGTGGAAAGCGCTTATATTGTATCACCTGAATGGCAAACAACTGCGGTATAGCGAGTTGAAAAGGGCCTTGCCAGCGATAACCGAAAAGATGCTGATACAGCAACTAAAAGAGCTGGAAGCGGATAAACTGGTGGTACGGGATGTGAAACCTGTGGTGCCGCCACATGTCACTTACAGCCTAACCGGAGCCGGGATGTCGCTTGCGCCTGTGCTGCAGGCAATGGCCAATTGGGGGTTGACGTACTCTGCCGACGCTGTATATAACAACTGTGAAATCTGACAGCTGTGTTGAGCACAGGGGGGGCTGATCACTGTTCGTAAAACTCGATAGGCAGTCCATCGGGGTCTGAAATGAATGTGAACCGCCGGCCGGTAAACTCGTCTATACGCACCGGTTCTGCCGCTATGCCGAACCCTGCCAAATGGGGGATAATACTGTCGAGGTGTGGTGTTGCAAATGCGAGGTGTCTGAGACCGACAGCCTCGGGCCGGGAGATGCGCGGCGGAGGGTTGGGAAAGGAGAACAACTCAATGATATAGTGTCCGTTCAGTTCTAGATCCAATTTCCAGGATTGTCTTTCGGTGCGATATACCTCGCGCACCGGGGTGAGGCCCAGAATGGTAGTATAGAAGTATTTGGACCGCTCATAGTCTGAGCAAATAATGGCGATATGGTGTATGGCGGATATCATAGCTTGAGGTAGGTTTTGGTTTTCAACCCGTTGATCAGAATTGTTTTGGAATCTGGCCAATGGCAGCCATGCGGGCAACCTCGGTAGCGCGATTGTGGCGGGTTTCAGGTCGTTTGGCGGTGGTAACCCAGTGCAATATGCGCTTGCGTACCGACTTGTTGAGACCCAAGAACCAATCTGCAGCGCCGGGGTGGGCTGCGAACAGCGCGCCGAGATCTTGTGGGATCTCCATAGTTTCAGCTTCATCCAGCAGCAGCCATGATCCGTTTTGCTTTGCTATGTGTACTACCTCCAGACCAGCAGCGGTCATGAGACCCTGCGCTGTGAGCTTCTCTATTTTTTCTTTATTGATCTTAGACCAGCCGCTATTGGGTTTTCGCCTGGTATACCTCTGCATGAAGCTTTGGTGGTCTACTGTTTTCCGGATTGCATCTATCCATCCAAAACATAGTGCTTCGTCTACTGCATCGCTCCAGGTGACGGTGGGGATACCGGCGTTTTTTTTGTAGCAGATCAGCCATACTGCCTGTTTGCTTTGATGGTGCTGTTGCAGCCATTCGCGCCAGTGCGCACTACTCGCAGGGGTGAAGGTTTCTATGTGGGCCGGTGGTGTGCTCATGTGTGATGATCAAAGATACAAAAGGGATAAAGAGAGGGTAGGGTTTCTGTAAGACGAAATTGCGGCAGCGCTGATATTTATGGGGCTCTTGTAAGGCGAGGATAGTTTTTGCGCACTTTTTTGAATAAATTAGTGAGTGGGTTCATTTTGGTGTTTTGTAATGATTATCAGGTGTTTATAGGTACTGTGATTTTTTATTTTTGCGCACTTTTTGCGCAGTTGCTGCCATGGCAGAAAATGAAATATTTGATAGTATTGGCTGCTGATGATATGCCACAAAAACCGCGCCAAAAAAGAGCTTTTAGCGGAGGGTGAAGTGAAGACCGCAGGGAAAGGGGCTTTACGGTGGTAGGTGTGAAAAAACGAATTATTGGCCGGAAACGAAATAGGTAACCATTTCTGATTGCCTTTTTCGTAGCGAGGACAGAGATCGAATCGATGATCTTCAGGTTATGAGCCAGACAAGCACCCGCTGGTCTACCTTGCACTTTGAGGTGTAATAAAGTCTCAATTTTCCTACCCCGCAGCGACCGCCTGCAGCTTAAAACAGTCATTTCGCAGACAAATAGCATTGTCTTGCAGACTTGAGTTTTTGATGTGTGCTACTCGTTGTTGCTTTACATAAAATAATTATCGTTTTATGGTACTGCAACGAATGTTTTTGAGCCTCGGTTATTTGATATTGTTAACTCCTACCTGCTACGGAGGGTCTGTGATAAGCGGACGGACAGAAGATACAAGCGGCAACGCTTTGGCATATTGTGCAGTAGCACTGATAAGGTGTGCTGACTATCATATGGCAGCAGACAATATAAGCGATGTGTCTGGTCGATTTGTGTTTAAAGATGTGAATACAGGGATGTACCTTCTAAAGGCAAGTATGCTTGGCTATGAGCCTGTAACGTCCGACACAATACGTGTGGACACCCGGGACACTATATTGCTGGCACCACTGCTGCTGAGAGGCTTGCAAGCCCAACTGAAGGCGGTTACAATAACGGCGCAGAAACCAATGATAGAGCTGAAGAATGGTGTGGTTATACTGAATGTAGAAAACAATTTGCAGGCGGCTGGCAGCACAGTGTGGGAAATGCTAAAGCTGGTGCCGGGAGTGCAAACAGACGATCAGAATACAGTATTAGTAAATGGCAAAAGTGGGGTGCGTTTTATGATAGATGGGCGGCTGCAGCGGCTATCCGGCTCACAGCTATCAGCACTGCTGAATGGCATGAGCGCGGAGAGCGTAGCCACAATTGAGCTAAACAAAAACCCATCGGCAAAGTATGATGCAGAGGGTACTGCAGGACTAATAAACATAGTGACTAAACGCTCTAAAACAAGGGGATGGAACGGAAGTGTATCCGATGGCATGTCGCAAGGTAAACGATACAGGAACAGCCCGGCACTGATGCTCAACTATAAGGGTGAAAGGTTGAGTATATTCAGTAGTGCAGCCTATATGAGCATAAATACCAAAGACACATACACATTTAACAGAAGCGTAGCGACTGATGCAGAAAAGCAGCGCATAGACCAATCAGGACAGGATGAAAACCATAAGAGTGTAGCCAACGGTAATATAGGCATAGATTATGCACTATCGGCAAAGACAAGCCTGTCGGTAAACGGCAGCCTGGCGGGTGGGATGCTGCGACCCGGAACTGCGGCACATACCACAATAAGCGGCGACAATACTATAGGTTACAGCCACCTGAGATATAATACCCGCTCTGATGAATGCTATACAAACCCATCTGCAGATGTCAGCCTGGTGTACAAACCCGGTAAGCAGGGCGAACAACTGCGGTACTCCGGTGGCTATACAACTTTTTACAACTACCAGACCAAGATGAGTGAAAATAGGTTTTATACTGATTTGATGACCGAGGCGCTGCCAGTGGCCATCTTTGATAATGCTGTGCGCCGCACCTTCAGGATACTCACCCAAAAACTGGATATGACGAAGAGGCTGGGTAAGGTAGATATAGAAGCTGGTGCTAAATATAGCAACATAGCCAACAAGAGCGATGCAGCGTTGCAGACAACCAACGCCGCGTGGTCGGGAATGTATGGAGATACATTGCTATCGTATACCTACAGCTACAATGAACAAGTAGTGGCAGCATATACGTCTGCATCGGCGGCTGTTGGGAAAATGGTTGTACAAACCGGCCTGCGTGCAGAGCACACAAAGGTGAATAGCGCCAATGATTCACGGAGCTTTGTACTGAACAGGAGCTATACAAATCTGTTTCCCAACTTGGCTGTAAACTATAGTGGCACTGATGTGCACAGTATGCAGCTAAGCTATAGCTACCGTATAATGCGCCCCGATTATGAACGGTTGAACCCAATACGCATTGTGAACGAACAACTGGGCTACTCTGCTGGTAATGCAGCGCTACTCCCGGAGTTTAGCCACAATTTAAGTGCCGACTATAACTGTAAGGGCATACTGACGGCAAGTCTGGGCTACATTCACTCAGCCAACCTGCTATATAGTTATAACTACACGGATACAATCTCGAAAGTAAGCATAGATACCATTTTCAACTTTCCACAGAGAGATGTGTATTCGCTAAGTGTGTTTACAGATAAGCAGGTGAAAAAATGGTACAGGGTACAAATAGCGGTAATGGGAGCAATGGGCATGCTGCGCGGCTCTGTATACGGCGCAAATGCCAACTCTCAATCTTTCAGGTTCAATGCATCTTTGGTCAATGAATTGCGCCTGCCTGCCAGTGTGCGGCTACAAATATCGGGCAACTACTCATCCCCTTTTACAGATGGCATTCAGCACAATTATCCTTCGTTCTCTGCAAACGTCATGGTGCAGCGGGCATTTGGACGTCTGATGGTGACCGCAGCTATGGCAGACATATTTTACTCTGAAGTTGCATCGGCTACAAGCAGCCTGCCACACCAGAGTTATTACTACAAGCAGAAAACAGATACACGACGCATAAAGCTTGCCGCCAGCTACACCTTTGGCAAAATGAAAATGCGGAGAAACATAGGCAAAAGCAATGAAGAAGAACGCAATCGACTGAGAAAGTTGGATTAATACACATGAAACCGCCAATCACAACATGACAATGCAACCTCAATTACTGAAGGGAATTTTGAAAACAATAGTGCTGAAAACCGTTGGGGATGGGGACCGCATGTATGGATACGATATAATAAGAACTGTGAAAGACCAGACCTTTAGCAGGGTCCGTATAACCGAGGGTGCCCTATATCCTGTGCTCCATGCACTGCATGCAGACGGCTTGCTGCATGCAGAGATGGCATATAACGGCAGGCGCATGAGAAAATACTATATCATAAGCGAAACGGGTAAGCTGTTGCTGACAGACAAGCTAAACGAGATGAGGACCTTTGTGGCTATCCTGCACATACTATTCCCGGACGACTTAATGAACAACTAAAAACAAGGTAAAATGAACTGTATAGAAACAAAAGATCTGTGGTACAGATATAGCGATGGCGTGGCGATACTAAAAGGCATAAATCTGGAGGTGCCCATGGGGGCTGTGTATGGTTTTCTGGGGCCTAATGGAGCCGGGAAGTCTACCACGCTCAGGCTGCTGCTGGGACTGCTGAAGAAACAAAAAGGAGAGATATACATCTTTGGCCAGCGGCTGGAGCAAAACCGAATTAGCATTTTGCGAAAAACAGGCTCGCTTATAGATAGCCCATCCGTATATTCCCATCTGAGCGCACTGGAAAACCTGATGGCATTGCAGAAGGTATACGGCATCCCGCGCACAAGAATGCAAGAGGTGCTGGACATTACCGGAATAGGCAATACAGGTAAAAAAAAGGCAGGCATGTTTTCGCTGGGTATGAAGCAACGGCTTAGCGTGGCGATAGCACTGCTCAACGACCCTTCGCTGCTGATACTGGATGAGCCTACAAATGGTCTTGACCCCAGCGGTATTACAGAGATGCGCGACTTTCTGAGAAGGCTGAACCAGGAACAGAAAATAACGATAGTGATATCAAGCCACCTGCTCGCAGAGATAGAGAAAGTGGCAACGCATGTAGGTGTAATTCACCATGGCTCCTTGCTGTTTCAGGGTACGCTGGATACACTTATGCAAATGCAGGAACAAACATCTGCACATGTGCTGGAGACTAGTGATAATGCGCGAGCTGCAGCAATGATGAACGAAATGGGATTGCCGGCACGCATAGAAAACGATAAAATAGTGATGCCGGTAGTGACAAAAGATAAAATAGCCCTGCTGAGTGCGCTGTTGACGCGCAACAGCATAGCGG
This sequence comes from uncultured Bacteroidota bacterium, assembly GCA_903824665.1. Classification (GTDB taxonomy): domain Bacteria; phylum Bacteroidota; class Bacteroidia; order Chitinophagales; family Chitinophagaceae; genus Nemorincola. Next base: position 70,854 of record CAIJXT010000008.1, on the reverse strand, counting down.
TATACGGCATTACGATAGTGAAAAGCGACCTGGAAACGATATTTATTGACCTTACTAAAAACTAATGAACATGAGCACCGCACTATTGAACGGGATACAAAGCGAATGGCTGAAAAAAAAGCACACAGCAGCTACATGGCTGATATTAGCAGGTGCATTCTTTATGCCTTTGCTAACGCTGGGGATAAGGATGACCCAACTTGATGAAACACGGAAAGAGAACTTGCTAAAGCCGTTGTGGAAGATGATGCACTACCGCAACTGGGCAGCCATGGGCATGTTTCTCATGCCCATGTCAATTATACTCTTTGTAAGCCTCATTACTAATATGGAATATAAAAACAACACCTGGAAACAGCTCCATACAACGCCGCAAACCTTCCAGGTTATATTTCTGTCAAAGTACGTTGTTATCTTCCTGATGACGATGCAGCTATTCCTGCTTTTTCATGTTGGCATATATGTATCGGCAATTATACCGTCATTATTGGTGAAGGACGTTCCATTTCCTTCAGCACCTTTTCCGCTTAAGGACTATACCAGGGCTGCTATGTACTTTTTTGTAGATTGCACCCCCATCATTGCGCTGCAATACCTATTGGGCTTAAGGTTCAAAAACTTTCTTGTGGCTATTGGATGCGGTTTTGCCCTCCTGGTGATATCCTTACTTGCGCTAAATTGGAAGTATGGATATGTCGTGCCTTACATATACCTGCCTCTTGGCTTTAGAGAAAACCGCAACATTGTAGGCCAGAATGTAAGCAGACACTGGTGTGCAATTGCTTACTTTGCACTTATAACGCTGGTGAGTTATTTGCTGTATATAAACAAGGAAGAGAAAAGCTAGGTCTCACCGCAGAAAATCGTACAAATGAAAAAATCTGCCGTCATAGTCATCCATGCCGCTTATTGGTTTTGCTTCATTATGCTACTTTTTTTTGCATACAAGTTGGTTGTGCAAACTAACATGGTTGTTGGGCGTACACTTTATTTCGTACATCTGTCAGTGGGGTTTGCCATTGTGCCGGGTCTCATTGGGTTTTATACTGCTTATACATGGTTGTTTAACAGCTTTTTGCAGCGCAAAAGAATACTGCTTTTGTCGCTGCTGGTATTAGCCGTAGCATATGCAGCTACGACAATCGGGGGCTTCAGCCTCAGATATCTGGTAGGGCGCAACTTGTTGTTTGATGACGGGCCAGTGCTTGCTGTGATGATCACACTGTTTATGTCCGTAATACCGCTAGTCAATAGTTTATTTGGTTTGGGCATGCGGGGCTTTATTACATGGTATGGCGATATTAAGCTGAAAGAAGAGCTAAGCAGGAAAAACCACGAAACGGAGCTGGCTCTTATAAGGTCGCAGATAGACCCGCATTTTCTCTTCAACACACTGAACAATATCGATGTGCTCATAGAACTTGATCCGGTTAAGGCATCAGAATACCTCAACATGCTATCAGATATAATGCGCTTTATGCTCTACGAAACAAAAACGGAAAAGATACCTGTGGCCAGAGAACTGCAATACATAGAAAAGTACATAGCCCTGCAGAAGATAAGAACATCAAACGACAGCTATGTCATCTATACTGTTGATGGCAACTATGACCAGGTATCAGTAGAGCCAATGCTTTTCATTCCCTTCATAGAAAATGCTTTCAAGCATGCAGAGAACACACATATAGAGAATGCCATTCTTATCAGCTTTAGTTTTACCGAGAGAAGGTTAACGTTTACTTGCAAAAACAAGTATATAACACACCCAAAGCGACACAAAGCATATAGTGGCATTGGAAATGATCTGATAAAAAGACGATTACAGCTACTGTTTGACGAGAAGCATACTTTGAGCATCAGCGATGAAAACGAAATGTATATAATAACATTGACAATTGAGCACAGCAATAATTAATTGTATAATAGTAGAAGATGAGCCGCTGGCAGCAGAGCGGCTGAGGCAGTATGTGCTAAGGATACCATTCCTGAATCTGGCAGCAGTATTTGACAATAGCATCGATGCAATGATGTACCTGAAGCAGCACGCGGTAGACCTGATATTTCTTGACATAAACCTCGGAGAGATGACGGGTATAGAATTGATGGAGTCTATAAACATTACAGCCCAGGTAGTCATGATCACGGCCTACCAGGAGTATGCCCTGAAGGGGTTTGAGCTGAATGTTACAGACTACCTCCTGAAGCCATATACGTTTGCTCGGTTTTTTCAGGCTGCAGAGCGCGTTCAGCACAACACACCGAAGGCAGTGATTCGGAGTGATGTTAAGTTTATATTTATAAAAACAGAGTACCGCCTTGAGAAGATATTGCTCGACGACATACTATTCATAGAAGGAATGAGGGACTACAGGCAGATTCATCTTGTCAATAAAAAGATAATGACGCTGCAGACCTTTACTGAACTGGAACAACAAATACCACCTACCGCAATATGCCGCATACACAGATCGTATATGGTGTCTATAAGCAAAATAGACTCTATAGAGCGTGACCGGATACGTATAAAGGACACTTTGATCCCTGTCTCAGACACTTATAAGAAGCAATTCATGAGTATTATTGACCGGGCAAATGGTACGTTGTAATATTATCCAATTCGCTTTAAGCCATTAGACGCTTTTTTATTTGCCTCTTATGTTACCCAAAACGAAAAAGGCAACCATTTCTGATTGCCTTTTTTTCGTAGTCCGACCAGACAAAACTTCGAACCAAATAATAAAATTATTTTATAAAATGTACGATTTTCGTCATCAGTTTATTCCAATTGAACTTTAGAAAGACTAAATTTAAATTAGGCAACGTGGTATCTATGCTAACCACTCACAAAACTATCAAAAACAATGTGCTATTAGATTTGTAAACATTTTTTATCTATACTCTAGTTACCGCTTTTGGGGACTTAATCCGAATAAGCAATTTGCACTTGACAAACAATCAATCACCAAACCTTGAAATTGCATTATTCGAGATAGTCAACCAATATGGTACACATTTGACCGTTGCTTGTAAATACTACTGGTTTGACGTTTTGAAAACTGTTGCTGAAACTGGCGGTAAGAGCGTCACTACTATCCTGTAATTCCATTCAACAGTTTTCTGCAAAAACGATATGTTTCGATTATTAAAAACGGTATATTTTTGGATAAAATCCCAAAAATATAACAACATGACACCACAAGAAATATATTCTGAGTTACTGAAAAATTTTGAATTGGCATTCAAATCACTTGAACAAATTATCCCTCAGCCTGCTTTTGGTACCCCTCTTGTACAAATAATAGATAAGAAGGAACAACGTGTTGAAATAAGGTTTGGCTCGCATAGGTATTTAATGGCAGCAGAAATAAAAGCTACGGTAGGTGTTTTGTATATAAAGACTTATGAGATAGTACAAAACGATGATTCTTATCCAAACCTTAAACTTAATCACTTGGAAAAATTGGATGTCGTCAATTTTGTAACAGGATATACTCAATTTATATATTCTCAAGAATCAACGAATCCTGCTTTTAATGTACCCACTATAATTATGGAAAAATTTGGTATATATATTCAGAACAGAATTTGGCAAAACATTTCTAATTCAGATAATGCATTTATGACGGATTTACGAAACAAAGGCTTACGCGTATAAGTAAGCCTTTGTATGATTCGATGAAAGGGTTAACACATATTTCTTTGGGAAGCTAACGCATTAATTAGCGTAAAAAAGTTAAGCGCACCCTACATGATACAAGCAAGTGTGTATTCAATGTATGCCTGTAGATACATTCTAATAAAGAGCCAAATAAATGACAAAAAGAAAGGTGTTTTGGCGCCGATCTTTCGACTCGATCAAATCATGGCAAAGAAGCAAAAAACTAAGAATGACGAGATAGCTAAACTACCTTATGGTTTGTCTCTAAAAGACGCTCAGAAAAACACTTTGGCGACTAAAAAGGCGCCGAAAATTAAAAACCGTAAAAGCTAATCACACTAATACAGGTACATTCGTTCCTCCGGCCCTTCCTATATTCTCAACTTGTGAGCTGTTAAAATGTGTACAGTCTACCATTAAATGGCTATTTGTCATCTTTACACTAGTTGCTTTCTCCAATTTTTTTTATTTTACTTTCGACAGCAAGGAGGTTCTTCATAGAAGGGAAGAGATTTGATACCGGTTCGGGAGAAGTTATTGAAGGGTGTATTTCTGCTCCATTATCAATCATTTTCGAAACTATTCTTATAGAGTTCTTTATTCTCTCGATATTATCCTCTGGACTATTTTTAAAATGTTCGGAAAGGATGTACTCTGCTTCTGCTTCAACAACAATGTCAATTTGTTTCTTATTCATTTCAAGTAGACTTTCATTATTTGCTACTTGCAGGCCATAAGCCTGTACTTGCTTGCTGAATAAGTCTAACTCCCTCTTTTTTTTGAGCAAAACTATTGCCGACCACGAAATAGATGCAATTAAGGTTGCAGCAGCTGATGTTCTAAGAAAAATGTTAACCCAAATTGAACCATTTTCAACTCCTGTAATTTTCTCTTCTCCATTAATTTCTTCATTAAAAATGACCTGTGAGATTGCTAAATGCAATTCTCTCGAAACTTGACTTAAATCGTCGAGGGTCGTAACATTGGAAGGGAGTTTTATATTTATCGAATTTGGGTTCTCATCTGGCACTATTTCGTCTAGAATAATAGCTAATTCGATAGCATTATCCATGATGTATTTGAAATTATTGCTAATAATTGCAGCTTCATTTTTTAGTATATTGAGCTTGTTTTCTTGATACTTAAAAATGGATGTTCCACGTAAAGCTTTAATTTGTGATTTGAACAGCCCAATGTTATCCAGTAAATATACAATATCTCTCATGTGGTTAACATCGGTAAAATGTGTACCAGATCGATCGGCCTGACCGGGTGTGTCAGAAGGTATTTTTATTTCCGAGGCTACAAATGTATGTAAGCTCAATGCCTGTTTAATAGTTTTTTTGATTTCCTTTAATGAGTTCATACAGCAAAAATAGTCAATAAAATTATTGGAGAACTATAAACTGGAGTCAAACAAAAAACATCAATATTTAATTTCTTTTGATTGAATTTGTTTTCTACTTCAAAACTCTTTCGGAGTAATTGACGACGTCATTTTTGATATTTGCGATTTTACCAGCCAATGATCTTTAACGATATCTAGAGTGCTTCCATTAACAGCGGAACTGTTTGGTGGACGAAATTTCAAACCAATAGCGCTATGTCTTTGGAAGGAATGTAGGTGAAACATGAATGTTAGCCGAGGCAGAAGTTTTTGGACGAACGAAATGTAGGATGCATTCAAGTTTACACATCGTGGAACAAAAAATAAACAGCATTTATTTGATTTACCTCTCTTCATGCTTTGCACCCCAAGCAGACAATACTTCGAATCGGTTAAGTGATTTAAGATATATTTTATGCCAAATAACATCGTCTTTAGTTAGCTGATTACAAAATCAACCAGCTTCTTTACCTAACCATTTTCTCTGGTCACGATAAGGCATTTTGCGTTTATTTTTCTAATTTGCAAGGAATAGCTATCACTTATGATAATTCAATTCACTGGCATGTCTGGTAGTGGGAAAACAACTCTTGCACAAATAGCAAAGCAAGCTTTGTTGAAGCACAATATATTGGTCGAAGTTATAGATGGAGATGAGTACCGGAAAGTGCTTTGCTCTGATCTGGGTTTCTCCAGGCAAGACAGAAACCAGAATATCAGGCGGTTGGCGTTTGTGGCATATAAGCTCTCGCAATGTGGTATTATTACGATTATTTGCGCGATAAACCCCTATGAAGAAATAAGAAAGGAAATCGGCGAAATCTACCCCAATGTAAAAACGGTATTTGTGGATTGCGATCTGCCTGTGCTGATAGAAAGAGATACTAAAGGACTTTATAAGAAAGCACTTTTGCCGCAAGGACACCCAGAAAAAATCAACAATTTGACTGGAGTAAATGATCCCTATGAAGCGCCTATAAATGCGGATCTACACATTCAAACAGGTTTGGAGCCGGTAGATGCATCCGCAAAGAAGCTTGTCGAATTCGTTCTTCACAATATCACAAAAGCACCACTGGTATAGTAAGTTTCCATATCAATAATTATTCCTCTGCCAGTAGGTGGAATATGCTGGAACGAATCGAATGCTAAAGAATCTTTCGTCTTAATTTTTATTCTTGCAAATTCATTCATTTCCAACGTTACGCCTCCCGGCAAATTTTCCAGAGTGTCCACCGATGTTTTTGAAATTATTTCATTGATACAGCAAATGGTATTGCAGCTGTTCATTTGAAGGTAGTATTCTTTGCCGGGTACCAATGGTTCTTCATCGAGCCAGCAAACATTTACGTCCATCGTATTGTTGACCTGGGGTATAATATTACTTTCTGATATTGTACTTCCCCGTGATATAGCTTGAGTGCACTCAATGTAAAGGCAAACGCTCTGACCAGCATGCGCAATGTCGGTATCTTGAAAGCCATTCATTATCATTCTGACTACAGCTGTGCAACCATCAGGATATATTACAACCGTGTCTCCAGCGCAAACAAAGCCTGCCACCACCTTGCCTGCACAATACTGTATGCCATTGCCTTTTGTGACATATTGTACTATGAAACGGAAGATATTGTTTATTGGTTGATCTGGAGGGCATAATTCCAGATATTGTAACAATGAAGCCCCCCTGTACCATGGGGTATTGGTGGATAGATTTATTACGTTGTCACCCAATAAAGCACTAATTGGGATGTAGGTAATGCCGGGTAAACTCAAATGGGCGGCAATATTGCTGAACGTATCGCAAACGGAAGTATAAATAGCTTGAGAGTACCCAACTGCATCGATCTTGTTTATGGCAACTACAATCTGCTTTTTCCGTAGAAAAGATGCTACCAGTGCATGCCTTTTGGTTTGTGCTGTAATACCAGTGACAGCGTCTACAAGCAATATCATAACATCAGCACCAGACGCACCTGTTACGAGGTTTTTTGTATATTGAAAATGTCCTGGTGCATCTGAAATAATGAATTTACGATCAGCCGTTGTAAAATACTTGTATGCAACATCAATTGTGATGCCTTGTTGCCTTTCTGCCCGCAAGCCATCGGTGATGTGTGCCAGATTTATGGTATCCTCACCTGTTATTGTTTGGAGTACATCTGTCTTGATATTGCCGGTATCGTACAGCAGCCTGCCAATGAGTGTGCTTTTACCATCATCAACGTTTCCTGCAGTGATAAATCTTAGTATATCCATTTCACTGTCAATAGTAGTTATTAGAAATCGTTTTAGATATGTTTTTAGAAATACCCTTTCAGTTTACGATCTTCCATCGCAGCCTCTGATAGCTGATCGTCCATGCGTGTCTGTCCACGTTCACTAATGTTTGTATTCTCAATTTCTGCTATCACTTCTTCCACAGTAAAAGCATTGCTCTCCACCGCGGCAGTACAGGTCATGTCGCCAACGGTGCGATACCTTACATTTTTGGTTTCCAGAACATCACTACCGTCTATTAGTATGTACTCAGACACAGCCACCAGCCTGCCGTTGTGACGAATGCACTCACGTTCATGTGAAAAGTACAGAGATGGTAAGCCTATTTTTTCTCGCTGAATATATCGCCATACATCCAATTCACTCCAGTTGCTAATTGGGAATACCCGCACATTTCCTCCTTGCTGTATTCTGCCGTTATAGATGTCCCATAGTTCAGGTCGCTGATTGTATGGTTTCCAAGCCCCGCTCGCATCCCTGACAGAAAAATTCCGCTCCTTTGCCCGTGCTTTTTCTTCATCCCGCCTGCCACCGCCAATACACGCATCGAGACCCAATTCTTTTATCGCGTCCATGAGCGTATGAGATTGTAACGCATTGCGGCTTGGAAATTTACCGGTTGCATCCTGCAATCCTCTCTTACTAATTGTATGCTCTACTTCTTTCACAATCAGTTTCAGACCATATTGTCTTGCGAGGTCATCCCTGAAAGTTAATGCTTCCGGGAAATTATGCCCTGTATCAATGTGCAGCACCGGGAACGGCGGCGGTGAGGGATAAAATGCCTTTACCATAAGGTGAATTAATACCGTTGAATCTTTACCACCAGAGAACATTAGTGCTGGATTGCGGAACTGTCCCGCCACTTCCCTGAGAATGTGGATTGCTTCGCCTTCAAGTATTTCCAAATGATCCATCATTGTTATTTAAAAACCGCATTTAGATTTTCATCTATCATCAGCTCACTGCACACACCTGCTATGTGGTACTTTACTACTCCAGCGGTTTTATCGAAAGAGGCATCTGAGCATGTTTCTACTTTGCAGCGTACAGAGCGGGTGAGGTACTCTGTATCATCTACTATTACCCTCCAATAGAGGTCTGTATCGCCGTGGGCGGTATTGAAGCGGAGCTTGAAAGCGATATTGCCTTTTAATAGAGTGGAGCTTTTTTGCATGAAGTAAAAGTAATTTAAGTAAAACAATGCGCAATGCGAAGATATTTTGTTTTGTCTCAGCAAACATTTATATTTATTACGCATACTTTTGTGGTCTTACTTTAAATAGTGATTTCGTATGATTGACGTGTACATTTTTTTTATAGACAGACGTAACGGACATACCCTATGGACACAAGTGGAGGTTATATAAATACTTCTTGCGCTTCCCCGAATTGGAGAGTTGGTGCAGTATAATTCAAGCGTTAGCGGTAATGGCTCTACTGCTCTAAAGGTAGTAGCTGTGTTGCATAAAACTATGCCGGAACAAGACAGTGTAGAAATATACACAGTGGTCATAGGAGAAAAAAATGCCGTACTGAATGTCTACCTTAGATGACTACAACGTGTTTTGATTATTTTTTTTTAAAATCATGAAGAATCATTAAAATTTATTTTGTCGGAAAAATACAATTGTATATATTTGAAATTGAAACCAACTAAACTTTTTCTCTTATGGCAAAGTCCGCAAAAGTATCCCCTAAGAAAACAGCAGAAGAAACTGTGACAGCTAAGAAGGTTGTCCCTGCCGTTACTGAGAATGCACCAGAAAAACCAAAACAAAGAAATGAGATTGCTTCCTGGAGTTCTATTCATATTTATGGTTATGGAGAAACGCAATTATTAGGAAGGAATACAAATATCAAAGTGCAGAATGAAAAAGTCAAATCTATTGCTTCATTCGTGGAACACTTGGTAACAATGCAGCAAAAAGGTGCGAATATCAGCATGGAGAATATACACGTCATTAATATTTCCAACAACTCATTCATTGACTTCCGGCCGAGAAACGAAAAAAACATTCACCAACGTTTTGAGTGGAGTGATAAAATCTCTACACATTTAATTGAACTTATTAAAGAGATAGAAACACTATCAATGTAGTTAAATTAAAAATAATAATTTATTACCCCAAACAATTTTGCATCTGTTTACTTCATTTGCTATTAAATAATATTTATAAACTATAATTCTATGTCAATTACAGCAAATCCTTATAGTGATACTACCGTTGCGAACATCCATACATTACGCGTAGACCCACCGACAGGTTGGTGTGCTGGCGTTATAGCTCCAGGTGCAATTAATTCTTCCATTCTGGGAGGGTGTCAGAATACAATAGGCAATTGTACATTTAATATTGTTGGGCATGGTTGTCAAAATAATATCGTGCAGGGGAATTTTAATATTATTGCTAATGGTAGAGAAAATCTTATTGATTCTGGCGTACTAGCGGGAAGTGCATGTATATACGGTGGGAATACAATATCTGGCGGATATAGGCAGTGTATCTGCGCCAATACAGAGTATTCAGGATTACTAAGCGGTGCTTGTAATTTAGTTTGTTGCGGGTATGGAAGTGTAGTTTCAGGAGGGCACACTAATTGTATATGTGGAATAAATGGGGGGGCTCAAGCGAGTTTTTCTTCGATAGTAGGAGGGATTGACAATACTGTATGCAGCTCTTATTCATCTATAGTATCTGGTTCTTGCAATTTGGTTTGCGGGCAGTATTCGGCCATTGTAAGCGGTGGAGGCCGAACACCTGGCCTTGGCAATATAGTAAGTGGAGATTGTTCACTAATTGGGAGTGGGACTATCAATACAATTGATGTGGTTTCTGATTATGGTTTTATAGGATCGGGATGTGCAAATCAAGTGCAAAATACAATATATGGCGTTATTGGTGGTGGGGCTTGTAATGTAATAAGTGCATCTTCCAATGTTAGTGCGATAGGCACTGGTTTTATGAACACGATACAAAATTCGTGCTTCGGATTTATAGGCGGAGGAAGGGAAAATGATATTAATTCAGTATCCAATTATTCTTTCATCGGGGGGGGGATTTGCAACACCTTGCAAAACGCATCTAGTAGCGTAATTAGCGGCGGCGGGTACAACAGTATCAATTCAGCATCAAACTATTCATTTATTGGCGCCGGACTTGGAAACTCTGCACGAGGGGTGGGAAATGCCATTGCTGGCGGATGTGTTAACTTTGTTGATAGTCATTTCTCAGTTATAGGTGGTGGAGACTGCAACTTCATTTCACCGGCGATAAATGAACCTATAGTATGCAGGTCTGCTATACTGGGAGGTCTGCAAAATAATATCTATACTGACTTAGCGGTCATTGGAGGGGGGCAAGGTAATCAGATATTAAGATTATCACCACACGCCATAATTGGTGGCGGTAGTGATAATGAGATTAGGTTTGGTCGGATGTCCGCTATTGTTGGTGGTTGTGATAATTGTATTGACTCCGCAGGATGCTCCTTTATTGGCGGTGGAGTTGGTAACATAGTGTCTGCAACATTTTCAGGAATTGGAGGCGGGGTGTCGAATGTAAATAGCGCGAATTGCTCATTTATTGTTGGTGGAGTATCTAACCAGACAACGGGCACGCAATCTTTCATAGGCGCAGGCCGCGGCAACATAATTTCTGGTACATCGAGTACAATAGGTGGCGGGGTTGTCAATACTGTTAGTGGAAACTATAGCGGTATCCTTTCTGGTGACGGTAATTGTGTTTTTGGCGGGTGGTCGGGTGCTGTTACTGGCTTTCGTAATTGCAGTTACGGTAACGCTTCTGTCATTGCGGGTGGAGGCAGGAATGTCGCATGTCAGGGTAACTTTAGCTTTATCGGTGGCGGTGAGCTTAACAACAGCTGCGACTCATATTCTACAATAGGTGGCGGGCAGCAGAATTTTATTCATTGCGATGGTGCTTTTGCCGGTCCAGGAACACATGGTTTTATAGGTGGCGGACTTCGGAATATGATATGCGCGGGGGTTGCCAATGTAGTGGCAGGCGGGCAAGGAAACTGCACTGGTAAACGTCTTAATTTCCAACCAGTAAATCATTCTGTGGTGGGGGGCGGGTTGGGCAATTATGTTTGCAGTGATTGTTCTGTTATATCAGGCGGTATGGGTAACCAACATTCACATGTAGCTTCCTACTCTGTAATTGGAGGTGGGTGCGGTAACGTAACTGATGGTTGTTATTCAGGGATTCAGTCTGGCTGCCAGAATATAGTCGGAGAATTTTCGTTTTTAGGTGGCGGCAGCGAAAATATTAGTAACGGATGTTATGCTGCTGTAGCAGGCGGTCACAAGAATACTATCAACTGGGCGTGTTCGCAATATAATTTTATTGGTGGAGGCGAAGAAAACACGATTACGAACACGTCTGTTCTGCCGCTGAATGGATTTACAAAATACGCAGTTATTGGTGGAGGGTTATGTAACCTAGTCTCTGCAGACAATTCCTGTTATTCAACAATAGGTGGAGGCAATTGTAATTTTGTTTTCGGAGCATTGGGAGGCACGGTGTCGGGCGGTGGATGCAATACAGTATCAGGAAATTATTACGCTACCGTTGGTGGAGGCTGTTTTAACAATGTACGTGCTAATTTTGGGGGTGTATTCAGCGGCTGTCTTAACATAGTAGGTGGTGAACGATCCGTAATTGCAGGCGGAGATGGAAACAATACGCAGGCAGATGGCACGTTTATGGGCGGTGGAACAAACAACAACGCAAGCGGCAACTGCTCGATAGCTGGTGGTGGCTCGTATAATATAGCCAGTAGCGACTATTCTGTAGTAGTGGGTGGCCACCTTAACACGGCATCGGGCAGGTACTCGTTCGTAGGGAACGGATTTATTACTCCTGGCCCGTTAGTAAATAATCATGCCGCAGGTGATTTTTCTTTCGTAGGCAATGGCCGCCTAAACTGTGCATGTGGGCAAAACGCCTTTATTGGAAACGGAGCAGCAAATTTTATAGACCCGGGCACGGTCAGTGGATTTATCGGCAATGGTGGCCTCAACAAAATTGATGTTGCGGGTCATAATGGCTTTATTGGAAATGGTTATCAAAACCAGATACTTAACGCATCTGATAATGGGTTTATAGGTGGTGGCTCTGATAATACGATATCTAATATTGCAACCGGTTCTGGTTACTATGGTGCACGAGGCGCATTTATAGGTGGTGGTAGTCAAAACTGCATAGATACCGGCACAACCGCCGGCTCAGATACCTGGTTTGGTGTTATTGGTGGCGGACAAAATAATAAAATATGCGCCGGCGCTTGTTTTTCAGCTATAGTTGGTGGACAAAATAACTGTGTGACGCATGATTGGGCAACTGTTAGTGGGTATAATGTGACATCAGTTCTACCTTGTGCGTTTCATGCTAACAACTATGTAGCGCAGAATATGCTTCCCATCGGAACTCCGCCTGTAGGCACATTAATGTATCACGATTTATCCACTGGGCCTTTACCGGCTAGCGGGTGTGTGGTTTTTATAATGTAAAATGAGGAAAACAGGTATTGTTATGAAGATATGGAATTGGTTACTCGTCCTTTTTATCTCGCTGCAATCATCAGCGCAAACCATTACAACATTTGCTGGAACCGGTTCTTCAGTTTTTAGTGGAATAGGGGTTCCCGCTACAAGCGCAGGCATTCCTAACCCATCTGGAATTGTTTTTGATAGACAGGGAAATTGTTATATTGTTGATGGTCTGAATTCATTTAGAGTTAGAAAGATTACTCCCAGTGGTATTATCTCAACAATAGCCGGTACGGGAATGGGCGGATATATTGGCGATGGCGGTCCTGCAACCGCTGCCCGTCTCGGAGGGCCAGGAGGAATAGATTTGGATACTGCAGGGAACCTGTATTTTGCTGACCCGCCAAATAACAGGATCAGGAGAATTGATATGGCAACTGGTATCATCACTACTATTGCGGGTACTGGGGCAGGAAGCTACGGAGGAGATGGAGGACTTGCTACACTTGCCAACCTGTATAACCCACAAGATGTACGTGTTGATGCGATGGGTAATATTTATATCGGTGCTTTCTATGACAACCGGATACGGAAAATAGATGCTTCGGGTATCATTAACACTATTGCTGGTGGAGGTTCTACCGTGGGATTGGGAGATGGTGGGCCCGCCACCGCTGCACACCTTGTAGCCCCGTGGGGGGTGGAAATAGATGGTACAGGTAATGTGTACCTGGCACAAACAGCAGGCAGCACTTTGAGTAACAGGATACGAAAGATAGATACTGCCGGAATTATTACAACCATTGCAGGCAACGGAGCATGGGCTTATACTGGGGATGGAATTCCTGCGACGGCTGCGACAATGGGCGCACGGTTCTTAGCTTTAGACACTTCCGGCCAGTTATTTATTTCCGATCATCCTAACAATCGTATATATAAGATAGATCTTTCCGGGATACTCCACCTCGTGGTCGGTAATGGAAGTTCGGCATCGGCAGGAGATGGTGGACCTGCTACTGCGGCTTCTATATGGGATCCAAGCCATATAGCGTTTGATCCATGCGGTAACCTATATATTTCTGATGTTGGTGGCCGCCGTATCCGTAAAGTCACTTTCAATCCCACAAGTATCTCCACAGTAAGCATTACGGTGACCCCCAATGATACCGTATGTGTGGGCACCCCGGTAACATATACCGCTACTACTACAGGCGGCAGCACTATGAGCTTTAGCTGGTATAAGAATGGCGTAATAGTGCCGGGGGCAACAACCGCAACATACACCTACCCAGCCACTGCCACAGAAGGAGGAGATAGTGTGCGCTGTGTATATACGGGTGTGGACATATGCAGCTTTATTGGCTACCCCAGCAGCAATACCATAGATATGGTTGTAACGCCACTTACAGCACCTACTATATCGCTCACATCATCTCCTGCAACATCTGCCGCAATAGGCAGTATAGTAACAGTAAATGCTACCGTGGGCAGTGCAGGCAGCAGCTACAGCATTAGGTGGTACAAAAACAGTGTGCTGTTTGCTACCACAAGTACGCCCACTACTACCTATACCAAAAGTGCTGGCACGGATATTATAACAGCACGTGTGTCGTCAACAGCAGCTACCGGTTGCTACGATACTACTACATCCGCAGCACATACTATAAACGAAGGGGCAGTAAGTGTTAATGAACCAATATCGCAGCATCTAGAGGGAATAAAGCTACACCCTAATCCCGCGCATAACGTACTAACCGTAACAGCCATGGGCAAAATACAAACCATTTCTGTGAGCAATAGCATGGGTCAGTCATTCAGCAGTATAAAGATGACTAAGGAAGATAACCATGCTGTGATAGATGTAGCATCATTGCCAGCAGGAGTGTATGTGGTGCGTGTGAATGGTATTTATTTTCAGCGGTTTGTAAAACAATAAATTCAGCTAATTTCAATCCTTCAAAAAATATCCCCAAGAAATGAAAATTATCTTCCAGATAGATGGCGGCATAGGCAAAAGCATAGCTGGCACAGCAGTATGCAAGGCAATAAAAGCACAATACCCAAAGGATAAGCTCTACGTGATAACCGGCTACCCAGAAGTGTTTCTCTGCAATCCCAACGTGGATAAGGTTTTTAACTTTAATAACTTAAACTACTTCTACCAAGATCATATTGAAGGGCAGGAAGTGAATACCTTTTTGCATAATCCATATCTGGAAACGGACTTTATTAACCGCAAAGGCCACCTAATACAGGTATGGTGCGAGATGTTCGGCGTAAAATACAACGGCGAGCAACCTGAGCTTTTCATCAATAACCGGGAACGTGAGTTTTATGGTAAGAGTTTTGGGTCAGAGAAACCCATTATGCTAATTCAGACGAATGGCGGTGCACCCAACCAGCCTAATAAATACTCGTGGACACGTGATCTGCCAATGGCAACGGCGCAGCAGGTTGTGAATGCTTTTGCACCCCACTACAATGTTGTGCACATACGCAGGGAGGACCAGTTTCCGTTACAAAATACAACGCCGCTACAGGCCGATTTTAGGGCAGTGGCTACGCTTATAACTATGAGCCATAAAAGGCTTTTTATTGACAGTTTTTGCCAACATGCGGCTGCGGCACTGGGTATGCCATCGGTGGTGTGCTGGATCGGCAATACGCCCTCGCAATTCGGGTATGATATTCATACTAATATACTAGCCAGTGAACCTACGATAAAACCAGAGTTGCGACATTCGGTCTTTAGTAAATACAATATTTCGGGACAACCGACCGAATTCCCGTACAACCATGAAGGAGAGATATTTAACGCTCAACAAATCATAGAAACTTTAGCAAGGGAGCCAAACCTAGAAACGGTGGCAGAAGACCAAAAAAAAAATTCCAGTTGGAGTCTGAAGGATAAGATAGTTGCAGAGGCCAATCGTAATAGCATGGTAGCAAAAAGACTCGTACATCTTTTAGAGAAAACAGACCTTGGCAAAATTAGCTGTATCCTTGACATAGGTAGCTGGCATTTGGGTCAAAGTATCGAGTTTTCAAACATTTTCCCTGATGCTGATATCCATGCATTTGAGCCTGTCCCCGATTCCTACCAGTTATGCGTTAAGCATCGGGACTCAATGAATGACCAAAGAAAGGAGAAAGTGAAAATTCACAACATAGCATTGGGAAATGAAAGTGGAGAAGTGTCTTTTTATCCTGTTGACCCTGAAAAAAGCTCTGTTGCGAATATAGGTGCATCATCCATGTTCAAATTCATTGACGGGTTGAATGGAACGCCTTTCGGACAAAATCTTGTACAAAACGAGATCAAAGTACAAGCAGATACGCTCGATAACTGGAGTGCTGCTAACAAGATAGACGGCGTAGATATAATGTGGGTTGATGTGCAGGGTGCAGAGCTCTTGGTGTTCCAGGGTGCCGACAATCTCTTGAAGAACACTAAGGTTATTATGACGGAGGTGGGCCTAAAGCCATACTACGAAGGACATACGCTCAAATCAGATATCGATGAGTACCTTTTTGCGAGAGGCTTCACTGAACTTGAAGGAGCTTTTGAGTTAAACGGGTTTGACTACGAAGCCAATACCATCTATATTAAAAACTAAATTAAAATTACCTCCTAAATTTCTTCCCCTTGCCTGACAAAATATTCTTTCAAAGCTCTCTGCCACGCGTCGGTAGTACGGTTTTTCAGAACCTGATGAATCAGGACCCACGGTTTTATGCATCGTCCACAAGCGGTATGCTGGAGTTGATATATGCTGCTAGGCATAACTACACTGAAAGCCCAGAGTTTAGGGCCCAGGATGCAGATACGATGGCAAAGGCTTTCTTTGGCTTCTGTCGAGAAGGCATACATGGCTATTACAATGCTATAACGGATAAGCAATATATTATAGATAAGTCGCGCGGTCACTTTGCGCACTACGGCTTTATCAATAGCTTTTACCCCGATCCTAAGATAATCTGCCTTGTGCGGCACCTGCCGGATATCATAGCCTCTATGGAAAAGATATTCAGGCAAAACCTGCATAAATCCAGCCCATTTGTAAATCATACTAAGATGCAGGGTACTACTACCCCAAAGCGTGTAGATATATGGTTCAATTCTCCACCTGTGGGTCTTGCCATAGAAAGATTAGGAGAAGCTATGCGACAGGGTATAGACAAAAAAATGCTGTTCATAAAGTACGAGTCGCTGTGCCTGCATCCGGAAAGTGAAATGAAGCGGGTATATGATTACTTGGGTATAGAACCGTTCCAAAATGACTTTAACAACATACCCCAAACTACTAAGGAAGATGATGAGGTCTATGGTTTTTCAGGGTTACATACCATTCGCCCATCGCTCGAAATGAAACCATCTGATGCTAAAGATGTGCTAGGCAGGGATGTGTATGATTGGATAATGAATAATTATAAGTGGTACAATGAGTACTTTGGTTATAATAGGTAGCTGCTACTTTGCTTTTCTTTTAAAAAAGACCAGTCTGAAAAGAGCAGCTCTATAAAATCCTATCAACAGTTACCTTGCTAAAAAATGTCCAATTCCCCACCCTGATTAAACCTACCAAATTGCACCGCTTTACCTCTCTCCGGCACTTCTATTACGCTATCTACATCATGCTGGAATGTATTTGCCCCTCTGAACCTACCATCCTTAGTTGTTTGAAAAATGTAGATAAACGCTTTTTGCGGGTACATTGCCTTTAACCTGTTTAATTCTTCTGGTTGCAAGCCGAGCTTATTTACACTATCCAGAAAGATGAAGTCATAGTAGGACAAGCTATCAGGTAGGGCAGAAGCAACATAGAGGTTCTGGTGTTTCACTTCCTTGTCATTCAATTTGTCTTGCAAGGTCTTATCCAAACCTTCTTCTTTGGCCACATACAGTACCTTTCCATGATTGCGTGCCAGGTATCCGGCAAAATCAATACACAAATAGGATTTGCCCATTTTAGGCTTCCCGAATACCATGATAGAAAAATTTGTTGACGGATCACCTATCAAATCTAGCCACTTACCGCCTAAACCAAGTGTTTTGAAGCGCATATTGGCAAAGTCCATGCTATTCATGATTACCGGCTTATCGCCTTGTAAATCATCATCAAAACCATTCAGGTTATGGCAGGAACAACCGCCGAGAATACCTTCCAAGCCATTCAGGCTGTTCCTCTCAATTTTCAACATCTTTACATTCTTATCTGCAATGAAGGTTTCGAGGTTCTTTTTGATCTCGTGCATTTGTATGATGTATTGGTCGCTATCTTTTACGTTTCCCTTATCGTATGCCCGGTTTATCTGCCTCAGCAGCATTTTTGCCTTTTCTTTCATCCCAACCTTGCCATTTAGGTTGATGTATCGCTTGATAAAGCCTACTGAAGGCATCACCTTTTCGTCATTTGCTATTTTATTGAGCGCCTCATGGGTTTCTGGCTTTAGCTGAAAGGCGATTTTTGCACCCATTTCATTATAGGTTTCAATTAGCCTGTTCTGAATAAACCGGATTTGTTCGGCATAAGGCGATGTTTTGCGTATCTTCTTCTCCAGAATGGATTTTTGGAGACTATTGAGAAAGGTTAACACCTCTTCCTTTGTTTTAGATTTGCCGTCAAGGTTCACAAAACGCCTGATAAAACGTATCTCATCCGGCATACGTTCCACCATTGTGGGCTGATGTTCGGAAACTACTTTGCTGGCTTTGGATTTGCCTTGTCTGCGCATAGCTTCTACCATGATCTCCTTTGCCGTTTCCTTCTGCTTTGTTTTTCGGGAGGAAGTCTTAGCTGCCTTCTTTGTGTTGCCGACAAAATCAGCCAGTTTATCAAAATAGGTATTGATTGTTTTTTTGATGGTTTCGCTGGAATGATAATTAGTCCAGTTTGTACCATTGCTGGTAACCTTGGTTACGAAGTCATGTCCTTTGCGAAGGGCTTCAGGAAGCGAGTTGAAAACCAAGCTATTGATTTGTGCATAATAATTGTCTGGTGTGTACATGGTTTTATATTTTATGCTGCGAGTAATTCAAGTTCTAATGCGAGTGCTTCTGCTTCCAGTTCCAATAACATAACCGTATTGTCCGGTGCTGTTTGTTCGGGCGTGAATACTGGTAGTTCTATTTTCCTCCGGCTGCTATACCTATGATTGCTTTTACCTATTTCGCTGAACTGTGCCGAATTAATGGTGATAGCGCAACTATGGTTGATTTGTAGGACTTCGACAAGCTGGCTGATGCGGTTATCCTCGATCATGGCAACCATTTTATCGGACACCTTGTCAAAGTTATTTCGCTCTACCAAGGCTAATATTTGCTTGTCGAGGTATATTTCACCGCCCTTTGACCGGGATGCCGCTATGATAATTTTGTAATAGCCCCCTGTTCGGAACAAGGATACCCCGGTATTGGTAACGATCTGCCTTCCATTAACCAGCGATTTGATAAGTGGCAAGGCTTTAATGATCGGCACAACTACCTTGTCTTGTATCTGTTCGCCCGGATTCCAGTTCTCAGGCATTAGTATACCCTTGATTGTTTTCCCGTCATTGGTGGTGTAACTAACCAGCTTACCCTTGAAATCACTAAACGCCTGTAATAGGTTGCCAGTAATAATGTGCCTTACTTTCCGGTCAACATAGTTTTGTTTGGTATAGTCTTCCCATTGCCTCATCAGCGTATCCGCATCCGGTTGGTATTGATCCGCACTTGCTCCTATGATAGACATAACATCCTCAGAATAGGAAGCGGGGATAGATAGGTACTTACTGCTATTGGCAACAGCAAAACGAAGTTTTATCAACGAGGGCGAATAAGGGTTGCGTTTTTTCTTATCAATGGTGTATCCGATAAATACAGCCGGAACAAGTTCGTTGCCACCTGTAAAACTTTCAATCGGATATCTAAGCGTTCTCCCGGTATAAAAAAAACGGAATATTTTTTCAAGGTACTGTCTGCGGTTGTTGGCTTTAACCCGGAGTACCTTTAGCTGCCCTTCTTTGGCATCTGTAAGTTCTTTCACCCGCTCCCTGATTGCCTGTTCCCGTTCGGTTGCACCCGCAATTTTTTTGATCTTCTTTTCTTCAGGTACATTCCTGGTCAACTCATCATATTTATCAATAGCTTCCTGTTGGTCTTCTTGTAACCTGCTTTCGCTGTCTTGCTGGTATTCAGCAATCAGTTCCTGTTGCAGCGACAAAGCATCACCACCTTTTAGTGCTTCTGCAAGCAAGTTTTGCAGTTCAGTAGTAGTGAACGGTTTTTTCAGCACATTAGCCCTTACCGTCTCCAGTATGCTATCCTCGCCAAATGCACTGTCTGAACCCTTTCCCATTTTTACCACTTTGGCACTGAGTGTTTCTGCGTCAAGGTTCATTGCTTCCACCTCAAGGTCATATTCGCCTACCTGCCGCAGGTATTGCTCGTAGTCATTATACCGCTCTGCTATCTCTACATAGAAATCCTGCTGCATCTTGGTAGATAAAACAGCTACACGCCCGCTCACCTTGTGTGCCGCATCTTCCGACACGGTTGTTTCCCCACTGCCATCTGCCTTGCTGTCCTTTAAACGAAGTGGGTCGTCCAATAGGTCATTTATGTCCGGGTTTTCTCCCAAATACTCCTTCACGATCTTATCACCGTACTTATTGAGAAAATCCGGCACGTCTAATATCTTGGTAGATTGTTTTTGATTAGATGTGGTATTGGCATCCAATGACTTCAGCTTTTTTTGAAGCATCATCATTAGCCGTTTTTCAGCAGGTATGGCTGAAGTTACATAGTCATAGATAGGTTTCAATATTTGCCCGGTACGGTTGATCCTGCCCCTTTTCTGTACTTCAGTGTTTATATCCAACTCCGCTTGCAGCACGATCATTACCCGTTGGCGTACCTGATTTGTAGGTACTTTTGCTGTAGGTATCGCATGAGCGGATGCACCTGTGCTGCCTGACTGGTTGATCATCAGTACATCCACCTCGTTGTTGTTGAATTGCCGGAACGCATCGTTTGTGTTCAACCGCTTGCGTGATAATACCAGTCCTTTCCCCGTTTTGGTGTTTAATTGTAATTCGTATTTACGCCCGGTGACTTCCGCTACGGTATAGCCTGCATCTTTTAGTCTTTTTAGGATAACATCGATGGGGGATATCGTTATGCCTGTGGACACGGATCGAATGGAGGCTGCAATGCGGTTATAGTCCGCCTGCGCTTCCGGTGGCAATTCGCTTACTTCAAACTTTTTGTAAATGGAGTTACCGTCCACGTCTTTTTCGGTATAGCGCAATATGCCATCCAACCCCTTCTTTAATACTTCCGAAAAATCTGCATTGATGGTATCGCCATCATTAACTGGTAAACCCTTGTCATTCTCAATGGTTTCAATAAAGCTGCCCATTGTGGAAGCAAAAGCAATGATTGGCTTTTTACCTTCCTTCAGGCGCATTATTGCCCTTTCTGCTACCGATTCCGCTTTGATGCTGAACAACATCTGGTTGATAACCTGAAACACCTTGCTGAAGTAGGGCTGATTATCTACGCCAGCCTGAGATGTACCTTCCCGTACTCCGACCTCTTTCCCTTCTGCTACGGCTATCTTATCCAATTCGGCAACCTGTTCATTAATGAACCTGTCCTGAAAGCTGATGATCTCCCTGAGGATTTCGGTTATGTTGTCGGCAATTGCCCTGTGTTCTTCCGCTTTATCATCAAGACTGATGTAATTGACCTCAATACCTTCAAAGCTGCGTTCCCGCCTTAGCATCTGCCCTTCGGCTACCAGTTGGGAACTTAGCACTTCCTGTAAGGCAACACCACCCCTTGTAATGGCATCTACCAATTCGTCTTTACTCATGTTGCAATCCGAAATAGCCGTCTTCATGGCATATATCGGCATATTGTCTGGTCGTTTAGCAAATGTTGCCGATAGGAATATCACTCCCTTTGTGTTGCCTACTACCCGTTGCAAAAACTCACCCGTATTAGAGGAACCGGAACTGTTATGCGCCTCGTCAAGAATGAAAATGTTGTCCTCGGCAATAGCCTGTAAAAACGATGGTTTTTCGGGTTTCTTTTCAGGGCTGTTGAATTGCGAATAGGTAGCCACCACAAAGTCATATTTGGCAGGCAATTCCCTCGAAGCAAAAATGGACTGCTGTTCTGGTGCGGCGGGTGCCTGGTACACAATATTGCCGTCCTCGTCCTTTATATCGGTTTTGCTTTCCTTGCCATTTACGATAAACGGCTTTAAATGCCCCGAACCAATGGCAGAAAGATCACGATAGATGTCCGAGAACAGATTCGCTTTTTCTGTCAAAAAAACGGGTTTTAACCCCTGACAAACAGCGTAGCGGATAATAGAGGCTGCAATCCTTCCCTTGCCGATCCCGGTCTGGTCTCCGATAATCATGCCTTGCCCCCTTGCTTCAATATTATAGATTGCTGTTGCCACCGCATCGATCTGTTCCGCTGACAGGGCTTTGCAAAGAGCGGTATGGGAAGAAAATTTAAGCCGGTGGCGTACAAAACCATCTATGTCGCCACCTACTTCTTCCTTTATCTGTGCAATGGCTGATTGTGTTTCAAATGCCATGCTATCCGGCACTTGGGTATTCAATACCACACAACTTTCAGAAGCGGGCATGTAGGGTGCACCCAACCCGCCAAAACCAAATGCGGCCTGTAATTCGAGTGCTTCCTGTTCTAGCTCGCTTAACCTGTTCATTTTATGTCCTGTTTTTGCATCCATTGTATCTGTTACCCGTTCATACAGTTCATCAAAAGTTGTTACTACTTTATCCTTTTGTGGGTCATATACAGGTGCAACACCTGCTGGTTTTTGTTTCCTTCCATTAACCAGTATCAACCGCACACTAAACGAAGTGCCTTGCCGGGAGTATAGTTTTTTGCCGTCTATCAGCAATACATCTGCCACATGGTAACGGCTGTACAGGTAGTTGAAGAATATGCGGTTTCGTCCTGCCTGTATCCTGCCTCTATCATCCCAGCTTGTATGCCCACCAATAATGATAGCCGCCTTGCCGTCATAGGTCATTGTTTCCAACGCACGCAATGCCATAAGATGGTCAAGGGTGTCTATTTTGAAGGTGTCGAATAGTACGGGCTTATCCAATTTGCCGAATGGTGGGTTGGTGATAACTGCTGCAAAATTGTTTTGCACGTCAAAGAACTGCTTTGAAGCATCTCTATCCCAAACATTGGCAAACCCCTGTGTGCGTAAATTCCGGTTACGGATCGTATCCACCTCATTTACATAGATCCGTTCCGGTTTTCCGGCAATGGTAAGTAAGCCATTGCCTGCCGATGGTTCAAAACCATATCCACCATGAATAGGGAGCTTATCTAACCCGCAAAATATACCAGCTAAATAACCTATCGGTGCAGGTGTCGAATATTGCTGCAACAAAATAGATTGGCTCGTTCGGTGCGATAGATTGACCTGTTTGTAATACAAGGCTACTATACTATCAAAATGCTGTTTTACTGTCCCAGCACCTGCTGCAATTGCCCTTGCCTTACGGACAATTGCTAATTCTGTCAATTCCTTAACTTCTGTTTTGTCTGTAATGCCATAAGTGGTTGCCAGCTTTTCAATGGACGTTTTATTGTAAGACTTTCCGGTGGTTAAATCCTGTTCCACCTTATGGACGAAGTCCATCAGCCGTTCATCTGGTAAAGTCATTGTGCCCTTTGATGATAAATAGTAGCTCATTGTTGCTGGTTAATACATGTAAAGTGATCTGTCATTCCATACCTTATTAAAGTCTTTACTAGCATCTGCCCACCTGAAAGATGTAAGTGTTCCGCTCTGCTTTATTTCCAAAATCGCCCAAACAGGTTGCGAGCCGTCTGCGTTAAGTGTGGAAGAATAACCTTTGTAGCTAAGGCCCGGAAAGGGGTCATCAATAAGCTGAGGTTCCTTAAAATGATCAGTAGTTCCATGTAGTGATAATTCAATTGCTGCTAATGCCGCTATTACCGTGTCTAATTGTAAGGATAGGTTGGTTTCCCTGCTGTGCATCATTGCCTGCAATGCAATGACCAACTCATCCATATCATGCGTACCTGGCTCGTCCACATCAGGGTAGTTGATATATAGCTGTTGCAATACTCCCTCTCCAGTATTGATACAGATACGCCCGTTGACAATTGCGATGTCCTTTATGTGAGACTTGTTGATGAGGCGTACTGTATCTCCGGTTTCAACACGGATACCGGCTGCTGTATCATATATCCTTGTCCTCATTTTCTTTGTTTTTTTCATTCAGTTTGACCTGTTCTGCCAGCCCGTCTCCAATCAGCGTTCCCAAAAAGCCACCCAGCATAACAAGGGGAGCGGCATCTTTTCCGGCTGCCTTCGCATACCAATAGGCAAGCAAGGAAGTAACGACTGTGGCTGTGGATATGATTGTTTTCTCTTTCATGTATGATTCAGTGTTTAGTAAAGCTGTAAACCGCAATGCCAGACACCAGCATTACACCTGCGGAAAGGATTTTGTTTTTGATGTGCCACCTCTTTGATTGCCGGGCATATAGCTTGTTTTCTTCGAGTAGCAACTCATGATTTGCGAAACAGTTGTCAAATGACTGCCGTATGGTTGCGTACATCTGTTGTCGGACATCGAGTGTGCTGTCCTTATTGCTGATTATCTCATTTAATACAGCTACTTCACTTTCATAAAGGCTGTCCTTGTAAGCGGATTCAGTCACCCATTCGCCGACCGCTTCCTGCAAGCTGTCGCACACAACCAGTTTCGCAGGGGTGTCTGTTGCTGCTCTTGATCGTGCGACAAGGCCGTTAACCTGCTGTTGCAAACTCCTGTTACTTTCCTTTGCCTTATTAAGTTGCGCCTTTACTGCATATTCCTTTGCCTGTAATGAACTGGCTATTGCGGCAATCGAATCAAGTTGCGCCCTGTACATCTTGTCCAAATTGGCGGTAGCCTCTTTACTGATCGCATAATCAGGCTTATCCCGTACTTTCTGATCCGGGCGTGGGTTGGTAAAGTGGAATAGCCCATATAATGCGGCTATCAGAGAAAGCAGGGACAATAGAATAGTCCTTAATTTTTTGTTTTTCATGTTTGTTGTTTTTGTTGTTGAAATAATTGTTGTTTGTAATGCTGCTTTATGGCAGGTCGTTATTTGGAGGGCTACCTCTTTTTTCAAGGGAATAACCGAAACACCCTGCTGCGATCAGGCTGGAGAAAGAGAAGAACATGAACTCCGGTATGTCTTTCCCAAAGAACTGCATGGCGATCCAGCTTGTGAGCAAAGCAAGTAGTAACAGGGCAATCGCAATTTCCCTCATGCTGTAATTGCCAGACTTGTCCTTGAATAATTCCTGAATGAATTTTTTCATCGCTGCTTTGTTTTAGATAATTGTACAGTTATGCCGCCTGTTGTAATTCAGGTTCATTGAGTAGGGTGTAACTGAAGCTGTTGCCGTATAACTTGCTGTGTTTTTCACACAATGCCATGAATGCATTGAAATCCGTTGCATTAGCGAATACCTGGCATCCGGCAGAATGTTTCTCTACGGCATTGGTTACCCCTTCCGGCTTCGCCCTGTGGATATTGATACCGAACAGACCTTTCTCCTCCTTGCCGTTGAAGTCGTGCCGCTCATCCCTTGTCGCATCCCTGATGACCGTAACTGCGCCCCGCTGTACAAGCGCTGTGTACTTGTTGCGGTGCAGCCCGATGATGTGTGAGTTGACATATTGCCCCGCTTTGAGAATGGCAGTGCCGGACACATTCATGGGATTTTTCAGCCAGTACAGTCCGGGATCTGTTGTAGCGGGATAGCGGTGTGCCTTCCATTGCCCTTTGTCGTCCTTGTACACCGCATTGATGCTGTCGTTAAAGACGTTAGTCGTTCTGTCGCTGCTTCTAATGCCGATGATATTTAGTTCGAATGGGCGCATAAGTACCCTGTAGCCCCGGCTCACCAGAGCGGCAATTATTTTTTCTATCATATTTTTTTGGTTGGTAACCCGTTAAGAAAGGAATGTCCGTGCGCTATGCTGCGAGAAAGGCGGGAATGTATTCGTTTAGCCACGCTATCAGGTCAAAGCCGGGATTGGCATAGCCATATAGGTACAGCTTGTCTGCAGGTGTTATCTGTGCTTCGGGAAAACGTTCTGTCAACAACACGAGCGTATTAAACAAAGTGTCGCTTTGTCCTTCCGTTCGGTTGTCGGTGTGCCTGCCATACCTGTCCAGCCCACCCAGCCATGCCACTTCTACTGTTTTGTCTTCTTTACGGACAGGTTTGAGGTTAAGCAGTTTGCCGCCCCTTGTAATGATGTAGTGATAAGGTAGCTTGTCGAGTTCCCTAACCCGCATATCCGGTCTTGTTCCCGTGTTGTGTACTACGATGTGCCGGACATGTCCATTGCCTGTTCTTCTTTTGTGTCTGTTTTTCATGTTATAGATATTTGATTGATTGTGTTTTGACTAAAAAATACTTGTTGTTGTTTTCAAAAAGGGTGTAGTCCAACCTGCGTGTTACTTCATTACCCAACACCATCATTGCAGGCACTTGCAGGCTTTGGGCGGAAGAGATCCAAACGGTGGCGGGTTCCGTTGTTACTACCGGCTGCCCATCGAAACCAGCCAGGCTCCACTTGCTGCCATTGTATTGCAAACCCATACGAACGAACTCCATACCTATCTTTTGTTTCTGCTCTGCATTATCAAAGCTGCTGAGTAGTCCGTTGACGAGGGTCTGCCTTACTCCCCGCAACCGTAATTGCAGGAAACTGTTGCCAACTTGTTGGTAGTCCTGTTTGTTCCTGATGTTTTTGAGCAAACTCAGCACACTATCAAAATTTTTATTTGATGCGGCAGCATGTAATTTGTTTGCTATTCCGGCTGCATTTCCCACATTACCACCTGCCTGTGTGAGCAGGTTGAATGCACTTTCTGTAACGGGTATTGGTATTCCGTACTTCTTCAGCGCATTGGCAGTTTCAGTTCCGAAATCACTATCCGCTCCGAATTTGGGTAAAGCACTGCTGCTATATTTGTCAATCAATGCCTGTTGCAAAGACCTGACCCGGTCACCCTTGCTGCCTTTCTTTAAAGGGAAATCGTCATTGCGGCTTTTGGCATAGTTTCCGGGTGAAGGGGTAGGCGTTTCCTTTATGGGTTTTATGGGTTTGATAACCGGAGTAACAAAATCAGTATCGGTAATATTTATGTCCGCATCGTTGCGGGTAGCCATGCGCTTTTTCATGTACTGCCAACCGAAGTATCCAGCGACACCTGCTAAACCTACAGCAAGGGTGGTCATGATGATCTGCCCTGTCTTATCCTTTGCGGCAGGTTTGGCAGTTGCACCTTTTCCCATCGGTTGTTTTGCCTTTCGTGTCTTCGGTTGTTTGGGAGGTGCTGCTTTACCGCTTTTTTTTGTCGCTGCCTTTTTCGTTTTCGTTGCCATGTTTAATTTTTTGGTTTGCCGGAAATAAGCTGCATCATCGGTGCGTATTCCCATAATTCAAGTTCGCTTTTGAGGTCGTCCGTAAAACTGTTACCGTACATGGATTGATACACGGCTGCCATTTTCCGGTATGCTTCCTGTGTCGGTATTTCAAGGAACACCGCCCTGATTGCTGGCTCATCTGTTCCCGGAAACGGGCCATAGCTGATCTCAAATGCCGCCCTTGCCCGTTTTGCCCAGCTTTGCAATTTTTCAGCCGTTACTTCGTTGACAGTCTCTTCGCCATGCTCCGGCTTTGTTGAAATGATTGCCAGTATTTCATTGTACTCTGTTGTTTTTAATTCACCCTGCATATCTGCCAGCAGGTTTCTGCCGTATAGCTTTTGGTAAGAGGTCATTACCTTTCTGAACTCGCCCTTACTTGGTATTACCCGTACTACCTGCCGTAAAACATCTTTGTCCGTTCCCCACCAGCCGTCATTGTCAAAAGCCATTTTTATCTGCTTGGCATACGTTGCTGTATTGCCCTCTGTATAGGTTTTGCGCTGCTCATTGTTGGAGGTGGCTTTTTTTACAATTGTCCGCCCAAGCATTACCGCCCCTCCCAACACAAGGACACCCAGCAAGGAGTATTGTATTTTTTCACGGACGGTAAGTTCCCTTTCGCTACTTGCTTGTTCATTGTTCGTGTACACGGTTAGATTTACTTTTTGGGTTTGTAAACTTTCTTAGCCTAAGACCTGCTCCTAATTGAGTTTGAGGAATTTTTTTGCCAGCCGGGTTGTTACCGGGTCTTTTTCTACCACCAATGCCAGTTTTACCAGTTCGTTGGTTTTTAACTTGCTTGCAAGCATTGCCAAGGCATTGATCTTTTGTTCAGCTTCTTTTTCCGTAGGTGCTTCGATAATGAAATCGTATTGGTGTGTCATTGTTTTTCTATTTGTCGTTAAGAATTTCGATTACTGTTTGTATTTGTTCCGGTTTGGTGGTCAGGTGTTCAATAATGGAGAACAAGCCCACCATTTGCAGTTCATTGAGTTTTTTCTGTAGATCCGCAATCAATGCCATCCGGTTTTGGGTCATTTCATCTGGTTCGTCCGCTGGTTTTTGTTTTTTGAAGGTTACTTTAGACGGCTCCCCTTCCTGTGGGAGTTCTATTGGTTGTTTTTCCGTTTCCGCACCTGCAAATAGCCCAGCAAGCATTTCACCCCCCGGCAGCTTGCTGGCATTGGATTTGACTATAGAGCCGATGAACGCATTTAGTAAGTCTCCGAGGTTGTTGTTGTCGGACAGCTTCTTACTTTTTAAGGTGTTGACCGTCTGTTCCAGCGTTTCATTGTACTCCAAAGCCTGATCCAGTTCATCTTGTGTCCGCTCCAGGTCTTCCCGCAGCTTCGCAACCATATGATCCCTGTTATTTTCATCAATCCTCATCTGCACCAGGTGATCAATTTCCCCAAGGCTGCCCAATCCGTTCACCGCTTTTCGGTTTGTGGTTCGTTCGTCATTGAAGTAGAACGAATGCTTCGTATTGCGGTTGGTTGTCGGACCATCATAGATGAGGATACTGAGGCTGCTGGTATCATTCCTGAGTTCCTGTTCATACTCATCAAATTCGTCAACGTTATTGGTACGGGACACTACCTTAAAGCCATCCACTACAATTTCAAAGTCCTTCTTCCTGTTCTTCGATGCCTCTCTTTGAAGGTATCTTTTGAGACCGTCAACCCTGTCCTGGTCAAACTTTTCTTCTATCTGTGGCATTGTGCTTCGTTTTTAAAAATTACCTGTATCATTTGAACGTGTTGCAGTGAAGGGCTGTAGTTGGTTATATGGAATATACCCTGGTACTCGTATTGCAATTCGTTGACTGCTGTTTCGGTCAGGTCAAACAATCCTGTTTCATTTTCTACCCTGATATGTGGTGATGGGTCAACCAGCACGAATAATGCTGTCCCTCCTGTTATTACCTGTTCACCCAATGGGGGTAGCACATAATGCCGGAAGCGGAGGTAATATTGATCGCCTTGCCCAAGCTCTGCCGTTCTTTTTCGGATATAGGCTATTGCCAGTTCTTGTGTCATTTCAGTTGTCTTTTCTTTCCGTCCATAAATACAGCCCGATAGTGTAAACCAAATCCCTGCTTATTCTTTTGCCATATATGTCCGTATAACTGCCGTAAAGCGTGTTCGTATTGCCGATCCTTACTTGTTCCGGTTCCCGGTTATAACTGCCTACATATGCGTTTTGCTGCCAAGCTGTATATGCAGGGTTGAAGCCGGGCTGGTTCTTGTCTAAACTGCTGATGCCGATATGTGCCTGAGTGCTGTAGCATTGGTTCGCTATACCTTCGGCTTGCAGCTTTATCATCCCAGCAACCTGCCTGCCAATAATTTCGACCAGCGTTATACCCGATAAGCCAGTTATGCTTGCTTCGATCCCGATTATCCTGTTCACGTCTTTTGGGATGCTTACCTCGAAAAAGACCTTCTGCCCTCGTCTTGTTATGGGGATAGGCACAATAATTACATTGGTCAGCATAGTTTTGCAGTTTATCGGGTTAATAGGCTTTCAGTTCACAATCGAGGTACAGCGAAATGCGGTATGCCTCAAATGGCGCACGGCTGTCATCCTTATCCTTGTAGTCAATCTTTATAAGCCCGTTGCCGATGGGCATATTTCCCGTCAGGTAGTACCGCTGGTTGACAGGGCAGTTGATACCGCTGATAACCAATTTGCTTTCATAGCCTTCAGGGAATATTTCCTGCCTGTTGATCTCTATCTTTTGCGAACCCCTGTAATACATCAGGTCGTCCTTATCCGATGTGAGCAACACTCCCTTTACAAAGGCAATTGTCTTATCCAGCTCGAATGTTTGGGTGTAGGTTGCATCCCCTGCGGTTATCAGCAAGTCAAACCGCTTTTTGACGATGCCCGCTATGTTGATTGCTGGCGCATTGTTTTCGCTCATCTGTTTATTTTTTAATTGTTATACTACTACCTGCCCACCCGCACTTCTATACACATCGCTGAGTAGTGCAAGGCTACGTTCCCGCTGCCCATAACCTGCACCGGGGAGTGATGCCCATTCTTTTTTACATTTTTCCACCGCATCTTCAAACCGTCCCGCCAACACCGCTTGCAATGCACCCCTTCGCCGGATCAGTTCAATGGCTGCCCTGTTCTGGCTTGCCGGGCTAAAGTCCGGCAGTTGCAATGCCTGTTGTACGCCTGTCCATGTCCGGTACAATATCTGGTATGCGCCAGCGGCTGTACTTGTAATGCCACTTTTGGTAATAGCGATATTGGGATGACGGGCATAGCTGTTAAATAATTGTCCGCCATAGTGCATACGGTAAGCGTCCTGCCCATAAGTGCCTTCAGCATACTGGATCATGGTAAGAAAGGCTTTCAGGTTATTGTAGGGCGTTGATGCCCTTTGGTTTGCAGCCTTTGCTTTCTTACTGAATATCACCAGCAATGCGGGAACGGCAATGCTCATGGCTATATAGGGCAGATAGGGTATGTTGGGTAGCCGTTTGATTAACAGGTTTGCCATGTTGTTTATTTAGGCGGCAGCTATTGCAGGCGCAATAGCTGCCGCTGCCGGTTATGGAGTGGTGATCGTGCCATGCAATGCCGCATACAGGTAGGTATTGGCAGGTATGCCGTCCATTGTGCCTAACTCAATGGTCAGTTCTATCAGCACATCATCAAGGATCAGCCGGGGATTAGCCAGCTTGTAATAGCCAGCAGGTACGCCATGATAGTTACCTGTCTTGAATACACCGCAGCCTGTTTCCGGTACTATCTGCTTTTTGTTGGACTTCAGGTTAAGCTCTCCCGATGCGATTGCCGGAAAAAACTCAATGCCTTTGTATTCCGTTGCCATTACCTTGTCATTGGTCGCATCCGCAGACGTACCAGCAAGAAGGATAATGCCGCTTACCAGCAATATCTGGTTCTTTGGCAGTTTGGCATTGGAAATGTTGCGCAAGCCTATTTCCTTCGTGTCCTGCGTTTCAAACATCTTTATGGTCTTGGCTCCTACCTTCTTGATAGAATAGACGATTGTGTCCGCAAGGCGCAATTCCCCTTTTACCAATGACTGCTTGATATTGGGCGGCAGCTCACCGAAGTGTTTTTCCATTTCCGCCCTCGACCCCTTGCTGGCAGGGCCGCTGTTTGCCAGCTTGTTGACTGTCTTGGCACGTTTGATGGGGTTCATGCTCCGTAATGCACCTAACAGTTCCGCATCATCCAGCCCGTCCACGCCAAGCAGTGCGCCCTGGTTGCTGTACTCTTCAATTCCGTTGAATTCTAACATAATAGTTGTTTTTTGGTTTTTAATTTGGTTATTGATTGTTGTTATATTGTTTGTTACAGGTTTAAATCTGATGCGTCTATAGATGCCAGTTCTCCCATTTCCCCAAATTCTCCAAACTCACCCATGCCCGATACCTGCATCTGGTCGATACCGCTTTGTGCAATTTGCTGTTCCAAGTCCTCAAGGGCTGCCAGTTCATCGTATGCGCCATTCACATCGTTTGGGTAATTGAAGAACTGGAGTTCCCCAATACCATTTGCAGATTCAGTGTTAGCAGAACGTCTGCCAGTCAGTTTGTCTATAAAAAGCTTCTCAGAAAAATTGTCTTTGTAGGCTTGTATGCGGTTGAGGATTGCTTGTTTGTCCAGCCCTTCCAGCCCGTTCACAGATTTTGATCTTTGGAAGCCATTGGCTGCCATCAACCCGATACCGAACAGCTTTAACAAGTGGTTGTCCGTGAAGTGTCCCGCACCTGTTAACCCGATTCCAACAAGGAGGGAGGGTTTACCTATTGCCGCACCCGCCACACCGCCACCTATTACACCAATCAGTAAATCTTTGCCTGTTTCGAGGGCTGAATTTTTTATGTTGTCCTTCGTCTGTAATCGCTGATGAAAGTCAATAAATCCAGCCTGTTTTGCTTTCTGGGCAAACTTATTTTTGCCGCCTTTCTTTTGTTTTGCCATTTTGGTTTGTTTTAATTGTTGAAGATGATTCACAACAGTTTGACTGATTTTTTCTTGCCCTGCTTTTTTCCTTTGCTTCTTTGGTGGTTTTTTCTGGATGGCAGCCCGTGCATAGGTTTTGCCTTTGCAGGTATAGGGGTATTGGATTTCGATTTCATGGCAGAGGCGGCTATGGCTATTATCGTTAACCCTCCTATACCTATTCCCACCGGAAGCAGCCACTTTTTATGCTTGTTCCAAAATCCTTCTTCGTTATTGCCTGCATCTGTGGCAGCTTTTGCCGCTGTCTTTTCTCCGCTTTCGGTTGCTTCGGTACTCGTCTGCGCTGGTGGCGAAACAGCCGTAGTAGTTCCACCACCGCTGTCGCTGGGCATTGGGTTGTCATATGAAGCAGACGGGGGTGTGGCACTTCCGGGCGATCCGCCACCGCCTTCATTGGTTGCAGATGGGCTTGTAGGCGTAAATGTTTCGGCAGGTGATACACCAGCTTCGTTTGCTTGTTGGGTGATCGCCTGAGTTTCTTTTTCAGCTACTGCATTTTCAGCCTCGTTGAAATCTTTAGAGCCTTCACCCTTGCCACCGAAGATGTCGCCAATTTTCTTGATAAGCCCGGCAATCGTTGCGATTGCGCCCGATGCTGCGGCAACTACCGCAAGGGTAACCGGTTCTCCTAATTCACCAAGCGACTGATATCCGTTTTCAGAATAGTATATTTCAGGGCCGAGCAGTTGCGACAAAGAAGTATGTACGCTCATTTGTGCTGCATCACTGCGGTTTCGCAAGCCATCAAAGCCATCAAAGCCATTTACCGCCTTATCGCTATTGCCTTTACCACCGAGTATTGCCTTTTTCAGATTGGCAGGGTTGCCACCAGCACCATAAAAGATGTTCTCCAGCTTTTGTCTAGTCTGTACCAGCTTATTCCACCTGTCCATCTGCATCCCCTTTGCTTTTGCCTGATCGGGGGTGAGGTAACTCCACCGGAGCCTCTTTGCCACATTACTTACATTCAGCTTCATGCCTGCCAACAATCCATTACGAAGGGCTACCGTTGCCGGATTTACTTTGTTAACGACATTCAGCACCTTTTTCAGGTTGGCTTTTTTAGCTGTGGTAGCTATTTTCTTACCTGTATTCTTTACCGCTCCTCCGGCTGCTTTTGTGACCTTTTTTGCGGCAGCGCCGATCTTTTTGAATACGCCACCGCCCTTTTTATTGCCGCCACCGGAGGCAGGTGCGCTTGCTTTCTTTTTAAACAGCTTCCCTAATTCTTCCATTTCGCCCGTGCCGTCAAACAGGCGGTTGTCATTGTAGCCTATATCATCTAAGCCATCTAAGTATTGTAGATCCATTGGATAGTCTTTTTTTTCACTGTATGGTACTTCAAAATCAAATTGGTCTGTAACACAGTCCAGTATTACGTCCCTGCCGTTACAGTTGGCAATAGGATAGATGTGCTGGAAGTAGGGTTTGCTGTACTTCGTAATTCTCAACTTATGCGCAATACCTAAATTGGAAAGTATGCTGCTGATGAACGTGGTGTAACAATCGCAATCAACTCCTGCTTGACGGTCATGCCATGATCTTGCCGGGCTTCTTATCTGCTCATAGCCATCTTTGTCCCTGCGGTACGCAATGTGGTCGTACACGAATTGCCAGATATTACGGCATGTGTCATAGTCACTGTTTCCTTTCAGTACTTTAGCAATAGCCTTTGTATGATCGAGTGTTTTACGCACTACTTTCGGGATAAATGCCACAGTATCGCCTACTCCCGCATTTGTCATTATGGTATGCGTAGCTGTATTTGCTTCCGGGAACAATCGGCTGTACTGCTCACCGCTTTTAATATTTCGTTTCTTTCTTGCTTCCACTATTTACTTTTTTAGTGTCATGTCCTGTTTGTGTTCAATAGCTACCTGCGTTACGCCTAAATCGGCTGTTGTGATTACTGATATGGTCAGTGTTATGGGCTGCTTGTTCATCAGGGCTTTGATAATGTCGTAGCCAACCGAGAAAAAACTAAGCACGGGCACTTTAATCATTATATCCTTTATCATCACCTGCCCAAATGCGGGTATTTTTATGTCCTTATTGACAGCCTGAGAACTGCCTAACAGTGCATCCTTGTGATTCAACTTGACAAATGGATACTTGATTTTAAAACTTGCACCTGTTGGGTTCTTCAGTAAAGCATCCACTCTTACGGTTAGTCCTTCAAGACTTATCTGGTGGATGTTAATAACAGGGATAATTTCCAATTGTGCCTGCGCTCTTTTAATGTTTTTCAGGTAAGCAATGGCGGCAATGGCTCCGGCTCCTATTACAGAGCCCGCCAGAATTTTGTTTGCTGTACTCATTTGTTTTTTGATTTACGTTTCCGTTCCAGGTAGTCAGCAGTTATCTTATACCCAAGCCATATTGCTCCGCCAAAAAATGCTTTGAGGCTATAGTCCAGCAAACCATTCATGTCCACATTGGCAAGCAGTATTGTTCCTGTAAGCATCACATTGCTGAAATTTGAGGTTGCGTTTACTGTGTCTGGTTTCATCATTTTTTTGCTTTTGTAGGACAAAGGTCTATTGCCATTCTGGACTGCTTTCGCCATCAGGAGCGATATTCCCCGATCAGGACAAAATCTCCCCGATCAGGACAAATTTTCCCCGATTTACTTATGCTATTCAGCGATTAAAGTGCCAGGAAAACCAATTTTTTCAATAATTGTCTGCACCTGATTGACGGTAAAAAAGTGTCCTTTCCGCTCACCGATTTCTTCAGCAAATGGCTGCAACCATTTATTAAATGTCTTTTTGCTTACCAGATACATGGCACTAAGCTGCAAAGGCGTGTAGGGTTGTAGCGGAATACTTGTAGCAGCAATTGTGTTGATTGTCTTGCTCATTATTATTGTATTGAGTAGTTGAGATGAATAATAGAATTGTAGAAGTATTGAAGTAGCTTGTTTGCTTTCAATTCAAGCAGCTTCTTCCGGCACCGGGTAAATACTTTGGCAGAGGGCTTTAGCGAATAGTCAAGGTAGCAACTGGCGATAACGGAGCTTTGTTGCAAATAGCCGGGTATTTCTTCTCGTTGTAGTTGTAACCGCTGATACCAGCTTTTAGTTCCTGCAAAACCGAATTCATAATTTCTGTTGAACCACACGGAGGGGTTGGGGACATATCTTTCAGGACGGGCGGAAACGTATCGGTCTGTAAGTATAATACGTTCGCAAAAGCTGGTAAACGCTTTTTTCTTATCCGTTGACAACTCAAAGTAAGACTGAATAGATTCCAATGTCCCGTTCAGATCTTCTTTGCAGAATGTTTGCTGCGGCCATAAAATGGTATGGGCGAAATTCCATGCGGCATTGGAAAGTTTATCAATGGCGACTACCTGCCTTTTGCGGCCAGGTTGTGAGTGAGGTACGAGGTCTATAATCTTTGCTGTGCGCATATTTCTTTGTTTTGCGACACAAAGATGCTATCACCGCAAAGTGGCACTTTCCTGTTTCTAACACTTTCTAAACGTTTCTCAACAAGATTGAATAAAATTGATACTTTTTAAACGTTTGTAGCATTTTCTGCACTTTTTTGACAAAAGTTGACAGTTTGTGCATGTTGTTGCATTTTTTTAAACGTTTGTGCAATTTTTTGATCGAAAAAGTAGCTGTAAGATGTACCAGGGGGAGACGAAATCACGATTTCAGGATTCGAAATGGGTTCGTGGGGGATTCGCGGGGCGTTTGAAAATGTTTG
Source organism: uncultured Bacteroidota bacterium (assembly GCA_903824665.1). Lineage (GTDB taxonomy): Bacteria > Bacteroidota > Bacteroidia > Chitinophagales > Chitinophagaceae > Nemorincola. The sequence continues at coordinate 34,778 of CAIJXT010000008.1, read as the reverse complement.
AAAATGTAAGGTATTATTCACGGCAGTTCGGTTTTTCGTGAAAATGCCAATTTTCGCACAACTTATTGCGATGCGCTCAGTATCAGAATAATAAAACGGAAAACAATTAGGAAAATAAATTGGGCAAATTACAAATTGTTTTTTAGATTTGTCCCGAAAAGAGAAAAGAAGATGATATGATAAACAAGAGCATGATTGTTTTAGCGAGAGAGGCGAGGGGGATCACCCAACTGGAATTAGCAGAGAAGATAGGTGTGGCAAATACCACATTAAGTAAAATGGAGAAGGGTGATCTGAACACCAGCGATGAAGCTATTGGGCTAATTGCTGAGGAAACAAATTTTCCCGTTTCCTTTTTTAATCAGGAGAATGATATTTACCCTGAACATTTGAATTACCGTAAAAGAGATAGTGTTGCACAGAAACTACTTACACCGTTAAACGCTAATGTAAATATCGTAAGATTGCATATTCAGCGATTATTATCTGAATTAAACATAAGGAAGTCAGATTTACCGTCATTCGAGGTTAACGATAAAAACACGCCAGCCACTATTGCAAAGAAAATACGGAAGGCATGGAAGGTTGATAGTCCTATAATTGAGAAAATTGTTGAATTGTTTGAAAGCAAAGGAATTGTTGTCACAAGTTTTGATTTTGGTACAGAGCGTGTTGATAGCCGTTGTGTGCTAACCGATGACTTGCAGCCGATCATTATTTACAATAATACTTTGCTTGGCGACCGTCAACGGTTTTCATTGGCATTTCAATTAGGGCATCTTGTTATGCACACTTCAACTAGTGTAGATTGGGAAAGGGACGTTGCGCATGAGGCAAACCTTTTCGCATCTGAGTTCCTGATGCCGGAAGCAGCCATCAGGGGTGATTTTGAGAATGGTGTAACGCTGCCATTACTTGGGGAGTTAAAGCGCAAATGGAAAGTGTCGATGATATCTTTATTATATCGTGCTGATGACCTCGGCTACCTCACACCCAATCAGAAGCGGTACTTATTACAGCAATTTAATGAGCAAAAGATGCGTAGGAGGGAACCCAAAGAACTTGATGTCCCGATTGAGAGAGAATCATTGGTAAAAAAATGGATCAAAGAATTAAAAACTAAACAGAAGCTGAATGATAAAGGGGTGGCTTCCCTGTTTCATCTAAATATGGATGAATTTACAACACGTTACAATTAATATCACGAAACTACTATCTCACAACTCCACAACGAAGATGAAATCAAGACATAAGCGTATTAACAGTTAAACAGTTTGGTATGGACACTATATCCAAGAATAAAACAATCCCGTTGCGGCCCTATTCACTGAAAGAACTCGCTGCACTATATGAAGTTAAGCCCAGAACCGTAAAGATCTGGCTTCAACCATTTTCTTCTTTCATCGGAGATAAAAAAGGTAGGTTTTACACAATAAAGCAAGTAGAAATCATTTTTGACAAAATTGGCGAACCAAATGAGATGGATGCTGCCTGATTTTTTTGAAATCGGGGAAAATTTGTACTGATCGGGGAAAATCGATCCTGATCGGGAAAGCAGTTTTTTAAGACAGGATACTTTGCACGAAATATTAATTTTATGAGTTGCAAAGCGTTAAAGCCTGAGAAATTTAGAGTAGATGCTTTTACAGATAAGGTATCTTTAGAAGTAATGAGAAGTATCTGGAATGATAAAGAAAATACATATACGGATGAGCAATTGCTGAAAATGAGGGAGTGGGTGTATGTATTGGCAGATGTAATTTTTGATGCTTCCAAAAAGATAAAGGGAAACAACATTATTAATTTAAACCCCATTAAGAATGAGACAGAAGAAAGCTATCCTATACATCAGGGTGAGTACAGACGAGCAAGCTGAAAAAGGACACAGTTTACGGCACCAGGAAGAGCGGCTGCGTAATCACTGTGCCATCAATGGCATAGAAGTAGTTGCACTGTACAAAGAAGATCACTCAGCTAAGACCTTTGAAAGGCCAGAGTTCAGGAAAATGCTGGAGTTCCTGAAAAAGAACAAGAGATATGCCGACTTACTGTTATTTCTGAAATGGGACAGGTTTTCACGAAACGCACCTGAAGCATACAACATGATTAGTGTGCTTGGGAAATTGATGATAGAGCCGCAAGCGATTGAACAGCCGTTGGATATGAGTGTGCCGGAGAACAAAATAATGCTGGCAGTTTATCTTACAACACCCGAGGTGGAGAATGACAGAAGATCGCTCAATGTTATTGCCGGAATGAGACGGGCGTTAAAAGATGGCAGGTGGATGGGGCAGGCACCCAAGGGTTTTATTAATAGAAGGGACGAAGCCAACCGACCTTGCATTTTACCGAGTAAAGATGCTCCATTGGTTAAGTTCGCTTTTGAGCAGATGGCAACCGGGCAGTATAACATCGAAGCAGCAAGAAAATTAGCCAATGCCAAAGGTTTGAAGATAAGCAGGAACGTATTTTGGCATATGGTTCGCAACCCCATTTATATTGGCAAGATAGTAGTTCCACCCTATAAAGATGAAGAAGCAACAATTGTGCTGGGCAAACATGAGCCCATTATCTCTGATGCTTTATTTTATGCTGTACAGGATGTTATATTGGGAAGGAAGAGATTGGGATTTCCGACCCATAACAGCAAACAGGAAGAATTGCCTTTGCGAGGTTTCCTAAAATGCGCTAAATGTGGTAAGACTTTAACGGGTAGTGGCTCAAAAGGCAACGGTGGTAAATATTATTACTATCATTGTTTTGATGGCTGTACAGAGCGTTTTAAAGCACCAATTGCCAATGACTTGTTCTATGGGCTATTAAATCAAATCAGTGGTAATAAGAAGTTGTTGCAAACGTTAAAACATATTACTACTGATCACTACAAAAAGAACAATAAAGACCAATCGCTTGAAGTTGAGAAAGTAGATCGGGAAATTGAAACCTACCGCAATAGGCTACAGAATGCTCAAACTCTCATGTTAGATGGAGCCTTGGATGCTGGCGAGTATCGCAGTATTAAGTCGAGATTGGAACCTGAAATCGAACGCTTAATAAGAAAGCAAATCAATCTAAACGAGAAAAACCCGGAAGAGCAGGAGGTAATGGAATTTGGGTTTTATTTTTTGAGTAATATGACGAAACTCTTTACTGAAGCGAGTTTGGAGGCAAAACATCAAATTATTGGTTCGATGTTCCCTGAAAAGATAGTTTTTGAAAATAAGGAACTTCGAACCAATCCTGAGAGCGGCGTTCTTCCGCTACTTATCAATGCCACAAAGGATTTCACGCAAAAAAAAGGGAAAGGGTCGAATAATTTCGACCCTTCTTCCCTTTCCGTAGCATGTACGGGAATCGAACCCGTCAATCCTCCGTGAATGGTAGCGTTGCAAACGCCAAGCCCCTGAAACCGCTTTCCAAAAGCGGATTGGTAAGGTTATTTGACAGTACTCATGGAATACAATCAGGGTGCTGTACTTTCATTTGATTCATTTGTCCTTATCCGGTAACCAGAGCCATAAAGGTTTTCGATTTCGAGGGACGGATCATCCTTTAGCAGTTTGCGGATACGGGTTAGATATACATCCATGCTTTTTGCTGTGAAGTAATCGTCATTACCCCATACTTGTTTCAGTATTTCGCTCCTGCTCACATATTTGCCGGGTTGCTGCATCAGTTTCGATAATACGTCAGCCTCTCTGCGGCTCAGTTTTTTGGCTACACCATTTACAGATAGTATACGCTCTTTTGTATTTAAGACGGCATTGCCTGCCGATACCTGCATTGGATCGGCGGGTAGAATAGCAATGTTCCTGCGTTTGAGTATCACCAATATGCGGTAGAATAATTCTTTGAAGCTGAACGGTTTGGTGACATAGTCGTCGGCTCCTGTTTCAAATCCGTTGATCCTATCGGCCTCCAGCATGCGTGCCGACAGGAAGATGAACGGAATGGATGGATGTAAAGACCTGAGGCGTGCGGCCAATTTGAAACCATCGATTTCGGGCAGCATAACGTCCAGTATACACAAATCGAAGCCACCCTTCATTATGGCTTCAATTCCCTCCCTGCCTGTTTTGGCTAGTGTAACGTCTATGCCTTTGGCATGAAGGTTCTCGACCAGCAGGTAACCCAGATTTACATCATCCTCGACAAGAAGGATGTGAATTTTTTCCTGATTAGTTTTTTCCATCAGTCACATCTGTTATGGGTAGTGTGATTACGAATTTTGAACCTACTGCCTTTTTGCTCCATACTTCTATGGTTCCACCATGCTTAGTTACTATGCCTTTTACATAGCTAAGGCCCAATCCAAAACCTTTGGTATTGTGCGTGTCGCCTTCATGAGCCCTGTAGAATTTGTCAAAAATGTGCTTTTGGGTTTCATTGTCCATCCCTATTCCATTGTCGGTAATTGTTATCACAATTGTGTTAGCTTTTTGCTCTACGCTAATGTTTATGACGGGTGCTCCGTTCCTGTACTTAATAGCGTTATCCAGCAGGTTTACGACACAATTAAGGAGGTGGGTCTCGTCGGCAAAAACAACCGGGCTTGACGCGCAGCTGAATGTAATGTTGCCACCCAATGTTTCGCATTGCAACGCGTAGGCGTTTACAACAGTATTGAGCAGTTCGACAATATCAATCTCTTCTTTGTGCAGGAGCAGTCCGCCCTCATCCATGACTGCTATTTGCAGCGACCGTTCAATATTTTCCTGCAACCGGGCAGATTCAACAGAAATAATGTTAATCACTTTCTTTGTATTCTCATCGAAGATTTTGTTGGGGCCGTCTAGTGTTTCTAACGCCAGTGCGATGTTGGCCATAGGGGTGTTGAATTCGTGTGTGAGATTGTGTATGAAATCTGACTTCATCTTTGATAGCTGGTCTTGTTTCAGGTACATACTCACAAATGCGTAAAATGAAAACGTAAGTAAAAGTATTACCAACACGGAAAGGATGAGTAAGTAATTGATGCTAAACAACGAATTTGATGCCGGGAATACTATTGCAAGTTTATAGGGTGTCATAAACCGGTTGTCTGTAAACAATGCTAAATAGTGTGGAGATGACCGCAAAGCCATACTATCTTTTATCCGCAATTGGCATGCGATCTTATTGTTTTCAAGGTCGATGAGGCCGAAGCCAAATGATGTGTCGGCTTTTTCGTGTTCCAGGCTAGCCCCTATCAATGAGTCGATTACCGCCAGGCTGAACATAGAATCGATAGGTTGTTTGTTTCTGATGATCTCTCTTAATGTACCTCCTTTGAGGTCTTCGTAAAATGCGTTTTTCCTGCTCAAAAAACGGGATGAATCTTCGGCGGTAACATAGGCACGCAGTTGTATGTCCATTGAAAAAGGTAGTCCTAATTTCATCGAATTCAATACGCCCACTTTTTTATCGCGTGTTAACGCTTCGTCATAATAGATTACCACTGTGTCTGTCTGGCCATTCTTTTGTACATGCAGCATATAGAAGCGTTCGCCCACATCCACATATGACTTGGCAAATGACTCGAAACAAAGGCTGTTGTCCTTAAGTTGTTCCCGCACTTTATTCAGTGCGGTGCTGACACGCAAGTGTTTTTCGCGTTTTTCGGCTTTTGCAGCACCCAGCAACCACAATACCTGTATAATGATAAGCGAAACCAGCATGGTGCTGATTACGCCCATCAATAAGTATATCCGCTTCTTTCGCATGTGCCAAATATCGAATAAATAGACTGCAAAAATCAGCAGACGGTTGCCAATTAAGAGTGTTTTAAGTATTGCCGTGGTTATTAAGCTTGTTTTAAGTATCGCTTAAGTATTGTTAACCGGAAATCGCAAACCACGCGAAACGTAGGCTCGTCTTATGTAGCAACTAAAAACAAATTTTTTTATGAGAAGAACATTTTTATTCTGGGCACTTGCTTTAGGGATCATTAATTTATTTGCGGTTTTGCCGGGCGCGTTCGCACAATCGATAAAGTGGACATCAAGGGCAGATTTACCGCTGACGACACCAAGTGTAATAGGCGGCAGAAGCGCCATGTGTTTTGCTATCAACGGAAAGATTTATGTGGGAGGGGGGTACATAGCGTCGCTCACCAACTCGCGTGAGTTTTATGAATATGACACCGCTACTAATGTATGGACTGCAAAAGCCGATCTGCCAGCCTCACTTAATCGTACTGCAGGTGTTGCATTTGCTATTGGTGGCAAGGGCTATATTGGCCTGGGGTCTGAAAATTACCTTGACATCAGCGGAGGGGCTGTACCGCTTGCCGACTTGTGGGAATACAACCCCACACTGGATACATGGGTAGGAAAAACGCCTTTTCCTGACACTGGCCGTGATGGCGCTGCGTGTTTTGTAGTCAATAACAAAGCGTACATAGTAGGTGGTGATTTAGGCGCTTATGCTACTGCAGATGTGTGGGAGTACAACCCATCTACTGATGCATGGACAGCAAAAGCGCAATACCCCGCTGGCGGCATAAGCGATCCGTTTGCCTTTGCACTGGGGACAGGCACCAGTGCGCGGGGGTATGTGTCGTGCGGTACAGTAGGGTCGGCTGCCAGCAAAAAAACGTATGCTTATGACCCTGACACGAATACATGGACTGCAAAGGCCGATTATCCCGGCTCACCTGTAAGGGGTGGCATTGCCTTTACCATGAACAACAAAGGGTATTGTGGCATGGCGGGACTCAACTTTACGGTATATACCGACACGTTTTATGCCTATGACGCAACAGCAGGCACATGGGGGCCGGCGATTGCTACCTTCCCCGGAGCGGCGCGCGGCTATGGAGTGGCAGCATCGTTTGGCAACAAGGCTTACCTGGGTGCGGGTTGGACTTATGCAAGCGGACCAGGAGAGACTTTCTACCGCGACTGGTACCGGGTAATGGATACTGCAGCACCATCAACAATGGTGCCAACAATACAGAAGGGACAAGGCATGACCATATACCCCAATCCAGCCCAAGAACTTTTAAACATTGATGTAGCAGATATGGCAATAGTTACCGGGGAAGTTGCCCTTTTCAATCTTGTAGGCAGAGCTATGGTCGCCACAAATTGGACAAAGGGTTCCCCGGTAAATATTGGGAGCTTGCCGGCAGGGCAGTATGTGGTACGGCTGGTGACAGACCGGGAAATATTTTATAAGCATGTGACCATAACACAGTAGGCAAAAGTTAAGTGGGTGTATAGGAATGGTGGTGAGGCTGTCTTCGATGCCGGTTGGCATAAAAAAGGAGGCAGCCTCATTTTTATTAGCTTCGGGCAGGAACCCAAAAACGAAAAAGGCAACCATTTCTGATTGCCTTTTTTTCGTAGGCTCGACAGGGGAAATGTCGAACCAGATATGGGATGATTTGGTTAAAATTTATCAAGTCGCTAATAAGTTGAAATTGTAGGAACTAGTATTTTCTGAATGATTTGCCAAATTACAGGTTTCGCCATTCGCAAAATCCTCTATTTTGCAATTTCATTACACGGATGAAAAAATGTGGAATCACCAACCGACTTTCATATATATAGAAGCAAACACAAGTTATATATTATTCATGCATATATATCTAGTATATGTGTATGGATAAAGACAATAGACATGATTCTCATCATCTGTTTGGATGTCGACCGTCATTAATGTATTCTTTAGCTTTGGCTATTTTTATTGATAATTCAACTGTTCAGTTATGATGATAGATATTGATTTATTGCTGGCGCTAGGGGCTTCTTACAAGAAAGTATTTCATGGAGAAATAATTTTTATGGAGGGCAACAGATGCAACTTTTATCATCAATTAGTCAGTGGGAAGATTAAGTGGGCTAACATCAATGATGAAGGAAAAGAATATCTGCAATATATGGTAGAACCTGGCGAATCTTTCGGAGAATTGCCACTATTTGATCCCGGACCCTATGCCGCTTCAGCTTTTGCAGAAGAAGACTCTGTTATCCTTAAGCTACATGAATCAACGTTTCACCAATTGCTTGAAGAGAATCATGCTCTTCTGCTTTCCTTCTCAAAATTGTTGGCTCAAAGGCTTAGGTTCAAATTTTTCATGCTGAAAGATTTACTTTGCAACGAGCCAGAAGAGCGCATTACTTCATTGATAGCATATCTGCAATATAACAAACATAATTTCTGCACGCAATGCGGTAAGATAAAACTGACACGGCAACAAATTGCCAATATGACCTGCCTGCGAGTTGAGACGGTTATTCGTGCAATGAGGCATATGCACGAATTAGGCACAATCACTATTCGAAAAGGGAAAGTTTATTGCTGTAGTATGACTCCAGTCATACATGGTTGATGCACATATTAGTTGCTTTGCAATTAAATGGTGAATACCGGATGAATTTAAAGAATTGGTTACAGTTATCTTTAATAAACTTGCTAAGCTTAGCGGCTATAGAGGTTGTACTTAGATACAAGATTGCTTATTCACTTTCATTCTTTGACCAGATAAAATTGTTGCACGGACATTTTTTGGAAGGTACAGGCTGGGGAAGCCCGTTCTTATTAGTGACTGAAGCTACAAATGTAGATTTCACCACGCTGGAGCAACTCGCAACCGCATCGAAAAATGACTATTACTTGAGTCATGCATCTCCTCTGGGCGTTCCGTTTCATAACTTCAGAAAAAGCACATCTGAGCAGCAAAGAAGTGAACGAATAAAAAAGGGTCGCCTCTGTAGCCCATCTTACAAGAAGTTTTTATCCTCAAATACGGAATTTGCCACTATGCCAATTTGCACTGCTTCACGCCAATACCAAAACCTTAAGATCAAACAACTGAAAGAGAAGGGGCTTTCGGCAATTGATTATAATACCGAATTTGATAAGGTAGCAACGAAGGACTGTCTGTGTGAAGGGCTGTCTGTGTCTGTTTTGCTCAAGGACAATATAAATGTGGCGCACAACCTCCAGGCAGTAGCAATTTGTCCGGGTCCCAATTTGGCATACTTTTCCGGTACATTTACATTGAGTGATATGGTTGGTCATATTTATGGATGGAAGAATATATTAAATCCGTTACCCCGACTCAATATGTTCATAAATGAACTTAACCTTTATGTAGATTATCTGAAAAATGAGATTGACAAGTGCACTCAAATACTAAGTCAGAAACAAGAGAACTTTTTATCCTCCTTTAGAGCCAATCTGCTCAATGGAATAGACTACTACAAAGCACTTGTGCCATCATTGAAAAAGGAATCGGAGGAATACATGAACAGAATGATGTGCCATTTGAACGAATTCCAAAACCAACTCAACATTTTGAACATTTCAGCTAATGTGCCAGCAAAACTATAAACTATGCACCCCGAGATAGGCAATACAGAAACGGCATTCAAATATCGAACGGATAAAGATTTGAAACGCACCTATTTCCTTTACTCCTTCATAGCCTCTCCGCGACGAACAAGGCTGGGCGTAGGTGCTGTTCAGGCCGCAATGGCTTTTCATTTGCCAATTGGCGGGATATTGAAGAGCACAATCTTCAAGCAGTTCTGTGGCGGAGAGACACTAGACGAAACCGGAAAAACTGCTGATATGCTGGGCAAATACAATGTAGGAAGCATTCTCGATTATGGTGTTGAAGGCGCAGGAAGTGAAGCTGAATATGACAAGGCTGTTGAAGAGTGTATCAGGGCAATCCGCTTTGCAGCTACAAACAAGGATATACCATTTGTAAGCCTTAAAGTCACCGGTTATTGCCGTTTTGGCCTATTGGTGAAAATGAACAGTGGAACTACGATAACCACATCTGAAATGCAAGAGTGGCAGAGAGCCGTTAACCGTATCAACGAAATATGCTCAGCTGCATCTGATAGGAGTATAAAGGTATTGATAGATGCTGAGGAAACCTGGATACAGAATCCCTGCAACGACATCACGGTTCAAATGATGCAAAAATTTAATCGCCGGAACGTGGTGGTTTTTAATACCTTTCAGATGTATTGCCATGGCACTTTGTTCTATCTGCAAGAGGCCACAAAACACGCTATTGAAAACGACTATTTGCTCGGTGCAAAACTCGTACGGGGTGCCTATATGGAAAAAGAGCGTGCCCGCGCCAAACAGTGGCAATACACTGACCCTATACAACCCGATAAAGAAAGTACCGACAAAGACTATGACGAAGCCGTCCAGTTTTGCATGCAAAACATAGATAAGCTGTCCCTGTTCATCGGTACCCACAATGAAAAAAGTTGTATGAGGGCTGTGGAACTTATGAACAAATACGGCATTGCTTCCTCTGACAACTGTGTCGTGTTTTCCCAGCTCTTTGGAATGAGCGACCATATTTCATTCAACCTTGCCGCAGCGGGTTATAAGGTTGCAAAATATCTTCCTTATGGTCCATTGAGAAGTGTTGTACCCTACCTTTTGAGACGTGCTATGGAGAATACATCTGTCGGCAATCAGACCGGGCGAGAACTTTCGTTGATAAGGAAGGAAATAAATAGGCGGCGCCTTAGAGGTAGTTCGGCTCAATGATAAGCACTATGCGAATTGAGTTGATGCAAGCAATAATGAAAATACTGAAGCCCAAAAATAGTTGCATCAAAACGACCGGCACCTGATTTACCTTACATAAAAAAATGGCGCATAACTCTTGGTGATTCCTGCAAATATATCATTGCAGTCATTGCTAAAATGACCTATATGCAATTGCCTGTAGCCTTGGCATATCGAGTATCCTGATTTTCCTGCCTTCAACAAGCAATATTTTCTCTTCATTGTATTCAGATAGCAGGCGGGTTACTGTTTCCCTGGAGGTGCCGGAAATACTAGCAATTTCATCCCGTTTCAGGCTGATGTCAACAATTGTGTTATTTTGCTCAAACCCATATATGTCCTTCAGAATTATTATCGATTCTGCGACTCTCTCCCTGACTGGTTTATGGGCAATACTTATAGACTTTTCTTCAGCAGCCTTAAGGTCCTGGGCAAGGTGCTTAACAAATTGTAGTGCCAATTTATAATTTCTTTTCATTAAATCAAGAATCACATCCCCGGGAATAAAACAAACCAGCGTTTTGGAAATTGCAGTGGCTGAACATGAATAAGGTTCGCCATTAAAAAAAGACCTATAACCAATAATGTTCCCTTTTTTTGCAAAGCGCACAATGTACTCCCTGCCTTCGAAACCATATTTGGAAATCTTTACCTTACCATCCTGAACAATGTAAATACCGAAAGGGCGTTGCCTTTCTTTAAATATTAATTCACCGTCGCCATATGAAATGTAACTTTTAACATCCTCCAATTCAGCTAACTGTTCAGCAGTAAGGACACTAAAGACAGAATCGTTTCTTGCAAAACACAAATTGCAGGTAGTACAATTCCGAACGGTTGAGTTAGTCATTTCAAATGCGATTTGAGCCTAAGATAGTATTCAAAAAACAATGTCAATATGATTGGAATCATAAAAGCCTGTATATGTAAATGTGCCCGGTGAATTTTACAATGAATACCCATTTGCCTAAGAAATTACCACCCTGAAACCAACCACGGGGAATGTGATTTACATCACAGTTTATTGTTTTAACAAACACAATTATAGGTACTGAAGGTCATTTTATTCAGATTAAGAGGGGGGTAGTTTTGTTATCAAATACACTTGATATGCAAAAGCTTAAAAAAATACAGTTATTAACCGCCATATTTTTATTCTGCTATCAAGCGCTGCTGGCACAGAAACCCGAAAATGAGGTTCCAAGTGAATACATTAAAATCTCCGGACAATACAGGATTCGGCCCGAATACAGGAATGGGTACAGAACACTCGCTTTTGATACAACAAGCGGAGAGTCTTTTATAGGACAGAGAGCACGGCTCATAGTCGATTACAAGAAAAACAAGATTGCCTTTTACACATCGTTGCAGGATTCCCGAACATGGGGAGATGAAGAACAAAGAAAAGACATCGGGAGGCTGCAGTTCAACGAGGCATGGCTTGAGCTTGCGCTACCTCAGGGGTTCTCTATCAAAATGGGAAGGCAAGAATTGGCATATGACGACCACCGGATTTTAGGAAATCTCGATTGGGCAAACCTCACCATTTCACATGATGCCCTGCTTGTCAAATACACTAACAAGAAAAAAGACTTCAATTGGCACATCGGTGGGGCATATAACCAGGTTGGAGAGCCTCTTTTTGGAGCAAAATACAATCTCAAAAATTACAAACACCTCGGATTTACCTGGATGAAGAAAGACCTTACCAAAATACACAGCACACTGGGCGCTATGGCCGTAATGAATGGGATGACACCAACCGACACTTTTCAAAAGGCAGCAAATACAAGTTATACGATTGGTCCTGTATTCAATTTTTCAAACAAGGGGTGGAAGGCAATCGCCGGCGCATATTACCAGACGGGCAAAACGGACAACAACCTATCCATAAGTGCATACATGGTGAACGGCTATGTAGAATACAGGAAAAGCAAACTGTTTGGGGGTTTGGGAACTGACCTGTTATCGGGAAACTCTGATAACACACTCACGACAGAAAGCAACAATTTTTCTACGCTATATGCTACTAACCATAAATTCTACGGGTATATGGACTATTTCCTCACGTTTCCCGGCGACACAAAACAGCGAGGGTTGATAGATATGTATGTGCGCTTTGGTATTGCCCCTAAAAAAGAATTCACCTTCACTTTGGATGTGCATTCTTTTTCTTTAGCTAACCCGAACAATATTGCTGCAAAGAAAATTGCAAAGGGTTTGGGGCAGGAATTGGACCTGATGTTTGATTACAAGCCTACACCCATCATCAGCTTGCAGGTCGGGTACTGTATGATGTTTGCAACAAAAAATATGGAATTGATAAAGGGGGGCGATGCAACCAACTACAACGGATGGGCATATGTGATGCTGAAAGTTTCTCCAACGCTATTTATTCACGAGTTCACTAACTAAAATCTAATGTATATGAAACAACCGATTTTCAAATTTGCCATTACAGTTGCTGCTTTTTGCATCATGGCTTTAGGATGTAATAATTCTCAGGAAGAGAGCAATACTAAACAATACTCAGAGATATTAAGTGGCGAAGAAGTCGCTGTATTAACAGATGCACCCAATGTGCCACCACCTATCACAAGGACCCACCCTACAAAAGTGATAGTAACACTGGAAGTAATAGAAAAGGAGATGGAGATGATGGATGGCGTCAAATACAACTTTTGGACTTTTGGAGGTAGCGTGCCGGGGAAATTTATCCGTGTGCGGCAGGGGGATGTAGTTGAATTTCATCTGAAGAATAACCCTAACAACAAGTTACCGCACAACATTGACCTGCACGCAGTCTCAGGGCAAGGCGGCGGCGCGGCAGCAACTTTCACGGCACCTGGCCATGAAACACAATTCACCTTCACTGCGCTGAATCATGGGCTGTATATATACCATTGCGCAACGGCACCTGTTGGTATGCATATTGGTAATGGAATGTATGGGCTGATACTTGTAGAACCGAAAGAAGGATTGAAAAAAGTGGATAAAGAGTATTACGTATGCCAGGGAGATTTTTACACAAAGGGCGCATATGGAGAATCCGGCTTACAACAATTCAACATGGACAAGGCATTGAAAGAACAGCCGGACTATGTGGTGTTTAACGGCAAGGTAGGTGCTCTTACAGGAGACAATGCACTTAAAGCAAAAGTAGGTGAGACGGTAAGGCTATTTGTAGGAAATGGTGGGCCAAACCTTGTGTCCAGTTTTCATGTTATCGGTGAAATTTTTGACAATGTATACCAGGAAGGGGGCTGTGTTGCAAATCATGACATACAAACCACATTGGTTCCTGCTGGAGGCTCTGCTATAACCGAATTCAAATGCGACGTTCCGGCTACATTAATATTGGTTGACCACTCCATTTTCAGAACATTCAACAAGGGGTCGCTAGGTATGCTGAAAGTAGAAGGAGCGGAAAACAAAACAGTTTTTTCAGGGCAGCAGGACGACAGGATTTATCAGGCAGAAGGCGGTGCATCGCAAACAATGCCTGAGGGGCCTGTAGTAGCCGAAAAAGCGCTAACCAAGGATGAAAAAATAGCACAGGGAAAAGCACTATATACTAGTATTTGCCAGGCCTGCCATCAGGCCGATGCAAATGGTATAAACGGATCATTCCCTCCATTAGCGAAGTCTGACTATTTTGCTTCAGACCCCAATAAGGCCATCAGGGCGGTATTGCACGGGGTTTCAGGAAAGATTACCGTTAACGGAAAAACCTTTGACGGCATTATGCCCAAACAAACCATGAGTGACGGGCAAATTGCGTCAGTTATAACTTATGTGCTCAATAATTTCGGGAATAAAGGTGGAGAAGTGACAGCAGCAGACGTTGCAAAACAAAGAAGAAAATAAGGTGAAAAGTAAACTAACAATATTGATGGTGCTCTGTGTTTATTCAATGTCTGCCCAACCGGCGGTGGCCGGGAAAGGAATGGCCACGATAAAAGGGGGGAGCTATTTACCTCTATATTCAGCTGATACGCAAAGAATAACCTTAAGGGCATTTAACATGGATATATACCCCGTCACAAATGCAGACTACCTGCTGTTTCTATCAAAATACCCGGAATGGAGTAGGCGCAAAGTAAAATCCCTGTTTGCGGATAGTTCTTATTTGAATCACTGGATTACAGATTCCTCGTTCAACAACAATATAATGAACAGCCCTGTCGTAAACGTCTCCTGGTTCGCCGCAAAAAAATATTGCGAATGTAACGGGAAACGGTTACCAAAAGTAGCTGAATGGGAATTGGTAGCCAGGTCGAACGAAAAAAGTGCTGACGCGAGTAAGGACAAGGAATTCAACCAGTGGGTTTTGAATTGGGTGTCCAAACCAACCGCTAAAGTGTTGCCAAATGTTGGTACAACCTTTAAGAACTACTATGGTGTGTATGACATGCATGGGTTAGTGTGGGAATGGACGTACGATTTCAATAGTGCATTAACAACTGGGGAATCGAGAGGGAACAGCAGCCTTGACAATACGTTCTTTTGCGGTGGAGGCTCCTTTGATTCCAAAGACATTAACAACTATGCGTCCTTTATGCGGTTTGCGATGCGGTCAAGTGTAAAGGCAAATTATTGTGTGCCCAATATTGGGTTCAGATGTGTAAAATGAACAAAATGAAAAATAACCAGATTGCTTTGCTTGTTGTTGTTGTTTCCATGCTGTCCTGCAGTAATGGGGCAAAAACCGAACAGGTAAAATCAGAAACAAATCAGAAAAAGGAGTGTTGCAGTAAGGAAACAGGTGCCGGGGCTATGGAAACAATTTCGGATGAGTCACTCTTCAATATATCCAGCCAATGGCAAACCCAGAAGAAGCAAACATTTGCGTTTAATGGTCTTAAAGGAAAGACTACCATAACGGCAATGATATTTACTTCATGTCAGTCGGCCTGCCCAAGGATAATGGCTGACCTGAAAAATATTGAATCCGGCTTAAATGCCGAGGAAATGAAACAGGTGCAGTTTTTGTTAGTAACCATGGACCCTGAACGGGATACGCCCGGTAGGCTAAGCACTTTCAAAAGAGAGCACCAGTTAAATGACAATTGGACACTCGTCTGTTCGGACGAAGATGCAACAACGGAAATAGCGAATGTATTAGGTGTTCGTATAAAAAAATTATCGGGTGGCGGGTTTGATCATTCAAACACCATATTCGTGTTAAACACCAATGGAGTAATAACGTACAAAAAAGACGGGCTGGGAGGCGCGCAAACAGAAACAATAGCAGCAATAAAATCGTTGCAACAATAGGCGGAGTTCTATTTCCAGCAATAGCGCATGACAGAATAATATTTCATTACACTCAAAAACAAAAAAGTATGTTGTCAAAATCACAGGCGAAATTGTTTTTTCTGGGAGGTACGATTGTAACGTTTGCAGTCTTTCTCATACTATCCTGGACTTCATTGAGCAATGAGGTGCCTAAACGAACACACGAAGAAAACCTTACACCGCAAGTTGTGAGGGGTAAACAAATATGGGAGGCCAACAACTGCATGGGGTGCCATACCATCTTGGGAGAGGGGGCGTATTATGCCCCGGAATTAACGAAAGTGTATGAAAGGCGTGGAGAGGGGTACATCAAGGCAGCATTGATGTCGAAAACCCCATGGTCGCCGCGGGGAAGAAAAATGGTAGCCTATGGCTTTAAGGAAGAAGATGCTAATGATGTAGTTGCTTTCCTAAAGTGGATAGGAGAAACAGACCTGAATGGGTTTCCACCAAAGCCAGACTTAAAAAAATAATTCACGATTCAAAAACATAATCTATGAAATATAAATCACAGAAAGTAGCGTATTGGTTCTTTGCTCTATCAATGCTATTGTTGTCCCTGCAAATTATTTATGGTTTCATCATGGGGTTTGCCCATATGGGATTCGACAACTTGCATAGCGTAATCCCGTTCAATACCGCACGGGCTGTGCATACAAACCTGCTAGTGGTTTGGCTGTTGTCGGGTTTCATGGGAGCAGCATATTATATCATCCCTGAAGAATCGGAGAATGAACTGGTAAGCGTGAAGCTGGCCTATGCACAATTGATATCGCTCGCGATTGTTGGCGTTATTGCTATTGTGGGCTATCACTTCAATTATTGGGAAGGCAGGAAATTCCTGGAAATACCAAGGCCGTTGGATTACCTTGTTGTGGTTAATGTGCTTACTTTTCTGGGCATAATCGTCACTACGTTATTTAAGGGGAAGAAACGAACAACAACCTCACTAGTGCTTACTATGGGTTTGGTATTTGCCGCCCTGCTTTACCTTCCCGGAATGATCTGGTTTGATAACCAAACCATGGATTCGTTCTTTCGCTGGTGGGTGGTACACTTATGGGTTGAGGGTGTTTGGGAACTGATAATGGGTGGAATACTCGCCTTCCTGCTGATAAAGATCACCGGTGTAGATAGGGAAGTGATAGAGAAGTGGCTGTATGTGATTGTGGGGCTGACATTTATATCAGGGATTCTAGGAACAGGGCACCACTACTATTACATTGGTGTTGGTAAAGTATGGTTGATAGTTGGTGGTATATTTTCAGCTTTAGAGCCGCTGGCGTTTCTCGGAATGGCGCTGTTTGCTATTGCCATGTACCGGAAAGGGGAAAAGAAACATCCTAATAAAATTGCACTTAGCTGGACATTAGGCACAGCAATAGTATCGTTTGTGGGCGCGGGATTATTAGGGCTGGCCCATACCATTCCGCAGGTGAACATGTACACCCATGGCACACTGGTAACTGCCATGCATGGACACCTTGCATTTTGGGGGGCATATGCAATGATAGTGTTGGCAATAATCAGCTATACGCTACCTAACCTGACAGGAAGGAAATACTACGACACTACTGTGGGATTATTGGCATTCTGGTTGTCCAATATCGGTATGTTAGGGATGACTGTTGCCTTTGGTGTTGCCGGAGTGGCGCAAGTCTATTTAGAAAGGAAAGTGGGTTTGGAATTCGGCGATGTTCAAAAGGAAATACAGGTTCACTTTTTCATTCTTATCTGTTGCGCTACCATGTTTACCACGGGCATTGGAATGTTTATTTATGAATTCTTCAAACATGGCCGCCCATCAGATGAAGCACTAATAAAATAGCACATGTCATTTGCGCAGATAAGGTACTTGGATTGACCCGGAAAACAATATAAAATGAAGATAGCATCACCATATTATCATGCCACAGGTAAGGAAATTGAAGTTTTTGAACACGCTTGTGGTAATGACCTGCCCTTCCTGCTGAAGGGACCTACGGGGACAGGTAAATCAAGGTTTGTTGAGTTTATGGCACATAAACTAGAAAGGGATTTGATCACGATTAGCTGTCACGAAGAGACTTCATCCACCGACCTTATCGGACGTTTTATTATCAAAGGGGCAGAAACAGTATGGCAAGACGGGCCGCTGACCATGGGTGTCAAAGGAGGGGCTATAGTTTACCTGGACGAGATAGCAGAGGCTCGCCCTGATGTGATTGTTGCTATTCACTCACTCACCGATCACAGGCGTGAACTATATGTTGACAAATTAGGGGAGCGCATAAAGGCCCATGATAATTTTATGTTGGTGGCATCATTTAACCCCGGATATCAAAAAGGGTTTAAAGAGTTGAAACCTTCTACGCGGCAACGTTTTGTAGCAATTTCTTTTCGTTACCCGGAGCAGGATATTGAAACAGAGATACTGGTAAAAGAAACCGGTATAGACGTTGCCGATGCACAAAAGTTGGTGCGTATAGGAAATAAGATAAGAAACCTGACTGAACTTGGATTAACCGAAACGGCATCCACACGATTATTAGTTGACGCAGCGAAGCTGATACGCAGCGGGCTTGCAAAACGCCTTGCTGTCAAAGTAGCGGTAGTGGAACCTCTCACTGATGAAACCGAAACAATCGCAGCCCTTACCGACCTGTGTAACCTTATGATATAATGGCATTAGACGAATATTTATTCAGCAGGGTGGCCAACTATTTCAAGAAGAACAAAAGGACTTCTACCGAGATAGCACAGCGTACCGTTCACTTAAACGATATAAAATCGAAATTAGCAATTGTATCAACAGCCTTATCAGGCAATAAAATTGAAATATACCCAGCAGAAAGGGAAGGAGGGTATAAGGACGATAATTTCTTTCTGCCGGCCTCCTTCTTCTTATTTCCATCAGCTGAAGCTAATTATTCCTTCTACCTGTATAGGGTGTTCTACCTTTCTGTTCAGAAAGAACTGAACTTCAACTGGAACAACAGTGAGGAGCAAGGCCAGGAGCTATCGCAACTAAAAGCTGCGGAAACAGCCCCCAATGTGCTGAATGAACTATTCCGCCATTACCCTGTCATACGCGAACTGCACAATACCTTCGAAACGTATTTATCAGAAACTACCCGGGGGGTTACTAATCCTGATTATTCATGGCTGTATGGCAAATGGATGCACAATGAAAGTAACGCACCATCTGACAAAAGGTTAAATAATATTTCAGATAAAACCAGGACGGCACTTGAAGCAACACCGTCAACTATCCTGAATGCAAATGCGGTAGAAGAAGTCAGAAGTTTAGAAGTGGACAAGAAGCAACAGGAAGACTATGTACTTACCCACAATTTTGAGAAGGTAGAAACTGCCGATGAATTCAGTGGAGTATGGCGCGATTTCGATGGAGAAGATGAACTTGAAGACCATAGTAATGCCCTTGACGAGCTGAATATGAAGTACACTGTACGGGTTGACGATCCCGTACACTCTATTTACCAGGCAGACTTTACGGAGAATACATCCATTTCAGAAAGCGCAGAGACTGATACTAAAGGGCCTTACCTGGAATACCCTGAATGGGATTATTCAAAGCGGGCATACAAAGAAAAATATTGCAAAGTATATACCGTACATTCAATGCAGCACGATATGGTGTATTACCGGGAAACTGTAACCAGGTATGCAACTGTCCTCACCACATTGCGCAAAGCGTTAGCAAGTGTCAACAATAAATGGCGACAGCAGCGTAGGCAAACGCAGGGCGATGAATTTGACATTGATGCCATCACCGATCTGTATGCCGATGTGCATACAGGGCATACCCCATCCGATAAGATATATTTTTCCAATCGAAAAAAAGAAAAAGACCTGTCTATCTTGCTGCTATTGGATATTAGCTTGTCCAGCGACGGCTACGCAAACGGGAACCGGGTCATTGATGTTGAAAAACAAGTGTCTATACTCTTCGGGGAAATATTAAATGAGTATAACGTTGATTTTGCAATAAAGGGTTTTTATTCAAAAACAAGGAATTATTCTACTTACCTGTCTATAAAAGGCTTTGACGAGAAATGGAGTACTACAAAGTATAAGATAGGTGCGGTAGAACCACAGGGATATACAAGGATAGGCGCAGCGCTAAGGCATTCAGGAGCCTTGCTTAACAGTCGCAGCTCTAAGAAAAAGTGGGTCATTTTAATTTCAGACGGCAAGCCAAATGATTATGATAAATACGAAGGCAGGTATGGCATTAACGATGTAAAGCAAGCATTGCGTGAGCTGAATGAGCGTAAGATCAATTCATACGCATTGGCAATAGAGGCGCAGGCGAAATATTACCTGCCACAAATGTTTGGAGTTAATCACTACCAGATACTGACATCGCCAACAGAGGTATTACAGTCGATAGTGAAATTGTATGAGCGGATTAAATACTAATGCCTTGTCACATACTGGATAGCCATTCGTTATGTGTTTTGCTATTACTTCCATGCCTATCACAACTGTATTATGACCCTCGTCATAATACAGTTTATTCCAATCAGGTAATTTTGATGTCTTAAATAGCGTTTCCTGAATTCGACGTGTATGAAAAAATATCTTTTGCTTATTTGCTTGACAATCGCGTTTGCCGGATGTCGTAAAAAAGAGGTTCCTCCGGCTACTGTTGTATCAGGTAAGATAACGGTCAATATTGACTATGTAGCCGGGAATAGGCCCTTGATTCTTGACACCGTTACATTCACTAACAAAACCGGGAATATATACAGCGTAACAACACTACATTACTACCTGAGTGGCTTCCGGTTTTATAAAAACAATGAACTACAACACTATTGTTCAAAAATCGCCTATGTGGACGCAAGGATACCCGGCACTTCCCATTTCGAACTCACAGAACTCTCGGGAATGAAAGTCGGCACCTATGATTCTGTTTCCTTCTATATAGGCATAGAACCTGCATTGAACACAACAAATAGTTTGCCAGCTTCGCTCGAGAATATAGGTATGGGCTGGCCGGATGCTATGGGTGGCGGCTACCATTTCCTGAAACTTGAAGGGCATTGGAACGATGGGGGAACTGTTTCGGGATATGCTATGCACCTTGGAACAAACAATTACCAGGTGAAGGCGGGCGTGGCATGTAAAGTGGTGGTTGACAAAGTGGCCAACGGCCAATTGAATATGACAATGAATATCAATGAATGGTACACTAATCCATACGATTATAACTTTAGTACAGATGGTTTGTTCAGCATGGGTGTTGCCACATTAATGCAAAAGCTGACGGAAAATGGAGCAGATGTATTTCGGGGCAAGTAGCGCACAATTGGAAGCCTGAAAAAGGGTATTTTATGAAACAGAAATTTGTATTGACGGCGTTGTTTGTTGCACTGTTTGTATTGTCATTTGTTTTTTCGTGCAAAAAAAATGCAGACCCGGATCCAGTTATTGCCAATGATACCCCTGCCGCACTTACCCCGGACACGATACTTACACCCCTATATTTTCCTCCCCCGATAATTCCTGATGATAACAAGCCTAGTAAAGAGTTGGTACAGCTGGGGCGGCAGTTGTACTATGACCCGATTCTTTCAAATAACGGCAGGTCCTGCGCAAGCTGCCACGTGCAAAGCTTGGGCTTTACTGTGCCTGGCTTATACAACAACGACATGCCGGTATTGCCCCACGTGAACCTTGCGTGGTACAATAACTTTATGTGGGATGGTTCAAAGCAGGGAACGCTAGAAGACATAATGATGTTTGAAGTAAAAGATTTTTTCGCTACCGATTTAGCCAAGGTAAATCAAAGTATGACATACAAGCTTCTTTTTAAAAAATACTACGGAGTGAATACAATAACTTATAAAGAGTTAGCTTATGCACTTGCCCAGTTTATACGTACACTGGTATCTGCCAATACCAAGTATGACCTCTCTTTAAAAGGGCTATACAAGCGATCGCCCGATGAACAAAGAGGATTAGAAATATTCTTTACAGAAAAAGGCGATTGTTTTCATTGCCATGTTAACCCTGTTACAACAGACAACTTATTACACAATACTGGCCTGGACAGCATATTCAGCAAAGAATCGGACAAGGGTTACTATTTAATATCAGGTTTGCCCTCAGACCTGGGGAAGTTCAGGACGCCAAATCTCCGTAATGTGGCATTAAGAAACCGCTTCATGCATGACGGCAGGTTTTCTTCTCTGGAAGAAGTAATTGACTTCTATGATCATGGAATGCACAAAGTAAATAATCTTGACCCTGTGATGTCGTTGCCGGCCAAGAATAATGGACTTCAGCTAAATGCTATCGAAAAAAAACAGCTTATTGCATTCCTGAAAACCTTTACTGACTCTACCTTTATTTCATCACCAAAATATGCAAATCCTTATTGAGGATACTAATGGGCTTGTCTTTCGCAGAACGGTAAAACACCTTTAAAATTGAACAATTAAAATTGCAACAGGATATGACAATCATGAATAAAAAGCTGGCAGAATGCATAACACATACTCAGGAATTCAATGAACGATATACTCCTGTATTCTTAGATCTGCTCTTTTCAGAAGATTGTGATTCTCTATATAGTATTCTGCAGCTACCGGGGCTGAACGTTTTCGACACGATACACGGGCAGTTGAAGGAACTTATTAAAACCGCAAATCCTTCCGAATCATTCGCTCCGGCTAGCCTCGAAGTGGAGATTGAGAAATACCTGGCCGGCATTCCTGAATTTGAATATGGTACCTGGGTATATTATCCATGGAGCAACAGGTTGGTACATATACTTTCTGAAAATGAATTTGCAGCACTAAGAACAAACCGTAACAAGTACAAGATCACAGCAATTGAACAGGAAATACTATCTGCAAAAAAGATTGGTGTGATTGGCCTGTCAGTAGGGCAGTCCGTATCGCTCACTTTGGCTACTGAAAGAACGTTTGGCGAGTTACGGATAGCGGATTTCGACGAATTGGAGATCACAAATCTTAACAGGTTACGAAGTGGCATTCACAATATGGGTATCAAGAAGACAATACTGGTGGCAAGGGAAATAGCAGAGATTGACCCTTACCTTAAAGTTACCTGTTTCCATGAGGGAATAAATGAGCGTAATCTCGAACAGTTTTTGCTTGAGAACGGTAAGCTGGATATGCTGATTGATGAGTGTGATAGTGTAGATATAAAGATAAAATGCCGTATTGCGGCGCGGAAGCATGGCATACCGGTAATTATGGAAGCAAGCGACAGGGGAACGGTGGATATAGAAAGGTACGACCTCGATAGCGAATACCCTATACTTCATGGGAATGTAAACCACCTGGACCTCTCAAAGACGAAAAACCTGGTGACTAACGAGGAAAAACTGCCATTCATTTTGCCGATTGTCGGTATTGATACCATGTCTCCCAGGCTCAAAGCATCGAGTATTGAAGTGGGGCAAACAATTTCGGCATGGCCGCAACTTGCAAGTGCAGTTACGATGGGCGGAGGCATAACAGCAGATGTATGCAGAAGGATCCTCCTCAACCAATTGCTGTATCTGGCAGGTTTTTTTTAGACATAGAAGAATTAATCACTGACCCTGTTGCCAACAAGGAAACCGAAGTGGATATTGAGCCTGCCGAACCACTTACTGCGGAGAGAATGCAGGCTTACGCCGATCAGGTACTGGTCAGTGATGTTCTTTCTTATATTCTGGATACCAGCATCGTGAAGATACTCATTAATGCGGCCCGCATCGCCCCGTCAGCGGGCAACAATCAACCCTGGAAATGGTTTTATGATAATGGTAGGTTATTTTTATTTCATAGCAGAGAGAGAACAAATGCTTCTGGAGATATCCACAATATAGGTACATACTTGTCCCTGGGAGCGGCAATCGAAAATTTATCTCTTAGAGCCACTCAGATGGGGTTGATATGCATAGTAGAGCCGTTCCCAATGGTCGGTGGTGTAGGCGATGAACTAGTAGCAGTTATCCGTTTCCGGATTGCAGAAAAAGAGGAAAAGGACGAGCTGGTTCATTTCCTCGAGGCCAGGTGTACAAACAGAAACTCTGGAAATAAAATGCAAATTTCCGAAATGCAAATTTCCGAAATAAACGATGCAGTGGAACAATTTGCAAACATCGGTTTTCGGTTGGAATACTCACGCGAAAAAATTGACCAACTGGCAGCTATTATAGGAAAAACTGAAAAGCTCAGAATTTTCATTGAGCAGGGTCACAAAGAATTTTTTGAAACAGAGATCAGGTGGACTGCAGAAAGCGCCGAGAAAACCAAAGACGGTATTGATCTGCGAACTGTTGACCTCAGCCTTAAAGATATTACAGGGCTGCGATTGATGAAGGATCTGAGAGCAGCAAAACTATTAAGTGAGTGGGGTGCAGGTAAGGCTATAGAAAAACTTTCTGCCGATGGCGTATCATCCGCCTCAGGCATAGGCGTCCTCACTGTTCCCGTATTGTCAAAAGAATTTTCTTTGAATGCAGGAAGAGCTATGGAGCGGGTATGGCTGGCAGCTACAAAAGCAGGCCTGACAGTACAGCCCTTTTTTGCACCTATTCATCATTTCGCACTGATTAGGAATCATATGGAACATACACTCCCATCTGCCATTAGTGCACAATTCAAGGTGCTATATGATGAGTTTGCATCTGTAGTTGCACTCAAGTCAGAAGAGCCGATATTCATATTCAGATTTTGTTACGCCGAAGATGTCAAAGTAAGAACATTTCGTCTTGACACAGAGGATATTTTCTTTATTGGGAATAATGCATAAATATCATCCCTCATAAATTACCCCTGATGTAGGAGTTTCATTTAATTCAATTTTACTCAGTGATGGAATATCTTTTATTATGTAATTCCACAGCCATACAGCGAGCAATTCACATGTCGGGTTTTCAAGCCCCGCTATATTATTGAGCAATTTGTGGTCTACCATTTCTATTATTGGTTCCAATGTCTTTTTAAGCACGGCAAAGTCCATTACCCAACCGTTTTGTTCATCAGGTTTGCCATCGATAGAAATTGTCAGCTTGTAGGTGTGTCCATGTATTTGCCGGCACTTGTGGCCTTCCGGTACATTCGGCAGGTAATGGGCCGAGTCAAAAGTGAATTTCCTGAAAATTGTCATTATGCTTATTGCTTTTTTGTTTGTCTTATATCCTTCCAAATCTCGCCTGAAAAAACCGTAGATATTTAGGTTCATACGTCATCTCAAGGCCTTTAATTTTATTCCTTTGCTCATATACATTGACTACTGATTCCGCTATCACATCCATATGGGCTTGTGTATATACTCTGCGCGGAATTGTAAGCCTCACCAATTCCAGTTTAGGGTAATAGTGATCTCTGGTCCTTGCATTCCGTCCTGCAGATACTATGCCGCGTTCCATTGACCGGATCCCGGCATCCACATACAGTTCAGCAGCAAGCGCCTGTGCCGGAAACTGATCTTGTCGAACGTGGGGTAGGAACCTTTTTGCATCCAAAAATATACCATGACCTCCTATAGGTGTAACAATGGGTATATGCTGTTTCATTAGCATTTCCCCGAGATACAGTACCTGACCTACCCTTGCCTTCATATGTTCATCCTGTACAGATTCCTCTATACCTACAGCCATTGCTTCCATGTCTCTTCCTGCCAGGCCGCCATATGTATGTAGTCCTTCGTATACTACTACAAGGTTGCTTGCCTCGTTAAAATACTCTTCATCGTTAAGTGCCAAAAATCCGCCTATATTTACTAGTGCATCCTTTTTCCCGCTAAACGTTGCCCCATCAGTATATGAACATATTTCTTTTACAAGGCTTTTAATACTTCGTACTGAATATCCTTTTTCTCTTTGCTGTATGAAATACGCATTTTCGGCAATACGGGTCATATCCAGCATCACCTTTATGCCGTGCTGCTGTGTCAGTTCCCGTACTTGTTTCATGTTCTCCATAGATACAGGCTGCCCCCCGGCAAGATTAACTGTAACCGCTACGCACACATATGGTATTCGCTGTGCCCCATATTCCGCAATCACATTTTTCAGCTTGTCAAGATCCACATTTCCTTTAAAGAGGTGTTCATTCTGAGGGTCATGTGCCTCATCGATTATCACATCAACAAATGTTCCACCGGCAAGCTCCTGATGCAATCTTGTAGTGGTGAAATACATATTACCCGGAACTATGTCCCCTTCCTTTATTAGTACCTTCGACAGTATATTCTCTGCACCACGACCCTGATGTGTGGGTATCATGTATTTGTATCCGTAATGTTTTTGTACGGATTTCTCCAGGTTATAAAAATTTTTGCTTCCCGCATACGCTTCATCACCCTGCATAAGCCCAGCCCATTGTCTGTCGCTCATTGCTGATGTGCCGCTATCTGTAAGAAGGTCTATATATACATCCTCCGATTTGAGAAGGAATGTGTTGTATCCCGCTTCCCTGATTGCTTTTTGCCGCTGTTGTTTAGTGGTCATTTTCAGCAGTTCCACCATTTTTATTTTGTATGGCTCTGCCCATGAACGTTTTCCGGTTTGTTGCATAATTTCTTTTTCATCAAAGGAAGAAGATTTTTTACACCAAAATCATGACTCAAGTCACAATGGCTATTATATGATAAGGCTAATTTTGTTTAGTAACAGATTGGTTGTAATTCATCGCTATAAAGGCCTGTAACACCATTTGCAATGTTCTTCAACCTTGTGTAACAGCATTAAAAATTAAGTGATCTATGAAGACACCATATCAGATAATAACACTGGCATTTGTAGCAGATATTATCATCTGCTATGGCGTTAAAACATATTCCGCTGGCGGCGTTCCGGATTGCAGCGGGCACGTTACCACTATTATTTTCATGGTTACTGTTATGTACCAATTATTGAGGCTATATATTTTATCCCGCAAAATTATTAGTTAGGCTTTCTGTGTTTTTGTTTTGGTTTCCTTGTTATTTCTGCGGATGGCTGCTTGGCGATAGTGCCATTTTTCTTCTTTTGTAACGGGCATTATCTGTGGAACAGCTATCGGTTTTGAGCTTTCGTCAAGTGCTACAAAAGTGAAGTAGGCTTCATTAATGAGGTTCCTTTCCTTACTGGTAATGCTTTGTACCCAGGCGCGGGCAAATACCTCCATCGAAGATCCGAAGGCGCGGGTCATTTTTGCATTGATTGTGACAATATCGCCAATGTTCGCCGGGTTTATAAACGTAACATTATTCAGAGATACCGTTACAGCAATTTTCTCCGCATGAATCTGCGCGCACACAGCCGACGCGGTATCCATCCATTGCACGAGTTTACCACCCTGCAGCATCCCCATGGGGTTGGTGTCATTTGGATACACTACCTGTGTTGTAATGGTTTCAGATTCAGAAGGAGTTTTTTCCATCTTATCATTTGCTGATGTAGTCATAAACAAGCGATTGAGCTGTTTGTCTTATCCGTTCGTCATTGGTTGTAACCTGGCAGTGAAGTGTCGCAAAACAGGAGCTTCTTCTACTATTCTCAAACCTTTTATTGCGGCTTTTTCTTTAAATACCTCTATGATCACTTCAGCTACATAATCTATATGGCTTTGAGTATATACTCTTCGCGGAATAGCTAATCGGACAAGCTCCATCTGTGCCGGAATTAATTTGCCTTTAGCATCATATTTCCCAAACATCAGCGAGCCTATTTCCACGCTTCTTATACCACCTGCTACATAGAGAGCACTCACCAATGCCTGACCCGGATATTGGTCCACAGGAATATGTGAAAGAAATTCCTTTGAATCAATATAAACAGCATGACCACCGGCTGGCTGCATCACAGGTACACCCGCAGCAATTAATTTGTTTGTCAGGTATTCAATACTCCTTATACGGTACTGCAGGTAGTGCTCATCCATTACTTCATTGAGCCCTATTGCAATAGCTTCAAGGTCTCTTCCTGCCAGGCCGCCATATGTAGGGAATCCCTCTGTAATCACCAATAGGTTTCTGCAATGCAATGCCAGTAGCTCATTATGCATAGCCAGAAACCCCCCAATGTTTGCAAAGGCATCTTTTTTTGCGCTCATTGTGCAGCCATCAGCATACGAGAAAAGCTCTCGCGCAATTTCTGGAACAGATTTATCTGCATATCCCTCCTCTCTGATCTTGATGAAATAGGAGTTCTCTGCAAAGCGGCAGGCATCAATGAAAAGCGGTATATTGTTTGCAACACAAATCCTTTTCACTTCCCTGATGTTTTGCATACTTACGGGCTGTCCACCGCCCGAGTTGTTGGTGACAGTGATGATACATAGGGGTATATTGGCCGAGCCCTTTTCCGCTATGACACGCTCCAAAGCTACAGTGTCCATATTGCCTTTAAAGGGCGCCGGAATTGCCGGGTATTTACCCTCTTCGCATAGCAGATCAACCCCCTCTGCGCCGGAATATTCGATATTTGCCCTGGTGGTATCAAACAATGTGTTGCTTAAAATATACTTGCCCTTGCCCCCAATGATACTAAACAGTATTTTTTCCGACGCCCTACCCTGATGGGTCGGAATGACTAATGGCATTCCGGTAATTTGCTGAACCGTCTTTTCAAATCGAAAAAAACTTGGGCTGCCTGCATATGATTCATCGCCCATCATAATGCCGGCCCACTGGCTAGCGCTCATGGCACTGGTACCACTATCCGTCAGCAGGTCAATCAAGACTTCATTGGAATGGATAAGGAAGGGATTGTAAAAAGCCTTCTCCAAAATTGCGTGCCGTTCTTCTTTCGTGTTGAAATAAATAGGTTCTATCGATTTAATCCTGAATGGCTCTATGATTGTGTTCATATAGTAGGTTGATCTTAAAAAATATTGTTGTGTAGCAAATAGAGATTCGAGATATTGTGCGTCTGTTGTTTTCTGATATTTAAACAGTCGGTAAAACTACTATTCGTGTCGCAGTACAGATATGATTGCTATCATATTGGTGCCTATTGTGGCCAAACCTATGGTTATATATTTTGGTTTATATAGTGGTCTTTTTGTCAGTAGAAAAAAGATGAAAATGGCTTAATATCTGCCCCGGCCCCCTACAAAAAGGCGAAAAACGATTGCGCTAAACGGCAATCTGTTTTTTGCTCTCTATTCGCTACACTTTAAGAACCTCACTTTTAAAAAGAATAACTTACCTGAATATATAGATTTCTTCCTGGCCTTGATACTTTACCCCAGTCTAAATGTTCTTTATATGCAACGTCAAAAATGTTCTCAATCCCGCAGTCTATACCGAACGGTTTTTGACTCAATGAACCAAAATAGCCTCCTCTCACATGAGCAATAAAAAACTCACGGGTCGGTGTCTCACCTGAACTTTTATTCACCTTATACTGAGCACATGCGCTTTCAGCATCTAACTGCATGGCCCAATGTTTCAACTGCTTTCTGATTGAAGTTACATTCTTGAACGGGGCCACTAACGGCAGATGTTCGCTATTATTGTCTGTGCCATAATTGTATTTGAAAGTTGATATGAATTGGAATTTATGTTCTGCTTTATAAAATACCCCCGCCTCCATACCAGCCATATATGCAAATTCAATATTCTCATAGGTTTTCACTCCGTTCGCTCCAATAGTCATTGCGTTAAACACAGGTTGATGAATCCCTAAAATATAGTTGTCGATTTTAGTTGCAAAAGACGTAAAAGAAAAATGGATTTTTGACACTGTATATTGCATATTAATATCAGCTTTATACGCTTGTTCTTTTTTCAAGGTTGTACTGCCAACATAATCATAGTTATCAAAAGCATTAAACAAATAAAAACCATACAATTCACTTGAAGAAGGCATTCTCTCGGCATAACCTGCAATAACGGAAATTTCACATCTGGGGCTAAAATGGTGAGCCATTTCAGTCGAAATATTTTTCAGCGTCCTCGATATATCATCAGTAGATTTTTGCAACACGGATAACTGATCTTTTCCCGCACGGCTTGTCAGGTAGTTGACAAACTGATCGAGACGGGCACTTATGGTAATAGATGACAAGGTATCAAATCTGTTATTGTAGATGGCTCCAAACCCAGCTTGGATACTCCTGTTATCAGGCCATGTTAGCATGTACATAGGTGGCTGATTGAGCTGGTGCATCGTCATTGATGCCGTTAGCTCAGTAGTTGATATATCTGCCCTGAACTGCATATTCTGATCATGGTCAAACTGCAATGTAGCATTTGCATATGAACCAAACGTATTGCTGTGCCCAGGCATATCCATATGAATCGCTAAGTTATCTCTGTGTGTATCATCCATTAAATGATACACATTGTTGGCATATAATTTATATTCTGAATTGCTCCACTTTGCATTTACTTTTTGCTTTACAATACTCACTGCAGCTATTCTTGCCGCAGCATAACCCACATCCATCGGCAATGCCGGATAACCAATATTCCATCCATCATCATAAATAAAATCCGCTTTTGTATACCAATTTGTAGCAAAGATATACTTTGCCGACAACCCATAATTTAGTTTGCTGTATCTGGAATAAGGGACGATCTCCCCACCTCCGCTTCGATAGTCTTCGGCACCTCGATAGGTAATATTTGACCTTATAGCCCATTTACTGCTGCCTATATTGAGCCCTGCTGTTTCAAATAACGATCTGGCAGCACTCTGATAACCACTGCTCACGTATCCGGTGACCCTCTTCCCACAACCACAATCGGCTTCCCTTAATTTAAAGTCTACAGTACCACCAATCGTTGATCCGGCCACCGCTCCATGAGTTGTTTGTATATGTATGCCCTGAAGGTTTTTGGGTTCAATATAAATGCTGGCGGGGTCCATCTTATCGGTACAAGCCCCATGTATGCGCATGCCGTCCACAAGTAAATTTATCTGCCCCGTATTATATGTGCGGATAAGCGGTTCCACTCCATAACTCCCTCGCCTTATCATATTAATTTCAGGCAACTTGGATAATACATCCTCAGTTGTAGCCGCTTTGTTAGCCATGTAGAAGTCTTTTATCCGTTGGTCGCTGCCGATTAACGGTCCCTTAATTGTAACCTCATTCAGCTGGACATTAACTGTGGTATCCTTATCCGGGTATTTTTTATAATCTTGCGCATTGCCTGCTGAATACAAGAATACAAGCAGACATATCAAGTAAGTTTTTTTCATAGAAGAGAATTAGCCGGGTTGACCAATATCAAAGATCAACCCGGCGAAATATTTAAAATGTAATGTCGAAATAATGAGCAGAATCTGCCACTGCCATACTTGATCTGAAAGTCGTACTTAATCTCCAGAACCCTGTCATTGTAAAGTTTACTTTTCCCTTGTAATGTCCTTTTCCCGAATGAACAGGATCTACATTGTTAGGGGAACTGTGGCTCATAGTAGGCATTGTGGGTATAAAAGAAATGCCTAATGAACTATCGGCGGGAAACATCATCATGGAATGCTTTTTATAGACAACTACTTCGAAATCATTAATTCCCACTATTGGTTTTACCGGAGGAATAAAGCTAACAAAGTATTTACCGGAGTCTATAGGTGAAATAAATGAAAACATGCGTGCCGTAGATGGATCCTTTACGTTTATGGTTATGGTTGCCACACCATTCTTTGAGTTAATAAGATTCTGCACAGTAACGGCCAGGGTCCACGTTCCACCCGATGACGGCATAATAAAACAGACACTACACGGAAACATTTTATTTACAGCAGATGTAGATGCCGGGTTTTCATATGGAGCAGAATGGCTCATGCTCATCATGTCCATATTTGGCATGAGTGTCACCTGCGCTGTTTCCACAAACGTGTTGTTTACTGAATCAAACAATGCAATGTATAGTTTATTATACCCCGTAAATGCCGAATCAACAGCATATATCTCAACTTTTGTTGCGGCACCGGCAGCATAGCCCTCCGCAATTTTTATATAGCCGACTGTAGGCGAAGGAGCCACAACATTGTTACTGCTTTTTTTACAACCAAATACTAATATTGAACAAACAGCAAGCACAAGTGCACTTAATAAAATCCTCTTACGATTCATAATGTCTATTTTAATAAATAAATAAATTAGTGAAACATGATTAATAATGAACATTACCTCTGTCCTCCAGCCACCACACATAGCATCTTATACCAAAGATGTCTGGAGTTAATTTTTAGCAATGCTTCTGTGCCATGATATAGCATGACATCACGGGACACCAATAAATTAACCGGATGGAGAAATGGCGTGCAAACGGGACAGTAATATTAACAGTAAAACGCAGGTGGCCGAAAAACGGATTCGCAGAAATCAAAGAGAGTCAGGTCATTGAACGTAAAGTAAACCTGCCGAGTATATATTGGACGTAGTGAATAAATTACATAGTCTCTATACTCACAGAATAAAGTGACGGGTTCTTCGTTTTTTTGATTTCGCTGCCCTGGCACCTGATCACTGATTTCTTTTGCCAAGCGCTTTTTAAGGCTACACTTTCCTTCGCAATTCAATCTGGGCTTATCCTTGTTTTTACAGAGGTATTTAGCTATATATTCTCTATTTGCATAGTAATCGAATACTATGATAGCCGAATTAAAGCTTTGTAGCAAAACTCCAAGCAATGCAAATATGGCAAACAACTTTCTCAAAAAATAAATCCTATTTACTTATTGTCGCAAAAGTATGTTAACTATGCCGGTTCAATTATTACCAGAATCATATTGTGAGCAAGAAAAGTATGACTTTCGTCATGTTAATCTGGAGACTCGAATAATTACTGTTCACTCCGTTTGTTCGGCCAAATGGGATTATTGATATGATTGCCATTTTCAATAATTTTTACGATACATTTTTTCTTTCGCCGTGTCAACTAAATAGTAGACCATAGGGACTAAAAACACGGTCAAAATTAGTGAAGAAAGAAGTCCTCCAATGATTACCCAAGCAAGACCGTTTTTCCATTCTGCGGCTGTTCCATTTGCCATTGCAATAGGGAGCATACCGACAACCATTGAAATCGTTGTCATTAGAATTGGTCTCATGCGATCTCTTCCGGCAATTATTAAAGCTTCTTTAAAATGTTTGCCTTCTGCTTTTAATTGATTGGTAAAATCCACAATTAGAATGGCATTTTTTACGACTAACCCCATTAGCATAATTAGACCAAGTAAGGCGAATAAACTCAAATTGCTTAGGGACAAATTCAATGTAAGGAACGCACCAATTGCCGCTACTGGAATAGAAAACAAAACTACAAATGGATAAACAAAACTATCATAAAGTGCCACCATAATCAGGTAAATCAGCAAAAATGAAATCAGCAACACGGAACCTAAAGCTCCAAAACTATCGTTCTGTCTTTTGATGTCGCTACCCCAGGTCATTTGTATACCACTAGGTAGTGGATTATCCTTGAGATAGGCTACTACATCATCTGCTACAGTCCCTGAAGGTCTTCCCAATGCGTCAGAAGTTAGTGTAACTGCTGGTTGGCGGTCTTTCCTTTCTAAAAGAGATGGAGAATTGTCTTGCTCAACATTTGCAAATTGTGAAACTTCCACAGGCAGCCCCATAGGATTGATGATGGAAAGTTGATGAACATCGTCAAAATTTTGTCGAGAGAATTTATCTAACCAAATTCTTACGGGATATTCTATGCCATTTTCTGTTAATGTTGCATCGTCATTGCCAGTAAAAGCTGTTCTTAGGTTCGTTCCTACATAAGCAGTTGTTAAGCCCAATCGTTGCATTTTATCCTTGTCGGGAATTATTTTGTATTCCGGACTGCCAGCTTCTACAGATAGACGAACATTATCAGCACCTGGTATTTTTTCAACTATGGTTTTTAGTTCTTCACCGGTTTTCATCACCAAGTTCAAATTACTTCCGCTTAATGTAATTTCTATGGGTGCTGATCGAGGAATTAAACCTAAAGCGGCCATGGAATAATTTATACTCGGAAATTTCGACTTTAAGTCGTCCCTTAGTTTTTTCATAAATGTTTCTGTCGGCACATTTTTGAGTTCTTTTTTGGACTTTAATTGAATGGTAAATTCTGTTTTATTTGCAGAACCTACACCCAAACTTCCTATTCCTGTGCTTGGTCCACCAATGTTGCTGAATACCGTTGCTACTTCGGGTTGTTGAATAATGTATGTTTCAATTTTTTGAGCAATATTATTGTTTCGCTGAATAGAAGTTGATTTGTCAAATTCCAAAGCCATTTTGAATTTTCCCTGGTCGCCTGTTGAGATCAGTTCTTTTCCAATAATTCCTTGCTTCATAATTCCTAACGTAATTACAAAAAGCAACAAAACAACTCCTGTAAAAATGAGTTTATGACTCAAAACCCATTCTAATTGCCTGCCGTACCAATTGGTGAAAGTTTCTAATTGATGCTCAAACCCAAGCAAGAAACGATTGAAAATGTTAGTTGGCTGTAAATCTTCCTTCTTACCAATACGCGATGCCAGCCAAGGTGTAAGCGTAAAACCTACCAATAAACTGGTAAGAGTAGAAGTCACTACAACTACTGAAAACTGTTTGAGCATGTCGGCAACAAACACTTGCAAAAATAGAATTGGCAAAAACACGACAACATCAACCAATGTGATAGATATTGCAGCGTAGCCTATTTCTGTTCGTCCATCCATGGCTGCAACTCGTTTGTCTTTTCCTTTGTCTAAGTGCTTTTGAATGTTCTCCAATACTACCACTGCATCATCCACCAAAATGCCTATAATTAATGACATTGCAAGCAAGGTCATAAGGTTGAGCGTGTAACCCAGCAGCCACATCACTGCAAATGCTGTAACTAAAGAAGTTGGGATAGCTACAATTACAATTAAAGAATTTCTGAAACTTCTTAGAAATAAAAGCATTACCAATGAAACCAATAAAACTGCTAATATCAAATCAAATACGACAGAATCTACTGCAGCAATGGTGTTGTCTGTGCTATCGTCTGCTATT
>CAIJXT010000007.1 GCA_903824665.1 uncultured Bacteroidota bacterium | reverse complement strand
GCTGGACTTATGAAAGGAATGAGCATCGGCACCGCCGTTATGACCTACAAACTGGCCAGCGGTTGCTATAGCAATACCATTGTCACCGTAAATGCACCTGTGGCTAATATCGTCGGCCCAGCTTCCTTATGTCCGGGCACATCAGTTTTGCTCACAAATACAACTTTAGCAGGGACCTGGAGTAGCAGTAACACGTCAAAAGCTACTGTCGACGAGTTTACCGGCGATGTTACAGGCCTAGAAGCTGGCTCCGCCAACATCACCTATCTGGTGACGGCCGGATGCTACAAAACACGCGCCCAAGCCATTGCCACTGCACCTGCTTCTATAACAGGTGCCACTTCGGTCACCACCGGCAACACTGTCATCTTGGCCTGCAGTCCGTCTGGTGGTGTTTGGAGCAGCAGCAATACCACGATCGCTACAATAACCGCAACCGGTATTGCCAGAGGCATCGCGGCTGGCACAGCTTCCATCTCCTATACCCTCACTTCTGGTTGCCATGCCACCCACGAGCTTACTGTTGTGTCGGCCAAACCAGATCTGGCAGATGCCGGAACGGGGGCACATTTTAGTGTTTACCCCAACCCTTCAACCGGCGCACTCACCATCAAATCTACCCAACCCGGCATCTTTACTATTTACACCATCGACGGACGTCAGGTCGACCAACATATTATTACCAATCCGTCTACCGCTGTTGCCCTGCCCTACAACCTCGCAGCAGGTATGTACATGTGTCGCTTTGTGGGTGATGACGGCACATTGGAGACAGTCCGGCTGGTGTACAAACCTTGATGAAAATTGATTGGAGATAAGCAGTAGCATCGCGTCTACTGCTTATCTTTGCCCCTAAATAATACCTTTTGAGTTCGTTAATCAATGTAGGTGCCGTTAGCTACCTCAACACCAAGCCCTTGCTGTACGGCATTGAGCGAAGTGATATCATTAAAGAAATAACCCTTACGTCCGACTACCCGGCCCGGCTGGCCGGCAAACTGCAAGATGGCTCCATCGACATCGCGTTGCTTCCCGTCGCAGCCATACCAGGTATCCCCGGTGCACAAATTGTAAGCGACTATGGCATTGCTACCGACGGCAACGTCGTTTCGGTCGCCATTTTCAGCAATGTGCCAATGGAAGAAATCACTGCTGTATATCTCGATTATCAATCACGCACATCTGTTCGCCTTGCACAATTGCTGCTCGAACAGTTCTGGATGAAAAAAGTAACTTTCCTGCCAGCCACAGAAAACTATATCGCCGACATTTCAGGCACTACAGCAGGTGTCATCATCGGAGACCGGGCTTTGCAGCAGCTCCCCAATTTCAAATACAACTACGATCTGTCTGCAGCCTGGAAACAATTCACAGGTCTCGATTTCATCTTCGCAGCATGGGTCACCAACAAATCATTACCCCACGGGTTTTTGCAGCAATTTAATGCCGCAAATGGGATCGGACTGGCACATATTCCGGAGATTATCAACCAGAATCCCTTCCCCTGGTATGACCTCTCCATATATTACAACACCAATATCAGGTACCGCCTGGACGAATCCAAAATAGCAGGACTTTCCACTTTCCTGAAAATGATAGCTTAGAAGAGACATTTTTTACATCCAACTATTTAAACACAAATCGCATGAGTCAGATACAGGAGTTTAACGATTACAGAGCCAGGATGAATGAAGTGATCCTCGGCAAAAACAACAAGGTCATCAATCGGCTGTTTAATCTGGACACCAATACCTATGCCGATGGAGCCTTGTCTACACGCACCAAAGAAATGCTCGGTCTTGTAGCCAGTATGGTGCTCCGGTGCGACGACTGTATCAGGTATCATCTGGGCAAATGCCATGAGCAAGGCATCACCACAGAAGAGGTTTATGAAATATTTGCAGTGGCAAATATTGTCGGTGGCACCATCGTTATTCCTCACACCCGCCGCGGTGCAGAATACTGGGAAGAACTGATTGCTGCGGGAAGTCCGCAAGCATAACCAGTCCCACGGTCACCATTTCTTTTCGATACTCTCCAGCATCGAAACATAGCTTACGTAACGCTCTTCTGATATCACACCATCAGCCACAGCTTGCTTTATGGCACAGCCCGGCTCGTTGATATGCTGACAGTTATTGAATTTGCACCCAGCCATTGCCCTACGCATTTCAGGAAAATATTGCGAAAGTTCCTCCCGCTCAAAATCGATAAGCCCGAATTCCTTTACCCCCGGTGTATCTATTATTCTCCCACCATCCGGCAGGTCGAACATCTCCGCGAATGTGGTCGTGTGCTGCCCTTTTCCACTCCAACCCGACACTACGTTTGTTTTTATACCGGCTCCCGGTATCAGCTGATTAATCAACGTGCTCTTACCCACACCCGAGTGCCCGCTGAACAGGGTCACTTTATTGGCTATCCTTGCAGCAAGGCCCGCCAGCGATCCCGGATCTGTAGCCACTACCGGAAACACCTCATAACCGGCATTGCCATATAGCTCCAGCCACCGGTCAAAAATCACACGCTGCTTTGCTTTCAGCATGTCTATTTTATTCACTACCAGTATACCACGTATATGGTACGCCTCAGCTGTCACCAGAAATCGGTCTATAAAACCGGTTGAGGTGCGCGGCTCAGCCACCGACGCTACCAGCAACGCCAGATCCACATTAGCTGCAATAATATGTTTTTGAGTAGGATTGTGCGGAGATACCCTCACCATATAGTTGTGCCGTGGTGCTACATCACTTATGATCGCTGTCTTTACAGTTTCATCCTCCGGCAAAAAGAGCACCGTATCACCTACAGCCACTGGGTTGGTCGACGATATTTCATCATCTATTTTCAACTTACCCTTTATCCGCGCGTTCCAGAACACACCATCCTCTGCCCGCACCGCGTACCAGCTTCCCGTCGACTTATATACTACTCCCCTCATGGTTCAGTTCCCAAAAGTACTAAGTAAGCTGCAGAAAAGCCCGTTCATACAAAACCCGCAACCCAGGGTTGTACACAAAAACGTATTGTTGATGTGGATAAAGAACAAAAGCGTACATGTTTAACTTTTTTGAGCCACACCAATTCACGTACCTTTGCAGTCAGCAAACAGACGATGGAAGTAAACAGCAGGGAAAGAAATAAAGTATGGACACCACTTTTCTTTTCTCTTGTATTGGTGGCAGGTATGGTGCTGGGCTTCAACCTTCGTGACTCCCTACGCAACAAACGGGATATTGCAACCGTCATACAACGAAACGACCGCCTCGAGGAAATAATAGGCCTCATCAAAGAAAAATATGTCGACACAGTAAATACCAACCTGCTCTATCAGGATGCCGTAACCGGTATTCTCGGGCCGCTCGATCCCCATACTGTGTATATCCCTGCCGATGAATTGCAGGAGGTCAACAACGGCCTCGATGGTGGTTTCTCCGGGATAGGCGTAGAGTTTTCTATTCTTCGCGATACAATTGAGATCACTTCAGTTACCGAAAACGGCCCCGCGGCAAAGGCAGGTATCATCACCGGCGATCAACTCCTCAAGGTGGGCGACAGTCTCGTTGCGGGTACCGGTATTACTTCCGAAAAGATCATGTCATTGCTCAGAGGCAAACAAAAGAGCGTCGTAAATGTAACACTCACTCAGGTTGGCAGTGGTCAGCAGCGCAATGTATCCATCACGCGCGATATCGTACCTATTTACAGCATAGACGCCAGCATCATGGCCGACGACCGTACCGGGTACATCAAGATCAATCGCTTCAGTGCTACTACCTACGACGAATTCACTAAAGCGCTCACCCAGCTCAAAAAAGAGGGTGCTACCCAAATGATCCTCGACCTACGCGACAATCCCGGCGGATACCTCGATGCAGCAACCTCCATTTCAGACGACTTCCTTGATAACGAAAAACTGATCGTTTACACCACCGGCCGTAACTCACCACGTTTAGAATACAGGGCAAAGGAAAAAGGCATGTTTGAAGATGGAAGGCTGGCTATACTGGTTGATGAGAGTTCTGCATCTGCCAGCGAGATTCTGGCCGGCGCCATTCAGGACTGGGACCGCGGTGTCATTATCGGCAGGCGCTCATACGGCAAAGGACTGGTTCAGGAGCAATACGAGATGCCCGATGGTGCCGCGCTTCGCCTTACTATCGCCAAATACTATACCCCATCAGGCCGCAGCATTCAGCGTTCGTTTGCACAGGGCAGAGACGCCTATCACGACGACTTTGAACACCGTCTGGAGAATGGCGAGCTTACCGGCAAAGAAACAGTTGCTCCTGCCGACACTACACCCTACTACACCTCCCGCAAACGGGTAGTTTTTGGTGGTGGCGGCATAAAACCCGATGTGTATGTACCCTACGATACTGCTAGTTGGTCCACCCCACTGCTCAATATGGCTTTCAGCGACGAGATGCGCACTGTCATTTGGGACTACTTTATCAAAAATCGCACTACGCTCAAGTTCAAGAGCATTGCCGACTTCACCAACTCTTTCAAAGGCGAAACACAGGTTATCAACAACTACATCGCACTATTGCCACCTCACAAGCGCAATGCTTTACTGCAGCACGTTGCCAAGCCCGTACACAACCGCTACTTTGGCACACAGATCAAGGCACAACTGGCCCGCTATCTGTTTCGCGACAATGGATATTATTCAGTGAAGTTGAAGGATGACAATGTGGTCAACAAAGCACTCGTAGTACTCAATGGTCCCGAATATGCACATATCATCGGGCAATAATCATTTCAGTTTGTACACCTCATAATTGCTGAATGCTTTTGCCGTCAGCACATACTTGTCTGCAAATCCTGCAGGCATCGGCTCGTCCCCACGTTTCAGGTAATACTGCTCATTACCAGTTGGGCAAAAAGTCACCTTACATCCCGATTTGCGGCAATAATAATACCAGTAAAACGCCTCATAAGAGCAACCCACGGCTGCGCCTGCAGGTATGCTGCGTATCTCCGTTATCGATTGGTCGTACAATTCATTAATGTCGTAGAAATACAGGTTCAATGCCACATTCTTCCTGTCCTCACGCAGCAGAAAAGCGCTGTATCCCACAACCGGCACCACAAAAAACACAGTCATTACCGCATTTTTTATTGCGGTTCTGCCTATTCGCTTCGTCACCACCTCCACCAGCGCGTACAAAGTATATACCGCAAAAGACATACAAATACTATAGTGAACAATCATATTCCGGTTAAATGGAAAACGCTTCATGTGCAGTACTATGATGCTGTAAGTAACACACAGCACCACAAAAAACAACCCCATCATGCGCTGCCTGCGCCCTGGCAGCACTAGCAGTAGCAGCGGCAGTCCGAAGAGTATGTAGTTCAAAGGATGTCCCTCTTCAACAATAAACGAAAAACAAAAATTGATCAGATACTTGATCACATCCACAAAAGGATGCCAGAACGACGCCACATCCGGAAACGCTGCCCGTACAAATGGATTATCCGTAAACGCCCGGTAACCCGAAAAACAAAGCGCCGGCGCATAACACAAAAACACCACCGACCCTATAAACAACTGATACTTCCAGTATTTCAGATCTGCCTTTCGGTCCAATACCTGCACCAGACACATGAACACCACCATTGCAAAATGAAAATACAGAAAAGTAGGGAGCACCATAAACCCTAGCACAGACACTACCCCATTTGTTCGCAGCAACCCATAGGCGTGGCTTTCACCATACCTCCACATGGTCAGAAACGACATCCAGCAGCAGAAAAGCAACAACTCATACCCGCGCCCCTGAAACGAAAACCCCCACACAGTAAACTGCAGTGCTATCGGCAAAAGACACAAAAAAGCAAGCCATTTGTTGCTGATAAATCCTAACAACCATCTGAAAGCAGTCACCAGTACACCACAATAAGCAATCAGAGAGATCAGGCGTGCCGACAAAACAAGATCGCCTATCCAGCCAAAAAACATCCCATTTATAAAGTTGAAGTAAATGTGATTATTGGGCAGCATATAGTATGCAAGTGTCACAAACGGATGCCCCTCAGCGCAGTTCACCGCCGAGAACAGCTCGTCTGTAGACCCCTTCACCAGTCCGTTGCCCCACAGCCATAGCCCACCACCCAATGCTGCTGCTGCCACATACGAATATACCTGCTTGCCGCCTATCCGCAGCGTAAAGTGGTTTTTGTCAGCCTGAAACCGTCTACGTATCACCATCAGGTATACCAGCCCCGTCAATGCTATCGCTAGTGCCGCCGCTGCAAACCGGTTACCTTCTGTTTTCACATGGGTCGTAAAAAAATCCTTATCCCAGTACTCCCGTCTGTAAAAACAATCATCAAGCGATAGAAACCATACCCTTAGCGACTCGTAGCCTGCTGTCTGGTAAGCGATAGCCATACCAGCCACAGCCAGCAATGCCACCACGCTAACAGCCCACACCAGCCTTTTGGTGTACACGTGAAAATTCGCAGTCTTGGTTTCAGAGAATAGCGGCATTGGCCTGATTTACCGGATTCAATATAGCTCCGTCGCAAACAAATATACAATCTTACACCCGTTATGATACTCCCTTTCGTTTACCAGCCAGAGACAGTATGCTTCTGGTTTCAGATTCTGACAGGTAAGCAGCAATAAACAGTTAATCCCCAGGGGTTTGAAAACTATGCAGTACATTATGCGAAGAACTTTAAGTTAAACAACAAACTTATTTTGACGCATTTAAAACCGCCCGCCCTAACTACCAATACCAGAACCTGATACAAAAAAAACCGGACCATTTCCAACCTGTGCCTCACCTCTCACTACCGGGTTATCTAGACATAGAGCCAAAATCCTTATGCCTGCTGGGCGCAATAATCCTTGAAAAAAGAGCTAGGACGCATTTCTTAACTTAAGTGAACGAGTGATAGCATACCGTCAATCTACCTTTGCATCATCATTAAAAAACAAATAGAATTGATATGCAAAAGAAGATTTTCGGCATTGGCATTGTGTTAATGTTCACAAGTACACTCCACCTCAGGGCACAGTATTCCAAAACTGATAGCACCTTCAAACGATGGTTCGTTGGCAGCACCATATTCCTATTGGGCAATCTCGCAGCTACAAATCCACCCGACTTCGTACAACTCAATTTAGGCTATCGCATTACAGGAAAAGATGTGATTACATTAGAACCAAAAACCTGGAAATATGCCTGGCCGAATGGTATTCACCCATTTGCTAACAAATCATACGGAAAGACTGAGGAAAAATTTCCCGGGTATGTTCGTGAGTTTGGCGTATCAGTGGCGTACCAACGATTTTTCTGGAATGGCCTGTATGCCGAACTCAATGTAATGCCAACATTGCAAATTTTCGTGAACAACAAAGGCAATAAAATCGACAATGGTTTTCAGGTTTTCAACACATACCGTGTCGGTTATCACATCAAACTTTTTAAGGACAGATTATTCATCCAACCATCCATTGCCATCACCCACCGTGCCTATCACACTCCATTGCCCGATGGATTTAAACAGCTTGACGACAAATGGTCGAAGTTCATCTTCGGCGAACCGGGATTTCATTTTGGATTTAATTTCTAATGTATATTTTATGAACACACCAAAAACACCACAAAATCACCTTGAAGAGCTCAAGGTCAGTCCGAACATCAAGATTGCAACGCTTTGGGCGAGTATTATGTTCCACTACATCTACGTCGACTATTTTCATTTATATATGCCGGGTTCGCTCAAAGAGATGTTGGCAGGCAAGGTATTTGTATTTAATGTCACACAAGGATTTCTTTTGACAGCGCTCGTTTCCATGACTATTCCGGCACTGATGATTTTCTTGTCCGTTGCCCTGCCGGCCAAAGTAAATCGCTGTACAAATATCATTACTGCTGCAGTGTATATTCCCTATACATTGTCTAATATGGCAGGAGTGGCCTGGATACACATGGTATTTGGCGCTGTTGTAGAGGTCGTTCTACTTTGTCTGATTATCCGTTATGCATGGCAGTGGCCCCGCACCCAGACATCCTACACAACACAGAATAATAACCATTTTTCAAGTGAATAGCATAATGAAGAAACTGATCGAACATTTCGTCGAAAGACAAAAGGCACTTTTTCTTATCGACAGTATAGGAGCATTTACAACAGCATTTCTGCTATTTATCATTGTGCGACGATGCAATGAGTATTTTCAAATGCCGGAAAGAGAAGTGACTTACCTTTCGGCAATAGCAGTTTTGTTTAGTATTTATTCCGCTGCTTGTTATGTTTTCTTAAAAAGAGGTTTCAAACCTTTTATCAGGTGTATCGGCATTGCAAACTTTTTGT
Source organism: uncultured Bacteroidota bacterium (assembly GCA_903824665.1). Classification (GTDB taxonomy): domain Bacteria; phylum Bacteroidota; class Bacteroidia; order Chitinophagales; family Chitinophagaceae; genus Nemorincola. The sequence goes on along the minus strand of CAIJXT010000007.1, from coordinate 16,763 downwards.
ACTGTGCATCAACACTCGGACTACTGATTAAATACTACCCCACTTTGACATTTATTGGGACCACATATTTTGCGACCGAAATAGTTATTATTTCCGGGCTTAGTTATGTCGAACTTAGTGTGGCAACAGCAAAAAAAGAAAAATAGATAACTCCAGTGAACCACGTTCTCAAAGCATATCCCGGAGATCGCATTTTATAACGCAGTTAAACATTTTCGGTAAGCGAGCAAAGTTTTCATTTTCATAAGAATTCGTTCGGCTCAGCATCAGGTTTTGGCCAGGTAGTCAGCGTTCGATTCCTTTTCGTGGCAAAAAAATAAGAAATTGCGTTGACAGCGACCCTCACTTTCTCATTTTTCCTTCCTTCTTCGCTCTGTTTCCCGCTTTAAATCGGTTGCGCCGGCACTTGCCCCACTCATTTTCTCCTTTCAGTAACAGTTTTTTATTTGAATGCTGTTTCATTCGCGCATTGTTTTATGAAACAAATTATTTAATTTTATTAACAAGAAGGTCCTGAACGAGTTTTATTTACGGCGCTTAACCCTCACTGCAACATTTCGCTCTATCCCAGTCATGTAATCATTCAAGTTCACTATAAATACCACTATGAGAAACACTATATATCTACTGCTCCTTTCACTCACTTTTTTCTCTTGTAGAAAAAACAAAGACATTGCTATTGCAGAAAAGAGCATTTCACTCGATAGTCTCGAAACACTGACGACAGATATTCCTAATGCTCGTTATACAGACCTTACATTTATTACTGCAACGACAGGTTTTGCAATTTCCGCAGGTTTTATCGTAAAAACTACCGACGGTGGCGCCACCTGGACATCCAGTCCTCTACCCACTAGCGTCTCGGTTAAAAAAGTGCAGTTTACCGATAATCTAACAGGTTACATAATCGGCGGTAATAACGCTTCTGGAGTTTTATTTAAAACAACCGATGGAGGAAAAAATTGGATCGCAATTAACTTGAAGGCTCTTGAATGTCCATATGGAATGTACTTCTTGAATAATAACACTGGCTTCATTACAGGTAAAAATTTATTCATCAAAACAACCGACGGCGGTCAAACGTGGACAAGCTTAAACTCCAATTTCAGAATGTTTCAGGATGTATGTTTTAGAGACAAAAATAAAGGATATGTTACTTCTAACAAAGGAGTTGCCTTCAGAACAACGAACGGAGGTATTTCCTGGGATAGTTTACAATGCAACGCTACCGACTATCTATACGACATCTATTTTATTGACGATAAATCGTATGCGCTGCAATCGTCTGGCGGCTTGGTCGACTTCGAGCACAATAATGCCGTAACACCAATTCCCGATGAGTCAAAACAACTGTATTTCTTTAGTTCAAAGAAAAGTTTTGCAATTGGTTACCATTATGACAGCCTCGGCTTTTTTCCTCATGGAGACATTTTAATTACCAATGATGGCTGGAAAACTTCCACCCAAAAAAATTTTACAGATGTCATTACCTTTAGTACGATTGCCAAAATGACTGATAATAAAGCTATGATACTAGGGTCTGGTTTTACAGGAGCAACAGTGATGATACTGACCAGGTAAACGAGCATCCGATTGGCTGAAGTCTTCCCATAATTAAAACATTCCGATTCGTTGCTGTTCCTTTATTTTCCGATCAACAGCATTACGCAGGATTAAAAACCTGCTGAAACCCCTGTTCTTTTGGATGTTCCGCTGGCTATGAGGAAGTAAGGATAAAGGTTGCGCCTTGATGCCCCACAAACACATTAAAAGTCAAAAACCACCCGTCATTCCGGTTGTTCCCACAGTGGATCAACCGGAACCGCAAATAACACTCCGTCTGTGACGGCCTCCATGTTGATACCGCTATTTCAAAGTGCGTGATTTCGTTTTTACACATTTGACAGATCGGTCCATGTTCACAAAGCAAATCCCGGGGAATAGCATTTTATAATGCCTGTAAAATTCTCAACGATGGCGCATTGCGGTCATTTTCATAAGAATTCGTTCGACTCAAAATCTGGTTTTGACTAGGTAGTCAGCGTTCGTTTCCTGTTTGGTGCCCAAAAGTCTATAACATGCCTGTAGTTGCTATCAATTAATCCTGATTGCTAAATAGTAGCAAAAAATCCACCCAAGATTGGGTGGATTTTCTGTTACTGAGTCATGCATGTAATTTCGGCATGCAGTTATTTCATAGAATGCAGTGCAACTTTGTTCCCTTCCGTATCTTCAAAGTGAGCCATAAAGCCATTTGGACCAATAGACGTTTTCGACATAATGACTTTGCCACCTGCGCTTTCAACCTTTGATAATGGGATGCTCAGATCTTCACCTCCGTTTAAATATATCAAAGAACCGGTTTTTGCTGGCTCATAGCCCTGCGCTTCTGTAATACACCCTCCTATACCGTTCTGCAGATCTGCAGGAAAGAATGCGGACTTCATACCCGGCATTTCCATAAGCTGCATTTCTGCGCCTAACATTGCTTCATAAAACTTTTTTGCCCTTTCGAGATTTTCAACAGGGATTTCGAACCAATTAATTGCGTTTTTCATTGTTTTTTTATTTGTGCGTTACAAAAATACTGTCTAAATAGATGTTTAATGTAGGGTAAATAGGACAATATTGCATGCCAATATGGACAATCGGTTTTTGTATTTTTGTCAGAAAAGGCCCGATGAAACATCTTACTATCTTAGTTCCCGATGGTCACCCAAACCCGATTACTATTCTAAGCACCTTTATGGCATTTGTACAGGCCGAAAAACATAGGGCGATGAAAAAACAAAAACCTGTTTTCGACAAAATAATACTTGCGGGAATATCGGAAACAGTGAGTGTTTTTAATGGCATGTTTTCAGTTGCACCTGTAGCCAACATATCTGAGATTACAGCAACGGATCTGGTTATCATACCAGCATTTTTACCACAAACCAATCCTGCACAAAATATTGAACTGAACAAAAGAACAATGGAATGGATTTTGCACCAATATAAAAACGGGGCCGAAGTGGCAAGCCTTTGTACCGGGGCATACGTTCTGGCAGCAACAGGTTTGGTGGACGACAAAAAATGCTCGATTCACTGGAACGATACAGATACATTCAGAACAATGTTTCCGCAGGTGAATTTAGTTGCAGATCAGGTTATAACACACGAATACGGCATTTACACTTGTGGCGGAGCATTTTCGTTTATGAACCTTATCATATATCTGATAGAGCAGTACTATGGAAGAGAAATGGCAATTCTAAGTTCAAAACTTTTTCAAATTGACATGGACCGAAGCAGCCAGTCGCCATACATTGTTTTCAATGGGCAAAAGTCCCACAATGACCCGGTTGTTTTGGTTGCTCAGGAGTTCATTGAAAAGAACGCTTCAAATAAATTTTCTGTTGAAGAATTGGCAAAAGAGCTTGCAGTAAGCAGAAGAAGTCTGGATAGAAGATTTATAAAAGCCACAGGCAATACGCCTATTGAATATTGTCAGCGTGTAAAAATGGAACTGGCAAAAAAACAACTGGAATCATCCAGAAAAACTGTTCAGGAAATAATGTACGAAGTTGGCTATTCAGATTTGAACGCTTTCCGCGAAGTATTCAGAAAAATTACGGGGCTTTCACCGTTAGAGTACAGGAATAAATACAACATCAATTATCAAGTCATAACTAACTAACTGTTTTGAGTTTCAAATTGAGTTTATTTCATTTTATACAACCTTACTAGCGCGTACAACTGTAGTTGGAGAGCAACTGCCTTAACTGGTAAATTATATTGAATAAATCTCTTATTTGGTTCGAAGTTTTGTCTGTTCTGGGGCACATAAAGTAGAAAGAGTGCAGTAGCGCGAAAGCGAGGCACTGTTTTTCTCCTTATCCCTTTTTGGGATATGTTGTATTTTCACACTTTTGTTTCTCTGCACCCACTTTCTGGCTAACTGCCTTACTAAGTGCAGATAAATTTTAAAAACAGCTGCTAAACCATACTACATTACTATCGTAGTATATTTATCTTACGTCCTACCCAAGAACCGTAGTATTTATTACGTCTGTGAATATAGACTTATGTCCAAACATTCAATTCTATGAAACATCTCCAACAGTTTGTCTATTTTACAATAGCTTTCGGCTTGCTAACGTTGTCATGTAAAAAAGATAAAAACTTCGACAAAAATATGCTTATCGGCACATGGCTACAACAGTCAATAGCTGATGACAGGAATAATAACAAGCAATTAGATGCTGATGAAGTACACGGTTGGAAAGGCCCTGTATTAGAATTTAAGCCTGACTATACCGGCAGTGAATCTCACTCATATGAGGATGTCCACTGTCAGATAGTTACCAGGGTAACACCATTTAGATGGCATATGCTAAATGATAACAAGGACATAGGCATTGTTGAGATTTCGACCAATTCTGTTTTCTACCTTGAGCCTATTGTACGCATACAAAGAATCTCAACAAACGAACTTATAACAAAAAATAGCAATAGCTATGATTGGGTGATTTATTGTAAGAAATAAATAGCGCTATAACCGTTCCTGCCCCACCCCATTACCTGCATGTAGTTTCTCGCTCCGTCTCAATCGGGTCTCCTCCTTTAGCGACCCGCCGACTATAAGCGCATTAAAGCTACCTTCATTCGATATATATCATGAAAGAAACCCCTTTTCTGGTTCAACGGTTTGTCTGCTAGGTACACAAAAAGAAGAGCGGAAGCGGCCAGCGTAAAGCGATGTCCTTCCACTCCAATTGTTCCCTCCCCGCTCTGTTTTCTACTCTCATTTTACCTTAACAGGAAAAGTCAAACCATTCTATTCCCGCAGTCATTTATTCATGTGCTCCACATGATTCCCATCATTCGAAATATTCCTGCATTAGAGAATTCCAACTAAGCAAAAACGCAGAGTTCTTGAAAACTGAAAATTCCCTTTAGAACTGTTATCTTGTCACATATTACGGCTACATACTGGGCTATCATATAGCACTAAGGTGCTCGTTTATACTTTTTGATATATGACACAGCCTGAATTTTAACAGTTAAAAAAGAATACATGAAACAGTTGCTAAATAGCAAGCTGCTATTGCTGATACTGCTGCTCACACTGATCTCCGCCCATTCCTACTCCCAGCTACAGGGGCAAGCACTTGTAGACTCTCTGGTCAAGGAGCTACCCCGGCAAAAGGAAGACACCAATAAGGTGAAGCTGCTGCGCGAATTGTCATGGGGTAATACAACAGTATCGCCTGATGAGGGGATAAAATATGGTCAGCAGAGCCTCGACCTGGCCACAAAGCTCCACTGGAAAAAAGGAATGGGAAGAGCCTATGATGTTTTGGGGAGTCATTATTTCCATAAGGCCGACTACCCACTGGCACTACAGTATGACCAAAAAGCACTTAAGCTATATGAAGAGATCGGGTATAAGCCAGGTATAGGAGTTGTTAACAATAACCTGGGTACGCTATACGAACAACAGGGTCGTTTTCCGGAAGCATTGGAATATTTTTTTAAATCTTTAAAGATTCGGGAAGAAATTGGGGACAAAGAAGGTACCGCACGTACGTGTAACAACATAGGATTAATTTACGGTAGCCTCGAAGATTATCCAAAGGCATTGGAATATCATAATAAGTCATTGAAGATGCAGGAAGAAATAGGCAAAAAGGACGGAGTTACTTATTCAATAGGTAATATCGGCATTATTTACTATCAGCAAAATGATCTTCCGAAAGCGTTGGAATATTTTTTAAAAGCACTAAAAATGAGTGAAGAATTAGGAAACAAATACCTTGAACGCCTTAATTGCACGAACGCTGGTAATGTATTTAGCGATCAGAAGAATTATGCAACAGCAGCAGCATATTATCAAAGAGCCTTAAAACTCAGTGAGGAGTCTGGCGATAAGCGTACCATTGCATTCAATCTTATGCTTATCGGCGGTCTATATGATAATATGGCCAATGATACCTCTGCTCACGTAAGTAGGTATACTGCTGGCAAGAGACCAATAGAAAGTAAAAATGAGCCTGCAATATCAATCCCCAAAGGGAAAGCAGCCCTTCGTGTCGCCGCAATCGATTATTTTAAACGCGCATTGGTAGTTTGCAGTGAGATAAACGCACTTGAATTGATGCAGTATTGTAATCAAAAACTGGCAGAGGCGTACATACAAAAGGGCGACTACAAGCAGGCAATGGAATACCAAACAAATTATCAGGCTAACAAAGACTCGATATTCTCCGCAGAGAATAATAAGAGCATAATGGAGCAGGGCGTTAAATTTGAGTACGAGAAAAAGGAAGCGGTGGCAAAAGCCATATCAGAGAAAGAAATCCAAAAACAAAAGTTGATGCGCAATGGTTTTATGGCTGGGTTTGCCGTGGTGTTGTTGTTCGCAGGTATATTTTTTAGCCAGCGCAATAAGATTAAGGCAGGCAAAAAGCAAAGCGATGAGCTACTGCTCAACATCCTGCCGGCCGAAGTGGCCGAAGAATTAAAAGCAAAAGGCAGCGCAGAAGCAAAATTGATAGACGAGGTAACTGTACTCTTCACTGATTTCAAAGGCTTTACCCAATTATCTGAGAAGCTAACGGCCAAAGAACTCGTGGGCGAGATAAACGAGTGCTTCTCGGCTTTTGATAACATCATGCAAAAGCATGGCGTGGAAAAGATAAAAACCATTGGCGATGCCTACATGGCTGCAGGTGGTCTGCCTACACCCAATAAGACACATGCTATGGACGTAGTAAAAGCGGCGCTGGAAATACAAGACTTCATGCACCGCCACAGGGCAGAGCGCGAGGCAGCAGGCAAGCTATTCTTCGAGATAAGGATAGGTGTGCATTCAGGCCCGGTAGTAGCAGGCATTGTAGGCATCAAGAAATTTGCCTACGACATCTGGGGCGATACCGTAAACACCGCCAGCCGAATGGAAAGCAGCGGCATGGTTGGGAAAGTAAACATCTCCGAAACAACGTACGAACTGGTGAAGAATAAGTTCTCCTGCGAGTACAGAGGCGAGGTAGAAGCAAAGGGCAAGGGGGTGATGAAGATGTATTTTGTGGGTTGATAGTGAACAGTTGGAGCATCAAACAAAAATAAATTATGAAACGAATTCTAATCATACTGCTAACTATTCACTGTTCACTATTCACTATTAACTCTTCTGCCCAACTGAAAGGGCAGGCAAGAATAGACTCCCTGCTCAAAGAGCTAGCCCGGCAAAAGGAGGACACCCAAAAGCTGAAAGTACTTAATAGACTTGTTAACGAACAATTGGGACAGAACAACGAGGAAGCCACCAGGTACGCGCGGCTGGAAATGGAGCTTAGCGAAAAAATTGGGTGGGATAAAGGGATCGGGATTTCGTACAATGACTTAGGAATGTGTTACAGCACCATTGGGGAATATGGGAATGCACTGGAGTGTTATGAAAAGGCACTGAAGCGTTTTGAAAAAATCGGGAACAAGCGATTGCAAATAGGTGTGTTGCGTAGCATATCGGATATGCGTTGTGAGCAAAATGACTTTGCTAAAGCAGTTGAGGCAGCCGACCGGAGCCTGAAATTGGCCGAAGACCTGGGAGATAAAGAGCGAATGTCGGAAGTATTAAATTCTTTAGGTATTGTATATTTGCAGCAGAGCTTGTATCCGAAAGCCTTGGAATACTTCTTCAAGTCATTGGCCATTTCTACAGCGCTTGGCGAGAAGGAAGTTGGAGCGGGAACCACCTGCAACATAGGCCTTATTTATGCCAGCATGAACGAACTATCAAAGGCGTTGGAATACTTTTTGAAGGCGTTAGCGATTTGTGAGAAGTATGGCTATAAACAATTTGCGGCAAATATCTGCACGAACACAGCATCGGCTTATACAAGATTGAAGGATTACCCAAAGGCTTTGGAATATTGCGCCCGGGCTGTAGACCTGAATGAAAAGCTCGGCAATAAATTGGGTGCTGCAGGTGCTATTTACTCAATGGGGGAAGTGTACCAGGCGCAAAAGGAATATGCTATGGCAATTGATTGCCTGCAAAGGTCGGCAACTTTGGCGAAAGCGATGGGCGATAGCCGCTCAGCCGCAAATGCCCTAGCTATGATTGGGGGCACTTATTTGGCTATCGTTAAAGATACTGCTGTCGGCAGAAATCAAATCAATCACGGCAATGACCATGTAGGGAAAAATTACGTAGCTAACGTTTCAATTCCAAACGGAAGGGCTGCACTACTGGCCGCTGCTATAGATTACGGAAAACGGTCGCTAGTGATAATAAATGAGATAAATGCGCCCATACAACTGCAAGAAGTTTATGAAATATTGGCCGAAGCATATAGGTTAGCCGGTGATTACAAAAAGGCACTGGAGGCGTCCGAGAACTCCCATGCCATCAAGGATTCTGTGTTCTCAAAAGAGAATAAAGAACAGATACTGAAGCTGGGCATGAAAAACGATTATGACCGCCAGCGACTGGCTGACAGCCTGAAAACGGCAGAGAAGGAACAAATTGCCGCCATTACTCTGCAGAAGCAAAAGAGCTACACCTACCTGGGGATAGCAGGCATAATGTTGCTGGCAGGGTTTTCGTTCTTCATAGTGAAAGAACGAGGAAAGTCGGAAACAGCCAGAAAACAATCTGACGGACTTTTGCTAAATATATTGCCCGAAGAAGTTGCAGAAGAACTAAAATCCACAGGCACCACCACCGCCAAACACTACGACAACGTAACCGTCCTCTTCACCGACTTTGTCAACTTTACGCAAGCCGCAGAACAAATGAATGCGCAGGGGCTGATAGACGAGTTGCACGAATGCTTTAAAGCCTTTGACGAGATAACAAGCAAGTACAACATTGAAAAAATAAAAACCATAGGCGATGCCTACCTCGCCGTATGCGGCCTACCAACGGCAGACCCAAAACATGCAGAGAATGTGGTAAGAGCAGCAATAGAAATAAATGCCTTTATGCAAGACCGTCTGGGAAAAATGGGCAGTGACCGCACCTTCGCCATACGTATTGGCATACACAGCGGCAGCGTAGTAGCGGGTATAGTGGGCGTAAAGAAATTCGCTTACGATATATGGGGCGACACCGTCAACACAGCCGCCCGCATGGAGCAACACGGCGAAGCCGGAAAAATAAACATCAGCCAGACTACCTATGAACTGGTGAAGGATAAATTCTCTTGCGAGTATAGAGGTGAAGTAGAAGCGAAGGGCAAGGGGGTGATGAAGATGTATTTTGTAGGCTAATAATGAATAGCTGGGGCATCAAAAAGAATAAATTATGAAACGAATTCTAATCATACTGCTAACTATTAACTTTTCGCTATTCACTGTTCACTGTTATGCCCAACTAAAAGGGCAGGCAAGAATAGACTCCCTGCTAACGGAGCTACCACGTCAAAAGCATGATACCAATAAGATAAGAGTGCTTAGCAGCCTAGCTAATGCACAGTCGGGGCTGAACAATGAGGAAGCCTTTAAGTACGTGCGGCAGGAAATGGAGCTTAGTGAAAAAATTGGGTGGGATAAAGGAATTGGGATTTCGCACAGAGACTTAGGCATGTGTTACGTCAACATTGGGGAATATGGGAAAGCCATTGAGTGCTATGAGAAAGCCCTGACTCTATTTGAAAAAATAGGGCACAAGAAATTGCAAATGTTGGTGTTGCGCAGCCTATCAAATTTGGCAACCGAACAAAACAACTTTGCTAAAGCAATTGATGCAGCCAACAGGAGCCTGAAAATGGCCGAAGATCTGGGAGATAAAAGCAGTATGGGCGAGGCATTAAATGCTTTGGGTAACGCATATAAAAAGCCGGATTTGTATTCGAAGGCGTTGGAATGTTACTTCAAGTCATTGGCCATTTCTGAGGCGCTTGGCGATAAGGAGGGTGGAGCTGGAACCACCAACAACATTGGCCTTATTTATGCGGGCATAAATGAACTTCCAAAGGCTTTGGAATACTATTTGAAGGCGTTAGCCATTTGTGAGAAAGAAGGCTATAAGGTATTTGCGGCGAATATCTGCACGAACGCAGCAAATGCTTATACGGTTTTGAAAGACGGTTCAAATGCTTTGGAATATAGCGCCCGGGCTGTAAAACTGTATCAAGAGATCGGCGATAAATTAGGTGTTGCAAGTGCTATGTGCACAATGGGTTATGCTTACCTGGCGCAAAAAGAATATGTTATGGCAATTGACTACCTGCAAAAGGCGGCAACTATGGCGGAAGCGTTGGGAAATGAGGAATGGGCGGCAAATGCCCTGGCTCTTATTGGGAGCACTTATTTGGAATTAGTTAAAGATACTGCTGACGGCGGAAATGAAATTATTCACAGCAATGACCATGTGGGGAACGATTATGTACCTAAGGTATCAATCCCAAGGGGAAGGACTGCACTACTGGCGGCGGCTATAGATTACGCACAACGGTCGCTGGCGATATTCAAGGAGCTAAAGACGCCCCAGGGACTGGGAGAAGTTTACGCATTATTGGCCGAAGCGTATACACTAAACGGTGATTACAAAAAGGCGCTGGATGCGTCCGAGAACTCACATGCCATCAAGGATTCTGTATTCTCGCAAGAGAATAAAGAAAGCATCATAAAGATGAGCATGAAGAATGACTATGACCGCCAGCGGCTGGCAGATAGCCTGAAAACGGCAGAGAAAGAAAAAATTGCTGCCATTAATCTGCAGAAGCAAAAGAGCTACACCTACCTGGGGATAGCAGGTATAATGTTGCTGGCAGGGTTTTCGTTCTTCATAGTGAAAGAACGAGGAAAGTCGGAAGCTGCAAGAAAACAATCTGACGGGCTTTTGCTAAATATATTGCCCGAAGAAGTTGCAGAAGAACTGAAATCCACCGGCACCACCACTGCAAAACACTACGACAACGTGACCGTCCTCTTCACTGACTTTGTCAACTTCACCCAGGCAGGGGAAAACATGAGCCCGCAAAACCTGATAGATGAGCTGCACACCTGCTTCAAGGCGTTTGATGAGATTACAAGCAAGTATAACATTGAGAAAATAAAAACCATAGGCGATGCCTACCTCGCCGTTTGCGGCCTACCTACTGCAGACCATAAGCATGCCGAAAACGTAGTAAGCGCTGCAACAGAAATAAACAGCTTTATGGCAAACAGGCTGGCTCACATGGGCAGCGAGCGCACCTTTGCCGTGCGCATAGGCATACACAGCGGCAGCGTAGTAGCAGGCATAGTGGGTGTAAAGAAATTTGCCTACGACATTTGGGGTGATACCGTAAACACCGCCGCCCGCATGGAGCAGCACGGCGAAGCTGGGCGCATAAATATTTCAGAGACGACCTATGAACTGGTGAAGAATAAATTCCCTTGCGAGTATCGGGGCGAAGTAGAGGCAAAAGGTAAAGGAGTGATGAAGATGTATTTTATGGGCTAGTTTCCTTATTTCCGGTTGTCCCCGCAGGGGTCAACAGTAATTGCAAATAATACCGCGACGGCGTTCTTTTTGCCGCCTATCTATTTTAGAAACCATAAAAAATCTCTTTAGGCATTGCGTTGTAAATTTCACAGCTGATTTGACGATTAGAAAATTGCACACAAGGTGCTATTCTTTGGTCTATATGCATATTGGAATAGCTTGAAAAACCGGTAGTGTATTGAACAATTACTTACCTCTTAACAAGCTTTGCAACATAAATATATGGTCCTATCATTGCTTTAATAAAATAGAGACCAGGTGCCAATTGGGAGATATCCACTTTTCTGGTTTGGTCGGTAGTGAGTTCTGTAGATCCCAGCAGATTTTGAATAGATACTGTTTGGGCAGGTATGCCAGCATAAGAAATATTGATTTCTGAGCTGGCAGGATTGGGGTAAACCTGTATTGTTTTTGTACCCGCTACCTCAGTTATGGTGGCAGACGATGGGCAATAATTCCTTATCGTAATAGTAGTGGCCTTAGCTACACGCACCGAATCTGGTGATGCGGCAACCGAAATCGGATAAATGACCACCGCATACGGCGAATTTACATACGCGAAGGTGGCGCTTCCCAGATTGAAGGAGGTGTCAGTACAACCCACATATTCGTTCGAATCGGCTCGTATAACCTGTATGGTATCAAAGCCGCCGGATTTAAAAAAGTGATAAGATGCATTCGAATCACCTATGAAACAAGAAGCAGAACTTGCTATGGAGTAGGTTGGTATCTTATCAAAATACCGGGAACCTACCACATTCAGATCCGCATCAAATCTTACAGTTCTGAATCCCGGGAGTCCTGATGAAACTGGCGCCTGGCCCGTCAACAGCATGTTTCTACCGTTAAAGAACACATTCCTGGGAGACACACCACGCCTGCTCACTGTTGACAGCTCAGTGAGTGACGAGTCAAATATCCTGATCAACACAGGTCCGGGATCAGATGGGCCAATAGTGGTTGCGTTGATTGTATACAACCGGTCATTTAGCACACCCAATAAACTTGCTTCCATTCTTGGTCCATGACCCACAGTTGCAATGGCCCCGGAAGCAATGATAGCCCCCAAATTGTTACACCTAAACGTTATTGACCTTCCATAGACACTGTTGGTGCCTCGCGCAATGCCTGAAAAATATATTTCGCTATCATTTTTATAAAATATGCTCCCGGCTACTTCATCAAGGGTATCATGGCCTATTTGCTCCGACCATGAAACCGTACCCTCAGAATTTGTCTTGATGACTACGATATTATTATTCTCCAGCACGGCATTATACAACGAGCCAACCATATAGAGCTGATCAACACCATCACCTGCTATACTATGCATAGCCAACTTACCCTCACTGGTATGTAATCTTTTTTGCCATATTGTGCTACCGGTTGCAAGGTCATACCTGAATAGAAAACTCACTACCTCGGTGGCACCGCTTTTAGATGCGATGCAGTAAAGCTCATTATTGTTCCTGTATACGGCGTCAATGGTAAAATAAGCGCTTCCTGATGTTATAGTATTCTGGCTTACTATTGCTCCGGCATAGGGGTCAAAAACAATAATATCAGAACTGGTAACTACAACCACATTCGCACCATACTGCCCTGAATAAACCACTGATGATGTACTGAAGCCCCCCACAGAATTTAATACAAGTTGGTTCTGGTAAGTGGTTTGGGCGCTCAATGATACTACCGAAAGCAAACAGGCAACGATGAATATATTTGTGCGAAGGTGCTGATAGCTATTCATAAAGTGCAGGTGATTCTGTTAGTAATACAAGCTGCTTTTCGGGTTAATAAATGCCATTTTACCTTTTCCATTACAATGTTTGGGCCATTTGTAGAAGAAAATTAAATATACGCGAAAATATTAGTTATTCTGTTGGGTTATGTAAGAAAAATACATTTTTGTCTATGCAGGTACCGGAATTGCAAAATTTTCTGCCTTTGTTGTTGTTCATCAGCTTACTGATCTTCCTTAGCTTCAAAATCACCCTGCCGCCGCTGTTGGTGTTCTTCACCATCTTATTACTGCCTTTGTTAGTGTTCATTAGCTTACTGATCTTCCGTTAGGTGACCAACCGGCCCGGAATACATAAAGGAACAATATTAGGTGAATCACCCAAAAATTGGGTATGGCATCATAATGTTGAACCAGGAATAATGCACCTTGTGCCGAAAAGTCAACATCCAAATATCCCAGGAGGAATATTTTGGCAAACATTGCATCCTAACCCCAGCGGCCGCGGCGGGATGTCAATTTGGGGAAATAGAAAAAAACAGGGGAGATTTAGGTAATTATATTGTAGTTTTAGTCTCATTATATATTTGTATACTATAAATTTCATAGCATGAAATTAGCTGATTTAGTGGCTTACTTTAGAACTGGAAGTACCATTAGCGATTTAATACAAAGAGAATCATTAGATGCACATTCAGATCAAATAGTAGTATATCTAAAAGATAGTTTGGATATAAATTCTGAACTAGTTTTTATTGAAATTGAAAAAACAAATGATGACATAGAATTAGTATATAATGAAAAAAGGTACGTTGGGCTATTTTCATTGGGGCAAACACATGATATTATTTTAGATTACTTACATTCAACGAAAAATTCATATTCAAATATAGAGATTGCAGAAAATATATTAAACTATCGAATAAATGACGCATAATGCCGCTTCACCCAGCAGTACGCTTACGACCAGGTGGGCAATATGCTGGAGATGAAGCATACCACCACCGGCAGTGGCAGCTGGACACGTGCCTACGGTGTGAACACCGCCGGCAGCCGCGTGCTGAGCAGCGATATAGGCAGCGATGGCACAGGTACAGACAGTGCATTCATATACGATGGGCGCGGCAACATGGAGGAGGGCATGAACAATGGCGTGAGGATGTACTACAATGAAGCCAACCGGCTATACAAGATAGAAGGCTACGCAGGTACTACTTACTACCAGTACGACAGCAATGGCCAGCGTGTGCGCAAGGTAACGGAAGCCACCGGCCTGCGGCACCATCGGCTATACATAGGCGGCTACGAGCAGTACCAGAAGGTAAACACCGGCACCAGCGCCATAGAGCTGGAGCGCGAGACCCTGCATATAATGGACAACGCAGCCCGTGTGGCCATCATAGACACACCTACCATAGACACCCTCTGCTCCGGCGAGGTGCAGACACTAAGGTATCTGTTCTCTAACCATCTCGGCACTGCAACACTTGAATTAGACGATGCTGCCGATGTTATCTCTTACGAAGAATACTACCCATATGGCAACACCAGCTACCAGGCAGGCCGCAGCGCGGCAGAGGTATCTCTGAAGCGATACCGGTATATAGGTAATGAGCGCGATGATGAAAGTGGCCTCTACTACATAGGTGCCCGCTACTACTGCCCATGGCTGGCCCGATGGCTGGAGCCTGATCCTATAAATAGTGAGTGGTATAACCTATGCAAAGGTAATCCCACAAGAAATCTTGAGCGACAATTTGTAGAGCTTACCGCCAGTGGTTATGAGTATTGTTATGCGAATCCTGTACGGTTCATTGATCCAAGTGGAGAGCAGGTGCCGCCGAGAGAAAGAGAAAGCGACTCTTTTACAAAAAATATGGCCGAAGGTGCAGCCCGCGGTGCGCAGGATAATCTTGCCCCACTGGTCGAAGCGTCTCGCTTCGTCCTGAGCCATTGCAAGGGTCTCCCTTGCGAAACCTGGTTGTGGATGGAACACAAGTGCTATTGGATTTGGTGATGTTATTGAAATTTTCGGAAGCGGGACGCCCAGTTTGGCGTAGGTTGTACCTACGGCAGGCACGGTAGCCGGTTTCCGACCGGCGAAAAAAGAATCGCAATGTGCAATTCAGGTGGCGCTTACCCCTGTTTGCCAAACGAAAATTCACCCCTCCGAAATAAAGCACTTTTCACCCCAAAACCCGCTCCCACAGCCAAAAGAACTTTTTATCATATCGCGTATACGTCTTATGATATGCAGCTGGCTGCATATCATATACACCCCTTTTGCCCATCCCCAAAACCTACCCGACCTTTATGCCCAAATACCAAAACCTATCATTATGAATACAGAAAAAAAGCAACAAGCCCGCAATCTCTACTTCCAGACCGGCCTCAACAAAACACAGATCGCCGCCATACTCGAGATCAGCCGGCGCAGCCTCTCTTACTGGGTTAGAGAGGGCGACTGGGACCGCCTCAAAAAATCAGCCGAGCACATGCCCGCTATCCTGGTAGAGAACTGTTACCACATCTTCGGCAACCTCACTGAGCGGTACCTGTCAGAGCGGCGCGTCACAGACCCTGTTAAGCCTGTAGAGATCGATGCGCTCTACAAACTCACCCGCACCATCAAGAACCTCAAAAGCCGGGCCGCACTCAACGAGTCCATCGAGCTTTGCGGCCACTTTATAGATATGCTCCATGCAAAGAACCCCGAACTGGCTCAGGCTGTCATGCCCTACCTCGATGAGTATATGACCTCCCGTGCCAACATCAACCGGGACACCCTCCTTCCGGCCCATTTCACAGGTCTCGCAGGTACCATCCCCCACCCCGACCCCGACAGAACCGAAACGCTGATCGACCATCGCGAAGCTTTCTTCTCCGACCCCGAAACCGTAGAAACTTACGAGCGCTGGGGCATTCCCTTCCCCACTGAGGAAGAGATCAGCACCCTCCCCGGCACCCCTAAACAACCCGCAGACGAAGAAAATATCGACTGCCCAAACGAGAAAGATGACCCTCAAACCACCGAACCGGAAACAGAAAACCTAACTCCCGCCGCCTCGTCGCCTAACGACACAAACGGGAAGCAAGTGCGCAAAAACTGCGCAAAAAGTAAAGGCAGAAAAATTCGTAAACAACAGAGAATCAAAGCATACCGCCACAAAACCCATAAACAGAAAATTTCGCTCAAAAGTGCGCAAAAACCCAAAACGACACCCGATACCACATCCTGAAAAATAGGTTACACTCCCCACGGATTCCCCCAAAAAACATCAGGCCCGGAACAAGTCCGGGCCCGATTACTGTAATGTATCATTAACCGACTATCTGCTCACCGTCACATGCAGCACCTTCGTACGGTCGCCGCTCGTCACACTGATCAGGTACATGCCGTTACTCACCGCATTGTCCAGCACGATCCGCTCATCTATGCTGCCCCTGTGCGACCGTACCGTGTTCCGGTAGATCACCTGGCCCAGCATATTCGTGATCTCCAGATGCGCATCTTCACTACCGGTTGTGCCCAGAGTGCCCTGC
>CAIJXT010000006.1 GCA_903824665.1 uncultured Bacteroidota bacterium | reverse complement strand
TGCAAATGCTGATGCCGGCGGAACATGGACCAGCAGCAACACCACCAAAGCGACAATAGATGTGAACACAGGTGCCGTAACCGGTATCGCAAGCGGCACATCCATCATCACTTATTGGGCGAGTGCGGCATGCTATAAAACAACGATACAGAGTGTCAATGCCAATCCGGCCAACATTGGTGGAACGCTGAGTGTGTGTCAGGCAGCTACCACAGCACTCACTAGCACAGCTGGTGGTGTATGGAGCAGCAGCAACACGGCAGCAGCAACCATAAGTGCCGCAGGTATGGTAGCAGGTATCAGCCCCGGACTCACCACAATTGGCTATGTGCTACCTACCGGCTGTACCACTTCTGCAGAGGTGACGGTTAACACCGTTCCTGCCGACATCACAGGTACATTTAATGTGTGTATCCTTGCAGCAACGACACTCTCCTCTACACCATCAGGCGGTGTGTGGAGCAGCAGCAACACTGTAAAAGCATCTGTTGATGCAGGTACAGGTGTCGTTACCGGTCTCACTCAGGGTACATCCAACATTACCTATACCGCTGCCGGTGGTTGCTTCAAGAAAACCATTGTCAATGTTAACCCATTGCCACTGGCTATCACTGGGGCTACCACGGTTGCAACTGGTGCATTGGTGACGCTGGGCAATATTACTCCCGGTGGTACATGGAGCAGCAGCAACACAGCAATAGCCACGGTAACGGCTACACCTAGTGGTAAGGTTAGGGGTATTAGCGCCGGCGTGGCTACTATTACCTACAGGCTTACAGCGACAGGTTGTTTTGTAACACGCGACATGACGGTGTTCACACCTCGTCCGGGCAGTCCTGATCAGGGTGTTACGGAACCAATGGCCATCAGCATTTATCCGAACCCATCAAACGGTGCGCTCACTATCGAAACACCGGTAGCAGGAACGTTCGTTGTGTATTCAATAGACGCCAAAGAGGTAGCAAGGTATGATGTCCTGGCAGGCGCTTCTGCAGTTTCATTGCCCAATACTATTGCAGCAGGTGTTTACATGTGCCGCTTTACAGGTGCAGATGGAAACGCTGCAATCGTAAGACTGGTTTATGAAAAGTAGAAAGCAATCAATTGACTTAATCAACAGCCCTGGATTTGTATCCGGGGCTGTTTTGTTTTCTGTCCGTCAGCCATTTGCCTTATCTGGTTGGTGTTCATGTACTGATTCATTTTTTTTCAGATCAGTTTGAAAATACGAATCAAACATGTTCAATTTTGTTGACAGAATAGGGGAAATAGGTATGGAGCAAATTCTGCAGGAGCACATCAGCGTCGACTCAAATCCTAACGCTGGCTTATCTGCCTGTGAAAATGCATCAACTGGTTCGGCAATTCTTGGGGGGAGGCCAGAAAGGGGAGAGCGGGAGCGGGGAGCGAAGAGCGATGGCACAAAATTAGAGCGGGGGCGGGGAGCGACCAAACAATAGAGCGAGTGCGGGGAGCGGGAGCGTTTGACGCGCTTCGCTCTCTTTTATTTTTCATGGTTTTGGTGTTCATTTATTGGCTTATTTTGAGGGAATTGCGCAGTCTGCGCAATTTTTTGTGTAAACTACTTATTCTTTCTTTTGTATTGATTTTCAATTGTTTGTGTTTTTAATTGGCCTGCATTTTTGCGCAAAAATTGCGCACTTCTTGCCTGTGTTAGGTGAAAATTCTCTTTGGCTGCAGCGGCACCAGGAAGACATTTAAGTTGTAGCGGATGCCGGATAGTATCATCTGGTAGGCTATAATTATAGCAGCAGAACTAAGGGCGGCACATGCTAGTGATAATGTCCCGGGGCGGCAGCAGACTGTACCATAAATAACCATTGGAAGCAAAATTGCGCACTTGCCCAACAAAAAAAGAAAAACTACAAATGCCTGATAATCAACACTATCGGTTTTTATTTTTGCGCACTTTTTGCGCAGTTGCTGCCATGGTGGAAAAACAGATATTTGATGCCTGTGGCGATACATAATATGCCACAAAAACCGCGCCAAAAATGTGGATGGCAGTCCATTATTTTTGGGGATTGCCTGTGAGGCGGCGAGGTGTTGGCGGGAAGCCAACAAGGGCAGAATTATGTGCTCGATCTACAAAACTTCTAATCATTCAATGGATTTATTTTAGGGGTTGTATTTATTGAAGTCATCTTTAGTCGCCTTATTGCCGGCGGATCTCTGAAAACGGAGACGCGCCTGGGACGGAAGGTATTTGGCTGCATCAAGATGAAGACGTTCTGGATAACGGGTTTTATTGGTAGTTCCGGATGCGTTTCGCTCCAACATCCGGGAACAATGGGTGAAAGTTGAACTATATGTTAAATTTCTGGCACAATATTTGAACTAACCTCTTAAAACCAAATATACCCTGCAATGAACACACTGATCAAAATCTTAGCCACTGCACTTGTCTCCATTTTTGCCTCTTTCCACGTTACTGCCCAGTCATGGATTAACGTAGGTGGCGCGTGTTTTTCTGCAGGCCCAGCCATAACTCCTTCGATAGCAATATCTTCTGGCGGCGACCCTTATGCCTTATACAGGGATGATTCTTTTTCCCAAACTGCCAATGCGCAGGTGTTCACCGGCGGCACCTGGAACTACATTGGCGGATTGGCGTTCTCAGACTGTGTTATTCTGTCACCATCACTGGCAATCACCAGCAGCGGCATGCCAATCGCCGCATATTTCAACATTCCCCCTCCCCATCCTTTCGGACCAATGGTCAGAAAATTCGACGGTAGTGGCGATTGGACAATTATCGATACTATCGGACCAGTGACTATTGCGAATTTTGTTTCGCTTGCAGTGGGTCATGATGATTCGATTTTCGTTGCTTATAGGGACGACAGTGTTGGCGTCCCCTGGCCCGCTTCGGTGCGAAAATTTGACGGGGCTAACTGGTTGTTTGTAGGGCCACGAAGGTTTACCCCGGGTGGTGCGTCTTTTACTTCATTGGCAATAGACCCTGCAGGCACCCCATATCTGGCCTATGAGGACCATGCCAACGGCCGAAAGGCTTCTGTAATGAAATTCACCGGTGGTGCCTGGGTCAATGTTGGTGTTGCGGGCTTCTCACCGGGTGTCGCAGAGTATACTTCATTGGCTATTGACATCAGTGGTACGCCCTACGTAGCATTCGTGGATTCGGCCAATGGTGCGAAGGTTACAGTTATGAAATATGACGGCACCGCTTGGGTGACTGTAGGTGGTCCGGGGGTTTCCGCTGGAGCAGCGCTGACGGGCAGGCAATATCTATCTATTGACGCCACCGGCCAGCCCTATGTCGTTTATGCGGATGGTACTAATGGCAATAAGGCGATACTCAAAAAATTTAATGGTACCACGTGGGTAACAATTGGTGTGCCGGGTTTTTCTGCAGGTGCCGTACGCGATGCTACGCTGGTTTTAAATGCAGTTGGCGTACCTTACGTCGCTTTTGCAGACGCAACCGACAATTACCGGCTGCGAATGATGAAGTTTGATATCGCCACCGGAACACAAAACACCACAACGATGGAGAACCTGCTATCGATCTTTCCTAACCCTGCTACTAATGAAATAGTTATCAACGCACCTTATACAATCAACTCCCTTTCCTTAACGGACGTACTGGGCCGACAGGCATTTTCAAGATCGTACAATGCGCAGCAAATACGTGTAGATATTGCTGGCATACCGTCCGGGCTGTACTTTGTTAACGTGAACAATGGAATACGTGTGAGGTTAGTGAAAGAATAGCCTGCGTGCTTGCAAGTGTTTTGGGGGAAGCTATACGATGGCGATTGCAATACAATCAAGCAGCCCCCTGCTGGTCTGCATTTGTAGCATGGAACCACAATGCCCCACTAGTCCTCTTCGTTTGCAACGAGAGTAAGCAAAGAGCGGAGAAACCGTGTTCTCAGCTATTAGTACGCCATAGTTTCTGCGAAGGCATATTCATTTTTGTGCCCCTAACAGACAAAACTTCGAACCAAATAAGAGATTTGTTTTATGAGTGGTGTCTATTGAAGGCATATATAGTTCCCTGATTGCCGGCGGATCTCTGAAAACGGAGACGCGCCTGGGACGGAAGGTATTTGGCTGCATCAAGATGAAGACGTTCTGGAGAACGGGTTTCATTGGTAGTTCCGGATGCGCTTCGCTCCAACATCCGGGAACAACGGGATTCTAAAGAGTGAAGGACCCCCGGGACGGAAAGCAACACAAGGATACTACTTGTGTTCCGTGGCCTTGATAGCCAATACGTACATATACAATGCATCCTTTTGGGCATTTGTAATTTTTGCCTTCGGAGCCATCTCGTCGATAATGGATGACCATGCAGTTTCAGGGCGTTTATAGATATTCATTGTGCCGTGACAGTTAGTGCAAACGCCAGTGAAGAGCGTGTAGCCATCGTTTAAAGTCTGTAAAGTGACATCTTTGTACTTAACCTGAATTGCGTTCAGTTCATCATTACCGGGAGCAAAAACTCCATCCGTTGATTTCGCTGCAGGTGCGGTGCCTGGCACATCAGTAGTTGATTGCCGTGAAGTGGCAGCGGGCGTGACTGATTTATTGCTTTTCTTCATTATGCTGCATGCTGTAATGCTCATGATCATAACAGAGAGTAAAATTATCTTAGACAGTTTCATCAATGAAAAATTAAAGGTTGTTACAACAAGATATTTTGCATGAAACTATTTTTTTAATAGTACCAGCACCCGAGGATGCGTACTTAGCTTTTGCTATGCAAACATCTGACAAGAAAGTAATGAAAGCAAACCGTATTAGTCTTATTTTTTGTTCAGATAAAGCCATTGCGAACTGGGTAAACGTTTTTTTATGAGATGTATTGCTGCAAGGCTTCTGTAATGCCAAATCGGATTATGAGAAACGGCCGTACTTTTCGCTTTTCAAATTGCATTCTGTAATGAAAGTCTGAAACCGCTCTCGAATTATAGAATCAATGTTTTGCCTAGTTGCGCCTGGCCAATACCACTGATTTTCTGAGTACATCAAATCATATTTTGCATAGTATAACGAATAGAAATCTGCGTACTCTACGCCCAGTTCATAATAATGGATGTCGCGTATTTCTCGCAGTACTGACAAATAGTTGTCGGTATTATTGATGCCGGATTTAATTATGAAGTACACATAATCTCTGACAACCACATAGGGGTCTGAAAAATCAAGCTGCAGGTCTTTCAAAACTACATCAGTGAGTTCTATTAACTCAAATTGATTATAGGGTCTGGTTATCCCTGCAAGCTCGTACAGGTTGATAGATTCAAAACCGGCCTTTATCATTTCCTGCGCCCAAGTGACCCAGCTTTCATTAATATCTCTATTAAGACCTTTGTCCCGAAGAATACGATAAGTTGATAGTACAGGTTTCGGCATGATGTAAGGTGTTGTTAAATGTAGAAAATCTACTTCAAAAAATTGGTGGATTTTTTAGCATATTCTGGCATCATTTAGCGCAAGCCTGGTAGATTGTGGAAGGTTGAGCCATTTGTGGCCAGAATAGACAAAACTTCTAACCAGATAGGGGAATTATTTTGTCAGTTATGTTGGATAAATTCAGCTTTAGTGCCCTGATTGCCGGCGGGTCCCTGAAAAAGGAGACCCGCCTGGGACGGAAAGTATTTGGCTGCATCAAGATGAAGACGTTCTGGAGAACGGGTTTATTGGTAGTTCCGGATGCGCTTCGCTCTAACATCCGGGAACAACGTGCATTTGATTTTAATTATTGATCGTATCTATTTAAATTTGGAAACCAAGGCAACTTTAAGTTGATCTGAAATAAACCCATGAATAGTTACCAAATACTACCACCCTCTAATTGGCAAGATTTTGAGAAACTTAACCATCTATTATGGATGGATTTGTTAGGAGATATGAATATTCAGCTTAATGGTAGGCAAGGGCAGCCGCAATGTGGGGTTGATGTATTTGGTAAAGATGGCAATTCCGATGAGCTTTATGGTATTCAATGTAAAGGGAAGAATATTAACTACGGCCAAAAAGTCACCGAGAATGAGCTTTTAAAAGAAGTTCAGAAAGCGAAAAACTTTCAACCAAGAAAATTGGACATCTTTATTCTTGCAACCACTGCTCCAAACGATCAAAAGTTACAACAATTAGCACGAGAAATTACCGAGAAACATAAGGCACAGGGCCTGTTCAAAGTATACGTTTATGGATGGGACGAACTGGCGCAACGTTTACCATCGTCACCAAAAGCATGTGAAAAATTTTATCCAGGTTTTGTAGTTGACTTTAAAAAATTGTCATCGGTTACAGATGAAATACTTGGCACGGTAAAGAACATTGAAGCTCAGCTTAGTATTTCGCCCACCAATATTAGTTGCTTGACCAGAGCGCAAATCACAGATAAATTCAAAAATTCGTCCTACGGATTGATTAGCTGGCCCAATACTTTGAGAGTTGATAATTCTTGGATATGTAGAAAGGAAGAGCAAGCTATAAATATCATTTTTGATAATCAATTTAGCTCGACGACGATAATCTTAGGCGAACCCGGAACCGGTAAAAGCGCATTGCTTTCAAGAATAGCCCAACAATTAATTGGGGAAAAGGAAATTGTTCTGGCAATAAAAGCCGACCAATTAGATGGGACAATAAAAAACTTTCAGGACTTAGGTATAATCTTAGGTTTACCTGATCCGATTGATAAATGTGTTATTGCAGCTTCGAAATTTGGAAAGACATTTATTTTCATAGATCAATTGGATACATTAAGTGAACTCATAGATGTTAAAACAGAAAGGCTATCGGTGCTTCTAAGCCTTATTAACCAACTTTCCGGACGCCCAAACATTCATATAATTGCATCTTCACGTCCTTTTGAATTTAAGCATGACGCAAGATTCTCTACCATAAAAGCAAACGAGATAAGACTTCCAAATTTGGAATGGGATGCGGTTGCCTCATCTCTAAAGTCTAACGGAGTGAGTTTGATTTCACCAGATGAAGCATTCAAACGCTTTCTTTGTAGGCCAAGTAATCTAAACTTCTATCTGAGCTATGTTAAGAATAATCCTACACGTGCTTTTGCGTCGCACTTAGAGTTATATGAGGATATATGGAGTAACTCAACTGGTTCAGAGCCTCATCGAACCCGTCGACGAGAACTTTTGCTCGGTATAGCAACAATCATGACAAACGATGCAAAACAAACACTACCGCTTTTAAATTACGACGAATATTCTGATGACATAGGTTGGCTTGTAGACATGGGCTTATTGGTGAAAACGAATAATAGTAGAAGCATTTCGTTTGCACATCAGACGTTACAAGCATTTGTTTGGACAAGATCTTTTATAAAACACAACAAATCTGTTTACGATTTTATTATTCTCCATCAGAATAACCTCAATATCAGGCCGAAGTTATCAACAGTATTGCTTTATTTGAGAGATGCAGATACGGAAGAGTACAAGAGGCAAATACAGAAAATACTTATTGAACAACGTACAAATGTTAGGAAACACATTCAACATTTGACTGTAGATTGTATTACAGCTCATGCAGATCCAAGCAAGACTGAATTCGATTTAATTTCACAGCTAATTTTTGATGATGAGTTTCGCATCAGAATTATCAATTCCATACGAGGGAAAGGCGATTGGTTTGATTTGATAACTTCGTCTCTTTTGAACAAGATGATGAAAGAAAGTTCGGGTCTGATATATTCGTCAGCATTTCTATTATCTGGCATTTATCATCAAAGGTCACAAACAGTACTGAGTTTTATAAAAGAAAATTGGATAGGCGAGGAAAACATAGAATATGTGTTCCATTTTCTTCGACAAATAGATAATTGGGATGAAGAACTATTTCAATTGGCGAAGGATGTCATACAATTTAAACAAAAGTATCCTAATGCCGCTTCCCATCTATTCTATATTATTGAAAAAAAATCTCCTTTATATGCGCTAAAGTTGGCTAGTTCCTATTTCGAAAATGAAATGATTAGGCTTATTGCTAATCCTGAGTGCATCCCACCAATATCTGATGAAGCATCGGAGACTGATAGAGTTATTCATCAGATTACACATGACCCGCGCCGTCCTTTTGAGCGTCTAATGACCTTTAGCGAAGATTGGTATACTTTGTCCGAAACAGCGGCAAAATACCCTAAAGAGTTTATTGACCTTTTTTGGCCAACATTCGTTGTTGGCTGTCAGCAAACACAGCAAAAGCCTTATTTTAATGAGCACTCCTATCATGTATCCTCCGGAACATGGTTTAATATTTCTGATGACAATAGTTCGTATGCAGATCGATATTTGAGCAGAATCCTAGAGCAATCTTTAGTCAAATTTGCTCAGTGTGGTCCTCTGGCGTTTATTGATTTTTTTGATGTAAACAAATCACACCCACAACTACCGATACATCGATTATTGGCAAAAGGATTGATCGCAATTGCGTCAGAATTTTCCTCAGTAGCATTAGAATATTTATTGGCGGATGAAAGACGGTTTAGAATTGGCCACAGCAACGATTATCACTCAGGTACAATAGAATTAATAAGTAGTATTGCGCCTCAACTAGATCAGCAAGAACTTACTAACCTGCACTGTTCTATTCGAGGATATAAAGCAAGAAAGCCATATCCAGAACGAACACCAGAGGGTAAAAAATGGGATTTAGTACACAACAGACGAGTAAGATATTCTCTTATGTCTGCTATTCCTAAAACGATAAGAGAACAAGCGGCAACTCGCCAATTACAGGAGGATGAAAGAGCATTAGGGGCCAACATTAGATTAACAAATGGATACAGCGGATTAGTTAGAGCAACAAGCCCAATGACATGTGAACAAATGTCCAAGGCCAAAGATGAAAGCATCTACCAATGCTTTCTATCGTTCAATGACAAAAGAGATGATGACTGGCCCATCCGAGATACTTATATTAGTGCTACTGAGTTGGCAAGGGAATTTGAAAAATTCGCGGAGCAATATCCTTTGCGTGCAGCAACAATAATATTGAGGTTCGACGAAAACAATATCAATGCAACATCACATGGTATTGTCGGGCTTTCAAAGTCAGAGTATGCATTTGATAAGCTATTGGATTTGATTCAAACTAAGGATATGCAACAGTCTGTGTCTACGATGTATGCAGATGCAGCAAGAGCTATAAACTCAAGATTGAGTGATACATGTATATTATCTGAGGAGTGGTTAAAACGGATAACTAATTGGTTAATTATAACAGAAAAAACCGAACAGCCCATTAATAAGGAGAAGGAAGAACAGATAGAAAGTATACTTTGGGGTGATAGAACGACATATTTTGGTGCAGAGGACAACTACATCATTTTAGATTGTGTAACACGTGCTATGTTTTTGCACCCAAACAAGTTAATGATTAAGGAGTGGGCAAATTTAATAATTACCCACATTAAGCGAAATGACAGGTCATCTATTTGGTCTGCAATGTTAGCAATTCATTTTCCGCGCGCGCTCAGATTGTGTGAAAAGAAAGATGCTGAAAGCATTTTGAACTTAATGATTGCGGCATATCCTGAGTTGTTAGACGATCCATTCTTGGGGCGCAATCTTGTACGTGCCATACATTGGGCAGATGATGAATCCTTCTTCAATTGGATGGGAAAATTATTAGCCCGTCCAAGCAATAAAAGTTGTCAACTGTATGGGGAGCTTTTGGTGGCTAAGCGGGTGATTCACCCCGACAATATTGAAGCCCAAACCCTAATTGATAAATCACTTTCCTTTAATGTCAATACGTACGTGTTATACGGAATTGCCTACGCATTAAAAAATACTTGGTCAGATCATTCGGATGTGACTACTGGTTATGTCGTAAGATTGTTGGGTTTAGGAAATGATGAAATATCCTCAATTTTACTTGGTATTTTAAACACAAGAGATCAGCTTGAGCCGACACCGGAAATAAATGAATTGTTGGATGCATTTATCAAAAACAGAACCGTCGAATTTAAAAACGAACGCATCCCCTTTCTTGCTAAGTCTTTATCTTACTTGACAACGAAAGAGCCTACACGAATTGCAGAGTTGTCCAATCAACTTATTACATCATGGGGAAGGCAACTAGCGGATATTAGATCTGCGGCAGTTTCTGAAACTCCAGACTTGATAAATATATCTATCACTTTGCATAATTTAGGTCCAAGCTTTCAATCGATTGGTTTGGATATTTTTGAACGGCTAATTGAATTGGACGCATATACAATACAAGACGTTTTGATTAAGATAGACGGTAATCCTATAGTTATTATGTCACAATAGCAAGCGAGAATAGTGCCCTATATGGTCTTGTCATAAATTCTTTATAGAGTATTACTGGTGCTAGTTACAACCAACCTTTGGATCCGCGTTTCAAAACGCAGACCCTGAGGTTTAGTGACCATCATGGTGTTAGTTGTTGTGTGCTTCAACCACTCCTTCGAGTATATGGCTGCACAGCTCATCGAGTTTGGTTTCATCAGTTATGTGCTGCATCTGATTTTTGTTTTTTATATCGCCAATTTCGATCAGGGCTGCTGCAGATGTGCTGCCACCCAATATTTTGGGGTTCCTTTCAGCAAGTGCGTTTGTTTGTTCCCACTCAGGGCGTGAAGCATGTTTGAGTATCGCATATGCGAGTTTGCTGCTTTCTGTGGCTTTTGCATTTTTGTTGTTTATGGCAATATCAAAAGTGCCTTTGCCAATCTCTTTTCCCGGCTTGTCGTCTACATGAATAGATAGCAAGTCGTCGGGTTGCAGTTTGTTGGAAAAGTCCAGCCGTTCATCGAGTGTCATTTGCCTGTCGTCGGTTCGGGTGAGGTGTACTTCGATATTGTAGGAAGGCGCCAGCTGCAGGATTCGTTTGGCTACTTTAAGGCTGAGGTCTTTCTCTGTAAGCGATCCGGACCGGCAACCCAGATCAGTGCCGCCATGGCTTGCATCTACTACCAATACTATCTTTTTGTTGCTTTTGATGCCCAAGAATTTTGTTGCTTTTGGTGGGCTGAAAGCGAAGATGAGGATGGTGCCGGCGATGAGCGGCAATACTGCTGAGCGCCTCAGCAAAGAAGCACGTACGGTGTTGTTGGTCTGTAGCATTGTTAATCGTCTTTTTATGGGTGAAGCGAAAAATTGGTGTTCAGGTGAAAAATTAATGGATGGGTTGTGTGCGTGCAGCAGCATTTTGGCGAAGGCAACTGTAGTGTCTTGTCCGGATGTGCCTTCACTGTTGTGTGCGACTGCTTGTTCGTCGGCAATAAATTCATGCACCATTTCCAACTCCTTCTGTATAATCCAATAAAATGGGTTGATCCAGAATATGCTGGTAAGGAGCTGGCATACGAGTTTGTCGTAGGTATGCTTTTGCCTGATATGGGCCAACTCGTGCCGTAGTATCATTTTGCCACTGTCTGTGTGCATAGGCAAAGTATCCCGCCAGTAAATACGGTTCAGAAAGGAGAAAGGGGCTTTGGGCAAGTTGGTTTGGACTACTGTGATTTGTTCGACGACGGTATTTGGAAATTGTGATGCTAAATGTAGCACCCAGACTATTTGGGTGAGCAGCCGGGCTACCAGCAAGATGCTGATAAGGGCTGCTACCGCCACTACAATGAATGACCAGGAGATACCTGCAGCCGGTGCCTGCAATGTAACCAGATGAGCACCATCAGCATCGCTGACGGTATGTGCCAGCGCCTGAACAGATTGGAGTAGTATGGGTGTTTTTTGAAGAATGGGAGACCACTTGAAACTAAGGAGTGGTATGAGCATACTTGCACCTAGTGTGAGCAGCAGGTAGAACCTGTTGTAGTGATGCAATGGCTTGTTTTTGAGTGCAAGCAAATACCATGCACTGAGTATACCACTGACGACAATGCTCTTTATTACGAACAGAATTAGTGCGTTCATGTTATTGAGTTTATTTCTTCTTAAGCTGTTTCACAAGCAATTCCAGATCCTGCACAGAGAGTTCCTTCTCCTTGACAAGAAATGAAACAATGCTGCTGTAAGAACCTTCAAAATACCCTTTGGCCATATTAGTAAGGCTACCCTTGGAGTAGGCCTGTTTTGATACAAGCGGGTAGTAACGGTGTATACGGCCAATTGGCTCTATGCCCACAAATTCTTTGTCGGTAAGTGTTTTGAGAATGGTGGCAACTGTGTTTTTGTGCGGCTGTGGAGCCGGCATTTGTTCTACAATTTCCATCAATAAACCACGTTCCATTTTCCAGAGTACCTTCATCACCTGCTCTTCTGCCCTTGTCAACGATTTCATTAAACTATGTTTGTAGTTCAAAGCTAAAACTAAATTTATAGTTTAACAAATATTGCGACCAATTTTTTACGGATTTTTTAAAATGAGTGCCTGAAGGTGTCTTTTGCACCGGACAGGTAACAGGCAGACAAGGCGAGGAACAAAAGTGTACAGGGTGGAAAAGAATAGTGAGCAAAAAGCAAAATAACAACGTGATTATTGGCAGCGGCTGAATGCCAGCTGGCGAACGTATCTTTGGCAACAAGGGTATGAGGTACTGACAAAGGGTGGGATGTAAGTGATGAATTGTAGCTGTGTAGCTGCGAACAACCGGAGTAGTGAAAGAGGAATGTTTGTTCTGATTGCCAAATAGATTGAAATATGAAGGGAACGTTTTTTGTATTAGTTATCATTCTGAGTTCGTTATTTGCAACCGGGCAGATCGCGCGGTCTGAGGCGTTGTTTAAGACGCTGAAAACGTCAGATAGTCTGCTGTTTAATGTGGGATTTAATTATTGTGATCTAGCGCAGTTTGAACAGCTGTTGAGCGATGATTTTGAGTTTTACCATGATGAGGCGGGAGTAACGCGCTCGAAACGGACATTTATTGACAACGTAAGGAATGGGGTGTGTAAGCTATCGTACAAGCCGAGGAGGGTGCTGAATGAAAACGAATTGAACGTGTATCCGTTGAAGAAAAACGGCGTAATATATGGTGCGGTTCAGACAGGTACCCATGTGTTTTATGCACTGGAACAGGAGAAGCCAGAGTATGTGACCAGTATTGCCAGTTTTACACATGTATGGCTTTTGGAAAACGGGCAATGGAGACTGACAAGAGGCCTGAGTTATAACCACCATATGCCGGATAGTGCAGGTAATGTAAATGACAGCCTTGTGTTTGCAGACAGAGCGGAAACTGATAGGTGGCTTGCAAAAAAGCAGATTCCGGCATTGGGGATAGGATATATAGAGGATGGAAAGGTAAAGCAGGTGACCGTGTATGGAAAGGGGATAGACGGCAATCCTCATCCGGATAATATGCTGTTTAATGTGGCATCGCTGACCAAGCCTGTGACGGCAATGGTGGCGCTGCAACTGGTAAATGAAGGAAAGTGGACGCTGGATGAACCCATAAGCAAGTACTGGACAGACCCGGATGTAGCCGGTGATGCACGATCGAAAAAGCTAACGATCAGGCATATTCTGAGCCACAGGTCTGGATTTGCCAACTGGCGTAGAACTAACGACGGGAAAAAACTGGTTTTTGAGTTTGAACCCGGCACTAAGTATCAGTACTCCGGAGAGGGATTTGAATATCTGCGGAAGGCTATAGAAAACGTGACCGGAAAGACGCTGGTCAAGGTGGCGGACGAACTAATCTTCAGGCCACTAGGTATGAAGGACACCCGTTTTTACTGGGATAAGACGGTGGATGAGGCGCGATTCGCGCGTTGGCATAAAGCTGATGGCACACTGTATGCAACGTACAAAAACACAACGGCCAATGGAGCGGATGATCTGCTGACAACGGTAGCCGATTATAGTAAGTTTGTGGTGTATGTAATGAATGGTGCCGGACTGAAAAAGGAGCTCTATGAGCAAATGACAGGTGAGCAGGTGCGGATAACGCCCAGGAAGTATTTTGGGTTGGGGTGGTGGGTAGATGAGGACGTGCGCCCGGGAGAGGATGCGCTGGTACATGGAGGTGATGACAAAGGCGTGCATACAATGGCATTTGTGTTGCCAAAGGCGAAACAAGGTTTGGTGATCTTTACGAATTGCGACAACGGCACGGATGCCTATGTGGCGGTATTGCAGCACTATCTGGGAAAACAAGGGCAGGAAATAATAGATGTAGAGACAAAGTAGGGGCACCCGGGGAGACGTGGTGCAAATCAGGTAATTTCCTGTATGTTTGAACGGAGGTTTTTTCGAAATTCAAATTGCGCTATGAACGTGGATAAAAATCCATATGTTTCGACCGGAATGGTCTGGTACCGGAATGCGTATTTTCTTGCACTATGCCTGTGGATAGTGCCCACGCTGATCAATATCAATAGGGCGTTTCATAATGACGATACTTTTTGTCTGTATGTGGGAAAATGTATCATAGTCTATCCGCTACCGCCTATGTCGGGTATGGTGAACTGGTATAATGACCCCGAGCCCTTCAGCAACGCCAATCAGCCGCCATTGTTTTTTTACATGATGGCGGCGTGAAGCAAGTTGTCTGGCACAACCGAGGGTTAATATTTTGAATCGCGGTGGTCAAGAATAGGGGGATTTGGCAGATGTGCAATTAAGATGTATTTTCAATTGTAAAATTTGGTCATGAGACTCTTGGCGGTATTTATGTTTTTTATAGTGACCAATCTTGTGTCGGTGCCGCTAGCGGCCCGGCTGCAGGGCCAAGAGAAGATAGACTCGCTGGTAAGTGCGCTACCCCAACATAAAGAAGATACCTTTAAAGTTCGTTTGTTAAAAAGCATTTCCTTTAACTACTCTTCCATAAATCCGAATGAGGGGATAAAATATGGATTGCAATGCCTGAAACTGGCCAACAAGCTGCAATGGAAAGTGGGTATAGCGTGGGCAAACTCGACTCTGGGTAATAATTATGAGTCGCAGTCGGATTATCCAAAAGCGATGGGGTACTACTTTGCCGCATTGAGGATATATGAAGAACTGGGAAATGATGAGGGAGCGGCTTCGGCACTGGGCAATCTGGGTAATGTATATTTCTATAACGGGGATTTTGAAAAGGCGCTGGAGTTTGAATTAAAGGCTTTGTCAATATACGAGAAGATAGGGAGTGAGAATGGCGTAGATGCTATGAATCTGAACATAGGGCTGGTGTACCAAAATCAGAATGACTATGAGCACGCACTGAAGTATTTTTTTAAGGCGTTAAAATCGGATATGAAGAAAGGCGACAAAAGCGCCATAGGTACAGATCTGGGAAATATTGGCACGGTATATATTCTTCAGCACAACTTCGTGGATGGTATAGACTACCTGCACAGGGCGCTGCAGCTGCATGAAGAAATAGGCGATAAGCGAGGCATGGCATTGATGCTGGGGAACATAGGCGAATCGTATGCCCTGTCGGTGGCGGACACGATGGCAGTGGTGGAAGCGACCGATACGGGGCGGATACGCCAACGCAAGGTGCGGCGTGCACAACGAGCTGACCTGAGCAAACACCCAGCATTGCTGCGCGCCAATGAGTATCTGCAAAAGGCGATAGCGGTGAATATAGCGTTGGGTGATGTGTATCACCTGCGTGGTAATTATGCAAGTATGGCTTACAATGATTCGCTTTTGGGGGACTTTCGGGGGGCGTTTGAGGCATACAAATTATATACGCTGTATAAAGATTCTGTGTTTAGCGAAGAAGAGAAAACGGAAATGGTACGTATGAGCATGCTGCGTAAAATGGAAGTGGACAGTATGAAGAATGAGCGAGACAGGGCTGTGGCCAACATACGGTACAGGCAGCAGCGGGGATATACTATTCTGGGTATTGTGGGTGTAGTGCTGCTGATGGGTTTTTCGGTGGTTATAGCCAAGGCGCGCGCGCGGTCTGAAGCTGAACGGAAAAAGTCGGATGAGTTGCTGTTGAACATTCTGCCTGCACAGGTGGCGGATGAACTGAAAAATAGCGGTACAACAGTAGCCAGGCAATATGATCATGTAACGGTAATGCTTACTGATTTTGTGAACTTTACGCAGGCGGTAGAGAAGATGCAACCACAGGCGTTGATAGATGAATTGGATGTGTGCTTCAGGGCATTTGATGAAATAATGGGCAGGTATGGTATTGAAAAAATAAAGACTATTGGGGATGCTTATCTGGCAGTGTCGGGACTGCCAAAGGCCGATAAACAGCATGCGGAAAAGACGATATTGGCCGCTATTGAGATAAAAAGGTTTGTAAGCGAACGGCTGGCAATGAACAGTGCTGAGGGGGCTTTTGCAGTAAGGATAGGGATAAATAGCGGTAGCGTGGTGGCCGGAGTGGTGGGCGTAAAAAAGTTTGCGTACGACATATGGGGCGATACAGTCAATACTGCTGCAAGAATGGAGCAGAATAGTGCAGCCGGGCGTATAAACATATCGGAAGCCACCTACGAACTGGTGAAAAACAAGATACCCTGTACCTCGCGCGGGATGGTAGAGGTAAAGGGGAAGGGATTATTGCACATGTACTATGTGAATGATGAAGCGGTAACTGTGTAGATGGTATGTGCTCATGCAAACGGAGCACTGATGCGGATAAAGAGCAAGCCGTGCGACCCGATTATCCATGGGTGTCGCCTGGTTGCTGCAACCAAAAGAAATGAACGCGGGCTGACCAGAAAGTCTATTTGAAGTTTTGTTGGTCCATTTTGTGCTCTGTAAATAGTAATTTTCTGCATTCTAATTGCGAATTGACTGCTGCCGAACCATCTGTATCGTATGCCGTTGTTTGCGAATTGTTGTATGTTTGAAACCCGTTCAGCATCAAACATAAGCAGTCAATATGGATTTTGTGGGCAAGCCTGATATTAACAGCACAGAGGTTTGGAATCGTAGCCCGTACTTTATTGCGTTTTGCCTGTGGGTAGTACCCACACTAATCAATATCAATAAGGCGTTTCATATTGATGATACCTTTTATCTGGAGGTGGCAAAATGGATCGTAGACCATCCGCTAAAGCCTATGTCGGGCATGGTGAACTGGTATAATGACCCCGAGCCCTTCAGCAACGCCAATCAGCCGCCATTGTTTTTTTACATGATAGCAGCATGGAGCAGGCTATCTGGCACAACCGAGGTGGCAATGCACCTGTTGCAATCGGTTTTCAGCTATTTATGTATTCTTTTCAGCTATAAGGTATTCCGGTTGGTGAGCCGGGAGCATGCTGCAGTGTTTACAGCCCTGTTTGCATTCAATCCGGCTTTTATAGTAAACCAGAATATGATGACAGACATACCGCTGTTGGCGGCAACGCTGGCATTTGTGTATATGTTGTTGGTGCCTGGTGTGCGAACAGAGGGACGAAGATATGTATGGGCGGCTTTGCTGGTTTCGGCTGCGCTGATGATCAAGTATACGGCATTGCCCCTTGTTGTAGTTCTTATAATCAGTATTGTGGTCTGGAAACAATACCGGCAATTGTTTGTGGTACTGATACCAGTGGCAGTGCTTGTACTTTGGTCGGTATGGAATTATTATGAGTTTGGGAGCGTGCATCTGCTGCACCGGGGTGGTGGCATAATGTGGGAGCGCATACCTGTAAGGGTTCATTCAGTGCTTTTGTGCCTTGGGGGTACCTCTTTTTTTTCGCTTATCATATTATTCGGATTGTTGCCTGCACGCCGACTAGCAACGACTGCTGCGGTGGCGGCGACTATAGCCCTACCTTTGCTTGCAGCGCTTGTATATTCCGGGAAGGTTGGCGAGCCAGATGCTGCGGCAATGCTGGGTGGTGCATTTCTGGTAAACGGGGCACTGCTTGTGGTGGGTGTCGTTTACTGCTTTTTCAGATATCAATTGGCGGGGAGCAATCGGGACGGGTCCGGATATCCGCTTGCAATGATGTACTGGTGGGTGGCTGCTATTGCATCGTTCGTTATACTATTAGCGCCATTTGTAGCTACGAGGCATTTACTATTGCTGCTGGTGCCGGTGCTAGCCATTTTTGCACAGATGTGGGGACGGGTTCCGGAAGGGATGCGCAAGGTGATCATTGGCGGAACAGTGCTTGCTGGATGTGTGCTGGGCATTTCGGACTGGCAGTATGCTGACTATTACAGGCGTGGTGCTGCCGATATAAGAGCTCATACGGCAGCCGGTAGTAGAGTGTGGGGCGCCGGCCATTGGGGGTGGCAATGGTATTGTAGCCAAGCACGATGCGAGCCGCTGGGCGTAACCACCTCTGCCATACAGGACGGGGATCTGCTGGTGATGCCCAAGGATGTATCGCGGCAAGATACCCACGGGTTGCAAATGACCAGAGTAGGGGCTTATTGGTACAATCCGGGGATATGGAGTTTTTTTTCTGTGAGCCGGCATGCGGCTATGTATGCGACCAGTCCGGGAGATATACCCTGGGAGTTTTCGAGTAAGGCAATCGATACTTTTGTGGTATACCGTATTGGTAAACCCTGAATTTACGGACGTGCAAAGCAAAACAACTGAGTCGAATAGCGTGGAAGGTGGCAATGAACCTATATATCCCGGGCTGAAAAGGTGCGAAAGATGTAGGAATGGCCGGTGCCACCAGTAAAAATATGCTGCAAAAAGGAATATTCAGTTTCATACCATACTGTGTTGCTATATTTGTGTCGTTTTTGAACAGTTGCTGGTGTTTGATGAGCCCGGTGCGGGCTAAATAGCAGCAGTTTGAAGCAAAAGGTAAAAGCGAAATACTGGGAAAATAACGGTTTTATGTCAGGAAAACACTCGAAGGCTTCTACGGCAGGATTGTTAATTGCATTGGGAATCATATATGGCGACATAGGTACATCGCCGCTATATGTGCTCAATGCGATCATAAAGGGGAAAACGATACAGGAAGACCTGATAATAGGGGTGTTGTCGCTGATAATCTGGACACTGACCCTGCAGACCACCATAAAGTATGTAGTACTTACGCTGCAAGCGGATAACAAGGGTGAAGGAGGTATATTTTCGTTGTTTGCGCTGGTGCGCAGGCGGCGCAAGTGGCTGGTGGTGCCGGCCATGATAGGGGGTGCAGCGCTGCTGGCAGATGGAATGATTACCCCGGCGATATCTGTAACCTCTGCTATAGAAGGTTTGAAACAGGTGCCTGCCATTTCGGATATCAGCCAGACATCGATCGTGTATATAGTACTGGCCATACTGGCGGCATTGTTTTTTCTGCAGCAGTTTGGTACGGCGATTATCGGGAAGTTTTTTGGGCCCATTATGTTTCTGTGGTTTGGTATGCTGGCGGTGCTGGGATTCATACATCTATCGGACAATATGGTCGTATTCAAGGCGTTCAATCCATATTATGGCATTAAGCTGCTGATCATGTATCCCAAGGGGTTCTTCATCCTAAGCGGAGTATTTCTATGTACTACCGGAGCCGAGGCGCTGTATTCTGATTTGGGTCATTGTGGTAAGTGGAACATCCGCTACTCGTGGATATTTGTAAAGTGTTGTTTGATACTCAGCTATCTGGGGCAGGGGGCGTGGCTGCTGCATGCCTATGGCGGTAAAACCATTACAGGAGACATGATTGAGGCAGGCTTCAACCCGTTTTTTGGTGTGATGCCGAATTGGTTTCTGTACATAGGAATCGTGGTGGCGACAACGGCCGCTATCATTGCCAGCCAGGCGCTGATTTCAGGGTCGTTCACACTGATCAGTGAGGCTATGCGGCTGAATCTGTGGCCGAAATTTAAGATCAACTACCCGTCAGAAGCACGGGGGCAGATATACATTCCGGCAATCAACTGGCTGTTGTTTGTGGGTAGTTTCGGTATTGTGATGCATTTTGAGAAGGCGTCGAACATGGAAGCTGCGTATGGTCTGGCGATAACAATGTGCATGATCGCGACGTCTATACTGTTTGCGAATTTTCTTGTGTTAAGACGGAGGAGTCCGGTGCTTATCATTGTATATCTGGTAGTTTATCTCACGATAGAGATGAGTTTCCTTGTAGCTAATATTGATAAATTTCCGCATGGCGGGTATGTGACGCTGGTGATCGGTGGTGGTCTTTTCTTTATTATGTACAACTGGTTTAAGGCACGCAAGATCAAGAACCGGTATGTGGAATTTGTACGTCTGGATCACTTTGTGCCCAAGCTGAAAGAGCTGAGCAATGATGAAACCGTGGCCAAGTATGCTACGCACCTGGTATACCTGACCAGTGCCGACAACCCTAAGGAGATAGAGCATAAAATACTATACTCCATACTGTACAACAAACCCAAAAGGGCTAATATATACTGGTTTATACATGTGGATACGCTGGATGACCCCTATACCTGCGAATATATTGTAGAGCATATTGTGCCCAATGATATTATTCGTGTAGAGTTCAGGCTGGGCTTCAGGGTGCAGCCCCGCATCAATGTGCTGTTCAAAAGAGTAGTAGAAGACCTTGTGATGAATAAGGAAGTAGACCTGAGCAGCCGCTACCGCAGCTCTGAGGGTAGTAATATGATCGGTGACTTTTCGTTTGTGGTAATGGAGAAATTCCTGAGCCAGGACAATGATCTGCCATTCTGGGAGCAACTGATGATGAAGATGCACTTCCTGATAAAGGATTACAGCTTGTCGGAAGAAAAGGGTTTTGGACTGGATACCAGCAATGTGGTGGTGGAGAAGTTTCCGCTGGTGGTGTCACCGATATCTAATCTGAATCTGAAACGGGTGACACGGCCTGGCAGAAGTGCATAAGCGACTGCACAGACTGCCGGAAGTAAACTAAATGGTCCACGTTAAAAATGGTCTGTACCAAGATTTTTGATTTTGCATGAATAGACATTTGTGCAAAATCAAAAACTATGGCAAATGAATGGCTGGACAGGAACGAGTATCCTTTTCGTTCGCATTTTATGGACATCAGTGGGCAGCAACTTCATTACATAGATGAGGGTAGTGGTCAAACGCTGCTTTTTGTGCATGGAACCCCATCGTGGAGTTTCGATTTCAGGAACGTGATTCAAAAGCTACGCGGGAAATACCGGTGTGTAGCGATAGATCATATTGGATTTGGGCTGTCTGACAAACCCAGGGTGTACGATTATTCTACCACCAATCACCGAGCGACATTGCTGCAATTGGTACGGAAGCTGCAATTACGGGATGTGACGCTGGTGGTGCACGATTTTGGCGGGCCGATTGGGCTGTCTGCCGCAATAGAAGAGCCAGAGCTGGTGAAAAACATTGTAGTACTGAATTCCTGGCTGTGGAGCAGCAAGGAAGATCCAGACGACATCAGGTTCAGCAAAATGCTACGCAGCCCGCTGTTGCCTTTTCTGTATAAATATCTCAATTTTTCACCCAGATTTGTGTTGCCGGCAGCGTTTGGCGACCGTAAGCTGCATCCGCGATTGCTGAAACAGTATACAAAGCCATTTGCCAGTAGTGGAGAACGTATGGGTGCGCTTGCATTTGTATACTCGTTGCTGCATGATCAGGACTGGTTTGAGACGTTGTGGAACAGCAGGCAGCCGATAGCGGACAAGCGTGTTTTGTTAATATGGGGTATGAAGGACCCTGTTATTGGAAAGAACTACCTGAAGCGTTTTGCGGAAGGGTTTCGGAATCATGAGATCAGGGAACTGGACGGTTGCGGTCATTTTCCGCAGGAAGAGCGGGCAGAAGAGGTTGCAGCTTACATTTCGGGTTTTGCAGGTTGAAAAAGGCAGACCCGATTGGATGGTTTGTATTTATAGGCGCATAGTCTGAAAGTTGCGGGTGTTGATAGATTATGCCTAATTTTGGAGCTGATTTATTTCAATATCGTTTCGATTTCTATTATGACTACACAATCCCGCGTGATACGTGCGCCCCGTGGTACACAGCTTACCTGCAAGAACTGGGTTACAGAAGCTGCATACAGAATGATTC
This sequence comes from uncultured Bacteroidota bacterium, assembly GCA_903824665.1. GTDB lineage: Bacteria > Bacteroidota > Bacteroidia > Chitinophagales > Chitinophagaceae > Nemorincola. The sequence continues at coordinate 182,779 of CAIJXT010000006.1, read as the reverse complement.
AAAACAACCTGGACCCGGAAGTGGCAGAACGCCCCGAGGATCTGGTGGTATATGGTGGCATAGGTAAGGCAGCCCGGAACTGGGAGAGCTATGATAAGATACTGGAGTGCCTTCGTAATCTGGAGGAAGATGAAACGCTGATGGTGCAGAGTGGCAAGCCGGTAGGCGTGTTGCGCTCACATAAGAATGCGCCGAGGGTGCTAATTGCCAATAGCAATCTTGTGGGTCGCTGGGCTACCTGGGAACACTTCAGAGAGCTGGAAGCAAAGGGTCTTATGATGTACGGGCAAATGACTGCAGGGAGCTGGATTTATATCGGCTCGCAGGGTATTGTGCAGGGTACTTACGAAACGTATTTGTCGTTGTCGGACATCCATTTTGGCGGGAGCCTGAAGGGTACGCTGAATGTAACGGCCGGTCTTGGTGGCATGGGTGGCGCACAGCCGCTGGCCATCACCATGAACGAGGGTGTATGCCTTGCTGCAGAAATGGAGGAATGGCGCATACTGAAAAGGATAGAAACAAGATATCTGGATAAATGGTCGGCAGATATAGACGAAGCGATAGACTGGTCGCTGGAGGCGAAGGCAAAGGGTGAGCGTGTGTCGATCGGTGTGTGCTGCAATGTGGTAGACCTGCTTCAGCGCATGATAGACCGCAATATTGTGCCTGATACACTTACAGATCAAACATCGGCGCATGATGAGCTGATCGGGTATTTTCCTGAGGGGTTGAGCGTTGTGGAAGCAAAAGTGTTGCGGGAAAGTAATCCTGCAGAATATTCGAGCCGTTCGCTGGATACAATGGCGAAGCATGTGCGCCAGATGCTGGAGCTGCAAAAGCGCGGTGCAATAACATTTGACTATGGCAATAACCTGCGCGGCCAGGCACATGACAAGCGCGGCGTTGCCAATGCATTTGATTTTCCGGGATTTGTACCTGCATATATACGCCCGCTGTTCTGCGAGGGTAAGGGACCATTCAGATGGGTAGCTTTGAGTGGTGATCCGGAGGATATTTATACAACAGATAAGGCATTGATGGAATTGTTTCCGGATAATGTAGGGCTGCATCGCTGGCTGCATATGGCGCGTGAGCGTATTGCCTTTCAGGGATTGCCGGCGCGTATCTGCTGGCTGGGAATGGGTGACCGCGAAAAAGCCGGATTACTGTTTAACGAACTGGTACGTACCGGAAAGGTAAAGGCACCGATAGTGATAGGGCGCGACCATCTGGATACTGGTTCTGTGGCATCGCCTAACAGGGAGACTGAAGCTATGAAAGATGGCAGCGATGCTGTAGCCGACTGGCCGATATTGAATGCACTGATCAATACCGCGGGTGGTGCGAGCTGGGTATCCTTCCATCATGGCGGTGGGGTAGGTATGGGCTATTCGCTGCATGCAGGTATGGTGATAGTAGCCGATGGTACACAGGATGCAGACGAACGCCTGCGCCGTGTATTGTATAACGACCCCGGTATGGGCGTGATAAGGCATGCTGACGCTGGATATGATCTGGCGATAGACACAGCTCAGCAGCATGGTTTGGCCATATAGTGGCGAAAAGTGTTCCGGGGGCAGGTTTCGCGACATGAAGTGGTTGTATGTCGGGATTTCTGGTGCATTTTTGTAGAACAGCAGGTTTGAAAATGCCGGTATCCCGGAGGCGATACTTATGAAAAAGATACTTCTCTTATTGGTGCTGCTGCAATGGGGCGTCGTTGCGTGGGCGCAACCTACAGTGGCGGGTATTGTGACAAAGAACTTTAATGAAGGGAGGAGCAAGCTCGCCAGGCAGAGTGATGGAATGCTGATCTTTATTGCTATTTCGGGTAACAATTTTTATACCCGCCGGCTTTTCCCTTATGGAGAGCCTGATGATGACTATAAAGGCATCAGAACATCGAAAGTGAAGCTGCAGCATCTTAAGGACTGCAAACCATTCGCGGCAGATTTTGATAGATGGGGTAGGCTTTATATAACCGGCTCTGCACGCACTGGCAATGATGTATCGCCGGTGGCCACAATGGTGCGACTTACTAAGACCGGAGCGCTGGACAGTGATTATCATACCGGCATTATTCAACTGTCCATAGGTGCAAGCAGTAAGTTTTGCGGCGCCTTTTACCAGCAAGATGAAAAGGTTGTAGCATTTGGCGATGCGGAGATAGATGGCACCAGTCATTTTTTTCTGGCACGGTACCTATACAGTGGAGAGCCGGACAAAACATTTGGAAGAGACGGAACCATAGTGGATGAACTGATTCGCGGCAACAATAAGGTTGTGGCAGCAGCGCAGCAACCTGATGGGAAGTTTTTAGCGGCTGGCTGCAACTATTCCAACGATTCCTGCAACGTAGTACTGGCGCGGTATCATGCCGATGGGTCGGCCGATACGTCTTTCGGTATCAAGGGGACAACTATAACCAGCGCCGGCAGCATGGGGTACCTGCTGCCGCGAAGCATGAGACAGCTGCCCGATGGGCGGATAGTTGTAGCAGGTGTTTTTGCCGGCAAGAATGGTGGGCAGAACATTTTTCTGGCGCGGTATTTAGGCACAGGTCAATTGGATACCTCTTTTGGTGAGCAGGGAATAGTAGCGGCGGATACCTTTGGTGTTATGCCTTCAACTTTTATATCCTTTACAAACAAGGTGGATGACATGGCCGTGTTGCCTGACGGATCAATATTGTTGTCGGGATATGCAACAAAGAAGAGCGATGTAGCTATCAGCAGGTACCTGTTGATGCGTGTGGATGAAAAGGGCATACAGAGCGAGACTTATGGATACGGTTCCGCCGGGTTAAAAATGCAGGCTGCAAAACCAGCGCATAAAATAATGTCGAACAACATTATTGTATCGTCCAGAGATAATAAGGTTTATGAATTGCGGGAGGAGTGGTCTGAAAAGCAATCGGAAACACTGCTGAGCCTTAGTATATTGCTGGCCGATCTTCACCTTGGTATTGTGGATATGCCCGATAGAAAGCAGCAGTACAACATCTATCCACACCCGCTGGAAACCAGCGCTGCTGTTACATTTGAGCTGGTAGAGCCGCAGAAGGTGACCGTGAAGCTGTGTGACATGGATGAAAAGGAAATAGCGGTGATAGTGAATAATAAAGATTTTGACGAAGGTGAGAATGGATTTGATCTTAATTTTCCGGTGCGCACAAAGGCAGGCAATTACCTGCTGATTATCACCACAGATGGAGGGTATAAACTAATGGTGCGGGTAGCAAAAAAATAGCGACAAAAAAACAAGCAGTATGTATAGAATAGGGCAAGGTATAGATTTTCATAAGCTGGTAGAGGGTCGCGAGTTCTGGCTTGGCGGCATACTGATACCGCACCATAAGGGCGCACTCGGACATTCTGATGCCGACGTGTTGCTGCATGCAATATGTGACGCGCTACTGGGTGCGCTGAGCCTGGGTGATATCGGGCAACACTTCCCGGATACAGATGCTGCATACAAAGGCATAGACAGCAAGGTATTGCTGCAACGTTCGTATCAGCTGGTATGCGAACGGGGTTACCGACTTGTGAATATTGACAGCACTATTCTGCTGCAGGCGCCCAAAATACGGAAGTATGTAGATGAGATGCGGCAGGCAATAGCCATGATATTGGGTGTGTCTGTTGACGATGTTTCTATTAAGGCTACGACAACGGAGCAATTGAGCTTCATAGGCCGTGAAGAGGGTATTGTGGCTACAGCCAATGTACTGCTGCAGAAGGCGGTATAAAAATTGGTGCGTCCGGATTTGCCCCGTTTTGGCACCGATTTGCTTCCGGGGTGGGGTGATTTTGCTCCAGCGTACTCCAATTGAAATTGTGGATATCTTTTTCCCGGGAGCGAAAAACGCGTAGCAAATTCACCTACTTTTGGTGCATAAAATCATGGATAAAAAAACAGGTAAGATGGCAGACGATAAATTAAAAGTACTCAAACTCGCACTCGACAAGATCGAGAAAGATTATGGAAAAGGTTCTGTGATGATGCTTGGCGACAAGCAGAAGGAGAAGATGGATGTGATCAGCACAGGATCTATTGGTCTGGACATGGCGTTGGGGGTAGGTGGTCTGCCGGCCGGCCGTATCGTAGAAATATATGGTCCGGAATCTTCAGGTAAAACGACGATAGCTATACATACAATAGCCCAGTCGCAGAAAAAGGGTGGAATTTGCGCGATTATAGATGCGGAACACGCATTTGACGCCAGCTATGCCCGTAAGCTGGGTGTGGATGTGGACAATCTGATCATATCGCAGCCCGACTATGGTGAGCAGGGTTTGGAGATTGCCGATCGTCTGATCTCATCGGGTGCAGTAGATGTAGTAGTAATTGACTCAGTAGCCGCGCTGGTGCCTAAGGGCGAACTGGAAGGCGAAATGGGAGAAAGCAAAATGGGTCTTCAGGCCCGCCTGATGAGCCAGGCACTCCGCAAGCTTACCGCTACTATTTCGCGTACGGGCTGCTGCTGCATATTCATCAACCAGCTTCGCGAGAAGATAGGCGTGATGTTTGGTAATCCTGAGACAACAACCGGTGGTAATGCATTGAAGTTTTACGCGTCAGTTCGTTTGGATATTCGCCGTATCAGCCAAATCAAGGATGGGGATGTGGCCAGTGGTAACCGTACCCGTGTGAAGGTGGTGAAGAATAAAGTGGCACCACCCTTCAGGCAGGTAGAGTTTGATATCATCTTCGGAGAAGGAATCAGCAAGGTAGGTGAAATCATAGATATGGGTGTAGAGTTGGGTATCCTGCAGAAAAGCGGTTCTTGGTTTGCATATGGAGACAGCAAAATAGGGCAGGGCAGGGACGCAGTGAAGCAGTTTCTGAATGATAACCCGGAGGTAGCTGACGAAGTGGAAGCAAAGATCAGGGCAGCATTGCAGATAGCGTCTGAATAGAAGTGTTACCAGTATTAAAAGAAAAGGTATAGTTTTTTAACGCCACGAGCAATCGTGGCGTTATTTTTGGTGTATATACTAGTGACAATGCAAATTTTAGGCATTTGTTGACATTTGCCTTATTAATTTTGGGTTGATTAGGAAGATTGTGGCGTTAAATATCCCCGGATGAAATCAAAACATTTACTCTTTTTTCTTATTGCAGTGACGGGTTTGGCAGCTTGCAGCAGCAGCAGCAGTAAGTTCAATATCATAGGGGAGATTGAAGGTATGCCTGTGCAAACAGTAATACTGGAACAATTGGGTGCGAATGACATAGTGGCAATAGTAGACTCTGTGCATTCGAAAAAAGACGGGCGTTTCGAATTGTCGGGCGCTGCACCCGAACCCGGACTGTACCGCCTTCATTTTGATGACAACAAATTCATTCTACTTTCCATAGATAAGGGTAACATAAAGCTGAACAGTGAATGGAACGCGATCGAAAACTACACGGTATCCGGCTCGGCTGCATCTGAACATCTGAAGCAATTTCTGCGGTTTTTCAGGGAGAAGGTAAGGGATTTCAATACCATGAACATTGTGCTGGATACCTTGCGTGCCCGTGGCAATGATAGTTTGCTGGCACTTGCCCAGAAGAACTATCAGGAGATGAATCAGGATTTTACCCAGCAGATCGAAAATTATGCTGACACCACGCCTTACCAACCCAATGCGATCTTTGCTGCGCGAATTTTGAATCCGAAAAGTGAAGGCGTGTTCCTGAGTGCATTCACGCAAAGCCTTGGACGCAGATTTCCCGGAACTAAGATGACCCGTGAATTCAACGAGTATTTCTCGAAAGTAAATCTACTGAATCAGGGACCAGCACCGGTAAAACCGCAGTACGTGGAAACAGGTGCCATGGCTCCGGAGATCAACCTGCCAACACCGGATGGTACTGTTGTGGCATTGTCGTCGTTGAGGGGCAAGTATGTGCTGCTGGATTTCTGGGCATCGTGGTGCGGTCCGTGTCGTGCTGAGAACCCTAGTGTAGTAGCTGCGTTCAAAAAGTACAAAGACGAGAATTTTACGGTATACGGTGTGTCGTTGGATCATGATAAGGACAACTGGCAGCAGGCGATAGATGAAGACGGACTAACCTGGACACAGGTAAGTGATCTGAAAGGATGGTCGTCTGTAGCTGCTGTAACGTATTCTATTAAATCAATACCGGCAAATGTCCTGATAGACCCATCGGGCAAGATCATAGCACATAATCTGAGGGGTGTGCAGCTCGAAGATATGATGGATCGTATTATGATGGATACAGTGGTTGCAACCCAATAGTTTGTCCCCTGCAGTTGTCGTTAGATGACGAGTAGCCCAGCTTTGTGTAGTGTGTTTACCGGTTTGTTTTCCCAAAACAGTTCGAAATCATCAAGGCCTGCCGCTTCATAGTGGGTCATCACATCGTGTAAAGTCATCATTTTCTGATTGTGTACAGACAGCAGTGGCAAAACAGCAGCCAGCCAGGCGCCCTGTTCTTTACTGACTTTGATAGTCATAGCTGCCTGCCTGCTCTGAAAGGTGAGCGAACTCATTTCGTACAATTGCCCTTTGTGTGATTTTGTGAAGAATGAAATTGCCGGTTCTGTACCCAGCCATACTACTTTGGCGGTGTTTTTTGCAGAGGCGTATTCGGTTTCGGCAAGTACATCTGTTATATAAGTAGGCTTTACAGTAGTCTTAGGTGTTTTGAAATCAAACCATTTGTGCAGCGGAAAATCGAGACATGCACCATGCATAAAGTTGAGCAGCGACTTTTTTAGTCCCAAAGAAAAGCCGTCGTGGTCTGCCCCGGTGGGGTCGTGGTGTACAATGTCATTGTTGGCAAAGGAGCCGGTTTCTTCAGTTTCCTTAGTGACTTTGTACTGGTCTGGGTACATGCCAACAGGGCTATGTGCGGTCATAGCAAACTGGTGCCAGAATGCAGACTGTAGTACACCAGCAGCAAACATTTGCCTGACCATCTCGAGTGAGTCGATTGTTTCTTGTGCGGTTTGGGTGGGAAATCCGTACATGAGGTAGGCATGCACCATGATACCAGCCTCGGTAAAATGCTTGTTGACGCGGGCTACCTGAGCCACAGTAATTCCTTTTTGAATCAGATCGAGCAACCGGTCTGAAGCGACTTCGAGACCTCCCGAAACAGCGATACAGCCTGAAGCGCGAAGCAAGAGACACAGGTCGCGGGTGAAGCTTTTCTCGAAACGGATGTTGGTCCACCAACTTATCACGATTTTACGTCTGATCAGTTCAATCGCCAGGGATCGCATCAGAGCCGGAGGAGCCGCCTCGTCGACAAAATGAAAACCTGTTTGTCCGGTTTGGGTAATTATCGTTTCAATGCGATCGCAAAGAATGGAAGCAGTAAGGGGTTCGTAGCGTTGTATGTAGTCGAGCGAGGTATCGCAGAAAGTGCATTTGCCCCAATAGCAGCCATGTGCCATGGTGAGCTTGTTCCATCTGCCATCGCTCCAAAGACTGTGCATAGGATTGACGACTTCGATCGCAGAAATGTACTTATCGATTGGCAGGTCGCGATAGTCGGGCGTGCCCACCTGCCCCTGCCGGTAGTCGGTGCAAGCCTGATTGTTGACATAGGCTACTTTTCCATCTTGCAGTGTAAAGGTGCGTTTTAGTCCGGAAACCGGAAGCAGTCCCTGAATGTGCTGTATCAGGTTCTCAATAGGTGTTTCGCCATCATCTAACGTGATGAAATCGACGAATTCAAATACCCTGGCGTCGGTTAACGAACGGAGTTCAGTATTGGGGAAGCCACCACCCATAACTACCCTGATGCCGGGAAAGTGCTGCCGCACCAGCTGTCCGCATCTGAAAGCTGCATACAAATTGCCCGGAAACGGTACAGACAAGGCTAAAAGCGCCGGTTGTGATTGCTGGATGCGATCTGTAAGTAACTTACAAAGCACATTGTCGATATAGGTATTGGGCAGTTCTAGTGCATTATACAACTCGTCAAAACTGTTGGCGCTACGGCCCAGGCGCTCGGCATATCGGCTGAAGCCAAAATGAGGGTCGACACATTCCTGTATCAGGTCTGATATGTCTTCGAGGTACATGGTGGCCAGGTGTTTGGCGTGGTCCTGCACACCCATTGCTCCGAAAGCCCAAACCATGTCGTCGATCTGCGAAAAACGTGATGCTTCCGGGAGGAAGTTCCGCTTACAGATCAGATGGGCCAGAGTCGGATTTTTGCCCTGGAGAAATGTAATAACCGGATCAATTGTCTGTATATATGCGTCGCGAAGCATGATGATCCGCGAAGCATTTTCTGACCGTTCTGTTTGCGACTGATCGACCAATGTGAAAAGATCAGTGAGTCCGACGGCAGAAAAAATGGCAAGCGTGACCTCTATCCCGAGGTCAGCCTGACTGGATGTGATATTTTTCGTGTTCAAAAACCCCTTCAGGTAAGCTGTAGCCGGATAGGGCGTATTCAGTTGGGTAAACGGAGGCGTTATCAGCAGGACGGTGGATGCCAATTACAATTGTTTTGCACAAATGTACCTGAAATATATGATTGGCACAGGCAATGGCAGCGTTAAAGTAGTATCGGGTTGTAGTGTGTATACTACATCGTGAGATTATTGCTTTTTTATTGATATATTTGAGTAAAATTGAAATTTTATGTTAGAGTACCGGATATTGACGAACAATCATACAGACATTTTGGAGCGGGAAGTAAACGATCTTATAAAGGAAGGATGGAGACCGCTGGGTGGTGTATCGGTAGCCTATAAGCACGAGCATGCACACAATCTGGTCAGCCATCTTGTTTATCTGCAATCTATGGTAAAAGGGGAGTAGAGGGAACGAAAAGTGTTGCTACTATGGAGTTTGAGGGCCAATCAGTGAGATGTTAAATAATTTGTACCATAGTATAAATGGAACAAAGCATTTTAAATTCAGAAAATATGCACTAATTTAGTGCCGGGTTTTCATTTGGTGCTAATTTTCAATTGAAGTGAAAATATTATATTAATATGGTATTTTTGGTTCATTGCTTTATTTGTATCAGGGCAAAATACGATGTTATATGAATAAAGGGTACGCTTTTTATAAGAGTTTCGTTTACTTTTCAATGCTTGTGTGTACGGTGTGTTTGCCGGGTATACTGCATGCACAGCCTATTTCGACGATGGGTGGAGACGGAAAACAACCTTATGCAGGGGATGGTGGTTATGCAGTTTATGGGTCGTTTTCAACCCCAACCGGCATGGCCATTGATAAAAAAGGAGACATTTACCTTTCTGACCAGAAAAACAACAGGATCCGGAAGATCAATTCGTATGGTGTACTTACCACCGCTGCAGGTTACGGATCAGGCGGCATGACCGGTGATGGCGGACCAGCTACGGCGGCGAAAGTGAATAATCCACAGGGTATTACTGTTGATCAGTATGGCAATATCTACTTTGCTGACGCATCCAACCACCGTATCAGAAAGATTGATACGGCAGGATTGATCACAACGGTAGCAGGTAATGGCATTGGTGGTTACTCGGGCGATGATACATCGGCTTTAATGGCTCAGTTGTACCAACCAACCGGTGTGACGATAGACAAGGATGGTAATATGTTTATTGCGGATTGTCTCAATCACCGTATCCGGAAAGTAAATACTGCAGGTATTATTTCAACAGTCGCAGGAACTGGCGTGGCGGCAAGATTTGGCGATGGCTCGGCAGCTACAAGTGCACAACTTAACAGACCTAATGATGTAGCTGTGGGTACTGACGGCAGCTTGTACATAGCTGATGCATTTAATAACGCGATCCGTAAGGTGGATCCGAACGGGATTATTACAACAGTTGCCGGTTCAGATAATGGTGTGGCAGGCTTTGGCGGAGATAATGGTGTTGCAGGACAATCTAAAGTGTCCCGTCCGTTGTCTGTGGCAACAGATAAAAAAGGGAATGTGTTTTTTGCTGACCGCAACAACAATCGTGTAAGAAAAATAAATTCAACAGGGATTGTAAGTACAGTGGCTGGTAACGGAGCCGGCAACAGTTATGGCGACGGCGGACCTGCACTGGATGCGGGTGTGGTGACACCAACAAGTGTGGCAGTAGACGAAGCGGGTAACCTGTATATTGGTGAAAGCAATAAAGTGCGGTATGTATACCTGGCTGACCCGAAGAAAGAAGGCACAATAACTGTGTATCCGAATCCGTGCAGCAAACATGCGAATATCTTTTTGCAATCGCCACAGGGCGAAACCGCAACGATATTTGTATTGAATTCGCAGGGTAGGGTAGTAAGCCAGTCTATAGGGCCAACAAACAAAAGCATTGATATCCGTTTTGACGCTGCCGGTGCATATATTATCTATGCGGTATCGAAGCACCACGAATGGAAGGGTAAGGCATCTGCTACACAATAGCAGTTGGGTAAACAACCTAAAATTGACTTTGAATGCCCTGCATATGCGGGGCATTCTTGTATAACAGAAGCAATGCGTCCGTCAACAATATTAAGCGCGTAGCTTTGCTACGAGGTCTACATATTGCTGCATTGCATCTTGTGCGTTAGTACCGGCTATTTCGGACCAGGCATTGTGTTTTGCTTTTGCAATAAAGTCGAAGGGATTTGCAGGACCCTCGTCAGGTGCATCGCCTTCTGTAGCTTGTTTGTACAGGCTATAAAGTTTCAGGAGTGTATCATTGTCGGGCCGGGAGGAGATGAGTTTGCTGCCGGCTACTGCTTGTTCAAATTGTTCTTTAAGTGTCATTTAGGCGTGTTTTGGTTAGTGAGTAAAAGCCTTTTCACCAGCAGGGATCTCAATTTGCAATGTGTTTTCATCGGGTGGGATAGGGCAATTGAAACCGTCTGAGTAGGCACAGTAGGGATTGTAGCATTTATTGAAATCGAGGAGTACCTTACCATCCACGATATCTTTGATAGAGAGATCAATGTAGCGTCCGCCACCATAAGTTGATTCATAATTAGTGCGGTCGCGGAAAGGGATAAACAAATAGTCTTTGTAGGTAGTGTCTTTGAGCAGGTCCATACCCTGATAAGCATGCAGCACATATTCGGTACCCTGAATCCGGAATGAAAGGGTGCCGTATTGACGGTAGGGTTTCTGCTTGCCGCTGTGGGTGGGTATCATGAATGGCGTGCTGCCCGGGGTCTCCCTGAATTCTGCCCAAAGCCTGTATTGTTTATTGGCTTTGAAAAAACTGATTCTGTCGACCTGAGCGCCCTTAATGGGTGCACGTTTTTCGGCAAGCAATTCTTCAATGTACTTTTTTCTGAACAGGGCAATTGTATCGTCATAGGTTTGTCCTTCGGCAGCAAGTGCCATGAAGAATAAACCCAGACCAATCAGCAAAGTTTTCATAAATCTCAAATGTTACTGCGCTTTACCTGCTATAGTGCAAAAAAATGTTCTGCTTATATACCGCCGGACTCATCATTAATGTGTTGCATCAGGTCAGTGTTTTCAGCTGTATTGACCTTTTCGGGTCTCATCTGAGGGAAGAACAACACGTCCTGAATTGATACCTGCTGTGTGAGCAGCATAGCCAACCGCTCGATGCCGATGCCGATACCCGCGGTAGGGGGCATGCCATACTCCAACGCGCGCAGGAAGTCATAATCTATAAACATTGCCTCGTCGTCGCCACGCTCCATGAGGCGGACCTGATCTTCGAAACGTTCGCGCTGATCGATAGGGTCGTTGAGTTCGCTGTATGCGTTTGCTATTTCTTTACCATTAATAATGAGTTCGAAACGCTCTACCAGCCCCGGCTTGCTGCGATGCTTTTTGGTAAGCGGGCTCATCTCGATAGGGTAGTCGGTGATGAACGTAGGTTGGATGTAGTGGTGCTCGCACTGGCTGCCAAACAATTCGTCGATCAGTTTGCCCTTGCCCATAGATGCATCTACATCAATACGCAATTGTTTGCACAGTGAGCGCAAACCATCTTCGTCCATATTGCTGATATCGGTGCCGGTATGCTCTTTGATGGCATCGTATATGCTGATGCGTTTGTATGGAGCCTTAAAGTCAACGATATTGCCTGCAACATTGGTTGTAGTGGTGCCGTTGGTGGCTATTGCTGTAAGTTCCAGCATTTGCTCAGTAGTCTCCATCATCCACAGGTAGTCTTTGTAGGCCACGTAGAATTCGAGAATGGTGAACTCCGGATTGTGTGTACGATCCATGCCTTCGTTGCGGAAGTTGCGGCTGAATTCGTAAACCCATTCGAAGCCACCCACTATGAGGCGTTTCAGATATAGTTCGTTGGCAATGCGCATGTACAACGTCATGTCGAGCGCATTGTGATGCGTGATGAACGGGCGTGCGGTTGCACCACCTGGAATGCCCTGCAATACAGGGGTGTCCACCTCGAGTGCGCCACGGTCGTTGAGGAATGACCGGATGGCGTTCTTCATCTTGGTTATCTTTACGAATGTGTCGCGTACTCCGGGATTGACGATCAAGTCGGCATAGCGCTGACGGTATTTGAACTCCAGATCAGTGACAGCGTCAAACTGCTCGCCATCTTTTTCCTTGACCACCGGCATTGGGTGCAGGCTCTTGGTAAGGATACTGAATGAGGAAACATGGATGGAGATCTCACCTGTTTTGGTAATGAATACGTAGCCTTTGATGCCGATTATGTCACCGATATCTAGTAGCTTTTTCCATACGATGTCGTACATGGATTTGTCTTCACCGGGGCATATTTCGTCGCGCTTGACGTATACCTGTATGCGTCCGGTGCTGTCTTGCAGCACAGCGAAGTTGGCCTTGCCCATGTCTCGAACACTCATGATGCGGCCGGCGAATGAAACCTCTTTATAGCGATCAGCTGTTTGCTCGTTATAGTTTTCCTTTATGTCTTTGGCGTTGTGTGTTATCTCGAATAATGGTGCCGGATATGGATCTATACCCATTTCCAACAATTCCCGCAGTTTGTCGCGGCGTACCAGTTCCTGTTCGCTGAGTGTTGCTTGCATAGTTGCAAAAATAGTTGTTTGTAAGTGTAATTGTCAAATAATGCCGATGCCTAAAGTTGTAAGCGTAAAGTGCCACCTACTGAAACAAAAAACGGTGCAGGAAGAGACCGACACCGTTTTTGAATAGTTGTAGTCTTTTTATCAGATTTCCAAAAGTGTCTTCACCGGGTCTTTGCCAAAAAGCAGGTATGCCGGGTTTTCCAGAAGCTCCTTGACACGTACCAGGAAGCCAACAGACTCGCGACCATCGATGATACGGTGATCGTAGCTGAGTGCCAGGTACATCATAGGGCGGATCTCGACCTTGCCGTTGATGGCCATAGGTCTGTCCTGTATCTTGTGCATGCCCAATATTGCTGATTGGGGGATATTGATTATAGGTGTAGACATCAATGATCCGAATACACCACCATTGGTGATGGTGAAGGTGCCACCAGCCATTTCGTCGGGGCTTAATTTGTTGTCGCGGGCTTTTTTGGCCAGCTCCACTACTTTCGATTCGATCTCTGCCATACCCATACTTTCGCAATTGCGTATTACAGGTACTACCAGCCCTTTGGGTGCTGATACTGCTATAGATATGTCGCAGTAGTCGTGGTAAACAATTGATTCACCGTCGATATATGCATTTACTGCCGGCCACTCTTGCAGGGCTGTGCAGCAAGCCTTGGCGAAAAACGACATAAACCCGAGGTTAACGCCATGTGCTTCCTTGAATGTATCCTTGAATTGCTTACGGATGTCCATTATCGCAGTCATGTCTACCTCGTTGAAGGTGGTAAGCATGGCCGTGCTGTTTTTGGCTTCTACCAGGCGTCGTGCAACTGTTTTGCGCAGATTGCTCATTTTGTCGCGGCGCTCGTCGCGGGTGAAGGCGGCATCGCCACCTTTTTTGCCGGGGTTGGCGATGGCATCGAGCACATCACTTTTCATGATGCGGCCCTTTATGCCAGATCCTTTAACCTCTGTGGGTTTCACCTGTTTGTCGGCCATAATAGCCTGTGCAACGGGGGTAGCCTTTATGTCCGGATTTGCGGGGGCTGCGGTTTTTTCCTCTTTTGCTGGCGCAGCTGCCTGTGCCTTTTCTGCTTCAGGTGCGGGTGCAGCAGCACCTTCCGGTTTTGGTGCAGACTCATCGATGGTGCATGCGAGATCGCCGATATTGAGGGTGGCTCCTTCTGCTGCAGCGATGTGCAAGATGCCGGCTTGTTCGGCGTTGAGCTCGAATGTTGCCTTTTCAGATTCCAGTTCGCAGAGAATCTCATCTCTGTTCACATATGCTCCATCTTGTTTCAGCCACTTAACCAGTGTTACTTCACTTATAGATTCACCTACCGGCGGTACTTTTATTTCTGTCATCTGTATAACCGAATTTGCATTGCGGGATGCAAAATTACCGAAATTACCTGAATGATAATCGGATTTAAAATTAGAAAATGAATACCAAAACCGCTAATGGTAAAGGTGCCCGGATGACTGAACGGGTATATAATTGATGTAGCCACACCGAACGTAGCATGATGTCGCAGATGAATTACCTGATCTGGCGGCCATCGATGCTGAGTATACTGAAAATGCCCAAGCCATTTGTGATATTGCTGTAGACATTCACAGGTTCTGCAAAAGGATTTTCGTTGGTTTCTTCGGCTATGCGGGCGGATTTTGAATATTTGAAATAGTCTTCGGTAACGTGCATTAGCTCGATGGTTGAATAAATGGAGTCAATGCCATTAAAAACCGGTTGGATATAGGCTGAGTTGGCATAAAACTTGATCTGTTTGCGGGAGCCATTGAAGAGCGCATCGCGGATGAATATGGATTTGTTGTCGAGGCAGGTATTGACATCGGCGAGATCGGTAGCATTGGTTTCTACTGAGGCGTCGGGAGAGTTGACACAGAAGTCGTGATTATATATAAATGAATCCTGTGGGGCGTTTACAGATACAACATAGAAATCGCCCATGCCTGCCGGGTCGTCGAAGGTTAACGTTACCGCATCCTGGTATTCACCGTCTTCATTTTTTCTGGCCATCGGGGTTCTGGTGACACTGACAATATTGACTACAGAGGGGGCGACGGTAACCGCAAATGCATTATCGTAGGAAGGGGCAGAAACTGTTACGGAATATTTGTTGCCGGGTAGGGTAGGGATACCCGAGTGGTAGCCAAACATATTGTCGAATACGAGTGTTTCTGTGAGGGTATCATTTACATACAGTTTTACGACCGCATCTCTGACCGTAAGATCAGGGCGGAACTTCTGATCTTTGATAGCTGCACTGGTGCCAACGCCGATGTACAATGGTTGACCTACCATTGCGTTGCAATTGACAGACAACTTCCTAGCGAAAGGCGGAGTATTTACATTGATTGTTTTCTCGCATGATGACAACAACAAGGTTGCGGCGAGTAAGCTTATCGCGATATACAGAGTGGGTTTCATGTTTTAGAATTTGAACTGGTAACTGACAGAAGGTATGATAGGGAAAAGGCTTACCATTTTGAACGTACCGCTGTCGTTGTAGATAAAGAACGGGTTTTTGCGGTTGTACACATTATAGGCGCCGAGAATCCATGACCGGGAACCCCATTTCTTTTCTTTTGAAAAGCGTATGCTCACATCGCCACGATGGTAGGAAGGCATACGGTATCCGTTGCGGCTGCCGTATACAGTGATCTCTTCTCCGTTGGCCCCCTGATAGTAACCGATAGGCAGGGTGATGGCATTGCCAGTGCCGTAAACCCATTCGGCACTCAGTTCTATCCGTTTTGACAAGGTGTAGACACCGGCTACCTTGAAGTCGTTTCTGCGGTCGTATTTATAGGGGAATGTCTGGCCATTGTTGAGGTTGGCAAATTTGCGGTTGGTCCAGGATAGGGTATAGCCCAGCATGCCTGTGAACTTTCCCTTCTTTTTCTGTACAAATACCTCTGCGCCATAACTAGTGCCCTTACCCGATTCTACCTTGTCTTCCCAGCCTGTGGTGCTGTTGAAGAAACTGGCGCCTTCGCGGTATTCTATAATATTATCCATGGTTTTGTAGTATCCTTCGAGGCTGAACTCGTAACCTGCGTTATGGGTATAAGCGAGGCCGGCTGCAGCCTGCCGCGAAAGCTGTGGCGGGATTTTGTCGGTAGAAGGTACCCAAAGGTCTGTGGGCAGCCCGATGGAGGAGTTGGTAAGGAGGTTGATGTATTGATTCATCTGCACAAAAGAACCCTTGGCACTCAGCTGTTCATTAATAAGGTATCGCAAAGCGACCCTGGGCTGGATGGAACTGTAGAACTTGTCGCGAACAAAGAAGCCGGCGAAGTGAACACCCAGATTGGCTTTTAGCTTTGATGTGATCTTTACATCGTCTTCTATATAGGTGTCTGTTTCGGTGCCATAGATCGCTTTCTGACCAACTGTGGTGTCGGATGTGAGGCCGCTGTAACTGATTTTAGTGGTTTGTGCCCCTGGTGTGTAGGTGTGGGCGATCACTCCGGTGCCTACTCTTATATAATGGTTGGGAGAGGGAATGATGTCGAAATCGTATTTGGCAGCGAGGTCGTCGATACCAGAGAGATACTTCAGCAGGAAGTTTTCGGTGATACCATTGGTAGTGCTACCGCTCTCTGCACTTACGGAGAAGCGATACCGGCTGTAATAGGTAGTGAGGTTGCCAAACAGTTTGGGATTGAATTCGTGGTTCCAGCGGCCGACGGCTGTAATATTGCCCCACCGGATGCCTGCGCCGAATGTGGAGGTGCTGTTGCCATCGCTACTTTTGTCTGAGAAGTAGAACTTATCGTTGCCGAAGTAGCCACTGACATACACGTGGTCTTTCTTGCCGAGTGTGAAGTTGGCTTTGCCGTTGAGGTCGTAGAAATAATAGCCACCTTTGCTAGTACCCTTCATGAAAGGTGCGGCCAGTACATCTATATATGTGCGGCGGCCTGAGACCATGAAGGAAGATTTGCCTTTTTGTATAGGCCCTTCGAGGGTAAGGCGGGAGGCTATGATCCCGATTCCCCCCTCGCCATGAATTTTGTTTTTGTCGCCCTCCTTCATATTGATATCTATAACTGAAGAAAGCCTGCCGCCGTACCTGGCCGGGAAACCACCCTTGATGACCTCTACACTGCGGATGGCGTCGGCATTGAAAACGCTGAAGAAGCCGAAGAGGTGGCTGGCATTATACACGGGTACACCATCGAGCAGGATAAGGTTCTGGTCGGGGCTGCCGCCACGGACATATAGACCGGAGGTACCCTCGTTGCCGGCCTGAATACCCGGCAGTAACTGTATGGCCTTCATGATATCCGGCTCGCCAAGGAATGCCGGTAATGACTTTATGGTCTGGATGGGCAGGTCGATAGCGCTCATTTGAGTGCGCTCGTGTAGTGCTGCTTTTTGAGCGCTTACAACAACTTCTTTGAGCTCCTTGGTTTCGCCCAATTCGATGTTCAGCACGATATTTTGAGTCAGGCTGATCTTTCTTTCGAAGGTTGTGTACCCAACATATGCAGCCCGAAGGTCGGCGCTGTCGGCAGATGAGGGTATGGTGATGGAGTAGAATCCAAAGTTATTGCTGGCGGTGCCTGCTTTGAGATCGGGCAGGTATACCACGGCGCCTATGAGTCGCTCGCCGCTTTTTTTGTCGGAGACATAACCGCTGATTGTGATATGCTGCGCAATTGACGATAGCGTAGACAGGCTTAAGCAAAGAAAGAAAACAAGGGTTCTGATTGTCATGTGCGTGTGTGTGAATGAGCTACAAACGTAATTTGTTGTATTTTATTACTGCTGCACAAAGAAAGTGCATTCGGACATGTAAAGTTCGGTTGTAATATCTGGTGGTTGTTAATATTTGATTAAAAATGAAATGATATTTCGAGCAGCTGTGTTTCTTTTGAAAGGCGTTTTTACAGATAGAATATTCTGTTGATTAAAAACAGGGGCAATGCCGGGTGTATCCTGCAACTGTATTCGCGAAACGTATTGCCTTGGCAAGGTGGCAGTAGTGTGGTTTTGCGCAGTTGTTGTCAAATTTTCAGTTTTGCGCAAATTTGTCTTTATAAGTTGGTTATCAGTGTTTTACGAATATTGAAATATCTTCTTTTTGCGCACTTTTTGCGCAGTTGCTTCCCACTGTGTGCAAGTGATAACAGCTGCTGCCGAAGTGTTTAAGGGGATGTGAGTGGATACAAAAAAGCCAACATTATGCCACCACAAAAACCTTGCCGAAAATGGGTGATGGGTATCATTTTTATTGATTGGGGTAGCCGTTGTGAAAAGCCGATTCGTTGGATCCGCGTTGCGAATGTGGATATGTTTTTTTGGGCATAGGTGTGGCACACTTTGGAAGTGTGCCACACCGGTGGGGAATTTTGCATGCGAAGTAAACGCCGACCCGTGTGGTTGGCGGTGCCAATATCGGGCAAAGGCGAAGGGCTAAAGACTATTTATTGAACTAGCTCCGGACTTCTTCTACATATTCGAGAATATCAGCCGGCTGGCAGTTGAGGGCTTTGCAAATGGCTTCCAAAGTGCTGAAACGTATTGCTTTTGCTTTTCCTGTTTTCAGGATGGAAAGATTGGAGAGTGTGAGGTCTACTTTTTCTGATAGTTCATTCAGCGACATTTTTCGCTTTGCCATCATCACATCCAGGTTTACAATGATTGGCATAGTTAAACTGTTAGATCGTTTTCGTTTTGAATTTCAACTCCTTTTTTGAATACAGCAGCAATTACATAGACAACAGCAGCCATCAACAAAAAAGCCTCACTGTCTACCCAGAATTCACTCAGATTGTCGATAAGGTAACCATGATGTTGTAAGTTTTTGGCTGATTGATTCGCAACATAGCTAAATAGTCCGATGTATAGCGTAATGTGGCTGATCCGGGATATTTGTCTGACACAAAAATTGCTGAATGGTTTTGACAGATCCAGTTTCATCATTAGTATGATGAGCACATAAAACAGATAGGATTTCAGCATCGCAATAAGCAAAATAAAACTGTACATACCGAAAAATGCCCATGGGCTCCGATTGTACATGTCGCTTAGGTCTAGTTTTTGATACAGATTTTTTACAAACGCCGGATTGTAACAACTAAAAATGAAATTGACAATCAGGCCACCGGCTTCGACACACAGGCCTACGAAAATAATCCATGCAACGATGTGCAAGCCTTTGAAAATGATGTTGTTTGTTTGGGACATAGTTGACAGAAGTTTGATGAGTGACCCCAAAAATAGCAAATATTTATTGATAAACAACAAATAATTGTTCTAAAACAAACAATTCATCAATATTTATGGCAGCAAAAAATGAATATATGGAAGACGCATGTTGTCTGTAGAAATACATTATCTTTACTCTATATAAAAACCTCTATGAAAACTATACTCACATTATTATTTTCGTTTTGGGTATCTCAAAGCTGCTTTGCACAAAATTACAATTGCCTTCAGGCTGGCGAAAAGCGAATATTCATTAACGGCAATGGTTATTTACGCGGAATGCGCATCGTTTCTGTTGCCACAACAGGAGGCGAAGAAATACTTTATCCGTACCGCACAATACGAAAAATACCAGCATCGTTTCCCATGATAACAAAGGATACGGTCATGGGCAGTTGGCTTGGTGGGCGGGTAGTACGGCAAAATGATGGGACATTTTTGTTTGACAATTATTTTGGTGACACTGTTGTGATACGAACTGCCGGGGACGTGGGAGACACATGGATGTTTTACACGGACACGACATCTGTTTTTTATACTGCCAGTGTAACTACTATCGAAGAAATGACGGTGCTGGGAGTGCCAGATTCAGTAAAGACTATTACCCTTCATGCATTTGATTCCGGGTTGTCGAACCCATTGGATCCGCTTGATAATTTTGAGTTTAAAATATCGAAGAATCATGGTTTTGTCCGGATTTTTGATCTCTATACGTTCCCTTACCGTTTTACTGATGAAGTTGATTTTTTTTACAAACAATCGCTTACAAGCCTAACTGCAGGCTATTTTTATTCGACAGCCGGTATGTATTTCGATTTGATTGATTTTCAGAATCCAACTGCTTCGTCAATTTTTGATTTTTCGCCAGGAGATGTTTTTGAAACAAAAACAACGAGTACGAGTGCCGGTGCAATTGGGTATCGTTATACCCACTATTCCGGATACAAACTTGACTCGATTTTGTCTGTACATTCACCGGATGCGTTCCATAAAGTGTATGTACGAAAAGTAGTGGAGGCTAAGCACGAGTATACCGATTATACACCAGGCTCAATAGACGTTGGCACGATAGTCACTGATACGTTAACTGTCGACACGTCCGTTTTATTTCCGGATTTGAGGAATTATATGCCAGAGGAATATTTCTTGCGTCCGTATCAAATTTATTATTATCTGCCAGGCGATGCCAGTTGTATTTCGACTCCCCTGTACGCCGTTTTTCCGTTTGGGGTTGGTTTTCCCGGCGCCATAAGAAAAATTATATATAAGCAGAAGTTGGGTGAAATCTATCTAGAGCGGGCTTTTGAACACACTTTCGGATCTGGTTTTGAAGGGCACATCGCGACCGTAGTTTACAATACACAAATATACGCTAAGACCAGTGGTGTGGAATGTGGTACCTATGAAACTGTTCCTATTTTGGTGGATGACCCGAAGTTGGGTGCATCTATTGAGCTTTTCCCGAACCCGGCAGTTTCGCTTTTGAATATCAGTTCGTCTGAAGAAATTTCCGAATTGTCTTTTGTCAATGTCTTAGGGCAAGTGTGCCTGCATTTGGATTGCCATGATAAACAAGCAAGGGTTGATATTTCGGGTTTGCCCGCCGGGGTATACTCTGTGTCGGTGAACCGAAGCAGGTGGCTGAGATTTGTGAAGCACAACTAATAATCAAGTGCCCACTTTCCTGACATTTTGATCAAGCAAACCAATGTGTCTGAGTGATGCAACAGGGCATTTTGTGTAGGGCGCAATTTACCTTCATCGTTTAGGTGTTGAAAGTTGAAAAACCGGATAATTCTGTATATTACGGTTGATTTATTGGCCAAAGCAAAAGTACTATGTCAAAAAATTTGAGTGAACTATCTGGCAGGAAAGGTTTGCGTGAAAACCTGTTTGAGGAACTGGGTATTGCTGCGTCGGAGACCGGTGCGGTGTCGAAGGATAAAGCCGAAAAGCTGGCCCGTGAGTTTTTGATGGGCAGTGCCAATGTATATGGTGCGGCTACTTTTTACGATTTTCTGCGGCCGGAAAATCAGGGCAAGAAGGTATATGTATGTAATGGCAGCTCTTGCCTGACGGCTGGTTCGCAGCCGGCATTGAAGGATAAACTCGGTGCGGCATTTGCACCAGAGGAAATAGGCGAGATGTGCTGCCTGGGCAGGTGCCACGAAAACAGTTCGTTTCATTATGGGGGTAGAAACTACTCTGGCAATGACATAGAAGAGATAGCGGCAATAAAGGGCGGCAAACAAATGCCGATGGACAAATACCATGTAGCATCGGTGGGTACGGCAGTACTGACGTGCGATTTTCCGGGTGTTGAGCAGTTTTATGCAACGCTGGGTAAGGCACTGCAATTGACACCTGATCAACTACTGGAGGAACTGAAAACATCTGGCCTGCGAGGCCGTGGCGGCGCAGGTTTTCCTATTGGCTTCAAACTGGAGTCTTGCAAGAACACAGCCGGTGATGTGAAGTTTATAGTTTGTAATGCCGACGAGGGTGATCCGGGTGCATATAGCGACAGGTATCTGTTGGAGGAGCGCCCGCATGCGGTGCTGCTGGGTATGATCATAGCCGGATATATAGCCGGAGCAAACACCGGTGTAGTGTACATACGCGGTGAATATCCGGAGGCTATAGCGATAACCCAGGCAGCGATTGAAGCAATCAGGGAGCTAGGGTATATTGGTGATAATATTCTTGGATCGGGCTTTTCGTATAATTTTAAAGTGATCAAAGCTCAGGGTGCTTATATATGTGGCGAAGAAACAGCACTGTTGTCGTCGATAGAAGGGCAGCGCCCAGAGGTACGGGTACGGCCACCGTATCCTACGCAGCATGGGCTGTTTAATAAGCCTACTGTTGTGAATAATGTGGAAACACTGGCATGCATACCGTGGGTGATAGCCAATGGTGGGGCAGCATTTGCGGCTATAGGCCGCGGTCGATCTACCGGCACAAAGCTGGTTTCGCTGGATGGTTTTTTCAATCGTCCGGGTATATATGAGGTAGATATGGGCACGCCACTGCGTGTTGTAACTGATGAGCTGGGCGGTGGTTTCAGGAGCGGAGTGAAAGCGATGCATATTGGCGGGCCGCTGGGTGGTCTGGTACCGGTAGATAAAATAGACTCGCTGACGATAGATTTTGAATCCTTCTCACAGGCAGGTTTTCTGCTGGGGCATGCCTCTGTGGTGTGTCTGCCGGATAGCTATCCGGTAATCAGCTATATAGAACATCTGTTTCAGTTTACGGCACATGAGAGTTGCGGCAAGTGTTTTCCCTGCAGGCTGGGCTCTACACGTGGCTATGAGATGGTAGCCAAGGCAATGACATCGGACTATAAAATGGACCGGGAGTTGTTTACAGACCTGATCACGACGATGGAGATCGGTTCGCTTTGTGCACTGGGTGGCGGGTTGCCATTGCCGATACGTAATGCACTTCAGTATTTTAATGAAGAGCTGAAAGAATACTTCGAATAGTCCGGAACAATTTTATTTCCTGTTTTGGTAATCGAAAGGGTGTGGCGACACACCCTTTTGCTATTGGTACGGATGTTGTGCCTGTTGGGGTGCGGTGAACAGCCGGAATGCGGGTGTAACTGTTATGGTCTAAAAATCCAAAATTGTATCTGTTTTGTTTCGAAATTATTTTTCAATTTTGTGCCATCCCGGGATAGAATGAGAGGTGCAGCAAGGGGAAACAGTATAAATCCAATCGATTGTTTTCATGACCAAACAAACCAAAGCATACATCGCGTTAGTCTTTATCTGCATCGTATGGGGAACTACTTATTTTGCGATAAGGGTTGGGGTAGCGCACTATCCGGCATTTTTATTTGCTGCCATCCGGCAGATAGCGGCGGGTGCTATTCTGATACCAGTGGCGCTGATGGCAAACCGGCAGGTAGATCTTTCCAAACAAAATATACTACGGCAAATGCTGATGGGTTTTCTGATGCTGACATTGGGTAATGGTGGAGTTACCTGGGCAGAGCAATACGTATCGAGTGGGGTGGCAGCGCTACTGTGCTCTATGATGCCCGTTTTTGCGGTTGTCTTTAATCTGTTGTCGTCCAAGCGAGATCGGTTCAATGCTGTTATTGGTTTTGGTATGTTGCTGGGTGTTTTTGGTGTTGGGCTTATCTTCAGACACAATCTGGCCGACCTTGCCAAGCCGGGCTATATGGCAGGTATTGTGTGTGTGGTAGTAGCCACGGCAGCCTGGGCATTGGGCAGCTCGCTCAACAAAAGTTATGGTAAGACAGTCAATCCGTTGTTCAATTCGGGCCTGCAGCTCACATTTGGAGGTGTTTTTCTGACGGTCATCAGTGTCTTTTCTGACAACTACACCGGAATGGAAGTTTGGAACAAGGACGGCCTGCTGGCTTTGGTTTACCTGATTGTTTTCGGGTCGGTGCTATCTTATGCGGCATACATGTATGTGCTGAATGTGCTGCCGGTGGGGGTAGCTACAATATATGCATACGTGAACCCGTTAATTGCTGTTGTGGCAGGTGCTTTGTTTCTGAATGAGGAATTGAATATGTTTATCGGAATGGCTTTTGTGACAATTGTTGCAAGTGTTTTTCTGGTAAATCATGGATACAGGCTGCAGCACAAAGCAGACAAAGTAATGAAAGATTCAAAAATGGCTGAGGCTTTTCCTGAAAGTCTTCCGGCTGATTCATAAACACAAAAAACAAATTGTATGGAACACACAATTTCAATTATGGCCCAGGCAGAACGGAAAGTAACCGATACGAAAACCATACCGTTCGGGAAAGTGCCAACCGAGCATATGTTCATTGCGGAATATGCAGACGGTAAGTGGAGCAATGCCAGAGTGACCCCGTTTCAGAATCTGGTATTGAGTCCCATGGCGTTGTGCCTGCATTACGGGCAAACAGTGTTTGAGGGGATGAAGGCGTTTGTGATGGAAGACGGGAGGATAAATGTATTCAGGATAGACAAACACTATGCGCGGTTTAATAAGTCGCTGGACAGGATGTGTATGCCAGAGGTGCCGAAAAAACTGTTTACCGAGGCCATTCGTCAACTGGTGAGTCTGGATGCTGACTGGGTACCCAGAGATGCCGACGGGTCGCTGTATATCAGGCCATTTATGATCGCATCGGAAGACAGGATAGGGGTAAAAGTGTCGGATGAGTATTTGTTTATGATCGTGTGCAGTCCTGCATACCTCTATTATACACAGCCTCTGCGTGTAAAGGTTGAAACCGAGTATGTGCGTGCGGCAGAGGGTGGCACCGGCATGGCCAAATGTGGTGGCAATTATGGTGGAGCGTTTTACCCTACCAGCAAGGCAAGGGCAGAGGGCTTTGATCAGGTGCTGTGGACAGATGCCAAAACACATGAGTTGATAGAAGAGTCTGGCACAATGAATGCCATGTTTTTTATAGACGACAAACTGATAACACCTGCTTTGTCAGGTTCTATATTGGATGGTGTGACGCGCGACTCGCTGATCACGATAGCCCGTGAAAAAGGAATGATTGTTGAGGAGCGCCCGGTGACCTACCGCGAACTGGTAGCTGCTTTTGAGGCAGGCAAACGTGTAGAGGCATTTGGTGCAGGAACGGCTGCAGTGGTGGCGCCAATAGCATCTATCGTGATTGAGGGTGTTGAGTACAACTGTTACACCGAACAGGATGCGAACATGTATAAGCTGCGGGAATACCTGTATGCCATAAGAAAGGGTGTAGCGCCTGATACGCATAACTGGAATTACATCATTGGATAAGGTACTGTTATGAACTTGAAGCCGGTATCGATCGCGTATAGCGGATACACAATAACCACTGACAAAGTGGAGATGAAGATCGAAGATATTCACCAGTGGCTGTCGGAAGAGGCCTACTGGAGCAAGGGTATACCCATGGAGAAAGTGCGGACAGCCTTTGACAACTCTTTCTGTATTGGTGTGATATGGGAAGGGCGTCAGGTGGGTTATGCGCGGCTGGTGACAGACTATGCCACCTTTGGCTACCTGGCTGATGTTTTTGTGGCTGAGCCGCACAGGGGTAAGGGGTTGAGTAAGAAGATGATGGAGGTGATATTTGGGCTGGACTGGGTAAAGGGATTGCGCAGAGTGATGCTGGCCACCATTCATGCGCATGGGCTATACAGGCAATACGGATTTGGTGAATGCAAGTATCCGGAGCGAATAATGGAGGTATTGCTGTCGCCCGATATGTATCTGACAGCGGGATAGGCTTCGGGCCATCAGTCAGGCATCTGGCTTTACAGCGAGTGTACAGATTCACGTGTAATGCATGGGTTCCGTAGCATGTAATTTCTAATCAATCAATTCGGTTGATGGTTATAGACATGTTATGCCCGGAGATTGTTTGCGGAGAAGCATTGCCAGTTGGCTAATTTCTACTTTACAGATTGTTTAACAGCGCGCGCCATTTACCTTTTCTCAGTACGGGCATTAATATTTTGAACACAAACAAAATATTATGCCACTCCCAAAACTTTTGTTGCTATTGCCTATACTGTTCCTTGCTGCCTGCGCAGAAGGAGGTGCCGAGCATACCAACGGCGACCAGACAACCACTACCGCACCTGCAGCCTATGCAGACCAGACCGAAAATGCGACCGAAGAGCGAATGCCAGAGCAGGTAGAAAAGAAGATGATAAGGACCGCCGATTTTCATTGCAAGGTGGCAGACGTGGTCAAAGCAGTGGCCGTATTGGAGCAGCGTGTGCTGGCTGTTGGTGGCGTGATAATGGAAAGCCGTGTTGAAAACCAGACAGGTGAAATGCGCAGAATTGCGTACAAGCAGGATTCGCTGCGCGAAATACAGACCTACCAAACCACTGCGGTGATGACATTGCGGGTGCCTTCGATGCTGCTCGACTCAATAGTCAATTCACTGCCAGCCGGCAGTACATTCATAGAATCCAGGACACTGGCACAGCAGGATGTTACTTTCAGGTTTCATGCGAATATGCTGAAGAACAAGCCGGACAGCGATGGCAATGAAGCGAAAGCACTGGCGCTGGCACGCAAAACCAACGATGTGATAGCCGCACAGCGGGAACATGATGTGCGAAGTGATCAGTTTATCAACAGATATGTTGAAAATCTGAAGCTGCAGCAAGAAGTGGACTATGCCACGCTTACGGTTTCGTTTTCGCAGCCGGAAAGGGTGTTGGTGCAGACAATAGCAGATGCAGGAAGGATGGCAGAAGTGCCTTTTGGAACACGGGCGGGCATTGCGTTTGGGCAGGGCATGAGCCTGGTGGGCGATGTTGCGGTAGGATTGCTCACCGTTTGGCCGTTGCTTTTTGTAGTGAGTCTAGGGCTTTCGCTGGGGTACTTTCTAACACGAGCAAAGAGGAAAGTGCATCGGGTAGTGTGATTTTTCAAATTGGGTGATTTCGTATATATCGCATTTGCTGATGATCATCCCGATCAAGCTAAATCATATTAAGGTCAAAATCTGCCATGCTTTTCAGTTTTGCATCGGCGAGAGAGAACCTGGGATCGTCGAAATGGAGCTCGTCGGGGATTACGATTACTTTCATGCGGGCAGCTTTTCCGGCAATCATTCCGTTTACCGAGTCTTCGAGTACCAGACATTGGTTAGAGCGGGAGCCCAGCGATGCTGCGCAATGCATGAATACGGCAGGGTGGGGCTTGCCCAGGTCTACCACATCGGCGCTGGTGATGACGTCGAAATATCCTCTCAGGTTAAAATGATCCACCAGTTCGTTGATCATCCGCGCCGGTGATGATGATGCAAGACCGATCTTGTAGTGGTTTTTCTGCAACAGTTGAAGTGTTTGTTCCACACCTTCGAGTACGGAAGCGTGTCCTTTGGATGCCGAGATGATATCGTCGAGAATTTCCTCGGCTACCTCGTTAGCTGATTTGCCCTGCCATGGATAGTGAATCGCCCAGTGGTCAGTAACCTCATAGATGCGCAAGCCGGTAGTTTCCTTGAAACGTTCGGGAGTGATAGGGATGCGGTGTTTTTCGGCAACCTGCAGCATGCTGGTGCCCCAGAGAGGCTCGGTATCCAGCAGTAGTCCATCCATGTCGAAAATAACGGTATCTATAAGTTTTTTGGTCATATCGTGAGGTGCCTGATTTGAAGCAGACACGGGTTTTGGGGTAATAACATTAAAAATATCCAAGGTATAACTGCGCGTTAGTGGTGTACTCGATACTTACTTCATCGCCTTCGTTCAGGCTATGAAAATACTCTTGCGACACTTCAATACTCATTTTTACCGCAGACTGGGTGTAAAAGTAACAAGCGTTTTTGGAAGGGATGAATACTTTTTTGGTGATACGGGCTGTTTCGATTGTTTTTGTCTTTTCTTTTATGTCCTTAATCATTTTTCGGTGGTACGTTTTATAGCTCATCCATATAGCTATTGTGGAGATACCGATGAGTATAGTGGTGGTAACGAAGAACTTAAGAAATGAAAATGCGTTGGGGCCATCGTCGTATTCGCGGTACCAGGATGCAATAAAAGGTAAAACCAATCCGGCAACCAACAGAATTCTGTAGATCACAAAGTACTGTTTTCGTTCCCGGCGTTCCTTTGAGACCAGAAACTCAAGTTCAGTATCGTTGAGCGGCTCATTGTACCGCACGAGCGGAGCAGCCGATCCTGACCGGGGAGTGCCCGTGATGGGCGGATGTCCGTAACCGCTACTGTTTTGCATGGCCAGTGCTTTTTGTGAAGGCGTGTGCTGATTGGTGCGATCAGAACTGAATGCCGTACACTTTTTCGTATTTGTCTTTTATATACCTGATGAAATAATGTGGATCGAGTCCTGAACCGGTGACCATTGTGCACAATTCCTCGGAGTAGTATTTTCGTCCATGACAGTGGATGTTTTTGCGCAACCAACCCAATAGCCGGGTGGTATCTCCTTTAGCAATGTCTTCACTCAGTCCGGGCAGGTCGGCCAAAGCGCGGGCATAGAACTGTGCTGCATAGAAACTGCCGAGGGTGTACGTAGGGAAGTAGCCAAAGCTGCCATGGCTCCAATGTACGTCCTGCAAGACGCCGGTTTTATGGTCGGGTGGGGTAATACCGAGGTATTTCTGATACTGCTCATTCCAAGCGCCTGCCAGGTCTTTTACCTCAAGTGTACCTTCAATCAGCGCCTTTTCGAGTTCGTAGCGTATCAGTACATGGAAATGGTAGCTTACTTCATCAGCTTCGGTTCTGATAAGGGAAGGTTCTACCTTGTTGGCTGCTTTGAAAAAGTCTGTGGCAGACACATCTGTCAGCTGTTCGGGAAACCGTTTCCGGAGATCGGGGTAGCTGGCGGTCCAGAAATCTATGCCGCGACCGATACAGTTTTCCCATAGCCGGGATTGTGACTCATGTATGCCCAGTGATGCCGCCGACCCCAGGGGCAGGCCATACTGATCCATTGGCAGGCCTTGCTCGTACAGGGCATGTCCGCCTTCGTGTATTGTACTCCAGAGCAAGGACGCATAGTTGTTCTCGCTGACCCTGGTCGTAACCCTTACATCGCCGGGAGAAAACGAAGTGGTGAACGGATGTTCTGAATAGTCCTGCCTGCCTGCTTCGAAGTCATATCCCATTTTTCGGAGGACGTCTAACGAGAAATCCCATTGCGCCTGTTTTGGAAAATGCTTGTAAAAGAAAGCGTCATTTACTTGCGGTGTGGCCTTTATCTTGTTGAAAATCAGCGGTAACTGTTGCTTTATGCCTTCGAACACATGATCGAGCATGGATACAGTAGCACCGGGTTCATACTCGTCGAGCAATGCATTGTATGGGTGATTTTCGTATCCGTAAAGGGCTGCCTGTTGCCTTTTGAGCTGCACCATTTTGGTGAGGGACGGTGCAAATATTGAAAAGTCATTTTTCTGTCTGGCATCTATCCATGCATTGAAACATTCGCTGGTCTGCATAGAAAGTGTTTCGACGAACTCGGCAGGCAGCTTGCTGTTTTTGGTAAAGTCTTCGGAGCTGCGTTGAATATTGGCCTTCTCATTTTCGGTCAGGTCAGTGGCAGAGGCGAGTTTGTTGAGCAGCTGACCGAGGTGCGCACCAGTGAGCAATTCGTGCGCTTGTGCGGCCAGGGTTGCCAGTTGCCGCGCTCTGTGTGTGGCTCCTTTGGGTGGCATGTACACCTCCTGGTCCCACTGCAAAACTGCAGAGGCATAATTGAGATTTGCAGCTTTTTGAAGTATAGAAATGTACTCTTTATAGTCTTGATTGTCAGTCATTAGTGATTGTTGTTTCAACTTATACTATCGTTATGTTTTGTTTTCCGGTTACCGCTTGACGGCGGGTTGGTTGTTGCTTTTGTGCAGATTGTCAGTACCGCTCAATAATGCCGGCAATGCCCTGACCGCCACCAATGCAGGCAGTGACAATCCCGTATTTTTTGTTGAGGCGTTTGAGGTCGCTGAGTAGCTGAATGGTTAGTTTGGCACCAGTGCATCCCAGTGGATGACCGAGCGCAATGGCGCCGCCATTAATATTTACTATTTCCTGATTCATTTCCAGTGTGCGCATGACAGCAAGTGACTGCGAGGCGAAAGCTTCGTTGAGTTCCACAAGATCAATTTTGTCAAGCGTCATCCCTGCCTGTTGCAGTGCTTTGGGTACTGCTTTCACCGGGCCTATGCCCATAATTCGCGGGTCTACACCTGCGCTGGCACATGCAATAAGTCTTCCTATTGGTTTGATATTCAGTTTGTTGATTAACTCTTCGCTCATTACAATCGTAAACGCTGCACCGTCGGACGTTTGTGAAGAATTGCCAGCGGTTACAGAGCCTCCCTGTGCAAAAACCGCAGGAAGCTTGCCGAGAACAGCAGCCGATGTGTCGGCTCTTGGCCCTTCGTCGGTATCTATAATTACCTCCCTTTCTGCCCGTTTGTTCTTGTCATTGAGGTATACTTCTTTCACTTTGATGGGCAAAATCCCATCGCGGAAGTAACCCGAACTGATTGCATTTGTTGCTAATGTATGGGATCGCAGTGCAAACGCATCCTGATCTTCTCTGGTGATATTATAGTCCTTGGCAACTTGTTCGGCTGTGAGGCCCATACTGAGGTAGTAGTCGGCATGCTGATCTGCAAAACCAAAATTGGGCATTGTACGCCAACCGGCGGTAGGCACCAGGCTCATGCTCTCGGTGCCACCGGCAATAATACAATGCGCCATGCCACTCTGAATCTTGGCTGTGGCGATAGCAATGGCTTCGAGACCGGAACCGCAATAGCGGTTGATGGTGAATCCGGGAGCCCATTCGCCAACGGCTTTGTTGGCAATGATTCTGCCGACTTGCAGCCCTTGCTCAGCTTCGGGGACAGCATTGCCTACTATAACATCATCAACAAGTTTGGGATCCAGTTGTGGAAGGGTGGCTAACAGGCCACGTATTACATCTATTGCAAGATCATCGGGACGATAAAAGCGGAGTCCGCCTTTTTTCGATTTGCATACCGCTGTGCGCAATCCTGCTACTATATGGGCTGTTTGCATATTTCCTCTTAATTGAAGGTTGTTGAAATAACCGATTAAGGCACTAATGTGCCTGAGTACCACCATAAAGTTAGTTAAGAAATGCATAGCATGAGAGGGCAAAATTTCAGTTGGGTACTATTATCTTTACAATGAAAATATAAGTAAAACGTATGGATAGCCTGCTTTTTGACGGCGATATTGTTTTGGAAAAAATGAACATGAAGGGCGGCTGGACATATGCGCTGCTGCCAGCGGTTGTAAAAGGCGGCAAGAATAACTTTGGGTGGACACGGATGAATGCGACCATAGATGACTATGAGATGAACAATGTGAGCCTTATGCCCATAAAAGGCGGGCGATTGTTTCTGGCAGTGAAGGCTGAGATCAGGAAGCAAATCAAGAAAGAAGCCGGGGATACGGTAAGAGTAAAGCTGTTTGGGGCTAAGGCACCAGAGGGTATTTCTGAAGCAGATTTCCATGAGGCGTTGGCTGATGACCCTGAGGCGCTTAAGTTGTTTGGCGGGTTTCCGAAAACGGAACAGCAGGCATGGTTGTCGTGGATATTTGAAGGAGGCTATACTGATACCATTGTTGCAAGAATGGCTGATGCTATTGGCGAAATTGCCATGGGCAGGTATTGCAAAGTGGCGGAAAAGAAGGTGAAAAAGTAGTGTTTACCATAAAACTGCAACAGGCTTTGAAAACGGGCATCATGTATATTGAAAGGAAAGAAGCTGCCGTGAACACGGAAAGCAGCATGCACGGGGGCTATGCCCGTATAGGCAGAGTGACTTTTTCGAAGACAATGCGTTCAAAACATTATGGCGGCAAAACGTTCCTTAAAACCGGAAGTGGATACAAATTCAATCATATAGAAGTAGAAACGGGTGACAGGTACTGGATATCGGGTTGCAGAAAAGATGGAGGTGACCGATTGTATGGCGAGCGGGTTCCGATTCACATAGATGAAGATGTGCGGGTGGAATACTGGACAGCAATAAGGGGTCTG
This sequence comes from uncultured Bacteroidota bacterium, assembly GCA_903824665.1. Classification (GTDB taxonomy): domain Bacteria; phylum Bacteroidota; class Bacteroidia; order Chitinophagales; family Chitinophagaceae; genus Nemorincola. Next base: position 151,075 of record CAIJXT010000006.1, on the reverse strand, counting down.
CCGGGCTGTGTGGACATTGGTATCAGGTATGACAGGAAATAGCGGGAACATTTAATTTTGGAAAATGCCCATTATCAGCAAGTGTAATTTCGTGCTTGCTTCTTCATTTACTAATTTCACACCATGGAAAACAAAGCACGCAAACCGGTTTACTACAGTGAGTACCTGCAACTGGATAAGATACTGAATGCACAGATGCCCGAAAGTGAGAAAGAGGGCATAAGAGCTGATGATGAAATGCTTTTCATTGTTATTCATCAGGCATATGAGTTGTGGTTCAAGCAGATATTGCATGAATTGGGTATTGTGCGCCGGGTATTTGCTCAGGAGAATATTGAAAATAATACTGCTGATATCTATAACAGTGTGCACCGGCTGAAACGGATATGCAGAATTCTGGAAGTGGCGGTGCAACAAATGGGCGTGCTGGAAACCATGACACCGCTGGATTTTCTTGATTTTCGTGATCTGCTGCGCCCTGCATCCGGGTTTCAAAGTATACAGTTCAAGATGATAGAAGCGACCCTGGGGCTGCAGTACGAGCAGCGCCATGGCAAGGCCTACTACCTGTCGCAGCTAACGCCGGCCGACGTGGAGCGGGTGAAAAGTGCAGAGCAGGAGTTGTCGCTACTGGTACTTATAGACAAGTGGCTGGCCAGAATGCCATTTGTAAATAACCCGGAATACTGGGGCGAGCACAATGCGGGCACCTTCTGGATGAAATACAGGGAAGCCTATACGGGCAGCCTGTCTGAGATGGAGATGCAGAATGTAAAAGTATTTGACGCCATTTTTATAGATAAGGACAACTATCCGGCAGGCCGGTCTTTCAGCGCAGAGGCGTCGAGGAATGCGATGTTCATTATGCTGTATCGCGATCAGCCGTTGCTGCAACTGCCTTATGAACTGCTGAATACACTGCTGGAGGTGGACGAATTGCTGTCTATGTGGCGGCACAGGCACATACACATGGTGCAGCGCACTATAGGCAAGAGGGTGGGTACAGGCGGCAGTACGGGTGCAGAGTACCTGCGTGGTGCTGCCGACAGCCATTATGTATTTAAAGAGCTGGCAGAGCTTACCTCTTTCCTACTTCCCAGGAATATGCTGCCCGTATTGCCCGCATCGCTGGTAGGAGACCTTGGGTACAGGAAATAATTGCAAGTGGATAGCGGATATTGACATCTGATTTTGCTTCAGTCATTTTCTCGTTAATAGAAAATGGACAACCTGGCATTTCCGAAAACTGATAATTATAACACATTTGGCAGCAAATGTGTAACAAAACCACTGTGTCCGGCAGCTACCTTTATGTTGTTATTTCATCTACACTAAAAACAACAACTATGAAGCAGCTTACGAGATTGAACGGGTTTTTAAGGACAGGCGTACTACAGGCAAAAATCAGGATGTTCTTGTTGGTGCTGATGTTGTCGGGCACGGCAAATGTGAACGCAGCCGAAGCCGCCGGCACCGTAGACAAAACAGAAGCCAGAGTGATTGCAATTAAGGATCGTGTGACAGCAATAAAGGCAATGGACTTTAGTCATATGTCGAAAGCACAACGCGGGACATTACGCCATGAGTTGAAAGGCATGAATAAAGAACTGAAGCAGTCGGGACCCACCTACCTTTACTTAGGCGGCGGCGGGTTGCTATTGCTTATCATTCTGCTGATCATATTTTTATAGGTGCTAGCTATAATTCTTATCCACATTGGGTATTAGATGTGGGTTTTGCGGTGAGATCCAGGTGGGTCTTGCCGCTTTTTAGCGCTAATTGACCGAGTATTTTTACTTGCAATTTTCACCAACCATATTTTCGTCGACAATATAACCCAATTCGGCAGCTCTACGCAAATCACTGCATCCGCTGTCTTTTCTCTTCAATACAATCTTAATAATACCTCTGTTGTAATAATATTCCCCGTCGCCGGAATTAAGACTGATTGCATTATCGAGGTCGGCTAGTGCACCCATGTAATCTTTTAAGTCTATTTTTGAGCGTCCTCTGTATGCATATGCCTCTGCATCCTTCGGATTGAGTTCTATTGCTTTGTTGAAATCAGCTATTGCCGTCTTACTGTCATTTAATTCCAATTTTGTCTTTCCCCTCATTAAGTATACCTTTTTTTCGGTAGGTTTAACCGACAACGCCTTTGTATATTCATCAATCGCGCCCTTATAGTCATCGAGTAATTTTTTTATGAATGCGCTCAGCACATAGTCCTTACCAGCGCCGGCAAAATTTAGTGCTTTTCTATAGTCTACAATGGCGCCATCATGATCATTCAGCATATCTTTTGTCAAACCTCTCCCAACATAGGCGTCTGGATCATTAGGTTCGATCTCTATTGCCATAGTGTAATCGGCAATGGCGCCTTTGAGATCATCAGTTAACCATTTTGTATCTGCCCTGCTAATGAAATAGTCTGCATTCTTAGGTTCGATTCCTATTGCTCTACCATAATCTGAAATCGCATTTTTATAGTCTTTCAGCTCACACCTTGTATCACCTCTGCTATTATAATAATCAGCATCTTTCGGATCCATCGTTATAGCTTTATTATAGTCCGCAAATGCTCCTTTATAAAATTTTAGCTGAAATCTTGCATCACCCCGTTTGGCATAAACCCGGGCGCTCTGAGAATCTATCGCAATTGATTTTCCGTAATCTTCAATAGCGCTTTTCTCATCGCCGAGTTCAAATTTTGCATCCCCTCTGTCTTCATAAACCGCAGCATCCCCAGGAAAAAGTGCCAACGACTTATTGTAATCTTCAATTGCTCCTTTGTAGTCGTTCTGCATGTGTCTGGTGCGGCCCCGTCCCGTGTAACTATTCGCTTTTGTAGGTGCAAGGCTTACTGCCGTTGAATAGTCAGAGATCGCTCCTTTAAAATCTTCAACGTTGTGTTTAGCAATTGCTCTGTTATAATATGCATTTGTATCATTTGGATTCACTTCTATGGCCTTACTGTACTCAGATATAGCTGTTTTGTAATCCTTCGCTTGATGTTTCGCAAACCCACGGTTGAAATGATCATTGGACGACTGGCTGTACGTCTTCGTACAGAAGAAACTTGCTAATAGTAAGGAAACAATTACCCTCATGCCTGATATTAATCTTACGAAGATACAAATGCCTTTGGAAGCACCAGTATCATTTTAAATTACAAATAATGCGTATTCGTAATGATGTTGAACGAAAATTTGTGGATAACTACCCTAACCACATTCATTTGCAATAGATATTTTTGTAGCAGTTATGGTTTTGGTTGCTATTGCGGATAGGAATACCCGCAAATCGTGACTGAGATTTTGCGCATACGACCGAAAATACAATGGAAGATCAGGACATGTTTGCCGAGAAAGGCTCGACGTTGATCAATGAGATGTACCAGAACTGGTTTCTGGACTACGCCAGCTATGTGATACTGGAGCGTGCCGTGCCGGCCATAGAAGACGGTATGAAACCGGTTCAGCGGCGAATCATGCATGCTATGAAAGAAATGGATGATGGCCGTTTCAACAAGGTGGCCAACATCATAGGGCAGAGTATGCAGTACCATCCGCATGGCGATGCGTCAATAGGCGATGCGATTGTAGGCCTGGGGCAGAAAGATCTGCTGATAGAAACCCAGGGTAACTGGGGTGATGTGCGAACCGGCGACAGTGCCGCAGCCGCCCGATACATAGAGGCGCGCCTGTCTAAGTTTGCGCTGGAGGTGGCTTTTAATGCAAAGACCACGGAGTGGCAGCTGAGCTATGACGGCCGTAAGAATGAGCCTGTGACACTGCCAATGAAGTTTCCGCTGCTGCTGGCACAAGGAACGGAGGGTATAGCGGTAGGGTTGAGTACCAAGATATTGCCTCATAACTTTTGTGAGATACTGGACAGCGCAATAAAACACCTGAAGGGCAAAAAGTTTGAATTGTTCCCTGATTTTTTGACAGGTGGCATGATCGATGTAAACAATTACAATGATGGCAACCGTGGCGGTAAGGTGAGGGTTCGTGCGCGTATAGAGGAGGTAGATAAAAAATCTATTGCCATTAGGGATGTGCCTTATGGCATTACTACATCGCAGCTTGCCGACAGCATTCTAAAGGCAAACGACTCGGGCAAAATAAAGATAAAGAGTGTAACCGATAATACAGCCAAAGATGTGGAGTTGCTGGTATTGCTGGCGCCCGGTGTATCTACCAACCAAACGATAGACGCACTTTATGCATTTACAGATTGCGAGATCAGTATATCGCCCAACGCTTGCATTATCATCGAGGACAAGCCCCATTTTGTGGGTGCCACGGAGTTACTGAAACACTCGGTGCAGCACACCAAGGCCCTGCTGCTGCGCGAACTGGAGATCAGATTGCATGAGCTTGAAGAAGACTGGCACTATTCGTCGCTGGAGAAGATATTTATTGAAAAGAGGATATACCGCGATATAGAAGAGCAAACAACATGGGAAGGGGTATTGAAGGCCATTGATGATGGATTGAAGCCGCACATCAAAATGCTGCGCCGTGCGGTGACCCATGAAGATATCATCAAGCTTACCGAGATCCGCATCAAACGGATCAGTAAGTACGATACGTTTAAGGCAGATGAGCACATGCGGGGTGTGGAAGACAATATTGCTGAGGTAAAAAACTACATTGCCAATCTCAACGACTACGCAATCAGGTATTATGAAAACCTGCTGAAAAAATTCGGGAAAGGCAGGGAACGTAAAACAGAGATCAGGCCGTTTGAGACCATACAGGCTACTACCGTGGCTATTGCCAATGCCAAACTATATGTAAATTATAAAGAAGGATTCATAGGAACTGGTCTGAAAAAGGATGAATTTGCTTTTGATTGTTCGGATATCGATAACATTATCACCTTTCGCAGAGATGGGAAAATGATGGTGACCAAGGTTGCAGATAAGACCTTTGTAGGCAAGGACATTATTCATATCGCTGTTTTTCAGAAGAATGACGAACGTACCACCTATAACATGATCTATATGGATGGTAAGACCGGTATTACCTATGCCAAGCGGTTTAATGTGACTGGTATTACCCGCGACAAAGAGTATGACCTCACTCGCGGCAACCCGGGTAGTAAGGTGCAGCACCTCACAGCCAACCCTAATGGGGAGCCTGATGTGGTTACAATAAATCTGTCGCCGGGCAGCAAGGCGCGAACCAAGGCATTTGACTATTATTTCGAAGAGCTGGAAATAAAGGGCAGGGGAGCGATCGGCAATCAGGTAACCAAGTATCCGGTAAGAAATGTGAAGTTTAAGGAAAAGGGACGGTCTACACTGTCGGCTCCGCAGATATGGTATGACGATAGTGTGGGCAGGCTCAACAAAGATGGCCATGGGATGTTGCTGGGTAGATTTGATGAAAAGGACAGGATCATCGTTTTTTACAAAGACGGCACCTATGAGGTTACGGGTTTTGACATCACCAACAGATACGATGCTGACAATGTAGTGCTGATAGAGAAGTTTCATGCGGAAAAGGTGGTAACTGCAATCTACTTTGACGCAAAGAACAAGCAGTTTAACGTGAAGAGGTTTATGATTGAGAGTATGACGCTGAAAAGCAGGTATACTTTTATAAAGGAAGGGGAGGGCAACTATCTGGAGCTGGTAACACTGCAGCAAGAGCCGGTTGTGATAGTGCGTACGGGCAAGAAAAAGACAGAAATAAAGGAACAGATCGTATCGCTGCATGAGACCGTAGACATAACCGGCTGGAAAACAATAGGCAGTTTCCTGACGGCAGACGACCTTAAAGAGATTTCGCTGTTGCCGGAAGCAGGGGAGGATGGTACACAGCGTGAAGCTCCAACATTGTTTTAACATCGGATTTTTTTATAAAATTGTTTTAACTTCACGGATTAGTTATCCGTTCAAAAAAGGTAGGGTACGCGTTTTTTTATGTCGACGAAAAAGGTAGAACTTGAAATTGTTGCATTATCTCACAGTATAACCCAGACACATTCCTACGCTGTAGTACTTGGTGAAGTTGACGGGCTTCGCAGATTGCCTATTGTCATTGGTGGCTTTGAGGCGCAGGCTATTGCCGTGGCGCTGGAACGGATGCAGCCAAGCCGTCCACTGACACATGATCTTTTTGCCAATTTTATGGATACTTTCAGCATAGAGCTTACCGAAGTATTGATATACAAACTCGAAGAAGGTGTGTTTTTTGCCAAGCTTGTGTGCCGGTATAGCGATGTGCTGACGGAAATAGACTCGCGTACGTCAGATGCGTTGGCACTGGCAGTAAGGGCAAATTGCAAAATATATACATTTGAGAATATACTGGATACTGCAGGACTTTACCTTGAAAACGAAGGTAGCGAGGCGGCAGATGAGCCCAGGCAAACTCAGGTGCCGGTTACCAGCAAACCTACCCAGAGTGATCCGGATATGAAGAAGATGTCGCTGGATGAGCTGAATAAGCTATTACAGACTGTATTGGAACAGGAAGACTATGTACGCGCCATCAACATCCGCGACGAGATCAACCGCAGAAAAAAGAAATAACCGACACTGCTGTCGGTTATTGGATTTCGTTTTTCCCGCTATGCCTGATATGTTTAGTTGCTATGCAGTACAAACAGTCTTTTGGTAACGCTTACTGAAGCAGAGGCAATATGTACAAAGTAATTGCCGGTTGGCAGCATGCTGCAATCGATAGCCGCATCTGCTGATATTGTCTGGCTATACATCTGTTGCCCGGTTGTATTGAATACACGTACCACCAAAGTTGTCGTTTTCAGCCGTTCCGGTACAGATATTTTAAAGAAGCTCCCGGTAGGGTTGGGAAATAATTCCAGTTGTCCGTCAGCATTTACAAAGGAAGTTCCGGTAGTGCTGCAGTCACCGGTTCCCCATATGCAATCTGCATATTCGGGCTTGTCGATAAAAGGATTTCTGTTCCCCTGCAAGGCATACACTGCTTCGTTGCGGTCTTTTTCTTTCTTACTTACGGGGTCGAGGTGATGCCATGATAGCAGCATTTGGGCAGCCCAGGGTTTCAGTGCTACTAGTGTAGCCATTTCCCATGTACTAAATTTTCCGCTGTCGTTTCTGTAACAGGTAGATATATAGAAATATGCACGTGCCAGATCCCCCTTGAATGAGTCGATAGGTTCGAAGCAGTTGCCAGATGGCGCACCCGGATAAACGTTATTTCCGGTCTTACTGCCGTTGGTAAAGGTCTCGGAGGCTGTTCCCACCTTTCCGTAGGGCAAATCGCCGCGCCTGTTGTTGACATAATAGTCCGATGGGATTACCAGAAAAAGGTCTGTCTGCATAGGGGTGTCGCTGGCAAACTTGCTTTGCGGCCATGTATGCTCGCGGTTGTAACAACCGTTTTCGGCAGGTGGGCTTACACTACCACACTGATCAGTGCCCAGTGTGTACTCGTAGGCTGGCGTTCCGCCGGGTATGTCTGAGTACATATCCCAAACCTTGCCGTTTGGTTTTTTGTCTGTAGTATAGTAGGCATTCCAAAGACCCGGAGTGTATGACAATGCGGTATGAGCCCTGATAATGTTTCTGAGTGCTGCACGCAGTGGCTGACCATTCAATCCATTGGCAGTTGTATAATAGCCTGGTGGCTGCGCAAACGCAAATGCAGGTAGTATTAAAAAAAGCGGGTAGAATAAACGCTTCATTAGCTTGGTTTTAGCGGTAAGCTGCAAATGTAAGCTGACTTTCGCATTTATTTGTCAGAAACAAGATATACCAGCACCGGGAAGTGGTCGCTGTAGCCATTGTCCCAAACCTGGGCAATCGTAAATGAGCGGTGAGGAAGGCCCTTGTCTTTACCCATTTTGTTGATCAGGAAATCTTTGTTGAATATTTCTGGTTTGTAATACTTCCAGCGGTTATTCTTGTTTTGGATCAGGGACGTACTAATGATAATCTGATCGATCAGGTGCCATGTACCGCGGAAACTCTCTGTGCCCATTCCCTTTTTGTACATCTTTGTCCAGGGGTTATACAGACCTTTATCTTTCAGGCGGGTGATGTCTTCTTCTGTTTCCAATACATTTTCAAAGGCGTCGGCAGTGGGGTCGTCGTTAAAATCGCCCATGAGCATGATTTTTGTATTGGGGTTTACAGCGTAAAGCGAATCAACCAGTTTTCGGTTGATTTTGGCAGCGAGCATTCTTCCCGGATTAGTTGCGGCTTCGCCACCGCTTTTGGATGGCCAGTGGTTTACGAGAAAGTGTACTGTATCGCCAGCCAGAATACCTGTTACATGCAAAATGTCTCTGGTGGGCCGGGTTTGTCCCAACTGTTCCAGCGGTACGCGCAGTGGTTCTGCAGTCAGCAACTTCATATACTTGGGATTGTACAGCATTGCTGTACTGATGCCTCTTTCATCGGAGGTTGGAAACCAGATATATTGGTAGTGACGTGCGGCTATTTCCGGTTGTTTCACCAGTTCTGCCAGTACTTTGTCGTTTTCAATTTCTACCAAACCTACCACGGCAGCACCATCGGGCGTGACATCGGTGCCTATTTGCTGAATTACAGTAGCAACATTATGCAGCTTTGCTTTATATACATCGTAGGTATAGGTATATGCACCGCCGGGTGTGAAGTCTTCATCTTTTTTGGCGGTATCATCCTGTGGGTCAAAGAGGTTTTCGCAGTTGTAGCTGCCAATCGCTATTACTTTTACTGATTGTTTCTGACCCTGCGACAGCAGCGGAAGCAGTATTGCAAGCAATGTACATTTGATGATATTCTGCACTTTATGAGATAATTGGTATGCGCCAAAGGTAATAATATAATCAGGAGTTGACAGAAAGTGCCTCGCGATATAACAATAAGAAAATGTATCAAAACGATAGGTAGCTGGGGTACCGCCAAACGCTCTTTTAAGGTTAACTTAATGTCATTTCTGCAAAATTTGCGATGTTTTCTTTAACACGATAACGTTAAATCGTACTTTCGCCCCCTGAAACACTTATAAATGCGTTTTTCTTACACTCCCGGATTTATTTTACTGGCCTTTATTTTACTCCTATCGGTGCATTCAATTGCACAGATTGGTAATGGTGGCACTGTTAAAGGACAGATTTTTAACGATGCCAGCCGGCAACCGGTACCCGGAATCTCTATTACCGTAGCCGGTTCTGACCGGTTTGCAAGGTCTGGTGTTGATGGCTCTTTCTTGGTTTCAGGTGTTCCGTCGGGTAATCAGCTGATAATCGTTTCTGGCGAAGGTATTTTGACTGATACCATCAATGTGACTGTTACCGAAGGGAATACTACTGATCTGGGTAATGTGCCTGTAGTTTTTTCTGATCAATCTGCTATTGATAAAGGTGATATACCGACCATTACACTAGATGATAATTCTGGTCAGGAAGACGAAAACGCAAGCGCTGCGTCGCAAAGCTCTTCGGGCTTTTATGTGGCCAATCAGGATCCTTTCCTGTTTACGGCAGCTGTTGTATTTGGTCCTTACCGTTTCAGACCGCGCGGATATGACAACTCCGATGTAACTATTAATGGTATTCCGTTGGAAGATCTTGAAACCGGATTTGCATCTTTCTCGTTGATAGGCGGTCTGAATGATGTAATGCGCAATCGTACAATCACATATGGACTGATGCCTTCGGAGTATTCGTTTGGCTCAGTTAAGGGGTCTACCTATATGAATGCTACTGCCGCAGATCAGCGGAAAGGCACCAGCGTATCGTACCAATTGAGCAATGGCAATATCCGTAACAGGGTAATGGCTACACACAGCAGTGGCGTGAATAAAAATGGCTGGGCGTATTCTGTTTCCGGATCCAGACGCTGGGCTGATGAAGGTTATATACCCGGCACTTTTTATGATGCGTATTCTTTTTATGGTGCAGTGAGCAAGGTTACTAAAAAAGGACAGCTCAACCTGACCGCATTTGGTGCACCACAAAAGAGAGGAAGAGCAACATCTGAAATAGGAGAAGTATTTGATATGCTGGACAATCATTATTATAATGCAGCATGGGGTTATCAGAACGGCAAGAAGCGGTCGGCATTGGTGAACGATGTGTTTCAGCCACAGGTAATAGCCAACTACACCTACAAACCAAGTGATCGGCTGCGCTGGAATACAGCATTGGGAATAGATGCAGGGCATTTCAGAAGGTCGAACATAGATTTCTACAATGGATATAACCCCAATCCTACTTACTACAGAAATCTCCCGTACTATTATAATGTAGGTGTAACTAACCCCAATCCTGCAGCGGCAGACGCGCTAAGGGAGATGTACAGATCTAACCCCGACCTGCTGCAGGTACAATGGGACAATCTGTATAACGCCAACTACATCAACAAGCAAACTATCAATGATGTGAATGGAATTGCAGGTAATAATGTTACCGGCAACAGGTCTATATATGTATTGCGTGATGAGGTGGATGACAAAAGGAAAATCTCGTTTACATCCAATTTTACGTATGCTGTGAACGACGAATTTACTATAGATGGTGGTGCGGAGGTAGTGCAGCAGCGCGATCATTATTATAAGGAAGTTACAGATTTGTTGGGTGGCGATTTTTTCGTCAATTATAACCAGTTTGCTGCATTGCAGAACCCTGGCCAGCCCAGTTATGTGCAAAATGATTTGAACAACCCGAACAGGCTTGTGCGTAAAGGAGACAAATATGGTTATGACTACAAACTGAATGCACTGAATACAGTGGTATGGGGTCAGGGTTTGTATAATACAGATCAATTTGACTTTTTTGTAGCGGGTGAATTTGCCCGTATTGCCTACAGCAGGGAGGGATTGATGCGCAATGGACTTTTCCCGGATAACTCATTCGGCAAGGGTACAACCAAAAGTTTTACAACCGGTAAGGTAAAGGGAGGTGTGACGTACAAATTGAACGCTAAAAACGCTGTTTACGTTAATGCTGGTTATTTTGCAGATGCGCCCAAGATTGATTTTACTTTTATCTCGGCACGTACACGTGACTATTCGCTGAATGGTATTGCTCCCTATAATACTGCTACAATGGAAGCTGGGTACACGCTGCGTATGGCTAAAGTAAATTTCAGGCTTACAGGATATGTAGCTGATGTCACAGGTAATACGCTGATAAAGCGTTTCTGGAACGATGATCCGGACTTTCAGTCGTTTGTAAACTATGTAATGCAGAATGTAAATACGCGGTCGATAGGTACGGAGTTTGTTGCAACAGCACCGATCACCAGCCGCCTTACAGCAACAGTTGTAGCAGCTATTGGTCAGTCGTTTTACACAAACCGCCCATTAGTTTCCATTTACCAGGACAACATTCCAGCCAATACCCCAATTGTAAGAGAGGTTTATATTAAAAATCTTTATTTGGGAGTTGGACCACAATCTATCTATTCACTGGCATTAAAATACGCTGCAAATCGGAACTGGTACTTTAATCTGGATGTTAATTTTATGGATCGCAACTATGTGGAAGTGAATCCGGACAGGCGTACACAGCTGGCCGGTGACCTTGTTGATTCTAACAGCAAGCGCTGGAATGATATTTATCTTCAGGAGCGTTTGCCGTCTGCATTTGTACTGAATGGAAGTATCGGTAAGTCGACAGACATATCGAAATATTACAAAGGCTTTCATAAAAGAACAACACTGAATGTAAACCTGGGTATAAACAATCTGCTCAACAATCAGGATATCAAACTCAATGGTTTTGAACAGTTGCGTTACGATTTCTCTAACCAGAACCCATATAAATTTCCAAACAAATACAATTATGCTTTTGGGCTCAACTATCACCTGACCATTGGCCTGAGATTCTAAATTTTTTCAACAAAAAAATAGTTATTTATGCATTTTCTACGTTATTCGATCTTATTGCTCACAGCCACTGTGATCTTTGTATCCTGTCTTAAAAAAGACTATGAAAGCCCTGCAAGCACTGCATCTTATGACCCCAATCTGACGGTACAAACACCAATACAAACCTTTTCTGAGATGGGCCTGAATATGGCTCCCGGCAAATGGAGGGTATTGGGCGATACCACAATAAGTGGAGTAGTTGTTGCCAATGACCAGTCGGGCAACTTCTACAAGCAGATTATCATTGAAGATTCTTCTAAGGCAGGAATGATTTTATATTTGGATAAATCTTATTTGTATTCAGATTTTCCGGTGGGCAGGAAGCTATATGTAAAGCTGAAAGGGCTGACATTGATTAACTACAAAGGTTTGCCGGAAATCGTATACTCCGCCGACTCTGCGGGCAATACAACGGCCATTCCATCCGGATTGTTTGGAGATTACATAGTTAAAGCATCTTACCCAAATGTAATTGAGCCTGTTGAAGCGACAATAATTGATATCAAGTCGAATCCGAACAAATACATCAGTACGCTGGTCAAGCTGGTAGATGTTCAGTTCAACAATGCGTCGAGTAATGTGCCGTATTCGCTGCCATCGAGCATGGCTTCAGGTACATCACGTACAGTAGAAGATTGCGCGCATACAGCAAATGTAGTGATGTATAACAGTGCCTATTCTCAGTTTCAGTCATACAATACACCTACCGGCAACGGTACAATTTATGCTATCTGTTCTCAATATTATTCAACAGTTCAGGTATTTATCAGAGATACAACCGATGTGCGGCTTACAAAACCAAGGTGCCCATAATCCATCGAATTAATCTTGATTTAACCCTGATTTTTAAACATTATTTTCTACTTTTGCATAATATTTTAAAACTAAAACAATAAATAAGATGAAGAAATTACTACTTTTCCCTGCACTGGTGTGTTTTTCCCTGAGTGCTATGGCACAGGTTACCCTTACCGGAACCAGCTATACACAGAATTTTAATGGCATTGGCGCTGGTTTGCCAACCGGATGGCGTCTGTATGCAGCATCGTCTACTACAAGTATTGGTGATCTTAAATCATTGGCGTCTTCATCTACAACTGGTATTTTCAGAGATACGACCTGTGGTTCTAACAACGTATCCAGCGGCGGATATAAGAACTATGCATCTGCAAATGTGTGTACTGAAGGAACAGCATGTACCGCACAGCAGGCTGCAACAGACCGTGCTGTTGGTGTTCGCCAGGTATCTAAAACAAATGCTACCAATCCAAATCTGGATTCAGGTGCTGCATTCGTATTTGTCATTGCCAACACAACAGGTATGACCGGTTTCAATCTTGCATTCAAATTGCAGTCACTTGACACATCAAGCCCACGTACTACAAAGTGGCTGGTTGATTACGCAATCGGAACTCCTACATCCTTCACCGCAGCTACCACTGTACCAGCATCGTTGGTGACAGGAAACAATACATTCAGCAACACAAACGTTACTGTAAACTTTGGCTCTGCGTTGGACAACAAGTCTTCTAATGTATACATTCGCATTGTGACACTTGAGGTGTCTACAGGCAGCGGCAACCGCGCATCAACTGCGATTGATGATTTTAACCTGACATGGACTGGTGGTTCTTCAAGCTCAGTTGCTGAAACAGCTGTACAGTCTACAAACCTTACACAGGTAGGTATCGGAAACTCATCTTCGGTTCAGCTGGCTTATACAGCATCAGAAGCTGGCAACTATACACTGAATCTTTTCGACATGACCGGTCGTAAAATCCATTCAGAAAATGTTATTGCAAAATCAGGCGAAAACACTGCAACAGTAAATGCTAACCTGACTCCGGGTATGTACATTGCAAAAATTACAAATGGTCTTACATCAGGCGTTGTGAAAGTGATTGTACAGTAATTCTGATAACACCAAATAATTCGACAAAAATGGCTACTATTACAGTAGCCATTTTTTGTTGTGACCATGTTTGAAAAACCAACCCTCCGGAGTCTCGTCGCTGTTTTCGTTTGTATTTTGTGTTACAGCGAGGCGACAGCGGGAGAAAAAATAAAGTTTTATTTCAATAAGCCCGTAGACAACAGTGTGTCAACAGGAACGAACGCTGTATACCTCAACAATAGTCTTGGCGATACACTGATTGCATATATTAACCGTGCCAGGTATACGCTTGATATCGCAGTTTATAATTTCACTGCCACAGCACCTGTGGGGCCGGCAATAGCTGTTGCCGTGAACAATGCGCTGGCCAGAGGAGTACGTATCCGGTGGATATATGATGGTGGGCAATCGAATTCGGGTGTGCCGTTGCTCAACACTGCGATCAATAGACTGGCAAGTCCCACCACATCTGACTACACCATCATGCACAACAAATTTATGGTTGTGGATGCGCTTTCTGCAAACCCCGAAGATGCCATTGTCTGGACCGGCTCTGCCAACTGGAACACCCAACAATTTAATAACGATTACAACAACGTAGTGATCATTCAGGATAAGCCATTGGCAATGGCTTACAGGGCCCATTTCAACCAGATGTGGGGCGATACCGGCATTGCACCGAATATGACATTGTCGAAATTTGGTCAGTTTAAGACTGACGGTGGTGCGCATAGTTTTGTGGTTGAGGGCCGGGTAGTACAGGTGTATTTCAGTCCGGCAGACGGTACGAATGCGCAAATACAGGCTGCAATAAATACTGCAGATAAAGACCTCTACTTTGGGATGTATACATTTACCGACGATGGTGACGCAGACGCCATAGCAGCAAAAAGTGGCATTGGCGTTTATGCAGCGGGTATTGTAGATGAGTATACGGTATCTGTAACAGGGTCTGAATATGCAACATTGTCAACTGCATTAGGTGCCAGATTAAAAGTACTTGGCGGGTCAGACCTTTACCACAGTAAGATGCTGATCGTAGATCCGTCGGATACCTGTGCAGATCCGCTGGTGCTTACCGGATCGCACAACTGGACAGCAAGTGCCAATACCAGCAATGATGAGAATACCCTGATCATTCATAGCCCGGTGGCCGCAAATATCTACTATCAGGCATTCAAGAAGGATTATGAATCCATGAGTGGCACCCTTGCCGCAGTAGGTGGGTGTAATACTGGTATCAATGGGCCGGGTGTGCCACTGGCAGGTGACAATCTGAGGGTAGGGGTTTCAGAAGGGGTGATTGATATTCAGTTTTCAACAGGCAGTTTCGGCTATGCCGGAGTCAGGGTTTTAAACAGTACCGGTGTTACTGTGTATACAGAGGTTATGAACACGCATGGTGGTGCCGTTCATAGCAGGGTGGCTGTGCCCTGTCCGGGTATTTATTTTGTATCAGTTCCTTTACCAGATGGTCACCGACCGCTGGTACGTACCGTTTCGGTTTACTAAGCTCCAAGCGAAATACACAGATCGTTTTCATTTCTTTTCGGGCAGATATTGTTATACTTGTACTTTCATAATAAGCGACGCAGGAAGCAGCGCTTTTGATCATTGGTAATTCATTATAATAATGGAACGATTTACGGGTCTGATTGGCATTGTCCTGATATTGGGTATTGCATTTTTGTTTTCCAATAATAAGAGGCGTATCAATTTACGACTGGTGGTGAGCGGGTTGCTGTTACAGGTAGCGATAGCCGTGCTGGTGCTGAAGGTGCCGATCGTTAACCAGTTTTTTCAGGTGTTGGGCAAAGGGATGCAGAAGCTCGAAGGCTTTGCCAGAGAAGGTGCTGCATTTGTATATTCGGGGATTGGTACCTACGATCATACCGGTCAGGTAGTTAACTATGGCATGCAGCCGGCTTTTGTTTTCGCGTTCAATATTACAGCTACTATCATACTGGTGTGTGTACTGGTGGCTATTTTGTACCACCTACAGGTGATGCAGTTTCTGGTGTCTATGGTGGCAAAGGCGATGAACACCATAATGCGGGTAAGTGGAGCCGAGGCCCTGAGTAATGTGGCAAGTGCATTTGTAGGGCAGATAGAGGCGCAGGTGATGATCAGAGCCTACCTGCCCACAATGACCAAGAGTGAACTGCTGGCGTCAATGAGTGGAAGCCTTGCCTGCATAGCCGGTGGCATATTGATAGTGTATGCTAATATGGGCGCACGTGCCGACTATCTGATCGCCGCCAGCCTGATGGCGGCACCCGGTGCACTGGTGATATCGAAGATTGTGTTTCCGGAGACCGAAGAATCGCCTACCATGGGCAAAGTGAAGCTGGATGTAAAAAGCAGCTACACCAATTTGATAGATGCGATAACACATGGAGCATCTGACGGCTTTAAGATCTCAATGAATGTCATTGCAATGCTCATTGGTTTTATTTCGCTGATCGCAATGCTCAACTGGATGCTGGGTCATGTATATGCAGGTCTTTCGCTGGATATGATTTTCAGCAAGTTGTTTTATCCTTTTGCCTGGGCTTTGGGTGTGCCTACTGCCGACATAAGCAGTGCGGCAACATTGCTGGGCCAGAAGCTCACTATTAACGAATTTGTTGCGTTCAAAAATCTGACTTCTCACACTGTTAATGCTGTCACTCCCAAAGGACTTACGATCATTACGATTGCCATCTGTGGTTTTGCCAATTTTGCCAGTGTGGGCATGCAGATAGGTGGTATTGGTGCACTGGCCCCTGAGCGCCGAACCGATCTTGCCAAACTGGCCATGAGAGCGTTGCTTTGCGGCACACTGGCATCTTATCTTTCTGCAGCTATTGCCGGTATATTGGTGTGATCGGTATGCTTATGCTTTGTTTTGGACCAATACAACCAGTGCTATTTTTTTACGATGCCGGCCTGAAAAACCAACATACACTAACAACGAAGATCAAATCCCAACCAGACGCGAAAACACATCTGGTCGGGATTCATTTTTGTTGGATAATGCCTAAGGCTGGTACACCAACCTGCCCACTTCATTGGTTCCGTCGGTACCTACAAAACGATACATGTATACACCTGCGGAAAGAGTGTTGGGAAGCGTGATTTCGGTATGGTCATTTTCAACCGGAACCTGAATTGCGATTTTGCCATCTATAGTGTATAGCACAAATACCCCGGTAACAGAAGAGGCTATTGTGATCAACCCTGATGTTGGATTAGGGTAGATAGTAAAGGGTGTACGGGGTTGGTCGATGGCCGGACCTTCTTCGCCGAAAGATGGTTTTGCTGATAAGATCGTTACGTCAGTTGTTGCGCGGCAACCGGTAGTGAGTGTGTAAGATATCGTAGTGACGCCGGTACTCAGACCTTTAACCAGGCCGGTACTCGCATTGACTGTTGCCACAGACATATTGCTGCTGGCCCATGCTCCGCCGGCAGGGCTACAACTCAGAGCAGTAGTAGCACCAACGACAGCCGAAGTAGTTCCGGTTATTGGTGCGGGTACACTCATTACTGTTTGTGTTCTGGTTTTATAACAACCCAGACTCACCTGATAGGTAACATTAGCTGTGCCTGCTGCAATACCAACTAAAGATCCAGTCGCTGAATTTATGGTTGCAACACCCGCATTACTACTGCTCCAGGTTCCGGCAGATGTGGTATTTGCCAGCAAAACAGTGCTGCTTACACAAACGTTAGTAGTGCCTGTGATGTTGGCTACTGCCGCGTTTACAGTGACCTCTGTAGTGCTGTAGCAGCCTGACGGGTGTCTGTAGGTAACAACTGCTGTGCCAAGACTCATGCCTTTCATCAGCCCTGCGGTAGATGTTACGACTCTGGCTGCATTACTGGATGTCCAGGTACCGCCGGCAACAGCATTACCAAGCAATGTTACCGAAACAGGTTGTCCTATACACAGTAGTGCGTATCCGGTATTCGCTGCAGGCGCGGCATTCACAGAAACGGTAGCCGAACTTGCACATCCGGTTGGCAGCACGTACGAAATGGTAGTGGTGCCGGTGGTTATTCCCATTACTAAGCCCGTTGTGCTACCCACAGTCGCGCTGACGGCATTGCTGCTGCTCCACGTACCTCCTGCAGGCGTAGCAGCAAGTGTGGTTGCATTGGTCGCACAGATATTGGTGGTGCCTGTTATTGCGGCAGGCAGGCTGTTTACGGTAACTATTCTTGTTGCAGTACAACCGGTGAGTGTATAGGTGACAACCGTCGTTCCGGCTGTGAGGCCATTTACAACGCCTGTACCTGAGTTAACAGATGCTCTTGTTGGTACACTGCTGCTCCATGCCCCTCCACCCGGGGTTGTGTTCAATGTTGTGGTATTCCCAATACATACTGCCGCAGTTCCGCCGATGGCTGATGGGGTATTATTGACGGTGACAGTAGTTGTTTGCCTGCATCCGGTAGCCAGTTGGTAGGTTATGGTAGCCGTACCTGCATCTATGCCTCTTATTATTCCTGCACTGAGCGTTGCTTTAGCAAGGTTGCTGCTGCTCCAGGTGCCTCCGGCAGGTGTGCTTGCCAATGTGGTAGTCAGTCCTTCACATACAGTAGCTACTCCTGTTATTGTTGTTGGTAATGCATTTACTATAACGATCGCTGTTTTGAAACAACTGCCCAATGTATACGATATTACTGCTGTACCCGCGCTGATTCCGTTTACCACACCTGTGGCCGAATTGATCGTTGCTCTGGTGGGCAGGCTACTGCTCCATACACCACCACCGGGTGTTGCATTCAGCGTGGTGTTGCTGCCTATGCACACTGACAGTGTGCCGGTGATAGCAGCCGGTGCTGTGTTCACAGACACAGTAGTAGTGCGCTGGCAACCTGTTGCCAACTTGTAGGTAATGAGGGCTGTACCTGCGCTTACACCAGATGTTACACCGGTGGAAAGTACCACTGTGGCCTTGGCAACATTGCTGCTGCTCCAGGTGCCACCCGCCGGCGATGATGTAAGTGCAGTGGTGCTGCCCGTACATACAGATGCAGTACCTGCAATGACTGCCGGTAAGGCATTAATTGTCGCAATTTTTGTTTTTACGCAGGTACCGAGTGCATAGGTAATATTCACCGTTCCGGCATTAATCCCGCTTACGATACCTGTGGTAACGTTAACAGAGGCTGTTGCCGGCAGACTGCTGCTCCATGTACCACCTGTTGGTGTTGCTGATAATGTAGTGGTGGCAGCTGCGCACATTGATGCGGTACCGGTGATGGCGTCAGGACTGTTGTTTACAGATACGGTAACTGTACGGTTGCAGCCGGTAGTGAGCTGGTATTTTATTACAGATGTACCAGCATCTATTCCTCTTACAATACCAGCGCTTACTGTTGCTTTTGCAATATTGCTGCTGCTCCACACACCACCTGCAGGCGTGCTTACCAGCGTAGTGGTAAGGCCCTCACACACCGACGTTGTGCCCGTAATAGCAGTTGGCAATGCGTTTACCGTAACTATTGCTGTTTTGAAGCAAGTGCCTGAGGTGTAAGTTATTACAGAGGTTCCGGCGCTGATGCCGTTAACTGCACCTGAAGCGGCGTTAACTGTTGCCCGCGTTGGGATGCTGCTACTCCATACCCCACCTGTTGGGGTGCTGACCAGGGTTGTGGTGCTACCCGCACATACAGACATTGTACCTGTGATAGTAGCAGGTGTGGCGTTTACAGTCAGTTCGCGGGTTCTGATACAGCCGGTTGCCAGTCGGTAGGTGATGGTTGCAGTACCCGCGCTTATGCCACTTGCGATGCCGGTTGTGGTTGCTATTGTTGATTTTGCCAGGTTGCTGCTGCTCCATGTGCCACCTGTTGGTGTTGCAGCGAGGGTAGTGTTGCTACCTGTGCAAACAGCAGCTGTTCCGGTTATAGCTACCGGTAATGCGTTTACTGTTACTACAGCCGTTTTTATACAGCTGTTGGTGCCAGTATAGGTAATGTTTACTGTGCCCGCACCGATTCCAGTTACCGCACCTGTGGCAGCGTTTACAGTTGCAATTGCAGTATTGCCAGATGTCCAGTTTCCGCCGCCGGGTGTTGCAGAGAGTGTGGTAGTTGCAGCCGCACACACCGACAATGTTCCGGTGATTGCTGCGGGTGCGCTGTTGACAGTTACTTCTTTAACGGCATAGCATCCTGTACTGGTTACCTTATAAGTTATGGTGCTGGTGCCTGCGGCTACTCCGGTGGTTACGCCTGTGGCAGCAACTACAGTCGCCTTGGGTAGTGTACTGCTGCTCCATGTGCCTCCGGCAGTGGCTGATGCAAGTGTTGTAGTGAGGCCCACACATACTGCAGCTGTACCCGTTATCGCGGCAGGCAGCGCGTTCACAGTAAGTGTTGTTGCTTTAAAGCAGCTGGCACTTACTATATAAGATATAGTGGTAGTGCCGGCAGCAATACCTGTTGCCTGGCCAGTTGCCGAATTGACTGTGGCTTTGGTGATGTTGCTGCTGCTCCATGTGCCACCGGCGGTGGTATTGCCAAGTGTTACCAGCGAGCCGGTACATACATTAGTAGTACCTGTTATTGCGGCTACAGCAGCTATCACGGTTGCTGTTGTAGTGTTGTTGCAACCCGTTGCCAGGTTGTAGGTTATGGTGGCGGTTCCGGCAGTCACTCCGGTTACAACGCCGGTAGCAGCGTTCACGCTGGCTCTGGCGGCATTGCTGCTGGTCCAGGTGCCACCAGTGGTGGCCGTAGCCAGGGTGGTGCTATTGCCTATGCAGGCTGTTGGTGTGCCGGTTATTGTTGCCGGTTTTACGTTTATCGTTACTGTTTTAGTGGTTGTGCATCCGGCACTTGTCTGGTAAGTGATTGTAGCGGTGCCGTCATCGATGCCGGCTACTACGCCAGTGGTAGCGTTTACTGTGGCTTTGGCTGCGTTGCTGCTGGCCCATGTGCCGCCAGTGGGTGTGCTGGTGAGTGTTGTCGTGCTGCCCTCGCATATTGTGGCGGTGCCACTTATGGTTGTAGGGAAGGGGTGCACTGTTACGATCCGGGTGGCGATACCTGTACCACAACTGTTGGTCTTGGAGTAGGCAATGGTTGTGGTGCCTGCGGTAAGTGTAGTCACTATTCCCGATGTGCCTATTGTGGCCACTGCGGTGTTGCTGCTGCTCCATGTACCGCCCGTGGTGGTCTGCGTGAGGGTAAGGGTGGTACCTATGCAGCCCGATGCTGTGCCTGTTATCGGGTTGACGGTGGGGGTGCCACAAGCTGTAAGTGCTCTGTAGGCATTTACCCTACCATAGCCGAAGTAATTGTCGAAGCCTGCTATGTCTTCTGCCGGATTGCCCACCAGATCGTCAGACGTAGTTTGCAGAATGGTTCTGATCTGGTCGGGTGTTCTTGATGGGTTTTGAGCCAGCAGGAGGCTAACCACACCGGCCACCGCGGGCGATGCCATAGAGGTGCCGCTCATTGCATGGCCGTAGTCAGTGTTTGACAGATACCACAGGCCGAAGATAACATTGCCCGGAGCGATCACCGTTATATGACTGCCGTAGTTGGAGAACGAAGCACGTGTATCGGCGGCGGTAGATGCGCCTACTGCGATAACATGGTTGCAGGCGGCGGGGAAGAACAGCGCGCTGGTATTGTCATTGCCCATTGCACAAACCACGTTTATACCGGCCGCATAGGCATCGTCGATAGCGTCTTGCATGGCTGCCGATGAAGCTGAACCGCCGAGGGACATATTAATAACATGTGCGCCATTGTCGGTGGAGTAGGCGATGGCGGCTACTATGGCCGAGTATGAGCCGCTGCCGGTGCTGTTTTGTGTTTTCAGGATCATCAGCTTGCAGTTCCAGTCTACACCTGCATAGCCGATGCCGTTGTTGCCGGTGGCGCCGATGATGCCTGCCACGTTGGTGCCGTGGCTATTGTCGTCGGTGGGGTTGTTGTTGTTTGATACGAAGTTCCAGCCACGGTAGTCGTCTATGAAGCCGTTGGCATCGTCGTCTATACCGTTGCCGATGATCTCGCCGGGATTGGTCCAGATGCGGCCGGCGAACTCGGGATGGTCGAGTTTGGCACCGGCATCTATAACCGATACTACTACCGAGCTAGAGCCCTGGGTGATGTCCCAGGCGAGTTTCATGTCCATATCTGCACCCGAAACTACTGGGGTGGAGTAGGCGAAGGTACCATTGTTGAACAACGACCAGGAGTACTGGAAGTACGGATCGTTGGGGGTGGTAGCTTCGTTGCTGGCCAGGTAGTCGGGCTCGGCATACTTAACGAGGCCGGTGGCACTGAACTCTGCTATGGCAGCGGCGATATCTACCGGGCCGGCAAACCTGAGCACGTAGGTGTAAGCCTGTCGGGTGTTGGTTTTGGTGGCATTGAGCCGTGTGGCTGTGGTGCAGTGGTACTTTGACAGTACGGCATCCAGGCCGGCAACACCCAATTGCTCCAGCCCTTTCTGGTGGCTCTGAACGGGGATGATGCCCTCGCGCAGGCGGATGATGAGCTGATCTGGCATATACGTTGCCTTGACGGAGCCCTTGGTGCTCTGGGCGAAACCTGTGAGGCCGCACAAAAGGGCCATACTCAAGAACATATTGCGAAAAAATGCAAGAGCAAAGTTCGCCTGAGCAGTCAAGGGTCTGCGGCCCGGGTTCAGCATACGCATAAGTGGTGTCAGTTTTGGATGATGAGCAATAAATAATGCTACCAATAAAGTAATGAAAATACTATATAGTAGCAAAGCTAATAAAAAACAGCCAGCAAAATGGTAGGGTAGGAGCCGGGACTACAAACATGTACGTAAAAGCCCCTTAAATAGTTTTCAGCAAACAACGTGCCAGATATTTAAGTTTGGGTAAATTGTTGTGGGTTGCTATGTTTGGCGGGGAGGGTGCCGGGCGTTGCGTGGGGGGCTGCGATGTAGTGCCGATTGTTTTTGTGGTGTTTAGCTTTTTATATGCTCATTCGTTTTTGCGCACTTTTGCGTATGTTTTTGGTTTTGCACAGTTTTTATCTAATTCATTGGTTTTTAGTATTTTGTAAATAGTGTGGATTTTAATTTTTGCGCACTTTTTGCGCAGTTGCTGCCATGAAGGGAAATGCAATATGTGACGGGGTGCATGAGAGGCTACTCTAAGGGCTGTGGTGCCACCGTGGAATGGGTGAGCGCTGTGTGGCAGGAGGTGTGGTGGCAGGCAGGCTGCAGGGAAAATTGCGCACTTTGCTGTGCAATTTTTGGTGGATGTTCAAAATAGTGTTTATTCATTGATTATCAATAGTTTGTGTGGAAATTAGGGTATTGATTTTTGCGCACTTTTTGCGCAGTTGCTGCCATGAGGGGAAATGCAATATGTGTGCGTGTGGCTGCTACCATTATGCCACAAAAACCGAGCCAAAAATTGTGGTTTTTGATGGGTGGGGAAAGAATGTGGGTGTTGTTTTATTATGCGTTGCCTTTGTGTTTTCTGCCCATCCGCTCGTACTTTTTTTCTACAGCGAAAAAAAGTACCAAAAAAGCGCCGCCCTTTGCCCAATCGCTCCGCGGGCAAAGGGGTGGCCAGACGCTGTTGTCCTTCGGCGCTATGCAGCTACATGGCACTGGTTTGGTGCCTATGTGGTACTGCAATTGGGCGGCTGTGCTTTGCTGTTCGGTGATTTGTGTTTTGGTGCTGCCGGATCCACATCTACGACATCAAAAGGTGCCATCAAAGGCTGGGCTTTGTAGCAACTATCAGCGTTGGTGTGTTGTGTGGATTTATTGGTACAATACAGTTTGTTATGGACGGTCAGGAGACCGGTCACCACCGAGGACGTAGTCGGAGACTAGCGCCCAGCATATATTTTGCGGAAGACTACGTTCGACGGGATGTTATAATGCCAGTTATAAACTGGCCAAATTGTGTGAGGCACGAGTTCGCTCACGCGCCAGGCAAGGCTGCAAACTCGCGCCACTGGGGACCAGTCGGTGTTGTGATGCCAGTTATAAACTGGCCAAATTGTGTGAGGCACGAGTTCGCTCACACGCCAGGCAAGGCTGCAAACTCGCGCCAGTGGGTATCCTATTTTAGGTAAAACTTTTTGGTTGACAATAGAACATCATTAACTGAAAATTCAACATGCCATACCCCTTTTGTGGAAGGCATCTTTATCCAGCTCCAATAATACTCATGACACCGTGCGTTTCGCCAGAGGTATGTATTTGTAGTATAAGTTACTCTTCTTTTCATCCATTTGGTTTGCAATTTATCATGAAAATTCAATCCATTCAGATAGGCCCAAAAGCAAACCAAACTGTCGTGTTTCAATTCAAAGGTATCTGTAACGTTATGACCTTCCTGAAGCGAGTCAAGCTGCGGTATATAAGGGACAAAGCCAGACTCAATAATAGTCAAATTGGTGTTTAATTTCGGTTGCGAAATCCAATAATGAGAAGTGTCATCGGCGCAACTACCGCTAAATGGGTCTAGCGATTTGCGTTTCATATCTTTAACTTCAAAATGTAGGTGTGGGTTCCACGAATCTCCAGATGACCCAACCTGGGCGATTTTTTGTGCTGCGACAACGCTGTCCCCGACCGAACAACAAATGGATTTTGTTTTCAAATGGAGATAGTAAGTTATCATGCCATCTTCATGAAGGATAGCAACGTAGTTCCCCCTTCCGTGCTTGTTTCTCTGTTTGCTCCTATCAAAGTTTCCATCAACTATGTCAACCACCCGTCCATTAGCTGCCGCCAAAACATCGACACCTTTATCCATTGCCTTAAAGCCGCTGATACAAAAATCTGTTCCTGAATGACCGTCATAAGTTCTTTTACCACAGAATACGTCCCTAATTGATGACATAGTATCGTGATCAAAGTAGGAATCAATAAAGAAATCCCGACCGGCTTCGCCTTTAAGTGGAACTAAAAATTTGCCTTTTTGCCCCAGGCAAACACAATTGTGAAAACACAATAAAAGTGTAATGTATCGTAGGGTAATGTACATAATTGGCCGATTTGCAGAGTTTTACCTTAATGCGCACATAATTGCTATTTAGGGCATAGGAATAATATACTTAGAACAGAGTCCGCAACCAGACGCCTGACGACGGATTGGGAGACGCTGCGGCCAGGAGGCGAGACTTACCTTGGATGGAGGTTTTGTAAGAATACTATTTGCTTGTTAGGTTAAAAGAGTCGAGAAATTTATTGATAGATTTATTAAAGTTGTTGTCTGTAGGTGTAATGACCTGCAAAGAGTATAGTCGATTATTAACAAGATAGTGCCTTAACTTGATAACTGCCATACCATTTCTGAAATCGACCCGTTGTTCTCTTCCTGGAAAATTTTTATATTTTATAATTTCTTCTGTAAGCAATTTTCCCTGTATTGCTTTCAATGAGCCGTCTCTTGAATTGTCAAAGAAATCTTTAATGAGCGATACAGAGTCAGATGTGATTTTATCAGCGGGACAATCCATATAGCTAACAGCATAGGCTACATTGTCATCAGAGCCAGAGGGTGGCTGGTACATGTACATGGTCAGCTTAATTTCGCCCAATACACTATTTACAATTTTTTCCTTCAGTTCTGGTTCACCTGGCATCATCACTACAAAATTTCCGTTTGCAGGTTGGAATGATTTCCATTCTTTATTCGCTGGTCGGAAGGATAAAATGGCGATGAGAACTACAAACAACGGCAGATAGAATACACGATTTGGCATAATACTAATTAATGTTTGGTGGCAATAAATTTGTAATCTACTATTAAATCAAAAGTAGCTTTTTTTCCGAAAATAATAGTCAATTGAGTTGTTGTTGGTATAGAATTAATATGTTAACTGTTGATACTAAAAAACGCCCCCATCCGGAGGCGTTTTTGGTATCAGTACTGTAGTGTATTATTTATTGAACGCCCTGGCCATGGCAGCTCTTGTACTTCTTGCCGCTGCCGCAGGGGCAGGGGTCGTTGCGGCCTATTTTGGGGCCTGCCTGTACGGGTGTGCGCTTGGGCGGTTCGGGTGTTTCGGTATAGTAGTCTTCTTCGTCGGCGGCATAGGCATGGCCGGCGGCCTCTACCTGGGCTTTGTTGTCGCGCATCTGGCTCATGTCGGTATGTATCTCGGGCGGGCGCACAGCTTCCTGTGGCGCTTCCTGTATAGGTATGCCGGCACGCAGGAGGAAGCTGATGATGTTGCGGTTGGTCTCGATCATCATCTGCTTGAAGAGGTTGAACGCCTCGAACTTGTAGATTAGCAACGGGTCTTTCTGCTCGTAAGATGCCATACGCACACTCTGGCGCAGATCGTCCATTGCACGCAGGTGGTTCTTCCACGAGTCGTCTATGAGTGCCAGTGTTATATTCTTCTCCAGCGACTGTACTACGGGCAGTGCCTCGTGGTTTACAGCCTCTTCGAGGTCTATATATACCTGCATGCCGCGCACACCGTCGGTAAACGGTACTACGATGTTCTCTATCCTGTCGCCATTGTCGCGGTAGATCTGCGAGAGGGTTGGCATCATGTTTTCGCGCAGGGTAGCCATCTTGCGGTTGTAGAAGTCTTTTACCTCGTGGTACAGCTTTTCGCCTATCACGTTGGCATTGGGCTTTCCCATATCTTCGGGGCTTACCTCAAATTCTACCGCAAGGTGCTTGATGGCCTCGAGCTTGAAGGCTTCATGATCTCTGTTGTTGACAAACTGCTCTGCAAGGTCTACGCATACGGCAAAGATGGCATTGTCGAGATCTATAGAGAGGCGGTCGCCAAAGAGGGCGTGATTGCGGCGCTTATAGATCACATCGCGCTGGGCATTCATCACATCGTCATACTCCAGCAGGTTTTTACGCATGCCAAAGTTGTTCTCTTCCACCTTGCGCTGTGCGCGCTCTATAGACTTGGAGATCATGCTGTGCTGCAGTACCTCGCCGTCTTTGTGGCCCATCTTGTCCATAAGGGAGGCGATGCGCTCTGAGCCAAACAGGCGCATCAGATCGTCTTCGAGCGACACGAAGAACTGTGAAGAGCCGGGATCGCCCTGGCGGCCAGCACGACCACGCAACTGGCGGTCTACACGGCGGCTTTCGTGGCGCTCTGTACCTATAATGGCGAGTCCGCCAGCTTCTTTAACACCCGGCCCGAGCTTGATGTCGGTACCACGGCCAGCCATGTTGGTGGCAATGGTGACAGCACCACTGAGCCCTGCCTCGGCAACGATCTGCGCCTCGCGGGCGTGCTGCTTGGCGTTGAGTACATTGTGTGGTATTTTTTTCTGCTGCAGCATACGGCTGAGCAACTCGGATACCTCTACCGATGTAGTACCTACGAGTACGGGGCGGCCTGCTGCACGCAGTGCCTCGATCTCGTCTATAACGGATTTGTATTTTTCTCTTTTTGTTTTGTATACGAGGTCCTGCTGGTCTTTGCGGGTGATGGGCAGGTTGGTAGGGATGCTCACCACATCGAGTTTGTAGATCTGCCAGAGTTCGCCCGCTTCTGTCTCGGCTGTACCGGTCATACCGGCCAGCTTGTGGTACATACGGAAGAAGTTTTGGAGTGTTACGGTTGCAAAGGTTTGCGTAGCGGCTTCGACCTGTACGTTTTCCTTGGCTTCAATGGCCTGGTGGAGGCCGTCGCTATAGCGGCGACCATCGAGTATACGACCGGTCTGCTCATCTACAATCTTTACCTTACCATCCATCACCACATACTCCACATCTTTGTCGAAGAGGGTATAGGCTTTGAGCAGCTGCTGTACAGAGTGTATGCGGTCGGCTTTCTGGGCGTAGTCTTGCAGCAGAGCGTCTTTGCGCTGCACCTTTTCTTCGGGTGTAGCGTTTGTTTTTTCGATGTCGGCCAACTCGCTGCCTATATCCGGCAGGATGAAGAACGATGTATCTTCTCCGGCACCGGTGATGAGCGCAATGCCTTTGTCTGTGAGGTCTACACTGTTGTTTTTTTCGTCGATAGAGAAGAACAACTCGGTGTCAACCTTGGGCATATTGCGCTGCTGCTCGCCTATAAAGTGGTGTTCGGCTTTCTGCAGTATCTGCTTGTTGCCATCTTCGCTCAGGAATTTGATCAATGCTCCGCTCTTGGGCAGACCGCGGTAAGCACGGTAGAGGTGCAGGCCACCGGTGTCTTTGTCGCTTTTTCCCTCGGCAATCAGTCGCTTTGCCTCGGTGATGCTCTGGTTGATGATGCGTTTCTGCGCTTCAAGCAGTTTTTCGATACGAGGCTTGAGTGCATGAAACTGCTGCTCGTCGCCACGTGCTATGGGGCCTGAGATGATCAATGGTGTACGCGCATCGTCTACGAGTACACTATCCACTTCATCCACCATTGCGTAGTGGTGCTTGCGCTGCACCATTTCCTCGGGGTGGTGCACCATATTATCTCTGAGGTAGTCGAAACCGAATTCGTTGTTGGTACCGTAGGTGATATCGGCGAGGTAGGCCTTGCGACGCTCGGGCGAGTTGGGCTCGTGCTTGTCTATACAGTCTGTAACAATGCCCAGCCACTCAAATATAGGTCCGTTCCACTCCTGGTCACGACGGGCCAGGTAGTCATTCACGGTAACGATGTGCACGCCTTCGCCAGCGAGGGCGTTGAGATATGCGGGCAGGGTAGATACCAGTGTTTTACCTTCACCGGTAGCCATTTCGGCAATCTTGCCTTCGTGCAGTACCATACCGCCTATGAGCTGCACATCGTAGTGCAGCATGTTCCAGGTGACGGTAACACCAGCGGCGTCCCAGGTATTGTTGTAGATACATTTGTCGCCCTCTATCCGGATGTGCTTGCGGGTGGTAGCCAGCTCACGGTCCAGATCGGTAGCGGCTGCCACCACTTCTGTACTGTCTTTGAACCTATGCGCAGTTTCTTTGACTACAGCGAAGGCCTCGGGCAGAATGATATTGAGTATCTCTTCAATCTGCTCATCTCTTTTCTTGATCAGCTTGTCTACTTCATTATATATTACCTCCCTCGCCTGAATGTCTTCAGCGTTATCGGTATCAGCTTCAGCCTTCTTCTCTGCTATTTGCTGGTCGATGTCGGAAAGGTGGTCTGCAATGCGCGCCCTGAACTCCTGTGTTTTGTTGCGCAGGTCATCATTAGAGAGCGATTGGTACTCATTGTAGAATTTATTTACCTGTGCAACTATGGGTTGCAGTTTTTTTACGTCTTTGTCGGACTTGCTGCCACCAAAGAGTTTGGAGAGAATGCCTATCATTTTTTATAAATAAAAAATTAAAAATTAAAAGTAGACCCCTGATTTTGCCAGTTGTATCCATTGCGGACATCAAAATTCATGCAAACTTTTCCCAACTGTCATGTTGGCGCACAAGGGGTGCCAAAGCTACACCAAACGCATGATTTGAACAAGTATACCTGACTTTATCACATGTGCAGCGGCCCGATGCCCGATTGGTAAAATACTGCCGGGCGGCTGCCGACTGTACACGGGCTTTTATGTATTGAGATATATTAGCACGTATTGTTGGCTACTTAACCTATTTCGACCATAGAGACAGTCACACAGAAAGGAAATCTCTCGTGTGGTGACGGGATCAGTGGGGCATATTATCGCATATCGCCGTTTAGGTGTTTCTCTGTATTATTTATAACAGGAAGCTATCGGGTAGGGTGCCAGAGGTAATGGTTGTAAAAAATTTAATAAACATGAATGAATAAAACTATATTTGTGAGTGGGTTGCATTTGGTATAGTTGGGTATATCGCAGTTGCTATTGGTGGGCGATACCTATTATATAGGTAGGTTCATTTTGGCGGGGCGCGGTGAGCGAAAACCTTTGCTGCGGCTCATTTGGGCAAGTAAAAACCGTACCCGATAGTATGGTCGGAAAAAAAAAGTCCGTTAATAATTTGCAGGGCAACAAAATTTTTATGTATTTTGGGTTCAATTTAGAAACAAAAGCAAACATGAAACGAACCATCGTCTTAGTAACTACATTATTCGCAGCGATTTTTTTGAGCTATAAGAGCTTCGCACAGGAGGATCTTGTGCGTGTTTTCAATTGGTATATTCCACAGGACAGAGATTATGCAACAGTAGTTGACGGCGAATATCAGGATGGCCAGCTTATCAGCTGGGGATGGACTGATAAAACCCTGCTTTTCTGGGCATATCGTAATCCCGGTCCGAATCGTGTTGCCGTATATGGTTGGTACAATCCGGTTGGTCGTGTACATATCAGTGTTGCAGAAGATGAATTCAGCGATGACCAGATGTTGAAAGCTGGTTACACTCAGAAACATCTTCAGTTTTATGCACTTACCCGTCGTGGTCCAAACACAATGTGCATTTACCGCTGGAGGGATGTTAAACGCAGATCATGGAGGACAATTCCTGAAGATTTCAGCACAGATACAGATGCTTATCTGAAGAAAGGATACCGTCGTAAGACTTACCAGTATTTCGGTGTAAGCCGCAATGTTGATGCTCCGATCTACGATCAGCTTTAATACCTGAATAAGCCTATTTTATAGCAGCCCTACACATGTGGGGCTGTTTTTTTTTGTGCTGACATCAGTGGGTGAGGGGCAGGAAATACAATACATCCTGATCAGTATAAGCGAAACCGATTGTTTGCTACATCATTGATTTTACTATTGTCCCCAGTTTTTTAATAGCCCTTTCTACTTCGGGAGTCCATTGCATGCCGTAGCTCAGGCGCATACAGTTGCGGTACCTGTCCTGCAGCGAAAACATGGTGCCCGGTGCGATACTGATCTTGTTCAGCATGGCTTCCTGGTACAGTTTGTAGGTGTCTATCTTTTCGTCCAGCTCCATCCACAGAATGAATCCACCCTTGGGATTGGTCATTTTTATGCCTGCCGGGAAATACTCACCAATGGCCTGCGTAAACAAGAGGCTATTGGCATGTAGTGTCTGGCGTAGTTTGCGCAGGTGATGCTCATACCTGCCGGTAGCCAGAAAACTGCCGATAGCAGCCTGCTGTGCGGTAGGCGATGTAATGCTGTGGTAAAGTTTCAGCCGTTTTATTTTCTCCAGATATTTTCCCGGAGCTACCCAGCCTACACGGTATCCAGGAGCCAGTGTTTTGGAAATGGAGCTACACCAGAGCACATTGCCTTCTTCATCAAAACTCTTGCACGATTTTGGTCGTGTTTTGCCAAAATATACATCGCCATACAGGTCGTCTTCTATCAGCGGAACACCGTGATGCGACAGCAGACGCACCAGGGTTTGCTTTTGCTCGTCGGGCATGCAGTACCCCAGCGGATTGCTGAAGTTGGTGACAAAAAAGCACGCCTTGATATTGTGCTGTTGCAGCGCCTTTTTTACATCGTCGGGATCTACACCGGTATCAGGGTCTGTTGGTAATTCCAGCACCTTCAGCCCTATGCTTTGTGCAAAACGCAATGTGCCGAAATATACCGGGCTTTCTACGGCTATGGTATCACCGGGTTTTGTAATGGCCATGAGGCAGTACGAAATGGCGTTCATGCAGCCGGCGGTGGTGACTATGTCGGCAGCTTTCAGTTTTCCATCCCATTGCATAGACCATCTGGCTACCTGCCGGCACAGCAGATCGTTTCCCTGCACCTGCTCGTACTGTGTGCCATTGGCCGGCAAGTCGCGCAATGCCTGTATCATTGCCTTGTTGAGCCGTGCCAGTGGCAGTATTTCGGGTGCCGGCACACTCAGCGAAAAACGTGTAACACCCTGCAGCGAGAAATCGTCGTATACCTCTCCGATTATGGCCTCTACGTTTTTCGATTTTAAGATTTGCTGCGGATTGCTTTTTTCTATCTTTTGCAGGAACCGCGATGGGTTGAACCGGACATAGTAGCCCGATTGTGGTCTGGATTCAACCAGTCCTTTTCCTTCCAGGTGGTAGTATGCCTGCAATACCGTACTGACACTGATATTGTGGTGCTTGCTCAGCAAGCGTACAGAGGGCAGCTTGTCGCCTATCTTCAATACCTGCGACATGATCTGCTGTTCTATAGTGTCGGCTATACGCAGGTAAATGTGGTCGTTTTTGCTACGGGTTGTTGGTGCCATAGAGTAATCTGTTATGGTCAAAAATACAATAAAATCAACTGTTTTAGTATGGTGGTTTGTTCGAAGATTTATTATGTTTGTAAAACTGATATATAGCTGTATTATGGAAAAAAAGCGATTCACCATTACGATTAATGCCACGCCGGAGCGCGTGTGGTTTTTACTTTGGGACGATGCTACGTATCCTGAGTGGACGTCTCCTTTCAGTCCGGGGTCTCGTGCTGTTTCTGACTGGAAGAAGGGCAGTGAGATCTTATTTATGGGATCAGATAGCGAAGGCATGTTATCGGTCATAGCCGATAGGGTAGACAATCAATTTATGTCCTTCAAACACCTGGGCATGGTTATTGACGGCCAAAAGAACATAGACGACGAAAAGTATAAAGCATGGGCCGGTGCTATGGAAAATTATACGTTGCAGGATGCAGATGGCAAGACCCTACTGACAATAGACATTGACATAACGACTGAGCATCTCGATTATTTTCAGAGTACCTGGCCACAAGCCCTTGCCAAACTGAAGGAGATGGCAGAGCAGTAGAAGAGGCAGATGCTGTGCCTAGGCTGCTATTTTGGGGCAGGGCGCCCAGCCGACAAAGCATAAGTCAGGTGCCGGCGATCCCGGTGCCAATCCAATCTGATGGTCAACGGGCAATTGCAGTGCAGGCAACAGACGGTAGCTCAGCACCCGTTTTATTCTATTGCTGCGTCTGCTATTTCCGTATTTAATTATACTTTTGCCTGTCGTATAATTTATGAAAGTAACACAAGTACTTGCAGAAGCTAAGGAAACGATCATTTCCTTCGAAATTTTACCCCCAACGAAAGGGAAAAGTATCGAGTCCATCTACAACCACCTGAATCCGCTGATGGAATTCAATCCGGCATTTATCAATGTCACTTACCACCGTGCCGAACAGGTGTTCAAAAAACGGTCTGATGGTAATTTTGAGCGTGTGGAGATCCGTAAACGCCCGGGTACGGTGGGTATTTGCGCTGCCCTGATGAACAAATACAAGGTAGAGGCGATACCGCATCTGATTTGTGGCGGCTTCAGCAAAGAAGAAACGGAGAACGCACTGATAGATCTGGATTTTCTGGGTATCAAGAACGTATTGGCGCTGAGAGGTGATGCTGCTGCCAACGAAAAATTCTTCAATTCGCATCCCAATGGCCACAGATATGCCGAAGATCTGGTGAAACAGATCGTGACACTCAACAATGGGCATTATATGGAGGAGGATATCATTGATGGTGCAAAAACAGATTTCTGTATTGGTATTGCCGGCTACCCTGAGAAACACTTTGAGAGCCCCAATATGGATACCGACATTTACTACCTGAAGCGGAAGATTGATTTTGGTGCACATTATGTGACCACTCAATTGTTTTTCAGGAATGAGCACTACTATAATTATGTGGCCAAATGCAAGGAAAACGGTATCATGGTTCCCATCATTCCCGGGCTGAAGCCACTTACCAACAAAAAGCAACTCACCACAATTCCGCGGGTTTTTAATATTGAAGTGCCGGTAGAGTTGTACAACGAAATGATGAAGGCGAAGACAGACGCTGATTGCGAACAGGTAGGCACAGAATGGTTGCTGCACCAGTGTCGTGATTTGCTGAAGAACAACGTCCCCGTTCTGCATTTCTATACGCTTGGTAAACCGCAGGTGATCTATAACGTTCTGAAACAGTTATTCTGATCAATCATTCATTATGAATTACTGGCTTGTAAAGTCTGAGCCCTTCAAGTATAGCTGGGATCAGTTTGTGAAAGACAAAAAGACGTCGTGGGAAGGTGTGCGCAATTATGCTGCCCGCAATAACCTGCGCGCAATGGCTGTGGGCGATCATGTGTTGTTTTACCATAGCAACGAAGGGCTGGCTATTGTAGGCATAGCTATTGTAGCTACTACAGCCTATCAGGATCCTACAACCGACGATACCAATTGGGTGGTGGTAGACCTAAAACCACTGAAGGCATTGCCTGTGCCGGTAACGCTGGCTGCAGTGAAGCAGGAACCTTCGCTGGAGGGTATGCAACTCATAAGGCTTAGCAGGCTATCTGTAAGTGCCGTTACGCCGGATGAATACAGGAAAGTACTGCAGATGGGTGGTCTTTAGTGCACTTTTTTACCGCTGGTTCTCAGTTTTCTACAAAGTATGGTTGTTTAGTTTTATGTTATTTTATTATTAACAACAACCATTTAAATAATTTAGCTTTGTCGCTCAGGAGGCAAAATCGTACTTTTGCACCCTAATTACATGCCGATGAAGAAGCAATTATTTAATTTCACCGCTGCATGCCTGTTGATTATTGTTACACTTTCGGGATGCCAAACGGTGAAGAAAAGCCCAATGGCCTACAAAAATACCCGTCAGCCAAAATTCATTAGCGGCATTTACCTCAATGGTCACAATAAGACCAGTGCTACCGGTAATGCTATTGACCCAAGAAAAATACCGGTACACACAGCAACTGTAAACGATAAAAAGCCTTTTGAAAAAACGGTACCGATAGCTAATGCAGCACCTGTTGCTTCTATACCCGATAATAAAGAGCCCATAAAGTTTGACTTGGTGTCTGATAATCTTACCAGCAATAAGTATGCTGATATGATCGGCATTCGCAGCAAAGATATCGGCAATCTGGAGTTGTTCAGGTTTATAGACAGGTGGTATGGTACGAACTATCGCCTGGGTGGGCAGACAGAGGAAGGTATTGACTGCTCTGGTTTTGCGAGGAAGCTGTATGGAGAAGTGTATGGAATGGATCTGACACGTACCGCCATGGACCAATACAAAAACTGCAAGCGGGTGAAAAAAACATCTGATGCAGCGGAAGGGGATCTGGTTTTCTTCAAGCAAAAGAGCAAAAGGATAACTCACGTAGGTGTATACCTGGCGAACGATTACTTTATTCATTCGTCAACATCGCAGGGTGTAATCATCAGTAGCCTTAAGGAAGAGTACTGGCAGAAGCACTATGCAGGTATAGGGAAGTTGAAAGAGACTAATTGAGTAGAATCAGGAAAGCAGTTTTTGGCGGAGCAAAAATTCGAGCTGCTCATTCGAAAGGCTTAGTTTATTGTTCATTTCGCGCTCTTCCATTTTCTGCCGGTATATGTCGTAAGCTCTGTTGATAGTCATATCCAGTTCTTCTTCATTCCATGGCTTGCTGAGATAATGAAAAATCTTACCCTTATTTACAGCATCGATAACGGCATTCATATCGGCATAACCGGTAAGCAAAATGCGAATAGGATCGGGAAATTCATCCAGTATGGATTCAAGAAATTCAACGCCTGTCATCTGCGGCATTCTCTGGTCTGTTATGATAATATTGATTAAATTGTTTCTTAAAATCTTTATAGCTTCTTCGCCACTAATCGCGGTAAGTACATTATATTTAATCCGAAAAACAGCCTTAAATGAAATGAGATTGTTCATTTCATCATCAACATACAGTATGCTTATTTTTTCTTTGGTCATTTTCAATCGTTAACAAAAACAATGTGCCATCCGGCCACCACTTTTGTAAAATTAATAAAACTTATTCGTTAAATACTAGAAAGTCTGGCTATGTTAACAAAGATAATTTATAATAAATCAATAGAAATAGAAGAAGAATCTCATGTTTATAAACCGCTGTTTTTCAGGTTACAACATAGTGATGATCGTACGGCATTGACCTCATTGCTCGAAAGCAGGCCAAGTATAAAAATATTTGATACCATTAGCGCACAGCTAAAAGAACTGGTAAAAGCGTTTGAACCATCTCGGACACTTACAACTGCCGAAATAGCCGAAAAGACACTTGCTCATATTGCCGGCACCAACCTATCAGAATATGGTGTTTGGGTATATTATCCCTGGGCCGACCGGCTGGTACACCTGCTGGATGAGCAGGAATTTGTATTTCTGCGTACCAACAGAAACAAGTATAAAATTACTGATAGCGAAGAAGAGGTGCTATCGACAAAAAAAGTCGGGGTAATAGGCCTGTCAGTAGGGCAGTCTGTATCGTTGACTATGGCCATGGAACGGACGTTTGGCGAGTTGCGGATTGCTGATTTTGATGACCTCGAGATCACGAATCTCAACAGGTTGCGCAGTGGTGTGCACAATATGGGTCTGTTGAAGACCGTATTGGTGGCCAGGGAGATCGCCGAAATTGACCCATTCCTGAAAGTAACCTGCTTTCACGAAGGTATTACAGATACCAATCTGGAGTCTTTTCTGCTTGATAACGGCAAGCTGGATGTGCTGATTGATGAATGTGATGGTGTAGATGTGAAAATAAAATGTCGTGTTGCCGCTAAAATGCATGGCATTCCGGTGCTGATGGAGGCCAGCGACCGTGCCACTATAGACATCGAACGGTTTGACCTGGAGCCCAACCGGCCGATACTACATGGGTTTGTAGAACATCTGGATATTTCCAATGTTCGCAATCTCAAAACAATGGAGGAAAAGCTGCCCTACATATTGCCAATCGTAGGTATTGAAACGATGTCTCCCCGTCTTAAAGCTTCGGCAGTTGAAGTGGGTCAATCTATATCAACCTGGCCTCAATTGGCCAGTGCTGTTACTATGGGAGGCGGTATCACTGCAGATATTTGCCGCAAAGTCCTTCTCGGTCAACTGCATGTGTCTGGCCGGTATTTTATTGATCTCGATGAGTTGATAGCAGATGAAGTTGCACCTGCTGCAACCACAGCTTATGATATACAGCCGCTTACCGTAGCAGCGATGACTGCCGCGGCAGAAAAAATGACGGATTCGCTGCCGGCAGATTGTATTGCTGATGAAGAAGTGCTCAGGCAAATTATAGAGGCGGCAGTGCTGGCGCCATCTGCCGGAAACAACCAGCCCTGGAAATGGTATAATGCAGGTGGCAGGCTGTTGTTGTTTACTGAGCCCGAAAGATCAGCTGGTTTTGCTAATTTTGATAATATGATCACCCATTTGTCGATGGGGACAGCTATCGAAAACATGAGTTTGAAAGCAAAGTCGCTGGGGTACGCTCTGGATATACAATATTTTCCTTTGGGAACCGGTATGGATCATTTGCCGGTTGCTACTGTTTGCGTGCTGCCGGCTCCTGTTGTTCAAGCCGACGAGCTGGTAAAGTATCTGGGCTCACGACATACGAACAGGAAGGCGGGTGACAAAGCACCGATCGATAGTGAGATACTCGAAGAGATGAAAACTGCCGCACTTGGCAGGGATATTGCCTCTGTTAAAATGTTGGTGTCAGCTGAAGAGATTGCCAGGGTGGCTGACATTGCCGGCAAGGCCGAAAAACTGAGGATGTTTATTCCGCAAGGTCATAGCGATCTCTTCACCCGCGAAATAAGGTGGGACAAAGAGAGTGCCGAAGCCACACGCGATGGACTGGATATCCGCACCCTTGACCTCAAGGCAAAAGACGTAGTTGGGTTTAAAGTGATCAAAGATCCTCGTGCCATCAGCCTAGTGAGCGAATGGAATTTGGGTGCTGCACTCGAAAATATGACACGAGACCTCGTTTCGTCTGCATCAGCAGTATGCCTTGTATCTGGCCATGCATTCAATCCGGTCAATTGTCTCAACACCGGTAGGGCAGTAGAGCGGGCATGGTTGGTAGCCAATAAGTACGATCTTGGCATGCAACCTGTATTGGCCTCCGTTTTTCATTTCGCTCGATTGCAGTATGGTAATGGTTATGGAATGCCAGATCGGATTCAGCAGGAATTTAGCAGGCTTTACACTGAATTTATTGATTTATTTAACTTATCTTCAACTTCTGAAGTACCTCTGTTTCTTTTCAGGCTATTCAAAGCTACAGAGCCGGAGGTTAAGTCACTGAGATTAAATATAAATGATATTTATTATTCAAAATATTCATAGTACGTAATGTCGGTAATATTCAGGGCTTTCAGGGCGGTGGATGATCAGCAGTCTTGCCTCAAGTTTATAGAGGGGCATAGAATGGTGCTGGAGGCTTATGGTATTACCATGATCACATCTAATAATGCAAAATGGGTAACACATGAGAATACCTATGTTATAATTGCTGAGCATCCCGTAACAAAAAATGCACTAGGGGGTGTTCGTGTACAAGTTGCCGACGAAAATTTGTTGCTTCCGATCGTACATGCTGTAGGCCAGGTAGATAGTAAAATACATGAAGTGGTAAGTATGCATGCCGGAAAACGAATTGCCGAAGCATGCGGACTCTGGAACGCAAAGGAAATAGCTGGTTATGGTTACAGTTTCTTTATCCTGCGGTCGGCAATTGCTCTGGCACACCAGCTTTCGGTAGATTCGTTATTTGCTCTGGCTGCACCGGTAACCGTTGAAATGTGCCTCAACGCAGGTTTCAAAATAGAGACCTACCTCGGAAATAATGGTTTCTTTAACTACCCTAAACTGGATCTGGTAGCCACAGCCATGGTAATCAATGATCTAGATAAAATGAGTATGTCTACAGAATCGGACCGGACGCATATCTTTGAAATTATGAACAACCCCGATCAGATTGCTGTAGTGAGCGGCCCCAAGGGAGATGTTACGATTGATTACAGATTATCATTAAAAAAACCTGAATGAAAATAGCTGGAATTAAATTTTACCTTCTCGTCGCAACTATACTTTTTGCGCAGTTTCATGTGGCATCGGCGCAAGGTATTAGTTCTGACTCCGGGGTGCTTACAGTGGTTTCTGTATTGGAAGACAAAGAAGGTGCATACGATATCAACAAGGTAGCTCAGATGGCATTCGTGCCCGAACCCAAACCGGTGCCAATTTATGGGCTGACCCAATCAGTTTACTGGGTCAGAGTCAAACTTTCAAATACAAAACATATTGATGATCTGCTGCTCAAAATTCACAATGGCATACTGAAAAGTGTAATACTGTACGAGCCAGTCGCCAGCGGATACAAAGTGCAGTATGCCGGTGATAGTATTCCATTTAGCAGCAAGTTCTTCAAAACACAATTCCCGGTTTTTCGCATTGATCTGCCTGCTGATTCCACCAAAACGGTTTTCCTCAGGATAGCCAGTAACAATGTTATGGAACTGCCAATGTCGGCAGGCTATGAAATGCATATTCAGGATGCAATCAGTAAGGATCAGTTGTTCTTCGGTATCTATTTTGGTATCGTATGTGTAATGTTCTTTTATAACATATTCATTTATTTTACAGTCAGGGACAAAAACTACCTCTACTATGTGATGTATATCGCTACAGTAGGGCTGGTACAGGCATGCCTCAAGGGATATGCAGCTAAGTTTCTGTGGCCCGAAAATACCTGGCTCACTTACCAGATGACCAATATTTCATTGGCATTGTCGGGTATCTTTTCGATTTTTTTCGTGATCAATTTCCTGAATGTAAGGCAGAACCGGCCCAAAATATTTTATGTACTGATGTTCATTCAGGTTATTTATTTTGTTGGTATAGCCATCAACCTGAGTGGCAATTATGTTGCAGCTCAGCAGATGCTGCAGGGTAATGCCAGTCTGGTATCTATAACGATCATGACAGCAGGTATCAGCATATACAGGAAGGGATACAAACCGGCACTTTATTTCAGTATATCATGGTCATTCTTCCTTGCCGGAGTGCTCATTT
Organism: uncultured Bacteroidota bacterium; assembly: GCA_903824665.1. Classification (GTDB taxonomy): domain Bacteria; phylum Bacteroidota; class Bacteroidia; order Chitinophagales; family Chitinophagaceae; genus Nemorincola. The sequence continues at coordinate 111,658 of CAIJXT010000006.1, read as the reverse complement.
ACATACTGAAGGATGCAGGCGTTTTGCCCTACAACAATTTCACGAGCAACGCTATCCTGATAGGCTCAGGTCTTGAAGTTGCGCTGCTGTCGTTTGCACTTGCCGATAAGATCAATACCTATCGTAAAGAAAAAGAGCAATCTCAGGCAAATGAATTGCGTGCAGTGCAGGCTAATGAACAACTGGTAAGAGAGCAGAATGTGATATTGGAGAAAAAGGTCAACGAAAGGACTTATGAACTGAAATTATCGAACGATGGCTTGAACAAAGCATTGACTGACCTTAAAGAAGCGGAAACGCAGCTTGTTGAAAAGGAAAAGATGGCGTCGCTGGGTCAGTTGACGGCAGGCATAGCGCACGAAATCAATAATCCGATCAACTTTGTTACCTCAAACGTAAAGCCGCTGAACAGGGATGTGCTTATTCTTATCGATGCAATCAATGAGCTGGAGCGCATAGCTATTGGCGATAGCCCGGCTGCCGAAAAACTGCGGAGTATTCAGGAGTATAAAAACGACATTGATTTCGACTACCTGAAAGTGGAGATCGATCAGTTGTTGGGCGGTATCAGTGAGGGTGCCAGTCGCACAGCAGAGATCGTTAAGGGTTTACGTATCTTCTCCAGGCTGGATGAGGATGATCTGAAAAAGGCAGACATCAACGATGGTCTTGAATCTACACTCATCATAACCAATAACCTGCTTAATAACACTATAAGGGTGGTGCGCGACTATGCCAACCTGCCACTGATAGAATGCTATCCCGGAAAACTGAATCAGGTGTTCCTGAACATCATTTCAAATGGTGTGTATGCCATCCGAAAGAAGTTTGGCGACAGCGACGGTGGGGTAGTCACTATTCGCACCAGTTCAGACGAAACGAGCATTTATGTGACGATCAGTGATAATGGTACTGGCATGGACGAAAATACCAAAAAGCGGCTGTACGAACCCTTCTTCACAACGAAAGATGTAGGCGAAGGAACCGGGCTGGGGATGTCTATTGCCTACAACACAATCAACAAACACAACGGTCAAATAAATATTAATTCGGAATTAGGGAAAGGGACCGATTTTATTATTAAATTACCATTGATTCAAAAATAGCAATACTTTGAACACAGGAGAAAAAATTAAGGTACTATATATTGACGATGAGCAAAATAACCTCAACGGGTTCAAGGCTGCGTTCAGGTTTGAGTATACAATATTTATTGCTGTCAATATTTCTCAGGCGTATGAGTACCTCAAAGAGCATCCTGGTATTAGTGTAATTCTTTGCGATCAGCGCATGCCCGAAAAAACCGGTGTGCAGTTTTTCGAAGAATTGAGAGAAAAATATCCCGATCCGGTAAGGATGTTGATAACCGGCTATACAGACATCGAGTCTGTAATTGATGCGGTGAACAGAGGGCATATATTCAGGTATATCAAGAAACCATGGACCGACAATGATGTACGGTCTGCGATAGAAGAGGCCAACAAATTTTTCCTCACCAATTCACTGCTTGTTTCAAAAAACAAGGAATTACAGTCGGCCTACGACGAGCTGGGCAAGTTTGCATATAGTATCACCCATGATGTTCGTGGGCCACTGCTGAGTATTATTGGTGCGCTTGATCTGGCTAAAGAATTGGATGACCTTACAGAGCTGGGCGAGCTGCTGGATATGATGTCGGAGTCTGTGCGCAAACTGGATGAATACATAAAGAACACACACGAATATTACAAACTCAAGCGGGGGCTGCTACAATTTGAAGAGATCGATTTCAATGTCCTGTTGGCTGATATTGCAGCGCTGTTCAGGATAGCCGGCAGAAATAATAATATCAGATTCACGTCAAAAGTGATTCAGGACGTACCTTTTTATTCGGACGAAATTTCCATTAAAATGATTCTGAATAATCTGTTGTCGAATGCGTTCAATTATCAGCGTAAGAACGAAGCCGAAAAATTTGTAGATGTACTTATAGAGGTGAAAGGCAGTAATGTAGAAATTTCAGTACAAGATAATGGAATAGGCATACATAATAACCACATAAACAATATCTTTACAATGTTTTACAGAGCAACCTCTGAGGAAACAGGTTCAGGATTGGGTTTATACAATGTCAAAGACGCGCTGAATAAACTGAATGGCACAATAGATGTATTTTCAGAACTGAATTCAGGTACAACTTTTAAGGTTATTATACCCGGGAAAACACATGGCGCTCAATAAGAAACTGAATTTTATAGTTGTAGACGATAGCAAACTTGATTGTTTTATCGCCGAGAAAATCATTAAAAATACCGGCAAGTGCGAAACGGTCCGTTCGTTTCTGCAGGCCAAGGATGCACTTGATTTTATCGGATCGGCTCCGCCGGATGATACGTCGCACACCATTGTTTTGGTAGATATCCAGATGCCTATTATGAATGGATTTGAATTTGTTGAGGCATTTGAGCGCTTTCCGGGTAGTATCGTCAATAGCTATACGATTTATATCATCTCTTCGTCAATCAACGAAAACGACCTGCAGAAGGTGCACAATTACAGGTCTGTAAAACAGTTTCTCAACAAGCCACTTACCAGCAATAACCTGTCCGTTTTACTCAGTTGATTCCGGCATTACTAGGGTAATGTCGTATCTTTGCAGCAGCAGATAATTTGTTATTCATTCGTGTTTTCAGCAGTGTTCTTGCTGCTTATCACATTTTTTATGGCAGACATTACAACTTCAAGTACAGATCCGATATTTCTGACAGAGTGCCCCCGCGACGCAATGCAGGGGTGGCCGCATCATATACCAACAGCTGAAAAAGCTGCCTACCTCAATCAATTGCTTCAGGTGGGTTTTGATGTGCTGGACTTTGGCTCGTTTGTGTCGCCTAAAGCGATACCGCAGCTTGCAGATACCCGTGAGGTGCTGTCTATGCTGGATCTCACCAATACCAGAACAAAATTGCTCGCGATCATCGCCAATGCCAGGGGGGCCGAGGAGGCTGTTCAGTTTGATGAGATTGCTTATCTCGGATTCCCGTTTTCTGTATCAGAAACCTTCCAGATGCGCAATACAAACAAAACTATTGAGCAGTCGCTGGTACAGGTTGAGGAGATACAACGCATGTGTATACGCACCGGCAAGGAGCTGGTGATCTATATTTCTATGGGGTTCGGAAACCCCTACAATGAACCTTACGATGCGGGTGTTGCCATTAGTTGGGTGCGCCGCCTCACAAACCTGGGAATTACTACAATAGCCATGTCTGATACGATAGGGGTTGCAAAACCAGATAGTATCAACTACATGTTCAATAGTATCATACCAGAGTTTAAGGGCATAAAGATCGGCGCACATTTCCATTCGGCTGCCGATACATGGTTCGAGAAAATCGATTCGGCATATAATGCCGGCTGCAGGCATTTTGATAGTGCACTTAAAGGTATAGGTGGCTGCCCGATGGCCGAGGATGAGCTGGTGGGCAATATCGCTACAGAAAACATTGTGGGATGGTGCGGCAACAAAGGAATTCAGCTGCCACTCAACAAGGAAGCATTTTCAAAGGCCTGGGAAACAGCAGGCAGAATTTTCGTCAAATAGATCGAACAGGAAAAAAGCAGCATGAGAACAGAAATCGATTCACTTGGTGAGTTTGGACTAATAGACCATCTTACTAAAAATAATGAAACAAGAAACGCCGGTACTTTGCTTGGCGTAGGCGATGACGCGGCTGTGATAGACCAGTTCGGGAGGCAATCTGTAATATCTACCGATCTGCTGATAGAGGGTATACACTTTGACCTGATGTATACACCGCTCAGGCATCTGGGGTACAAGGCAGTGGCTGTAAACCTTTCCGACATTTTCGCTATGATGGCGACTCCCACTCATATCACTGTAAGTATTGCACTGTCCAGCCGGATTTCAGTGGAAGCACTTGAGGAGTTTTATGAAGGCGTTTATGCAGCCTGCGAAAAATTTGATGTGGACCTTATTGGCGGCGATACGTCCAGTTCCAAATCAGGTTTCATCATCAGCATTACCGCTATAGGAGAGGTAGCTCCGGATAAGTATGTGACCCGTAGCGGTGCGCGGCCTACAGACCTCATTTGTGTTTCGGGAAATCTTGGTGCAGCATACCTCGGGTTGCAGTTGCTGGAACGGGAGAAGAAGATTTTTCTGGAGAATCCCGGGGTGCAACCAGATCTGCAGCAGCAGGCTTATCTGGTAGGCAGGATTCTTAAACCTGAGCCCAGGGGAGACATTGCAGAATGGCTGCAGGAAAACAACATTATGCCCACCTCAATGATTGATGTGAGCGATGGGCTTAGTTCTGAACTGCTGCATCTGTGCCGCAACAGCGATACAGGGTGTACTGTATATGAGGATAAAATACCCATTCATGCCGAAACTACTGAAATTGCCTTGCAATTCGGTGTGTCGCCTGTTACATGCGCATTAAGCGGCGGTGAGGATTACGAACTGTTGTTCACGATCAGGCAGGAAGATTATGAGCAGGTGGCCCGAAACAATAATATCAGTGTAATAGGGTATATGACGGTAAAGGGGGAAGGTACAAATCTGGTGACAAAAGGCGGAAACAAACACAAGTTGATTTCGCAGGGCTGGAGTGCATTCGGCTAACAAATGCGAACAGTTTTTTTGCCTCCTCAAATTTATTTTGTAATTTAGGCTCAAATATTTGAACATGAAGTTTTGGAAACAAATACTCTTAACGGTTTCGCTGTTTTCCGCTATCATCAGCACCGTAATTCTTACTTCCTGCGAGAAAAATTCCTGCGACGGTATTACATGCTTTAATGGCGGTGCATGTGGTCATGGCGCTTGTACATGTCCATCGGGTTATGAAGATCCACAGTGTGGTACCAGAACTACTAAGAGATATCTGGGTACTTATGCGGGCTTCACCACTTGTGACAATGGTGCACATACCATTGATACTGTTACCGTTGCGCAGGCCAACCGTGGATTGCTCTCTGTTGATGTGTATTACAAGAGCATTCACCCAAAGGTGTTGCATGGTTATGTAAGTAGTAATGAAAGTACTTATTCTATTAACGTAACGAATAACGATAGTGCAAAAAGCGGATCTATTAACTACCTCCGTGTATTCACTATTACACTGCAGGCCGATAAGAGCCTTAAGCTGCATACATACGAGCACAATTATACCAATGTGCTGGACACGTTTCAGTATAGCTGCGAGTTTCTCGGTACCAAAGTACCCAATATGTAATAATCCGTTTTCTTGCCAGGCTTGTTAGGTAGGAAATGCTTGCTTCAGGCAGGCACAAGACCTTAGCGCCGGTATCAAGATACTGTTTCCAACCATGTCTATTAAAGTAGCGTCACTAACCAAGTTGTATGACACACAGAAAGCTGTGAATGGCATTTCTTTCGAGATAAAGAAAGGTGAGATCGCGGGTTTTCTGGGACCCAACGGTGCCGGTAAATCCACAACAATGAAGATGATAACCGGCTATTTGCCGGCAACATCCGGTGTCGCGTCTGTCTGTGGTTTTGATGTGGCTGTTTCTCCAATGGAGGTACGCCGCAGGGTAGGGTACTTGCCTGAGGCCAATCCGCTCTATTTTGAAATGTATGTTCGCGAATATCTTGAGTTCAGCGCCGGCATTCACAAACTGGGTGCCGGAAAAGGTAAGCGCATCGAAGAAATGATTGGGCTTACAGGACTAGGTAAGGAAGCACATAAAAAGATCGGAGCCCTGTCGAAAGGGTATAAACAAAGAGTAGGTCTGGCGCAGGCAATGTTGCACAATCCAGAGGTGCTCATTCTGGATGAGCCTACATCAGGGCTCGATCCCAATCAGATAGTGGAAATACGTGACCTGATCAAAAATATAGGTGCGGATAAAACGGTGCTATTGTCTACACACATCATGCAGGAAGTGCAGGCTATGTGCAGTAGGGTTATCATCATCAATAATGGGCAGATCGTTGCCGACGATTCGATACAACATCTGCAGCAGGTCAACACCCGGCAGGATGTACTGATTGTTACAATTGGTCAATCGGTAGATCAGGCTGCTTTTTCAGCAATGAAAAACGCAAAACGTGCGGAGCACCTGGGTGACAATAAATGGAAACTGGTGACCGCTGATCCGGATAGTATGCGCAGAGAGGTGATGCAATGGGCGCTCGATAAAAACATCAGTATCAGTGCCATGCAGGCTGAAACAGAAACGCTTGAAGATGTGTTCCGCACATTAACAAAATAGCCTGCAATTGCTGCAGGCTATCAGAATTCTAAAAAGTGTACCGGAGATTTTACGATCCTGATCAGTATTTGAGCAGGAAAAAATAGGCTGCAGCCCACATTGGCTCTATCTTGGTGATATAACCGATAGTGGTATTTCTGTGGTCAGTTACCGGACCGCTACCAGAGTTGTCTATGTGTCCGATACGCTCGTGTTTTTCATTTTCTATATTGCCTTCTCTGGTTATGTAGGCAACAGTCTTGTGGTTTTTGTCCTGTAATTCGGTTTCATTGATGATGTAACCGATAGGATTTGCTTTAGCATCTACAATAGTACCATTTTGCTGAAAGCTGCATAGCGTACGCTTACTTTGGTCCTGTACAGAACCATCGCGGTTGATATAGCCTTTAATGTTGTGGTTGGCATCATGCACCTGATTACGTACAGCTTCTAAAGATTGCTGTGCGCCGGCTATTGATGCGATGCTGCTGAATGCGAGTGCAACGAAAAACTTTTTCATACCTTTTTGGTTTTTATGCTATTGCAAGTTATTCAATATTCGCCGGAAAAGCCGCATTTTCTTAAGAAAAAATTTTATAATAACTGGGGGTTAATTTTTGACGACAAATGTTGAAATGGCGACTTACCAATTTCAATTCCCCAAAACCGAAAAGCCGTTTGCCTACCGTTTGTAATCGGTATGCAACCGGCTTTTCGCTCAGTTTTTTTGGTTTGTTGTGGACTATCTTCCGCCTCTTGTAATAAAGTCGTTCAATGCACGCTTATTGGCATCGAAACTGAATACAGATGCAACCTTGAAATAATTTTGCGGATCTACAGTGCGGCTATAGGCAAATTTCGCAAAGGTCACTTTCGTGTTCTCAAATGAAAACAGGTTGCAGACTTCCATAACCTGGTCTGTAGTCATGTAGTTGGTACCAAAAATCGTTTTGGCAGTAGACAACTTAGTGTCTTCAAACGATGCGCCCGAAATGCTCTGCTTGGCGTCGTTGAATGTGCGCATATCCATTTCCATTGGGCCTACGGGTTGTGCGGGCGGTGGCGGCGTGTACGTGTTGTTATTATTGTACCTCGTATCGTTGTTGTTATTATTGTACCTCGTGTCGTTATTGTAGTAGCCGGTATTGTTGTCTGTAGTGGTTGTGGTGGTTGTTTCTGTTATCCATTGGCCAGTTATAGGATCCATGTAGCTGGTTTCGGTCACTGTGTTCAGCTGTTGTGGCTTGCCATAATACATAACAAACTCATCGCGCGGGCCATGGTAGTTACGGTCACACTCTGTCATGCGGTGAAATCTCAGCCTTGGCATACCACCCCTGCCGCGGGAAATACGAAGTGTCAGGTTTACTGCTTTGCCATCTATAGGGTCTGCAATATTTACCATCTTACGCAGTGGTTGTGTTCTGTTATCGGCAAATATGATCTGTACGTCATTCTGGTACTTTGGCAGCGATTCTACCCTGATCTTGGTTTGCGGCACCATGTTTTGTTTCATACCGTTGAGTATAAGATAAAAAGGTTCGCCGTTTTCTGAGAATATAGACAATACGCTGTTGTCGTACTGCATATTATCATACCGGTATTGCGGGTAGCCGCCCTGGCCTCTTTGCGCAAAAGACAATGCAGGTGCAAGAATTGCCACCATGATTATCGAAAAGATGTTCCTCATAAAATTGATGATTTTGTGTGCAAGATTAATAAATAAGTTTGATAAATATTGTATTGACTGAATCAACAAATATGCCAGATTGTCCCTTCACATCTCCCGGTGGTGTTAAGATATTCCCAATCCGCTATTGCCCGCTTTTTGCTATTGATCGTTTTTCACCCCTACAAGGTGAATGTCGTTTGCAAACAATTACCTTTATTTACACAAACAAGCCGTATGAAAAAACTACTGGTTGGGTTAAGCCTTGCTTTTCTGATGGGCGCTTGCAGCGACCCTAAACCAAAACAAACCGGAGAGAATGGTAAAATGCTCCACTCACTGCTGGATAAATACTGGGAAGAAAGGCTTCAGCTGTTTCCGGTAGAGGCTACCGGCTATGGCGACAACCGATACAATGACAGGCTTACAATCACCATTGCCCAGCGTTTTCGCGATAGTCTGGGCAGTTTCTACCAGCGTTACCTTTCAGCGCTTTCCGCACTCGATACTACCGGGTTTTCAGCCGATGACCGCATGAGTGCAAATCTGTTCAGGTACGAGATGGAGATGGCCATAGAAGGTCTTCGTTATCCCACCCATCTGATGCCCATCTCACAGTTTTGGTCATTTACACTCGATCTGCCACAACTCGGTTCTGGTGCGGGCAATCAGCCTTTCAAAACAGTTGCAGACTACGACAATTGGTTGAAGCGCCTTTCGGTATTCCCAGCATGGGCAGATACTGCCATTGCGAATATGCGCAAGGGTAAAGCCACGGGGTGGGTGCTACCACAGAGCCTGGTCATTAAGATATTACCGCAACTAAAAGCTGTTGTTGTGGCAAACGATACCGCCAGCATTTTTTACGGTCCGGTGCGCTCCTTCCCTGAATCGTTCTCTGCTGCAGACAGGGAGCGATTGACCAGCGCATACAAAAATGCAATTGATAGTATTGTCAACCCTACCTACACCCGACTGCACAGCTTTTTTGGGCAGGAGTATCTGCCCAAAGCGCGGAACACAAGCGGCATCAGTGCACTGCCCGGCGGTGCAGACTACTACAACTATTGCATTCGTTACTGGACCACTACCTCCATGCATCCAGACAGCATTTACATTACGGGAGTGCGCGAGGTAGAGCGAATGGAAGCCGAAATGAATAGGGTAAAGCAGCAGGTAGGGTATACCGGCACATTGCAGGGCTTCTTCCGGTTCATAAGCGATGATCCTAAGTTCTTCCCATTTACAGATCCCAAACAGGTAATCGACAGTTTCTGGAACATCAAGAAGGCGGAGGATCCGTTGCTTAAAAACTTGTTTGCCAATGTGCCGAAAACGCAGTTCACCATCAGGCAGACAGAGGCATTCCGTGCGGCATCAGCCAGCGCCGAGTACAATCAGGGTTCTGAAGATGGTACGCGTCCCGGAATCTTTTATGTACCCATCACAGACCCCAAAAAGTACAACTGTGTGGCGATGGCAACATTGTTTCTGCATGAGGCAATACCCGGCCATCATTACCAGATATCGCTGCAGCAGGAGAACAAAAATCTGCCTGCCTTCAGGCGCTTTTTATGGTATGGCGCCTATGGCGAAGGGTGGGCTCATTATTGCGAAACGCTGGGTAGAGACCTGGGCTTGTACAACGATCCCTATCAGTACTTCGGGCACCTCAGCGACGGCATACACCGCGCCATTCGGCTGGTGGTCGATATTGGTTTGCATAGCAAGAATATGACCCGTGAAGATGCAATAAAGTACATGATGGCACACGAATTGGTGAGTGAAGCAGAAGCAACAGCGGAAATAGAACGTTACATGGCAATACCCGGTCAGGCACTGTCATACAAAATCGGGCAATTGGCCATCAGTGCCGAACGCCTGAAATATCAGGAGCTGATGGGCGAAAAATTCATTATCTCCTCCTTTCACGACGAGGTGCTGAAAGATGGCTGTGTACCACTGAGCATGCTGCGAGACAAGTTGCAGGTATGGAGCAAGAAGTAGTTTTACTTAGCTGTCTCTGGCGCCATTGATGGCTGAGCAGGGGCGTCGGCATGGTGTACATGCCGTAGCCTGAAGTTTTTCGTAAGACCGAAGGTAGGCCGTACCCCAAAGCCGGCATCAATTGTGCTCAGTTTTGTAGTACTGGTCATCGTTTTGTAGTCGCCTGTTCTGTATTGTACACTACCGGGCGAAAAGTTCATGGCAAATCCTCGCCCAAGCTTTATCCCTATTCCCGGAGATAAAGAAACGTACATGCCGTCGAATGTACTCTTTTCGTAGCTCTGTAATGTGCTTTGTTCATATACACTACCTGCAAAGCCGGCACCCGCTTGTGCATACCAGAAGAATCGTTTGCTGTGTGCTATATAATCGGTAAACCTGGTAAATCCGCCTACAGAAAAATTGGTAAAAGTGCCAGTACCACCGTAGTCGCCCTTGCTTACAGAGCCACCCACCGTCCATTTGTTGCAGAACTGATACCCGATATCAGCGTTGATCTGGTATTGCCCGTAGTGGTTGATGTACTGCCCGCTGCCGGATACAAATATGCTGTTGGGCTCCTGCGCCTGTGCTGTGGAGCTGATTGCGATAGCTGCTATTGCGCAACAAAGGATTTGCTTCATAATGTGTGTGTGACATTACGAAAGTAATTATTGTACTAATAGCAAAATGTTAAAATGTATAAGCGTTCAGGTGTTATCAGTGGTCTGGTAGTGGCAAACATTGGCGTATAACCACCGACTTGTTTCGAAAAGAAAATCGCAGCTGCATAGCAACTGCGATTTTGGAAAAGTATTTTAACGTGAATATCGTTCCTATGCCATGTTGTGAAACACAAGTTGCACATCATCGTCTTGTTCTACACGCTCTATGAGCTTGAAAACGTCCTCAGACTGCTCTTCTGTTACTGTAATAGTATTGAGCGGAATCCATTCCAATTCAGATGAAATAGGTGTGATCCCTTTTTCTTCCAGTGCTTTCTGCATGTTGCCGAAATCTGTAAATCCGCAACGCACTATGATGTTGCCTTCGCTGTCTTCGCCAACTTCTTCCAGTCCATAGTCGATCAGTTCCAGTTCCAGGTCTTCCATGTTCAGCCCTTCTGATTTCAGTTTGAAAACACCCAGATGCTTGAAGAGGAAGCCCACTGATCCGCTGTTGCCCAGTGTGCCGCCACCCTTGTTGAAGTGAGATCTTACGTTGGCTACAGTGCGTGTGGTATTATCCGTTGCAGTTACCACCAGTACAGCTACACCATGTGGAGCATAGCCTTCATAAAGCACCTCGTCGTAGTTGCTGGTGTCCTTGCCCAGCGCGTTTTTGATAGCAGCTTCTATCCTGTCCTTGGGCATATTCAAGCCCTTGGCATTCTGCATCACACGGCGCAGCATAGGGTTGTTATCTGCATCTGCACCACCCTTTTTTACAGCTATTGCGATTTCCTTGCCTATGCGGCTGAACTGCTTTGCCATGCGGTCGTACCGCGCGAACATTGTCGATTTACGTACTTCAAATATCCTACCCATAGTATTATGCTAATGTATTGAAATCAGGGCGCAAAAGTAAGGAAATGTTACAGTTTGGGCACATATACCACGTATTTTTCTTCAAACGATGGTTCCGGGAATATATCGTGTACTTTCCATGCCTGTATTATTCTTTTCAGTCCTGTATCATTAATTTCATTCTTCAGATCGCCGCCCTTCAGGCATATCAGTCCGTTGGGTAGTTCGTCGCTTTTTTGTCCCCTGCGTATCATTGGGTTTACCCATCGCCACAGGTCGCTGAGTGGTGCTACCGCCCGCGATACCGCATAGTCAAATGTCCTGCCTTTTATCTCTTCCACCCGGCTGTGAATAGCCGTTACGTTTTCCAAACCTATGGCTTCAGCCACAGCCTGCACTACTTTTATTTTCTTTCCAATGCTGTCTGTCAGCAAAAACTGTACTTCAGGAAAGAATATAGCCAGCGGTATACCCGGGAAACCGCCGCCGGTACCAATATCTACTACCTGCGCGCCCTTATCAAACGGGCAGAGTGCTGCCAGTGCCAGCGAGTGCAGCACATGCTTTTCGTACAGCGAATCAATGTCCTTTCTCGAGATCACATTGATTTTTTCGTTCCAGTCTTTGTACAGACCTTCCAGCATTGCAAACTGCTCCAGTTGCTTCTCCGTAAAATCGCCAAAGTATTTTAAGATTACTTCCAATTCTTTTTGTTTTTCCAGGTTATGTATGGCAGAAAGGCAAAGTTATACATCATCCACCCCAAATCGAAGATGGGCAACAAATAAACATCTATTTCTTCTTTCAGCTTTCTGGTGGTACTTACCCAGAGTATCATATACAGCACCCCGCGTGCGCCCATCAGTACCGGTACATACCACCAGAATGGGGAAAAGAGTAGCACCGCTGCCATAAGCCACATACCGGCATGGGTAAGGGCATAGGTGCCCAGCATCAGTTTTGTGCCTGCCTTGTAGTATTTTCCCGTAGAAAGGTGTCTTTGTTTTTGGTGGGCCCATTCCTGCCATGTTGTTTTGGCTGGTGAGTAGGTGAATGCTGCGTCTTCACAAACGATCGCCACATTGTCAGCTGTTCCGGCCACCTGCACCAGCAAGTCGTCGTCGCCCGATGGTAGTGCGTTCCAGACCGGATGCAGCATCGCTTTTTGCAATACTGTCTTGGTACAGGCCATATTGCGGCCAACTGCCATGTAAGGCAGCCCCGCTAGCGCATAGCTGCTGTACTGCACATAGGTATGCATCGTTTCCCACCGTACAAAACCGTTGAGTATCCCCTCCGATTTGTGGTAGCCACTATAGCCTGCCACTATATCCTTTCCACCAGCCAGAGGGCTTACCATATGCTCCAGCCATTCTGTACTTGCTGGACTGCAATCAGCGTCGGTCAGTAACAACCAGTTGTGATGCGCGGCCTGCATCGCCACACGCAGGGCGTTCTTTTTTCCGGTAGCATCTGCAGGCGCCACAGATAAAATGCGCAAATGTTGAAACTGCTGTTTCAGTTCACCCAGCACTTTTTGGGTATCATCTTCTGATCCGTCGTCCACTACAATTACTTCATACAGTGGATTTCCGTTGGTGTCCAGGTATCGCTGTTGTAATATTTCAGGCAGATTTTGACGCAGATTTTTTGCTTCGTTTTTTGCGCATATCACTACCGACACCCCTTGCCGCCGGTTGGCAGGCAGCAATTGGCCGGATAGGGGCTTTGCTATCCGGTTCATAAAGAAAACCAGATAACAGCATTGCACCCCAACAAAAATGATAAAAGCCCAAAACAGTACCACGCTGTAAAGTTAATCTACCAGACGAAAGGGTGTGTTGGTATTTGCCATCACTAATACCAGCCAGCAGTAGAATTGCAGCTCTGTTCTTTGCGGTTCTGGCCCGATATTTACAATAGCTAGCCGGACGGTATATAGACATCAATCGCCGTGGTGCCACTGTTGCTCAGAAATATTTATCTTTGGCGTTATGCGCAACATCAAAATTTTGGAAGTACGGTCAGAAATCGGAGCAGGCACACGTGGCGCAAGTCTCGGAGTAGATGCGATCAAGATAGCCGCCCTCGATTTTATGAGCAATCTTTTTGTCAATTTTCCATCAGAAATAGTTGAAACCGAAAACAGATTATTGTACGAACCTGTTGCATCGCCCTACGCCAAGCGTATACAGGGCATACATACCATGTACGAGCGGGTTTCTAAGTCTGTTAGTGATACAGTGAAGTCTGGTTTATTTCCCCTCATACTGGCAGGCGATCACAGCACTGCCGGAGCCACTATAGCAGGCCTCAAAATGGCTCGCCCCAAGCGCCGCCTGGGTGTTGTGTGGATAGATGCACATGCAGATATGCATTCACCTTTCACTACGCCATCTGGCAATATGCATGGTATGCCGCTGTCCATTTCCCTCGCCGAGGACAATGTAGAAAACCAACTGCACAGTCCCGACGCCCAAACACTGGATCTGTGGCGCAAGCTGAAAAATATGGGTAAAATTGAACCCAAAATATTGCCCGAGGATATTGTATTTATCGCGCTCCGCGACTTTGAGAAAGAGGAAGAGGCTATCATTAAGAAGGGCAACATCAAGGTGATACCCGTTGCCGAGATCAGGCGCAAAGGCGTTGAAAATGTGGTGCGCCAAACATTCCTGCACCTGTCCAACTGCGATGATATCTATGTGTCATTCGATGTGGATAGTTTGGATAGTTCCATATCACGTGGCACCGGTACGCCAGTCTCCAATGGATTGAAGGAAAGAGAAGCAGAAGATCTGGTAGCGTCCTTCATGCAACACCACAAGATTTGTTGCTTCGAAATTGCGGAAGTAAACCCTACGCTGGACAAAGAGAATATGATGGCAGAGATCGCGTTCAATATTCTCCAGCGCAGCGTCAACCTTTTGTTGCTCAATTAGCAAATGCTATTTGCGTTGGTATACCTCTGTCCAGCTTCTGCCGCTCGTGGCTCGGTATACCAGCCTGAATAACGGGTTTTTTGCTGTCTGCTCATATCGGCCATTCCAGCAGATATTGTCCAGAATCACGTAGTCGGTGTTTGCCGTCGCTGTATCCCAGTTGATTTTGGTAAACGTCTTACCAGTATTGAGAAAGCCCTGACCCGTGTCGGTGAGTTGCGCCAGCTCCCAGAAGCATGCAGCATTGATTTCTTTGTCAAAGGCCAGCTTTTGTTCCAGATAGCGTATTGCGCTTTTCTGTACGGTCATGGCATGAAAGGCTTCCAGATCGGTATCATCATGCCCATCGTCTGTGTAAATGCCCAACACACCCGCTGCAAGTATGCCTGATAGGGCTACCGGATACAAACTGATGTAGCTGTGCTCGATAAAGATGTTGATACATACCGCCAGAAAGATCAGCATAAAAATGATCTCAATCAGCAGGTACCGGTAGGTCAATACGGTGAGCGATGAAAAGCACAGATATGCTCCAAAACAACACCCAAGCAGCAATATAAACTTGCGGGCTGGTACGCCCATTTGCCGGTTCAGGTATAAAGGTGCATAACATGCCACAGAGAAGAAGGATACAAACAACAGCATCCATACAAGGTCTCCGGTATGCTCCACTATCCATTTGTCTGTAAGGATGAATACTATTATCGCCGGCAGTACCAGAAACAGGTAACGAGCATTTCTTTGTTTTATAGCAGGTAATGCCGATAGTGCTGTTACAAACAGAAACAACGCCACATTGGCGATATCTCCCTTAAAAGTCCAGCGCAGGCAGTCGCGAAACAAACCATACAGATAGTCCCAGTCTGTTTGAATAAGGTTGCTGTGCAGCGGCAGCAGGTACCATCCTTCTATTGCTTTCTGCAGCACAAAAAAGGAGGCGATAAGCAGCGTGGGGGCTACAATTGCTGCTATCCTCGCTGCCCGCCGCAATAACCTTTCACTTTTTCGGGTGAATAAGCAAACCAACGCATCTACACCCATAACCGCACCAAAAACAACGCCGCTTTCCTTCGTGAAAAAGAGCAGGCAAAGAACTATCGCCAGTAATACGAACCGGTCCTGAACATAGTAATACAGGCTGAGCAATGCGAACAGAGCTACCATAATCTCAGGTAGAACGAATGACGCCTGCACAAAGAAGATGACCTGTGTTGCCACCAGTAATAACGCGAGGGTAGCCACCCTGGTGCCAAACAGCTTCCTGCATACCTCATACAAGGCTATGAGGAAAAACACCGAAAATGCCAATGGAAACGAATGCAGTGCTCCATTGGAAACACCGAAACACCTGATCCACAGGCTACAAAGAAAATGAAACAACAATGGGTGTCCCCGCGAGAGCGCTGATGGTATGCTGCCCGGTAGAAGCGATGGACCATTTGCGGCCATTGCCTTTACTGCAGGCGCATACACCCATCCTTCATCACAATAGAACGGATAAGCCAGGTGAGGAACCTTGCAGGCAACGAAAATTGCCAGTACCAGCAGCAGTACCCATCTCGAACGCAGAAGATCAGACAGTTTTGTTATTGCCATGCTGGGAAAAGTCCACTGTTAAATTGGGATTATACCGCTGATCGGGGCCAGTACGTGCGCTGTCTTTCGAACGGTACTCGCTGGTGTTCTAACCTATTTCTTGCTGTTCAGAAACTGTTCCAGATCGTCTTTTGAGTTTTTATAGCTCAGTTTGGCGGCCAGATCCCCATAGTAATCTCTGTCTGTTGTGATCGCATAAGCCCACTTGGCAAATTCCAGCTTTGAACTTTCAAAGAGGAACCACTCCATCATAGTGCTCACCTGGAAAGTGGTTACAGTTTCCTTGCCCAGCGCATCTTTCAGAAATTTCAGCTTTTCCGTATCAGTCGCTTTTGCAGCAACTTTGGTTTTCAGCTTGTCAGCGTCATCATCCGACAGCGACCCTGCAGGCAGCGGAGACGCAGCTGGTGCGCCCGGTGCCGGGCTGGGGTCGTCATTCACCATAGGTTGTGCCGGTGGGGTATTGTCGGGCACGTTTTGCTGCTGGTTGTATTGGTCGTCATTGCCGGTGCTGCCGTCTTTGTAATAACCACGGTATTGATTGTTGTCGGGATGGTTATTGGTATATCCGGTATAGCTGTCCTGCGGTATATTGCGTGCCGTGATCCTGCGTGTAAACGGGTCATACACAAAATTGGTGATCATACCATAGCTGGTGGTTACAGTACCCTGGTACACCAGGCGGTCAAAATAATTGCCCCACCGGTCATAGCCCACCTTGAAAATTTTCAGAAAATGTACGCCGGGGGGCAAATCGCCCACCGTTACGGAGGTGCCTCTTCTGTTGAAGTGCCTGCCGTTTACCGACATGTTAAAACGGGTGTTATCTGCAAGTTGCACACGCAGTACAGACTGGGCAGCAACCTCGGCAATACAAGCGCTTGCCACGACCAGAAGGAGAAAAAGACGTTTCATCATACAATAGTAGTTATTCATTTTATATTTCACTGCTTCAATTGTTGTGCCGATTTTCTTTTACCGTCCTGCTAAATTCAATTTTAGTTTTATTTTAACGCGGTAGCAATGCAGCACAAAGTATTCCCGCAGCCACCGATGCATTCAGCGATTCTGCGCCACCCCTGCGTGGAATAGTTACTTTTTGGGTAGCCATCGCCATAACCGGCGCCGAAATGCCTTTCGATTCGTTGCCTATAATCAGTACGCCTTCATTTTGCGGCAGCAGCTCATACATGCTCTTCCCGTTCAGTGCCGCTGCATACCTTGGTGCAGGTAGTGCCGGCAATATCTCTGTCAGCTCTGATTCATACAGGTTTACCCGCACATGTCCGCCCATACTGCTCTGTACCACTTTTGGGTTATATACATCCACACATCCCGGTGAGCAGATGATATGCCTGATACCAAACCAGTCTGCTATCCTGATGATCGTACCCATATTGCCAGGGTCCTGTATGTCATCCAGTGCCAGATACCATTCATTACTTATTGGTACAATTTTTGCTGTGGGGTAGGGTATTACCAGCAATACCTGGTTGGGTGTTTGCAGTGAGGATAGCGCCATCAGCTCGGTTTCTTTCACGATATGTACAGTTGCTTCAGGGTGTGTTGCTATATCAGCAGCATGCGTATCGGCCCACCCTGCGGTTGCCACCACCATATCTATAGATGCTGTGCTGCGCAGCCATTCCACCGCAATTTTACCACCTTCAGCAGTGAATAAACGGTATTCATTGCGGAATTTTTGCTGTGTTAACGAGCGAATGTGCTTACTTTGCGCTTTCGATAGCATATACTGCAAAACTAAATTAATTGTTGGTACCTGTACATGGGCAAAAGCATATTTCATACCAAGGGCATTGCCAGCTTTTTCCTGCTTGTTTTGGTATTTGCTGCGCTTTCCGCCTGCCGAAGTACTAAACACCTCCCCGAGGGGCAATATCTGCTCTGGAAGAACAGGATTGTGCTTAATACTGACAAGGTAATGACCAATAAGGGCGAAATCAGGGACAACCTCGATCGAATTACTGCCCAGAAACCCAATACGTCGTACATGGGCATCACTTTTGTGAAGATTCCCATGAAATTGTGGCGCTACAACCGCCGTTACAAAAAGCTCCACAGTCGCCCAGATTCGTTGTTGCCCAAATCTGTAGAACGGCCCTCTGTTTTCGATTCGGCAGCTATGCCCCGTAGTGTGCAGAACATGAAAAGCTACCTGTTTAATCAGGGCTACTTTTACGCCAGAGTATATGATACCGTCGAGTTTCGTGGAAGAAAAGCACGAACCAAATTCGTTATCGATGCCGGTGCCAATTACCTTATAAACCGTGTCAACTACAAAATTGATGACAGCGTCATCGCTGTCGTGGTGCGCGGCGCCGCTGATGCTACAGTGCTGCGTAAGGGCAAAGAGTTTACTTACTCTATGCTGGAGGAGGAGCGCAGCCGCATTGCTGCTGTTGTTGCCAATCATGGTTACCGCAGGTTCAGTCTGGAGAATATAACTTTTAAGATAGATACGCTTGAGAAGTCCATGTTCAGGGTTGCTGCCAGCCCGTTCGAAAATGCCGTCAATTATATCTCACAGGTCAAGAGCAATAAAAAAAGTACGCTCGATATTGACATTAGAATACAAATGACTGAAGATACCCTGGCCTACAATCGTTACACGATCAGCAAGGTTACAGTTTATCCGGATTACTGGGGCCTTGGAGACCGAACCAACCCGAAAATGATTTCGAAAAACATCAATGGAATTGAGTTTAGGTATCATAAAGACTATGTAAATGCGAGAGTGCTTTATGAGCATATTTTCCTTAATCCCGGTCATATTTATTCAAAGGCTAATGAAGACAAGACTACCACCAAGCTCGGTGGCCTGGGTATCTTCCAGTATATACGCGTACAGTTTCGTGAGAATAGGGTAACCCGCGACAGTGTGGATTGCAGCATTTACCTCAACCGTACACAGAAACACGATTTTTCTACAACTTACGAGGTCTCCAATGGTAGTACGTACGCGCTGGGCAATTCGCTAAGTCTCAATTATCGTAATCGCAATTTCCTGAAAGGCGCCAACCTGTTGTCTCTGAGCGTCAGTGGTGGTATCGAAACCTTCTACAACGACGAGTTGTCAGATGATCTTATTAAGCGGTTTCCCATGCTTACGCGGTATTATGGTGTCAATGGCAGTATAGATTTCCCTAAATTTCTGGCACCGATTGCTTCATCTTTGTTCACCAACAGCAACCTTCCGCACACCATCATTAGTGCCGGTGAAAACGTCATTGATCGTATAGACTACTTCAGGCTGGTCAACAGCAGTGCCAATTTCTCCTATAGCTGGCAGCAGACCCAAACCAAGTCCTGGATACTCTCTCCGGCTTTTGTCAATATTGTGCGCCTGCCCGTGATCACCGATTCTTTTCAGAAGTTGCTCGATTCTAATCTGTATCTGCGCAATAGCTACAAAAAGACGTTTATAGAAGGAGAGAATATTTCGTTCAAATACGATGACAATGTGAAGCGCCATGGCATCAATTATTCTTATGTCCGTCTTGCTTTCGAGGAGGCAGGTAGTATTATCAGCGTTGTAGATAAAGTAGGCGCAGCCACCTACGGGCTCGACACCATTCCCTATGCACAATACACTAAGTTCGATTTCGACGCACGGCATTACTTTACCCTCAGGCGGTCTGTTATGGCTTTCAGGCTGTATGGCGGTGTAGGTACGCCCTATGGCAACTCCACTGCACTTCCCTACATCAAGCAGTATTTTGCTGGTGGCCCCTATAGTCTGCGTGGTTGGCGCATTCGCACCCTTGGGCCGGGCAGTTATTTCGATACCGGCAAGAAGCAACTCAGCCAGATAGACCGTACCGGCGACATAAAGATGGAACTCAATGGCGAATACAGATTCCCCATTACGCCTTTGTTTGCAGGCGCTATCAAGATGAACGGCGCATTCTTTGCTGATGCCGGCAATATATGGCTGGCACGCAGATCAGAGGGTTACCCCGGTGGTGAGCTCGCCTGGAGCAAGCTGGGACAGGATATTGCAATGGACATGGGCGTCGGTTCGCGGTTCGATATCGCGTCTTTTCTTACGCTGAGGGTAGATGTGGCTATGCCTGTCAAAAAACCCTATGTGCTCACCAATGCCGGCTGGGTGATACGGGAAATTGATTTCAGTGACCCCGCCTGGCGGCGGGACAATATTGTACTCAATGTTTCTATTGGGTATCCTTTCTGATCATTACTTTTCTGCCGTTGCTACTACATTGATTGTTACATCATTATGTAAGGCTATGGTGCTTGCAATGCTGGTATAACAAAGAACTATGCAGTTTTTTCGTTTTCGGTTCGTTTTTTCGGCTAATTTGCCCATAAATTATAACTATGAAAAAGATCGGGATAATAGGATCAGGAATTGTTGCTAAAACATTGGGCAATGGCTTTCTGAAGCACAATTATGAGGTGATGCTGGGTACTCGCGACAGCGAAAAACTGGCCGGCTGGCGCGAGCAGGGTGGCTCGCATGCGCATGTAGGCAGCTTTGAAGAGACGGCGAAATTTGGTGATATCGTTGTGCTGGCCGTGAAGGGTGGTGTTGCTGCTGATGCGATAGAGCAGGCTGGCCCTCAAAACCTCCAATGGAAAACTGTGATCGATACATCAAATCCTATTGCCGAAGCTGCTCCGGAAAATGGTGTTCTTAAGTTCTTTACCGGTCTCGACGAATCTTTGATGGAGGCACTGCAGACCCGCTTTCCCGAAATTCATTTTGTCAAGGCTTTCAGTTGTGTAGGTAGTGCACACATGGTCAACCCATCTTTCAGCGAAGTGCCAACAATGTTCACCTGCGGCAATAATGTGGCATCCAAAAAGCAGGTGCACGACATACTCGTGCAATTTGGTTGGGAAGTTGAGGATATGGGCAAAGATACCGCTGCCCGTGCGATAGAGCCGCTGTGTATGCTGTGGTGCATACCCGGTATGCTGCATGGCCGCTGGAATCATGCCTTCCGTCTCGTCAAATCATAATTGTTTCTTTGGCTTTTCACCGGGTTTTGTGCGTTGGTCCCTTCAGTCGCACAAAACCCTTGATTTGTCGCATTCAGACCTCTTCTGCCACCGCCAACAAGCATAGATTTGTACCATTGGTAACTTTCTAAATTAATTCTATGCAAAAAATAACACCGTTTCTTTGGTACAATGATAATGCGGAGGAGGCAATGAATTTCTATGTTTCCATTTTTAAAGACGCTGCTATTATCAACATCAGCCGTATGGGCGACAAGGTTTTTTCCGGAACCCTGCAGTTGTTTGGGCAGCAGTTCTACTTCCTCAATGGAGGGCCGGCATTTCAGTTCACAGAGGCCATCTCTATGTTTATTAGTTGCGATACACAGCAGGAGGTCGACTATTATTGGGAACAGCTCACGGCAGGTGGCGCAGCCTCGCAGTGCGGTTGGCTGAAGGATAAGTTTGGCCTGTCGTGGCAGGTAATTCCTACTGCGCTTGGCAGACTATTGGGCGATCCCGACAGAGTTAAGGCGGGCAGGGTAATGCAGGCCATGTTGCAGATGAGCAAGATTGAAATTGCTGTGTTGCAGCAGGCTTACGATGCACAATAGTTACCCCGCCTTCAGAATACTACTTAAGTGTAATTGTACCGCTGTTTATAGCGAGTAGCTTTATGGTTCTGATTGTAACAAAAGCAATCAGACTATTCTATGGGTCGGCACGTAAGTTCCCTTGGTATTTCGGCTATTATTGGTCCCGTTGTGTTGGTTCTGTTTGCATTGGTGATGATTTTTATCGGCCTCCGGCCCTATATTGTGCATTACGACACCCTTGCTCACGCAGGCTTTTTGGAGTATCTGAAAATGAATGATGAAAAATTCTTCATCTACTTTATTCTCACACCGGTTTTTCTCCTTGGCTGGCTGGCCTTTTCCTATTTTATCAGGGTTCAGGCAATTCTGATCAATGGTGCCAGTATCATGGTGGTGCGCAACTTGAGGTCTGTGACCATCAATTTATTTGATGTCGTTTCTGTTGCATCTTTCCGTAACAACGAACTGAGGTTTGCCCAGTATACAGGCACCCTCTGGAAACGCGGATTGGTAGGCTTCTGTGGAAACTATTTCAAAAAAGACTTTGGCGACATGCAATGGTATTGCAACAAAAGCAGCGACCACGTTATGCTTATTTTGAAAGACGGAAGGAAGGTAGTATTCACCCCCGATGACCGTGATGCGTTTGTAAATGAAATCATGATTCTCCGGCCTGATGTGTCAGTGGTTTCGTAATGCAATACTCGTCTACGAATAGAAAATAAAGAACTACTGTACCAGCGATTTAAATACGGTCTCCGTGTTTTGGGCCGCCAGACACAATGGTCATCAATTGTTGTATTTCATCGGCATGCTGGTTTTCATTGCCATATCGATAGCACAAAGCAAGTTCTTCCAGCATTTTGCTGATTACCCGCTTGGTCGTTAGTTTTTTGAAATAGTCCTTCTTTTCAGATGCATTGATTTTCTTAAGGTACATGTCTATATCATTTTGTGTATAGGCCATGCCATTCATCGGGTCAACGAAAAACTGAATCTGCTCTATGCCATTTTGCTCTATACTGAAGAAACTGTGCAGTGTATCGATATAGGCAAAGATGAACTGCCGGGGAATAGCTACAGCAAAAATAGGTATGTCCAGCAGTTCGCATATAGCCAGGTAGAACACGCCTATAGAGTATGCGTTTCCCTGCTTGCTGTCCAGAACCTGGTTGATAAAGAAGTGCTTACTGTCGCGCTTTGTCAGTTCATGCCCGTTCAGTTTGTAGTAGTTATATATAATGCTGTTCAGCACATTTACCTGTTCCAGTGGCGTCAGGTAGTTATTCAGCTCCAGCCATACATTGCGGCGCATCTGGTCAAACTGCGCCAATATAGCCGGTACATTCAGGTCCGGAAAACGGTATTTGGCAATCAGGATAGCGCCCCGCAACAATTCCGGTTGTCTGGATAGGCTCCATGTTCTGAACTCTTCTTGCAGATCATTGAAGTTCACCCTGTGAATCAGCAGTTCTATTCGTTGCTGCAGATGCTCATCTGCAGTCGATTCCCATACATTTTCCAGTTTGGGTATTATTGCCTTTCCATAACGGACCAGTTTTTCTGCCACAGTATCATACACCTCATGGTCCGGATCGTCCATTAGCGATAGCAATGCCCGTATTTCCTTATCTGTTTCCATCATTCCCGGTTCGTGCATGACCAAAGTACGTAAAAATGTGTTTTCCGATTTTGCTCAACCACTACTTTTTTGTCAACAATTTGTAACGAAAATAAAAACCCCGGATAGGGTATACCTTTTTCCGGGGTTTTTGATTTATCTCATATGGTAACATCAGTTACATACCAAGTAACTCATGTACTTATTTTTTCCTTTTCGGAGCTTTTTTAGGCGGGTTGGCCTTGGCTTCCTCTATTATCGCTTTTATTTCCTCTATCGTCAGCAGCTCTGGTTTTTCGGCCTTCTCTTTAGGTATCTTGTAGTTGCGCAGCCCCTGCTTGATGTAGGGACCATATGGGCCTTTCAGTATGCGGATCTTCTCTTTTTCAAATACTTTGATCTCACTTTCCAGCTTGGCCTTTCTTTTTTCGTCTATCAGTGGTGCCACTTCATCAAGGCCCACAGTGTACGGGTCCATCTCTTTTTTCAGTGAGTAGAACTGACTTGCATGTTGTGCATAGGGCCCGAATCTGCCAATATTAACAACCACATCTTCTTCTTCAAATACCCCGATATTTCTTGGCAGCCTGAACAATTCCAGCGCCTCTTCGAGAGTGATGGTTTCGATGCTCTGATTGGTGCGTAGTTTTGCGAATCGTGGCTTTTCTTCGGTTTCAGACACTCCAATCTGCACCATTGGTCCGAAACGTCCCAGACGTGCCACCACAGGCTTGCCGCTTACCGGATCGGCACCCAGCTCACGCTCGCCCTTGGCGCGGCTTGCGGTTTCAATAGTATGGGCTACACTTTCATGAAACGGATGATAGAAATCGTCTATCATTTTATTCCACTCCTGCCTGCCTTCCGCTATATGGTCAAATTCAGCCTCTATCCGCGCGGTAAAGTCATAGTCCATTACCTTGGTGAAATGCTCGCGCAGGAAGTCGGTAACCACCATACCAAGATCGGTTGGGAACAGTTTGCTTTTTTCAGCACCAAAGTTCTCACCTTCTGTTACTGTCGAGATGCTGTCATTCACAAGCGACAAAACTGCATACTCGCGGCGCACACCGTCTTTGTCGCGCTTTTCTACATAGCCGCGCGCCTGTATGGTACTGATGGTTGGCGCATACGTCGACGGACGACCTATACCCAATTCTTCGAGTTTTTTTACCAGCGAGGCTTCCGTATAGCGGGGTAGTGGTCTTGAAAAACGTTCTGTTGCCTGCATTTTTTG
This sequence comes from uncultured Bacteroidota bacterium, assembly GCA_903824665.1. GTDB lineage: Bacteria > Bacteroidota > Bacteroidia > Chitinophagales > Chitinophagaceae > Nemorincola. The sequence continues at coordinate 87,280 of CAIJXT010000006.1, read as the reverse complement.
CAGACCAGGCTGTTGCCCGGCAACCAATGGTGGCAGCATACCACTGTTTTCGTCCTCTCCGTCTTCATCGTCGCGCCCTTCAGTGTACACTTTCAGAAAGCCATCAAAACGCATCACTTCTCCGGTTGCGGTAAGCTGTGTATCGGGCTGTGTTGAGATGCTGATTTTTGCGACAGTACGCTCCAGTTGGGCGTCTGCCATCTGGCTTGCCATCGTACGTTTCCAGATCAGCTCATACAGTCTTGTTGTATCTGCATCACCGGCACTGGTTATATTCATATCAGTAGGCCGTATCGCTTCGTGCGCCTCCTGTGCCGATTCATTCTTGTTTTTGAAAACACGCTGCTGATGGTACTTTTCTCCAAATTGATTGAAGATTGCATCGCGTGCGCTTTCCAGAGCGGTGTCACTCAGGTTCACTGAGTCCGTACGCATATAGGTGATGTGTCCGTTCTCGTAAAGCTTCTGGGCCAATAGCATGGTTTTCGATACAGAGTACCCCAGCTTTCTGCTCGCTTCCTGCTGCAGGGTAGAGGTGGTAAACGGTGCCGAAGGTGTCTTTTTTGCTGGTTTAACCTGTACATCTTTTACAGTGTAGGTAGCACCTACGCATTTTTCCAGAAATGCATTTGCACCGCCAGCGTCTTTTAGTTTGTCCGGCCCTTCTGCCTTAAAGGTTACTTTCTTCTTGTTCAGATCTTCGGCACTGAAGTAAGCTTCGATCTTAAAACTGCTGGTAATATTAAAATGGTTGATTTCGCGCTCCCTTTCTACGATCAGTCTTACAGACACCGACTGAACCCGTCCTGCCGAAAGGTTGTTGCGCATGCTCATCTTACGCCAAAGCACCGGCGAAAGCTCAAAACCAACAATCCTGTCCAGTATACGCCGGGCCTGCTGTGCATTTACCAGATTCATATTCACAAAGCGCGGGTTTTTTACCGCACGTTGTATTGCTGGCTTGGTTATCTCATGAAATACTATTCGCTTTGTAGTATACGGATCCAGGTTCAGAACTTCGCACAAATGCCAGGATATGGCCTCACCCTCACGGTCCTCATCGGTAGCCAGCCATACATCAGATTTTTTTGCCAGCGCCCTCAGTTCTTTTACTACTTTTTGTTTGTCTTCAGATATTTCATAGTTGGGTTTGTAGCCATTTTTAATGTCTATCCCCATGTCCTCCTTTTTCAGATCACGGATATGACCATAGCAGGACTTTACCTCAAAATCACTCCCCAATATCTTCTCTATGGTCTTGGCTTTCGCCGGAGACTCCACTATTAATAAGTTTTTAGCCATTCCTCGTTATTCGTTAATCTGCCACAATTTTGTGGCAAGCGTGTGCAATAATAGAATATTGTTTCGAAAAAGAAAAAAGGGCGATGAAAAACACCGCCCTTTTCATTCATTAAGATTTCAGAACCTTTGTGTATTTATAGTGCTTCCAGAGCACTTTCTTAGGTTACTCAAAACCAATCCTGTTGTACATGCTTAGTGCGCAACAGTGATTCTGCCTGTAGTCTGGCGGCCGTCAACTGAAGCTGTGTACAGATATACACCTGCAGGCAGGGTAGAAGTACTAAAAGCTACATTGGTTGTTTTGCCACCATTCATCTGTGCGATTTGTGTGCCTACTGTCTGTCCTACAACGTTTGACAAAGTCACTGTAACGATTCCGTCTTTTGAAGTCGTAACGGGGATATTAACAACTGTATTGGCTGGGTTTGGAAATGCCTTGCCAACGGTGATCTGTGCAAGTGTCACATCTTTAACACCCACTACAGGCACCTGACCAAAGTTAAGGTTGATCATAGGAACAGATGAGTTACCGTATGGAAGACCGTCCTGACCAAACTGCTGGCTGCCGGCACCATCGTTAAACGATGTGTCAGACATACCTACATAACCTACTATGTTGAATGCAGCAGGTGGTGTTGTCTGCAATACCATTACATCCGCTGTGTTACCTTGTCCTTTTACTACAGCTGCGTAGTTGGTACCTGCTGCTCCACCGTTCAGTACTATGTATCCACCCGATGCAGTCATATCTACTGGGAATTTAGCATAAGTGATAGTGCTGGCTGTGCTGATTTCGCCGGCAGTAAGTGCTTTGAACTGAGTCACACCGTCATAAATCCATGAGGTACTGGCAGCATCAAAATGGAAGATCTGCACACCTACCGTCTGGCCTGCAGCTGTACCATCATCAAATGCTACACTTACAGATGTCAGTGTGTCTGTTCTGCCGGGAGATACTACAAATCCTGTAGCAGGGCTGAAAGACATCAGTGGTGGCGTTGTAGCGCGATATACATATGCAGCGCCTGTAAGGTTAGAACCTATTGCGTTTTCAGACCATGAAGTATCTGATACTGTAAACGTTGTAGTGTCCTTGTCGTTGGTTGTTACCGCATCGCCTGTAAGGTTTACGCTGAATGGAACTGTGTAAAGAGCCTGAGTGGTGCTGTAATAACCTGCAACACTTGTGAAGTCAGCTACAGAGTCCATAGCGTCTACCGGCATGTTTACAACTACGTTGTTGTCGTATACCGATGTACCGCCCTGGAAGATTTTAGCATTCACTGTTGTTGTTGGGAAACCCGTTGCACCATAGTTGGTCAGGAAAGCTGCAGGATATACAGTATCCATCATTTTTGCTGGTTTTGCACCGAAAGCAGCCCAGCCATTGTCTGCGCCGGAATAGTACGCTACTGATGGTTTGTTCAATGCTGCGTCTACTGCATCCATGTCGCTCAGGGTGATATCGTCTATCATCCATGAATAGCTGCCACCTGTGTAGCCATAATATACAAAACGGATATAAACGTTAGCCTGCATAGCTGCCACACCAGAAATGTTGATGTTAACAGTCGATGGGTTAGGCGTTGAAGAGTTTACCGGTGTTGTATTGTTATAATAAACAGGATACACATGGTACGTACCTGCAGCAAATGTAGAGCCAGTGCTCACCCATACAGAGCAAGAATCGTAGAAATTACGGAAGAAGTTTTCAAAATTCAAACGAACAGACGCCTGTGTAGCACATGCTGTGATAGCAGGGCTCTGCAGGTATCCGGTTGGCGCACCACCTGTTGCTGCACCAATAAGGTCAGAGTCAAATATCATCCAGCCGTCAGATGCTGTTGTGGAGTTCATAGCACCCATCGTGAATGAAGACGTAGATGCTGAGTTCGCCCATTTCCAGGTGTTGGTGCCTGGTGCATTCACTGTCCATCCGGTTGGTAGCACTCCTGCAGATCCGGTACCGAAGGTTTCTGGTCCCCAGAAGGTTGATGCTGTTGTTTTAGCAGCATTTTGAGGCTGAGGAGCCATTCTTAATTTTTGCGTTGATGGCGGCGCCACATACACTTCCCTGCTTACTGGTTTTACGCTGTTAGGCACATTGTTTCTCATGTGCTGGGCATAAGTGCCAGTTACCACTGTACCACAAGCAAAAAGTAAAATCAATTTTTTCATTAGAGATGTTTTAAGTATAAAAAATTTGTATAAAGATAGGCTGTTTTCGGGAAATACCCCGTTTTCTAACCCTGTTTTTTGCCAAAAAAGTTACCCGCTTACCTGGGCTTGATATCGGTACCAAAAAAAAGTGGCTGCCGTTTTCGCGGCAGCCACTGCATTCATTATCAATGTGTTATTACTATTCTTCCTGTTTTCCTGTTGCCATTTGCAGTTACAGTCAGTGTATACAATCCGTCTGGCAGACCAGCAGTGTTCATCACCGCCTTGCCAGAGCTCACACCCTGCATTTTGGTTACAGCTACGGTCTGTCCCAGCATGTTTGCCAGAGCTATTTCCACGTCTGCTTTGCCAGACAATGTGAATGGAATATTCAGCTCGCTCGATGTTGGATTAGGATAAGCTTCAATGCTGGTGATCTGACGGATACCTGTTACGCCTACTTCTTCTTCAACTACGCCACAGCTTGCACATACAATATGGAAATCGATGTATGGATACTGAGATTGTGCGGCACCGCCACCAGCAGTCCAGAACCATTGTGGTATAAACTGACCACCCCATCCGAGTGCAGTATCAGGCAGTGTTTTAAACATACCACCGTTTCTGTTGGTTGGGCTGTAGGTTGGGAATGCAGCTACTGATGTAGTGCCCTTGTAGGCTACATACGGACGGAACATATTGTACTTGTATCCTATTGTCGATCCGAAGACAGTATCATGAGCAACAAATGAAGCATCACCGCTGATGAAAGAAATCGATGCGCCAATCATGTTGCCAGCTGGTATTGCAATACCGGTGCCTGCAGTACCCAGACCTACGCGGCCATAATAAGCTCCTGTAGACAGTGTATCGCCCCAGGCTGGTGACGTGCCAGAGTTATTCAGTATGATATCACGGATCACCCTTGTAGTGCCGCCCGCTGTGTTAGTTACCGAATCATAACGAAGCCTGTAGTTTTTCAGCGTATCGCCAGTAGTCAGGCCATAGTTTGGCAGTACTGCAGGGTTAGTGGTATTTGCCTGGTAGATGTCGGCTGTTGAAGCACCATTACCATACACAAAAGCCACTCTCAGTGTATCTACCACTGCTGTTTTGGTTGGATTAAATCCATAGTTTCCGAAGAAACGGATAGAATCCACTGCATATCCGGATGTAGATGTTACTTTCATTTCTCCCGGGAAAAACAGGAAATTATTAAAACCTGAGTACGCTGGATCGGTAACCAAACCCAATGATACCGTTCTGTTATGCTGCCAAATGCCGCCAGAATAGGCCATCATAGCCATGGTGTCATTCCACAGGTAGGGGGCGCTGATCGCTATAGAGCTCGCCAGATCCGTCTCATACAGATCAAAATAGTCTACATAGCTGTACCACCTTGGTGCTGCGGTAGTTTTCTGGGCAGTTCCACTTCCGCCACGTTCTGTTTTAATTGCCTTTTTCAGAGCAATGTAATCAACCGATGCTTGTTCTGGTGAATTGATCAATCCAAATGCTCGTTCTTGTGCATTTGTGGTCAACGCCATCGCACCTGCTACAAAGAGTAAAAGTGTTTTTTTCATTTTCCGGTTTTTTTTAGTGATTATTAATTAACAATATAGTTACCTGCCGCAAATATTGTACCAAATATTTGTTCTGCATATATTTTTCAAGTTCTTTTTTCAACAAATGTGCAAAACCTGAAATTTTACAGACTGTTTATTGGGTTGTTTTTATGTATTGCAATAATAGTGTTTTTTCCATTTCCTCAATTACAACAGATGGGTTTCATAGCAAATAAAAAAAGAAGCCGCCCATGGGCGGCTTCTTTTTTTATCAAATACCGTATAGTACTGATTAGTGTGTGATCGCAACGCGACCTGTAGTACGCTGACCATTTGCTATTACGCTGTATGTGTACAGGCCGTTTGGCAAAGTAGTAGTGTTGAATACAGCCTTACCGCTCAGCGCGTTTTCAATATTCTGAGTTTCAACAACCTGTCCGATCATGTTGCTCAGTGTAACTGAAACATTTGATTTTGATGACAGTGTGAATGGAACAGTTACTGAATTATTGGCTGGGTTAGGGTACGCATAAGATTTTTCGATCGTTGCTACGCTACCTACGTTTGAAGATGGTGTAACATCACCACATGATGTACAGTTGATGTTCCAGTTAACTACTGGGTACTGTGAAGTAGCAGCACCTGAAGCTGATGTTGAAGACCAAGCCCACAGTGGAATGTACTGGAAACCCCAGTTGCCGTCTGTGTGAGGAAGTGTCTTGAAGTAACCACAGTTGCTATCAGCAGCACTGTATGGAGCCCACTGTGGATCACCAGCGCCGTCAGCTGCAAATATTGTCAATGCACGGAACATGTTGTACTTCATAGCACCTGTTTGGTAGAACAAAGTGTCGTAAGGAGTGATCGTAGCAGTGCTTCCGCTTTTGAAAGAGTAAGACATACCTACCATTCCGTTTGCAGGAACAGATATTGGAGTTGGCAGAGTAACTATTTTAGTCCACACGCCACCGGCAGTAGTGTCACCCCAAGCTGGAGATGTACCTGAGTTGTTCAGAATCACGTCAACAACGATATCACTTGCAGTACCCTGAGGAGTAAGGCGGGTTTTAGCATAGTTCAATGCTGTGTCGTAACGTGTGCTCAGGAAACTAACTGCACCATAGTGACCACCTGTAAGTGAACCACCGCTGAAGATATCATCAGATCCTGGTGCACCACCGAAGCCCTTTACAAATGAAAGACGCAGGGTATCAACAACAGCTGTGTTTGCTGGATTAAAATCATAAACACCAAAAATCTCAACCTGATTTACAGTGTATGAATTGGTTGCGCCGATTTTCATTTCGCCTGTGTAATACAAAGGATTGTTGAAGTCCGGAGTTGAGGGGTCAAGTACTGTAGCAACAGACACCATTTCAATTGTGTCATACGCTGATGTGAAACCACCAAGAATTTTATCGTTCTGCCACATTACAGGAAACGTGATGTTTGTTTCCAGTGTGTGGTTGTCGTTCAGCAAGGTGTCAAACAGATTTGCATAACTGTACCACCTGTTGGGTGCAGCCGTCGTCTTGTTCGCAGTCTTGCGGCTGCTCATAATTTGGTTCAGTTCATTCTTGCTGATGGTTTTTGAAAACCTGTCAGGACCTTTCTGACTTGGAGCCATAACAACGTTCATTTCACGTTGCTGGGCAAAACTTGACAATGTGATAGAGCCAGAGGCAAGTAGTAAAAATAGCTTTTTCATTTTCAATTGATTTTAAGATAAAAAAATGGTTCCGGTAAAATTAAGCGTTTTATGAATCAAATGCATTTTTTAGGTTAAAAAATTAATACCCCACAAAGGGTGAAATTCAGTGGTGTGGCTATTATAACCTACCTGTATCAATTATCGTGCCTGAAAATCACAAAACTATCTTTTATTAAAGTTCCGGTTGCCCCCTTGCCATCTTTTTGGGGTGTTACTGTTGCCTGGCACAGCATTTGGGCGCTGTACTACTTCCTTATTCTTGGGTGGGTTTATCGTTACCTTACCAGAGCCCGAAGCAGGGTAGGGGTGCCCTTCCACTACAGGTATTACTTGTCCGGTCAGTTTCAGTATATTCCTGAAGTCTTGCCTTTCTTCTTCATCACAGAATGTGATGGCTATACCACTTGCGCCTGCCCTTCCCGTGCGGCCTATTCTGTGTACATAGGTTTCTGGAACCTCAGGTATTTCATAGTTGATCACATGCGATAGGTTGTCTACATCAATACCGCGTGCAGCAATATCAGTAGCAACGAGCACTCTTATACGCCCGTCCTTGAAGTTGCTCAATGCCCGCTGCCTTGCATTCTGCGATTTGTTGCCATGTATCGCCTCGGCGGTAATGTTAGCCTTATGCAGGTCTTTCACTACTTTATCAGCACCATGTTTGGTACGGGTGAATACAAGCGCCATTGTGATAGCGGGGTTCTTCAGTACAAAGGTCAGCAGTTCTTTTTTGTCTTTTTTATCTACATAGTATACCGACTGTGTTACGGTCTCAGCAGTAGTAGACGCTGGTGTAACTTCTACTTTTTCAGGATTTACCAGTATGGTGTTGGCCAACTTCTGTATTTCCGGTGGCATGGTGGCGCTGAAGAATAGCGTCTGCCTTTTTACAGGCAACTTGGTTACCACTCTTTTTACATCATGTATGAAGCCCATATCCAGCATACGGTCTGCCTCATCCAGTACAAATATACTCAGGTCTTTAAGGCTTATGTAGCCCTGGCTCATCAGGTCAAGTAGTCTGCCAGGGGTAGCTATTAGTATATCTATTCCGCGCTGCAGTGCCTGCACTTGCGATCCCTGTGGTACTCCCCCAAATATTACTGTATGCTTCAGGCGCAGATTACGGCCATAAGCTGCAAAACTCTCGCCTATCTGTATCGCTAGTTCGCGTGTTGGTGTAAGTATCAGTACTTTGATGTGTCTGTGGCTACGCTCAGCATGTTGAGCATCCAGCAGTTGCAATATCGGTATCGCGAAAGCTGCCGTTTTTCCTGTTCCGGTTTGCGCGCATCCCAGCAGGTCCTTACCCATCAGCAATATCGGAATAGCCTGTTGCTGGATAGGGGTAGGTGTTTTGTATCCCTCTGCTTCCAATGCTTTTAGGATCGGAGATACAATGTTCAGTTCATTAAATGTCATTTGTCTTTTCTTATTGTTAAAGTGAAACCTCGAAGTGCTTGGAATTAACCCTGAATTTTGGTTACGAGTCGCTGCCGGCAATGATTCTGATGCCTGGCACTAATTGGCTGGAACAAAATGTTACGTTGCAAATATACGAAAAATACGCCAATATAGCGCCCACCCGCTAAAGACTGCTGTGGCAAAAGTGTTTGCGCGTTGCAGGTGTTGCGTTTCCTTGGTAGCCCTTTGTTTCTATATTCAACTGCAACACATCACTTCATCTTGCCATGTTTTTGCTATTGCCTTGCAGTTATTGGATTCCTACAGGCAAAAAAAAAGCCCCCGGTTGTTTATACCAGGGGCGCTGTAATTCAGTGTATACTTAATGTAGTGTTACGGTATTTGCAGTAGCTCCTGTAGTTACGGCAGATACTTTGACTTCTTGTTTTACTGGTACATTCACATGGCTCGTTTTATTGAGCGAAGCCAGTGTTGGTGCAATTACCAGTGCTACTATAGACATCAGCTTGATCAGGATGTTCATTGATGGTCCTGATGTATCTTTAAACGGATCACCAACAGTATCACCTGTCACAGAGGCCTTGTGTGGTTCAGATTTTTTATAGTACATCTGCCCGTTGATTTCAACGCCTTTCTCAAACGATTTTTTTGCATTGTCCCATGCACCACCGGCATTGTTCTGGAACATACCCATCAGTACACCACTTACAGTAGCGCCAGCGAGGAAGCCACCCAGTGCCTCAGGTCCCATCAGAAATCCGATAACCAACGGAGAAATAATAGCGATTGCGCCCGGAGCCACCATCATACGGATAGATGCCTCTGTAGAGATCGCAACACACTTGTCATACTCAGGCTTGCCGGTACCTTCCATAATGCCCGGGATAGTGCGGAACTGGCGGCGAACTTCTTCCACCATTGCCATTGCAGCCTTGCCCACAGCGCGTATAGCCAGAGAAGAGAAGATAAACGGTATCATGCCACCAACAAAAAGGCAGGCAAGCACATCAGCCTTATAAATATCGATTCCGGTAATGCCCGCAACGCCAACAAATGCTGCAAACAGTGCCAGTGCGGTAAGTGCCGCAGATGCGATCGCAAACCCTTTACCGGTTGCCGCTGTAGTATTACCTACTGCGTCCAGTATGTCTGTACGCTCGCGCACTTCTTTCGGCAGTTCGCACATTTCAGCTATACCACCTGCATTATCAGCTATCGGTCCAAAGGCGTCAATAGCAAGCTGCATTGCAGTGGTAGCCATCATGCCCGCAGCAGCTATCGCCACACCATAAAGACCGGCACATTCATACGAACCCCAGATACCCCCGGCCAGTACAATGATAGGCAGGGTAGTAGATTCCATCCCTACGGCAAGACCACCTATTATATTAGTAGCATGACCAGTAGATGACTGCCTGATGATGCTCATCACCGGACGTTTGCCCATTGCAGTATAGTATTCCGTGATCATACTCATCAGTGTACCCACCGCAAGACCAACAATGATTGCGCCAAACACACCTTCGCGCGTAAATTCATTGCCACGGAGATTCATTGTAGGAGGCAGCACAAAGTTCACCAGGAAGTAGCAAGCGATTGCTGTCAGTACTATCGATCCCCAGTTACCCATATTCAGCGCCCTCTGCACAGCTGCAGTGCTGTTACCTGCGCTGTCTGATATACGTACAAATAAGGTGCCTATGATAGACAATATTATACCTACACCTGCTATCAGCATCGGCAGTAGTATTGGTGCCATGCCACCGAAATTGTCGCCTGTTGATGTTGTTTCACGACCCAGTACCATTGTTGCAAGCACGGTAGCCACATAAGAACCGAAAAGATCGGCACCCATACCAGCCACATCACCCACGTTGTCGCCTACGTTATCAGCAATTGTTGCCGGGTTACGCGGATCATCTTCCGGTATGCCGGCTTCCACTTTGCCCACAAGGTCAGCACCTACGTCCGCTGCCTTGGTATATATACCACCACCCACACGGGCAAACAAAGCAATGCTTTCTGCGCCCAGCGAGAAACCGGTAAGTACTTCAATGGTGCGCTCCATCTCTTCGCTGTTCACTGCAGCATCAGGTGCGAAGTACATCTTCAGCAGGATAAATAGGCCACCCAGTCCCATTACAGCCAGGCCGGCTACACCAAGTCCCATTACAGAACCGCCACCAAACGAAACATTAAGTGCCTTGGAAAGGCTGGTTTTTGCAGCCTCTGTGGTACGTACGTTGGCCTTAGTCGCAATGCGCATTCCTATAAATCCGGCAAGTGCGCTGAACACCGCACCAATCACGAACGCTAATGCGATCAATGGACTTGACTTTGGGTTGCTGTAGCCCATAAATGCCAGCAACAGGCCGGCAATCACAACGAAATAGGTCAGGATTTTGTACTCTGCTTTCAGAAACGCCATAGCGCCCTCAGCGATATACCTTGAAATTTCCTTCATGCGGTCACTTCCCGCATCCTGCTTGGTCACCCAGGCGCTCTTAATAAACGTGTACAACAATGCCAATACACCGAAAAACGGTACGAGGTAAAAAAGAGTCATAATGCTATATGTGCGTTAATAATTGTTAAAGTGCGCAAATATAGTCGTTTGCCTGATAAAATCATATAGAATAGTATTTGCATTTTGTCTGTGTGTGTCAATTTGCTCCTCAAATTATTATCCAGTACGTTAAAAACACCTGTAGCAGCGCTGAAAACCGTTGAACATATCGTTTCTAAGCCCTTTTTTTGCCCATTAATCCATAACTTTGCTTTATGCAAGTAATAAATACTACTTCTGCCCGAACGCAATACTATCTCGAGCGCGAAGAGCAGTATGGTGCCCATAACTACCATCCGCTCCCGGTTGTACTCAATCGCGGCAAGGGTGTTTTCGTTTGGGATGTCGATGATCGCCGGTATTATGATTTTCTTTCAGGTTATTCCGCCATCAACCACGGACATTGCCACCCCCGTATCATGGAGTCATTCATGGAGCAGGCACAGCGGCTCACACTCACCTCCAGAGCCTTTCATAACGATGTGTTGGGTGAATATGCCGAGTACATCACCCGTTTTTTCGGGTACGACAAGGTGCTGCCTATGAATACCGGTGTTGAGGCTGTAGAAACCGGATTGAAACTCGCGCGCAGGTGGGGGTATCAGGTGAAGGGTGTGCCCACAAACAAAGCAAAAATTATTGCATGTGGAGATAATTTTCATGGTCGTACCATAAATGTGATTTCATTTAGTACCGACGAAGATTCCCGGCGCGATTTCGGGCCGTTTAATCCCGGCTACGAAATAATCCCCTATAATAATATAACGGCTTTACAAGCTGCGTTGCAGGATAAAAATGTTGTCGCTTTCCTCGTTGAGCCCATACAGGGAGAAGCAGGGGTGGTCGTTCCGGATGAGGGTTACCTTGCAAAAGCAGCTGCCATGTGCCGTGAAGCAAATGTACTGCTGATTGCTGATGAGATCCAGACTGGTTTGGCACGTACCGGCAAAATGCTCGCTTGTGATCACGAAAATGTCCGTCCTGACATCTTGTTGCTGGGCAAGGCACTTTCTGGTGGTACCATGCCGGTTTCTGCGGTTCTGGCTGACGACGAGATCATGCTCACCATAAAACCCGGAGATCACGGATCTACTTATGGCGGCAACCCGCTGGCTTGCAAGGTGGCAATCACAGCATTGCAGGTATTGGTCGACGAAAAAATGGCTGAAAATGCTGCTGTGCAGGGCGAACATCTGCGCACCCGGTTATTGGCCATGAACCATCCGCACATTTCTGTGGTGCGGGGCAAAGGTTTGTTCAATGCCATCGTTATCAATCACCCAAATAAGGAAGCAGCCTGGGAAATTTGTCTGGAAATGAAGGAAAACGGACTCCTCGCCAAACCAACACATGGCGACCGTATCCGGTTTGCACCACCGCTGCTTATCAGTCGCGCTCAGATCGATGAGTGTATTGGTATAATTTCAAAAAGTATGGAAAAATTTTGATATAGCAGATCTGTCTGCTAAAAAAGGCTTCAATTCATCGGAGAGATGATTTGAAGCCTTTTAATATTAACCGGTCTGCAAACAGCAGACCGTCATTGTTTTTATGATACTACTTCTCCTTCCAGATCGTAGTCAAATGCTTTGGTGATCTTCACTTGCACAAAGTCGCCTATAGGTAGTGCTTTCTTACTATGGATAACTACCTCATTATCTACCTCCACACTATCAAATTCCGTACGGCCCAGATACCTTCCTGCTTCTTTCTTGTCAATGATTACTTTGTAGGTTTTGCCTATTTTTTCCTGATTGATTTCGTAAGAGATCTCTTGCTGACATTCCATTATTTCCTGTGCACGGGCTTCCTTTTCTTCAGCCGAAAGCGTGTCTTCCAGGTCATGGGCAGTGGTGTTCTCCTCGTGCGAGTAGGTAAATATACCCACCCGGTCCAGCCTGCTTTCTTCCAGAAACTGTTTCAGATCGTCTACATCATCCCTTGTCTCACCGGGAAAGCCGGCTATCAGTGTCGTACGGATACATATACCCGGCACTGTTTCACGAATGTTACCGATCAGATCCGTGATTTCCTTTCGCGTTATCTGCCGTTTCATCGCTTTCAGCATATTGTCCGATATGTGCTGCAGCGGCATATCCAGATAATTGCAGATGTTGTCACGTTCTTTCATCACGTCCAGTATCTCCATCGGAAATTTCGACGGATAGGCGTAATGTAGTCTTATCCAGTGCAGTCCTTCAATGTCAGACAGATATTTCAGCAGGTCGGGTAGTGCACGCTTTTTGTAAATGTCGAGGCCATAGTAGGTCAGCTCCTGCGCTATCAGCATTATTTCTTTAACGCCCATACTCACCAACCGTTTGGCTTCGGTCACAACCTCTTCTATGGTCTTCGACACATGCCCGCCACGCATCAGCGGTATGGCACAGAAAGAGCATGTTCTGTTACAGCCTTCAGATATTTTCAGATAAGCATAGTGTCGTGGAGTGCTCAGCAGGCGTTCGCCTATCAGCTCAGATTTATAGTCGGCGTCAAACTGCTTTAGTATCAGCGGCAGTTCCATCGTTCCAAACCATGCATCTACCTCGGGTATTTCAGACAGCAGGTTTTCGCGGTATCGCTCGCTCAGGCAGCCTGTCACATATACTTTGTCAAGTTTGCCTCTGCGTTTGAGCTCTACCTGTTGCAATATCGTGTTTACACTTTCTTCCTTTGCTTTGTCTATAAAACCACAGGTGTTCACTACCACTATATTATGGTCCAGCTTACGGTTTTCATGGGTCACATCAATTCCGTTTGCAGCCAGTTGTCCACCCAGGGCTTCACTGTCTACCATGTTCTTGGAGCATCCAAGGGTTATAATGTTAACCTTATCGTTTTTGAGTGTTCTCGTTTTCAAAAAAGTAAAAAGTATTTGGTTAATACTGTCTTGTATCCTATGGTAATATCAGGTAATTATTAATTATTAAGCAATTCACCAATTCGGGTATCGCAACTATTGAAACAGTCTATTTTTTTCTCGTAAATATCCTCACCGGCACTCCGCTGAAGTTGAAATGACTACGGATCTTGTTTTCAAGAAAATTCTTGTAAGGCTCCTTGATAGCATCCGGATGATTGGAAAAGAATGCGAACGACGGTACCGCTGTTGGTACCTGCTGCACAAATTTGATTTTCACTGCATACCCGCGGGCCATTGCAGGCGGATAGCGTTCAATTTCCTTGAGCATGATGTCATTCAGTACAGATGTAGCTACCCTGCGGTTTCTGTTTTCGTAAACCTCCAGTGCCTTTTCCATACCCTGAAATATTCTTGTCTTTTCCTCGGCCGATATAAACAACACCGGCACATCAGTAAAAGGTTCCAGCTTTTCTTTCAGCGTCTTTTCATAGTCACGGGCAGTATTAGTTGCTTTGTTTTCTACCAGATCCCATTTGTTTACCAGTATCACGACACCCTTTCCTTTTCTTGTTGCCAGGCTGAAGATGCTCACATCCTGCGCTGTAAGACCGTTTTGCGCATCTATGATCAGCATACACACATCCGATTCGTCTACTGCCTTTATAGCGCGTATCACAGAGTAGAACTCAAGATCTTCATGTACATTTTTCTTTTTCCGGATACCCGCTGTATCAATCAGCATAAACTCCTTACCGAAAAGTTTGTAGTGCGTGTGTATCGTGTCGCGCGTGGTGCCCGGTACATCAGAGACTATCGTCCGCTCCTGATTGATCAGTGCATTCAGTAGGGTAGACTTACCTGCATTCGGTTGACCTATGATCGCAAATTTGGGTACCGGGTTGCCGTCTTTATCTGTGATCTCTGTTTCAGCTTCTTCTACAATACACGCTGCTACTTCGTCAAGCAGTTCACCCGTACCACTACCCGATATCGATGATATCTGGAATGTTTTTTCAAATCCCAGCGAATAGAATTCGGTTGCATACAATGCACGTTCGCCATTGTCTACCTTATTTACCACCAGCAATACAGGTTTCGTAGAGCGGCGCAGCACATCGGCCATTTCCTGATCCTGTGCCGTTACACCTGTTGTTGTGTCGCACACAAACATGATCAGGTCTGCTTCCTTCACAGCTATATGCACCTGCTTACGGATCTCTTTCTCAAACACATCCTCTGATCTGGATACAAAACCTCCGGTATCTATTACATTGAATACTTTTCCGTTCCAGTCTGCAATACCATATTGCCGGTCGCGGGTCACACCACTCTGATCATCAACAATGGCTTTGCGCTGCTCCAGCAACCTGTTAAACAAAGTTGACTTTCCTACATTTGGCCTTCCCACAATAGCTACCGTAAAACCTGGCATGATATAAATTTTTATTTTGAGTCTGCAAAGGTACTTTGAAATTTGTTGTTATTTGTTGTTTTTAATGTTTGGGTTTGTTAAAACATGCACTTTTCACCGGTTTGCGTCCTTCCAGGCATAGGGTATCATGCATGCTTCCTCAAATCTCATAGTGCAATGTGCCTTTGCCTGAACGGTACATTTCGGGTACCTCAAGACAGGTTGCACCATGTTTTCTTAAAAGGTCAAACAGTGTTCTCCGGTGAAGCTAACCTCACAAGTGCCTCTGTCTGTTGCAAATAAATAGGGTTGTCACCAAGTGCAGGTGACAACCCTATTTATTTGCTCAATTGTGCCTGCTTGTTATTAATGCATATACATTAGTCTTACAGATGATGCCGTACCGTCGGTACCAGCAAACTGGCAGATGTACATGCCGGTAGCAAGGTCGTTCGGCAACGCAATGGTCGTTACGCCCGCTTCGAGCATAAATTGGTGTACTTCTTTGCCATCGGTCGTAAACACAGTGAGTTTGCCACCATTGGCTGTAGCCACATTTATTATTCCGTTCGTGGGGTTGGGGTACACGCTGAATACTGACTGGGGTATGTTACTAGTCTGTGTTTCCTCCGTTGCTCCCGGGCGCGATGCTACCACAGTGATATCGCGTGTTCTATAGCAACCGGTGCCGGTAAACTGATAAGTTACTGTTGTTGCGCCGGCCGAAACACCACTAACCCGCCCACCTGTTGTAGGGTTGAAGGCTGCAATGCCTGTATCCGCACTGCTCCATGTTCCACCGGTATTTGCGCAGCTCAGAATCGTCGTACCACCCTGTGCCACTGTCATTGATCCGGTTATCGCTGCGGGCTTCGCGTTTACAATTACGGTTGCTCTGGTATTGCATCCTGCTGGAGAGGTCAGAGTAATGTTGCTCGTTCCCGCACTGATGCCGGTTACCACGCCCGTTGCTGCGTCTACTGTTGCCTTGGCTACGTTGCTGCTGGTCCATACACCACCTGTAGTAGCTGAGCTAAGGGTGGTAGTGCTACCGGCACAAACATTCATAGTTCCGGTAAGCGCAGCAGGTACCGCATTCACTGTAACCTCCCTTGTCGTTTCACATCCGGTAGCTGCTATCCGGTACGATATGGTTGTTACGCCTTCATCAATTCCGCGCACTACTCCGGTTGTGCTTACTGTCGCTGTTGCTGTATTGCTGCTGCTCCATGTGCCGCCGGCACTGCTGTACAATGCAGTGGTAGCTCCTTCACACACTGCTGCAGTACCGCCTATGTTTGCTGGCGTATTATGTACCGTCTGTGTTCTGGTACTATAGCAGGTAGGGCTGGTTGCATAGGTAATGGTTGCTGTTCCTGAGCTTATTCCTATCAACTCACCTGTCGATGCGTCTATGGCGGCTCTTGCACTATTGCTGCTGGTCCATGTGCCACCAATTGCGCTATTGCTGAGCTGCACTGTATCGCCAGGACATAATGATGTGGCACCTGTTATTGCTGACGCAGCAGGATTTACAGTGATCACCCGCGTTACGAAACAACCGGTTGAACTGTTCCTGTAGGTGATGCGTGATGTGCCGCTCGTCATGCCTGTCAATACGCCCGATGTTACATGTATTGCAGCGGTGGTGTGGCTGCTGCTCCAGGTTCCCGCTGCTGGTCCGCTCGTCAGTGTTGTAGTAGCTCCCTGGCATACCGTATCAATACCTGCTATCGGATTCATTGCACCATATATGGTCATGTTTGTGGTCTTGTAGCAGCCGGCATTTACGATATAGCTGATGATTGCCTGTCCCTCGTGTATACCTGTTACCATGCCCCCTGCTGGCGATATGGTTGCGGTGAGTGTATCACTGCTGCTCCATGTGCCGCCCGCTGTAAAGTTGGTCAACATAGATGTAGTGCCCGGGCATATCATTACATCACCTATTATGATATTCACTGCAGGGTTCACCGTTAATACTGATGTTGCCTGGCAACCTGATCCCAATGAATAAGTAATAATAGCCGTGCCCAGTCCCACGCCTTTTATTACTCCGGTATGGGGGCTCACTTTGGCTCTCGATTCATTGCTGCTGCTCCATATGCCGCCCGGTACTACATTGCCCAGTACAGCCACCGAAAATGGTTGGTTCAGGCATACAATGCCGGTACCCGTATTGGCTGCAAGTGTAGCATTCACTGTTACTTCTTTGGTTACAGAACAGCCAAAGCTGTTGGTATAGCTGATGTTGGTAGCACCACCACCCGTACCGGTCACTACCCCTGTTGCTGCATTTACCGTTGCAATGCTGCTGTTGGTGGCGCTCCATACGCCTGGTGTGGTTACGTTGCTCAGTACTGTTGTCTTACCTACACAATACACTACCGAGTCTCCACCTGTTATTGCCGCCGGAAATGGATTGACACTCACTATTCTCGAATTAGAACATCCGTCAACAGTATAGATAATTGTAGCATTACCCAGAGCAATGCCATTCACAGCACCCGACGCGTTAACGGTGGCTATTGTTACGTTGGTACTGGCCCAGGTTCCGCCTCCAAGACCATTTGTAAGCGTGTTCGTTGTTCCGATACATATGTTCGCATTCCCTCCTATTGGTCCTGGTGTAGGTCTTACAGTCGCGGTCATAGTTTTCGTACCTGTAGTACCGCAGCCTTTTGCATCAGTTACCGTCAATGTATATACACCCGCGGCAGCGGCTGTTGCGGCAGGTATTGTTGGGTTTGCATTTGTCGACGAGAAGGTGTTCGGCCCACTCCACGAATAGTTGAACGGTGATGTTCCTCCGGTCAGGCTGCTGGTCAGGTTCAGTGTGGCTGGTGCGCACAGTGGTCCGTTGTTGCCAAGTGTCACAGCGGCCACCGGGTTCACTGTTACGCCATATATTGTCGTCCGGCAATTCAGTAGGTAGGTGATGTTTACTGTGCCAGCACTGATGCCGGTCACAACACCGGTACTGGCGTTTACTGTAGCGCGGCCGGTATTACTGCTGCTCCAGGCGCCGCCGGCTACAGTATTGTCCAGGTCTGTTGTTTGTCCTACGCATATTTCATTTGTACCCGATGTGATACCAGGTGCTGGAATTATAATTGAATTGCATGCTGATATAAAAGCCGCTGTGTAGTTTGACGCGGTTCCCGTCCTGGTAAAGTTCATGAGCGCGCCGCAATTGTTGTTGCCACTATAGTCTGTCACTACAGTGCTGCCGGTATTGTTGCCGCCTGCTATTCCTTCATCAAAACGGTAGTAAGCCACCAATGCTGTCTGCTGTGGCACATCGCAGTTCATATTGTCCTCAAGTTGTGTTTCAGTGCGTTGTGTGTTCCATACACGCACTTCTTCTATATCACCTAACCAGGATTCGTTGAAGCCAACGTTGTCCGCAATACCTATTCGCAGTGGTATTCCCGTATTTGAAGCCGCGATGCCGTTGTTTGTATTGCCTACAAAATTCCCGTCCACATACACCGCGCAGTTTGTTGTTGAGTATACGAATGCGACATGGTACCACTGGTTTTGAGTAAAAGAGAACGCAACGGAGTTGTACGAGCTGCCGTTCCACATCCCCAAACCGTCCAGAGCGTTGTTCAGGTGAAAGCTATACCGCGCCATCCACCATTCTACCGGACGCATACCAACTATGGTAGGGTTGCCGGGAGGGCGGGTGTTGGCTGCCCAGGTCGGGCGAACCCAAGCCTCTATCGTACCCACATTCGTTTCCATCGACGAGTGTGGCTGCACGATCACGTAGTCGTCAATTCCGTCAAAGGTCAGTTTCTGACCTTCTGCAGTTCCTCCTGCAAAGATCATCAAACAAAACATCAGCAGGAAACCTAATGGGTTGCCATTCTGCCGCATCAGTGCCGTCATTTGCCCTGGCACTTTGATCGTTGCGCTGCCTTTACCACCGCAGATCGCTTCATTGGTTTGAATTGTGCTCATAAATCTGTTTTTTTTGTTTAGCTTTTTGATTAACTGATACTTTTCTGAAGGCAAAGTTTTTGTTTTGGTTGAAAGTTATTTTTCCAACGATGGCGAATAGCCTGTTTTTGGTGGCGAACTGGCATTTTTTAATGGCGAGTTTTTTTAACTTTGTTTCAAATACAAAAGCATGGGTTATATTGTTAATGTGTTGATAGTAGAAGACGAAGAGTATTGGAGTGATTTTTTGCAGGTAGCGGTTAAGAAGATCGGCTTCGCTGTTGCCGGTGTCGCCAATAATTTAGAATCTGCATTGCAATTGCTCAATACTGCTGATTTTGACATAGCATTGGTAGATATCAACCTCAACGGAAAAAAAACAGGCATTGACATCGGTAAGCTCATTAGCGGAACATATAAATCGCCATTTGTATTTATTACATCCGACGTTTGTGACGCTACCATGCAGGACGTCGTGGATGCTGCACCATCAGCTTTCCTCAATAAGCCGGTTAGTGCCACATCTTTACTGGTTGCCATCAATAATGCGCTCGAAAAAGCTACAGACGACTCCACCTATGTAACTAATGATAGTTTCTTCGTCAAACAGGGAAACTCCTTTCGCAAAATTCACTGGGCCGACGTGGTTTGTCTGGCAGTCAATCAAAATTATACACAGGTCATTACCCGGCTCGATAAAACTACCTACCTGATCAGAAGTACCTTAAATAAAACGCTGACCAATATTGTGCCGAAAAGTCTTCAAAAAGAGTTCGTCCGGATAAACAGGGCAGAAGCCATCAATGCATCTTTTATTCAGGAGGTTACCGGCAATACCCTTGTTACGGCCTATGGTTCGTTCGATGTTACCGACACCCATTTACAGGAACTGAAAAAACACCTGCGAATGGTGCTCTGATAGGCACAGCAAAACACCATTATTAATACATTATTCAGCCTGTTAAAATTATGCATATCACAGTCTTCGGTTCTAAAATCAGGCTTGGGTGGTCAGTCATAATTTTGCCCGTGCTGATTTTCCTGATAGCATGTGGTGCATCTGACCGCGAAGGCAAAATGCTTTTCGACAGAGTTTATAGCCGCTACGATTCACTGTACAGAACGCTTGGAAAGGCAGCTTCGGCACGATTTGTCGATTCTCTGACGCAGCACAAGGATAATGCCTCGCCCGACTACATGGTTGCCTATTTTACGTGCCGCACTGCTCAGTCTTATTATGATTTCAAACTGGATTCAAACGGCATATATAACGACTCTACAGCACTTTTGATCGAAAAGTTTGGGCTCCAGAACAGGCATGCGGCACTGTATCTCGGTTCGCTGGCATCAAAAGGCGATAGAAATTTTTCAGCGAACAACTTAATGGAGGCCTTTGAATATTATTCAAGGGCCATAATCTTTGCCATCAAAATTGGCGATTCCTGCAACATTGCTAATCTCAATTATCACCTGGGGATGGTCTCCTACCGCCAGAAGAAGTTCTCCGAAGCGATCCGGTATTTCAAAGAGGCTACTTCACAGAACAGAGCGTGCAACGACAACAATTTTGCCTTTTACAGAGTGGTCGAATTGTATGGAAATATTGGCCTTGCCTATACCCAGATTGGTCAAAACGACTCCGCTCTGGAAAACTATCGGTTGTCTTTAAATTACATAAGTTCAAATAGAGCACGCCTGGCCAGATACGATGTCGATAGGTTCTCCGAAATCGCTACAGGTGTGGCGTTAGGTAATATGGCCAAAGTATTCATGGCTGCCGGTCAGCCAGACAGTTCAGAGGTATTATTGCAGAAAAGTATTGCAATAAACGACCGACCCGATTTCGACCGCAAAGACGCAATGTATGCCATGATGCAATTGGCCGAGTTATATTTTGCTACTGCTAAGACGGATAAGGCAATGGAGGCACTCAGCAGAATAGAGGCCAGGCTGGCTGAATTTCCTGAAAATGATATAAGAATCAGGTGGGAACATCTCATGTACCTTATCGCGAAGATGAAAGCATTGCCAGGTGCTTTTGGTCATTTGGAAGCCTATGTTTCGCTCAGAAACAAAACAGATTCGGCAAATGCTAACCTGCAAAAAACAGACTACGGCCAGTTGGTACAGATGAAGGAAGCTCAATACCAGATTACGCTGCTTCGCAAAAACGAACAGCTAAGTCGCATTTACCTCTACTTCTCGCTTGCCGCTATCGCTACCGTCCTCATCATTGTTGGTCTCGTATATCGAAATTACAGCCGCAGCAGGCGAAACGTAGCCGAACTTACAAAGTTGAATAACCAGATCAATGAACAGAAAGCCCGGCTGCAGGATGCCATGGAGTTGCTGAGCAAGAGCAACACTGAAAAAGACCGCATACTGAATATCGTTGTTCACGATCTGCGAAATCCTGTCAGCGCGGTATTATCCATCATAGACCTGCTGGGGGAAGATAATCTCGATGACGAACAAAGATCCCTCCTCAAGATGATGCGAAATGCCGCTGCCGGGTCACTTACACTCATCAATGAGTTACTTGAGTTCAGCGACAGACATACAGCGCAATCAAAAAACAAGGAACGCATTGATGTAAATGTGCTGGTATCCAATGCGGTCGACGTGCTCAGATTCAAGGCCAGAGAAAAAAAGCAGACATTGGCACTGCAACTCGCACCAGAGCCTTTGTACTGTTTCGTTAATGCCGCAAAAATCGGTAGGGTCGTGAGCAACCTCATCACCAATTCCATTAAGTTCAGCCCTTTGAATGCGACTGTTACTGTATCAACTGCCCTCAGCGATACCCATTTGCGCATCACCGTTTCAGACAACGGTATAGGTATTCCTGCCGATGTGCAGGCGCATATATTCAACCCTTTCTCGGAGGCACGGCGAAAAGGTACAGCCGGAGAGGTATCCTATGGTGTCGGCTTGTCCATTTGCCGCCAGATTGTCGAAGCCGAAAATGGAACTATTCATTTTGTAAGTACCGAGGGCGCAGGTAGCGACTTTTATGTCGAATTGCCCCTGAATGAAGCGCCATCACCCACCGTTCCTGATTCCCCTGTCATCCAACCCTGACCCATTTTTGCCAATACCTTGTGGAAAATAAAATCATTCCCGCTGTTATCTTATAATTATATTTGCTGCTTACAAACTTCAATTATTAATGAAAAAGTTATTGTACATCGCTTGTCTGTTTCTTTTTGCAGGAAACACAGCTAAAGCAGCGGCCGGAGATACTACCTGGGTACAGGCAAATGTGAATGAGCTTGCGTATTATGGCAATTACGATTCCACAGTGGTTTTTCCTACCGGTGGTTCCTACCGTAATGTCTACATGATCTTTACTCTTGGCAAGTATGTTTGCCCCGGCAGCCCTACCTATTGCGGCGACTGGGATTACACCGTTCAGAACTTCCTCATGACACCCGGTGGCGACACCCTGGAACTCGGCAGGCTCATCACGCCTTATGCCAATTCCGGCGCACCACGCACGCCCATCACCTGGAAGCAGAATCTGGTGTTTGATGTTACCGACTATGTCAGCAAGCTGCAAGGCCCTGCTACCATCAGGCTCCATTATTCAGGCTATTCAGGCGGCTTTACTGCCAACATCCGCTTTGCATTTGTACATGGTACCCCCGACCGCACAGTGGTGGGCATGCAGCGTATGTGGCGTGGCAGCCATGGTTATGGCGGCGCTACCAGCATCAACACAAAGTTCACCCCGGTGCCTGCAGTGGCACCCAACGGTACCGAATCTGCCGAGCTGAAATTCAACATCACCGGCCATGGTAGCGACGATAGTGGTTGCTGCGAGTTCCTCTCCAAAAACTACCAGGTTATGCTCAATGGCAGCTCAGTAGCTACCAAAGAGATCTGGCGCGACGATTGTGGTATCAATGAGTTGTCACCACAGTCAGGTACCTGGATTTTTGATCGTGCCAACTGGTGCCCCGGCGCACTGGTGCGTTCCAATTTTCACAACCTTCCGGGTATTACTAGTGGCACACCATTCAGTTTGGGTTTGCAGTTCGATCCCTTCATCAGCACTGGTGGCGGCCTCGGCAGCTACACAACAGAGGGGTTGGTGATATTTTATGGCAAGATCAATAAAGCCAGAGATGCATCTATCGAAGATATCGTAGCACCTACTAACAACGAGAACCACTTCCGCCAGAATCCTATCTGCGGGTCACCAGTCATCACTGTAAAAAACAGGGGTGCCGGTTTCATCAACCTCATTTCATTCGAGTATGGCATCAAAGGTGGTGCCAGGCAGATGTTCACCTGGTCTGGTGCCCTCAACTCTATGGAGTCTGCCGATATCACACTGCCTGCACTCACAGGTCTCGAGCCTATTACCGGCAGCACCGTTGCTGCTACCTTCGAGGCCCGCATCACTACCGTCAATGGTTCTAAAGACGCAGACAGCACCAACAACAAAATGGCTAGCCAGTTTATGCCTGCACCACGTTGGGACGACAAATTCCGTATCGCAATGTTGACCAACAATCAGGGCACGGGCGGCATCAGCGAAACCAACTGGCGCATATACAACAGCGAAAATGTGGTGGTACGCTCCAGAACAGGTAATGCCATCAACAAGCTCTACACCGACACTGTTGCCCTGCCTACAGGTTGCTATCGCTTAGAGCTTACAGACGGAGGCTGCGACGGTCTGCGCTGGTGGTTATATGTACAGAATGCAAGCCTCGGTGTTAATGCAGGCAGTTTCTATGTACGCAAGTACGCCAACGGTACTAATATTCCGCTCAATGGCTACTCTTATGCCGGCAACTACTCTCACGACTTCGGCTGCAATTTTGTGCAGAATTTCTACATCAGTGCACCAGCTGCTGTTACCGATGTTACACCGTCATCAGCGTCTATGGAGGTATATCCAAACCCCGCTGCAGAGGTAGTTAATATTGATTTCGCCGGCCTGTCTGGCAATGGTGGTACCATACACATCATCGATGCCGTAGGTAGGGTAGTGTTCACAGCCGCAGCTACAGGCACGCATCAGGAGCTCAACACCGGCAACCTCAGCACAGGTGTGTACACCGTGCTGTTCGTAGCCGAAAACGGAGACAAACTGCAATCACGCCTGCTGATAGCTAAGTAATAATTTTCCTGCCCGTTGGGCGGTTCTGACAATAAATGAGCGGCGGATTTTGGTATCCGCCGCTCATTTTTATTTCGGTTAGTTGTGCGCTTGTCAGAAGCGCAGATGTTTTACCGTTTGTCCGTCATTGATCAGTTGCTTCAGCGAGTCTATACCTATGTTCAGGTGGGTAGTTACGTAGTCCCTCGTTACCTTGCTGTCGCTTTCCGTAGTTTTTACACCATCTGGTGTCATGGGCTGGTCAGATACCAGCAGCAATGCCCCCGTCGGTATCTTGTTGTAGAACCCGGTCGTGAAGATGGTTGCTGTCTCCATATCTATCGCCATCGCACGTATCTTGCGCAGATACGCTTTAAACTCCTCGTCATGCTCCCACACACGTCGGTTGGTGGTAAACACCGTGCCCGTCCAGTAGTCGAGCGAATAGTCGCGTATAGTCGTTGATATTGCTTTCTGCAGTGCGAAGGCAGGAAGCGCAGGCACCTCTGGCGGAAAGTAGTCATTGCTCGTTCCCTCTCCCCGTATGGCCGCTATCGGCAGTATCAGGTCGCCAACATTATTGTTCTTTTTCAGGCCGCCGCATTTTCCCAGAAACAGCACAGCCTTGGGGCTTATTGCCGACAGCAGATCCATCACCGTCGCAGCACCCGGGCTGCCCATACCAAAGTTCAGCATGGTGATGTCGCCTGCCGTGGCGCATTGCATAGGTTTGTCCAGTCCGCTTACCGGTACACCATGCAGCTCTGCAAACAGCGACACATACTTGCTGAAATTGCAAAGCAAAATATATCGGCCAAATTCCTCCGGCTGTTTACCCGTATACCTCGGCAGCCAGTTGGTTACAATTTCCTGTTTTGTCTTCATATGCTAAAGGTAAAAAGTATACAATCGAAACCAAACGTCCGGGAACCCACTCACCAATTCCTAACGCAGATTTCACAACTCCTAATCCCAAACCCCTAAATCCCAATCCCCAATTCCGAATCTCCCAATCCCTAATCCCCCAAAAAACTCACACATGATGATACGGCGAGTTGTTCAGAATGCTGAACGATCGGTATACCTGCTCTGCAACAATCAGGCGCACCAGCTGATGCGGAAATACCAGGCCCGACAGCGACCAGCACTGCTTGGCCTTGCTCCGCACAGTATCCGTCACACCAAATGCGCCACCTATCAGCACCACCATCGTTTTTACCCCCTGATTCATGCATTGCTGCATCTGCTGGCTCCATTGTACCGAGTTCAGCATTTTGCCCCGTTCATCCAGCAGCACCAGATAGTGGTGCGGTTGCAGTTTTTTCAGTATCATTTCTTCCTCCTGCTGTCGTGTCCGCGCCACATCGGTTGTGGCCGTCTTTTTCGAGGGTTGCAGCACCACCAGCTCCACACTGTTCCAGGGCTGCGTCTTCTTGAAGTAGTACTTGATACCCTCATCAATGAACGGCTCATTTTCCTTGCCTACAGACCATATTTCAATGTGCATCGCGGTGGTTTGATCCCAACAAAGTTGTGTTTTTTTCTCTTTTGTAAAAAGTATTTGTAAAAGTAACCGACGCTACGTATCTTTGCACTCCGAAAAACGGAATGGCTGCGTAGCTCAACTGAATAGAGCATCTCACTACGGATGAGAAGGTTTCAGGTTTGAATCCTGACGCGGTCACTGCAAAAGCCCTACAGAAATGTGGGGCTTTTTTTATGGGTGATATTTGATTACACAGATTATTTCTACACCGAAGGTCTAAAGAGTTTACGGGAGGTTATACCAGCAACAGCCCCGGATAGCTGGGTAGCTCAACTGAATGGAGCATCCCGCATTTGGCGGGAAGGTTTCAGGTTTGAATCCTGACGCGGTCACCAGCCAAAAGTCCTCGCTCCATCTGGATGCGGGGACTTTTTTTGTTCCTCATTTTTGTCTTATATTTGATTTGCAAATAATTTTCTCATGGGATATATATCCCTGCGTTGTGTTGAAATATATGTTCGTTTTGTCTGTGCCTCATTGGCATCACCGAGTGGTTAAAATGGACGTTATATCTCTGTAATTGGGAAAGTCCTAAACTGGAAGAGGTAGTCTAAATTCCGTTTGAAGCCGAATAATTTCATCAAACAATAATTCAAAATTGTCGTAGTCAGCAGGAGCAAAAGTTTCATATGTACTCTCGATAATGCCTTTGGGGTTTTGCAAGCTGCTTAAGCTCTTAAACGTAGTTGCAGTCACAACCTTTGCTTCAAAGGCAGGTTTGTAGGATGTAATTGGGAAATAGTCTTCCGTTAGAAAGTCATTTGCAGCTGCCCAAGTGCCAATTTTAGGGTGTAACATAGTTTTTACGTTTCGTGGAGGATGGCCTGCAAAAACATTTTTTACACTCTTCATTCCATTTTTTCCAGCTTCATCATTATCAAACGTTGCTATACATAATTGCTGCGGATTAATATGTGGAACGACGGCCTGTTCTAAAACAGCTGCTACGTTTCCAGCGCCCCCACAATTTATTATTGTTATATTAAAGTTATCGTATTTTGGTGCCTTGCTTACTTTTAAAACGTCTAACGCTCTTGTGAAATATTTATGATCGTTAGTGCCTTCAACAAGTAGAATGTCATTCGTTGTAGCAAAGGCAAGTGTTGCATCCATTAATGTAAATGCACCGTCAGATAGTTTTTCTATAGCTTTTATTTTTTCTGTTGGAATAACTTCCATTCCATCTGCGCTGTTATTAATTATTCTTATATTTTCTTCTCTAAAGCTATGTAATAGAGCCGGTGAATGGGTCGTTAGAATGGAGAAGTGATTTGCTTTGTCTATATATTTTTTTATTTCCTTTTTTCTCGAAATATGAAGATGTGAGTCGGGCTCATCAAAAAGGAACAAGCTATTTTCATTTCCTAATATGTCGATGATAGCCTTTATCAGCAATAGTTTCTTTTCACCTTCGCTAAGACTCTTTACGTCCAGTCCGTTAAAGTTTATTTTAATATTAGTAATGATTTTATCGGTTTTAATGATTTTACTTTTTTGAGGCATTGATGCTATGTACAAATACAAAAATATTCGTTTCGCAAAGTCGTTATTATCAACTGAACCAATTTCGAAAGTTCTTAATGTGTTAATGCTAATTGAAATATTGTTACTTCTTGGTTGTGGGTTAATTCTGTTTATCAACTCAAGAACTTCATTATTTCTGGAATACGAAGGGTACTTCGATATATCAAATGTAAAGTCAATCATTATCGTTTCATCAACGACAATTTCTAATACATCCCGTAAGAAATCTTTGGAAGATTGTTGATCTGAACACATTAACGCAATTAATGCCAAGTTCCAGGAATATTTATTTAAATATATCATGTCCGGCCTGGTTGACGGAGCCTTACCTAAAACCTTTTTAAAAAAGTCTGAATAAAATACCTGATAAACATCTTCCCAAAGTCTCCTTTCTTCTCCACTATAACAAGCTATTATTTGCTCAGGTAGTATAGATCTTATATATTTTTTTCTTACAACGTCTCCTTTATTCGTAACATTTCCATTAATAATTACAACATCATTATCTCTTAAAGTATAACGTATTTCGTAATTAAATCCTGCTACAGTACCAGTATATAGACTCGCGAATATTTTACTTATGGCTTCGAGCACATTACTTTTACCTGAACCATTTAGCCCAATTAGGGCAAGATAATTTTCGCAATTTGAGATATCATCGAAGATTGCTTTAGATAGCAAATTTTTATACCCGTCGACGGTTAAATAAGTTATTTTCATTAGCTAAATATTAGGTTTTCAAACGATTTTTGAGCTTCTATTTTTATCGAAGTAATTAATTCAGTATTTATTAAAATATTTTCTCTTTTAAATGTAATCAAGCTCATTATTTCCTTTTGTTTTTCAATCGACGGAAATGGAATTTTAATTTCTTTTAGCTCGGATTCTGTAATGGCGGGATATAGTCCCCCTGTCATTTTGTTTTTTAGCTGCTCAACCCCATATGAGCATTTAAGAAATTGGTGCAAATATGGAAGATAATAATTTGCAGATGGTTTAATAATACTAAATCCCGAGGAACATACACATCCGTCATATTCTGAATTTACGATAGCAAATTTTTTTAGATATGGTCGGGTTGTACCTATTATCAAATCACCTTGTCTCACAACTTGATTTGCTCTGCTTGGTGCATTTTTTAAATCAACTGTTTTTGCAGTAAGAATCCCTTTATTTGCATCTATCGCACCAATTTCTATGTAACGGAAAGTTGAATTTTTAAACTGTAACTTATTAAAACTGCGTCTAATAAATTCAAACGATTGGCCGATAGTTGATAGTGTATATTTCGCAGTTTTTAGCTCTGTAGAAATTCTTGTGTTTGTAGAAAAAAAATCCCATCGGTCTAAGTTTTCATATGAAGTTATCTGCAGCTTAGTATTTTTTCCTTTTATTTGAAATGGGTTTAAACCCAGTTGTTGGAGAAAATAATTTTCGATTTCTCCTTCTAAATTATTCGCTTCTGATAGCAATACTTCTGCCGACCGTATTTTATTATTATAATTAGCGACTATTTCATTTTGAATGCTTATTGGGGGTAAAGGTATTTTTTGATTTAAAAATAGATCTATGTCCATTCTCTGCCTGTTTGTTGTACCACTACTACAACTTTGGGCGAATTTGATAAACTCGGCAGTAGTTGTGATAAGTAATAGAAAATGTGGATTGATTTTGCTCTCGTCGACATCAAACACTGGGAAATCATTGGTGACAATAGCCCCATCTAACTCATCCGGAATAATTCCAAATGCTCCGTTTCTGGCGTCAATTTTGGAAATAATAAACTGTCCTGCTTTTGCAAAGAACTGTTTCTTTGTACCGATATCCAAACCAATAGCGATATCTCTTAAAATAACTCCGTTGTTGTTTATTTTTACTGTTACTCGTTTATATTCTTTATTGTTTTCTATATTTATAATACTTCTGTTCTTAATGAGGAACTCACTAATTTTAGCAAAATTAAATCTGTTTGAATAATTTACCTTAGGTTCAAGCAATGACTGAACACTCCAGTTTTCTAACTGAATAAGGTTTATCATCCTTAAATTGCTACTTGTCTGCATTTTATTTATTTAGTATAAAAAATTTCTGAATTCAAACGGATGCCGTTCTCTACTTCTATTCTTTCTATTTCATTGTTTCGAATTTCATAAGAAAAATATTTATCAATTGACTGCCACAGTTTATTTACTTCACGAATCTTTTTAAACTCTTTTGCCAAAGGTTCTAATTCATTTTCGATCACCGACCCTGTACTACTGATTCCAGCTTTTTCAACTTCTGCGATCGGAATATTGTAATTGAAATTCTTTTTTATTTGATTTTTTATTTCCTGAGCAATTGTTTCTTCGATTTTTTTAAGTTCAAATTTCAAGTGCTTTTTTTGAATTGTGGTTTGGGCGCCTTCATCTTTAGATTCTAATTTCTGAAGTATCAATTTCACTTGCGGTTCATACTTCTCATTTATATTTTGATGGGCTTCTGCGGCTATCATTTCCCATTGAGAACTCTCTTCCTGCGTGAATTTCTTAAGAAATAAAAGGCTCGGCTTTACAGTTGCTCCACTTGCAATAAAGACTTCCTGTGGGATGGATGTAATCAATACAATTTTAGCTTTACTCTCAACAAAATCTCTGATTTTTTGCAAATTTGTATTATTCAAAACTCCCTCTGGCAATACAATACCAACTCTTCCACCTGGCTTCAATAAATTTAGACATCGCTCTATGAACAGAACTTCAGTAAGTGTACTCATACTGCCAGTCTCATAAAGATCCAATAAAGATTTCCCAACGTTGTCGTTAACCTGTTTCAAAGCTTC
Source organism: uncultured Bacteroidota bacterium (assembly GCA_903824665.1). Classification (GTDB taxonomy): domain Bacteria; phylum Bacteroidota; class Bacteroidia; order Chitinophagales; family Chitinophagaceae; genus Nemorincola. Next base: position 57,328 of record CAIJXT010000006.1, on the reverse strand, counting down.
GTCATATGCTGCGCCGTAGATAGAGCGATATTTTTCGATGCGTTCCGTATCTGTAAATTTATCGGACTCGGTAATTTTAAGCGTTTTTTCTACTCTGCTACCAAAAGGAGGGTTAGTTAAAATTACATCAAACCTATTTTCAAAAATACCATTCACATTAAGCAACCCATCGTTGTGATGTACCCCTCCGTGCCCATCACCATGCATAATCATATTCATTTTTGCAGTCCTGGCCATACGTGGGTTTGCATCAGTACCAAAAATGCAATTGTGGGACAAATCGTAATATCGGCTTTTTTTATTTTTTATTTCAAATTCCTCATTCAATCGATCAATTAACAATCGTACTTTTATGTCAACTTCTTGTTGTTTTTTTAAAGATAATTTATCAAATTCAGAATTAAAAAATTTATATTTAATCTCTTTGATTTCATTTTTAATTGTCTCATCAATCTTATTCCTTATATACTCAAATGCGGTTATTAGAAAACCTCCGCTCCCACAACAAGGATCGCATACGGTCTCTCCCTCTTGAGGATCAAGAATATCAATCATAAATTCGACAATCGTTCTAGGTGTGAAAAATTGGCCTAATTCACCTCTAAACGTCTTGCCTAAAAATTGTTCAAAGGCGATTCCTTTAACATCATCAGATGTGTCTGATAAATTAAAGGCCTCCAACTCTTCAACAATCATTTCAAAACTATTGCGCTTTATTTTTATTTGATCCTTCGATTCAAATATTCCATCATTTTCGAAAGCACTTTTAGTGTTGTCAAATAGATATTGCATATAATCCTGGTCAAGAAATGCAACTTCCTTTTTGAGTTTTGGGCGTATTACTTGCTCGTAGTTCTTTTCGTCGGCCTGAAATTTCGCTTTTGAAAAAATCATTTCTTCTGTAGCGTTTCTTTCATACATTATTTTCATGAATAAGATTTTGCTTATTTCATCAAATGCAGCTTCAGGGGATAATTTGTCGTTATTACGAATGATGTTATGACATCTAGTTAAGAGCTTTGTAAACTCTTCTCTGGTGAATGACTTTGTTTCCTTTATATATTTATCTATTCGTTTATCATCGAATAATACATCTGCTTTGGGAATGTCAGATAATTTTTCAATTTTCTTGGGTGCATTGTCTTTCTTTATATGAAAGACTTTTGCTTCCTTCAAATTTACGGCAATAAAAAAGTTAGCATTGATAGTTGACGCGAAACTATATCCGATAGAATAGTCACTTTCTTTAATCTTTATGTGCTCAGCTTTGCATTCAACTGTAATAATAATTGAAGGTATAGAATTTTTGTTTTTATCATTTTCTGATCGCCAAATTGCAATATCAGCGCGGTATCTTTTTTTAATTTCAATGTCTTGCCCTAATTGCTCTAAAGAATATCCATAGGTGTTTACGAGTCTAACAATAAACTCTTGTTTTAATTTTTCTTCGGCAGTATTTGTAACCCATTTATTTTTTAATGGTGCAAATATTTTGTTGCCATTTATATCTATTTGCATATTACTTTGTTGTTTTTGTTGAGTTAATCAGCTCTCTTACGTCAATTTTCAATAATCTCGCAATATTTACAAGGTTATCCATCGAAGGTTGAACTTCATTTGTACACCAACGAGAGATGGTAGTTTCGTTTTTATCTAATGCCTCAGCCAACCATTTATTAGTTCTCCCTTGCTCAGCTAAAACGGCCTTTAATCGGTTAATTGCTTTTTTATTCATATTAATCGGCATGAGAAGCAAATATATTGCCTTTTAATTCAACCATTATATCAAAAGCAATAAATTTGCGAGTTCATTAAGCTATAGTTTGCCAGAGATATGAATTGCCAAATCTTTTAGTTCCCGTTTATTGGCAGAATAAACAAAAACAACAAGATGTAATATCTTTTGAAGTGTTCGAATGGCGGAAACAAATGTCACCTTACATTGTGTTTCGTTTCTTCCGGCTGTTCCGCATGGCATCCGGAAGTGAGTATAAAACTCCGTCTCCGACGGCATTCAAACGCACAAAGCTAAAGTCCTGCACATTGCCGTTCGCGGGTTTTTTCTATTTTCAATACACCGTCGGGCCTGTCCTTACAACCCCAGTATAATCTCCGGTGGTGTGGCACACTTCCAAAAGTTTGCCACACATGCCCACACCAACAAAGCCAAACCAATCCACAAAATGCCGCCGATAAAAGTTGCAAAGCTGAAAACCTGATGGCGCCTTTTTAGGCCGTAGGTACGACAACCGGCTGCCCAATTCTTAGAAGATTGAAGACACGCTTGAAGAGGCGGCAAAGTAGCAACGGTAGGCATAAAACCAGCGCCATGCAGCTGAATAGAGCTTTAGATTACAGCGTAGAGCTATTTTTTTGCCGGCGGAGCCATTGGCAAAAAATCGCCTTTTTCTTTTGCTACTTTTCTTTTTTGCGAAAAAAAAGAAAAGTAGGATAATGAGGGCAGATACCACAGTGCTACGCATAAGCTCCCCGTTCGGGAAAAACATATCCACATTTTTCGTTCCGGCAATGCTGCCACCCAAACCCATCCTAACTTTACACCCCGTTTTCCAAACCCGCTGCTACCCGCAGCACAAAACACAATGCTATGAACACTGAATTGCAAAACAAAGCCCGCAATCTCTACTTCCAGACAGACCTCTCCAAAACCGACATCGCCAATGCCCTTGGTATTCCCCGCCGCACACTCCATTATTGGGTCCGAGAGCAGAACTGGGACTACCAGAAGCAGTGCGCCGCCCATATGCCTGTTGTGATCGCAGAAAACTGTTACCACATACTCGCAAACTATACTTCCCTCCTGATGGCGCCAGAGCGCAAAGACGTCATGATCACTACCGATGAGGTCACCATTATCAGCAAGCTCACCGCTGCCATCGGCAGGCTGAAGGCCCGTGCCTCGCTCAATGAGCAGATGCAGGTACTTGCAGGTTTCGTCGACTCCGTCAATGGTGCCAACCCCGAAATGGCACAGGCGCTGTCGCCATTTATCAGCGGCTATATCGAAAAAGGAGCCGCAGCTTCAGTTGCCCTGTCTGCTCCACCGCCCACACCTGCCGAACGCTCTGCCGAGCAGCAGCTGGATCTCCGCTACGACGAAGAAGATGCTATTGCACCGCCCACCACACCGCGCCCGTCAGTTACTATTGCAGGCAGGCACACACGGGCAGTGTGTAGTCGCCAGTCGCCGCCTCCCTACCACGAGTTCCTCGCCGGCCTCCGCAGTCAGGACGACAATATCCGCCACATGTTCCCCGTCAATACCCGCTACAATCACCCCAGAGCCGCATAAAAAAGTGAGCAACATTTTAACGCCATTTCACACCCAAACCATTGATAGTCAACGCCGCCATGAGCAGGAAAGGAGTGTGCTTTTTTCAGTCGGGTAGGGGAGAGGGCTTATTTATTCACCTGCAATCACTACTTTGCCCTATGGTTGAAGTTATTGAAGCAGCACTCACAGCCCCCGGTGGCATTGCCGATTGCCGGCTCGAATGGGATCCTGACAGTACACCGCCATGTTATGATGCTACTATCTTGTATCCTACAGTGGTCAATGGCTATTCTAGGTCAGAGATTTACTGCCACCGCATGGTCAGGGATGTCGCAGGCGACGCCTGGGTGTTTGGTACAGCCCTAGACGGCATCGTACCCAAAATTCAGGCATTGCAGCAGCAGATAAGCGATGCTATCCTTGCGGCCTTCAAAGGTTGATGTTGGTTGTTTGGGAGCGTGCCACCTGTAGTCAGGCTAGTTGCGGTATTGTTTTACAATGCCCTTCATTTCGTTCAGCTTCATCAGTGCTTCCACCGGCGTCAGGGTATTAATGTCGGTCTCATCCAGCAGCTGTTGTATGCGCCGTATGTCCTCGGTCACCCCGTCAAAGATATTGAGCTGATAGTTGGGCGCCGGCTTTATGTTTTTGATCTTCTGCTGCATCGTATCGCCCGTGCCGGCATGTTTCTCTTCCAGTTGGGCCAGTATTTCGTTGGCACGGTCCAGCAGCTTGGGGGGCATACCCGCCATACGCGCCACCTGTATACCAAAGCTGTGGCGACTGCCACCGGGTGCCAGCTTTCGCAGAAAGATCACCTTGTTGCCCGTTTCTTTATGGGTGATGTGGTAGTTCTTTACCCTTGGCAGGTGTTTTTCCAGCTCATTGATCTCATGGTAGTGAGTGGCAAACAGCGTCTTGGGCCGCGCTGGCGAGTTGTGCAGAAACTCCACTATGCTCCATGCCAGCGATATGCCGTCATAGGTGCTGGTGCCTCGGCCTATCTCATCCAGTAGCACCAGGCTGCGCTCGCCCAGGTTGTTGATGATGCTTGCCGTTTCATTCATCTCCACCATAAAGGTGCTCTCGCCACCGCTCAGGTTGTCTGATGCGCCCACACGGGTAAAGATCTTGTCCGTAAGCCCTATCGTGGCCGATGCCGCCGGCACAAAGCTGCCCATATGGGCCATAAGGGTTATGATGGCGGTTTGCCGAAGCAGTGCGCTCTTACCACTCATATTGGGCCCTGTCAGTATGATCGCCTGCTGGTCATCCTTGTCCAGCCTGATGTCGTTGGTGATGTAGCTTTCGCCCGGTGGCAATTGCTGCTCTATCACCGGGTGGCGCCCTTCTTTAATATCCAGTATTGGCTCCGTCACCAGTACCGGGCGGTGGTAGTTATATTGCTGTGCGTTGTACGCAAAGCAGATCAGGCAGTCTATCTGCGCGGTGATGTTGGCGTTGTGCTGTATCGGGGCTATGTAGGGTTCTATTGCTGCCAGCAGCTGTTGATACAGCTCCAGCTCTATCACCAGTATGCGGTCTTCAGCGCCCAGTATTTTCTCCTCGTACTCCTTTAGTTCGGGGGTGATGTACCGCTCCGCATTAGCCAGGGTCTGCTTCCTGATCCAGTCTGTCGGTACTTTGTCTTTGTGGGTGTGGGTTACCTCCAGGTAATACCCGAATACGTTGTTGTAAGACACCTTGAGCGACGATATACCAGTTCGTTGCGCTTCCTGCTGCTGTATCTGCAGCAGGTAGTCTTTGCCGCTGCGCGATATGGTGCGCAGGTGGTCCAGCTCTTCAGAGATGCCGGTCCGTATCATACCTCCTTTCGATGCCAGTGCTGGTGCGTCTTCGGCTATTGTTTCTATGATCCGCTGCCTGATCTCTGTCAGTGGCTGCATGGGTTCGGCCATCTTGCGCAGCGCATCGTCGTCCGCATTGATACACAGCTCCCGTAGCTGCTGCATGAAGTGCAGGCTGCGGGCCAGTTGCAGTACCTCTCTGGGGTTGGCTTTCTTCAGTGGTATTTTGCCTACCAGTCGTTCCACGTCGCCCGTCTGTTTCACCAGTGCCGTCAGCGCATGGTTCAGCGTCTGGTCGCGCAGCAGGTGGCTCACCAGGTTCAGCCGTTGCTCTATCCGGTGCATATCATACAGCGGAAAGATCATCCACCGCTTCATCAGGCGTGCGCCCATTGGCGTGTGGGTGTGGTCTATTGCCTGCAGCAGATTGGTGCCCTGCTCATAGCTGCTGTGTATCAGCTCCAGGTTGCGTATCGTAAACCGGTCCATCCACAGAAAGTCGGTGGCCGTTATGCGTTGCAGGGTATTGATGTGTTGCAGGTTTGCGTGCTCGGTGTCCTTTAGATAGTGTATAGCTACACCGCATGCAGTGATGGCTGCTTTCAGGTCCTCAATCCCGTACCCCTTCATCGATTGGGTCTGAAAGTGGGTCAGCAGCAGGTCATAGGCATATTGCTCGCGAAACACCCATTCATCCAGCTGAAAGGTATAGACCTTAGTGTCAAACTGCTCCCTGAACCGCTTCACCTGCGATTTAGAAAGGATCACTTCCGATGGCTGAAAGCTCTGCATCAGCTTGTCCATATACTCGGTATTGCCTTCAGCAGCATAGAATTCGCCGGTAGTGATATCCAGAAACGCGATACCGCATACCGGGTCTGCAAGGTGCAGTACCGCCAGAAAGTTGTTGGTACGGTTTTCCAGTAGTTTGTCGCTGGTAGCTACGCCGGGTGTTACCAGTTCGGTCACGCCGCGTTTCACAATACCCTTGGTGAGCTTGGGGTCCTCCAGTTGGTCGCAGATAGCTACACGGTATCCTGCCTTCACCAGCTTGTGCAGATAGGTTTCGAGCGAGTGGTGCGGAAATCCGGCAAGGTCCACCGACGATGCCGCGCCGTTAGACCGCTTGGTAAGCGTGATACCCAGCACCCGCGATGCGATATGGGCGTCTTCAGCAAACGTTTCGTAAAAATCACCCACCCTGAACAACAATACAGCATCCGGATATTTTGCTTTGATATCCTTATGTTGCTTCATCAGGGGCGTTTCCGCTGCTTCTTTTTTTGCCACATCGCAAATTTAGCTGCTTGCAGGCGCAATAGCTATTATATTATACTGTCTGTGGGAGACGTGTGGATAAAGTAAGTTTTGAAGTTAAGAGTGTTTTAGTTTAGGCCAAAGATAGGTTGGGGGACAGATGACTGTATCAGGTGTCATTTACGATTGCGTTAGCTGCAATGCTGTTCTTTTTGCAACTCTTTAGTTGTCTTGGTGCTGCCATCATGGCTCCATCCCGGTGGGCGCAGCAGATACTTCAGCCTTGTGGAAAAGGGTAGGGGTTTACGCAGGTCTTTTGCGATCTCCTGCCATTCGTGGGTTACAATGTGCACCGGGTGGTGTGGTTTGGCTACTGGTTTCGTGATGCCGTAGTGTGGTACTTCATCGGGCATCTCTTTCTGAAAGGTACCGAACAGCCTGTCCCAGACTATGAATACCATACCCATATTCTTGTCCAGATAGGGTATATTGCTGGCATGGTGCACCCTGTGGTGCGAGGGGGTCACAAATAGGTACTCTATCCACGCCGGCATGGTCTTTACGTATTGTGTATGCACCAGAATGCCGTAGATCTGGGTCAGCGAGAACATCAGCATTACATCAAGCGGCGCAAAGCCCAGCAATACCAGCGGTATAAAGTAGAAGTACTTGTATACCGGCATGAACACGGACGATCTGAAGCCAGTAGATAGATTGTATTCAGGAGAGGAGTGATGGGTTACGTGCACTGCCCAGAACAGCCGGCAACTGTGATCTACATAATGCTCCAGCCAGAATAGCAGATCCTCGCCCAGCAGCAGTACGATCCAGTAAGCTACCGGATGCCACGCTATGGGCAGGTGGTACTGATACACAAACTGTAGCATCGCAAAGCCTATTACAACGCGCAGCAGCATGTCTACACCTGCATTCAGGATGTTGAGATAGAGGTTGATAATGGACTCTTTCCAGCTGTAGAATGATTGCTTTCTGAAATTGCTTATCAGGGCTTCAGCAGCTATCAGTACCGTATATACCGGTACCGAATACAATTGAAGAAATTGCTCTGTGAGCCTCGCCATTAATTTGTTAGCAGGTTTTGTACTGAAACAGGTAACTCATGCAGTGGGCTGCATGAGTTACCGGAAAATCGACCCCGAAGGGTGTCTATATCGTCATTACGTCTTTTTCCTTGTCCTTGCAGTGCGAATCTACCAGGGCTATGTGTTTATCCGTTATGTCCTGTATTCTGCCCTCGCCGCCCTTGGCTATATCTTCGCTCAGGCCGTCTTTTTGCAGTTTCTTTACTTGTTCTATGCTGTCACGGCGCAGGTTACGTATAGCTATCTTGGCCAGTTCGCCCTCTGCATATACTCTTTTTACCAGCTCGCGGCGGCGCTCTTCTGTCAGTGGTGGCAGAAACAGTCTGATGTAGTTGCCATCATTTTGTGGGTTCAGGCCTATGTTAGATGCAATGATCGCTTTCTCTATCGGGCCTATCATATTGCGCTCCCACGGCTGCAGCGATATAGTACGGGCATCAGGTATGGTCACATTGGCCACCTGGTTTAGCGGGGTCGGGCTGCCGTAGTAGTCTACAAAAATGCCGTCTACTATTTGGGTCGTCGCTTTGCCGGCACGTATTTTGCTCAATTCCGATTCCAGATGCGCTATCGCCTTCTTCATATTAGCGGCTACTTCACTGATAATATTTTCCATTGCCTCAGATATAGTTTATTTTTCAACCTAATTTGCAGGCAGCAAATGTAAAAAATGTTCTGCAACATTACAGACGATAATTTGAAGATATTCTGTCCCGGGGCAGGCCAATAGCTACGAAAATTTTCTGCGGCAGGCAGTACTAAATCTATTTCTGAGTATTTTTATGTTCCGCTACCAACTATTCGTCTATCATGAATGAATCACTATTCCAGTTTATCTGGCAGCACAGCCTGTACAATGGTACGGCATTGCATACAGCATCGGGCGAGCCACTCACTGTCATTTATAGTGGCAGGCTCAATCGCGATGCAGGCCCCGATTTTCTGGAGGCAAAAATTAAGATAGGCAACACCATTCTGGTAGGTAATGTAGAGCTGCATACCCGCAGCAGCGACTGGCTGCGCCATGGTCACCAGCACGATCCGGCATACAAAAATCTGGCACTGCATGTGGTATATGACGATGATGTGGCAGGTGTTGCCGGTAATATACCCGTATTGGTGCTGCGTCCTGCTGTTGCACAGCAGGTTATTGACCGCTATGCAGGGCTGGTGAATACTTCGCTGAAGTTGCCCTGCGCCAGGCAGCACACCTCGGTGAAATCAATCACAAAGGAAGGCTGGCTCTCACGGCTGCTTGCAGAACGCTGGGAACAGAAGCTGACCGATTGGAATGTAATGCTCGATAATTCTGCCGAAGACTGGCGCAACCTGCTCTATTGGCGTATGGCTGCCAATTTTGGGTTTAAGACAAATGCAACACCTTTTTTGCTCCTTGCACAATCGCTTCCGCTTAATATACCTACTCGTCACAAAGACAATCTGTTACAATTGGAAGCCCTGTTTTTTGGTCAGGCCGGTATGCTTGACGATGATTTCAACGATGATTACCCACGTGAGTTGCAGCGTGAGTATGATTACCTGAAAAAGAAATACAAGCTGAAGCCCATACCCAACGGGCTGTGGAAGTTCCTGCGTATGCGCCCGGTCAATTTTCCATCAGTCCGTATTGCCCAGTTTGCAGCACTGGTGCACAAGTCTTTGCATCTCTTTTCACAGATATTGGAAACCCACTCGGTAAAGGATATAACCCCGCTGCTCGATGTCAGGGCCAGCAGTTATTGGGATACCCATTACCGGTTCGATGCGGTCCAGGAGCGACCATCACCCAAAACACTTGGTAATTCGTCTATCGAGAATATCGTAATCAATACCATTGCACCGATCCAGTTTCTGTATGCCGCGCGGCAGGGCACATCCCAATTGCAGGAGCATGCTTTGCAACTGCTCGAAGCCGTTCCGGCCGAGCAGAATCACATCACCCGCCTTTGGGAAGAGAACGAATGGCCGGCAGAAAATGCCGCACAATCGCAGGCATTGTTGCAGTTGTACAACAATTACTGCAGCGCCAGGCGCTGCCTCGAGTGCACCGTCGGGCTCAATATCATTCGTTCCTGATCACTGGGTTTTCATGTCTTTGATTTCATTTACCTTTGTACCATGTACGCCAAAGAACTTGAAGTAATGATTCCTGCTGGCTTTCCGGATAATGCCAGAGTTTGGGTTTATCAAAGCAGCAGAGCCTTCATAGAGAAAGAAGAAAAAGAGGTGAACGAACAGTTGCATCATTTTTACGCCAACTGGCAAACGCATGGCAGTCCGGTAAAAGGATGGGCGGGTTTGCTATTCCGTCAGTTTGTAGTGGTTATCGCAGATGAGCGAGATGAAGCGGTAAGTGGGTGCAGTACAGATAGTTCAGTCAGAGTCATCAAAAGCCTTGAACGTCAATATGATGTGAATTTTTTCGATCGGATGATGATTACCTTTTTGGTTAAGGGAAAGGCCGAGATGCTGCCGTTCACACAGGTGCAGTATGCAATTGATAAAGGATACATCAATCAGGATACCATGTTGTTCAACAATGTAGTTACTGATAAGAAGGGGCTTTTTGAGCAGTGGCTGGTGCCGCTTAAAGAAAGCTGGCTGGCTGGTCGGGTTACTTTTCCTGTGGTAGCCGGCTGATGCACTGATTATTTGTTCAGTATTCGTATTTCCACACGGCGATTCTTTTCGGCATCGGCTTCAGTTTGTTCTATTGCCACTATGGGTCTGCTTCTGCCATATCCGATAAAGGTGAGCCGTGATTCATCTATACCCCTGTCTATAAGGTACTTGTATATCGCTTTGGCACGGTTCACGGAAAGGTGTGGCTCAAAGGTATCCATATCATCGGCATCGGGCGCATTGCGTATACAGCATACATGGCCTTCTATACTGATCTTGATGTCCGGATTTTCGCTCAGTACAGTGAATAGTTCCTCCAGCGCAGCATGCGATTCAGGCTTCATAATGTGGCGGTCTTTCGGAAAATAGACGTTCTTTAACTGAAACAGCGTGCCCGTCTTCAGGTCTTTCATGTCCTTTATACTGGTTAGCTCTACCTTGCGTACGGTGTCTTTTTTGCCGGTTCTGGTTTTCGAGGTGATTTTTTCTTTGTACGTCTTGTTGTTCATCACTATGTCTACCCGGCGGTCGGTAGGGTAGCCATCCTTGTCCGACAGCCCCTTTCGGTCTACTTTGCCCTTGCCCATGCAGAGTGTGATGTCTTTGTCATTGATACCGTTCAGTACAAGATACTGCTTTACATGTTCGGCACGTTTCATCGACAGGTTCTTATTGTAGCCCTCAGAGCCCAGAAAATCGGCATACCCAACAATAGTCACCTCACTGCCCGGAATGATCTTGTCATTATAGATTAGCAGATCAATTTTCTTCTGCATTTTCTGATTCAGTGTCGGTACATTCAGATCAAAATATAGCTTGAAGGTATCCGTTGTGCGCTGTGCATGCACATTAGATACAGAGGTGAGCAGTAATATGTATGCTAAATATTTATACATTCCAACGAAAAACGGGACTATAAAGTAACTGAATTTTTCAATACAAACGTTCTTTTATGGTCTGATGAGTTCAAAAACCACCCGTATCATCACTACAGTTGCTGGTTTTAATGGCAGTATTTGCGGTAGCATTTGTATTCAGGTACAATAACGCATTAGGGTTTTACAAACAGTGCTTTTTCCTTTATTTCGTTAAATCTGCCTATCGGTTCTATGAAATCTGCGTATCCATTTTGCTCCAGCAGACTGATTACATTAGCTGCCGCAGCCTCGTCAACTGCTATCAGCAATCCACCATTGGTTTGCGGGTCCGGTATCAGGCAAAATGCTTCCATGGCATCTACACCGGGTTCCAGAACGATCTTTGAATTGTACCCATTCCAGTTGCGGTAGGTGGCATCTGGAACAATACGCTGTGCCAGATACTCCCTGACTCCAGCCATAACCGGTAGCTTGTTGTACCATATTTCAGCCGACAGTCCGCTGCCGGTAGCCATTTCGATCAGGTGCCCCGCCAGTCCGAAACCGGTAATATCGGTCATTGCAGTTACACCCTCCATTTTGCCCAATTGTGCTCCTATGGTATTCAGTTGCACAATCTGTTCAGTCAGTATCGCTTTATGGTCGTCCGATATTGAACCTCTTTTCAGCGCCGTAGCCAGAATTCCGGTACCCAGTGCCTTTGTCATAAACAGCAGATTGCCGGCTTTGGCCGTATTATTTCGCTTTATGGCATTCGTTGCGCAAAAGCCATTGACAGCCAGGCCCGCTATAGGCTCGGTGGTATCTATACTGTGGCCGCCGGCCAGTGGTATGCCTGCTTGCTCACATATAGCACGCATTCCGTCTAGTACCTTTCCGGCCAGTGCTGCAGGTATTTTCTCTATCGGCCAGCCCAGTATAGCCAGAGCCAGTACCGGTGTGCCACCCATTGCGTAAACATCACTGATAGCATTTGCAGCGGCTATCCGCCCGAAATCGTAGGCATCATCTACAATAGGCATGAAGAAGTCTGTTGTAGCGATCAGCGAGTTGCCGTTGCCCATGTCATACACTGCAGCATCGTCATTGGTACTATTGCCTACCAGCAGATTAGGAAAGCTTGCCGGGGTTTTGTCAGTTCGCAGAATTTCCTCCAGTACAGCAGGCGCTATTTTGCAGCCACAGCCAGCGCCTCGGGAGTATTGGGTGAGCTTTATTGGTTCATTCATCGCTTGTCCTTTGGTACAAAGTAACACAAAGTAATTTCACCATCGTCCAATATCACGATTTTGGTTTTGCAGATAAAAAAATCTAAGTGAAAAGCGGCAGTTTTCCGCGATTCTGGCGTCGGGAGGGAAGGTATTGCAGTGAACTGAAAATGCTCTTACTACATGGTGCTTATCCGATATTTTTTAATATCCGGGTGTTCATTTTGCAGTACACCTGTTTTTCATGTATCGCTACCATTCCTCGGAAAAATCAGACACTTCGTCGGAAAATTTCAGCCATTCAGCGGTTTTGTCATCTATTAAGTTTGTAAGTGTTATAGTTTGCAATTGATATCTAATTGTTAATTTTAAAAAGTATACCCAATGAAAAAGTTATCAGTTATCAATTTACTATTGCTGCTGTTGGTGCTTGCATGGTCAGGACCCAGTAAAGCACAGGTCAGACAATTTGCCATAGGCGGAGGCGCCAATGAAGTGGCAATGGAAGTGAAGAACCTGCCCGATGGTTCCGGTACGATCATAGCCGGTTACCGGTACGATCCCTTACTGCCGGGTGCCACAGACATCACTAATGCCCAGATGATTCTACTCAAAGTCAATCCGGCAGGTACTGCTATTTTGTGGCAGCAGGAATTTGGAATGGCCGGTTCCAATAACCTGATTCAGAATATGATCATTACCAACGACGGTAACATTGTCGTAGTGGGTACAATGGGCAGAACCAATACCTATCTTGATAATCACGCCGCTATCCTCAAGTTCAGAAGTACCGATGGGTCGCTCATGTGGCAAAGCTCTTTCAGTGCTGGCACAGTAGGTGGAGAACTCTTCTTTGCGGTAACCGAACTGGGCGCAAGTAAGGGACATGCATTAGTGGCGGTAGGTGCTTACGACCAACGGCCGGTAATTGCAGATGCATTGATTTCTGTTTTCAGCGCCGGTGGTACACTATTGTACAGCGAGCGTTATAATAACAGTTTCAACACAAGCGAGAGCTTTAACGGAATCTGCACGTCTGATGACGGAAATGACGTATTCATCGTTGGGTCATTCCGGTCAATAAACTATGGCGACGCACGCGTGCATAGGTATACACCGCTGGTTACACCCGGTTCAGGGGCATGGGTATGGCACAGATACTTTGATTTTGTGATGCCGGGTCTCAGTGTCGATGCCAATGGAAATGTAATTCCCGGTTCACAGATACTGAACAATAATACTTTTTCAGAGGTATACCAGAGAGGCTCCAAACTCCTGATAATGGGAGGATCAAATCAGAATTTCATTCTTACCGGCGGCACTGGCGAAGCGATTGTGCGAATGAATGCGCTGGACGGGAGCGGTATTGAGTTGAAACAACTGCAAAACAGCAATCGTACATATTGTGGTCCCACCAAATTTTTTCCATTGACCGACAATTCGCTGGTCAATATTCAGACTCCATTCAATTCCTGGTTCGATCCGATAATATGGCTTACTGGCGTGGCAACGAATTCAGTAATCACGGAAGTTACTTCCTATACCACCAACACTGCGTCAGTTCCGGTTCAGCTCACCACAGATGCCGGCGGTATTCACGCGCTATATGATCTGGATGTTGCCATGGGTACCGGCAATATGTATTTCGCTGGCAGCACCAATGACCCGAACGGTGCAGGGAATAACGACATTTATTTTGTTGATGCCTTGACTACTGTAGCTGATTCTGGTTGTTGGGAACCAGACACCGTGGGCATGCTGAATGTTGTACCAACTACTACAGAGCCTACTATGACACTATTGCCAGTTGCCTATAATCCGGTTCTCGTAAGTCCGGTCCCTACAAACTATGTGATCAGTTCACTATGCGAAAGGCAGGGAGATCCGCATTTCGAATGCGACAGTTCAACATTCGATGAAACACTCACCGACCTCACTTTTGCTGCATCGCTGACCGATAGCGGGTGCTCGTTTGTCGTTACCGCAACAGGTATTACGCTTCCGGGGTGGAGTGTTATCGGATATTTGTGGAACTATGGCGGATCCAGCATATGGGACGCAACAACCAGCTCTACAGATGTGAAAACCGTAACCGTGGGTTACTCTGGGTCTGAGGTGGTAACTGTCACTTACTACGCTGTTAATGCTAATGGTGATACATGTTATACCAACCGCACAGTTACATTGAAATGTAAGCGCCCACCATGCTATTTCGAGGAGTGCTCTAAACTCACCGTAACGCAGACCTCGTCAGGTGACTCTTGCACATTTACTGCCTGTGTCAATATATGCACCGCAAATCGTATACTGGGATACAGCTGGACGCTCAGTACCGGTGGTAGTGTCACACATCATACTTCAGCCACATCCGACTGCTGGACGTTTACGATACCTTCAGGGGTGACAGCAACTGTACAGGTCGTAGCACACATCATAGATTCCAACTTTGCCGACGGTAGCGACCCTTGCTGCAGAGCAGTGTTTTCAGAAGAGGTACGGTGTGGAAAGAACCCGCCAAATGGTTGCGATTGTTTCGATGAAGCTAGCACAACAATAAACTATGCCAGCATGGTAGGAACCCTGCGCAACTGTCGCTACATGGTTACGGCTACGGCAGGTATGCTCAACCCACAATGTGTCATCGTTGGTTATGAATGGAACGTGGGCGGTACAACAACGTTTGTTTCGTCTTCCGCATTATTTGACAATATGATCGTTTCAGTACCAACCGGAACAGTGGTGCACGTACAGGTTAAGATAATTGCTGTGTCACCGTCAGGAGACACTTGTACCATAACCAGGTCGCTTGATCTTAATTGTGATAACAATCCGGGTGAAGGATGTAATTGCTTCGATCAGCAGGGCACAACAATCAATTCAGCGTTAGCCTCAACTGTCGATGGTTGTGAGTTCACAGTATCTGCATTGGCCGCTTTGGTGGGCAATTGTCAGATTGTAGCACATCAGTGGACTATAAACGGAATTGCCTCACCCATGGTTTCCAGTGGTTCTAATTTCGAGATGCAGGTTGTGACCATGTTGGGTGGTACCACCACTACGGTGTCGATCACTTTCTATGCCATAGCTCCAAACGGTGATACATGTACCATAACCAGAACCATCATTCTCGACTGCCCTGCTATTTGGTCCAGTCCCAAACCCGGATCAGCTCCGGCAGACAAACAACAGAAGATCATGATCTATCCCAACCCGACTAACGAAGAGGTTACCGTAACGTCTTCGGCAGAAGATATCAGAACGATAGATGTATACGATGTAAATGGCAGGAAGGTTGCGGAATACAAATTTGCTAATGTAAAATCAGCAAATATACCAATGCAGAAACTGGTGCCTGCTGCCTACATGCTGAAGATAAATGCCAGCATTTCAAGAGTTGTTGTGAAAGGAGGTAAGTAGTGTTTTTCTGAAATGAAGTGGGTGGCATGTATTATCGTGCCACCCACTTTTATGCTATAGAATTACATAAATTTCGCCCTGTTTCAATTTTGGCAAGTGCCATCAGTTGCAACAGGCGGTTGGTATCACAAATTTGCGGTGGATATTTGTAGAAAGGCAGTCAGCATCCCGGCATTGATCTTTGCATTTACCTGTTCTGCGGGAATTTTAACCAATAACTCCTCAAGATTTTCCCGTTCATGCATTCCCTTAAAGTAGGATTTGTCGTAGTAGCTCAGCAGTATTCGGAAGCATTCTTTGTGGTTATCTTCTACCAGGTAGTTTATACATTGTTTTGTTGCCAGACCCCCCAGGCGTTTATTCACCCGAACGATCGCGTTGATCAGTTCTTCTTTTTTAAATTTACCATATTCTGCAACAATGTAGTCAAGCCTGCTCTCTGCTGGTATTTCCAGGAAATAAAGCCTGCTCGCGCGCATTTGTTTCCATATACCCTCGGGTATGTTCAGGTTGCCTATTCTGCGGCTTTCGTCTTCCAGCCATATCGGATTGGTTGATTTACATGCATTGTACAGTGATAATGCAAGGCTGTTTTCAAACATTTCCTGCGAGGGCTTTGGCGGCATACCCAGACCTCCGAATGCCGACCCTTTGTGGTGAGCGAGACCTTCCAGATCAATCACCGCCGCTCCGCTGTTTCGGAGGGCATACAACACTTCAGTTTTGCCCGATCCGGTAAACCCACCCAGGATTTGGAATGGGTAGGGCCTGATGAATTGTGACAATGTCCATGTTCTGTATGCCTTGTACCCACCCGCCAGCGT
This sequence comes from uncultured Bacteroidota bacterium, assembly GCA_903824665.1. Classification (GTDB taxonomy): domain Bacteria; phylum Bacteroidota; class Bacteroidia; order Chitinophagales; family Chitinophagaceae; genus Nemorincola. The sequence continues at coordinate 40,916 of CAIJXT010000006.1, read as the reverse complement.
ATACACTTTGAATCCATAAAGATCGAGCAGCCAGGCCACTCCGGCACTGCGCATGCCGCCCCGCCAGCAGTGAACCAGTACTGTCTTGCTAGGAATATTCCCATTGCCGGGCGGGCTATTTGCCAGCAGCGATTCAGTCTCTTCTACCATTCGCCGCATTTTACTGCCAAAGTAGTCGAGGCCGATTTTGATTGCTATTTCGCGGCTTTGCTGTTTGTATGCCGTGCCTACTACTTTTCGTTCTTCATCTGTAAACAGTGGCATACTGTATGCGCCAGGTATATGCGCATGAGCATATTCACCCGGGCTTCTAACATCCAGTACAGGATGCTGTTGCGCAAGTTCCAGAAAGACATCGATGCCAGTTTTCGCTATCATTATTCCCGCATCATTTCCTCTATTATTTTGGCGATCTGCTCTGCGTTTGGCTTGGAGAAATAGTCGCCATCGGTAGCATATGCCGGCCGGTGAGGCTGTGCGGTCAGTGTGCGTGGCGCTACATCCAGCCAGCGGTATCCGCCCTGGTTTTCCATCACCTGCTGAAACATATATGCCGTTGCACCACCAGGAACATCTTCGTCAATAAATACGATTCGGTTGGTTTTCTTCAGTGATCCCACTATTCTGTGATTGATATCAAAGGGCAGTAAGGTTTGAACGTCTACCACCTCGCAACTGATGCCCTGTGGCTGCAGATAGGTCACAATCGCATCTTCAATGATGCGGAGTGTAGATCCGTAAGACACAATAGTAATATCATCACCCTCCCGTACTACCTCCGGAATCCCGAATGGAACGGTCATAGTGCCAAGGTTGGACGGTGTTTTTTCTTTCAGGCGGTATCCGTTAAGACATTCGATCACAATACCGGGCTCATCGCTCTGAAGCAGTGTATTATACATGCCCGCCGCCTGCACCATGTTGCGGGGCACACACAGGTACATACCGCGTATCGCATTCAGTATCATCCCCATGGGCGACCCGCTGTGCCATATGCCCTCCAGCCTGTGACCACGGGTGCGTACTATAATGGGGCATTTCTGGCCTCCACGGGTACGGTATTGCAGTGTAGCTACATCATCGCTCAGTGGCTGTAGACCATACAGCAGGTAGTCCAGGTACTGTATTTCGGCTATCGGGCGCAATCCACGCATCGCCAGACCTATTCCCTGGCCAATGATGCTGGCCTCGCGTATGCCGGTATCCGTAATGCGCAGCGAACCATATTTTTCCTGCAGCCCTGCAAAGCCCTGATTCACATCGCCTATTTTACCGAGATCTTCGCCAAAGGCGAGTACTGCCGGGTTGGCTGCAAATAGCTGATCAAAGTATTTGTTCAGTATCTCGTAACCATTCAGCATGGGCGTGCTCGGGTCAAAAACAGCCGGCACTTCAGCCACCTTCATCGCGTTTTGTGCAGACTCTGAGTGCAGGTGCGAAGAAAATCTCGACCGGTTATCCGCTAGTATCTGGTCATAAAAGTTGCGGAGCGCGTTAGTGGCTGTACCACCTTCGGTACACATCGATATCACCCTGCTCACAGCTTGCAGCACATCTTTCCGTATCGGCTCACGTATACTGCCCAACTCCTGAATGATGCCGGCAATGGTCTGTGCATTGGCTCCGGCCTCGTACACCACCTGCCCGCAAAGGCGGGTAGCCTCGGCTACTTGGTCTTTTATAGGCTGCAGAAATCCGTCCCAGGCTTTTTGTTTCGATACCCGGGCTTCTTCCTTTGCTTCCTCTTCTACTCCCGCAATTTCCTCGGCTGTAGCTATTTTGTTTTCAATCAGAAACTGCTTCATCCGTGCGATGCAGTCCCACTCTTTTTCCCATTCCAGGCGCTCCTTGCTCTTGTAGCGCTCATGCGATCCAGAGGTGGAGTGTCCCTGAGGCTGCGTCATTTCCTGTATGTGAAAGATAGCCGGTACATGTGTATCGCGTACCTTGGCAATGCCCTCCTGTATGGTTTGCATCAGTCCGGGATAATCCCAGCCCTTCGCTGTATATATATGTATACCACCTTTTTTGTCGTCCCACTGCATCCCTGCCAGCGCCTCGCTGATAGAGTTTTTGGTGGTCTGGTAAGATCGTGGTACAGATATGCCATACCCATCGTCCCATACAAACACCGCCAGTGGCACCTGCAGCACACCAGCCGCATTCACACTTTCCCAAAACAGCCCTTCCGACGTCGATGCGTCACCAATAGTACAGAATACAACTTCGTTTCCTTTATTGGTAAATTTTTCAAAACCCGTGTGCAGGTTTTCATTCTGCCGAAACATTTTCGACGCATAAGCAAGACCCAGTGCCCGCACCATTTGTCCACCAGTCGGCGATATGTCGCTGCTCGACTGGGGTTCCTTCATCAGGTCTTTCCAGTCGCCCTTTTCATCCAGCCATCGGGTAGAGTAGTGCCCGTTCATCATTCTACCAGCCGTGGCTGGCTCATTTTCAGTATTGGGGTCGGCGTATAGCTGGGAAAAGAATTTCTGAATATCGCTCATTCCTGTTGCAAACATCAGCGTCTGATCGCGATAGTACCCACATCGGATGTCGCCGGGCATAAAACACTTCGAGACCGCTATTTGCGCCAGTTCCTTTCCATCGCCAAATATGCCGAATTTCGCCTTGCCGGTCAGCACCTCGCGCCGGCCCATAAGGCTGGCTTCCCTGCTTGCCACCACAATTCTGTAGTCCTGCAATGCCTCTTGCTTAAACTCATCGAATGATAACCGGGCTGACTTTGATAATTTGGCTTTTAAAGGCATAAGCAAGTATGTTGATATGTATAATGTGCCGCATCGATTTTATTCCACACAGCCGATAATAAAAATAGTACTCTTCTATAAGCAAAGATAACCTTTGGTGTTAAAAATAGAAAAAACGGCGAAGTTTGTTTGCTGCAGTACTTTTTGCCCGGTTTGTAGCAGTCGGCACTGCTGATGTGCCCCTGGTTTTTGGTAGCCTGTTTATCGTTAACTTTGCACACATTTTTTGATATATACTAATGACCAAAACGGTTGCATTTCATACGCTTGGCTGTAAACTCAACTATTCCGAAACCTCCGCGCTCAGCCGGATGCTCGAAGCAGATGGGTTTGTGAAGAAGGATTTTGACGAACAGGCCGATGTGTATGTTATCAATACCTGCTCTGTTACCGACAATGCCGACAAGGAGTGTCGTATGCTGGTGCGGCGCATTCAGCGCCGCGCGCCCGATGCCCGTGTGGTCATCACTGGGTGTTACGCCCAGCTCAAGCCGGCAGAGATAGCCGCTATAGAAGGGGTGGATCTCGTGCTCGGTGCTGCCGAAAAATTCAATATCGTTGCCCACCTCAGAGATATCGCTGAGGGGCCCGCCGACCGTGGCGGTGCCAAAATATGCTCCTGCGACATCGAAGACGTTTCCGGGTTTCATAGTTCCTTCTCCCATGCCGACCGCACCCGCACCTTTCTGAAGGTGCAGGATGGCTGCGACTACAACTGCAGCTTCTGCACCATACCACTGGCCAGGGGGCACAGCCGCAGCGACAGTATTACCGGCGTTCTAAACAATGTCGGCGAGTTGGCAGATGCGGGCATCAGAGAGGTAGTCCTTACCGGTATCAATCTCGGCGATTTTGGCAAAGGCGCCGATGGCGGCAAAACACGCGATACTTCGTTCTTCGAACTCATTCAGGCGCTCGATGCCGAATCACCCGCAGAAATCGGGCGGTTCCGCATTTCTTCCATCGAGCCCAATCTCCTCACAGATGAGATCATTGAGTTCGTAGCGCAGTCCCGCAGGTTCATGCCTCATTTCCATATACCCCTGCAAAGTGGCAGCGACAAAATTCTGGGTCTTATGCGCCGCCGTTACAAGCGCGACCTCTACCGCGAGCGGGTGGCACTCATCAAGCAGCTGATGCCCCATTGTTGTATCGGTGCCGATGTTATTGTTGGTTTTCCCGGCGAGACAGATGCCGATTTCAGGGACACTTTCGATTTTCTCCACGACATAGATGTGTCCTACCTGCATGTGTTCACCTATTCTGAGCGCACCAATACACTTGCCGCCGATATGAAACCAGTTGTACCCGTGCACATTCGCAACGAGCGCAATAAGGCACTGCGTAATCTGTCGTTTCAAAAAATGCAGTATTTCACAGAGCAGCAGCGGGGCGCTACCCGCAAGGTGCTTTTCGAGCGCGCTCCCAAAGATGGCATGATGGAAGGCTATACCGACAACTACATCCGAATTCAGACCCACTATCGCCAGGAATTCGTGAACAATATTGTAGACTGGAACATATAATCCTCAGTGCTGGTTTTCATATTTCGTAGCGCTCGTCATTCCCTTTATGGATAATTGTTATACCCCTATGCAATAGATTGACGTTCACTTTCCGCAAATATTGCGCAACTTTGGTCTGTGTGCATAAAACCTGACCATGTCCGGATATAGATTCAAAACCTTTCAGGCCGACCCCTCTTCCAGATTCGATCAACTGTTCAAGATATTCAAACAGCTCATTACCCATACCAGCGGTGATGTTGATGAGGCCCTCGACTGGTTGCGGGAGCTCGACAAAGAATACGAACTCACCGACAAAGAGTATACCATCGACGATTTTATAGCCGAACTCAAAAAACGTGGCTACCTCAAAGACAAAGACGATGGCAGCGGCGGCATGGCTATTACACCCAAAACAGAGCAGGCTATTCGCAGCAATGCGCTGGAATATGTGTTTGGCAAGCTCAAGAAGGGCGCATCCGGCAACCACAAAACAAAATTCACAGGCACCAACGGCGAGGAATCGATAGGCGACCTTCGCTCATTCGAGTTTGGCGATGCTCCCCAGCAGATCGCCATGATAGACTCTATCAGGCAGGCGCAGATCAATAACGGTGCCGATGACTTTAAGCTTACCGAGCACGATCTGCTAGTAACCGAGCAGGAGTACAAAACCCAGACTGCCACTGTACTTATGATAGACATCAGCCACAGCATGATACTGTATGGCGAAGACAGGATCACACCCGCCAAAATGGTAGCCATGGCTATGGCCGAGATGATACAGCGCAATTATCCCAAAGACAGCCTCGACATCATTGTTTTTGGCAACGATGCCTGGCCCATTCGGCTCAAAGACCTGCCCTACCTGCAGGTGGGCCCTTACCACACCAATACCGTTGCCGGGCTCGAGCTGGCGATGTCCATTCTCCGCAAAAAGAAAGCGGCTAACAAGCAGATCTTTATGATCACTGATGGCAAGCCATCGTGCCTCAAGGAAAACGGACAATACTATATGAACAGCTTCGGGCTCGACCGCAAGATTGTGAGCCGCTGCCTCTCACTGGCTGCCTCCTGCAAGCGCAGCAAGATCAACATCACCACTTTTATGGTGGCCAGCGATCAGTACCTGCAGGATTTTATCGACGAGTTTACCGAGGCAAACCAGGGCAAAGCATACTTCACCGGGCTCAAAGGCCTCGGCGAAATGATATTCAGAGATTACACAAACAACAAAAAAAAGAAGATATAAAATGGCAGTACCGGACATAAAAACACTGGGAGAATTAAAGAAAAGCAATTACAGGTTCCTATCCATCAAAGACGAGCTGCGCGAAAACCTGATCAGGAAACTACAGTCGCAGCAGCCCGTTTTCGAGGGTATTTACGGCTACGAAGACACTGTGATACCAGAGGTAGAGCGCGCCATACTTAGCCGTCACAACATACTTTTTCTTGGTTTGCGTGGGCAGGCCAAAACAAAAATGGCTCGCCAGTTGGTAAACCTCCTCGACGAGTACATACCCGTTGTTGCCGGCAGCCCGCTCAACGACGACCCCATGCAGCCGGTATCCAAATACGCCAAAGCACAGATCGCAGCCCTTGGCGATGCTACACCGATAGCATGGATACACCGCGACGAGCGTTTTGCCGAGAAGCTGGCCACGCCCGATGTCAGCGTTGCTGATCTCATTGGCGACCTCGATCCCATCAAGGCTGCCAATATGCGGCTCTCTTTTTCCGACGAAGAAGTGATCCATTACGGCCTCATTCCCCGTAGCAACCGGTTCATTTTCGTTATCAACGAGCTGCCCGATCTGCAGGCGCGTCTGCAGGTTGCCCTCTTCAATATATTGCAGGAGGGCGATGTGCAGATCCGGGGCTTCAACCTCCGCATTCCGCTCGATCTGCAGTTTGTCTTCACCGCCAACCCCGAAGACTACACCAACAGGGGCAGCATCGTCACACCGCTCAAAGACAGGATTGGCTCGCAGATACTTACACACTATCCACGGTCTATAGAATACTCCCGGCAGATCACCCAGGATCAGGCGCGCCTCAATGGCCAGCAGCGGTCCGTACAGGTGCCTCATCTACTCCAGACACTCATAGAGCAGATAGCGATAGAAGCACGCAAAAGCGAGTATGTCGATGCTAAAAGCGGCGTCAGTGCACGCCTTACCATCAGCGCTTACGAGAGCCTCATCAGCGCTGCCGAGCTGCGCTTTCTCAAAAACAAGCAAACCTACACTTTTGCCCGTGTGGCCGATCTGTATGCTGCCGTGCCGGCCATCAATGGCAAGATAGAGCTCGTGTACGAGGGCGAGCAGGAAGGCCCCGCCATCGTAGCCCAGAACCTCATTGGCCTGGCTATCCGCAATACCTTTCTGCAGTTATTCCCCGATCCCGGCAAGCTCAAAAAGAAAAAGGAAAACTCAGAGTATGCCCCCATCATAGCATGGTTTGCAGAGCACAATGCCCTCGACCTCATGGACAGTGAGACCGACAAGGCATATACCGCGGCGCTAAGTATCGTAGATGGTCTCGAAGAGATTGTAGCCCGGTACCAGCCCAACGCACGCGGCACAGACAAGCTCGTGCTTATGGAATTTGTGTTGCATGGACTTGCCGAAAATTCGCTCCTCAGCAAAAACAGGCTACTGCAGGGCGTCAGCTTCAAAGACCTCTTCAGCACCCTTCTGGGCCAGAGCTGATGTTGACCACCTTCGGTAAAACTCTTGTGTTTATCATCGGTGAGGCTTGTATGTTGCACCAATACACCATTCAATGCACTCATTCGAGCGGGAAAACTCCCCTCCTTTTTTCAAGGAGGGGATGCAGTAAAAAAGCGAAGTCTTTTTTACTGTTGGGGTGGTAAACCACTCGACCCGAGGGAAGCACTCATTCGACCACACCCGCTCCAAAGGAGCGGAACCCGGAAGAGCCCCCCCTCATTCTTCCCCCCAAAACCATTAGCTTTGCTAAACGATTCTATACTCGCGACAACAAACACAGAAAATACCATACCACATGGCTGAAAGAAAAAGAAAACCGGCAGAAAAAAAGTTCCCCGTCTTTAAGACATTCGTACCCGGCGAAGAACAGGACGACAACGACCTCAAAAAGGAAAAAGCACGCATCATGGCCGAGCTCGCCGAAAACAAAGAGCGTGAAAAAGAATGGTACGACCGCGAACTCGAAAAAAATCTCAAGAACATAAAGTAAACAACCACACAAAAAACAACAACAATGCAAGGAACTATCAAAACCAATAAAGGCGACATCACTATAGAGTTTTTCGATCAGGTCAACCCCAACACCGTCGACAACTTTGTAAAACTCGCAAAGTCCGGATTCTACAACGACGTCAAGTTTCACCGTATCATCCGCAACTTTATGATACAGGGCGGCGACCCGCTTACCAAAGACGAAACCAAAAAGCACCTCTGGGGCACAGGTGGTCCCGGCTACAAATTCGACGACGAGATAGGCCCTACCAACAGCAATGCTGCAGGTACCATATCTATGGCCAATACCGGCCGCAATACCAATGGTAGCCAGTTTTTTATCAACCTGGTCGACAATCATTTCCTCAACTCAAAACACACAGCCTTTGGCAAAGTAGTGAGCGGAATGGATGTTGTTACCACAATAGGTGGCGTACCCACCAGCGGCTCAGATCAGCCTATTGAGCCTGTTATCATCGAGTCTGTTTCATTCGAATAGTCTATACAATACCAGCACAATATCAGGAGCCGGGGCGTGTGCCCCGGCTTTTTTTATACCGCTGTTGTTGGTGTTCAAAAGTTCAATGATTTTCCTTAGCGTGATATCTATCCCGCCGCCGCTGTTGGTGTTCCTCACCAACAGCCTCGAGTAGGGCAGATAATACGCCACAGAAAAACGGAATACTAGACCCGGTGATTCTCGTCAACAGCCTCGAGTAGGGTAGTTAAGACCCTACAAAAACATCGGTGTAATGAAGCCGAAGGCATCCTCGCCTCCGCCATAAAATGCCGCCGTGCTGTATTTGTAATCTTCTGCTCTGGCACACAAACCTGCTTTCACCGGGTTGTTGTGAATGTAGTCTAGTTTCTGTTTCAATACCTGTTCACTCCATATCGGTACAGTCAGTGGGTTCCGCTCCCATATCTGATATTTCCTGTCTTTAGCACCCACATAAAATTCCTGCAAGAGAACAGTGTTGTTATTCCTGAGGTCTTTTATCATCATCTGAGCGGTAAATTTCAGCAGATCGCGCTGCACATCCTCTTTTTTGTTGGGATGAAGCGTATGCCACAGGAAATGCATGTGATTATTCATGACGACGAATGCATGCATCGTAATTCTTTTCTCCATTACTAAATGACGTATGCTGCCTACTATAATGTCTTTATACAAATCGTTTGAGAGGAGAAATTTCCATTCCAGAATAGTAGCTGTAAAATAGTCAACTTCATATCTGCGGGATGAGGCCATTAGATGAAGATAAATAGAGTTACGGAAATGACAAAAGTGACCTCTTTATACATCCGCTGCAGGTTTTCCCAGCGGCAGCTGCTAGGGATAGCCATCAACAGTTGTTGGTGAAGAACACCAACAACGGTGTAAAAAAATCAGTTCAAGTTTACATATTTGCGCCTTTGTTGGTGTTCAAAAGTTCAATGATTTTCCTTAGTATGATATTTATCCCGCCGCCGCTGTTGGTGTTCCTCACCAACAGCCTCGAGTAGGGCAGGTAATACGTCGGAGAAAAAAGGGAATGGTAGACCCGATGTTTCTCGTCGCCACTGTTCTGCCCGTATTTACGCCTCTGTTGCTGTCCCTGACCAAAAGAGGAGGATAACATACCTTTACCAAACACTTAGAGTGTCGTTGTGAAGAAAGAAATCCAGAAACGGCGAAAAAAAATGCCTCATTGCATATTTGTGGCAGGTGCTTCGGCCATACCTATCCTATATTAATTGTCGGTGTAAAACACCAACAACGGCGAAAAAGTGACATTTGGTTTGCCTGTTTATCTTACTATTTTTGTAATCAATCTTACTAAATATGGAAGTCCGTTACAAAATTAGTATTGCAGAAACAGAAGAAGATAAAAGTAGGGCGTATGAACTTCGTAAAAGAGTTTTTGGTGACGAATTAAATGATTGTCGTTTTATCGTTGAAGGAAAATATTTTATTGATCCATACGACAAAAAGGAAGCCATAATTTTAATTGCTGAAAACGAGTTTGGTGAAATCATTGGCACTTTTCGCAATTATCCTCGATCTGCGGGTGAATACATATATGATTATTTGTATTTTTCGGATAAATTGATTGATCATACAAAAATGTCGAAAGAGTTTTTGCTCCAAAATTCAATCATTTTATCACGGGGATGTGTTGAAAAAATGTATAGGCAGCATGGGTTATATGGTGAAATGATTGATGCGTTAATTGCATATACTCTTCCCAGCCAAGTGGCGATAGCTTGTATTGAGACATGGAATATTCATTCTTTATCACCATTTTTAAAACGAGGATTTACGATTTACCAGACTGGAGAAACAAGACCTGGTTATGAATATAATTGGGTCGTTAAGCAATTGTGAGTCGAGCGAAAAAAATGATTATCAGTAGGCGATAAAACAGTCAGACTAAGACATCTAAAAGCTATTGCAAATGGACTTGAAAAACAAAAACTAAAAGATGAATAAATAAATGTCGTTTACCCAATACCTAACATTATCATCCATTTGGTGACTGGTTGTGATCTAAAATAAGAACAATGACAAAATTGTTCTCTTGCTTTTCTGCTCCATCACAAAAATTCGCATATTGAAAATAAATTTCTATGTCAGACTTCCCCAAAGCATATTGTAACACTTGTAAAAGGCAAACGAACCACCAGCCACTTAAAGAATTGAAATCTAGCGTATCGGATGACGTATTTCAAATATCTTTCTGGGATTCGTGGGAAATCATAAGGTGCTTGGGTTGTGAGGCTGTTTCGTTCAAGCATGTATCAGGAAATTCACATGATCGCGATGAAGAAAGCGGCGAGTTTTTGGAAAATGTGAAATACTATCCGATAAGAAAAGATGGCGCAATCGGGATTAGGGATTTTTTCAATGTTCCAATTGTTGTAAGGAGTATTTTTCGTGAAACAGTTGATGCATACAATTATGGTCTAAATATATTGTGTGCTGCTGGGATACGGGCTGTCATTGAAGCAATATGTAGACAAGAAGGCGTTGGCGGTGGACAAGTAGAAGAAGTGAGGAAAGGAATTCGAATTACGGTAACAAGCACAAAATTAGTTGGAAAGATAAATGGATTATATGAAAAAGGGTTTCTTACCCTGAAGCAAACGAAAATTCTCCATGAGCATCGATACTTAGGAAATTCTGCCCTTCATGACAATGACGCGCCTAGCAAAAAGGTTTTACGTACTGCTATTGAAATTATTGAGAACGTTCTTGACTCGCTATACGAGATAGAAGAAAAGGCTGATGTGTTAATTCGTAGAAGAGAAAAGAACGAAAGAAGAGAAAAAAAATAATCCGCTGAGTCCAGGGCCTCGCTGTTTCGACACGGCTAGCATTCTTTGCTACCCGGCGCTGAATGCAATATCTCGAAAAAAATGCACTAAAATTTGATAGTTTTGATTATTTCTGCCTTTGTTGGTGTTAAAAAGTTCAATGATTTTGCTTAGCATGATATTTGTCCCGCCGCCGCTGTTGGTGTTCCTCACCAACAGCCTCGAGTAGGGCAGATAATACGTCAGAGAAAAGAGGGAATGCTAGACACGATGTTTCTCGTCGCCACCGTTTTGCCCTTATTTACGCCTCTGTTGCTGTTCCTGACAAACAGAGTAGGGTTACATAACATTACCAAACACATAGAGTTTCATTGTGCAGAAAGAACACCAGCAAAGGCGAAAATATTAAAGACAAATTAGTTACAGGAAATTCAGGTTTAATAATAGATACATAACTTTAGTCACTTAAAAATTGACAGAATCATGGAGTATATAGGAATGATAATAGTTTGTGTTTTCCTTTTTATTGGTGCCGTCTTAATAACTCGGTGGATTTTTGGTATCGATAAAATAATTTACTCACTCCGGGAGCAAAATCAACAAAGTCTGGTTCAAATACGACTGCTAAAAAAAATGTTGTTGAACCAGGGCACTCCATCAAATGAGATAGACAGTATAATAGATAACGGCAACCCCAAAACTTAAAAAAATTCAAATTCAGACAGTACCCGGTGATTCCCGCCGCCGCTGTTGGTGTTCCTCACCAACAGCCTCGAGTAGGGCAGATAATACGTCAGAGAATAAAGGGAATGGTAGACCCGATGTTTCTCGTCGCCACTGTTCTGCCCTTATTTACGCCTCTGTTGCTGTTCTTAGCTTGGCGTAGTGTCTCACTACGTCACCGCGGCTGGCAATCTCTGATTGCCTACCACCTATAGTCATATCGTCGCTAACAGCCTCCCCATCAATCCATTTTTGGCACTTTCATCCTTTTCACCTACCTTTGCATCCGCAAAACCACCAAAGGCATAGTCTTTCATCGTTGTGGTCGCCCTCGGGCATTGCCCATTTTGCACTTCATTTTTTTCTTACAGCTTTACTAGTACATTTTCCGGCAACGCACCGTTTAGCTACAGCCATGTTTCTGCCTTTGTTGGTGTACATCGGTTTCTGCCTTTTTTGGTGTTTAAAAGTTCAATGATTTTCCTTAGCATGATTTTATCCCACCGCCGCTGTTGGTGTTCCTCACCAACAGCCTCGAGTAGGTCAGATAATACACCGCTTGCCGCCGCTGTTGGTGTTCCTCACCAATAGCCTCGAATAGGGCAGATAATACACCGCTTGGCGTAGTGTCACACAACGTCACCGCGGCTGGCAATCTCTGATTGCCAATCACCTCGTTTAATACCTTATTATCGCCGATCATCCATATCTGCAACTAACCTGTTCTCCTACCACCAAACACCACTACCCAAAAAAGTAGAAAATGATGCCCAAACCCGCACCCACAGCGGCTATCAATTTTTGTCATATGCAGCAGGCTGCTTATGGTAGAGCGCATTCTGTAGTGTCATAAACATATATTTTGCCGTAGTCAATTATCAAACCGAAATTTAGGTCAGCAAACCCGCCTGGCTATCTCCGTTTTCGTAGCCGCACCATACCGGTCACAAAAGCGCCGCAGGCAACAACTGCGCAATTTTTGCGCAAAAATGTACGGCAACATATTTTATAAGTAATTGAAAACCAAATAAATAGATTAAATATACCTTTTACCCAAAAAATCACCAGAAAGTGCGCAATTCTATAATCAACCCTGTAAAACCCTTACACCATGTATCACTCCATTCCGCCATCTTTATGTAACCCTATTTCGGTATCAAGCTCCGCTGCGGCAGGCAACAACTGCGCAATTTTTGCGCAAAAATGTACTATCAGTTATTTTATAAGTAGTTGGATGTCAAATAGATAACTCAAAACTGCCCTTTACACAAAAAATCCGGAAAAAGTGCGCAATTCCGTGTGCAACCAACTATAAAAGGCAAAAAAGAACGGAGTACAAACTTTCGTCGCACTCCGTCCAAGTTAATGTAATAAAAAAGCGGATCGCACCCTTTCGCCGCACCCCGCTCTCTAATGGTGGTCCCGTTGGGACTTTTCTCGAACCTTTTCATTGAAGATTTGAAAAAACTGGCAGAAATTGTAGCCATTAATTAATCAACCTAAATTTTCGACTATGTACATAACGACTATTTTCTTTTGCAAAGTATGGTCTGCTTAGATACTTATGTAGAGCAAGGACTAAAACATTTAAAAAATCGCATCTAGGTTTGATTGTTTATAACATGGCTATATTTGATAAAGCGATAGAAAAATTCGACAGTTCAACCGCAAAGAGCGTCTGTGCAACTCTAGGAAAATGACATGATAAAATATAATATTTATATTGCTGCTAACGGTGATTACCTGGTTCTCGTCAATACAGTGTAGAAAGGTTTGACTGTTCTAAACCAGCCGAACGCGAGCGCCGAATACGTCATGCCCAATGCTATGACGACCATACAGACAACGTAAAACCATTAGGACGATGAAGAAAATAATTTTAATTTTAACTATTACGACATTGACAGCAGCTTTTGGGACGACAGCTTGTAATGTTGAGACTAAAAATCCACAAACCCAAGAAACAACTCAAACGGATGACACAGTGCAGACCAAACAAGTTCATCCGATTATCGAAAGTGTTTTTTACAACCTTCCTCTCGAAAAATCCCGTTTAGACCTTCGTGAAGTAATTGTAAATGATAAGAGATTTATTTTAACAGACACTACTTTCAATAATTTCAAACCCTCTTCCTTTTTCAAAGGTATTACAACAGACAAAGGTCTGATTAAATCTAACCCTGACTCAATTCAAGTTATGTTGTTTTATGGCAATGCCGCTCTGGTTACTGAAAAAGGAGGGCAAGAGGATTTTAATAAACATCCTATGGGGTTACAGTGTAAATACTTCTTTTCCAATAAAGACAGTGTTGAGATGGAGTATCGAAGATTATTAAATTTGGTTCATCCTATTTTCGCCGACACAAGTTCAATAAAAGATGATAAATGGGAATCGCAATACTCAAAAGGTTCGGAAAAATGCATTGGAAAAATCTTCGATCACTTTGATCCATACTACAGGGTAGCGATATCAACCATATCTTTTACACCTGCTGATGGTTCTAAATCTGTTTTTGTTCTTGATGTAGTATTTAGTAAAGAGGATAAATAATAGGAATGCACCGGTCATAACAACATGCATAAGTAGGCAGGCAGATTCTGTCATCGTTCGAGGAATTTAAGGCACGCAGACGAGCGAATTTTACTTTAATTTACCCTTACTAAAAACCATTTGTAGCTCAACTTAAAAATCTAAGGGTATAACAAGGTTATGTTTCAAAAGCCCTCCTGCTTCTACGCGCGAAATGTTATTAAGGGCCCACATATTGGCATTACCCAAATGGAATAATCGGCAGGATTTACAGACGAGGTAAGAAATAGCACAGAAAACTTGTAAAGTCTGATGCATTCCCTGATTTTGGGAGCACTAAAATCAATGAAGATTATTGACTGTTGGAAATAATTTATTGAAATGGTTCGAGAATGCAAATTCACTAAAAAGCAAAAGCCGCTTCAGTAGCGGCTTTTGCATTTTAGTGAACCCGTTGGGACTTTTCTCGAACCTTTTCATTGAAGATTTGAAAAAATTGGTGGAGATAATAGCTGTAAGTTGTGTTACAAGTAAGACATAGTAATGCCGTTAAATGCAATAATGCAATCATACTACGAGTCCACACTTCAAGAATAGCGCAAATGTTCATGCGAAGAATATCACCTGCGATTACTTCAAACCGCCGTCGCCCGTCGTTATTTCTGCCCACTGAACGCTTGCCTTAATGCAATCACTCGACGCTGAATACTATCTTGCGTTATACTGCTAGTTTCGATGATGTCATAGGCGTGAATTGTACCTTTTGTCTGGTTTAATTCAACTTGAACATTCGAGTCTTTTAGTTTTTGTGCATACAAAAGTCCTTCGTCACGCAAACAGTCAAATTCAGCAGTTTCAATATAAGTCGGTGGTAATCCGTTCAAGTCTGTTCTTTGTAAAGGTGAAACATATTTTGGCAAGTTATTTATTTCTTTGCCTTTCAAATAAACATCCCACATTAGTTTTGAGCTTGGTGCATTCCAAAGTGGTGTGTCTTGAAATACCTGCATAGATACAGTGCTTAATGTATGGTCGCAAACTGGATAGACCAATAATTGAAAACACAAATTTATTTCTTGTCGGTCTAAAGCCATTTGAGCAACACAAGCCGCTAAATTTCCTCCAGCACTATCGCCACCAATGGCAATTTTATTTTTGTCAATTCCAAGCATTTTTGTATTGTCATTCGTCCACTTTAAGGCCGCATAACAGTCTTCCAAACTTGTCGGAAATGGATAGTTTAAGCTCACTCGATAATGTGGAAAGACAATTATGCAATTGGCTTTGGGGGCATATTCAAACATCATCTTTTTGTGTACTTGTGCAGCTTCGATAAAAAAGCCACCACCGTGGCAATACACCAAACAAGGTGCATCGGTTTGTATGTTTCGAGGCCTAAAAACTATGACTTCAATGTCTTTGTTCTCAAAACCTTTTATTTGATGTGAATCTATTTCAATGTTTTGTGGTGCTTTGGTTGAGTTAAAATGCCTCTTAAACAACAAGTTAAAAGCAGGAACCATCCATTTCTTGGTGTTTGGAACAAACCGAAGGAAAGCAAAGTCATTATGAATATTATATTTATTCATGTTTATTATTTCATTAAAGATGAAAGAAAACCAATAGTGATAAGAGTTTCTACCACCGTTGACACCAAAATTCCTTTGCTAACACGACCACAGCTAAATTCATACAAGCCTGAAATAGCTAAAAGCCCTGTGATGACTGCTCCTCCAATGGTAATAGACTCTGTTGTTGGCATACTTGTTCGTGCCAAGAATAGCAGGGTTGAAAGTCCCAAATAAATTGCCCCATTTCTTCGGGACATTACTTTGGCTTCATTGGGTGCATGCATTCCCCATTGTTTTAGCATGGAAGTGCTTGAAAATATAAAACCTAATCCAAGACCTAACGTTGCGATTGCGGCAATTAAAGCTATTGTTGTAAATGTCATAATGCCAAATTTTAAATTAATTACTAATAGATGGTGTTTGTTTGATGTATTTTCTTTCTTCAAGTTGAGCTACCATGAATTTTGCCATATCAGTCAAGGTAATGGCGAATTTTAATCCCTTGCCTGTAAGAGTGTCATTCACTTTTCCTTTTGCAGGCTTGTCTAAAATACCAGCGCAACGCACAATAGTCCAATCCAACTGACTTTTCATAATCATTGGCTCCATTCTGTTTTTATCGTCAATCAATACTTGCAACCATTTCATAAAATAAGGAAGCACAACTTTTTTGAAAATCCAGGGAACAAAGTCTATACTATTCCCAGAACCAGCAATGCTCATAGCGATCAAACGTCTTACGTTTGTTTTTGTCATTTCATCTATGATGATTTTGTTGGCATCAGATACAAATGTGGTGGGTTTGCCATCTCCTTTTCCGTTTACACCCAAACACTGAATAACAGCATCTTGATTTTGTAAAACTTTATTTACTGTGCTGTTGTCCAAAACATTGCCCTCTACAATTATCAGGTTTTTATTTTGAATACTTACCGCCTTGGCATTTCTTACAAGTATCGTTACCTGATGATCTTTGGCTAGTGCTTCTTTTAGAATGGCTTTTCCCGAAAAACCCGTTGCTCCGAATATTAGTACTTTCATTATTATTGAAATTTAATTTCGGCAAACCTATGTTGAATAATTCAAACCTACAACATTAGAGCATAGTCTATGCTTTGAATTTATTTTCAACTCACTATCTTCGCACCATGCTAATTAATGAATTATCAAAAAGGACAGGAATTACTGCTCATACCATTCGATTTTACGAAAAGTCAGGATTGATAAAAGGTAAACGACTTGAAAACATTAAGTCAAATAATTACTTTCATTTTGATGAAGAAACAGTAGAAAAATTGAACCTAATAAAAGGTGCTAAGTCCATTGGTTTTACTATTAGTGAGATAAGTAACCTTATAGATGCGTGGTATAACAAGAAATTGTCAACAGAAGAAAAACTGTCTGTTTGCGATGAAAAACTGTTGTCGATTGAAAATAAAATTAAAGAGTTGAAACAAATGCAAAAACTCTTGAACCAACTGAGGAAAAATATTATTTCTTCAAAATGTTGAAATTATCTAGTGTAATCCTTCCTTTTAGCAGCACTAAAATCAAGGATAGAATATTGAATGCTGGAAATAATGCATTGATATGGTTCGATAATGCAAAATCACTAAAAAGCAAAAGCCGCTACTGAAGCGGCTTTTGCTTTTTAGTGAACCCGATTGGACTTTTCTCGAACCTATTCATAGAAGATTTGAAAAAATTGGTAGAGATAATAATCGTAAATTGATGTGGCATAAGATCCAATTTCTTATAAAACTCTAAATGCTCCTTACTAATGGCGAGGCATCTCGCTTCATATCCTGCCCCAATGTATATTTATATTCCCTGCTGAAGTCTTTGGTGTATTCAAATATCATAAGTATCAACTTGTACGTATCGATATACCGTTGTCCGATTAATGGGTACTTACACCGTCACAGATGAAATATTAGGAATCGACGGCTGGACAGATGGTAATGTATCTGTGTTCTCGGTGTTTATTCAGTATTTTTACTACACCGACAAACTTACGACAAACATCAAAACTATTACTATCCGACAACAAGAACAACTTTACCATTGACACCACCAGCCGAGACAAAATCTTGTGCTTGTGCTGCTTCTTCAAGGCTAAAAGTTTTTGCAACAAAGGGTTTCAATTTACCTTCACTAACCAAAGTCAATCCAGTGAATTACTTCTGATTTTTGTTGCTCTTTCATTTGTTAAATTTAAGTTGGGTTTAACTATGTTTTACTTTACCGTATTTACCACTCATGTAATCATTATGAGCTTCTCGTATTTCTACTGTGGTGTTCATTACATAAGGCACATGTGCAACATAAGGTTCGGTGTATTTTTCACCGCCAAATAGAAAAAGCTCTATCTCAGTATCAATATGGTTTACAAAATCAATTTCTCCGCCTTTATCATCAAAACTTTTAAAGAACCTACATCGCAAAGCTCTTTGAAAAGGGTACCATTTTGTTGTATAGGTAGACACAGTTTTGGTTCTAATCTTTGTTCAAGGTTATGGCCAAACTCAAAATATAGCAATATGAAAGTGGCAGTTTGGGACACCTACGTAACAAAGAAAGACGGAAGTATAATGCACTTTGACATTCTTGCGCCTGAAGAAATTAAGGAAACATCTGTAATCTATGGTTATGGAAAAGCCTATCTAAAAACGAAAGGGCAAGACGGACAGCCTTTGACATTTAATGAGTGCAGATTTTGTCATGTGGAAGCCGTAAGACCTAATTGGGAAGGAGCGATCCGGGAAAATGGTTACTTTATTATTGAAATGGAAAATTGCAATTGACTTCTGTTAATGAAAATGTCAACATTTGATTTAGAACATCAGAATTTTAGTATTGAAAGCAAAATAGTTGCTTCGCTTGAAAGGGTCTCTCAGGCATTTAGGGTATTGCTTTGGAATGAGAGTAAAGAATTTTCACTAAGTCCAATTCAAGTGCAGGTGCTGATTTTTCTATTACATCATTCGGATCAAAAAAGAAAAGTAAGTTATTTGGCCGACGAGTTCAATATGACAAAAGCCACCATCAGCGACACTATTAAGACCCTTGAGCAAAAGTTACTTATTAAAAAGGCATATGAACAGCACGATACTAGAAGCTACATTATTAGCTTGACAAAAAAAGGTAGTGACATAGCGGAACAAACATCTTTATTCGCTAAACAGATTCAAATTCCAATTGACAAATTACAATCAACCGACAAAGAAAATTTATTATTAAGCTTATTTGACATTATTCATCACTTGAATAAGTCGGGAATAATAACCATTCAAAGAATGTGTTTCACTTGCCACTTTTACAAATCAGACAAAAAAGGAAAGGAACACTTTTGTCGACTTCTAAATACGAAACTCGCAAACACCGAATTACGAATTGACTGTGCAGAACACAGCCTAAAACAAACGGTATAAAAAATATACTGACATGTAACAGCAAATATACGTTAGGGGCGGACGAGGGAATAAATACATTTGTACCTTTATATAGACATTTGTGGGTATAGATACAGGAGGCTTCGTAAGCCCGTCTACATTAATTTGCAAAACGTTAGCTGCAGCCATATGACGACAGAGTAGCCTGTGAAGCAAAAGACAGGAAAAATATAAATCATAATAGCATGGACAAATTATTTAAGGAAACTCTTTGGAAACAATTTGGAGCAAGCATTGACATGCTGGACAATGCTATTAGAATGTGCCCTGATGAATATTGGAACACTGATGAAAAATTCTGGTACACTTCTTATCATTGCCTTTTCTTCCTTGACTACTATCTTACACTTGATCCCTCAAACTATATCTCACCAAAACCATTTACTTACTCAGAGTTTGAAGGCAAACTCCCCGAACGAATTTACACGAAAGACGAACTGCTGATATATTCCAAAGCATGTAAGGAGAAATGTCACACACTGCTTTTGACTTTTACTGACGAAATTGCAAATAAGCGCTGGGTTAATCAGTATAGAGACTATTCAGTATTTGAAATGCTCTTGTATAACATGCGACATGTTCAACATCATTCAGCGCAGCTGAACAAGTTTCTACGCCAGAATATTAACAATGCACCAGCATGGGTAATGCAAACAAAAGAAGAATTGTAGATGAGTGCAATGAGTGCTCCTAGAGATATTTACGCTCCTTTGCAAAATCAGATATTGCTGAGTGGCGAAAGAGCTTAAAAAAGAAGAAAAGGACAAACATATCGGTGCAAGGTTAGGAAAAGAATTCCTTCAATTATTTCATGTTCATCGTCTACCTTAGCACCTAAACTTCAAATATACCGGTTTTTCAAAATTTTTTGTAGGTATAATGGAAGACGAGTCAATAGTACAAGACTTTGTCTCAGCCGATAACATGAATGGCAAAGTATTGCTTCTCATATGTTAGGTTTTCTAACTAGCACTAGTAATAGTGATTTATGCGATATTCAGAACCTTCGCAAATGAAATAATGGGAATTGAAGGCTGGACAGATCGTACTGTTTGTGTGTTCTGCATGTTTCTTTAATATTTCTAATATTTCATTTGCTTCTTGTCCTACCCCGTGAACGAGAAGTAAATATTTACCTTTGAGGAAATCATCATAACCTTTTCCTGAATCGCAGAAATGGGGCCCCAAAATTGTGACAATTTGAGAGCCGATTGGTGAGGTATACTCAACTATGTAGGAACTTCTTTTTAACTCAATAACTGCATTTAATGCAAGCTCATAATTCTCGTATATTGCGACGGTTGATTGCATTGGCGGATACTTTGTTGATGAAAATGAACTACTTTGCTGATAAATGTATCTATGGAATTAGTACAGGTAATTCGCAAACACTATGTATAATAAGTTGTTTCTTGACGAAGGGTTGACAGATGTGCATTAATGTATGACATGGTTTTTTCTATCAGCTGTATGAGCGCTGAAATAACCAAGTTTGGTACCGATAAGGTTAGTGTATGGATTGGCAGGGGTCGAGGAATTTTGTGGTCCGCCACTTAAGTTTCCAAAGCTCTTGAAGTAGTTGTAGACATTTTTGTCGATGCACTGCATTTCTATCGTTAAAACATCATTTGATTTTAGTTGCCTGTTAAATTTTAAAAGCGGGCTTTCTACAGCAAGCCCATTTGTCAAACGATCATCAAATACATATATATCGCCAGTCTCAATGCCATTTACTGATTCTATAAATCGGTAATAATTGTTTGTGTTGGCCGGGTCTGTGTACCTTA
The DNA here is from genome assembly GCA_903824665.1 of uncultured Bacteroidota bacterium. Taxonomy (GTDB): domain Bacteria; phylum Bacteroidota; class Bacteroidia; order Chitinophagales; family Chitinophagaceae; genus Nemorincola. The sequence goes on along the minus strand of CAIJXT010000006.1, from coordinate 20,050 downwards.
CCAATACTTCATAAGTTTTTCCACTTGCTGCCCCCCCCCTAATATTTCCCTCTGTTACTTCGGTTACAATGATAGAGTCGAGCGTTACTTTGTCTGGAATAGTAGAAGTTGATGTTATTGTCTTACTGTCTACTTGAATGCTCAAATTATAAGTTCTTCCGGAAATCCCAATTATGCTGTCAGCCTCATAAAAACCTGGTGCTACTTCAGTCAATATATCGGAGTTCCCGGCATCATCAACAATAGTTACAACAGCATTTCTAACCGCAGGATAATTGTTGCTTTCGTCAAAGTTCACTGACTTCATCAATTTGACAAACGTTTTGTCACCATCGGATGGAAGGGAACCCTGAACCACAATCTGTGAATCGGAAGCATTTGTATCTATATCAATAACCTTTGTACACGACACTAGTGATCCCAATAGAAGAGCTATCGACAATAATCCGGACGTATATTTCATTGCCTTAGAATTTAAAATTGTAAGTGATGGAAGGCACGTAAGTAAAAAGATACGTCATAACAGCTTGTGTTTTAGTTGGGTCATTCGGGTTATCTTCAAAGTCAATAGTGTACGCATTTTTTCTACCGTAGAGGTTGTAAACCGAAAAATTCAAGCTGCTTTCAAATTTGTTTGATTTTTTAAAGTACTTCGTTACTCCAATATCCATTCTATGGTAATCGGGCATTCTGTATCCGTTCCTTTCTGTGTAGTAATACTGTGTAAGACCATTTATTTCGTACTTTCCACTAGGAAAAGTAACTGCGTTGCCCGTAACATATAGCCAGGTAGCTGATACAGCCCATTTTTTGTTAATGTCGTAAATGCCAACTACAGATACATCGTGTGTCGCGTCTTGCCTTGCAGCGTACCAACTTCCGTCATTGATTTTATCAATCTTTCGTTCCGTCCTCGACAAAGTATAACCAACCCAGCCGTTGAACTTCCCGTACTTCTTCTTTAGTAACAATTCTATACCGTATGCCCTACCGTCACCAAATAGCAGTTCCCCTTCGATACGGTCATTCGCGCGAATTTCCGCACCATTCTTCAAGTCCATCTGGTTTTGCATTTGTTTATAGTACACCTCTGTGCTAAACTGCAATGTATTGTCCTTGAAATTTTTAAAATAGCCCAGCGAAAACTGATCGCATATTTCAGGTTTTACATTATTGCTTGATGCTATCCAAATGTCGGTAGGCGTAGATGATGTCGAATTGGATATAACATGTAGGTTTTGGGTATTTCTTGTGTAAGATAACTTCAATGAGTTCGATTCAGATAAAACATATGCAATATTCAGCCTCGGTTCAAGATTTATATAGGTCTTTACAATATCCCCTTTCTTGTAGATAATAGTATCTGTTAGCTCATTATTGTTCTGATAGTCAAATTTGTAAAAATCACCCGGGCCTAACATATTGAATGTAGTAAGCCGTAAGCCATAGTCAACATTCCAACGCGCATTTGGTTTCCAGTTATTGGAAAAATAAACAGCGTTTTCAATGGCATTCCGATTTTGTAATGCTACAGCATTTATGTCCGACCCTTCCACCTGTCCGGGCGTAATTGTATGATAGGTACTATTTATTCCAAACCTCATGGTGTTTTTATTATTGCGGAAATATTCAAATTCATGTTTCAGGTTTACATTTTTTATTTTAGAAGTAATACTGAAGTCGCCGGCATCCCGTGTAATTGCTACACGGTAATCGTAATCTGAATATATTAGTGAGGTATTGCTGAACAGTTTATTGTTCCAAATATGGTTCAGGCGCGTTGTCCCTGTTACATTTCCCCAATCAATGCCAAATCTATTATTGAACTTAAGTACATCCCGTCCTAAATACCCGGACAAGAAAATTTTGTTTTTCTTATTTACCTGATAATTCGCTTTTGCATTTAAGTCATAAAAGTATAGTTGATTACTATTTATGTTGTTGTCAGACGATAGCTTTAGAAACATATCAGCATATGTCCTTCGTCCTGTGATAAGAAATGAGCCTTTATCTTTTACAATTGGCCCTTCTACATTCAATCTTGACGCTATTAGCCCTATCCCCCCACCTACATGATATTGTTGGTTATTGCCTTCATTCATTCTTACATCCAGTACTGATGACAACCGCCCCCCGTAGCTGGCAGGTGCTGTTCCTTTATAAAGCGAAACATCCTTTATAGCATCGCTATTAAATGTTGAAAAAAAGCCCAGCAAATGGTTGGCATTATATACTGTAGCCTCATCCAGCAAAATTAGATTCTGTGAATTGTCTCCACCTCTTACGTACAGCCCCCCATTACCCTCCCCAATTGATTTCACGCCCGGCAGTAATTGCAATGTTTTTAGTATGTCTTGTTCGCCAAATAGTACCGGTATCTTCTTTATTTCCTTTACTTCCAGTTTTTCTACTCCAATTTTTGAACTGCTAATATTTTCATTCCTTTTTGTTGAAGTTATTACCACTTCTTCGAGCGATTTAGCATTGGCAACAAGCTTAAAATCGTGACTGTTATCACTACTCAGGTCAAGTGTATATTCAATAGCTCTATAGCCGACAATTTGAACTAGAATCGTATAGCTGCCTTTTGGAATAGTAAGCGAATAAAACCCATATTCATTGCATACCGTGCCTGATGCCGGTATTTCCCTTACGCGTACCACGGCGCCTATCATTGTTTCACCGGTACCTGCATCTGAGATAGTACCACTTAAAGTAAACTTGTTTTGCGCAAGAACGAAGTTACTGATGAATACTAATGCGATTACTATGGCTGTTGTTATGTACTTCATGTAAATTTGAATTTGTAAAAGAATATCTCTTTCAAACTGTTTGGAGTATTCTAAGCAATTGATAGAATCTTAATTATACTACTTGGATATGGCCTAAACACACAAACGGCCATATTCTTTGCTGGCACATATTTTTTCATGTCAAAAATGGGTCAAGGCTGATGTAATTCGAAATATTATCGGCGAAGAGCCGAAATGTATCGGAGTTCTAGAAATTTTATTTTGTGTATGCGTTCAAAAACTCCTTCTCATAACCAGCGCTTATTGGTATGTCGACAACGCCTAGTGAAATTGTCTTTGACCTTACTGATTCTATCTTTCCCAATGGAACAATATATGAGCGATGAACACGAATGAATTCTTTTTCAGGAAGTCTGTCCATCATTTTTTTCATACTCATTAGTGTAAGGATCGGCTTCTTCCCAATGAGATGTATCTTAATATAGTCTTCCAAAGTTTCCAGGTAAAGAATTTCAGGGAAGGGTATTTTTACTAAGGCATATTCAGACCGAACGTACAAGTGGTTTCCTGTTTTGTTTGCGTTGCTATGTAATTCAAAATAATCGTTCGCTTTGTCGCACGCTTTGCTGAACCGTCCAAGTTCAATTGGCTTTAGTAGATAGTCAATCGCCTCAAGATTAAACCCCTCAACTGCATACTCGCTATACGCAGTAGTAAATATTACCATCACCTCTTCTTCGATGCTTTTTAAAAAATCAATGCCACTAATATCAGGCATACTAATGTCAAGAAACAATAAATCAATTTTCTGCTTTTTCAGATATTTTGCCGCTTCAGAAGTTTTAGTGAATGACCTATCAAAATATATGAAAGGGATACGTGAGCAAAATGCCTCTATTAGTTCCAATGCCAATGGCTCATCATCAATTGCAATGCATCGTATCATTTTAGATTAATGTTTAGATTTATTGCAAACTCTTTTTCTGTGTCGTCAATTGTCAGGCTATAATTCTTGTTGTGCGACAAATTGAGTCTGTCTATTGTGTTCTTCAAGCCTACCCCGAATGTCTTGTTACCATCATGCCGGGTAATCTTGGCGTTTCGTACAATGAATTGAAGTCTCTTTCCCGTCATATTGATATATATGTCTATTGAACTTGTGATTTCTGTACTTACCCCGTATTTAAATGCATTCTCAATAAATGTTATTAACAACAAAGGTTCTATTGTAACGCCTGATGTGTTGCCATTTACATTATAATTTACCGTTGTTGATTTTGATAACCTCAACTGCTGTAAATCTATGAAATCACTGATGTATTTAATCTCTTTTTCCAATGGCACTTTTTCGTTTGCAGCCTCAGTAATCACATATCGCATAATTGACGATAGTTTAACTATGGCATCTCCGGTATTATCAGACTTCTTAATTGCAAGTGCATAAATGCCATTGAGTGTGTTGAATAGGAAGTGTGGGTTGATCTGAGCCTTTAGGTATGATAGCTCCATTTGTATGCGGGTTCGCTCCAGGTTTTTCCATCTCTCATATATCCTCAGCCCTAAAGGCACAACAATGATCAGGATCAAGCGCATTATTATTCCCCTTGCAAATGTGGGTTTGGGGCCGCGCCCAGTAAAGTTATTGTGTCCAAAAATCGACAAGCTGATTCTCGCAAAAGCTATGAATAGTAGAACCAACATCAACAATGAAAGTAGATATAGCAGTGTCTTTTTTTGAAAAAATAATTTAGGGATTGCAAAGCTGTAATGGCAATAAAAAAATGGGATAATAAACAGAATTCCAGCTATGTAGGAAAGCAGAAAAGAATTACCTGTTTGTTTTTTTAATAGATATATTGAATCGGGATAAACAACAAAAGGTAAGGCTAAAAATAGCAACCAGAAAGCAGTATGAACTATTATATTGTAGTTTGTCTTACGCATATAGTGCTAAAAATGATCATGTCTATTGGCGAAATTGCAGAAATGTCTTCTTTATTTTTTTTATCCTGCAATTTCTCGCTGTAAAATAAGAAACTCTCTTGTATGTATCTTAATGAATGATGACGAAATAACTCCCGCCATATTTTTTGCCCTAACCCATTTGTCAACGTTTGTAACTGAAAAAATGCCGGCTTAAAAATGCCGGCAATTTACACAAAACTAGATAGGGCATCCTAATTGCAGGAAGCTCTTAATGCTTGCAATTCCTCTCTCGAGTTTGCTGTGGCTTCGGTACCGTCTTTTTGAGTTACCTTTATTGGAAAGACAAGTTGTGGATGGCCTGAAGTACTTGGGTTATCCTGGTGCCACATTTTTGCTATTGCCTGTAATTCGCTACGTTCTTTTGCTTCTTTAGTTGTACCATCTGGGAATTGTACAGTAACAGGAAAGTTAAGGGTCATGCATGGCTTACCTTTTTCAGCGTGGTCTTTTACGTTTCTATGATCAAAATATCCCTTATTGCAACTGGCTCGTAGTGCTTTAAGATCCTCTTCGGTATTTACCGTGATTGTCTCCCCCGTTTCAGACATCACAGTAATCGGCAACACAAATGTTGGGTGAGCACCTTGTCCGTAGTGTTTTCCACGTCCATGTTGTGACCCATCACCACCAAACTTTGATTTGGCCCAGTCTTTTATTGCTGTTACCAGCTCATCACGACTGTTTACTGTCACTACAGCATCGTCGTCGGGCAATGCGATGCTGACCGGATATACAATGTCAAAACACCCAAACTTGCCACTATTGGTACTCTGATCCATTTTGTAGGCTGCATTATCTGTTACCGTTTCTGTAGATGTTACGTCATCCGAAGTATTTAGACTCTGCTTCTTACAGGACACTAGCGACAATGAGAGAAATAAAATACTCGCTGCAAATAAACTAAAAATGTTCTTTTTCATTTTTTTTGACTTTTAAGGTTAAACAATAAATTACTTTCAATGAGTAAAAGTATTGTGGGTTTATTCGTACTAAAAATAAAATCGGAGAACCAGAAGAATGTATCGGGGAATCGACTCCATTAGGTATCTCGCTAACATTGGTCTTTGTGCAAGTAGTAGAAAGAAAGATGAAAAAGAAGGATAAGCTTGCCATTGTTCGTCAACATTAACCCAAAGCAAATACAACAATTGGTAGCGTTAACCAATTCATTGATCTTGTACAAGTACATTAGATTTAGAACCTTGCGGGTAATGCTAGCAGACAGTATTTGCAGTGATGATGTAAACAGCATTCAATATCCTACGAGAACACAAGCGTTTTTAGGGCCTTTTAAAATGGGCGGCTAAGATGGATTTCCTTTTACCGGGCTAACGGGAATGGGAGCATTTGCCAGCCATGTGCCAGACGAAGGTGCGGTTGGTATTTTTTATGGCAAATCTACACGAATGTAAGCACTAAAAACATTCAAAAAATCGTGTCTCCGTATGATTATTTATAAAATAGCTATATTTGAAAAGGCTATAGAAAAGTTTGACAGTTCTAAACCCACCGAACGTAAGCCTCGAAACCTTTATGCGCAATGCTATGACGACCTAACAGACAACGTAAGACCATTAAGACGATGAAGAAAACACTTTTAATTTTAACTGTTACGACCTTGACAGCAGCTTTAGGGACGACAGCTTGTAATGTTGGGACTGAAAATCCACAAACCCAAGAAACAACTCAAACGTATGACACTGTGCAGACCAGACAAGTTCATCCGATTATCGAAAGTATTTTTTATAACCTTCCTCTCGAAAAATCCCGTTTAGGCCTTCGTGAAGTAATTGTAAATGATAAGAGATTTATTTTAACAGACACTACTTTCAATAATTTCAAACCATCTTCCTTTTTCAAAGGTATTACAACAGACAAAGGTCTGATTAAATCTAACCCTGACTCAATTCAAGTTATGTTGATTTATGGCAATGCTGCTCTGGTTACTGAAAAAGGAGGGCAAGAGGATTTTAATAAACATCCCATGATTTTAGAGTGTAGATATTTCTATTCCAATAAAGACAGTGTTGAGATGGAGTATGGAAGATTATTGAATTTGGTTCATCCCATTTTCGCTGACACAAGTTCAATAAAAAATGATATATGGGAAGAGCAATACTCAAAAGGCACACAAAAATGCATTGGGAAAATCTTCGATAACTTTGAGCCATACTATAGGGTATCTATATCATCAGTATATTTTATACCCGCTGACGGTTCTAAAAGTGTTTTTGTTCTTGACATAGCATTTAGTAAAGAGGATAAATGAGATGCAAGCACGGGGCATAACAGCAGGCAAAAGTAAGCGGAAAGACTCTGTCATCGTTCGGGCAACTTAAGACACGCAGACGTGGATTTGATAGAGGTCAATATAATCTGTTCCAAGTCTTTTTAAAGTACCTTCAACTTGTTGAATGATGTGTTTTTTGGAAAGACCCAAGTCGTTTTGGCTTTTGCCCATGGTGCCTCTCACTTTTGTAGCCAAAACCAAATCGTCTCTGTTGATTGAAAGATTTTTGATTGCTTGACAAATCATCACCTCCGAAAGTCCATTGGAATAAATATTTGCGGTGTCAATAAAATTAACACCTGCTTCTGTTACAGTTTTAATTTGTTCATCAACTGCATTTTGGTCAAGATTTCCCATATAGTTGAAAAACCCTTTTCCGCTATAATTCATTGTCCCCAAACAAAGCGTTGAAACTTTCAAACCTGTATTTCCTAAAATTTTGTACTTCATTATTTTTTATTTATTGTGAAGTGCAAAGGTGATAAGATTAAAAAGTTTGCATGTGTCCAAAATGCAGTTATTTGTGTGGACAATTAATTGATTATTTTCCTTTAGCCTTCCTCCCATGCCGCTTAGCCCATTCAAACAGTTGAATAATTATTGGTTCAAGTTCTCTTGCTGAACTACTAATTCCATATTGAATTAATACAGGAGTCTCATCAAATACTGTACGTTTCACTATACCGCTCATTTCCAGGTCCTTCAATTCCCGTGATAGCATCCGTGGTGTTATATTCGGAATTATCTGTTGTAATTCAGTAAACCTCATGTCCTTTAGAAACAAGGCGGCAAGGATTACCATCCGCCATTTGCCTGCAAATAAATTCATCAATTCTAACAAAGCCATACCATCTTCTGTATTGCAATTCCTGGAATCCGATAATGCTCTTATGTTTTTATACATGCTATGAATCTGGTTCACTATACAGAAAGGCACTAATTGATTTTCAATTCCAAATTTAGGGATGATTTTTACAAGAACACAGATGATGTGCTATACAAAAGTATACGAGCGCCATTTAAGTAGTATATGCAGATAACTTTGTGAAATAATTTTTTCAACAATCTCAACAAACAATAGAAAAAAATGAATAGCATTCTAACAAAAAAGCTAAGGAAAATCATTACAAACACAGCATCGGTGCTGTTATTTACAGGAATAGGTATTTTTTTGACTAGTATGAAGGTAACCACAGACACAGATGCCATAATTGGAAAATGGGAATCTGTAAACAAAGAATTTACATGGGAGTTTTCAAAAAGTGAAGGAACATATAATGCCAAGCTGATAACAAGTAAAGATGCATTGGAAGAAGATGGAAAAACATTTAAAAAAGACCTAAAGAACCCTGACCCCAAACTAAGAAACCGGAGCTTACAAGGCATTATTTTCATAACAGGTTTAAAGTATGTCGACGGGAAGTATATAGATGGAAAAATATATGCCTTTGGCGGTGGTGGTTTTTACGATTGCAAGGCAACCGTAGATGGGCACAAACTTTATTTTAGAGCGTATAAAGGCATTTCAATGTTGGGAAAAACGTTTGAGTTTAGTCGTTTGAAATAAATCAATTCAGATTATTTTAATGAAAAGGAAATGAAAATATTGATGTTTGGTAGGGGCGTTATTTCGACCCAATATGCTTGGGCATTTGAAAGGGCTGGCCACATTGTTGAATTTTACGTAAGACCTGGCAGAAAAGCTGAATACGGCGCAACGGTAACTTTAAATCTTTTAGATGCCCGTAAGAAAATTAGAGGCGTAGCCGTAAAAGAAGATTGGCGTGTTAAGTTGATAGAAGATTTTAATGCAAATCACAATTACGATCTAATATTTGTAAGTGTTCAACATTATCAGTTCAAGAAAGTAGCAGAGTACTTATCAGATAAAATTGGCAAATCAACGCTATTGCTCCTTAATAATTTTTGGGAGGAACCTTTAGATCAAACAAAAAATTTACCTACGGAACAATTGGTATGGGGCTTTCCGATGGCAGGCGGTGGCTTTGACAACAATCGTGTTTTGAATGGTTCTCTTTTTGGTAGCATCTCTATAGGCACTTTCGGCACAGAGGTAACTGAAAGGACAAAAGAAGTTGTTGCATTATTTCAATCAGCCGACATTAAGCCCAAAATAAGTAAAGATTTTAGAGCATATTTACTGGGGCACTTCATAGTTGATGCCGCATTTGCTTTAGAAAGAATTAATTATCCAACAAGCGAAGGACTTTTAAAAGCGCTGAAAACAAGTACTTATTGGCGAAATGTAATTGCCAATGGTAAAGAATTGTTGCCAATACTAAAAGCAAGAAATGTTGTTTTAGCTAATAGTTCAGACTTGAAATTACTTAGCGTACCACCTTGGCTAATCAGTTTTGCAATGAAAATTGTTTTGCGATTTTTACCTGCGATGAAGCAAATGCTTGCAGGGCATTCTAACCAAACAGAAATGAAAGCGTATTGCCAAGATGTTTTCGCAACCGCAAAAAAAATGAACATTGGTATAGCAAGATTTACGAAAAACAAAAACTTATTTCAACAATAAATAATTGCAGTATTAGTGGATAACGTAGAGGTATTTAAAACGAATATCATTCAGCAGAACGATGCGATCGCTCTTTTGGAAATATTATATAAAATATGCCCAAAACACAAAATAAACTTTGACCTGGAAGATTGCGACAAAATACTTCGGGTAGAGGGCATTGATATAAATGCGGGGCAAATAATTCTATTTTTAGAATCAAATGGTTTTCAATGCACGGTCTTAGTATAAATGTACAGCTCGTAAAAACACAGAGCTGTAAATTAGAATGTTTCAATATAACTCCACCTGAAGAAAACTATTGCCCAATATGTGAGTATTTTAAAAAGATAGAAAAATTGATTGAAGATTAAGTGTCGAAACGGTGTAGGTCGGCATCCGTCTTAAATCAAAAATATCTTTCAAAGTTCGTCAGTATGATGTTAACAAGGTAGCCAGAGGGTTTCCGCTAACAATTTGCTATAGGATTGACTCCGCTCAAAGCTGATTTTTATTGCAATTTTGATTAATGATAATACTGTGGTTGAACGTTTTCCTTTCAATATCATCATTCAAAAAAGGCCACATCAAAAAATTGATACAGCTTTTTCACTATATATTCAGCAAAATTTTATCCTATATAGGAAATTGAGGCGTGATGCCTTATGAAAATTCTGTGGGCCAAATTAGTCCCCCTTTTTACATTTGATTAAAAAGAATGGATAGTTCTCGCTGATTTCAATAACTTCAAAAAGGCCTGCGTTTCTAAACTCATCGTTAATTGAATCTCTATCATAGAAGTACATTTTAACCCCATCAAATACTTCATACCGATCCTGACTAATGCATTTGCCTTTACCATAAGTGCTGGCTTGTTTCGAAATCACTGAAAAGACCATGTAGCCCTTATCCGATAGTTGATTATAGCAGTCCCGGATTAGCTTTTCTCTTTCGCTACTGTTTAACAAGTGAATTAGAGCATAGCAAAATATGCCATCATACTGAAAATCATCAAATGGCATTTCAGTGGCAGAACCATGAAAAATGGTCATACCCGTGCCATAATGCTTTTTCGCCATTCCAATAGCGGTTTTTGATATTTCAATCCCGGTTACAGCTATTCCACTGTCTTTGAAAATTTGGGCATTTCGTCCGTAACCAACGCCCGGAATTAAAATATTTTTCATTCCTTTCTGGACAAAAAAATCCTTTGTCAATACTGCAGAATTTGAAGGGTCAAAGCCCCACATTTCTTGCTTCTCAATAAAGTTCATTTCCCAAAATTCTGTCATAGTAGTTGCTTTTTATTTGCATATTTTATCTTCTAAAATATCGCACATATACCCCGCCTTATTTACAATTGATATTACTATTTCAGAATAGATTGCAGCTCCCTCAACCCGCAGAATGCTGTGGCAACAAGGTGAAGTAGATTCTAAATCATCTAAATCAAAATTGATTTTCGATTCAGGGAAACTGCTCTCAAGAACTTTTAAAATTCCTTCTGCTTGCATTTTGGTTTGCACATTTGTACTAAAAACTTCTACCATATTTTTGAATTAAAAATTTTCGTTGGTCAATTCCATATTCGCCAAAACGCCAGCTATACTTCCTGTATATACCGCAGTGGCTAAAGATCGCATCATACTTGAATTATCACCACAGGCAAAAATATTTGTAATGTTCGTTTTTTGAAACATATCTACTTTTATATACCCATGTTCTGTGATTTCGCAACCAAGTTCAACTGGTATGTCACTATGTTGTGTAAACGGTACTACGCCATATATACCGTCAAAATTTATTTTACTGCCATCGTTAAAAACCACATTTTTTATGTAGCCATTTTCATGTTCTAAAGTTGCAACTTTTGTCTCGACAATTCTTATACTGCGCTTGTTCAATTTTTCGATTTGCTCATCTTTAAAATCAGCTTTGCCCGACGTAAGAATGGTGATCTTGTCTGTCAAATTATTAACCAGCGAAGCCAAGTGAAAAGCCTTTTCGCCATTAGCATAAATGGCTGTTTTTTTATTTCGCAATTCGTAGCCATGGCAATATGGACAATGTATTACCGAAATACCCCAACATTCGGCAAAGCCCTTTATTTCAGGCATGGTATCTTTTATGCCTGTTGCAAAAACTAATTTCTTTGCTTGAAATATCACGCCTGATTGGGTAGTAATTGCGAAACCATAATCATTTTTCTTACCACTTATGGCAAAGTCGTTCAGGAATTTCACAGTACTATACTTCAGAACCTGCGTTTTGGCTTTATCCGCTATTACACTCGGCTTTTCTCCATCATGTGTAATGAAGTTGTGCGAATGTGGTGTTTGCCTGTTGCAGGGCAACCCGCCATCAATTATTAGAACACTTCGCAATGAACGGCCTAACGCCATTGCAGCGGAAAGTCCTGAATAACTTCCACCTATGATGATAACCTCAAAATCTTTACTGTCTTTCATATGATTGTATTTTGTAAATGCAGATATAGGAAAAGGCAAAGCCAGGGATGCCAAAGCAAGTCCACTTAGTTTTATGACCTCTCTTCTTTTCATTTTTCCAAAAAACTTTCGCCAAAGATAGGTAATGGTTTCATTAATGCAACCTTGTCGCATTAATAATTTGATTAAATTTGCTAATTAGATGAAAAGAAGAAATACAATCTCAAAGGAAGCCGTGTTATCTGTATTGACAAATACCAGAAAAGCAATGAGTCAAGATGCTATAGTGAAGCAAATGGATGTAGATGCTGACAGAGCAACTATATACAGAATATTAAACCGTTTTTGTGAAGATGAGATAGTTCATAAAATTGTAGCTGATGATGGAAAACAATATTTTGCCGTCTGTGTGAAATGCGATAAAAATACATTGCCAGATAACCATTTCCATTTTCGTTGCACACAATGTGAAACTATTGAGTGCCTTCCAGCACTTGTGGAGTTCAAAGTTCCAGAAAAATATAAGATTCAACGAATGAACTGTGTCCTTATTGGGGTTTGTAAAGACTGTTCGTAGTCTGTATGTGTGTTGAAAATATAAACGAAAAACCTACCTACTTCTACAAAGTACCACCCTTTTTCTCAAACTTTCTGAGGCGAAATAAATATACCTTTAATTTGAGAATTAGTCCAAAATAAACATGAAAGTAAAACCGGTTACAGTTGCCACACATGCCTTGATTTGGGTGTCACTGCTTATTATTCCTTATGCAACAACCGACCAAGTATTTAATTCGCTTGATCCTTCTTACGACATAAAATATCTTTTACTCTGTATTTCTTTAAGTAGTGTATTGATACTGATATTTTACTTCAATTACTTATTTCTTATCCCGAAATATCTGCTTACAAAAAAATATTGGGTTTACTTCTCAATTCTACTGCTGGCAATAGTCACAGTACTATTGTTTTGCGGAACCATATTTTTATTTTCCGATTTCAACCCCGATTCATTTGCCAAAACAAATCCAATAATTGAAAAAATCATTCCTGTTATCATAGTCAACGCTATTTTACTGTGGTTTCTATCCATTGTATCATCTATCTTATGGGCGATTTATAACAGGTTAAAACAAACTGAAACCGAAAAACTTACGGCACAAATTGCATCTCTGAAATCGCAAATAAACCCACACTTCCTGTTTAATACCTTGAACAATATTTATGCTACAGCCATAGATTCTTCGCCGAAATCGGCAGACATGGTTGATAAACTTTCAGAGATGATGCGCTATACCATGAAAGACACACAACAGGACTTTGTTTTATTGGAAGATGAAATAAACTATATCAACAATTTTATTGAACTGCAGAGAATGCGTTTAGACAGGAGTGTAAAACTTGAATATCGGAATATGGATGATATCCCCGCTTTACAAATCGCTCCTATGTTGTTGATTCCTTTTGTTGAAAATGCTTTTAAGCATGGAGTAAACTCCGAACAAAAGAGCCACATCAAAATTGAAATGACAATGAACAAGACGGAATTTCGGTTAAGTGTGGTAAATAATAAAGTGAATGTTCAGAAGGAGATTTTTGAGAAAAGCGGACTGGGAATTGAAAACACAATGCATCGCCTGAATCTAATCTACCCTTCAAAACATTTGCTCATTATTAATGATTCTGATAAGGAGTTTTCCGTTTCATTACATATCAATCTACAATGATAAATGCAATAGCAATAGATGATGAACCCTTGGCACTTACAGTGATTCAGTCTTTATGCGACAAAAGTGAGATCGTCAATCTGCAGAAGACTTTCACCCAACCCAGCGAAGCATTAAAGCATCTACGAAAATTTCCGGTTGACTTAATTTTTTGCGATATACAAATGCCGTCAATGACCGGAATTAATTTAGTAAAGTCATTGCAGCAAAGAACAATGGTCATTTTTACCACCGCATTCAGCGAATATGCAGTAGTAAGTTACGATTTAAATGCCATCGACTATTTGCTCAAACCTATTAATCAGAAACGCTTCACACAAGCAGTAACAAAAGCACAGGAATATTTCGACCACATAAATAAAAAAGACCAGAATTCAGATAAGAATATTTTCATTCGCGCTGATTTCAGTTTGGTAAAAATCCCGTTAGCTGACATTCTATACATTGAAGGGTTAGCTGATTACCTCAAAGTTTACATCAAAGAGCGTAAGACCATTGTTGCACGGATGCCCATGAAAGACATGATGGAGAAATTACCATCGTCTGATTTTATCCGTGTACATCGCAGTTTCATTTTGCCATTCAGCAAAATTGAGGCAGTAAGAGGAACTACTATTTTCATAGGAGAACAAGAGTTTCCTATTGGAAGAACTTACACCGATGAGTTTTTTAACCGATATTCTTCTTAGAATACCATCTTTTTTCGCAGCACTAGGATATAATCGGAATGGCACTAACATTCTTCGCTTAACTCTTTCACTTCTTCTCAAATATTTTTTCAGGACTTTTTCTAATCTCACATTTGTACCGTGATCAAATATGATTCGCGAATGAGTAAAATAGTACCTAACCAATTATCCAAATCATGCAAAAAAAACTGGGAATAACATTCCTTTTATTATTCAACACAATGCTGTTGATGGCGCAATCAAAATATACTGTTAGCGGTACTGTGAAACAAAAATCTTCAGGCGAAACGCTAGTTGGGGTAACTGCATCGGTAGTTGAAAATCCAACTGTGGGGGTAATAACCAATGAATACGGCTTTTTCTCGCTCTCGCTTCCCCAGGGCAATTACACATTGCGCTTCTCCTATATCGGGTACCAGCAGCAGCTAATTCCCATAAAATTGGATTCAAATGTTACATTAAATATCAACATGTCTGATGAAACCACTTTGAAAGAGGTGGTAGTGAGTTCCAAGAAAGACAATGATAATCTAACCAAAGCAGCAATGGGTACTGAAGTGCTGGATATGAGAACTGCTGCAAAAATGCCAGTAGTATTTGGGGAAAAAGATTTGGTAAAAACTATTCAACTAATGCCCGGTGTAAAATCCAGCGGTGAAGGAAGCAATGGTTTTTCTGTTAGGGGTGGGGCTACCGACCAGAACCTGATAATACTAGATGAAGCACCAGTATATAACGCTTCGCACCTGTTAGGTATTTTCAGCACTTTTAATAGCGATGCTATAAAAGATGCCACAATTATAAAAGGCAATAGTCAGGCGCAGTATGGTGGTCGCCTTTCTTCGGTGCTGGATGTGAAAATGAAAGAAGGTAACAATAAAGATTATCATGTTAGTGGTGGTCTTGGGTTGATTAGTAGTAGAATGACAATAGAAGGCCCAATTCAAAAAGATAAATCTTCTTTCATAATTTCAGGCAGACGGACATACGCAGACCTTCTTGCAAATATGTCATCTGATTTTAGAGATGTAAAATTGTATTTCTATGACCTGAATGCCAAAGCAAATGTGGCTATTAACAGCAAGAATAAAATATTTTTCTCGGGCTATTTCGGCAAGGATGTATTGAGCGTTTCTAAAACATTTGGGAGTAATTGGGGTAATGCAACAGGCACATTGAGATGGAATAGTGTAGTAAGCAGCAAGTTATTTTCTAACACTTCGTTTATATACAGTAATTATGATTTCAATGTTGGCTTCAATACCGATGGTAATAGCATAAACATTAATTCCAATATTAAGGACTTGAACCTGAAGCAGGACTTTACTTTGTTTCTAAATTCCCAAAATACCGTACGCTTTGGGTTAAATACAATTCATCACACCATTACTCCTACAACAACAGAAGGAACAGGTATTGTCAGCAATAAGAAAGTCCGCAAGGGTCTGGAAAATGCAGTGTATGTCAACAATTCCTGGAAAGCGTCTGACAAAATTAGCATGGATTATGGATTGCGGTTTTCATTCTTTTATGTTCTTGGAGGCAATACCTATAATATTTATACGAATAATCAGCTTACACAATCTGTAAAATTGGATGAAGGCAGCATCGGTAAAGCCTATTACAATTTAGAGCCTAGATTATCTACAAATTTTCGAGTAAGCGAGAATGCCAGTATTAAACTTGGATATGCTCGAAATACGCAGAATTTACACTTGATGAGCAACTCTACTGGCGGCAGCCCTACCGACCAGTGGATTGGTAACAGTTACAACATAAAACCAGAGATAGCCGATCAGGTAAGCATAGGGTACAGTAGGAACTTCAACGACAATGCCTACGAATTGAACTCAGAAGTCTATTATAAATTTATGCAGCACCAAATAGACTATAGAGACGGCACTGACATCAACACAGTTCCTGACATAGAAAGCGAATTGCTTTTTGGAAATGGCAGGGCATACGGTATAGAAACTATAATAAAAAAGAAAAAAGGCAAACTTACAGGATGGATTGGTTACACCCTTTCTAAAACAGAAAGACAAATTGGCGGCATCAATAATGGCCAGTGGTACAATGCAAAGCAAGACCGCACTCACGACTTGTCCGTGGTAGGCATTTATAGCCTTACATCTCGATGGACATTGTCAGGCATATTTGTGTACACTACTGGAAATGCAGTTACATTCCCTACCGGCAGATATGTTATGAACGATATGGTAATCTACCAATATGGCAGCCGCAATGCCGATAGAATGCCTGCTACACATAGACTGGATATTAGCGCGACTTACGAAAGACCAGCAAAAAAAAGATACCAAAGTTCGTGGAGTTTCGGTCTATATAATGTCTATGGTCGCCGCAACCCATACAGCATTACTTTTAGAGAGAATGCGGTTAACCCGCAAAAGATCGATGCGGTACAAACATCCCTTTTCCAATGGATTCCCAGCGTAACATATAACTTCAAATTTTAAATGAAATAAAATGAGAAATACTGTCAGCATAGTACTTATCGCATTAACGCTTACGGGTTGCGAGAAAGTGGTGAATTTGAAATACAAAGACAATCAATCCAGGATCATTATTGATGGCAACATAACAAACGAAACCGGGCCGTATTTTATAAAAATTACAAAGTCCGTTAATCTATCAAATACCGAAAGCAACCCGACGGTTGATAATGCTGTAGTTAAAATTAGTGATGATGCAGGAAACAGTGAAACCCTTGCCCCTGAAGGCAGCGGAATTTATCGTACAAATACACTTATTGGAGTGGTTGGGAGAACATATACACTAACCGTCCTGGCAGAAAACCAAACATATACTGCACAGAGCACTATGCCGCAGCAAGTGCCATTCGATTCTATCAAAATTGAAAAGGTTGTAACCTCCAGTGAAACAGAATACAATTTAGTACCTGTCTACAATGACCCAACTCAAAAAGGTAATAATTACAGGTTTGCACTACTGGTAAACAATAAGCCAGTCAACCAACATTTTATCCAAAATGATCAATTGAGAAATGGCGAGGCAAATTCCTTTCGACTTGAAATAAATGGTGACGACTTAAAGATAAAGTCCGCAGACTCAATAGAGATCACTATGCAATGCATAGATCAAAAAGTTGCGGCATTTTACTCAACATTAGTGCTGATGGCCGACAGTGGACCAGGTGGCGGGACTACGCCAAGCAATCCACAAAGTAATATATCCAATGGCGCAATGGGGTTGTTCTCCGCACATACAGTGCAGAAAAACATTAAGGTTGTACAATAAATAAACGTCGTAATCAAAGCATAGTCCGTAGTTGCAGCAGGGGGGGGGGCGGATTTGTAATTTCCTTAATAGGCAGTCATGAATTACTTAATATATTGTAGCATAAGCAATACCGGCACACGTGAAGGAATGCTGACAATGATAAAAAGCATGTCAGAAAAAATGTGTTTTTGGAATTGCATCATAAAAGTTGAGAACAGCCCGCCTTTTGAAAGTACCTCGAAAAACATGTGCGAGTGTATATGTGATTTTCTTTCAACCAGAATACTGGACAAGGAGGATGAGGTTTACATGTATTATTGGTCGCCTGAAGTGACGGGGGCATGGCAATTAAAGAAAAAGGGCTGTCAAAGAACAAAACTGGCATTCAACAACTTGCCGCGATTAGATATTAGTTTAGGTGCAAAACTTGGCATCCTTAGATAATCTCAGAAATGTTCATACAGTAATCCTCAAATGAATCAATATCGTTAGGCACATACGGCAATTATAAGCTCCTTGCATTTTGCGGGAATGTCACAATGAATTCCGTACCCTCATTGACTTTGCTGGTTAGAGTAATTTTTCCACCAGTTGATACTATCTGTTTAGACTCACAGGTAGTATGTTGTAAGGAACATCTTGATTCGCACCATAAAGTGGGTAGATAACTGCATTTTCAGAAGTTCAAGAAATGTCTTCATCTGTAAATTTTGCTTCATTCTCGAAAAAACTAAAATTAACTGCGTTACACGAAAAACAACAGATATTGGATATTTTTTTTCTGTCTTTCAAAAAAGTAAACCAATTTCTAGAAATCATTTTGCCATTTTTTGTTGGTAAAATCCACCCAAGATTGGATAATATGCAACCTGGATTTTATTTGTTAAATTTATATTGTGCAACATGAACCATTTTAATACCAAAAGTGAAGGTCAACTTCCTGTTCACTTCCAATAATATTCCATGGAGAACTGAGAATAATTGATTTTGCACCTTAATTCAAAGCTCTCATTTTTTCAGTAAGAGAGTAATATTTAAAATAATGTTGGGATTATCAATAGTGGTTGCAATACTATTGCTTCTGTACTAATGCCCCATTCACTAAATCTATGTTTTCTTGCAGTTTTTACACATTTTACTACATGTCAAATGTAATCCAAAATCAGCTCATTATATATCCCCCGGGTATATGCCGCCTTCATATCAGGTTGATTGTTCAGCTACAAGTTGGCAACTATTTTCAGTCATTAGTAAGCCTATGCACAATTAAATGACAGGGTATTTGAATTAATTGCAAAAAACTTTTACTCCCCGCCTAAAACAAAGCAAACTCAGTATTTTACTTTAGCGTATTGCAATGTGTTTTAGAATTATCCGACTGCAAATTTTCAACCAATAATCAAATCTTTTGTATTCCTATCCATTTTTTGTGTTTGCTTCAAAAATGCCGTTGGCGTCATGCTGGAAAACTCTTTGAACTCACGAACAAAATGAGACTGATCGTAATAATCTGCTTCCAGGCCGATAAGGGTTAATGATAATTGGTTGCTATACCCTAAGAGTTGCGACGCCTTCTCAAAACGAGTCTTACGAACAAAGCTCCCCATTGACACGCCAGTCGATTCCAAAAAACGTTGCTCCACTCGTCTTCTGCTAAATCCTATTGTGGACACAATGTTTTTATACTCGCTTACAGTAGGTTTTTTTAAAATGGCTTTGGCGATATCAGTTGACAATTGGTCGATATTGCGATTCCTTAATTTATCAAGTAAATACTGCTCAAGCAGCACTAATATTTCATTCTCAGTTTTCACAATCAATAATTGCTCTCGTAATCTTGATTTTTTATCGAAATTGTCGGTATGTAATAGGCGGTCACTAGCGTGGTTTGCTGGGCAATCAAATAATGAGTTTCCCGCCCATGGTTGTAAACTAACTCCAACACATCTACATGGCTTTGTATAATTTAGAAATATTGATTTAGTGAATTGACCAGAAAATATACTATCATGCTGACTCTTGTCTTGTATGCCATTCCATAGATACATTTCGGGAGATTGCTCTAAATGAAAAAAAAGTTGGCAGCAACTATAGGGGAGAAGATGTTGTGAAAAAGGAATATCACTTTCTGCAACTTCTAAAAACCAGATATACTTTACAAATTGCTGCAACTTGGTAGAAGGCAATACTTTTTCAAATCTCATTTCGCTTCCATACAATTTTCTTGAAACGAAGATAGATAATTTCGCACTTGAATATACTCTTTTAAACATTTACAGGTCAATGCAATGATGGCACAGATAAGAGAATACAAACCCAAAGACAAGGAAGCCTGCTTAACTGCATTTAAAAGCAATGTTCCATTATTCTTTA
>CAIJXT010000005.1 GCA_903824665.1 uncultured Bacteroidota bacterium | reverse complement strand
TGCCGGCGGTGTTCACCTCTTCCCATTCCGAACAGAGAAGTTAAGCCCGCCATGGCCGATGGTACTGCACCACAATGCGGGAGAGTAGGTAGCTGCCATATTCTTTTAAAAGCCCTGACTTTAGTCGGGGCTTTTTTTATGCCCACTAGTGATCAAAGTGTGCTACTCTTACAGGATCCGGTACTCCTTCTTTTTGCTGCAGCAGCGTGAAATTCCATCTGAATTTCTGATGGTTGGTCGAAGTTGGCTATTCCGGTGGGGAGATTTATTTTATTTGGATCAGCAAGTGTAGGTAGACACAGTAGTTGAGTGTATATTCTTAGGTATTTCGCTCCACTACCATCGGATTTCGGCCGTATTGTTGTTTATTTTATGCTGTGTATGACTATCTGGCGGATAATTTGTGCCAGATAGGTACTGTTGTAACTGACAGAATGTGACAGAAGATTGACACTATGCCCGGAATGGTATATTGCGACAAAAAAAGGTTGCCCTTTTGAGGCAACCTTTAATAGAGAACAATATATTTGATTCGACTATGAGAATGCATTAATACCTGTTACATCCATACCTGTGATGAGCAGGTGGATGTCGTGCGTACCTTCATAGGTAACAACTGATTCCAGATTCATCATATGGCGCATAATGCTGAATTCGCCGGTGATACCCATACCACCGAGGATCTGCCTGGCTTCGCGTGATACTTTCAGTGCTATATCGCAGCTGTTTCGTTTTGCCATAGAAATTTGTGCGGGTGTTGCGCGGTCTTCGTTGCGCAATACACCAAGACGCCAGTTGAGTAATTGACTTTTGGTGATCTCTGTGATCATTTCTGCAAGTTTCTTCTGTGTAAGCTGGAAACCGGCAATCGGCCGACCGAACTGTTCGCGTTGTTTTGCATAACGAAGGGCGGTATCATAACAATCCATAGCGCAGCCTAATGCACCCCAGGCTATACCATAACGTGCACTGGAGAGGCATGAAAGAGGTCCTTTGAGGCCTTTGATTTCAGGGAATAAATTAGCCTTCGGTACCTTTACGTTATCAAAAACCAGTTCGCCGGTTGCAGATGCCCTTAATGACCATTTGCCATGCGTTTCTGGTGTTGAGAAGCCTTCCATTCCACGTTCTACAATCAAGCCACGAATGTCGCCATTCTCGTCTTTAGCCCATACCACCGCGATATCGGCAAATGGTGCATTAGAAATCCACATCTTGGCTCCGTTGAGTATCACGTGGTCGCCAGCATCTTTGAAATTGCTGAGCATACCAGCGGGGTTAGAGCCATGGTTGGGTTCTGTGAGACCGAAGCAGCCCATTAGTTCGCCAGTAGCCAGTTTAGGCAGGTATTTGTGTTTCTGTTCTTCAGTACCAAATTTATAGATAGGAAACATGACCAAAGAACCTTGTACTGATGCGGTAGAACGAACGCCAGAATCACCACGCTCGAGCTCCTGCATCATTATGCCATAGGTGATATAGTCCAGACCCGCGCCGCCATATTTCTGTGGTACAAATGGTCCGAAACAACCCACATCTCCCAGACCTTTAATAATCTGATGAGGGAACTGCGCCTTCTGTGCATAGTCTTCTATGATAGGCGAAATTTCCTTCTTTACATACGCACGTACAGTGTCGCGGATGAGAATTTGTTCCTCTGTCAATAGCTCGTCTACGAGATAATAATCCGGATGCTGATATAAATCTTTTTCCATGTTTTGTTAAAGTTGATATGAATTGTGGGGCAAAGGTAGCATTTTTGGCATATTGGTATAATTTTGCAGCGCGATCTGGTGAATTTTGTCAGGGAATTAACGCTTTATAGCCGCATAAATATTATTCATAGTCATTAAAAGCCAGTACTACAGCATGTTTCAGTATATTAAGTGAATGAAATCTGCTTTTTATTGTTTTATTGGCAATTTGTGGAACGTATTTTGACGTTATGTTAACGTGATTGAAAACACGGTTACAGACCAAACTATTTTGGAAAACAATACGCCTTAGTACATAAAAGTGCAAGGTCGGTTGCAAAATCGGTGACAGTTTGGAAATGCAGGCAGGTTTTAAGAAGAAGAAGTGCATAAGTTTTGAGTGATGGTAAGTATTTGATAATTAAAATTTAAAGGAGTAACATTATGAGGCAGTTAAAGATTGCCACCCAGATTACGAACAGGGATTCGCAGGCGGTTGAGAAATATTTGCAGGAGATCAGCAAGATTTCGATGATAACACCTGAGGAGGAGACCACACTGGCCCAGAAAATTCATATGGGTGATCAGCGTGCGTTGGAGAAATTGGTGAAGTCCAATCTCAGGTTTGTTGTATCGGTGGCGAAGCAATATCAACATCAGGGTTTATCGCTCAGCGATCTGATCAATGAGGGTAACCTCGGTCTCATCAAGGCCGCGCAGCGGTTTGATGAAACAAAAGGATTTAAGTTTATCTCGTATGCGGTGTGGTGGATTCGGCAGTCTATACTGCAGGCGCTGGCCGAGCAAGGAAGGCTGGTACGCCTGCCCCAAAACAAAATTGGTACTTACAATAAGGCAAACAAGGCTTTTATTGCTTTTGAACAGGAAAACGAGCGTGAACCTTCAACAGAAGAACTGGCCGACATCCTGGATATGAGCGAGACGGAAGTGACCAATATCTTCACAAGCAACACCAGGCACACCTCTCTGGATGCACCTGTACATGAAGCTGAAGATGTAGCGATGGGAGATTTGCTGGAAGGCAGCAGTGATACTGATAATGACGTAATGAAGGATTCGCTGCGCAATGAAATTCGCAGGATACTGAAATCGCTCAGCCAGCGTGAGGCTGAGATATTGGCCGCCTACTTTGGCCTTGAAGGCGATAGTGGACCAAGTATCGAAGAAATTGGAGAAAAGTATGACCTGACCAAGGAACGTATACGCCAGATCAAGGAACGCGCTATTAAGCGGTTACAGAAAGCACGGTATAGCAATGCACTAAAAGTTTATCTGGGGTAGTGGTTGTTATGAAGAGTGATATTTTGAATAGGGAGCGCCGGTCGCTCCCTATTTGTTTTACTGATCGCCAAAGGCTATCAGCAGGATAGCGATAGTAGCCAGTCCGAGGCCCAAGATACGCTGCCTGCCGGCTCGCTCTCCGAAGAAAGCTATTGCAGCAAGTGTAGAGACAACCAAAATGCTGATATTGAGTAGCGGAATGGTTGCAGAACTTTGAAAACTACTGCTATTGAGCGCATGTACAAGAAAATAGATTGAGAAAAAGTTGGGTACACCAAGGCAAATGCCAGCCAGGAGATTCTTCCATTCGAACAGGAAGTTGCCAGATACGGCCTGTACTGCGAGCACTATCAACCCGGCAATGGCAGCAGTAGCAAAACAAATAATTGTAGCTGCAGACTGATCGATAGCAGTATGCAGAAACGTTGCCTGAATATAGTTGACTAGTGTGTCAAGACCGCCGCTGACGATAAACAAAACAGCTGGCCATAGTATTGATGAAGATGATTGCTGACTCTTGGGTGTACGGGTTGTGAGGTACACAGCAGGAAAGGCAAGCAGGATGCCTGCAATCTTGCCCAAACCGGCCCGATCGTGATACCAAATTATCGAAAAAACTACGGGGATTACCAGTGAAAGCTTGCTGGCAATCACAGTAGTGGTCATACCAGACACCCGTGTGCAGAACGCTGTTAGATTAAAGATTGCTATAAAAGCCAGCCCCATCAGAACGACCCATGGCAACCATGATGCCGACATTGTGGCATTGTTGAAAGGCATACTCCCCGTGAAAATACATCCGGTTGGGACGCAAACACAGTAGTTGACGACAATTGCCTGCAAAGGGTTGATGCCGAAACGTGGAAACATTTTCAGTACCGCAGATACGATAACATTAAGAACAACGGTAGCGATGAGGTAGAACAAGCGGTTGGGAATTTATTTGTCTTTCATTTCCTCAATAAGTGTTTTGATATCACCTGTGATTTTGGTTATATCTGCCTCGTTCAGCCCATCGTAGAAGCCACGAACACGTCCGAAATGGTCGATGAGTACGTAGTGTTTATCGTGTATAAAATCTTTGTCAATTGTTATTCCTGCGGTATCGTCTTCTGCACTGATCAGGTAACTATAGCGCGCCATGTCGTACAGTTCTTTTTTGTCACCAGTCAGAAACATCCATTGTTGCGGGTCGGCATCAAACCGAAGGCTATAGGCCTTTAGTGCTGCAACTGTATCCTTGACAGGATCTACCGTGTGCGAAAGAAAAAGTACATTTTTGTTGCCTTTGAATTTTTTGTAAATCGTGCTCAGATTCTCATTCATCTTGGGGCAGATTCCTTTGCAGGTTGCAAAGAAGTATTCTACTACAACGATTTTGTTTTTTATATCGTCGTTTGATATGGTCTTGCCTTCCTGATTAACGAAAGAGAAAGGAGCGATATGATGGTTCTGATCATTGCCGATTACAGGTAGTGGAGAGATTTTTTTGAGTTCACTGTTTACTTTGTAGTAGTACGAAAGAAAGGCGATTCCGAGTAAAATGAAGAATGATACCAAAAAAATGGTTGTCTTTTTATTGTTCATGCGGCAAAGGTAGTAAAACACTTTCCAAGTAAGTCAACAGGCATTTCCATATGGCGTGTGCCTGCTGTTTTGAGGCACTAATACTAACATTTTCAGGGGTTTGTACGCCAATTAAATACTGCTGAGGCAGGTAAATAAAAAAATGACTTTTTGTTTTTGTTTTTGGATAAATTAGTATTATTTTGCGTAACATGAACGTGCTCTAACTGTCTGGCAGACAGCTGGTATGCGTTTGGGTAGTGTTAGGTAACGGTTTTTGTACTTTTTGATACAATATAAAAAATATTATTTAATTCATAATTAGATGAAAAGAAGTGTACTATTGTTGATCGCAGGTTGTATCGCTGTTACTGCATTTGGGCAAAACAGTCAGGAAATATATGCAAATGGTCCATTGGGTTCATTTACGACGGGTAATAGCTCTAACACTGTCAGGACAGACAATGTGTTGAGTGTACAAACGTTTGTGACGAGAGGGTATGCTGTTTTTGATCTGGCCGAATTACCACCTACGGCAGTTGTTACAGGTGTTGAATTTCACTACAATGTTGCAGCGATAGGCACCGGTGGGTCTGGTGGCAATCAGACCAGAGGTTATGCAGGAGACCTGTCTACGATCACGGTGCCTGGCACCTTGTATACAACAATGGGAGCTGCTCCTACCATATACCCAACCGGTCCATCGTATGGCGGAATAGGCAACCAGTTTTTTGCCACAGCTGCAGCAGCGGAGACATTTGTACAGACCAATGTTGGGACAAAAGTATCTGTGGTGATGGCTACTGTTGGCCCAAGGGTTTACACAGTTACCGGCGAGACTGGAACCGCCACACCAACCGGTGCTCATGCGCCTTACCTGAAAGTAGATTATACGTGCCCTGACATTACATCAATAACAGCTAGTGCACCATTGCCTGCCCCATGTCCGAATGAGGCTTTCACACTTACCGGATCTGCGACAGGTACTATAGCAAGTTATTTGTGGAATGGTCCGGCAGGATTTTCATCAACAATGGCGAATCCAACAATTTCGGCAGGACTTGGCGCAGGTGCAACTTATACCCTAACGGTGACGGACGTGAATGGTTGTTCAGCAAAAACAACTGCTGTAGTTACCGTTAATCCTGCACCAGTTACGACTATTTCACCCGTTACGATCACAGCGTTTTGTACAGGCGGGAGTGCTACTCTGGATGCACCCGGCGGTGCTGGCAATACCTGCCAGTGGTACAACAATGGTGTGGCTATTCCCGGAGCTACGGATCAGATTTATGTCGCTGACACTACTGGTAATTACCAGATTGAAATTACGGATGCAAACGGCTGCACCGCAATGACGCCATTCTCCACTCCAACGCTTGAGTTGGTAGATTTGCCAGTGTCGCCAGCCGGTCCAGTTCTACTGTGCTCTGGTGATAATGGTGCATTGACAGTGAACACCAATACTGTAACCACTGGCCTTACTTTTCAATGGCAGAAGGATGGTGTGAACATCCCTGGTTCGACAGGAACAACACACATCGTAACAGTAACTGGTGTTTACCGGTGTGTTGTGACAGAGCCTACGGCACCATGTTCCACCAATTCGCAAGCTGTAACGGTAGATGTGAATGATTATCCATTGCCTGTTGTTAGTTACGCAGGTTCTAACCTTGCAACATCTAATGTATATGCACAGTATCAATGGTTTCTGAATACAATTGCTATTGCCGGTGCGACCAATTTTGTCTATACTCCCACTACTACAGGCAATTACCGGGTACGCGTGACAGATGGTAATGGATGTACAGCATTTTCGAGTGGATATCCGGTGAACATTGTTACAGGCACCGAGATATTGTCTGCGGCTGCCGTGAAAATATATCCCAACCCTGCTTCGGATGTTTTGCACATAACAACTCCGGTAAAGGTACATGTGGTGATCAGCAGCATGGAAGGGCGTGTATTGGTACGTAGCAACGATACAAATACGGTAAATATAGAACAATTGGAACCCGGAATGTACCTTGTTTCTATGTTCAATGAGGCTGGTGATCGGATAAAAGTTGAACGCATAACCAAACAATAATTGCCGGGCCCGGAGAAGCGGCTCGTGTGATCGAATAGACAGATACAATTTTGCTTAGAATTTACAGAATCAGCATGAGAATTTTTTGGAGCCTGGTATTGGCTTGCGGTGTGAGTGTTGCTGTTCGTGCTCAGGTAGTGGCAGTAAACCCCGCTACCAATGGTGGATTTGAATCGGGAACCACATTTGCTTCAAACGGCTGGACGGTGGTGAATCCTGCGGCGGTTGCCAATCAATGGATATTATCTGGCAGTGCTGTTCCGTTTGCAGGCGCGAGGGGCGCGCATATTTCTGATAATGCCAGTGCCTATCAATACAACAATTCTGCAGCAGCAACCTGCCATTTTTACAGGGATATTGCCATACCAGCCGGTGTTGGATCAATCACTTTGAATTTTCAATGGAAGGGTTTCGGGCAATCTGGTTTTGATAGAATGCTCGCCTATACTGCACCGACTAGCGTAGTGCCAGTAGCGAATTCGCCAGTATCTCCTGCTACAACAATTGTTGGTGCGACGCAAATCTGGTCGCAGCCTTCTTTTGTAGCTTCGGCTTATGTGTCGGAAACACTAACACTTTCTTCTGCCCTTGCCGGTACAACGGTACGGCTGATTTTTTCGTGGCAAAATAACGCTTCTGGCGGCACAACACCGGGAGGAGCTATAGACAATATTTCACTTACGTACGACTGTGGAGCAGCAGCCGACATTATTGGTACGGATAAGGTATGCGTGAGTTCTGCCATAACGCTGAGTGCAGGCACTTCTACCGGCTCCTGGAGCAGTTCTGCGACAGGTATAGCGCAGGTAGGCCCAACCGGGATTGTAACGGGAATGGCACCGGGAACATGCGTTATTTCCTACAGTGTTTCTGGCTGCCCTACAACAACCAAGATGATTTCAGTAGATCCCGTACCAGCGGTCATAACCGGTAATGGTACAGTATGTACAGGTGCAAATACGACTTTTGCCAATGTGGTCATCGGTGGTTCCTGGAGTAGTGGGTCTCCCACAATTGCGTCTGTGTTGTCCGGATCCGGGCTTATTACAGGTGTGTCAGAAGGCAATGCAGTGATTACCTATGCAATGCCTGCGGGTTGCAAGGTCACACGGCCTGTGAGCGTTGTAAATCCACCAACAACCCCGATTGCCGGTTCAAGAGAAGTTTGTCCGGGCACAACTACTACCTTAAGCCACCCAACGAGTGGCGGTTCGTGGTTGAGCCTTAACCCCGGATCGGCAACGGTGAATGCGGGAACCGGTTTAGTAACTGGAATTGTTGCTGATACTGCAAATATTGTCTACACAACAGGTTCAGGATGCAGGTTGTTTGCAACAGTTACTATTCACCCGCTGCCGGCAGCTATTGTGGCTCCTGATGAGTTGTGTTTGGGTAGTGTTGTGTCTTTATATGATGCCAGTGCCGGTGGATCATGGTCGTCTGTGATTCCGGGTGCAGCAACTATTGATGCAGTCTCAGGTGTTTTGACTGCAATAAGTGGCAGCGCCGCGATGGTAAAATACACACTGCCAACAGGCTGTGCTGTTTTGGCTACTATAGTATTGAATGCCTTGCCGGCGCCGGTAGTAGGTCTGATACCCTTTACCAATTTGCTGGTGACAGATAGCGTCTATATAGACTACCAATGGTACCATAGTATAATGGGCATAGTGCCGGATGGTATTTCGTTCAAAATAAACGGAATATACAATGGCAGTTATCGGGTAGTGGTTACTGATACAAATAGTTGTGTTGGCACTTCTGTTCCATTCGATTACAATACTTCGATGGCGGTTGGGTCTGAAGCAACAAAGGATGCAAAAGTTATTATCTTCCCTAATCCGGCAAAAACGGAGTTGCATTTTTCGGGTGGCCGCAGGTACTCTGTAAAGCTATTTGACATGGCTGGTAGGTTGGTGGCAATGTTATGTGATCCTGACAAAATGGATCTGTCAGCTGTGAAAAAGGGGATTTATAACGTGTTGGTTAGTGATGCAAATGGTGAAAAGGTGCAATCGGAAAGAGTGGTTATTGAATAAAATCATTACCACAACATGCAATGCGACATAATCGGTATTTTTAGTAACTTTATGCGATGAAGCTTTGAATGCGAATAAATGCACATATTGTGAAATGTGCTAAACAGGTAGAATACAATTTTAAACCTTTTATTGAAAATTGATGAAGAACGTATATTTATTGTTGATTGCCTGCTTTTTCGCTGTGACGGGCTATTCCCAAACGATATTTCAGCCAAGTGGTACATCCTCATTTACCGGTGCAAATACATATTGTACTGGTGCGTCCATTTTGCCGCTAACCTATACCTACACAACATGTAACAGCGGTACCGGCATCCCAACCGGTGCATCAGGGCAGATATGGTGGTACTACAATACCACCAATTCTACGGTTGTTGCAACGGCAACACTGGCTAGTGGTCCGGTAACGTTTACAACTTCTACCGGTCCTACCGGTTCATTATCATTCACGCCGTCTCTACCAGTAGGTGGAGATTATTATTTCTTTTGTGTGGTAGATTGGACTGGAGGCTCTGCCGGGTGCGGGGGAGCTGTAGGATCATATACTACAACAACTACTCAGTTGGTCAGGGTTAGTCCTCCACCTATTGTGCCCATCGCGACATCGATAAATGTGTGTGTTGGGACAACTACGAATCTTACCAACGCGTTTTCCGGTGGTAACTGGACAAGTTCCAATGCTGCTGTGATCAGTGTGAATTCGAGTGGTGATGCCTTTGCGTCAACAGCTGGCGGTGCTCATATTACATACACTTTGGGAGGCTGCTATGTAACCCGTTATATGTACGCTTTTGACAATCCTGCAATTATTACCCCTGTGGCTGTGGCTACCCGTTGTGTAGGATCTACCATAACATTTTCAAATTCTACTCCCGGTGGTACATGGAGCAGCTCTGCACCGGGAACAGCTGATGTAGGGTCGGCCTCAGGGCTTGTATCTGCATTTTCTGCAGGTGTGGCCACTATTACTTATAAAATTACGGCGACAGGGTGTTATACCACAAAACTTATGAATGTAAACCCCAACCCTGCTCCTATTACGGGAAGTACCGGAGTTTGTGTGGGTGGGACAACCAATCTATCTAATACTACTTCAGGAGGTTCATGGTCCAGTAGTTTTCCCTTCGTCGCATCTGTAGGGGCTGGTACCGGAATTGTATCGGGCAATGTTGCAGGTACAGCAACTATAACTTACCGCCTGTCATCTACAAATTGCTTTAGCACCACGTCTGTAAATGTCAGCCCGCCACCCGGTACAATTACTGGCCCTGGTCAGGTATGTGCAGGTAGTACTATAACATTGGGCAACCCGGTTCCGGGTGGAAGCTGGAGTACCGGTGACCCCTCAGTAGCTCTGGTAGGTAGTGCAACCGGTATTGTAATGGGTGTGTCTAATGCCACTGTAAATATAACCTATACCGTTCCAGGCTGTTCACCAGTCGCCCGGGAAATTACCGTTAATCCATTACCGGGTACCATATCAGGTGTGTTTTTCACGTGTTATGGGCAGTCGACCACATTGATGAGTACAGCACCGGGCGGTACATGGTCTAGTCTGGATACTACTGTGGCAACAGTGATCTCTGTTGCTGGCAATGGTGTTGTATCTGGCTTGTCTATGGGTACGACCATTATAAAGTATACAGTAGGTTCTGGATGCAGCACATCTGAGATTGTGACTGTATATCCACTTGCTGATATCGAGGGTTCGGATAGTGTATGTGTAGGGTCCGAAATATCGTTAACAGATATTGTTGGTGGCGGTACGTGGGTGAGCAGTAATCCCGCTGTTGCCTCAATTGATACATTTACAGGTCATGTTGGTGGCCTTGTTGCCGGTATTACCTATATCGGGTATACATTGCCTACAGGTTGCGCGACAACTTTTTTCCTGGAGGTTATACCGCCGCTACCACCAATTGCCGGACCGATGGCTATATGCAGCAATTCTGAAGCTGTTTTGTCAAATGGAGTAACCGGTGGCCGATGGAGTACCAACAACGAATATGTAGCAGAGGTAGATTCTATAACCGGGAAAGTTTCAGGACATTTCCCTGATACTACTCAAATTATTTATTCAAAGTTTGGTTGCATAACGTCTACAATTGTAACCATCAATCCACTACCTGCTCCGGTATTGTCTTTTAATTGGGCAACCAGAATAATGAGTACATCACCATTTTATGTAAGTTATCAGTGGTTTGACACAGCAAATGGAGTAATTCCGGGTGCAACGACCTACTCGTTCACGGCAACCAATTCTGACAATGCTTATTATGTAAAGGTTACAGATTTCAATGGTTGCTCAAAGGAAACAGAATTATTCCAGTTCCCATTGCAGATAAGCACTGTTGAATCAGATGGCGTGTATAGTTTGTTTCCTAATCCGGCAACAGATTTGGTAAATATAGATGCACCTTCAATAGTAAATGCAATAGTGACCAGTATTGATGGCAAAGTATTGCTGGAATTGAAGAATGCAAAGGTGATTAATACAAGTAATCTGGCGGCCGGAATGTACTTTGTGAATCTGTATGATGAGACCGGGCAATTGGTCAGTGTTCAAAAGTTGTTACGACAATGATTCTAATCTAAGCGATAAATCACAAAGCCACCCGAAAGGTGGCTTTGTGATTTATGTATTGTACCCAAGAATTTGTTGTCAGAACGGGGTTATACGATGTTCATTTTGCTTTTCATGTCTTTCATAAAGCCATCGGATATCGCCAGTCTTTCGTGGTCTGTAATTACTTCATTTCCGGTAATCTCTCTTATGTGTGAAAACTGCACAATCTGAGATCTGTTGACCTGAATAAAATTATCCTGGAGCTCTTTGGGTATCAGGTATTGAAGTGTTTTTTGGAGGGAATTGCGGATATAGTATTCGACCTTATCAATTGAATTGTATACTGTGACGTAGTTTTTGCCGGCTGTGATGTATGCTATATCATTCCAATCCAGTTTTTTGTAGCGCGTACCTTCTTTAATAAAAAACACCGACGGGTTACTTTTTCTCGAATTTCTATTTTCGATTTCCTGGTGAAATTCGAGAGCCTGATTTACTGCGATATTCAGTGCATTAGCTGATACTGGTTTTTGAAGGAAAGCTGCCGGGCTTGATTCAGCGATTTTCTGAATGCTGAAATCTTGACCTGCTGTTACGTAGATAAAAGGTTTCTTGTACTCCTTGCTTAGAATATTACCGAGTTCAATGCCTTTTTCTGTGTTCCCGATCTGGATGTCTAAGAGTGCGATATCGAATTCAGTATTGTTAAAAGCGACCAACGCATCTTCAAATGTCTTTACAGCGCCTGCTACTTCCATGCCCAATTCCTGTACAATTATTTTCAATGCTTTTACCCATATGTCCTCATCCTCTACGATGAGCACGACAATTTCGTTTTTCATAAGAACTACCCGCTGTATGTGCTAAAATAGCCACAAAGTTGCAATAATTCAAGCAATAATACCAAAATGATCCTTTGTGTGTTAAAATGGTAATGAATATCATATTTATCAGGTGCCTGAATACACACAATGTTGTTAATGAAGTAGTTGAATTAGTAAAAAATATTTTTAGACGAGCTTGTTAACATCTCAGTAACTATAAATTATAAAAAAATGAATTATATTGCCGCTTGTATGAGATATGGTTTTCAATGAATATAGAGTCTAAGCGAACAAATAGAGAGCATGAAATGTTATAGACATGATACTTATGATCAATTACGCAAGTAAATAATATGATTGTAATGTACATAAAAACAAACTTCTTCTGTAAAACAAACACTTCAAAGCCTAACATGTAGCTGTAAATACATTATAAAATCACTAAAAGAACCGAAGCGCATGATGCTTCGTATATAACCACCACACGAAACTGCACATCCACTTTTTATGAAGCATCTTTTATCCTTTATCCTTCTCGTATTTTTTAGTTTTACCACATTTGGCCAGACCAATTATTACTCAAAGTCTACCGGCAATCTGAATGACCTGACAACCTGGGGCGACCAGACAGACGGATCTGGTGCTAATCCTGCGAATTTTACTACCAACAACACCCGGTTTAATATACACAACCGTGCGACAGCGACAATAGGCGCAGCGTGGACCGTAACTGGCAACACGTGCCGGATAGTGGTAGGAGATGGAGTGTCACCATGCAATCTCACCATCCCGGCAGCTTTTTCGATCAGTGGAACGGGTGCGCGCATGTTTGTTTCAGCAGGGTCTACTTTGACAATTCAGAATACCACGAATCCAACATTGACAAGCCTGGATGCGACATCGACAACTGTTTTTGATGCAGCATCAGCGCAAACAATACCCGTGGCCACTTATGGTAACCTGACGATTTCTAATAACAAGGGTAGTGGAAATATCACCTTAGCGTCGGGTACTGTGTCGGTAGCGGAAACATTTTCGATTACGGCAACGAATATTGGCGGTTATGTAACAACGGGGAATACAATATCGTATAACAAAACAGCGGGCGGGCAAGTGATTTTAAGTACTATTCCTTACAATAACCTTTCGACAGGAAGTGGTTCGGCAGGAACGAACACGGCAGACGGTGACTTATCGGTAGCAGGAACACTAACATTGTCGAACAATGCCATTTTGAATCTTCAGACAAACAGGTTGCTTACGGCAACGGCGATCACTATGGGCAATGGCAGCAGCACCATACGTACGCAAAACACTGGTGCCAATCCGTTGCCTTCGGGCTTAACTATAGCAAACGGTGTTGTAAACTATGATGCTGCCACAGGAGGCCAGACAGTTGTTCCACAAACATTGTATGCCAGGCTAACCCTGGGTAATACAAGTGGAACGACGACAGCTGGTGGGGATATTGCTGTAGGTACCTTGCTTACCACCACCGCCGGAGGTACTCTGGATATGACCAACTTTAGAATAACCGGAGCGTTATCAACAATAACCAATGGAGGAACGATAAAAACGCAATATTCAGGCAGTGACCCGTTTACAACTGGTAAAACATGGACTGGTGGTGTGGTGGAATACAATGGTAACGGTGCACAAACAGTGGTAGCAGGTACGTATACGAATCTAACCTTTTCAGGTGTGCGTGTGGGTAGCCCCGTTGTGTCGCTGGAGTCGGGAGTGATACAAGTTACCGGAACGTTTTTGCTTTCTGCAACTGGTATAGGCAGTTACTTGGCAACTGGCAACACTTTTGTGTACGGAGCCGCCAACGGCGGGCAGACGGTTTATAGCACAATTCCATACAACAACCTTTTTATTGGTAATTCGTTAGGTACAATCACGGTTGACGGTAATCTCACTGTTAATGGAACATTAACAACATTAACAGGCAGTGGCACGTTTGACCTGTCGACTTTTACCCTTGGTGGGACATTAGCTTCAATAGTAAATAATGGCAGGATCAGTACCTCTTCAACAAACAATCCAGCATTGCCCTCTGGTAGGGACTGGACCGGAACAACAGGGCTGGTTACATTTGCCAGAACGAGTGGAGGACAATTTATACCAACCGGGACTTACAAGACACTGACCTGTGCAAATACAAGCGGTACGAATACCGTTGTGGGTGGAGACCTGACATTGACGGGTGTGATAACAACATCGGCAGCTGGTGGTACACTGGACATGGGAACCAATGCGCTGGTAGGTGCAACAACGATAACAAATACGGGGACGCTGAAAACCCAAAATACGTCTTCGGCACCAATACCGACCGGTAAGACACTTGTGGGAACACTTGAATACAATGGCACAGGTGCCCAAACAATGGTTGCAGGTACGTACAATGATATATTATTGTCTACGGCAAGGGTGGGAAGTCCTACGATAACGCTGGAAAATGGTACAATAAATGTGGGTGGTAGTTTTAGTGTGACTGCAACAGGTATAGGCGGGTTTACGACCGGCACCAACAGCTTTGTTTACACAGGTAACAATGCTGAAACTGTAGGAGGAATCACTTATAATGATCTTACATTCAGTCATGCTTCGGCAACAAAAACCGCTGATGGTGCGATCACTGTAAATGGTGCTTTTGCTACCACAAGCGGCGGTGTGTTGGCAATGGCTGGTTTTCAGCTATCAGGTGCAATGACATCGGTAACACACAATGGAACTATAACCACATCGTGTAATGCTAACCCAGCATTGCCTACAGGTAAGGACTGGTCTGGCACGGGTGGAACAAGTCTGGTGACATTTGGCAACCTGACGGGTGGACAGTTTATACCTGGTGGTACTTATAAGACACTCACCTGCACCAATACCAGTGGCACAAATACAGTAGTGGGTGGAGATTTGACAATAACGGGAACGTTCACAACATCAGGGTCTGGCGGCAGTCTGGATATGGGTGCGAATTCGTTGTCGGCTGGCGCGGTGGTCAATACAGGAACCTTGTTTACTCAGAACACAAGTGCTACACCATTGCCAACGGGACTTACCTGGGCTGGTACTGTGAACTACAATGCGGCAACTGGTGGACAAACCATTGCCCAGGGAACTTATACATCGCTGGTGATGGGCAATACTAATGGTACGAATGCCGCAGGTGGTGCGCTGACGGTTAATACTTTGCTGAGCCTACCGAATGCCGGTGCAACAATGAGTATGTCGACCCATTCAATGGCTGGAACGCTTACAACTATCAGCAACAATGGTACAATAACGACTGAAAACACCTCTGCAACACCATTCACAACAGGCAAAACATGGGGTGGATCTGGAACAGTAGTGTATAGCCTGCTCACAGGTGGGCAAACCGTGATGGCGGGCACTTACAATAACAACCTTACACTTAGCAATACCAGTGGAACGAATACTGCAAGTGGTGTAATAGTGGCGAATGCCGGGTTGACAACAACAGCCGGGGGTATATTTGATTTTGCGAATGTAGGGCATACACTTACGGGAACATTTACGGCAACGAACAATGGGACCATTCAGACTATTTGTACCGTTAATCCTGCGATAGCAACAGGCAAGACTTTTGGTGGTACAGTAATTTATGCAAGGACAACAGGAGGGCAAAATGTCTCGGCAGGTACATACAATAACCTGACATTCCTCAACTCCAGCGGCACTAATAACGTGGTAGGTGCGCTAACAGTTAACGGGGCATTGACGACGACAAACGGTGGGACAATAGCGATGGCAACGAATCAGTTGCTAGGGGGCATCTCTTCTTTGTCGCACGACGGTACACTAACAACTACGTGTACATTGAATCCGGCGATTCCGTCGGGCAAGGACTGGTCGGGAACAGGCGGAACAAGTCAGGTAACTTTTGCATTGTCTACGGGCAATCAGCAAGTACCTGCGGGTACATTTAAGACCCTTGTATTTAGTAACACATCGAATACCAACACCGTAAATGGTGACATAGCAGTAACAACGGGATTGACTACAACGTCAGGAGGCACTGTGAATATGGGTACAAATCTGTTGTCGGGTGCATTTACACCTACCAATGGTGGTACTTTGAGAACACAGAATACGAGTGGAAATCCGATATCGAGCAGTAAAACCTGGGCCGGTATTGTAAACTATGATGCAACAACCGGCGGGCAAACTGTGTCTGAAGGTACTTACAACATACTGACAATGGGTAATACCAGCGGCACCAATACTGCAGGTGGTTCACTGGCCGTGAATACAACACTAAATATAAGCAATGCAGCTTCAACATTGGACATGTCGACGTTTGCATTGTCGGGCGCATTTGCAGTGCCTACACTGGGTACGATCAAAACAGCGAATTTGTCGGCAACACCAGTGCCGGCCGGTAAAACATGGAATGCGGCAACGACTATAAATTACAATGCTGCAACCGGAGCCCAGACGATAGTGCAGGGCACATACGGAACGCTGAGGTTGGATAATACCAGTGGAACCAGCACGGCTGCTGCCGCATTGACAGTAAATACCGCATTGAATATTGCCAATGCCGGTGCGACAATGGATATGTCCACATTTGCATTGGCCGGTACGCTTACCACGATCTCTAACAACGGAACAATATCAACCAACAATACATCTGCAACACCATTTACAACCGGAAGGACATGGGGTGGCAGTGGTACAGTGAGGTATAATGTTGCAGGTGGTGGTCAGACAGTGATGGCAGGTACCTACAATAATAACCTGACTGTGATGAACACATCTGGCGTGAATACCGTAAGCGGAACGGTTACAGCGAACGCTACGCTGACGACGACGGCTGGAGGTACATTGAATTTTGGTACAGCGTCGCATCAATTGCTGGGCGCAACAATAACTCCCGTAAACAATGGTACAATCCTGACAGTATGTTCTGTAGCACCAGCCATACCCGCCGGAGAGACCTGGGCTGGTACGGTTATATTCAATAGTCTTACCGGTAGCCAGACGATCCCTTCCGGGACCTATAATAATGTAACACTTAATAACACCTCGGGAACTGTTACCGCCAGTGGTGATCTAACGGTGAATGGTGCATTGGTGACAACTAATGGCGGCACAGTGGCAATGGGCACAAATCAATTGCTTGGCAGTTTATCTTCGCTTACACATAATGGTACGATCACCACTACGTGTACGGTTAATCCTGCGGTACCATCCGGAAAAACCTGGACAGGATCAGGCGGTACCAGCTTGCTCAGTTTTGGTGCAACATCCGGAGCGCAATTTATACCGGCGGGTACCTATAAGTCGATTGCGTGTGCCAATACGACCGGAACGAATACGGTGACAGGTAGTATAGCTGTATCTACAACATTTACGGTTACAGGAACAGGTGCCAACGGTACACTGGATATGGGTGCGAATGTGTTGTCGGGTGCGTTTACGCCCACGCTGACAGGATCGCTGAAAACACAGAATACGAGTGCAACACCAATACCTACAGGTAAGACATGGGGCGGTACCGTGAACTATAATGCAACAACCGGCAGCCAGACTATAGTACAGGGTACTTATGCAACTTTAAGAAATGACAATACCAGCGGTACCAATATAGCCGGTGGTGCATTGGTGGTGAATACCGGGCTTACAGTAGCCAACGCCAGTGCGACATTGAATATGGCGACCTTTGCGATGTCGGGCACGATGACAACAATAAGTAACAGTGGTACGATACAAACCAGCAATACATCTGCAACACCATTTACGACAGGTAAGACCTGGGGCGGAACAGGGACTGTGGTTTATGCAGTGACTACCGGCGGTCAGACAGTAATGGCCGGTACCTATACCAACAATCTTACGGTGTTGAACACATCGGGCACAAATACAGTAAGCGGAACAATCACAGCAAACGGCACGCTGACAACAACTGCGGGTGGTATATTGAGGTTTGGAAATGCTGCACACCAGCTGCTGGGTGCAACTCTGGTGCCTGCCAACAGTGGTACTATACTGACAGTATGCTCAGTAAATCCGGCGATACCCTCGGGTAAAACCTGGGGTGGGTTGGTTAGTTATTCGTCTACCACGGGTGCGCAAACATTGCCAGCCGGGACATATAATAATCTGTCGTTTCTGAATACCAGCGGAACCAATACAGTGAGCGGAACAGCAACCGTCAATGGCGCATTGATCACTACAAATGGTGGAACTATTGACTTTGGTGCCAACCAACTTCTGGGTAGTTTATCAACACTGACGCATAATGGTACAATCAGTACCAGTTGCACTGTGAATCCTGCTATACCTTCTGGGAAAACCTGGACCGGGTCTGGTGGTACGAGTCTGGTGAGTTTGACAAGGACAGCAGGAGCACAGTTTTTGCCGGCTGGTACTTACAAGTCGATAGCGTGTGCCAATACAAGCGGAACGAATACGGTGACTGGTAGTATTTCTGTATCAACAACGTTTACAGTTACCGGAACCGGAGCCAATGGTACTCTGGATATGGGTGCCAACGTATTGTCGGGAGCATTTACACCTACACTGACAGGTGTGCTTAAAACACAGAATACGAGTGCAACACCAATACCAACGGGAAAAACCTGGGGTGGCACTGTGAATTATAATGCCGGAACCGGAGGTCAGACAGTAGTACAGGGTACTTATGCAACATTAAGAAATGACAATACCAGCGGTACCAATACCGCGGGTGGTGCACTGGTGGTTAACACCGGGCTGAATGTAGCCAACGCCAGCGCAACATTGGATATGTCGACCTTTGCGATGTCGGGCACTATGACGACAATCAGTAACAATGGAACGATACAAACAAGCAATACGTCTGCAACACCATTTACCACCGGTAAAACGTGGGGTGGCACAGGGACGGTTATTTATGCAGTAACTACAGGTGGGCAGACGGTGATGGCCGGTACCTATACCAACAATCTTACGGTATTGAATACATCGGGTACCAATACGGTAAGCGGGTCAATAACAGCAAATGCTACATTGACAACAACAGCAGGTGGCATATTGAGGTTTGGAAATGCTGCACACCAGCTGCTGGGCGCAACTCTGGTGCCTGCCAACAGCGGAACGATACTAACGATATGCACTGTGAATCCGGCGATACCAGCTAGTAAAACATGGGGCGGATTGGTAAGCTATTCGGCAACGGCCGGTGCGCAGACCTTGCCAGCAGGCACATTTAACAATCTATCGATTCTGAACACCAGCGGAACCAATACGGTGAGTGGTACAGCGACTGTAAATGGTGCATTGATCACCACAAATGGTGGAACTACAGACTTTGGTGCTAACCAACTTTTGGGTAGTTTATCAACGCTGACACACAATGGTACAATCAGTACCAGTTGCACTGTGAATCCGGCAATCCCGGCGAGCAAAGATTGGAGTGGTAGCGGAGGAACGAGCAGGATAAGTTTAGCAAGAACAGCCGGAGCACAGTTTTTGCCGGCTGGTACCTATAAATCAATAGCGTGTGCCAATACGAGCGGAACGAATACGGTGACTGGTAGTATTTCTGTATCAACAACGTTTACAGTTACCGGAACCGGAGCCAATGGCACGCTGGATATGGGTGCCAACGTATTGTCGGGAGCATTTACACCTACACTGACCGGTGTGCTGAAGACACAGAATACCAGCGCAACACCAATACCAACGGGCAAAACCTGGGGTGGCACTGTGAATTATAATGCCGGAACCGGAGGTCAGACAGTAGTACAGGGTACTTATGCAACATTAAGGAATGACAATACCAGCGGTACCAATACCGCGGGTGGTGCACTGGTGGTTAACACCGGTCTGACTGTAGCCAATGCCAGTGCGACAATGGATATGTCTACTTTTGCGATGTCGGGCACGATGACGACAATCAGTAACAATGGTACAATACAAACGAGTAATACCTCTGCCACACCATTTACGACAGGTAAGACGTGGGGTGGCACAGGGACGGTTATTTATGCAGTAACTACAGGTGGGCAGACAGTGATGGCTGGTACCTATACCAACAATCTTACGGTGTTGAACACATCGG
Source organism: uncultured Bacteroidota bacterium (assembly GCA_903824665.1). Lineage (GTDB taxonomy): Bacteria > Bacteroidota > Bacteroidia > Chitinophagales > Chitinophagaceae > Nemorincola. The sequence continues at coordinate 71,895 of CAIJXT010000005.1, read as the reverse complement.
GTACAAATACGGTAAGCGGGACTATAACAGCAAATGCTACATTGACAACAACAGCGGGTGGCACATTGAGATTTGGAAACGCTGCACACCAGCTGCTGGGCGCAACTCTGGTGCCTGCCAACAGTGGAACGATACACACGATATGCTCTGTAAATCCGGCGATACCAGCTAGTAAGACGTGGGGTGGTGCACTTGTATTTATCAGGACAAACGGCGCGCAGACGCTGCCAGCGGGAACTTATAATGACCTGAGCTTTTTGAATACCAGCGGCACCAATACAGTGAGTGGTACTGCAACCGTCAACGGCGCGCTTACCACTACCAGTGGCGGTACGATTGACTTTGGTGTTAACCAGCTCTTGGGTAGTTTATCTTCGCTGACGCACAACGGTACAATCAGTACGAGTTGCACTGTGAATCCGGCGATCCCGGCGAGCAAAGACTGGAGTGGTAGCGGAGGAACGAGCAGGATAAGTTTTGCAAGGACAGCCGGGGCTCAGTTTATCCCGGCAGGTACCTATAAATCGATAGCGTGTGCCAATACGAGTGGAACGAATACGGTCACGGGCAATATTGCCGTATCGACAACATTTACGGTGACAGGAACCGGAACCAATGGTAATCTAGACATGGGAATAAACGTTCTGTCTGGATCCTTTACACCTACCCTTACCGGAACGCTAAGAACTCAGAATTCAAGCAGTAATCCTTTGCCCTCCGGTCTGACATGGGGAGGTACTGTAAATTACGATGGAACAGGTGCGCAAACTCTCGTGACTGGCTCGTTTGCTAGACTAGGATTGAGTGTTATTAGAACAGGGTCTCCGACGATTACACTGCAAAACGGTGCTATTAATTTGTCTAGTGACTTCATTGTTACTGCCACGGGAATAGGTGCATTTGCGACTGGTACAAACACATTTACATATACGAACAATTCTGACAATTTGGTGGGTGGCATTACCTACAACAATCTGGCATTTACCAACACAGCCAATACGAAAACAGCGGGTGGAGATGTTACGGTAAATGGAACATTAAGTATAGCCAGTGGTGGAACGTTTGCATTGTCGACATTTGCGCTAGGCGGAAGTCCTGTTTCTGTCACCAACAATGGTAGCGTGAGTACGTCATGCACAGTGAATCCGGCTATTCCTTCTGGTTATAATTGGTCTGGTACTACGGGTCTTGTGACCTTTGGTCGTACCACTGGTGGTCAGTTTATTCCGGCAGGTACCTACAAGACACTTACCTGTGGTAACACAAGTGGAACCAACACTGCTGTTGGATCGCTGACAGTAACCGGAACGTTTACAACAAATGGCACCAACGGTATATTGAACATGGGGACTAACAATTTCTCTGCGCTTACTGTTACGAATACCGCTGGGGGTACCATTCGTACCCAAAGTACTTCGGCAACACCGATTCCCTCAGGGAAGTCTATAGCGGGTACTGTAACCTATGATAAGTCAGATGGCGGCCAGACGATTGTACAGGGAACCTTTAATGCACTAACAATCAGCAACTCGAGTGGCACAAACAACGCTGGCGGTAACCTTGTTGTTAATGCAGGCCTTACAACCGGAAGCGGAACGGCGATTCTGGATATGGGCACAAATACGCTGACCGGTACCCTGTCAAGTATCAGTGGAGGTGGAACAATTAAAACAGCGAGCTCAGCAGCGACACCTATCACGACAGCCAAAACATGGACACAGGCAGTTGAATACAACAGAGCTGCCGGTGGGCAAACGATTATATCGGGTATCTATAATGGCGGACTTGCCAACAGTAACACCAGTGGTTCCAACACTGTTGCAGCTGCGGCTACCATTACTGTTACCGGCACATTGACATTATCTCCGAGTTCGCTCCTGGCTGATAACAACCGTACCATCACTGTTAATGGAAACATCGCAGGCACGGGTACACACAGCGTAACTGCATCTGGAAGAATTACGATGGTAGGCTCCGGCGGAACCATATCGGGAGCAACATTAGGTAACCTTCAGCTCAATAATGCCGGTGGGTTCTCATTAACAGGCGATCCGATTGTGAATGGTACATTGACACTTACTGCAGGACGACTTACCCTTGGCAGCAACAACCTTACTCTAGGTACTACAGCGGCCGCAGTAGCTGGTTCTCCTGCATCGGGTAATATGATAGTGACAAATGGTGCCGGCGAGTTGCGTAAGCGCTTTACTGCCACCGGATCGTATGTGTTTCCTGTTGGCGACAATACACCTATATTCAGCCCTATAACGGTAAATGTAACATCGGGTACACCGGGCGGCAGCGCATACGTGGGCGCAAGTGTAAAGAATGTCATACATCCGGAGAATACCAACACAACCGATTACCTGGCCAGATATTGGAGTGTAAATGTGTCTGATATAACAACGCCTGTTTATTCACTGACTGCTACCTACAATTCGGCTGATATTGTTGGAACAGAGAGCAGCATTTCGGCAGGCCAGTACGATGGTAGTTTACCATGGGTGCGGTTTGGGGCAGCGAATACAGTATCAGATTTTATCACAGCTGGTGGACTTACCGATGCAACTTCTGATTTTACCGGATTGTCATCGTCAGCGCCCAGTGTGAATGTGCTTCCATTGACCTCTACGGTTTGTTCCGGTGAGCCTACCGGTCTTACAGCAAGTGGTTCGGGAGATGCACCACTTACCTATACCTGGGCGCCTTCAACAGGCTTGTCAGCAACGACAGGGGCTTCTGTTGTCGCTTCGCCTACTACTGGTACGGTGGCAGCTACTGTGGTATATACCGTAACGATCACCGATGGAAATGGATTTACATCAACAGCAACATCTGCAGTTTCTGTCAATCCATCACCTATTGCAACTGCTACTGTAGTTCCATCAGCAGTGTGTGAGGGTGGTACCATTGTGCTAAACTCGGGTGTAGTCGGTGGCAGCGGGGTATACACTGATTTTGAGTGGACCGGTCCTTCCGGATTTACGGCTTCAACACAAAATACCAGCAGAACAAATGTTACCGGTGCACACGCAGGGGTATATAGCTTCACCGCAACGGATGCAAGCGGATGTGTGTCTGCTCCCGGTACGACGGCAATAGTTACTGTAAACACTAACCCGGCAATTACGGCGACAGTGTCACCAACAACGGTTTGCGGAGAGGGAGGCACGTTAACATTGACATCTACGCCAACCGGTGGAAGTGGTGTGTATTCTGCCTTCGCATGGACAGGTCCCTCAAGCTTTACTGCAACGACACAGAATCCAAGTCGTACCAGCATCACTACCGCCCATTCGGGTGTATATAGTGTTGTAGTTACTGATGACAACGGCTGTTCATCGGCTGTGGGTGTGACGACGACAACAAATATTTATGTAGCGCCTGTAATCACAATACCCAACCCAATTTGTGCAGGTAGTTTGTTTACATTCAGTGCGACACCGTCAGGTGGTACCTGGACCAGCAACAACAATGCTGCAGTTACGATCACAATGGGTACCGGAGCAGTGACTAGTTCAGGAGTGGGCAATGCGACAATCGAATATACTGATCTTAATGGTTGCATAACAAGTTCGGTAGTCACTGTGACGCCTACTATGACAGCCAATACCGGGGAGACCTATATGTGCCTTGGACAGCCACAGTCTGCTTTGCTGCTTAGCAACGCCACCCCTGGTGGGACCTGGACTAGCAGCGACCAGGCAAAGGTACTGGTAAACGTAACCAGTGGATTTATGAGGGGACTGGTTGCAGGAACAGTGCATGTTACCTATGCGCTTAGCGCAGGATGCTTTACTACCACCGTAGAAACCGTGGTTGCAGCGGTGGCAACGATCACTGGTACCGCGAATATTTGTCCGGGTACAACAGCGTCATTAGTAAATTCTACGCCGGCAGGTACATGGAGTAGCAGTATACCGGCAAACGCAACAATAGATGTGAATACAGGCGTGGTAACCGGAATTGTAGCCGGCACTTCATCAATAACCTATCAGGTCAATCCAGGCTGTTACAAAGTAATGACCCAGATTATCAACCCGCTACCGGGGAACATTAGTGGTACGGCTGCGATTTGCGAGGGTTCCAGTGCTACACTAGCGTGCAGTCCTTCAGGCGGCACGTGGGTCAGCGGTACTCCTGCAGTTGCGACCATCAATTCTTCCTCTGGTCTCGTAACACCAATTACCGCTGGAACGACGCCAATAACGTATACGGCAACTACGGGTTGTCAAAGAGCTAAGGAAATTACCATAAATCCATTGCCGACGGCAATCACAGGTACAGCATCTGTATGTATCGGACTGACGACGACATTGAATACTACACCCGGCGGCGGTGCATGGACGAGTAGTAATGCGGGCAGAGCAAGTGTGGATGCCGGGACAGGTGTGGTAACTGGGATTACTGCCGGTACATGTAATATCACCTATACGCTGAATGGTTGTATTGCTACAAGGCAGGTCACGGTTAACAGCCTTCCTACAGCCATCGGTGGTGTTGCTGCTATATGTGTCAATGGTACGTCTACGTTGTCGTCTACACCATCCGGCGGAACATGGACAAGCAGCAATACAAGCGTTGCGACTATAAATGTCACTACCGGCTTTGTAAATGGAGGGGCAAGCCCTGGTACGTCAACAATTACTTACCAGGCAGCAACAGGTTGCATCCGTACCAGGGATGTGACCGTGAATACCTCACCCGGAGCTGTTACTGGCACATTAAGCACCTGTATCGGATCGACGACAACTCTGTCCTCGTCGGGTGGCGGTACATGGAGCAGTAGTAATATGGTGAAAGCCACAGTGCATGTTGGCACCGGAGTGGTTGCCGGATTAACAGAGGGCACATCCACTATTTCATACATTGTCAGTGCGGGTTGTTTCAGCACTGCTGTCGTAACCGTTAATCCGCTTCCTGCGGCTATTACAGGTACAAATTCTTTCTGTGCTGGTAATACGTCCGCATTTTCAACACTGACGGTTGGGGGGGTGTGGAGCAGCAGCAATACAGGTGTCGCAACCATAAATTCATCAACCGGCCTGGTATATGGCGTAGCATCGGGTAATGCGACAATTTCCTATGTTCTGAGTACAGGTTGTTTGGCGACACGGCCGGTTACGGTCAATCCATTGCCTACGGCAATTGGTGGTGCGAATTCGGTTTGTCACAACAGTACTACAACGTTAACTTCTACCCCTGGTGGTGGTGTGTGGAGCAGCAATAATTTGTCTGTCGCTACCGTCGACGCTTTTACTGGCGAGGTTACTGGTACTGGAGAAGGTACAGCAACAATAACATACACATTGGCGACCGGATGTATTGCTACGAAGCTGTTTACCGTAGACCTGGAACCAACGCCAATAACTGGTACCGACGAGGTTTGCGAAGGTTCTACAACCGCACTCTCTTCAACACCCGGCGATGGCACATGGACTAGCAGTGATCCGGACGTGGCAACGGTTAACGCATCTACAGGTGTTGTGACCGGATTGGATGCAAATGCCGGAACAGGTGTAACAACAATTACCTACGAATTGGGTGACGGGTGTACTGTGCATATGGATGTAACCGTGAATCCCCTACCCAGTGGAATTACAGGTACCGCATCTGTTTGTGTAGGTAGCGTGACAACGTTAAATGCCTTGCCAGGTGGCGGTGCGTGGAGTAGCAGCAATACCGGTGTGGCAACTGTAGACGCATCTACCGGTGTTGTGACCGGATTAGTAGGTGGCACAACAATGATTACTTATTTGTCTGCAGCAGCTTGTTACGTAACACGTGAGGTTACAGTAAATGTACTGCCGGACGCAATTTCCGGTTCGCTTTCTATGTGTATCAATGATAACACTACGCTGAGTAGTTTGCCTGGCGGAGGTGTGTGGACAAGCAGCAATCCTGGCATTGCTTCTGTGAATGCATCAACCGGAGTTGTATCTTCAGCAGGTAGCGCGGGTAACACAACGATCACATATACGACAACAGATGGCTGCCAGACGGCTTCTGAGGTGACGGTCAATTTGTTGCCACCAGCCATTACCGGAACACTAGACGTTTGCGTTGGCGCAACTACGACTTTGAGCTCTTCAGGTGGCGGTACATGGAGCAGTAGTAATCTTGTGAAAGCTACAGTCAATTCGGCAACAGGCGTTGTTGCCGGCTTAAGTAACGGAACAGCTACAATCAGCTATGTTATCAATACAGGATGTTACAGAACAGTGCTGGTTACGGTAAATGCCCTGCCTGCGGCAATCACTGGTGTTGCCAGTGTTTGTGAGGGAGCAGCGACACCGCTGGCGAGCCTCACTCCGGGTGGAACCTGGAGCAGCAGCCAGACAGATGTTGCAACGATTGGTTCGTCATCAGGTGTGGTGAGGGGTATAGATGCCGATGTTTTTTCTGGCAATACAACTATTTCGTATACCCTATCTACAGGATGCAGGGTTACGACAATAGTTACTGTAAATGGTACTCCGGATGCAATTGGTGGGACGGCATCAGTTTGTATTAATGATGCGACAACACTTAGTTCTTTACCTGGTGGCGGCGCATGGAGCAGTAGTAACGCGCTGCGTGCGACTGTTAATTCCGGTTCGGGAGTTGTTGCTGGAATTACTTCCGGGACGGCTGTTTTGTCCTATGTTTTGGGTAATGGCTGTTATGCTGTTAAAACTGTGACAGTGAATGCATTGCCCACAACGCCAACCGGCACAGCAGTTGTATGTGAAGGACTGACAACTACGCTTGCCAGTACCCCCGGTGGCGGCACATGGACTACGAGCAATGTCAGTATTGCAACTGTTAATGCAACATTGGGTATAGTACGTGGCATAGACGACGGCAATGCTACAATTTCCTATCAGGCATCGAACGGGTGTTTTAGTACCCGTGAGGTAACAGTTAACGTATCACCTGTGGCAATATCAGGAACAACGGCTGTTTGTATAGGAAGCACTACATCACTTAATTCTACTCCCGGTGGAGGTGTCTGGACGAGCAGTTTGCCAGCGAAGGGTAGTATTGATGCATCTACAGGTGTTGTTACCGGTATCAGTGGCGGTACAACCAGCGTCACCTATACGTTGAGTGGTTGCCTAACGAGTGCTATTGTGACGGTTAACACTCTGCCTGCTGTTATCAGCGGTGTATCTTTGATTTGTGCAGGTAGTGCAGGTACTTTGGCATCATCGCCTGCAGGTGGTGTGTGGAGTTCTTCAGCTCCCGCCATAGCGACGGTCAATTCGGGTACTGGGGTGGTTGCTGGCATCGGGGTTGGCAATGCAACGATCAGCTATACCAACGCAAATAATTGCAGCCGAACCCAAGAGGTAACTGTAAATGCTGCAGTTACGGCCAACTCAGGCACTGCGCTGCTGTGTACCGGTCAGCCGGTATCAGTAGTTTTGCTCACCAATGCTACACCGGGCGGAGTTTGGAGTTCGAGCAATGTGGCCCGCATACCTGTAAATTCGGTTAGCGGTTTGATGAAAGGGTTGAGCACAGGCACTGCCAATATTACTTATGCGATCAGTTCAGGATGTTATACAGTGACAGAAGTAACGGTAAATGGAGCAGTGGCGACAATTACCGGTACTGCCAATGTTTGTTCTGGTGCGACCGTAACACTTGCAAATGCGACAGCTGATGGAACCTGGTCAAGCAGCAATCTGGCGAAGGCTACTATTGATGAAAACACGGGTGACATCACCGGAATCAGTGCCGGAACAACTACCGTAACTTATCTGGTGAGTGCAGGGTGTTATAAAACGCAAACCCAGACTGTCCTGTCGGCACCGGGAGCAATTTCGGGTGCAGCCACAGTGCTTGAAGCTGCGAATACTACGCTCACTTGTTCGCCTGGCGGCGGAACATGGAGCAGTAGTAACCTGCCCGTTGCCACAATCAATGCGAGTACAGGGTCTGCCCGTGGGATAAGTGCAGGAGCTACTTTGATTTCATACACATTGAGTACTGGTTGCAGGTCTACTCACAGCCTTACTGTAATTGCACTTAAACCGGGTAACCCTGCTTCTTCCGGGCCGCAGACACCTTCCGAAGCGTCGATTGTTGTCTTCCCCAATCCTACATCCGGCATACTTACAGTAGAAACTTCGGTGACAGGAACGTTTACATTGTATACGCTGGATGGGAAAGAGGTAAACCGTTACCCAATCACAAGGACATCTATGGCTATATCTTTGCCACACGATCTGGCAGCAGGGGTATACATGGGAACATTTGAAGGAAGTAATGGAAGTAAAGCAATGATCAGGCTTGTATACAACCCGTAGTGAGTTAATATTAAAAATCTATTCCACATTAATGGAAGAGGCTGCCCTTTAGAGCAGCCTCTTTTTATGTCAATTCGCGAGCAGCGGAATACTATTGCCGTTCGTTTTGTCACTGATTGAGTGCATTTTGCTCAGTTTTTGACAGCATTTCTGCCATAATTTCAGGAAAAAAAGAATGGCATATCGATTGATTGGAGTAGGTAAATAACAAAAAACATGGCAAAGATTATAGGAATTGACTTAGGAACTACCAACTCATGTGTTTCGGTAATGGAAGGCAACGAGCCGGTGGTAATCGCAAATGACGAGGGTCGTCGCACAACACCATCTGTTGTCGCTTTCCTCAAAAATGGTGAGCGTAAGGTAGGAGACCCGGCTAAGCGTCAGGCAATCACTAACCCGCACAACACTATCCAGTCCATAAAACGTTTTATGGGACGTCGTTTCGATGAGGTAACAAACGAAATATCTCATTTTACTTACAACCTTACAAAGGGAGATAATAACACACCACGCGTAGATATAGATGGCAGGTTGTATACCCCACAGGAAATCTCTGCAATGGTTCTGCAGAAAATGAAGAAAACTGCTGAAGATTTTCTGGGATATGAAGTAAAGGAAGCTGTAATCACAGTGCCTGCATACTTCAATGACGCACAGCGCCAGGCAACCAAGGAAGCTGGTGAGATCGCAGGTTTGACTGTTCGCCGTATCATCAACGAACCAACAGCAGCTGCACTTGCCTATGGTCTTGACAAACAGCATAAAGACAGCAAAATCGCAGTTTTTGACCTTGGCGGTGGTACTTTCGACGTTTCTGTGCTTGAATTGGGTGATGGTGTATTTGAAGTTAAATCGACAAATGGTGATACACACCTTGGTGGAGATGATTTCGATAAGGTGATCATGGATTGGTTGTCTGACGAGTTCCGGAAAGACGAGTCTATGGAGCTGCGTAAGGATCCTATGGCATGGCAGCGCCTGAAAGAGGCTGCAGAGAAGGCAAAAATCGAACTTTCTTCATCACAGGAAACAGAGATCAATCTGCCATACATTACAGCGATTGACGGTGCCCCAAAACACCTTGTACGCAAACTTACCCGTGCAAAATTTGAGCAACTTGCTGATAGCCTTATAGAGCGTACGCTGGAACCCTGCCGCAAGGCGTTGAAAGATGCAGGTATTACTGCCGGCGAAATCGATGAGGTGATACTTGTTGGTGGATCAACCCGTATCCCTAAAGTACAGGAAGTTGTTGAAAAATTCTTTGGCAAAAAGCCACACAAGGGTGTAAACCCCGATGAAGTAGTAGCGATTGGTGCAGCTATTCAGGGCGGTGTTCTTACCGGCGATGTGAAAGATGTGCTGTTGCTCGACGTTACTCCGCTTTCTCTGGGTATCGAAACAATGGGTGGTGTAATGACCAGACTCATCGAATCGAACACAACGATACCAACAAAGAAGAGTGAAACCTTCTCTACCGCCAGCGATAGCCAGCCAAGTGTTGAGATCAACGTACTACAGGGAGAACGCCCGATGGCTAAAGACAACAAAAATTTGGGTCGTTTCATTCTCGATGGTATTCCACCGGCACCACGTGGTGTTCCACAGGTCGAAGTTGTTTTTGACATTGATGCTAATGGCATATTGCATGTAACTGCAAGGGATAAAGGCACCGGAAAGCAGCAGAACATTCGTATCGAAGCAGGGAGCGGTCTTAATAAAGAAGAGATCGAACGTATGAAGAACGAAGCAAAGGCGAATGAAGAAAGTGACAAGATAGTGCGTGAGCGCGTTGAAAAACTCAACAAAGCTGATGGTCTGATCTTTAATACTGAAAAGCAGCTCAAAGATTACGGAGATAAAATTCCGGCTGAAAAAAGAGCTGCAATTGAAAGTGCAATGGAAGAGCTGAAAGCAGCGCAAAAATCAGAAGATCTGGGCGGTATAGATAAAGCTGAAGAAAAGCTGAATGCGGCCTGGATGGCAGCCAGCGAGGATATGTACAAAGCTGGTCAGCAACCAGGTGGACAGGCCGCCGAAGGTAACGGGCAGGCCGCTGGTGCAAACGAAAGCCATGTAGCTGATGCTGAGTATGAAGAAGTAAAATAGAACTTTTTCTGCCCAGGCAGAAAATAATGGAAACAGAGAGGGGAGCGGTTTGCTCCCCTCTTTTTGTGCCAAGCAGATCGTTTTTTTGTTGTCTCTTGCGATCTTCGAACTATGCCTGTCTTTGCAAACACTTTTGCCTTTATATTTACATACATTTTACCCCTGGATGTCAAAGTTTTTTTTCGCTGCCATTTGGATCATTCTTTTCTTTTCTGCCAGTGCGATGGCACAGATGCAGCTGCCCGGCACAGAATTGTTTTGCGATAAAAAGTGGTATTGCGAAATGACCAAGGATGCAGATGGTACCATACATCCGCCGGATCCCGGAACGGAGAATGACTACATGAATCTGCGCTGCGACAGTACTTTCACACTAATTGAAGCGGGTATAGTCTTGCAGGGGCATTGGCATTTCGATAGTGCAAATATGCTTTTAACCCTATACCAGACACAGATCGCCACTTTACCTGAACAATTCAGTTTTCACATAATTGACCAGGACGAAAGCCACCTTGTGATTATGGGCAGGGAGGGAACTACAAGTGCGGAAACGGCACACTTGTACACCAGATAAGCTATGTGTACAAGTCGGATTGATGGGTTATGCTAAGTTTGTTTTCATATACAGCTGTTGAACCGCTGCTGTGTCCCGTCGAATTGAGACCGGGTTGGTGTTGTATAGAGGCTGCGCAAGTTTTTTTTACCGGAATGGTATATTGAGGGTATTGTTTTTAATGCCTGAAGCGTTGTGCCAGAATACTAAATTAGTTTACGAAAACCGGCCAGAATCTCCGGCTTTTTTCCTTCAAATTTACTTCTGTATACTCTGTATATCTTTGTTTGTTAAGCTTTTTTGCCTCTTTTTGTGATTTTACGAAAAGGTGAACTGGCAGTTCGTTCACGTCGATATTTTTAATAGAGCGGCTCATTGGTTATTGTTTTGTTAACCAAATTTAATAGTTAACATCAAAATAACAAAGTAAACAATCAATATTAATTATTAATCTGCGTAAAATGTTGAAATACAATTTATTGCGTTTTTGGATATTCGGCAACCAGCGCGACAAAAAATGTCTGAAACACTTTTTTGGGCTTGCCAAACTACCGGCAAATGCCTTTGATTGTTATTGGATTGTTATTGGCGTGGTGGTAGTCGTGCCTCTGGTTTGGAGTATCCAGAATTAACGGAGCAGGTCCTCAATGTCGTCATCTCCTCTGAGATGGTTCATTTGGGTCATGATATGTGGGTAGCGCCACTGTACACGCCGGCTTAGCGGCTTTACCGTGAATTTTTTTGGATTGGGCAGGCATGCAATAATCATTGCAGCCTCACTCTGGGAGAGGTTTCTGGCAGATTTGTGAAAGTACTGCTGAGCTGCGGCTTCAATACCAAAAACGCCGGGTCCCATTTCAATAACGTTCAGGTACACTTCCATTATCCGCTTTTTACCCCATGTCCACTCTATAAGCTGGGTAAAATAGAATTCAGGGATCTTACGTACATACCTTCCCCAGCCACTGCCCTGCCAAAGAAATACGTTTTTTGCGACTTGCTGGCTTATTGTGCTTGCACCGCCGCCTCGTACCCTGCTTTTCTTTTTGCGTTTTGTATTGCCATTTACGCTTTTGTCTATTGCTTTCCAATCAAAACCGTGGTGTTCTGGAAACAGCTGATCCTCGCTGGCAATTGCTGCAAGCTTGGCGTAAGGAGATATCTCGTCGGCGCCTACATAGTCCCGTTTCAGGCCATAGCCGCCCAGCAGTGCACCTACTTGGGTCAGCGTCAGGGGTGGCATTATCCACCGGCACAATACCAGATATATTGTGGAAGAGGCAAACAACACCAATACAACCTTTAGAAACAGACGGCCTATATGTTTGCGGCCTTTTTTGCTTTTCGTCATCCGGAGGCAAAAATAAAAACATTCCTGATGGTTAGCAGCATTGTTCTGGTTTTGTGTTTGCACATTACAGTTCAAAAGTTTACATTTGCTCTCTATAAAAAACACTGATAATGAGCGATACACATCACGCACATAGCACCGAGAACAAGACAATTATTTCCTTCAAGAACTCTTTCTGGTTGGTAGTAATTCTTGTGGGACTGTTCATAGCAGCACTCAATTTTGTACAGGCCGAAAGTGCTCCTGCAGCAGCTGGTCATGGTGGTCATGACGCACATGGTGCACCTGCTCACGCCGATCATAAGGCAGCAGCAGATCATGCCGCGCCAGCTGGTGAGGCACATGCACCTGAGGCACATGGCACTGAGGCGCATGCAGAGGAAGCGCCTAAAGCTGAACAACACAAAGAAGAAGCAGGCCACTAAGATTCCGGATGATCTCGCAAAATGACGTAATTGTGGTAACCGGTGCTGCCGGATTTATCGGTAGCTACCTTGTAGGCTACCTCAACAGCAAAGGTTTTGGGAATCTGGTACTTGTTGATGACTTTACCGTTGTTGCAAAGCAAGAAAATCTGGAACACAAAAAGTTCCTCGCGAAAGTACAGCGCGAGGATTTTTTTATGTGGTGTGCTGAAACAAATCCGGCAATAAAGTGTGTATTCCATCTGGGGGCTCGTACCGACACAACGGAAATGGATTACGAGGTGCACAGAAAGTGGAACCTCGACTATTCTATAAAAATATGGCAGCTGTGCACTGAGCGAGCCATTCCGCTTGTATATGCGTCGTCGGCAGCCACCTATGGCAATGGTGAATTAGGGTATATGGATGATCATGACATTGTTTCAAAACTCCAGCCACTCAATCCATACGGGGTTTCAAAAAATGAGTTCGACAAATGGGCATTGCAACAGACACTACAGCCTCCCTTTTGGGCAGGACTGAAGTTCTTTAATGTTTATGGACCAAATGAGTACCATAAAGGACGTATGGCTTCAGTGATTTTTCATGCCTTTCGCAGCATCAGTGAAACAGGTTTGGTTAAGCTGTTCCGGTCGCACAATGCGGATTATAGGGATGGTGAACAGATTCGCGATTTTATTTACGTTAAAGACGTTGTACAGCTTTGTACATGGTTGATGGATCATCAGCCAGCCTCTGGCCTTTATAATTCAGGCACAGGCATTGCACGCACTTTCAATGATCTGGTGCGTGCAGTATTTGCGGCTGTAAGTAAACCCGAGCATATTGTCTATATCGACACTCCGCTAGACATCCGCGATAAGTACCAGTATTTCACGGAAGCAAATATGGCCAAAGTAAGCGCGGCAGGATATAAAACACCCTTTACCAGCCTTGAAGAGGGTGTAGCTGACTATGTAAAAAAATACCTGCTGGGGAAAAACTATTACTGATCAGTATTTGCTTCAAACAAGGATAGCTGTATGCAACTGCAATAACAGGGCCGAATTTTTAAACGATTTTCGACATACAACAATAAAAAAATGGAGTTACCAACCGGTACCTCCATTTTTTTATTGTGTAAAACCTGAATTTAGTTCTTCATCAGGTTTCCTGTGTATACGTTGCCACCGCTGATGATGCGGTAAAAATACATGCCTGCAGGCAGGTTGGCTGCTTCTATTGTATTTGTAGTGCCGGCGGTGAGTGTTTGTGTTTTAGTTACACGCCCGTCTGCGCTGTATAGCTGGAGGCTTACGGTTGCGCCATTGTTCTCTTTCAGTGATATAAACCAGTCAGTATTAGTAGGGTTAGGGAAAATCTCGATACCAGAGTTTTCAACTACATCACCTATAGTGGTAACACCATTGGGGTAGAACATGCCGCCGCCACCGGCAAGGTTGGTCACCTTGAACGTGGCATAGATTCCACCGCCACCAGTAGGAGTCAGTACCCAATTTGTGGTGCTGAGTGACGTACCGAAAGGATATACAGAGATGTTCGATGCTGTAGCTGTAGGGAAGTTGTTAGCTGGGTTCGGATCTATTGTGCCATGCACTTTGAATACTTTGTAGTTTGCCATAGGTGTAGATGCCCCCGGTACGCTGCCGTTAACATCAGTTGTGTCAGCAGGCATAAAGGGGAAGAATACTTCCACAGGAGTAGTCATAGCTGTAGAGCCAACCGGAGTAACACTCCAGTACCTGCGCATAGCAAAATTATTGCCAGCACCGGCTACACCAGCCGTGCCTGAAGGGAAGGTAGTCGTTACACCAGTTCCACCTGCATATCCGGTAAGTGTCGTGGTCTTTACAGAGAAGGCGGTGTTATTGAGGTCGCCGATGTTGTTGCCGTTTTTGCGGAGCATCATTACCAATGTATCATCTGTATGGCTTGCAGTGTTATTATCCTTGAAATAGTAGGTAATACCCGTTGTGAGGTCTGTACATTCCTTGTTTGCTGATAATGTTCTGTTCGCCAAAGCAAGGGGGGCATTGGGGTTGTAGAGATTGCCACAGCCGCCACCAGAGGTCCTGACAGTATACCTCATCGTATCACCTGGTTGCGGCCCGAAACCATTGCTGAAACTAACACCAACTGACAACAAGTGGCAATAGCTCATAATCGTTCCTTTTACAGCACTGGTTGGATTTCCCGGGTCCGGGCAACTGCCCTCTATGGTTGCACAGCCATCGATAGCAGTGTTGCGGGCTGGTGGATTCCAGCAACAGGCATGTGTGTGTGGGGAGCCCAGATTGTGGCCCATTTCGTGTGTAGTTGCAGATACATCCCAGCTGTAAGTAGGAAATGCCGTAGTGGTTAGGGTAGCGTTATTGTCAATATTACAGAATGCATATGGACCTGATGAGTCCCATGGATGCCATGAATCACACAATACGCCCAGCCAGGCAACACCACCCATGCTGCCACCCTTGGTAGTAAGCAGCATTGCCAGGTCACAGCCATGCATTACATTTTGTGTCACACCACCAAATTTTCTCAGCCACCTGCCCGAACTCAGCGCCAATGACTGGTAGGCATCAGTGGCAGTGTTTACCTGCACATAACCAAGAATGATCATTATACCTTCGTTTTTATACAACGTACTGATATTGTTGAACAATGATGTGATGTAATTGGTGCTGTTCGTTGTGCTAGATCCTTTCTTTACATACATCGAATAATCAGCGTTGAAAAAGAAACGGATTTCTTTGCAGCTATTGTATGATTTGTTGTTGAGCGTGGTAGTGGTTTTGTTGGCGGGTCTTGATACCTCGCGAAACGGCAGCTCGTCTGTATGGCACAATGGAGCCCTGTCTTTTATTTTCAGGTCGCCATCGTTGTAGAGGAGGTAATGCGGGTTGTAATCATAAGATTTCCCAACCATAGTATTCGGTGTAACAACGTAGTTTCCAATTCCGGGGATAGAAAAGAACCCATAAACCTCGTTGTTGAAGAAAGAAAATGAAGCTACTGAACCTTCAATTCCCTTCACTACACCACGGTAATACAAACCAGGTGTGTAAGCAGCTGGTTTTTCAACATTGTTTTCTCCCATTTCCTGTACCTTGAAGTCGTTGGCAAGCATATCGTATCGCGCCAGTTCAACGGTAAAAGTTGTTCCATCTTCACCGGGCAGCACCAGATTTATTGCAGTGCTTTTTTCTTTCATAAACATTGCAAGGCGCATGTAATCAATAGATAAAGGCTGCGCTTTTTCTACATTTTTGAGCAATTCTGTTTTGTCGAAGTTGTTATCGGCAACCCAGATGTCACTTACTGTACGAAAAGTATTGGTTTCTTTTACACGGTAAATAAATGCTTCAACAGCGGTACTCTCTTTTGCAATCACTGGAGTGGCCTGCAGCAGCAATGCAGCAGCAATACCTTTCAGCAGAATTTTTTTCAACATTGTTATAAGTGGTTTAGCATTAGCAGATTATCAAAGATATGGAAATTTATAAAAAATATAACACAGTCCTCATTTTTTACTGTAATATAACAATGATCAAGTGCAAACGTTATGCCAAAAATTCATCGAAAGCAATCTGCTTATGCCGGCAATTGCAGGATTGTTTTATCTTAGGACTGATTCGCTATCTTTAACCTATGCTGCAATAACGCTTGTTGCCGCTATATGACCTACAACTACATTGCCAATGACAAATCTACCGCCACTTATATCGGACCTCGGGTTGGTGATGGGTGCTGCCGCAGTAGTGACATTGGTGTTCAAGCTGCTCAAACAGCCTACAGTGCTTGGTTATATAATAGCCGGCATTATGGTTGGTCCCCATTTTCCATTGTTTCCCAGCGTTGCGGATACCGCAAGCGTAGAGGTTTGGGCGCAGATAGGTGTTATCGTATTATTGTTTTGCCTGGGCCTTGAGTTCAGCTTTAAGAAACTGATCAGGGTTGGGGGGGCTGCTTCTATAACAGCCATAACGGAGGTTGCTGTTATGTTACTTTTGGGTTTCGGTATCGGCAAAGCACTGGGCTGGGCTGCAGCCGATTGTGTTTTCCTCGGCGCTATGTTATCTATTTCTTCCACCACCATCATTATCAGGGCGTTTGAGGAGCTCGGGGTAAAGGAAAAGAAATTTGCCGGGCTTGTTTTTGGCGTGTTGGTGGTTCAGGACCTTGTAGCCATATTGCTGCTGGTTTTGTTGCCCACTCTGGCTGTCAGCAGCAATTTGTCGGGGACTGCTTTGCTTTTTCCGGTGGGTAAACTGGTGTTTTTTCTTGTTTTGTGGTTTGTATCTGGTATATTTTTCCTGCCTACGCTTTTGAGAAAAGCAGGTAAATTCATGAACAATGAAATGCTCCTCATCACTTCACTGGCTTTGTGCTTTCTCATGGTTATTCTGGCATCAGGTGCGGGATTTTCGCCGGCGTTGGGCGCATTTATTATGGGGTCAATACTTGCCGAAACGCCAGCAGGTGCCAAAATTGACAGGCTTACAATGCCTATCAAAGAGATGTTTGGAGCCGTTTTCTTTGTATCGGTTGGTATGCTTATAGATCCGGCGGTGATTCCACAGTACTGGCGGCAGATACTGGTCATTGTTGGTGTTGTGCTCATTGGGCAACCACTCACCTCAATGGCTGGCGCACTCTTGTCGCGGCAACCGCTTAAAACATCTGTTCAGGCAGGTATGAGTCTGTCTCAGATTGGTGAGTTTTCGTTTATCATCGCTGCTATGGGGCTTAGCCTTAAACTCACCAGTGGCTTTCTATATCCAATAGCTGTTGCAGTATCGGCTATAACCACGTTTACAACGCCTTATATGATCAGGCTGTCAACACCATTTTTTAACCTGCTGAACGAACGCTTGCCGGAAAACTGGATAAAGGCTATAGATACCTACAGCCATGAGGGGCAGAAAGTGAAGACGACAAGCGATTGGAATAAGTACCTTACCGCATACCTTATGCAAACCATAATCCATACTATAGTTGTTGTAGGTATAGTATTGGTTGTATCCAATATTGTGTTGCCAGCTATTAGCAATCGTGAAAATACACTAATCATTCGTCTCGTTACAGCGATAGTGTCTATAGCGTTGGCGGCGCCATTTCTTTGGGCTATGGCAATTCGTAAAATATCGCCCGGAGTAGCATCTAAACTTTGGGAGACAAGGTATTTCCGGGGGCCGCTGATCGTTTTGCAGGTGTTAAGGTTGGTTATCGCATTTGTGGTCATGGGTTTTTTGGTGCATAATATCGTTTCATACACATGGGCGCTTATACTACTGGCCATTTCGCTGATCATTTTATTGTTCAATTACCGCAACCTGCAGCGTGTGCATACCTGGCTCGAACGTCGGTTTATGTCAAATCTTCATGAGAAAGAATTACTGGACAGAAGGGAAAGCGGGGAGCATCTGACGCCATGGGACGCGCACATAACCAGTTTCCGGCTTTCTCCTGACTTTAAGGGTATTGGGCGGACGCTCATGGAGCTAAAACTTCGCGAAAAATACGGTGTAAATGTTGCCATGATCAGACGTGGTGCATTCACTATTCAGGCGCCCGACAGGCAGGAACGTATGTATCCGGAAGATACCTTGTACGTTATTGGCACAGATGATCAGGTTGGGGCTTTCAAAAATTACCTGGAATTGCATAGCCCTGTCAGAACCAAAAATATCCTTCCCGAAGATGAGCTGACACTGCAGCGAATAGAGGTGCTGCCGCGGTCTGCACTTGCGGGGAAGAGTATTAAGGAATCAGAGATCAGAGAACGCACCAAGGGGTTGATTGTAGGGATAGAAAGAAAAGGGGAACGCATACTTAATCCCGAATCTTCGGTAATTTTACTGCCAGGGGATCTGTTATGGATCGTGGGTAATACCAGAAGAATCAAAGTACTTGAAAAAGGTATGTCGAAAAAAACGGAAGAATTGCCCTCGATTGCCGCTGACATAGTAATTGAAAAATAAACAACCTTATGAAAACCCAAAAATATACTGCATTATCCTTTTTTCTTGTGGCAGTAATCACAATCGGTACCCTTACTGGTTGCTTCCACAAAATGGCTCCCTCCAGCCCTGCAGCCGGGACATACAATGATAGCGCCAATAAAACAGTCTATACCGTTGCCCCATGGGGTGCTGTGACGCTGCCCGGCAAATGGATGCCCGGTAAGTACAATAAGAGCAGTCAGCAACAATATTATTACCGTGATGATACTACCACACTCACAGTGGTTATTGCGCCCTGCAAAAACCAGCCCTATGCCAAAGGAGGGTTAACCGGATACGATTTTGTGAAAAAATCTTTTGAAATAGAAAGTCGCTATCAGGTTCAATTGCTGGAGCAGACACCCCGTTTGTTGGTTCAGGATAGTGCCAACCGGTACATGATCTGGACAGTGCGTCAGGATGGTATTGATCAGTATTTTTTGTGTGGGGTTAAAGACTGTACATGCAATGAATGCAGTTACAGGAGCTTTAATCTCAGGAACCGCAGGCTGACTGAAGCAGTTGCTATAAAGTTGCTTCAGGATGTTTTCTTTGCTGATTAGTTGTTATTGGGTGCGGTTCTATCGCTATAAACGATGCTCCGCACATTCGGTAAATTTCTTCATTTTTAAAGTAATCTCGTCTTGTGACCACTTCAGTTAACGGGGCAGTACACTGAAGTTGCCGTCAACAACAGATGAATCCGGACAGGTAAAAATGAATGTGCCTGCCAGTACCGGTGTCACTTTTTTGATGGTTAAGGTCCCATGTACGGCTGCCATCTCTACGCTGGGTGTTACTGGCAGAAACGAAGCACTTGCACTTACACTATCCAAGGGTAAAGTAACCAGTGTGCCGGAATAATTTTTTATCCATATTTTCAGCGTAGCACCATTAGACATTACGCCCATTACTTCCAACGAAGATGCACCAGCCAAACCTTTTTCAGTTGTGACCGTACTGCCTGATGCAAAAAACCTGAATGCGCCTACAGATGCCGTTATGTAGTTATCTGGTATTTCCTCCTTTTTTTTACACGCCGTGACGGTCAGTAGTAACCCAAGTGTAAACAACAGTAAGCAAAAGCCGGGCCGGTAAGTGATTGTGTGCATGGTACTTATACGTTGCCGATAGCGGCCTCAATATTTGGTATAAACAGCAAAATTAATCAATAGTTTCAATTATAGTGTCCGGCAGTTGTCAGTAGTTTTCGGTGGTTTGTTGTTTCGTGTAAGCGAGATATACCTCTTTATACCCTGACGAATTACGCTTCTTCATCGAAATAGATCTTATAGAAGTTCTTGCCGGTCCGCTCATCAAATCCTTTCTCTATAAGGCTTTTGTCGCCGTGGATATATACATGGAAATTTTTATCCAGTTTCAATACACTCTTGAAAACACGCGCCTGCTTTTTTACTGCTTGTATCGAAATTGCAAAATTGTCGGGCACATCAATCTCATTCATTTCCGTATAGTTATTTTCAAACTCTTTGAATGCTTTGATGATCCGTTTGTCTTCAAAAACGTCTTCAGCAAACCTCTTTTTGTCGAAAGCATCGTTAGCCCGGAAATATTCTACAGATTTATTGAGTAAGTCGATCTGTCCTGTTTTCTCTATGTCATATTCGTGAGGCAACTGGGATGTGATAAACTCTTTGGCAAGCCCCATAAACTGGTTGGTATGGTAGTATTCTGTAGCCTGCGGTACCACACCCAGAAAGCCTTCGCGCCAGAACTGGGCCTCGTCTCCCCTGTTTCCATTGCTGTCATAAAGCAGCACATCAAATCCCTTTTCTGCATTGGTTGGTAATACAAGGCAGGCTTTGTCAAACTTTGATACATCAGACCCCGACAATAGTTTCAGCGACGATTCCTTTCCGTTGGCAACCAGATCCAGAAAACTGCTCTTCGTTTCGGTTTTGAATATCCCCAGTGCATCAAGAAACACCCCATCTGCAAAACAATTGGTGAAATAGCAGACATACAGTTCTCCCGGTTTCACTTTTGGGTGAGTGGTGTTTTCATAGAGATGTTTGGCTATGTTGATTGCGTTTTTTTGAAAAGTACTTTCCTCTGCCAGTGTTTCCAGGCAGAAGTTATACACCTCATTGAAGGTAAGTGCAGCCCCATGGCTAAAAGCATATTTATCAGACTCAAGATTGAATTTGCTCAAAAAGGCATCCTTAACAGTCTTGAGCGCGTCGGCAGGCAGTGAAAACGGTTTGTCTGATGTAACTATCTCCTGTCCGTTTCCCTTATTGCCGATAAAATGACCGGACACTATTGTAAGCACCGCTTCGTTAAAATTCAGTTGCATAGACGTTCCTTCTGGTTGATGTTTTGTATACCCGCTAAAGCAGATCTAAGGCTTTTTGCGGCAATGATAGTGGTTTTGACGGAAAACCGGTACTCACGGATGTAACCGACGCAATGTAAATGCCGGATTGAATACCAAACAGACTGATGGTTTTATATGGTGAATACCTATATTTTTATGAATATCGTTACTTTTGATTAACTTCGCACACTTTTAATCAATCTCTCCGTATATATGAAGTTATCGCAGTTTAAATTCGAATTACCATTAAATCTTATAGCGCAGCATCCCGCTAAAAAACGCGACGAAAGCCGCCTGATGGTCATTCACCGCGATACAGGCAAAATAGAACACAAGACATTCAAAGACGTTCTTGGCTTTTTTCACGACAAGGATGTTATGATCGTCAACAACACGAAGGTTTTCCCTGCACGCCTGTATGGCCGTAAAGAAAAGACCGGTGCTAAGATAGAGGTTTTCCTGCTTCGCGAGCTGAATAAGCCCAATCATTTGTGGGATGTGATCGTAGACCCGGCACGTAAGATACGTGTAGGCAACAAACTGTACTTTGGCGACAACGACGAGCTGGTTGCTGAGGTTATCGATAATACCACCTCACGTGGCCGTACTATTCGCTTTTTGTTCGATGGTAACGATCAGGAGTTCCGCGGAATGCTGGACCTGCTGGGCGAAACACCCCTTCCAAAATACATAAAGCGCAAACCTGAAGAGGAAGACAAAGAACGTTATCAGACAGTTTATGCTAAGTATGAGGGTGCTGTCGCTGCACCTACGGCTGGCATGCACTTTAGCCGTGAGTTGATCAAGCGTCTGGAAATTGTAGGTGTTAAGTTTGCTGAGGTTACCCTGCATACTGGTCTCGGTACGTTCCGGCCAATAGAGGTGGAAGACCTTTCTAAACACAAAATGGATGCAGAGTACTTTAAGGTCGATGATTATGCTGCGGGTCTGGTCAATAAGGCCAAGATAGAGAAGCGCCACATTTGCTCGATAGGGACCACTACCATGCGTGCACTGGAAAGTTCGGTGACTGCGCAGGGTCTGCTTAAGCCTGAGGAAGGCTGGACTAATGTGTTTATTCATCCTCCGTACAAATTTTCGATAGCTGACTCTTTGATCACTAACTTTCACCTGCCCAAAACCAGCCTCATGATCATGGCTTGTGCTTTCGCCGGTTACGATTTGATGATGACTGCCTATGAAACGGCAATTAAAGAAAAATATCGTTTCTTCAGTTATGGTGATGCTATGCTGGTGATATAGTTTATTATTAGAATGTTTTTCGTCTTTAGAGGCGATACACCAGCCGGTGTGTCGCCTCTTCTATTTTTTTCAAAATGGTGAGTTTTGCAAAAATGAAAGATTGGTATATCTTTAGCCCTTATAACCATTTTTCTAAAATTCCAACTTCACAAAACCTTTTTTAGATGCAGAGAAAGTTATACGTTTTTTTATTTGCCCTCACACTTATTTCATTCATCCCGCAGTCGCACGCGCAGCGTGGTAAGAGTGAATTCGCATTCGGTTACGGACGTTTCAGTCTTTATCAGTTTGCCAATCTGCCGCCATACAATACTTCTACCGGAACATTCAGTCTGACTTACCGTTATTATGTATCTCCGGTCGTGACACTCGGTATGAGCTTTGGGTATGAGCGCATCAGCAATTGGGCTGATTTCATTTCATTTATACCAGAAGTAACGGTACGCTACCTGGATACCAAAAACAATCATGCTACACGCGTAAGGCTGTATGGTTCATTTGGTTATGGTCTCACGCTACTCAACGATTTGCATACTGGCCCGGGTAAAGTAGACGAATCTGGTGCCAAGCCTTATGGTTTTCAGGTTACACCGATTGGTATTCGTATTGGCCGCCAGTTTGCCGGTTTTATGGAGATTGGTGCCGGATACAAGGGAATATTTCATGGTGGTATCGCGTTGCGTGTACCACGTCATCTGCACCACCGCGAGCAAGATGTGGAAGCACATTAACCTAGCCGGCATTAACTTTTTATCAGAGTGCGGTGGTTAGCCGCACTTTTTTTGTGTATACACTTTATGAATTTCCCAACATAACAATCATTAAAAAGCCGCAATTTTGCGCAGGCTTTGTGGTTGGGTTACCCCTATACCACCAAAGAGCACACACCGAATGAAAAAACTCGACTGGTACATAGTCCGGAAATTTCTGAGCACCTTTTTCTTCGCCATTATGATTTTGGCGGTGATTTCGTGTGTGATCGATTACTCGGAGAAGGTCGATAATATTGTTTCCAAGAAGGCACCATTTGCTGTTGTTGCCAATTACTACATGAATTTTGTGCCACACATTACAGCGCTGCTGTTCCCTTTATTCATTTTTATTGCTACGATCTTCTTTACGTCCAAGCTGGCTTACAAGTCAGAGATCATTGCCATACTGTCTTCCGGCGTTTCGTTTACCCGTTTTCTGCGCCCGTATATGGTAGGTGGTGGATTTTTGTGTCTGGTGTCGCTGGTTTCCAACCATTGGGTTATACCCCTGGCCAATAAGCAGCGGATCAACTTTGAGGACACGTACATCAATGATGCTAACTACAGATACGCAACAGATAATATGCACCTGGGACTGGCAAAAGGTACCTATGTATACCTGCAGAATTTCAACTATGATAATTTTATAGGTAACCGCTTTTGTGTAGAAAAGATTGAAGGAACATTGCTGAAAGAAAAGCTCATGGCCGACTATGCAACTTATGATACCACACGCAAAATCTGGAAGCTGCACAATGTCGTTATCCGCACAAATGATTCGCTAACTGAGCGGGTGGTAAAATTGCCTGAAATGGAAATGAAGTATCCCTTCACACCGCGCGACCTCAACAAGGGCGATGCCATTAAAGAGGCATTGACTACGCCGCAACTTGATCTGTATATCAAGCAGGAACAGCTACGGGGACAGGAGAATCTGAACACATTTT
Source organism: uncultured Bacteroidota bacterium (assembly GCA_903824665.1). Taxonomy (GTDB): domain Bacteria; phylum Bacteroidota; class Bacteroidia; order Chitinophagales; family Chitinophagaceae; genus Nemorincola. The sequence continues at coordinate 47,858 of CAIJXT010000005.1, read as the reverse complement.
TTATTGAGAAGGCACGCAGGACTGCTACTCCATTTGCAGCAATTATTCTTACTGTCATTGGTGCCTGTATTGCCAGCCGCAAGATCAGGGGCGGCAGTGGGTTTCACCTGGCACTGGGCATTGCAATTAGTGCCGTTTTTGTCATGTCTTTGCAGATATCGACCACCTTTGCTACCAAATCGAATCTGGACCCCACTATCGCGGTTTGGATACCCAATGTCATTTTTGGTATTGTCGCGTTCGTGCTCTATCGCAGGCAACTCAGGTAGTCGTTATTTTTTTGCATCCCAGCCTTTGTAGTATCCTTTCAGAGGCTTGGCAACCCGTGTCAGATCACTTTCCATAGTTACAATACTATCCAAAATTACCCGGCCCGTGCGGCCAATAACAAGTTCATACGCCAACCCTTCATTGGGAGATTTGTTGGTGCTCACAACTGCATATCCGTTGCTTGCCGCGTATCTTGCAAATTCTGTTCGCCCGGAGTCGTCCATGAAATACAGTGTATGGTTGATGCTTCTGGGCGTCTGCAGGTCGTCACCTGCCACCAGCAGTGATGTCATGGCCTTGTTATTGGCCATCCATGCCGATGCGGAGCTGTCGGGGTATAGAAAGCTCCGGTAAGAGACCCACTGAGGATCATACTTAATTTTCAGGGTGTACTTGTAGTCGGGGTAGTAGGTTTGGTAAACACGGTTCAACGATTTTCTGATCGCGGTGGTATCCTGTACATAGTAGTAATTGAGGCGCTCACAATTGTAAGTGAATGTACCGGCAAGTTTTCGTGCTGTTGCTCCTGATAGTACCCCTCCGGCTACACCCAGAATAGTCTCCATTTTGTTGATCTCTCCTGTATCAGGAATGCCCTGAGGATTGTAACAGTTTTTTGCATGGGGGCCAGTGATCACAAGGTAGGGGAGCAGCTTTTGAGGGGCTGTTGCCATCAGGCCCATATCCACCAGCACCGATCCAGGTTTGCTGCCATAGCGGGCCATGTAGGTGTCCCAGTTTTCGTGCTGTGCACACGCAGGTAAGACCATCAATAGCAATAAGAACGACAACAGCAGGTATTTCATTGTGTAAAATAAATACATCCGGCATTGCCATTTTATTGGTTTAGGAAAACTTTAAGGTAATGAGGTAGCCCGGTCCATATCTGCTGTTTGATACCACCATTGGTTTCTAGCTATCCTGAAGTGCATTTACTGCGCACCATGCCATCATTCCCATACCAGTTTTCATTGATTCTTCATTTATGTCGAAATGGGAATTGTGCACCGGAGCTAGAAACTCTTTGTCATCGCGGTTTGTGCCTATTCTGAAGAAGCAACCCGGTACATGCAGTGTGTAAAAGCTGAAATCCTCAGCCGCCATGCGCATCTCCAGCTCGCGCACATTTTCAGTACCAACATATGCCTGTGCCCAGGCGGTAGCTCTGGTAGTCAATTCCGGGTCGTTAAACAGCATGGGGTACCCTACAGGTATCTCCACCGTTGCTGTCGCGCCATAGGCAGCGCAGGTCTGTTCCGTAAATTCTTTTATCCATTTGTGGGCTTCATAACGCCACGTTTCATCCATAGTACGAAATGTGCCCAGTATTTCTACTTTATTGGGTATTACGTTTGTAGTGAAGCCGCCTGCTATCTTGCCAAATGTCAGTACAGACGGTATCAATGGATTGCTCTTCCGCGATACCACCTGCTGCAATCCGGTGATCACCAGTGCAGAAATAGCAATGGGATCTATTGTCTGGTGAGGCAGTGCCGCATGGCCCCCTCTTCCTTCTATGGTAATGTAAACCTCATCAGCACTGGCCATATACTGACCCGCCCTGAATCCGGTAGTACCTGCCGGCAGGTGCGGGAAAACATGCAGCGCAAATATACCTTCCGGTTTGGGGTGCTCCAGTACGCCCTCAGCCACCATAATGCTGGCTCCGCCGGGGTGCCGTTCTTCTCCCGGTTGAAAGATCAGTTTCACAGTTCCTTCCCACTCGTTGCGCAATGTATGCAGTATGCGTGCCGCACCCAGCAGGCAACTAGTGTGCACATCGTGTCCGCAGGCGTGCATTACTCCATCATTTTGCGATCGGTAGGAGGTGTCATTCTCCTCCATGATGGGTAGTGCGTCCATATCGGCACGTAGTGCAATGCATCGCTTTTCGGGGTTTCTGCCTTCAATCAGTGCAACTATGCCGGTTCCTGCCATGGTTGTTCTGTTGGTGATGCCAATCGCCTCAAGTTGGGCAGCCACATAAGCACTGGTATTATATTCCTGAAAAGACAGCTCAGGATGTGCATGTATATGGCGGCGTATAGTCAGAACATCGGGGTAGAATTCTTCAGACAGTATTTGTATCTTCTTTTGCAGCATAATATTTGTCAGCAATTTTGATATGCGATAGTAAACGGTAGAGTGGGGTGCAGTAAAGGTAAAGATGTTTTAGTTTCTGTGGGTTTTCGGTAGGTAGCAATCAATTGTTGTGCCCATCCTATTACTCTGGCAATGCACCACCGACTTTTGGTTTATGCCCCAATTATCCAATCTCCATGACAAAATTGCGCAGGGTCGAAATGTGATATACGGAAAATTAGTATTTTGAAACATTGCAAAAATGCCCTTTCCAAAACTTAACATTAAGTAATTGTTAAGTTTTCGTAACTTTAGTTGATTGTAAAATAGCCATTGAACGTTTTTCGCGCCATATCTTTTGTTTTGTTGCTGATAGCATGCAGCAGCAATGTCGTTTCCGGTAAATCGCCGGTGACGCAAGTACATTTCGACTTTTATGGCGATAGCATTGTGGTAAACGGTATAGAAACAGAGATTGTTGATTATTCAGGTCCGTTGTCTGCAGATGGTATCCGTACGTTTTACGATGCGATGAATGCAGCCCAATATGAGCCGGTTATCGCAGCACTGCGCGAATACAAATCACGCAGGCAGCCAGACGATTGGCTTTATTATCAGCTCATTCGCAAGACAGCACAATTTTTTAGCCCCAAGGCGGGTAATTACCACCAGTATACATTATACAAATGGTATTTTCTTACAAGAACCGGATACGATGCTACGCTTAGTATCGCCGGCGATCAGCTATTATTTTATGTGCAGTGCGATGAAAATATTTATGACATACCGTTTCATATGCACAATGGCAAGCAATATGTTTGTCTCAATTATCATGACTACGGCAGTATAGATTTCACCAAAAATGTTTTTAGCAGAGTGGCATTACAGGTGCCGGACGCGCAACATGGTTTTTCATACAAGCTTACCCGTTTGCCGGAATTCAGGGCTGAAGACTACAGCGAAAAAGACATTGAGTTCAACTATCAGAATATGAACTATAGGTTCAAAGTCAAACTGAATTCAAATGTCAAGAATATTTTTGCCAACTACCCTGTAGCAGATTACCAGTTGTATTTTAATATGCCTATGAGCAGTGCAACTTTCAGTTCGCTGATTCCGCAATTGAAAGAGAACATCAAAAATATGGGTACACGCCAGGGTGTCGATTACCTGATGCGTTTTACCAGATATGCTTTTCTCTACAAGCCCGATGGAGATCATTTTGGTAAAGAGAAGCGCCTGCTTGCAGAACAGACTTTGCTTTCAGATGCCAGCGACTGCGAAGACCGCGCAGCATTGTTTTTTTATCTGGTAAAAGAGATATACAATCTGCCGATGATAGTGTTGGCTTACCCGGCACATGTTACAATCGCTGTCAAATTCGACAAGCCAATCGGTACTCCAATCATATACAAAGGCCAGAAGTATACGCTATGCGAACCAACACCCCAAAAGCAAGATGTCCCTTTGGGTAGAATGCCACGCGACCTCACTAACAAAGCTTACGAGGTGGCATTTGCTTACAATCCCCAATAGCAAGGCGGGTTTGGCTACTGAATGCTTTCTTTTTTTTCAATCACCCACAGATTTACCGGTTGTTCAAAGTTGAGAATCCCTGGTGTTGTTATAGTTTCCCCTACAAACCTGAAACCAGCCCTGGGCAGCGTTTTATTGGGTGCCGGATTGAGCGCATAGGGTTCCGAATAAATGCGTTGCAGCTGAAAACCGGAGAAGAAATAGGGTAGCGACATACGCACCAGCGCCGCACCCATACCTTTTTGCCTATGGGGTTGTTGCCATAGATGCAGATGCATGTATGCTTCTTCGCCAAAGCTGATTTTATTGATATTGCAATGCCCTGCCGGTACGCCATCTACCAGCCAGATGAGTGCATATGATTTACGGTCACGGACAGGAGTATTCACCTGTTCGGTAAGCATCGAAATCCACATTCCTTCCGCTGGCATTTTGGCAAGGTCCACACCCATTCCTTTAAGGTATTCAGGGTCTGCATCAACCCAGTATCTGGCTATAAGCGGCACATCAGCCAGCGAAATTTCACGTACTGCTAATTGACCTTGTTGTAGTTCCATTTATCTTGTGATGACCAGTTTTTTATGAACCATTCCTTTGCTGGTCTGGATGATAACATAATAAACACCGTCGGCAAGGTGTGCTGGCAGGTTCACAATTGGTTCTGTCAGATTGGTTGTCATTACAATCTGGCCAACAGCATTGATGAGTCTGAGAACATCTGTCTTTTCTGCGCCGGATATTTGCAGAAAGTCTCTTGCAGGGTTAGGCACGATTGTGATCAGCTGTTCTGCGACCGGCACTTCCGGCACCAGGATCGGTGGCGTGATTGTGATGGTTGTACACAGCGTATCGGTGCAAATCCATTTGTTTACTCGTCTGGCTATTGTATACATGCATACTGTATAGGTGCCCGGGCTAGTAAATACATGGGTTGGGTTGTGCAGTGTTGATGTATCATTTGTACCTGATGCGGGATTGCCGAAGTTCCATAGGCGGGTCATCGTATCTCCCGTGTTAAAGGTCACGGTATCAAAGAATGAAACGTCATATCCTACTGTGTCATAGGTAAATCCAAAAGTACCATTAACCTTACCACATTTTGATTGCACAAAGGCAAGATCACTGATCAGTAGCGATCCTGCTGCTGTTTTATTGAAGAGGAATTTGACTTTACGCACCTTTGCACGGTTGATACCGGAGAAACTGCTTATCGGTATCCTGATAGTGTTAAACATCACTTTGGGCAGCAATGTAGTACTGGTGCCCGGTGGATAAAATAATGCATAGCTGTAGTCGTGCACACGCTTGCTTGCTATATTGCCGGCAGAGTCTATAAGCTGCACGGTGAAGTCCAGGCCCTGGCCGGGAGTACATTCATTGTAGCGCAGTGCTGCTCTGAATTGTACACCGTCTATCAGCGTAAGGTCCTGACTGGCAGCAGGTATATCATTCATATACCAGTCTGCAGTGTCATTCCACCTCATACCCATTTGTGCCAGTCCTTTCAGGGATGCGGTTCCGCGGTGTGGTTCTTTTGCTATTTGTGTAGCCACAGCACATAGTGGGATAGCAAGTCCCCCACCGCATATTCCCGATGATACAAGGCCGAACTGTGTTACCGGACTTCCCATTGTATTGGTAGTTTCGTTGGGTATGGTATCGGTCCTGTTTATGTCCAGGCGTTCTGTTCTGCCGGGATGATAAGACATAAAAACATTAGTAGTATCCAGCAGTGACGTTGCTGGCGGAATGATGTCGCGGGCTTCAAGAATAGGCGCAAACTGTTGCTCACCTCCCACGTGTTGCCTGAAGAATGCACTTGCATATGTATTGTAAGCCATTTTTTGTTTCGTGGTATCGAAGCGCTTGTTGGCAGCGTTAGCTGGTCCGCAATGCGGATCTGTGCTGGTTGCACCCCAGTCGTCCGAGGTGCCGGCGATATATGAGCCCGGAGTCCATACTGTGTTATAAAAATTGTGGTTGGCGCCCATCATCAATATAGAATACTTGGGCGTCTCATCGGTGACATCTGTATAGCGGGCGTCGTCATAAAAATGGACACCCTGTATGTTTGATACATCTCCGTCGCAATACGGTGCAATGTTCATCAACGGTATACCATTGAGTACCTTCCTGAAAAAATCTACAGGAGCGAGTGTAAGTACTGCCTTTATCCCATATGGGCTGCCCAGCGACCTGTTCAGCAATGCATTGTAGACAACACCTTCGCCACCGCGTGAGTGTCCCATGGTGCCTATTTTCTGCATGTTCAGTTTACCCACAAACATGCCTGGTGCACCTAGCGATGTTGGCGCTCCACCTGTTGTGTTCCATGTATTCCACAGGTTCAGGTGATACTGCACCAGTTGACCCCTTGCTGGCATGCCAGAGTTCGACATGCTGCCATCAACCGCGTTGATGGCGTTACATGATATGGAGATCACGATGTAGCCATGGCTGGCCATGAACCGGGCATGATAATCATAGCCCTGAAAACTTTCTATTGAGGCATAACCGGTGGGGCATGGCCAGGCGCTTGTCGCATTGTAAGGTGAAGTAGTGCGGTAACATGTTGAATGCCTGCCATGCAGCAGTACTATAACCGGGAATGGTCCGCCCGTGAGAGAAGTTGGATAGTGTACCGATGCCCTCACTTCAGCGTTTGGTGTCAGGCTGTCCAGATCGGCAACCACATCACCTAGGTTGTACTCACCTTTCGTGACTGCATAGGTACCCACTATACCGGGATCAGGAGTAGTTTGTGCCATACCGGCTGTACTTGCAGCAAGCGTAATGAAAAGGGTACTGATAAAGCGAATAAATTTATTGGTGCTCATGCTTTTCGGTAAGATTGAAGTAAATGATTGATTGTTGCCCGTTTCCTGCTATTTCTGTACCTTCTTATTTAGCTTGCCCAGATACCAGCACTTGGTGTCTGCATCTTTGCTCATTTCTGCCAACTGCTGTTCATTGTCTATTTCCAGTTCGCCATACGAGAGATATACCGGTGTTCCGTTTTTCATTGCTTTATAGTCGGCTGTTGGCAGAAAGAATTTGAGCATGCCACGTCCATCAATATTGTTCTGATCATACAGGTCATATTTTTTTGTGCCTATATAAAGCACATGTTTGTTGCCACCCATATAAAATTCTGTCGACGATGTTACAGTGAGTGCAACGGTATTGCCATTTTGCCTGATGAGGCTGATCCTGGCTTTTTGTTTTTCCTGCGCTGTCGCTACTTTCGTTGTGCAGCATGTCATCACTAAAATATAGAAAAGAAAAATCGCTTTTTTCATGTTTGCCAGTTTCTGTTTTAAGAATGGAAATAAAAGTAAAAGAAATACTTCAATATATCGAGGGAAGTGCACATTTTTCTTTGTCACTCAGTCAATTGCATCCCCGCAGCCTATGAGTAGTCCGGGGTGTATCATTTTTCAAGGGTGGGTTAGGTCAGTTCAGATTAGCAGCAGCGTCTTTTAACTCTTGCCAGTCTGCTTCGCTGATGACTTCCGTGTGCTTGGTCGCTCCCTTTTTGCTGGCTAGGGTGCGTATTTCTTCAGCCCTTTTTCTCGAGTCCGGATGCGAACTGATCCATTCCATTACTTCAGGTACCGCCGAATGTATTTCTGCAATTTTCAGCATGAAGTTCGAGAAGCCTTCCTGATTGATATGAGCTCGGTGCAGACAATCGACAGCAAAAGCATCGGCCTCAGCTTCCTGCTTACGCTCAAAGGCTGATGATGACAGCAGCTCAATGATATTCCCTACTACTTCCGAGTTGCCATTCGTCACCACAGATGCAAGCACTGTAATGCCCATTTTGCCGGCAAGCCGCTTCATTACATGTTTTAGTTGCAAGTGCCCAATCTCATGTGCCATTACTCCGCATAATTCCGAAACACTGTCGCATCGTTTTATCAGACCGGTATATACCACCAGATGGTTTCCTGGCAATGCAAATGCATTGATCTCACTACTCTCCACCAGGTGCACATGTATGTCGCGCTTATTGATTGCTGCGCCCTCGCACAGGCGTTCCTTTATCTTGTCGAGTATTTCACCGCCCTCATCCCGTTTGCCTATTTTGTTTGTCTTTTCTATGGTTTCCATGATCACCTCGCCGATCTTGTCTTCCATTCGCTTACTGATCTTGTTGAGGTGTAGCATTTTTACAAAATCAATCTGGCTGAAGACGAACCATATCCCCAGAAATATTCCGACAACGACAAGTATTTGTAGTGTTATTTTTCCCATTATTGGTGATTTTCCGGCAATGCAAAATAGTGTTGTTCTGTTGTCCGCTGCTTGCAGATACGATCAGTGAGTGCGCCCCACAACCACAGACGTACATGTTCCCCATTTCTGGTTTTTACCGCCAGAGCTATCGTCACAACAAACTCTGCGAGGTTGAAAAGCACAATTGTGATCATATACGCAATATAGTTGTTCGATAGTATGGACGATCCCCAGAGCACTGACAGTGTCCAGGAAAAACCGATGCTATTCACTATCAGCACAGTGAGTTGCGATAGTAGCATTTGGGTGCAATGCCACCGTACAAACCAGGTGCTTTTTCTATTACCCAGATAAAAAAACAATGTTGCCATCAGGTTTATGATCGGCAAAGGCATGCCTGCCATCACAGCTATCAGCGACATCAGGTACCCGTTCGATGCTTTTTCAAGCTCCATTTCATTAGGCGTATATGCAAAACCTTCGGTCATTAGTGTGCTTTAATGGGTGAATTTATGGATACTCCATAGCCAGTTTGCAACCACAATAGCAATAAGTGGGATAGCTACCCAACGCCGGCGTACAAACTGCTCTGTCGCAAGATACCATTCGTAAAACGTACTCTTCGCCCTTACTGTATCGAATAAGATCCATACTGGAAAAACAAACAGACCCGCGGTAAGTACAAACCCTAACGGGTTGTCAAACCAAGCGCCTATCCAGTTGAGCTGAATGATCTTCACTACGGAGTGTGTACTGTTGCAGGCCGGACACGGAATCCCGGTAACTGCCCTGAAAGGACAAGCACTTAGCGCTTGCATCTTTCCGGGCTGCAACAAATTCAGTATCACCCAGCCGAAACCGGCCAGGGATAAAAATGACATAAAAACATACAACCTTGACCTGGTCATGGTTAGTGTTATAGCATTGCCCGCTGCAGTTTGGCAAAGTTCAGTTCGCGGGTCCTGCCCTGAATCATGAACCAGTCTACTATCGTCCATATACCCAGACCGCCGCAGGTAAGCAGTTTACCAATACCCAATCCGGTATCACCAACCATGAAGCGATCTATACCCAGATTGCCTCCGAAGATCGAAACAATCAACATCATTGTAGGGTCTTTAAGACCTAAAGATTGCAAAACGATGAATTTTGAATCATCTGCCCGCGTCAGCATTTCATTAATATGCGGAATCAGGTGGCTTTCAAAAAATTTTGCATTTGTGGCAATGAACATGTCAGCTTTCTGTTGGTCCATTTTTGTATAATTTGTAAGGTTAATATTTGCCGGCTTTCCAGATGATGGTTGCCGTTGGCATCAGCTGCTAATATACGGTTTTTTATAACTAATTCGTGGCATATTTGAAAAAAGAAACCCACAGATCACCGAATTTCTATCGTGACCTGTGGGGAATGGATATTCAATTGATCAGCTCTGGCTACCTGCAGCGGCCATGCCCGTGGCGGTTGTACCGGTAGCCTGCCGGATGCCTGTATGCATAACGCCGGGGGGGTACCAGCCGCGGCCGGCCGTAGTAGTAAGTAACGGGTGGGGGAGAGCAATACCTTGGTGCAGGTGCACAATACCTTGCTGGCGGCGGGTAATGGTATACAGACACAGTGGTACCGCACCTGCGCTGAGCCTTACTTTCAATGCCTGTAAATGTCAGCGCAATCACAGCAGCACCTATTCCCAAAATGATTCTCGTATTCATAGTTTTTTGTTTTTGGTTCGTGTATTTGATTCTATTTTATTTGCCGGGTTTAATGCAACAGAAAAAAAACGTTGAATTAGTTTTTTATGCCTTCCCAAAGGCGCGCAGATTCGGATTGCTACGTGCACATCAGTCATTTTGTACATGCTCAGATTTTCGACAGTCAAAAAAAAAGGTTTACTTTGATGCATTCCTTTTTAATCTGACAAATCCTTATGAACTTGTCTTTAACAGCCCAAAAGACCCTCATAATTACCGTTCTCAGTATTGTTGTTTTTCTGTGTTTCAGCCACACACTGCAGAATCAGTTTACTAACTGGGATGACGACTTCTATGTCACCAATGACAAATACATCACATCATTTTCAGCAGAGAATCTTAAAGTGATATTCACAGAGGATATTACCAAAAACAATTACCATCCGTTATGTATGTTGTCGCTAGCTCTCAACTATCATTTTGCCGGCCTCAATCCATGGTCATACTACCTAACAAATGTCCTGATTCATATCCTCAATTCTATCCTGATCTTTTTTCTGTTTGTCCGTTTATGCAAGAGGCTGTTGCTCAAAGAAAATGCCGGTTTGTTCATAGCGTCATTTGGTGCTTTATGGTTTGGTATTCACCCGATGCATGTTGAATCGGTAGCCTGGATATCTGAACGCAAAGATGTGCTGTATGCATTTTTCTACATTGCAGGGCTTATTACTTACCTGCGCTACTTAGATGCGCTTCAGCCCCGATGGTTGTGGGTCACTTTTGCACTTTTTGTTTTGTCGTGTTTGTCCAAGCCTATGGCTGTTGTTTTCCCGCTCTCACTGTTGTGTCTTGATGTGCTTTTTCAGCGTTCCATGACTAAAAAACTGTTGACAGAAAAGATCGCGTTTTTTCTCTTTTCACTATTATGCGGTGGTATGGCTTTTTATACGCAGAGCCGCACTGGAGCTGTTGCATCATTCGGAGTCCTTACAGTAGCTGAGCGTGTTATGTATGCTGCGTATGGTTTTGTTATGTACATCTCCAAACTTTTCAACCCCACCTATCTCTCCACTTTTTATCCATACCCTTATCGCTACATTTCCGGCAGTCTGCCTGGTATATATTATGCTGCGCCGTTTATAGCGCTGGCAGTTATCCTGTTGCCTACATGGTACCTGTACCGGCGCAAAAGCCCATATCTGCGCATTTACTTATTTGGCATGGGGTTCTTCCTCGTCAATGTTGTTTTTGTTTTACAGTTCATTTCTGTAGGGGCCGCCATCATGTCCGACCGGTATTCCTATGTGGCATATATAGGTTTGCTTTTTTTGCTGGGTTATTTGATACACAAGTTTATTGATCATTTTCCTGCATTCAGGCAGTCTGCAATTGTGCTGGTGTTTCTGGCATCCGCCGGTATGGCATTTCTCTGCTTTGAGCGCACTAAAGTTTGGCAAAATTCTGAGACACTGCTGTCTGATGCCATTGAGAAATACCCTTACAGGGCTTTGCTTTCCTACAAGTGGCGGGGCAATTATTATTTCAGTATTGGTGAACTGGATAAGGCGATGGCAGATTATGGATTGCTGGCTACTATCAATGCTGCTGATGATAAAGTGAAAGCGAATATCGCGAAGATCGAAGCCCTGCAGGCATTACAGGGCACTGGTGCACCGGGTTTTAGTTCTGCTATGCAGGCAGTGCCGGGTGATAAAAGTTTTATGGCTTATATAGACAGTGCTGTGGCTTTTGTCCGTCAGGGCGATTCTCTCGGTGCTTTCCGAAGGTATATCAAGGCTATTTCCCTCAATCCGGCAGACGCAGAAAAGGCAATGGCAGGTATAGCCAATCAATCTGTACAAACACAGCAATATGCGCCGGCCATTATGCAGTACGATATGCTGATGAAGCTCAACAGCAACAATCCGTTTTATTATTTTTTACGGGGCTGCGCCTATTTCGGCACCAACCAGATGCGATTGGCAATTCAGGATTGGGAAATCGCGGTAAAAATGAATTCGAAGGATGTACAGCAATCTGCAGCCTACAATCTTAGCGTTGCCTACGATTCCACGGGCGATGCCGCAAAGGCTTATCGTTACGTGTTAAAGGCCCGCGAATTGGGTTATAAAACCTCTCCCGAATTTGTTGAAAAACTGACGCGAAAAGCAGCTATCAAATAGCCCCCAAAAATAAGACATGGAGCCACTTAAGAACATATACAACCCCGTTTTTCTGGGAAAGGTAGCAGACGTTGGTGCCGCTACCGTAAAAGGTTTTGACAAAAAAGCATTCCTTGATCAGGTGTTTTCAGGTGACTGGATTGACCTCGAACTAAAGCAACGTATCCGCCGCATCAGCACCGTATTACATCAGATGCTTAGCGGTGATTTCAGGAAAGACATTAAGCAGGTCCTCACGTTTTCCGATGGATTGCACAAATTGTCCGGACGAGACGATAGCTACCTGTATATGTTTGTACCCGACTACATCGAGCAATTTGGCATTGACAATGTTGATGCTGCATTGCAGGCAATGGAAAAGGTGACTGTTTTGAGCAGCTGCGAATATGCTATCCGCCCTTTTATTGTAAATGATAAGGTGCATGTACTTGGGCGAATGCTGCAATGGGCTACACACCCACATCCCTCCGTGAGGCGCCTGGCGAGTGAGGGGTGCAGGCCCCGCCTGCCATGGGGTATGGCATTGCAGGATCTCAAAAAGGACCCGGGTCTTATACTTCCCATATTGGAGCTGCTAAAAAGCGACCAGTCAGAATTCGTGAGGCGAAGCGTTGCCAATAATATCAATGATATTGCCAAAGACAATCCGCAGGTTGTAATGAAACTTGTGGAAGGTTGGAAGGGGAAAGATCCTAATACCGACTGGATAATAAAGCATGGTTGTCGTACGTTGCTCAAGAAAGCCGACCAGAACGCATTGAGTTTTTTTGGACTTTCCCTGGATCCCGGATGCCGTGTGGAGGGTCTGAATACTACGCAAAAGGCAATTCGTATCGGCGATCACCTGCATTTTAATTTCAGATTGCTGGTGGTTGCAAAGGAACCCGTTTTACTACGCATCGAGTACGTGATAACCTATGCCAAAGCAAATAGTAAGGAAAGCAAAAAGGTGTTTAAGATTACAGAGAACACGTACCGCCCGGGGCAGGTAGTCGATTTTTCACGACGTCAGTCTTTTGCCGATATGACCACTCGCAGGCATTATTCCGGAGCCCATTCGATTGCTATTGCCATCAACGGCAAACAGTTTGCAGCTTGTGCCTTCGATGTGGTTGGCTGATACTGTGTTTATTTTCCCCTTCCCTGAAAGATAACTATGAAGGTGTACATGATGATTTTGAGGTCGAGGGCCAGCGAGCAGTTTTCTATGTAGAGCAGGTCATACTTCATTCGCTCTATCATTTCGCCCACATTTTCGGCATACCCAAACTGCACCATGCCCCAAGAGGTAAGCCCGGGCTTTACCTTGTGCAGGTATTTGTAGTGCGGGTGACTTTCGCTGATGATATTAATGTAGTGTTTTCGTTCCGGTCGTGGACCTACCAGCGACATATCGCCCTTCAGTATGTTCAGAAATTGTGGCAACTCATCTATGCGCCATTTGCGCATAAACCTGCCCCAGGGCGTTATCCTGGGGTCCAGTTTGCTGGACAATGCCGGTCCGGAATTTTCAGCTTCCAGATACATTGATCTGAACTTGTAAATATGGAATGGCCTGCCAAAAAGCCCTATCCTTTCCTGCTTATAGATCACACCACCCTTCGAAGACATTTTTACCATAATTGCTGTAAACACCAAAAATGGCGACAGCATGATCAATGAAATTCCGGATATAAGGATGTCTATGAATCGCTTGCACACCCGCTGCCAGTCAGGCATCAGATCCGGATGAATATGTATCAGTACTGCATCATAAACATTACTTGTCTTCACAGATCCGGATATAATGTCATAGTAATCAGGCAGTACTTTTACCACCACCGGCCGGTAGCTGAGGCGGGTAAGGATATTTTCGAGCAGATGATGCTCTGATGAGTCTACGGCCACTATAACTTCTTCTATCAGATGGTCATCAATGATTTTCTCCAGATCAGAGAGATGACCCAATTGTGGCAGGAATTTGCTCATGCCGTTGCTGGCCTCCTTGTTCGAGTAAATGAATCCGATGAAAATGTTGCCCAGTACTTTCGGGTTGTCCAGTACTTGCTTGTAGATATTAATGGCTTGTTGATTTCCACCGATGATCAGTGTGTTAAACCCTACCTTTCCTTTTACCAGATTCAGCTTTACCCGGTACAGTATCCAAAGTCTGAATGTTAGTGCAAATGTTGTGTGTATGAGCAGATACCTGCTTATTGTGTTGGTGAAATAGGAGTAATCTCCTGTGTCATTGCCAAACACAATTACTGACACAATGATACAACCCAGAATACACGAAATAAGTGTTCTGTTGATCTCATTGAGTCTGGATTTACGGTAAAGGTCAAAGTAGGTGCCGGAAAGAACGTACGCAAAAAGCCAACCGCATGGTATAACCAACAGTATATTGATATAATCTCTTGTATGCAGCATCTTTAAAGTGCCGGCATAAGATACCCCGGTCAAAAAGTGTTGCCGGTACATCCAGAAACAAAACCATGCAAGGGCTGCTGCTGCATAATCGAGCAGGGCAAGTTGCCTTATAGCATTCTTTTTGGTTTTGCTCAGGTACATAGCAGGTTTAGAAGGTTATAAGTTTTACGTTATCAATCAGCAGCCTGCCGCTTGTTTGTCCCGCCGGTACAGATGTTTTGATGTACAGATAGTAATTGCCGCCGGCATGCCTGCTCACAAACGCTGTTGTATTGAGATAGAATTTTTGCCACTGATTATTAGGGTTTACACCTGCCAGGTATTCTATCGACGACGCAAATCCGGATGTGAGATAACCCTGCATCCCAAGTGTGAACGGTACAGATGATTTATAGTCAAATTCTATAAAGGAAGCCCCATTCGGTATCTGGAAGGCTACTGTATTGCTGTCTATAGAACTGTCTGCCGCCGAATTGAGGTATACCACTCCGCTGCCGGTGCCCTCAAATCGCAACGAGTCTGCGGTTGCAGCCACAATGCCGGTAGTGCCACCCCATTTTGCAAATTTTGTAATGCCTGCCTCAAAATCAGAAACTACATAGGTCTTTACTGAATCAAAGTATTTTGTTTTGGGAATATAGGAAACGATTTTACCAGGCTGTTCAGTCAGTTCAGATACGTCAATTGTATAAAAAGGGTAGGTAACCGGTCGTTCGTTTCTGCCATTGATCGCTATTCCCGGTGCAAGCTGCAAAGATCCCTTTGCGCCAGACGTAATAATAGGAACAGTACATGGCAGGTCGAAGGCGCCCACCGGATTGTTATTATAATACACCCATACGCTTCTGATGTCATGCGTTTGTGTCCCCTCAAATTGAAAGGAATCTATGTGAATATAGGTCGGAACCTTTTCGGGTGGGTTGATGGTATTACACCCCCATTGCAGAACAAAAACAATAGCCGATAAAAATATGTAGTGTACTTTCTTGTATAATTTCAACATGGCAACCCTTTCCTCAACTACTAACGTAAAATTTTGTTAAACATTGTGCATTTCGTTGTGCAGACTCATTTTTTTTAAAATGTGGTGTGCAACATCCATAGCCTGGTATCCGTCATATACAGATACTCTTACAGGTTTGTCGTCGAGAATCGCCGTTGCAAATTCGGCAAGTTCTGTTTTAATAGCATTTATTGGAAGTATTTCCGGCATTTCTACCGATATGATTTTCTGTTCTCCGTTTCCAATTTCTATCGGCAAGTCCATTGCACCTATCGGATCACCATCATCTTTTAGCCGAATGATCTCTGTTCTTTTCTCCAGAAAATCAACACTTATGTATGCATCGCGCTGAAAAAGCCGCATTTTGCGCATTTTTTTCAGCGATATCCTGCTCGATGTCAGGTTGGCAACACATCCATTGTCAAATTCTATACGTGCGTTGGCGATATCTGCAGTTTCACTCAATACTGAAACTCCACTAGCCGAAATACGCTTCACTGGCGATTTTACGAGGCACATCACTACATCAATATCGTGTATCATCAGATCCAGTATCACAGATACATCTGTGCCCCTGGGGTTAAACTGAGCTAACCTGTGCGCTTCAATGAACATTGGTTTTACCTCATAGTCGCCCAAAGCAAGGAATGCAGGGTTGTAGCGCTCTACATGGCCTACCTGACATTTTACATTTGCTTCTTTTACCATGCTCACCAGTTCTCTTCCCTCGTCCAGGGTGTGCGCAAGTGGTTTCTCAATAAAAAGGTGTTTGGACCGTTGCAGACACTTTTTTGCAATTTCGTAATGCGAAGTAGTGGTTGATACTATATCTAAAGCATCAGCAGCCTTTATCAGCTCTTCTATATCCGTGAATCGTACAATCCCAAATTGGGTTGCAGTTGCAGCGGCTTGTTGGTCATCCGGGTCATAAAAACCCACAATTGTTACATTCTCTATTTCCAACCATTGCCTGATATGAATTTTACCCAGGTGGCCTGCGCCGAAAATTCCAATTTTAAGCATTTTATCCTGCAGAATGATTATAAATGAACGGGTATCGCTTATCTGATGCGCAAGATAGGAATAATACTTCTATTTTTCGGCTGATAACCTTTTCCATGGATAAATACAGAATGGAATGAATGATAATTGAAAATGTATTATCGCAATTGGTTATGATTACCTTCTCCTAAACCGCTGAAATTGAACATATTTCCTGCAAATTCGAATTAATAAAAGTGCACTTTATGTCGTTCCAACTCGAAATATTAACTATAAGTTGCAGTTTAGAACAGAGATAGTAGCAAAACTCCACCAAACAACGTCACGAATTCCAACGTGAACTTTGTCTGATTTTTTTTGAAAACTTTTTGCTTTTACAATAACTTATTTATCTTTACGCAAATTAGTCGCATTTACTATCCGGAATGGATTGTTTTGTGGCTATTGTTTCAATGTAGTTTAGAGGTTTGTGTAACTAAAAATTGTTGTCAATTATTTAGCACAGCGATGTGCTTGGTGATATTATTTAGTTTATATTTGCACTCCCAAAAGCTTATAGAACGAAATAATTTACCTGTTTTTTATTTTAACGCATATTTTTAAATTAATAAAAATTACACGTATGTACATAAAGAGATCCTTGTCGTTCATTGGAGTTCTACTTGTCACTATATCCTCTTTATCAACAAATTCTATTGCTCAGGAGAACCCCAATTACCATCGGTCACGTACCCGTCCAGTAATACCTTTCAGGCACCTTACGCTGGCTGCTCCTCCGGGAATGGTCTACGTGCCAGGTGGTTCCGTTACCATCAAATATAGCCAGTCTTCAACTGATACCAATAGTAAGAAAAGGGTTAGTTTAAGTTCTTTTTATATCGATAAAACCGAAGTTACCAATCAGCAATACCGCATGTTTTCTGAATGGGTAATTGACTCTATTGCTATAGTTAATTACCTCAAGGATGATAAGTACTTCCTTGATCCTCCTCCAGGTGGTTACCCTGATGAAAAAGCTAAGGAAGCCAAAGCTGAAATAGCAAAAACAGACACTGTTGCTGTTAAAGACACGCTCGCAACAGCATTGGGTGGCGACATTCCGGTAGCACCTGCAGCAAGCGTTACACCTACTACATCTGTTGCGCCAACAGTTGCTTCTTCAGATACAAACGCAACTAAGAATTCAGCTGTTACTGATTCTACTGGCCGTTTGGTGCGTAGAAGGATCAATTGGTCTAAAGTAAAGCACAAAGACATTTTCGAGTCTGATGACGACGAGATCAAAGCGAAAATTGCTCCGATGTACGATCCAGTAACAAACAGGGTACGTGAAGAATTGTATGTGTACAATTTCACTTACCTCAAAGCAACCGGTACCAACAAAAATGTAAAGGTTGGCGAATACACTACCGAGCCTATTAATATCTATCCTGATACTAAGATTTGGTTTAAAGACCTTCACAACTCTCAGGTAGAAATACTGGTAGAAAACTACTTTACACAGCCACCATTCGATGACTATCCGGTTGTGGGTGTGTCATGGAAGCAGGCACGTGCATTTGCTGCCTGGAGAAGTCATACAAATTTCGACTTCGCCAATATCGCTGAATACCTTAAATATTACAGGTTGCAATTCAGTCTGCCTTCAGAAGCACAGTGGGTGTATGCTGCCGGTAAAGATATTAAGAACGCTAATCAGCCAGTTATGACTTCCGAGCCTGAACCAGAAGCTACTCCTGAGAAAGCTCCGGATACTGCTGTTGCCGCAGCTCCAGCTCCTGTTTTGGATTCATCTGTTACCGCAGGCACTAATGTTATGCCGGTTGCTGATACTACTGCTACAGTAGCAACTGATGATAACGCTTCTAAAGACGGAGAGTCAAAGAAGAAGAAGAAAAAGAAGAAGAAGAAAGGTGAAGAGGCAGAAGAAGAGCCAGCTGAAGTAGTTGTAGCAGCTAAGGACGACAAAGATGCTACTCCGGTTGAAAGAGATCGTAATGGTGCGCTCCTCGTGAACTTCAAACAGGAAGAAGGTGACTACACTGAAGATGGTGCAAACTTCACACTCCCGGTTATGTCGTATGCTCCAAACGAATTCGGCGTATACAACATGGTTGGTAACGTTGCAGAATGGGTTCTTGATGCATACAGCCCGTCAGCTTTCGCATTCGTATCTGATATCAATCCTGTATTGTTGTACGATGCTGATCCTAAAGATGCAGATGCGATGAAGCGTAAAGTAGTAAGAGGTGGTTCTTTTGTCAGCAATGCAAAAGCACTTAGCCCTTTCACACGTGATTTCGAACTGCAGGATAATGTACACTGCTATATCGGCTTCCGTTGCGTAATGTCAGCTCCTGAAATACTCTCTAAATATGTGGCTACACGTAGGAAAGAAACCAGCAGCAAAAAACCAGCAGCTACTGACGCAAAATCAGACAAGTCAAAATCAAAAACAACTACATCGACAGCTACTCCATCTAACACAAAAAAATAAGTATTGTAGGCTATTGTATAGTATTTAAAAGATTGCCCAAATAAGAAAAAACCATCTAAAAATAAAAACAATTCTCACTCACAAATCCAACGTAATATGAGCAACAATCAACAAACAAAAAAATTTGGACTTAACTCCGTAATTTCTTTCGGCGCGAGCGTGGTAATCCTCGGTCTGATGTTTAAAATTCTTCACTGGAAAGGCGGTGAAATAATGATTGGGGTTGGTCTTGCGACTGAGGCGCTCCTGTTTGCTATTCTCGGTTTTGCATCCCGTACAAGTCCTGAAGAAGAAAAAGCCGCAGAAGGTGGTACAAATTTGAATGAACTTCTTTCCTCTGCAGTGACACCAAAAGTTGTTGAAGGTCTCACAAAAGGTTTCCAGCAGTTCACACAGACAGTACAGTCTGTAAACTCAATCGCTGGTTCTGCCGGTACTGCTACTAACTTCATCAAAGAAATCGAAGTTGCTACAGGTGATATCAAAAAGTTCCGTGACAACATGGGTTCTGTTTCTACTGGTTTCGATTCTTTCAACAAATCGCTTCAGGCAGTTAGCCAGATGTCCAGCATGTCTGTAACTATGATGAAAGAGTTCGAATCAGCTAGCAGCGGCATGAAGTCTTTCTCTAAGAATATTGTTGATATGAATGCTAATTTTGATACATTCAACAAAACTCTGGGTACCATCAATCAAATGACTGCAGCATCACAGGGTATGATGAAAGAATTTGAGGCCGCAACAAACAGCATGAAGTCATACAACAAGAATCTTACTGATCTTGCTAGAATCTACCAGGCACAGGTGGATGCTTTCAAGAAGGGTTAATGTTTATTTATCGGTAATCTTTACTTAGACATTAATTTTAATTAATTTAAAACCCATTCAGTAATATTTTAAAACACAAAAAGCATGGCAAGTGTAAATGAAACACCACGGCAGAAGATGATGGGTATATTATACCTGGTACTGTTGGGCATTGCTGCTACAACGGTTACTGACCACGTCCTTGATGCCTTCAGAAACCTGACGGTTAGTCTGGAAACATCTTCAAAAAATGTAAAAAGTACTGTAGATAATTCAATGTCAAATTTTGAAGCTACAAAGTTGAAAAACGAACCAGAACGTGCTCGTCCGGTTTGGGAAAGAGCTTCAAAGGTTAAAAATTATATCAACGACCTTGATATGTTCATCAATACCCTTAAAGATACGCTTACCAGTATTGGTGGTGGTGTCGACAAGGTGACAGGTGATGTAAGTAACAGGGCTGATATCGATATCTCTCCACGTATGATGGTTCGTAAAGGACTAGCTGGGCAGTTGAAAGCTAAAATCAACAAGACACGCGAAGATATCATAGCTCAGTTCGACAAAAAAGACCAGGAAAATCTGAAACTTTCATTGAATGCTCAAGACCCTCCACGTAACAGAGGCGGAGTGTTGACCAGTTGGGAAGAATCAAATTTCGGTGAAGGTATACCACTGACAGCAGCGCTTACAGCGTTGACTAAGATTCAGGCAGACATGCGTAACACTGAAGCTGAGGTGATCAAAAAGATCCTTGGTGAGGTAGACAAAGCGGTTATCAATCTTGACCGTTTCGATGCGGTTGCTGTTGCGCCTACTTCGTATGTACTTGTTGGACAACAGTACACTGCTGATGTATTCCTTACAGCGTCTGACTCTAAAGCAAATCCAGAAGTTTCTGTTGGCAATCAGTCGTTGAAGATTGTCGACGGTAAAGGCCTGTATACTGTTACTGCATCTCGCGAGGGAGAGTTCAAATGGGTGGGTACTGTTAAAGTTAAACAGGCTGATGGTACAATGAAAGAATACAAAACAAAAGAGCAGGTGTACACTGTGGCCCGTCCTTCGGCGGTTGTGTCTCCTGATAAAATGAATGTGTTCTATATTGGTGTGCCAAACCCAGTTTCTGTTTCAGCGCCTGGTTTCTCTAAAGACAAGGTTAAGGTTAGCATTAGCGCTGGTGAAATTTCCGGAACTGGTGGTACGTATACAGTTAACGTTAAGCAAGTTGGAAAGGTTACAGTTACTGTTTCTGGTACATTGGAAGGTGGAAAATCAACAGTTCTCGGTTCAACTGAGTTCCGTATCAAGCGTATACCTCCTCCACGTGTTAAGTTTGGTGGTAAATCAGGTGGTCGTTTGAGCACAGGTGCTATGAAAGCTCAGAACAGGATTTTCGCAGTTCTTGAAGATTTCGATTTCGATGCGCCATTTAGCATTCAGCACTTCACAATGTTTATCATAAAGCCAAGAAGCGAACCTCTTGTTTTTGAATCAAACAACAATTCATTCACTCCGGCTATGTCTGCTGGTATGAACGGAATCACATCTGGTTCACGTGTAACTTTTGATAACGTATTTGCTACAGGTCCTGACGGAATGAAGCGTCAGCTTGACCCGATTACATTTACAGTTGAGTAATAGGATTGAATACAATAATATTTGAATGATTATGAAAAAGAACGTCTTATTTATCTTGTTTGTCGTACTCTCGCTGGGGGTGACCACTTATATCGACGCACAAACGGGAGCTCCGAAGAAAAAGAAGAAGAAGAAAACGGAGAAAAAAGTAAATACGGATAGCATTGCTGCTGCTCGTGCTGCAGATAGTTTGGCTGCAATTGCAGCAGCTACTCCGCCACCACCGCCTGTCGAGGAAGAAAATCCTTTTGCTGATCTGGTTTCTACTGATACCGGGTTCCAGAACGATTTTACACTTGATACGAGCCGCCCGGTCGACGGACACTACAAGCAGACAAGCTTGAAGGGTGCAAAGCCGTTTGCTTTCCCGAAGGAGAACAAGAACAATATTAAGTTCTACAAACGTATCTGGAGAGAAATCGATCTGACGGATTCTTTAAACAAGATCTTTGCAATGCCAGGTGAAACCCTGATGCAGTTGATCATGGATGCGATTAAGTATAAAAAACTTATAGCTTACCAGGACGAAGGTTTCAAAAAACAACTCACTTATGAGAAGGTGTTGAGGATCTTTACAGATAGTTCTATTGTTCCTATTTTCGACTCTATTACTGGCGAACAGACAGGTACGAGAACTGTATTCAATGACTTCAACGCAGATTCGATCATCAAGTTTGAAATAAAAGAAGATATTTATTTCGATAAAACAAGAGGTCGTGTTATCACTCAGGTGGTTGGTCTTTCTCCGGTTAGAAGGCTTAAGTCAAGTACCGGTGAAATTCTTGGTGAGCAGCATCCATTCTGGTTATATTATCCTCAGTGTCGTAACCTGTTTGCAGCACGTGAAGTGATCGATCCACAGCGTGATATCTACAACGAAAGCTATGACGATATGTTTGTTCAGCGTCGTTTCAGGTCTCGCATAGTGAAAGAATCTAACCCTGCCGATCTTCGTATCAAGGACAAATATCCAAGCGATGAAGACAGGCAAAGGAAAGAATCAGACAGGATCGAGCGTGAAATCCAGAATTATAAGAAGAATTTGTGGAAATACTAACCTATTTTTGCACTGAAATATTTAAACCGTGATTATGAAAACTAAATTTAGCTATCTCTTCTTCTTGGCTATTGCAGCATGTTTTGCTGCAACAGCACAGGTAAGGACTGACATTAGTGTGCGAGAGATAAATAACAGTGCTTATGGCGAAGGTGATCGTGATTTCAATTCTCACAATTACAGTGTAGGATTTGGTGTTGGTTCTACAAAACTTTATGGAGACTGGGCGTACTCTAACCCTCAGCCAGTTTATATCGGGTATTTCGAGAAGAATTTGTCTCATTCTGTGAGTGTAGGTTGGACGGTTTCGGTAGGTGATTTGTCATCAAGGGATCCGTTTAGTTTTTACAGAAGTTTCAACCATTTTACTTCTGCTGAACAGCATGTTACTATTCAGCTTGGTGCATTGTTTAGTCTTGTATCGAGAGATTATTGGGATGTTTTCTTGTTGAGGTATATTGGTGGGTTTTATGCAGGTTCAGGTTTGGGCATTATCAATAACGATGTTAAGCGTATTGCAAACTTTAATGAGAACATTCCCGGGAAGGTAGTAACAGGTAACCCTACTATGCTTACTAACACTACAGCTTTGTATGTTCCGGTTAACCTAGGCTATAATCTTTATATTCCACGTTTGTGGTTGTTCAAAGGTTGTGTGTTTAATGCTAACTTCCAATATGCTACAGCAATGTCTGATTATCTTGATGGTTACAAGCCACCATTAGCAGCCAACAAAAAGAACGATGTGTTTACAGTTATGTCTGTGGGTGTAAGGTTTTTTATCCTGCATCCAGCTGAATACTAATAGAAATTTACAATACAATAAGTTACGAACTGCCCTTTATGGGCAGTTTTTTTTATGTTCACGATGTCAATTTTGCACTGTATTATTTTGTTCAACATAGCTCAAAAAGAGAAGATCCCTGAATCAGATTATTTTTGATTCAGGGATCTGTAAATTTGGTAGGAGAGTATTTTTTAAAGTAGATGCGCTTGTACTGTAAACCAGGTGATATCTGTTGTATATGACGCGATGCTCACTTTGTAGACACCGTTAGTGTAATGGTACCATACCGCCGGCGTATTGTTAATAGCTTTGTTTTCTTCTTTCTGGAACTTGTAACCACTTGCTGCCAGTTTAGCCTTTACTTCCAGGTAGTATTTCTTGTCAGTAGTGCTGAAGGTTAGATCCACGGTTGCATTAGGCACCTGAGACCTTGATATTGTATACGTTTTTCCGCCACTACCCGGTTTGTCGCTGCTGTATAGCTTCATTGTTGCAGTCGATTGTTTGTTCTGCAGGGTATAATCCTTTTCAAGCATTTTGGTTTCAAAGTCACTTGGATTTACCGAAGTAAGTTTGATTAATTCAGGCAAAGGGAAGTTGTACTGTGCCATAGTTGATAGTGGGACAGATACAAGTACTCCGAAAGTGAGTGTAAGAAGTTGTTTTTTCATCTTATGCAGTTTGTTTTTAGTTAGTTTTATGCTTTAGTTTCGATTAGCGCTATTGTTCTTGAGTTGGAAAATAGGCCGTTCAGTTAGCGAATATACAATTTTTATTATTGACGTTTATTTGCTTTTAGGCAACGTTTTGTTATGTTTTAGTATTGGTCAGTATCTCTGTTTTTCATGTTTACATTTTCCCATTTTCCGCCATGGGCAAAGAGTAACAGATAGTTTTCACCCGGCTTTTTGAGTGTAAGTTCATACCAGTGCCCTACATCTTTCATATCTATTCGGTAGTCTTCGTTTTCGTAGGAATGTCCACCCTGACCTTCATACCACCACCATGTTCCCCATTGATTTAGTGTGACGTGTACCGTACTGTCGTTAATGACACGCGTGTGAGCTCCATCTTCTATGTTCGCCAGGTTGTACGATGCCACATCGTAAACCTTATTGGGAATGCTGTCTCTGAGAAATGACATGCGCATCCGTTTATATTCTCCTTCGGGCTGTGCACCTATCATACCTATGCCTCTGAAGTTTTCAGGTAGGTTCAACAGTAGTATCGTTTTGCCGCCGGCTGCAGGGAGGGTTGTAAGCAGGCGGTTATTGATGTATGCAGAATGTTTCCAATAGAGGTTTACAGTGTACGTAAACGGATATTGTGATGATGCTATCAACAGCAGTACGGCCATCCTAAATTTGCTGTTACGGATATTTGTCGCGAGAAGGGAGATCACAACGAATAGGAACGCCGATAGAAAATACAAATACCTGTCGTAGAACATCAGCATGCCACTCATTGGGAAAGTGAGTGGCGTAATGATGATGATAGAAAGTACTACCCAGCTAAACAACAACATGCCCGCATTGCGTCTGGCCGGATTTTTTGATTTTTGGATCATGAGCTTTGTTACGATAGCTGCAGTGCCACCATAGAATAGCACCCAAAACCACATTGCTTCGCAGGCATCGTATACCAGTTTTTGTGCGGCAGCGGGGAAGTACCTCCCCATAAACAGCACATGAAAGATAAACTTTGGTGGTTTGCACAGATAGCTGGTGACTGGTTGAATCACACTATCGGGCAAATGGGCAAAGTGTGCAAATACCGCAGAAAGTACTATGAGATGGTGCGAAAACAGTAACAGTGCGGGCAGCACAAATAGCAGAAATGCCTTGCGGAATATTGCGGTGCTATACCCCGCGGCGTACCGGTAGTATATAGCAATAGACAACAGAAACCATGGGGTGAGGTAAAAGACCTCGAGCGAGTAGGTAGCAAGGAAGTAGACAATGCCAGACAACCACGCATACCCGATCCACTGCCTGTAGTGGTATTGTTGCAACAGATACATGGAAACCAGTATCAGCAGAAAACCCTGAAGATAATGGTACGATGCCTCCCAGACGATCACTTCTGAGATATGGGGGCAAATAATGTAAAGCAGAACGCCTGCAAGTACGGTGTGTTGGGCGTTTGCTACACCGCCGTCGTGCAGCAACCGGCTGCATACCAGATACAGCAGGTAGCAGTTGATGGCATGCAAGGTAACATGCACCAGGTGCCATAGGTATACATTGGTGTCAAACAGTTTGAATAGTATGTAGATAACGATTTGCGTAAACTGGTACAGGCTGGGGGTGGGCGAGTGCACACGGTTTATGAAATCCAGAAACCCCTGGTGCCTGTAATAGTACACCAGTATCGATGAATCCATTACCCAGCCAGCCTTAACGGTCGGCAGGTACAACAGAAAAGTAAGCAGCCAGAACACGCCAAAAGTGACCTGCCAACGTCTAGTGATAAATTCATATATCTTTCCTGTCATCTTCTGTGCCAGATAGGGTTTGTTTGGGTAAGCACTGTTTGTATTTTGGTAAGGGTAAAGATACTTAATCCCGATTACACCAATCCCTAACCTGTTGCAGGCAACCGCACTTGCACTTCAATTATTGTGCCGTCGCTGTGGCCATCTATCGTGATGTTGCCGTTGTGTTTGGCTACCCTGGCCTGCATATTGCGCAGTCCGTTTCCGCTTTTGCGTGTGGTGTCGGTATCCTTTCCTATTCCATTATCATGTATTCTTATTGATATAGCCTTGTCTTTTATCCCTGCGTCAATTGTTATCCTGCTGGCCTGCGAGTACTTCATAGCATTATTCAACGCCTCTTTGTATACCAGAAACAGGTCTTTTACCAATGCTTCCGACATCGGTATGACTTCTGTTACGTTTTCAATATGCAGCTGCGGTTCAATGCTGGAGTCTTCAAAAAATTCGCTGGCAAACTCACGCATCTTGGCAAACAGGTAGTCTACAGTGGCGTGTTCCACCTGCAATGCCCATATCAGGCTGTTCATGTTACCTGCAAGCTCCGTTACGGTGTGGTCTATGTTGTGCAGGGTATGGTTCAGCGATTCGTTACCGTTTATATGTTTCTTAGCCAGCTCGTTGCACAGCACTATCCGCGATATACCGGAACCCAGCTCGTCGTGCAGATCTTTGGCTATTCGTTTTCTTTCGGCCTGCTCGGTATCCAGACGGGTCTTTACCTGCATCAGTTGCGCATCTGCCTGTGCTACTATGAGAGCCGCCTTTTGTTTCAGGTTCCGGCGGTTAATCAGAAAGCCTGCGACCAAGGCGCATATGCCCGCGACCGCCCCCAAAGTGATCAACTGATTTTTTCGCTTTTGCAGCAGCAGTTGTTGCCGCTGCTCCTTGCTTTTCAGTACTACTATCTGCTTTTCTTTACGCTCCGTTTCGTAGCGGGCGTTCATCTCAGCTATTTGTTTGTTTTTGTCTTCATTCAGTATCGAGTCTTTTATTGTCACATATAGCTTGTAGTGTTCCAGCGCTTTTTTGTGGTCATTCATCAGGGTGTATACATCGGCGTAGGCAAGGTAGTTTTCCTTCAGGTATTCGAGCACGCCGGCTGCTGCAGCAAGATCATGTCCTTTTTTCAGGTAGCCGAGGGCCTCGCCAAACTTCCGCTGCCTGCCCGCTATTTCGCCCAAACTGTTGTTGATGCCAGATTGCAGATACCTGTCGTCCATTTGTTCGGCCAGCGGTAGTGCCAGCTTGTAGTAGGCCATGGCGCTATTGTCCTGGTGCATCATTTTATAGATGCAGGCAAGACTGTTGTAGCAGCTGGTTTTTGCAGCTATATTACTGCCGGTACCCAATATCCGCAATGCTTCACCATTGTCGGCAATGGCTTCATCCCAGCGCTCCATATACATGTACACATTTGCCCTGTTCAGGTAGATGGCCAGCCGGTCTTCTGTATTGGCCAGCCCCTTTTTGGCTTCCAGTGCTTTTGTGAAGTATGTAAGTGCCTCATTATAATTGCCCAACTGATTGTGCACGATAGCAATATATATGTAGCTGGTGCCTGTGATGTCGGCATTGTCTGGCAAGCTTTCTTTCAGGCTCAGGCCTTTCAGGTGGTAGCGTAGTGCGGAAGCATAGTTGCCCATTATGCTGTGTACACTTCCTATCTGATCGTAAGTAAGCGCCAATGCCTTTTTGTCGCCGGCCTTTTCCTTTATTTGCAGCGATTTGCTGAGCGCTGCGAAAGCGCTGTCGTACTCGCTCATTCGCAGAAACAGACCACCCAGATTGTCCCACAGTTTTGCTTCCTTCGTCCTGTCGCCCACACGCTGTGCGGTAGTGATTGCAGCCCGGCTGTACTTCAGAGCATCAGGATAGTTGCCCTCGTAGTCGCATACCATGCTCAGCACATTGTAGGTCTCTGCCAGCCCGCGGTCAAACCCTAACTGTGTGGCCAACGTTCTGGCGGTCTCCAGGTATCCGCGAGCCCGCTTGCCGTCGGTGCTGCGGTATAGTTTGCCCAGCTTGTTCAGCACATGCACCCTGGTGGTGTCCTGGCCGGTACCTGCCAGCACCGTTTCCAGGCTATCTGCGATCCGCTTATCCTGTGCAAGGCACAGGTAGCTACTGCTAATGGATAATACAATAAAAAAGAAAACTCTGCCCCACATAATATTGATCGATTTCTATACTCGCCTGTGGCCAATCTGTTTTTCGCCGTAAGGCCTTTGTAAAGTCTGTTACGGCAATAGGGATTTTCACCATCCAAGTTACATTTTTTATTATCAGCATTTACAATTCAGGGTTAACGTTTTATGATACCGGCGTATCCGTTTGTCAGCTACCTTTAGTAAAAGATACGTTGTGATAGCTGAAGTACGTGATGAAGTGGATACCGCGGAGCTGGATATGTCGCCCTACAAACCTGCCCACCACCGGGATATGATACAAAAAGCAGCCGAAGCCCTGCGTTGGTTGCCTGTTGGTGCCGATAGTGGTACGCTCGCTTTCCGCCGCCAGGGTGCCGACTATTTCGATACCCAGATCGTGTTCATTACCCTCAATGCCGGTACCGCAATGGTGCGCGTGCAGCAGACGGAAGCCTATTACCAGTCCTACAATATTGCCCCCGCATTGGCAACCCAACTGCGCGATGCCCTGCCTGCCGCATTGGTAGCCGTAGAGCATGCCGACCGCAATCTGCACCCCATGCACCGCGAAAAGTACGGAGCCCTGGTACCCTCCAAAAGTTACCTCATCACGCCGCTGCTGGTATACCTCAATGCGCTGGTGTTTGTGGTTATGGTAGTAGCCGGGGTGTCGCCGCTGCACCCTACAGGGCAAGACCTGTATATGTGGGGTGGCAATCTGCGGCCGGCTGTAGCTGCCGGTGAATGGTGGCGGCTGCTTACCTACATGGTGCTGCACGGTGGTGGTATGCACCTGCTCATGAATACTTACGCACTGCTCTATATAGGTATGTTTCTGGAGCCTTTGCTGGGCAAGACGCGTTTTGCCGCGGCCTATATATTTACCGGCATTTGTGCAGGCCTGCTCAGTATGGTTATGCATACAGATACTGTAAGTGTGGGCGCATCGGGCGCAATATTTGGTATGTATGGTGTGTACCTGTCGGTACTCACTACCAGCCATATTCAGCGGTCTATGCGGCGCACCATGCTGCGCAGTATTTTGTTCTTTGTGGTGTTCAACCTTATTTATGGCCTGCAGGGTAATACCGACAATGCCGCTCACGTAGGTGGCTTGCTATCGGGCATCATTATAGGCTACATCTACTATCCGGGAATGGCTGCCAAGGCATCGGTACGCAGCCAGGTGGTCGTTACGGCTGCCATTGCTGCACTGGTGGCAGTTGTTACTTCTGTTACAATTTACCTGCTGTAGCAGCCGGCACCTATACCTGTTTTTTCTGCTGCCGGCGGTTATTTGTAAACCGCAGCTATTATTTTGTAAGTAGTGCACACCTTGCCGGTGGGGTTATTTACACAGCCGCCGCAGCCAATGATGCGGGTTTCGTTCATCGTCAGATTGTCTACAATAATGAATTTCTGACTGGTATGCCCGCCCGATGTGCCGCTGAAGTTTACATTGATCTCCACCTTTACCTTCATGGGGCGTGTGGTCGATTTGTTGAACAATGCCATAGATTTCAGGCCGTTGGCACAGCTTTCCTTAGCCTCTATCATTTGTATGTCGTTGCGTGCATTGCCCTTTATGCTGTCTGGCGCTGCCACGCGTCTTGGTGGTGCTACCCTTGCCGTTGCTGGTACTCCCGGTGCAGCTGCTGCCTGCGGCCGGGGTGCTGCTGCAGCCGGCGCCACAGTTTCCTCTGTGGGCTGGGGCAGATCTGCCGGTGGTGCGGTAGAATCATCGACCTGAGCAAAAACAGTGGCTGATGCAAAAAGCATAGATGCAAACAAAAGAGAGCCGAAAAGCTTCATGGGGTGTGTATTTGGATTCAAATTTAGAAATATTCCTGTTTAAATTATAATGCAGGCCAAAATCGCAGTCGTAGTAGGGTTGCTTTTATGGCAGCACAGTATTTCAGACCTTACTTGCGGCATCCCAAAATTGCTTTTTGCGCACTTTTGCGCAATTTTTTTTGAAAAGTAACGTTTTGATATAAGAAACTTGTTTTCAATGATATATGCATAAACTTATCCTTTCTTTTTGCGCAAAAATTGCGCACTTGCTTCCTGTCGTGTCTATGACACTTGTTGTCGTGTGGGGTGCTACCCAATAGCATTGACAGCAGCGATAAAAAGGCACAAATACCATGCCATAATTGGCGTAGGAACATAAAACAGCGCATTAGGAATGAAACCAGATTTTGTAAGGTTCGCTGTTGAAGATGGTAAACTGAAGGGGTAGGTGCAAGATGTTTTTTTGATAGCTACCAGGAGGTACATCCTATATTACCTATGTGGCTATTTTGGGTAGGTATCGTTTTATCCGGGGCATCGAGATTGGATGGCTATAACATAAAAATATTTTTTTCAGCTATGATTTTTTAAATTTGGAAATAGATAGTCAGGTGCTTCGCTGGCTCAGAGCGATTAAACAGTATTTTTTATTCCTAATCCGAACTAATTTCATTTTTATGCAGAAGTTGTTTTTGTTGGTATTGGTGCTGGTGGCCGCTCAGGGCTGCAAAAATTATTCGAAGTATCCGATAGATAGCCTGGCAAGTGTAAAACCTGATAGCAGGCTTTTGGGAATATGGAAAGCTGTTGAAGACACCAACAGTTACGATTTCTTTGTAGTGCAAAAAGCTGAAGATATTTTTGAAGATTTCAAGAAGAAGTGGGCACAATACAAACTGGGGAGCAGTCAGGATAAGAAGATATATGACAATGCCTACAACGAGTACCTAACCCATAAAGACCACTACCTGTATTTAACCCGTATGGTAGATAGCGGACGTGGCGATAGTTACAGGCAGTGGGGTTCGTTCATTTCTGAAGTAGGCAATCAGCAATTCCTGAATATCGTATACCAATACTCGCCGGGCTTTGTCAGCAAACAAAATGTAACAGATGAGCGGGGTTATCTTTTGTTGCGGATAATAGCTGCAAATAAGGCATTCGATACGGTGAGTGTGGCGATGGTGAATGACCCGGCGTTGAAGCACCTGACCAGTGCTGAAGAAGTGCGACGGTATGTTGCCAAAAATCAGCATGCGCCAGCATTTTATACTGATACCTTGCATCTATACAAGGTGAGTTCCTATCATTCTTCATTATCCCAAACAATATTTGAAGCCAACCCGAAACAAAAAAGGTGACTGGCGCGAAAGCAGTGTGAAAGTGCTGCTGCTTGTTTCTTTTTTGCAGATATTTTTTTGTGTCAGATTTACATAAGGATATGAATCTGGGTAGATATAATAAAATTAAAACTCCCTTTATGAAGAAACTACTGGTTTTTGTATCGTTTTGTGTTTTTAGTTGCTCATGCCTTGCAGGCAATGATATGATTGTAAAAAAGAGGAGTATAGTGAAGAGCTACCCCGTCTTAAAGGGTGATAAATTGTTGTTGCAGAATGGTAGCGGAAACGTGTATGTAAAAACATGGAATAGAAATGAGGTGAAGGTGGAAGTAGTAATGTCAGCCTATGCGCAGTTAGCTGGAGAAGCGGACGAAATGCTTGATCAAACCACTGTGACAAATGAAAAGACAGCAGGAAGCAACATAATCAGTTTCTGCACGCATACATTTGATAGCACCGTGTTGGGATTGGATAAGGATACAATTATTACCAGGTTGAATGTGGTGTACAATGTGAGTATGCCGGTAACTATGGATGTACATATCACCAACACCTCTGGAAATGTTTATCTCGAAGAGATTACCGGGAGCGTTTCCGTAGATATAGTTAACGGGGATCTGCATGCTGCCAAGATTGGAGGCCGCAATAACAAGATAAATGTGGAAATGGGACTACGAGGTACCACAATATCGGAATTGAATTCGGCATGGGTAATGGGTACTAATTCCAATTTCGTGATTGGCCGTGCAAACGATGTAAGCATTATTGAAGCTGAAAATGTTTCGATAGGCCGATGTGTTAACTGCAGAATATATAAAACGTATGGTGCGCTGAATATAGATACCGCCGATGGGTTGAAAGGCCGTATGGCACGTACGAAAGTAAACCTAAGGAACGTTTTTGGCAGCACCAACCTTGAATTAAGGTCGTGCGACACCACCCGGATAGGCAACATAATATGCAAAAATGGAGATGTTATTACATTGAACGTCTTTGGTGGTAACGTGAAAGCGCATATAAATGAAATACCCGGTTATAACCTCCAGATAAAACACCTGAACAGCAAGATAGGCGGTATCGGACTTCCGCGTAACTTCGGGGACTTCAGTCTGAATATTGGTCAGCCAAGTCGCAGTCATGCTATAAAGAAAGGCAGTGTAGGCATGGGTGGATATGTTTGTTTTGATCTATCCCAGACTAATCTTGAACTAGATTAGCTAAAATCTGAGCCATATACAAAAGTGCGCAAAAAGTGTGCAAAATTTTTTGTGTAAATATGACATAAGTAATTGATTGTCAATTATTATGTGTGCAAACATGCACAATTCAATAATAGCAACGAATGTGCGCAATTTTACCGTTTCGGGTCTTTATCGTGGTGCCGGCGCCACCTCTGTCGGGCAATGCTTACCTTTGCTGAATGCCGCTTTTCAAAGCCTGGAATATAGGGTCGCATGGGTTGGCTGCCATCTGGCAGGTGGCAGAGGACGAGGCGTTTTTTG
The DNA here is from genome assembly GCA_903824665.1 of uncultured Bacteroidota bacterium. GTDB lineage: Bacteria > Bacteroidota > Bacteroidia > Chitinophagales > Chitinophagaceae > Nemorincola. The sequence goes on along the minus strand of CAIJXT010000005.1, from coordinate 15,368 downwards.
TAGCCGGTACGGGGCTGCAGCCAGATATCCGGAATGATAAGCGCCGTATAGAGCATCTGGCCGGCAGGTATCTGCTGCGACAGTTGCAGCACGATTTTCCGGTGCACCGCATAGTAAAAGACATGCACGACAAGCCGCGGCTCGAAACCGGTGATTTTTATTTCTCCGTATCGCACTCGTGGCCCTACATAGCGGCGGTCATAGATCCGCACAGCGAAACGGGCATAGACATACAAACCTACCACCCACGCATAGCAGCCATACAGCACAAGTATCTGTCGGCTGCAGAGCAGCTATTCTTTGGCGGGGACCCGCAGCTGCTGACCCTTGCATGGTGTGCCAAGGAGAGTGTATATAAATGGAACGGGAAGCGCGGGGTAGATTTCATTCAGCACCTGCCCATAAGTAGTTTTGCCGCCGCTGCAGATGAGTACCTGCTCACGATAAACTGTGGTGCCAATGAGACACAACAGGAGGTAAGCACCCGCAACTTCATCACGCCAGACTTTGCCTGCTCGTATATTGTGGGGCATGGGGAGTAGTACAGGGGAATCTGTTCTACACTATTGCCTCCCTGCGGGCCTGCCTATGGCCCGGTAACTTCGATAGTTGTTGTGGTGAAGATATTTTAAATAATATTTGTTAGTGTAATCAGTTCATAATCAAATATTTTTTGAGTATTTACCATTCAATTAACGATATGGGGAACGGTATTTGCCGCATTTGTATTGATAAACATTGATTCCCTCACTCTAAAAACAGATTCTATGAAAAAGTTAATGATGGCACTGGCGGTAATAGCCTTTGCAGGCACTGGCGCGATGGCCCAGGCCAAAAAATGTGGTACCAACGATGGTCACGTATGTAAAACATATGGCGGACAGAGCAGTTGTTACAAAACCGATTATGCACAGAATTACAAAATATGCAAGGGTGCCGCTGGCTACTACGTATGTTGCGGAAACGGGGTGCAGCCCAATGCGTATGATGCACCGTATACTGTGCACGAGGAGGCATTGCCGGTATACACCACATATACATCTCGCTACGAGGATGAAGAGACCGATCATGCCGCTGACCATAAATGCGGACACACCGAAAAGCATGTATGCAAAACCGTAGGTGATAAAACCTATTGTTACAAAACCGAACATGCGCAGAATTATAAGGTATGCAAGGGGCATAATGGCTACCATGTATGTTGTCATTAAACCGAATGGTTTTTAAAAATGCTTTTTATAGTGCCAGTGCCATTTTTTGTATGGTTCTGGCACTTTTTCTGAAAAACATAATGTATGGTAAAAATACAAACAATGTGTTTTGGGCGACCCAAAATTGCTAACGGTTGTTGTTTTGTATTGATTATCAATATTTTGTGTCGTTTTTATGCTAAATGTAGCCGGACTGTGTAAATAGTAAGAATAAATGCAATGTTGATTATTTTTAAAAATTGCGCGAAAAAAGTTTGAAAATTTCAAAAATCAGCTAAATTTGTGTAAAATTTAATATTATGTCAACACTACGTTTTCAGGCCTTACAGGCATTGGCTGCAGGAGAAGACAAAAAGATCTCCGGCTACAGCGAGAAGAAGATAACGACTATGTTTGCCAGCAATGTATTCACGGGGCGTACCATGCGTGAATACCTGAGCGATGAGGCTTATAAAAGCCTGATGAACTCGGCAAAAACAGGTTCTAAAATCGACCGTCGTATGGCCGATCAGGTAGCTGCGAGCATGAAGGCATGGGCAGAGGAGCGTGGTGTTACACACTTCACGCACTGGTTTCAGCCACTTACCGGCACCACCGCCGAAAAGCACGATTCTTTCTTTACGATCAAAAGTGATGGTACTGCCATAGAGTTGTTTGATGGTGATGCACTGATACAGCAGGAGCCCGACGCATCGAGCTTCCCCAATGGTGGTATCCGTGCCACGTTTGAGGCACGCGGCTATACTGCATGGGATCCATCGTCTCCGGCATTCATCATGGAGGCCGGCTCTGGCAAAACGTTGTGCATACCTACTATATTTATAGCCTACAACGGCGAGTCGCTGGATTATAAGGCACCATTGCTGAAATCTATAGGCGCCCTGGACAAAGCAGCTGTAGATGTATGTCATTACTTTGACAAGAATGTAAATAAGGTAGTAGCTACGCTGGGCTGGGAGCAGGAGTACTTCGTAATAGATGAAACCCTTGCCAATGCCCGCCCCGACCTGCTGATGTGTGGCAGAACATTGCTGGGACACAGCCCCGCAAAGGGCCAGCAGCTGGAGGATCACTACTTTGGCTCTATACCTGAGCGTGTGTTTGCCTTTATGCAGGACTTCGAACAGGAGTCGTACAAGCTGGGCATTCCGCTGCGTACGCGCCACAATGAGGTAGCTCCCTGCCAGTTTGAGTGTGCACCTATCTTCGAAGAAGTGAACATAGCGGTGGATCATAATACACTGCTGATGGATGTGATGGCCAAGGTAGCCAAGCGCCACAAGCTGAAGGCACTGCTGCACGAGAAACCATTTGCAGGTGTAAACGGATCGGGCAAGCATAACAACTGGAGCCTTGCTACTGATACCGGCATCAATCTGCTGTCGCCGGGTAAAACACCACGTACCAACCTGATGTTCCTGACCTTCTTCGTGAACACGATAAAGGCGGTACATGATTATGCTGATTTGCTGCGTGGAGCCATCGCATCGGCCAACAACGATCACCGCCTGGGTGCCAACGAAGCGCCACCGGCCATCATATCGGTATACATTGGCAAGTACCTTACAGAGGTGCTCAACGAAGTAGAGACAAGGGTAAAAGAAAAATTCAGCGAGCAGGATGAAGTAATATTGAAGCTCGATATTCACAAACACATTCCGGAGTTGTTTATGGACAACACCGACCGTAACCGTACCAGTCCGTTCGCCTTCACCGGCAATAAGTTCGAATTCAGGGCGGTTGGGTCATCGGCCAACTGTGGCTCGCCAATGGTAGTGCTCAACACAATCATGGCAGAAACGCTGAAACAGTTCAAGATAGAAGTAGACGCACTGATAGAGAAAGGTGAGAAGAAGGAAATAGCAGTATTGCAGATCCTGAGGTCTTACATCACCGCATCTAACAAGATCAGGTTTGAAGGTGACAACTATAGCGAAGAGTGGGCTGAGGAAGCTAAGCGCCGTGGGCTCAACAACTTCAAAACCACACCTGAAGCACTGGATGCTTATGTTACCGACAAAGCAAAGGACCTGTTCTACGGCAACAACATCTTTACAAAACGTGAGCTCGAAGCGCGTCATGAGATCATGCTGGAAGACTATGTGAAGAAGGTGCAGATAGAAGCCCGTATACTGGGTTACATCGCTACCAACCACGTATTACCTGCCGCTATCAATTACCAGAACACGCTGATAGAAAATATACGCGGACTGAAGGAAATAGGCCTTGATAAAAAGTCGTACAAAGCGCAGCTGAACCTCGCAGAGATCATCAGCGATCATATACAGCACATCAACGATCATGTAGAGGCTATGATTGAAGCCCGTAAGGTTGCCAATAATACGGAAGATATTCACAAACGTGCACTGATGTATTGCCACGAAGTGAAGCCACATTTTGACACCATCCGTTACCATGCCGACAAGCTGGAGCTGATTGTAGACGACAAGTTGTGGCCGCTGCCTAAGTATCGTGAGCTGTTGTTCATGAGGTAGAGCAGGGTAGTAGTCCCTACATTAATACAGAGTTTGCCGCGATGCCGCCCGCTTATGGGCGGCATCGCTATGTAACAGATGTGTGGTTAGACAGCATTTAGAAAGCTATGGCAAAAAACAGCCCCGGGCTATGGTTCCCGGGGCTGAGTGTCATTGGTGTATTGAAGTGATGCTATGGTTCGAATACCACTTTCTCTATCATATTGCTACCATCTGCGCCCCTGAAACGCAGCAGGTATACTCCTCTCGCAAGTGATGCCGGCAGTGTAATAGACGATTGAACTGTTTTGGTAAAGTATTGTTTTATTTCTCGCCCATCGATAGTATAGAGCGTGATGGAACCCGCCGACGGCGCCTTGACGCAGAGTACACCACGGCTGGGGTTTGGGGTAACTGCAAATGGTGTTGCCTGAAGTATTTCATTTGGGTCGGCAGCAGTAATACCCGGCTTGGTGACACCTACAAAAACAGGCGTGCTTGAGGTGTCGTTGCCACAACTGGTGAATACTATATAGGATATTGTAACGCTTCCGGATGTGATTCCGCTGACTACACCTTCGGCATTTACGGAGGCAACTTCATTGTTGGAAGAGGACCAGACGCCGCCGCCTGACGTGCTGGAGAGGCTGAGTGTACCACCCACACCTACCGCACTGCCGCCAGAGATAGAGCCAGCGTCGGGCGAGCTGGTAAACGACACCAAAACGCCATCAGAAACAACGAAACAGCCGCCCGGACCAGTGATGTTGACGGTGAAAGTTCCTGATTCGGTGGCAGTGTAGGTGCTGTTGGTAGCTCCTGACAGGGTGCTGCCGTTCCGCTTCCATTGCATTGCGTAGCCGGTGGGTGCGCCTGTTGCTGTGAGTAAAAGTGATCCGCCGGTACAAATGGTTGTAGGGCCATCAAAGGTTATGCTCACTTCCGGTCTGTTCCAAACAGTGCAAGAGCCGGAGGTGGTGCCTGATACCCAGTTGGATGTGGTGCCCGACAGGGCGAAGTTGCGTAGCGTACCATTATTGCCGTTGCCACTGGAGTCGTATGCTGTCGCGACGCCGGTATTGGTGCCATTGGCAATACCCTGATTCAGTCGGTAGTATACCAACAGGCCCGTTTGGGGTAGTGCCAGTTGGCAGTTCATGTTGTTTTGCAGCTCATCGCCACACAAAGCACGGTTCCATATGCGCACTTCGTCCAGTGCGCCTTGCAACAGGCTTACGGTGTTGAAGTGTGCGCCCAACTGGGTTGTCTCGGTTGTGTATCCGCTAACGGACGTATTTGTTGCGACCAGCGATCCGTTGCGGTAGAGTTTCATGGTGGTTGTGCCCGCATCATATGTCACTGCAACATGTACCCAGGTATTTTCAGGTATTGGTGTAGCATCAGCTACAAGTACGTAAGATCCTGCCTGGCCTGCCGTCAGGTAGCCGGTATTGATCCAGAATGGTGCGTTGAGAGATGAAATGATGTTGGCGTTCACCGCGTTGGAGTTGGAGTATACCCATGCTTCCTTGGTGTAAGACGAACCTGTTGGTATCGGGTTGCCGATCACCACTACATCATTTACTCCATCGAAGTGAAGACCATTTGCCGGAGTGACTACTGTAATATTTGTCGTCGCGGTAACACTGCCGCAGGCGTTGCTGATTACAAATGAGATGGTCACCGTGCCTGCACCGAAACCTGTGAGTATGCCGCTTTCGTCGATGGTTGCAATAGCTGTGTTTTCTGAAGACCATGTACCGAATGATTCGGTAGAGTTGCCCAATTCGATCGTGAGGCCTGCATTTACAGTTGATGGTCCGGTGATCTCGCCGGCATCAGTTGGTGTTGCTGTGATACGGATATCGTAATCATTAGCGCATCCGGTGGGTAGAGTATAAATGATCGCAACTTCGCCGCCAGTGATTCCGTACACCTTCCCGGTGCCGGGGTTTACAGTAGCGATTTCATTGTCGGCGCTAGACCATGTGCCACCAGTGGGTGCGCCTGAAAGTGTAAGAAATGAACCTGAGCAAAGGCCTGAGCTGCCATCTATAGCCGCCAAAGGATTTATGGTTACCGTAGTGGTTTTGGAGCATCCATATTCCATAGTATAGGTAACAACGGCAGTGCCGGCACTAGTCCCGGTCATAGTGCCGCTTTCGGAGATATTCACATTTTCGCTTTCCGTACTCCAGAATCCTCCGGCAAGTTCATGGGTCAATTCTGCCTCTCCGTGCTCACATACCGTATGTGAACCTGTAATTGCAGGCATTGCGCTGTTGACTGTTATTTCAGATACGCTGAAGCAACCGCTGCCCAAGCTATAAGTGATATTTACGGTTCCCAGTGCAATGCCGGTAACCACTCCTGTGGCGGTGTTTACAATGGCTTTTGTGGTATTGCTGCTGGCCCATGTTCCGCCGGCCGCTTCATTGCTAAGGGTTATAGGCTGGCCGATGCACACCACGTTGTAGCCGCCGTTGGCCTCCAGTCCGGGGTTGACATTAATTGTAGTTGTTCTGGCGCATCCGGTACCCACTGTGTAGGCTATTACCGATGTACCCGGGCTGATGGCCGATACGACACCGGTTGCCGAAATGGTTGCCACTTCCTCTGAGGCAGAACTCCATGTGCCGCCCGGTGTGCCCGATGTGAGCGCCGATGTATGGCCGGCACAAAGTGTAGTATTGCCTACAATAATACCGGGTTGTGTGTTTACGGTAACCTGCGTGGTTCTGAGACAACCAGCCGGGAGTGTATAGCTGACCACTGCCAATAGCAAAGCCGACGAACTGCCTCCGGTAGCGGTAACAGCTCCTGACGAAGGGTCAACAGTAGCGACCGCAGCATTGCTGCTGGTCCATACACCGCCAGTGGGTGTGGTAGAGAAAACATTGGTACTGCCCGGGCAAATTGCAGCTGGGTTGCTTATAACAGCAGGCAACGGGCTAATTGTAACCTCTGAAACTGCTGAGCAACCTGTTGCGGTTACTTTGTAGGATATCAGTGCATTTCCGCCCGACATGCCTGTAACCTTGCCATTGGACGCGACAGATGCAATACCCGGACTATTGCTCGACCAGGTGCCTCCTCCTGTGGGGTTGGATAGTGTGGTTTGTGCGCCTACACATGCCATCAACGTTCCTGAATTGGCTGCAGGAGCATTGTTTACCGTTACTGCAATGGTTCTTATACATCCGGGATTGAGTGTGTAGGTGACGTTGGTAATACCTGTAGCAACACCTGTCACAGCACCAGTAACGCTATTTATGGTGGCAATTGTCGTATCTGTGCTGCTCCATGTGCCTCCAGCTACACCATATGCCAGAGTGGTGCTGGTGCCGGCGCATGCTTTGGCTGTGCCGGTTATAGCAGCAGTGCCAGCTACGGCAATAGTCGTGATCGTATTGCACCCAGCGCCCATGTTGTAGGTGATATTTGCAGTTCCGGACGCGACGCCCATAACAACTCCTGTACCGGAATTAACAGAAGCCTTGGATGTGGCACTGCTAGACCATGTGCCACCTGGGGTGGCATTGCTGAGGGTAGTAGTCTGACCGATGCACACTATGCTGTTGCCGGTATTGGCAGCCGCAGGAGCGGTTACCGTTACCACTACACTGCTGGCGCACCCGCCGGCCATGGTGTAGCTTATTGTTGACGTTCCTGTGCTTATGCCTGTTACTGTACCGCCAGCTGAGATAGTAGCTACATCGATGTCACTGCTGCTCCAGGCACCTCCCGGTGAGCCGGAAAAAAGTGCGGATGTACTGCCTGTGCACAAAGACAATGTGCCAATAACAGTTCCCGGTGTGCTATTGACGGTTACCTGTGTGACTCTGCGGCAGCCCGTAGGCAGTGTATAGCTTACGGTTACAAGGTAATTTGAGGTCAAACCACTGGATACCGCTGTTGCTGCACCGGTAGCTGCGTTAACGGATGCGACAGCCGGGTTTGCGCTGGTCCAGATGCCTCCGGCAGGGGCCGATACAAGTGCAATAGTACCTCCGGGACAGGTTGCGCCGGGGTTAGTGATCACAGATGGCAGAGGGTTAATTGTTATTTCGCGTGTGGTAAAACAACCGGAGGCTGTTACCCGGTAGGTGATCATGGCAGTGCCGCCACTCACACCAGTAGCTTTGCCATTCGATACGATAGTTGCTACAGACGTATTACCACTCGACCATGTGCCCAGTGTGCCCATTGGGTTTGAAAGATTGGTGAAAGCAGTCTGACAAATAATGTCGGTGCCGGTGATACCAGATGGCTGAGTATGCACATTTACAACTCTGGTAAAGGTGGCGCCAACCAGCGAGTAGCTGATTACAGCTGTTCCTGCAGAAATGCCCGTGACAATGCCTGTGCCTGCATCTACTGTTGCTCTTGCCGGATTGCTGCTCGACCATGCCCCTCCCGTGGTATCAATAGTGAAGGGCGTGCTCAGTCCGGTACATACCAATGCGCTGCCCGAAATAGTGGTTGCATTGGCCCTAAAATTTGCTCCTATTGAAATCAGCAGAACACAGAGATATATCAGTTTTTTCATAAAAAATCTTTACCGGAGAAAGGAATGAGTGCTTTCAAAGATAGTCAAAGTCGATTAAATATTGCAATATGTAATAATGAAAAGAAATTTACAAAGGTCAGTCGGGAAGTGGAGTGTCTGCCACATTTTGGCGCCAGCAGGCTTACAAAAAAATGCACCCCTGCCGATGCGGGCAGGGGTGCAAAAAACCTAAGTTGATTCAGTCTATTTCACCATGCTCTTAAACACCTGCTCATTTACTTTTACAGGATAGTCGCGGCGCATTTTTTCGTTCCACTGTTTTTCGAGGAAGTCCTGGTATTCTGCTACTACATATCCGCGGGCTTCGTCAAGCGATTTGGCAGTAGGTGCATTAAATACCTGCTTGGCAACAATGGCAGTAGTGCCACCGTTTTCACCTGCCATTATCTTGATTTTGTTTGCAGTCAGTTCGGCCTGGGTAGCGTCTTTGAACCTTGAGAATTCATAACGTCCGCGTTGTACAGATACACCATCCGGGCGATCCTGGGTATTGATGGCTTTTGCAATTTCTTCCTCGGTCCACTTGCCGGCATTGATCATAATCATGCCTGTATCGAATGTGGCTTTGTTTTTGAATTTGTAAACTGCTCCTTCAAAACCTGGCTCCCACATGTACTTGCCTTTGCGGGTTTCGAAGAATGCTTTAAGGCCGGTACTGTCTTTTGCAGCCTTGCTCCATACGTTACGGTCCATCAGTTCAAAGAGCATGATACCATCACGATATTCGGCCATGAGTGTTTTGAAATCAGGATTTTCTTCTACCAGTCTGTGTTCCTGAAAATCAGTAACGGTATTGGTCAGGTACATACTGTATGCATCGCGAACAACAGCGTTTTTCGGTCCGTTTATTTTTCCGCGTGTGAGGTTAAACAGAAAGGCAACAAAATCGCTCTGCAGATAGTTTTTGCCTGCGAGTGTAAATACTGGTTTACTCATGTAGTTGTAGTCACCTGGCTTGATCGTTTTGGCGTCAGCACCTGTATCGGGGATCATGATCAGTTTGTTGAATACCTCATTAAAAGCATCAGGGTATTCACGGAAGCCATTTTTTGCTTTGATTTTATCATAGAAGATATCACGTGCAGTTTGTGCGCGGGAGTCATTCTCCACCTTGCGCTTCAGCTGTGGCTGGAGGGTATCGAATGGCTGCAGAGGCATTTTTGCAAGGAGCTTGATGATGTGGAAGCCATATTCTGTTTCTACGGGTACAGACACATCTCCCACTTTCTTAAGTCCGAAAGCTGCATCTTCAAACACGGGTACCATTTTGCCTGCACCAAATGGTTTCATTACGCCACTGTCGGCAACTGTATATTTGTCATCAGAGTATTCCTGTACCAGCTTTGCAAAAGAGGTTCCGCTTTTCAGTTTTGCAATAACGCTGTCTGCACGCATGCGGGCAGCTTTTTTACCTTCCTCTCCTTTTGATTTGGACGTCTGGATCAGGATCTGCGCTACCTTGATTTCTCCTTTGTCGGCACGGCGATCAATTACTTTTACAATATGGTATCCAAACTGTGAACGAAATGGAGCCGAAATTTTGCCTTTGACGGTATTGTAGGCTGCATTTTCGAATGGATACACTGTCTGCAATGCAGTGAAGTAACCCAGGTCTCCACCCCTTTCTTTCGATCCTTTGTCGTCGGAAAAAGCCATTGCCATTGCCTCGAAAGTCTGGGCTTTGGTATCGATGAGTTTGTATATGCTGTCTATTTTCTTCCTTGGTGCAACAGTGTCACTGCCGGGAGGGCAGCTGATCAGGATGTGGGCAACACGTATATTTTCCTTCATGCGGTCATACGCCTCGCGAATCAGTTTGTTGGTTATCTGCTCGTCTGTCAGGTAGTTTTTCGAGAGCTGCTTGCGGTAGTTGGTCAGCTCACGGTCTATGCTGCCTACTGTATCCAGCTGTTGCTTTTCAGCTTCAGCCACTTTCATTCTGAACAGTGTATAGAGGTCAAGATAGCTCCGCAGTTCTTTTTCAGACATGTCGGGCTTCTTGTTCATACTGTTTTTCTTGTACACCCTGAGAAATTCGTCTTTAGATACCGAATTGGGGCCATAAGTGAATAATGATTGCCCATAACCGGAAACGAAGGTGCCGGCGGCAATGCATGATAAAACCAATTTTCGCATTGTGTGTTTGTTTATTATTTATTTTAATTTTTTCCTTTGTTTTCCAGCATTTCTACAAGCGTTGCAATATTACTATGATCCAGCCTTTTTCCGCGTATGATCTTTTTTTCATCCAGCAGGTACATGGTTGGTGTGCTGTATACATCGTACTTAGATCTCCAGTCGCCGGTATGTTCCGGATCCCATGCGGTCAGCCAGTCTGTGAGCTTGTACCTTGTGAGAAAATCTTTCGCAGCAACTTCATCAGCTTCTGTAATCACCGAAAAAATCTTTACACCTTTGGCTTTCAATACTGCCCTGTAGAGCGAATCTATTTTGGGCATTTCCTCTTTGCAATGTCCACATGTTGGTGCGTAAAATACCAATAGTGTATATTTTGCCTTAAGTGTGTTGAGGCTTTCTTCTTTTTTGGTGGTAAGGTTGGGAAGTTTTATTTCCGGTGCCAGATTTCCAATCACATTCGGTGCTATTTTCATCGCCCGGTCTATGTATTTATTCAGGTCGTCGCTCGATAGCCATGTAGCATCGCCTTTCATGTAGTAGGTTTCTACGAGGTGCACAAATACCTCATCCATGCCCATTACCTTACTGTTTTCTACAGTACGGGTAAGCCACCACAAGGTATATTTGAACAATTCTTTCGAGCCTCTGGTTTTTTCCAGCAGCATATTGCTTTCTTTAATCATGCTGTCTGGCCAGGGTAATACCAGTTTATTAAAGTACTCATCCAGCTTGGCATCATAAACTGGTGTGTGTATAAGGCGGTCGTCCTGCAGATTGAAGGCATCCCAGTAATGCGATTTGTAATACATGTAGGCAAAGGTGCTATCCTTGGTTTTTCCGTCGGGCAGATAGTGAGGCCCCTCTGGTACCTGAGGTATCTCCAGTGCACCGAAAATAGAAGAGAGTAATGTGCCAGGATGCTTTTTTACCTGTTCGCGACGGTAGCCGGTCAGTTCTTTTGCTGTCACCGCAGCTTTCTTTTTTATTGCAGCCGTGTCGTCAGCGTTCTTTGCATTGGTGTACTCTTTTTGTATGTCCTGCTGCTTCGCGCTGTATCCTTTGAGGAATTGGGTATACTCCTGAAACTGATCGTTTGCGGGTGAATTGGTAAATGTAAGACCAAGCGGAAGTTTGGCAATATCAGCCGTAATTGTGAAATTATCCCCTTTGTCGAGCAGGAACTCAAAGAAAGTCTTGCGGTCTGATAGCAGCATCATATAGATGCCACCGGTAAAATCGGGGTCTTTGCTGTCGAAAACAGCGACGCCTTTTTTGTCGATTTTTGCTGAATCTCTCCGGTAGATTGTAGGCATCGGTTTGCCGTAATAGTGCACAAGGTATACCATTGTGTCTTTTACCGAGGGTACTTTCAGGGTTATGTGGTATCCCTCGCGGGCAACAGCACTAAACGCCATGCCGGCCAGCAGCAAGACAATAATTGAAAATCGGTTCATACTAGTTGTTTGTTTCCGCTTAAGACGGAAATATACCCAAGTGTGTTGGTTTGGGTCGTCAAAAATAAATCATAAAACATTAATTTGGTGTCAATACTTTTACTTTTTATGTGGGCAAATAATTGAATATCATTTCCAGGTTTTTTGTGCTGTGTTCCTGCAGTTATGTTTTCGGCGCTGCGTAAATAAATTGTAGTCAAACTTTGTGCCTTTCAATCAGTTTTATACTTTTATATCAAACTCCTTGTATGCAACTACTGTTATTATTTTCTTTTGCCGAAGAACTCCATGACTGGAGGGGGCTCCTGATCACGCTTTTTATTGGCGCCGTTGCCGGGTTTTTGGCACAGGTACTTACACCGGGCCGTGGTTATGGTACTATAGCTACGATAATAATAGGTATTGTAGGCGGTTGGTTAGGTAAAATACTGTTTAAGAATTACCTGGCGTTTACACATAACCCATTGATCAATACCATAATTTGTGCTACTGCGGGTGCCTTTGTACTGGCACTTGTTGTAAATCTCATAATTGGCGGCGACGATGGCGACCGCACCAGTTACAGGGCGTGAGTACAAGTGGCCGGCCCAGTTAGCCTGCAATCCGGTAATCTTGTACGGATCACTTTTATGAATACAGTGCAGGCTGTTTTTGCGGCTCATGCCTGTATCTGCACTATTCAATTCAACGTATCTTTAACAAAAGTTTACTTATGTTTGAGGGTACGAAAATAAGGGAGTAAATGGCCAGGAAAACAGGTTTTATAGCACTATTATTTGCGCTTTTATCTTTTGGGTCGGTACTTCGGGCACAGAATATAAATCCACAGGATCTGGAGAAATTCAGAAAAATGGAGGATTCCCTCATTGTCACTGCCGACTCTATGTATGAGGCATTTATTCCCGATACGCGTATTGCCTACAGCGAGCGTTTTGCCAGGCAGCTTGTACGAACGCTCAAAATACCCAACTCCTACCTGTATGAGTTTGATACATTGAAGAAACTCATCAATATTATTAATGCCGACGATAACACTTTCCGGATTTTTAACTGGGGTGTTGAGCCCGGCAATATTCCCAAACGCTATTATGGTGCTATACAGGTATCGCAGCCACAACTGAAGCTGTATGGACTTAACGACTATAGTGCGCAAACAGAAAAAGGGCTGGAAGACAGTGTGCTGACAGGCGGCAAATGGTTTGGGGCATTGTATTATCGGATTATGTCGCACAATGTAGGCGGCAAAAAGGTATATACTTTATTTGGTCTCAACTCTGCAGGTATGCTCAGCAACCGCAAGGTGCTGGATCCGATGTTTTTTGATGGCAAGGGTGTGACTTTTGGTGTGCCTATTTTTGGTGTGCCATCTAAAAATCTGCCACAACAGCGTATAAAACGGTTTGTGCTGGAGTATAAAAAGAGTGTGGCCGCATCAATGAACTGGGACAACGAAAAACAAATGATCGTTTTTGACAAGCTGGTGTCGGTATCAAACGATCCCACACGTAAGTATACTTTTGTACCCTCCGGGCAGTATGATGGACTGGTATGGGGCGATGAAGTGTGGAACTACCAGAGAGATCTGGTGAATGTAAAAATCCTTCAGGACGGAGAAGCTCCGAATGATTAATTTCCTTGTACTTTTTTTCCTTAACTTTGCACACTTTCCGAAACGGGGCTGTTAGTTCCGTTTATTGAGCAGTACCGGCCCGGTAGCTCAGCTGGATAGAGCACCAGCCTTCTAAGCTGGGGGTCATTGGTTCGAATCCAATCCGGGTCACCTGTTCGGACAGGCTTCCAATTTCGGAAGCCTGTCCTTTTTTTAGTCCTTCTAAAAGCCCGTCAGGGTTGCATATTACACGGGCAGCCTCGTTAATTCTTGTGGTTCGATAAGATTTATTTTCGTAAACCAATTTCTCAGGGTACATCGAACCAATCAGCTTTTGCCTAGTAGATAGCGTTGCATTCTCATAGTAGTTCGGCAAGTCACGCAGTACCTTTGTAGCTGTGCTGATGTACGCCATTAGGTTATCATCCACCTTACTCAAGTCATATTTCTTCTTTGTTAGCTTTTCTATTTCGGGTTCATAGAGGTTTTTAATCTCCCTATAATCAAGCGAGGTTATTTCGTCATCCGACATTTTACGCAATGCGTTGGTTATCCTCGCTTGGTTCTTCTCTATGGCTTCGTCTATTTCTTTTAAGCTAATACTCCTATGCTTCCCCGCCTTTTTATAATAATCGGCAGCGATACCCTCGAAAAGTGAAATCTCCTCTTCATAAGTGCTGAATTTTTGCAGTTCTGAAAAAAAGTGATCATTGGCTTCTTCTGCCTTGTATCTTTCTCCACATTTACTCGTACAATGATAATAGAAGTATTTACCGTTCCTTCCAGTAGATGCACTGCCAGTTAACCTGTTCCCGCATTTACGGCAGATTAAAAAGCCCCTCAATGGCAATTCAGCTTTACCCGTTTGTACGGATGCCTGTTTTCTTTTCTTACCATCTAATACATCCTGTGCCTCATAAAACAGCCCTTCAGAAATTAACGGCTCATGTATCCCTTTTACCATTATTGCTTCCTCATCCTTGTATGCAGGAACATAAAGCTTGCCCATGTAAACGGGATTGCGAAGCAGGTAGAAAATATTGCTTCTACCCACCTTTAGCCCTTTTTTGACCGCTACCCTCCAAAGGTCTTTTACGTTATTGATGCCGCTTGCTACTTCTTCGAAAAGCCATCGCACCAAATGGGCATCATTGCCTGGCACAATAATAGGTCTGTTCGTGTCATTGCGTGCATTTTTATAACCTTTGGGTGCAGTGGTACAATACCTGCCGTCCTTCATAGCCCTGCGCATTCCTGCAATAACATTTAGTGAACGGCGGTCATTTTCAACTTCGGGTGCGGCAAGATAGAACGCAAGCATTATTTTGTTTTCGGGTACGGATAAATCCAGCGGCTGCTCCATAGCCTGTGGTTCTACACCAAGTTTGTGCAGCGTATTGATCATCCCATAGGCGTCTCCTGCATTACGGCTAAACCTATCCCATTTCAAGAACAACAGCAGGTCAACGGCTTTTTTGTTCTTTTTAAGGTAGGATAATAGTTCATTAAAAGCAGGCCGCTCGAAAGTTTTAGCCGAATGGTCTTCTTTGTAGAAGCCAACTACGGTTATGTTGTGCTGCTTGAAGTAATTCCGCAGTCTTTCTTCCTGATGTGCAAGGCTGTAGCCCTTTTCTGATTGTTCTTCTGTGCTAACCCGCACGTAAATAATGGCGTTCCTCATTGTCATCATTTTGGTTTTCTGTTAGTGGAATTGTAATACAAGGTCGCTGATTAACAAAGTATTCATCGTAGGTAATTTGAACAAGTTTGTAAAACCAATCCCTTATCAATAGTATTTCTTCGTCCGTGTATTTCTTGCTCTTGCTTTTTAGCAATTCCCTGCACTTTCCTAAAGGCATTTGATCTTCCACATCTATCCCAATTTCGTCAGTTTTTCCTCTGAATGGAATG
>CAIJXT010000004.1 GCA_903824665.1 uncultured Bacteroidota bacterium | reverse complement strand
CTCCAGAACCCTGCAGCATTCACTGCTACCCCTGCAGCTGGCGGTGTCTATACTTTCACCGCTACTAACGCTGTAGGCAGCACATCGGCTACAGTTACAGTAACAGTAAATACAGCTCCAACAGCAGTAAGTGCCAACGCTACACCAAATCCGGTGAACGATGGTTCTAACCTTACTTTGACCGGCGCAGCAACAGGCGCTATATCTTATGCATGGGCTGGTCCTAACGGTTTCACCTCTACCGACCAGAATCCTGCTGCATTCACAGCAACACCGGCAGCTGGTGGTATCTATACATTCACAGCTACTAACGCTGTAGGCAGCACATCGGCTACAGTTACAGTAACCGTAAATACTGCTCCAACTTCAGTAAGTGCCAACGCTACACCAAATCCGGTTAACGATGGTTCTAACCTCACGTTGACTGGTACAGCTACTGGCGCTACATCTTATGCTTGGGCTGGTCCTAATGGATTTACTTCTTCCCTCCAGAACCCCGCAGCGTTCACTGCTACTCCGGCAGCTGGTGGTGTCTATACATTCACTGCTACAAACGCAGTAGGCAGCACATCGGCTACAGTTACTGTAACAGTTAATACCGCTCCTACTTCAGTAAGTGCCAATGCGACGCCTAATCCGGTAAATGATGGTTCTAACCTCACACTCACCGGAACGCACACAGGTGGTACATCTTTTGCATGGGCTGGTCCTAACGGTTTCACTTCAACCAATCAGAACCCTGCAGCTTTCACAGCTACTCCTGCAGCTGGTGGTACTTATACATTCACTGCTACAAACGCAGTAGGAAGCACGTCAGCCACAGTAACTGTAACTGTAAATACAGCACCTACATCTGTAAGTGCCAATGCTACTCCTAATCCGGTTGATCATGGTTCTAACCTTACACTCACCGGTACAGCAACAGGTGCAACATCGTATGCATGGGCTGGTCCTAACGGTTTCACATCTACCGATCAGAACCCTGCAGCCTTCACTGCTACACCTCCTGCTGCCGGCATCTATACGTTCACTGCTACCAACGCAGTGGGCAGCACTTCGGCTACAGTTACAGTAACCGTAAATACCGCACCAACTTCAGTAAGTGCCAATGCTACTCCTAATCCGGTAAACGATGGTTCTACCCTCACACTCACCGGAACGCACACAGGCGGTACATCTTTTGCATGGGCTGGTCCTAATGGATTTACATCTACAATGCAAAACCCAACTGCATTCACGGCTACACCGACAGAAGAAGGCACGTACACATTCACTGCAACCAATTCAATTGGAAGTACTTCTGCAACCGTTACCGTTACCGTTAATATCGCTCCAACAGGCGTTACGGCAACAGCAACACCAAACCCTGTAGATGAAGAAACAGTTGTTACCCTTACCGGTACAGCTACAGGCGCTACTTCCTACTCATGGGCAGGCCCTAACGGTTATACATCTTCTTTGCAGAACCCGGCACCATTTGTAACATCTACACTTACTCCGGGTGTGTATACATTCACTGCCACCAATGCTGTTGGCAGCAGGACAGCTACTACTACGGTAACGATTAATCCTTTACCAAGTTCACTCAGCGCCATCGCAACACCTAATCCGGTTTGTGCGGCATCATTCCTTACTTTGACTGCAAGTGCGGTAGGTGCAACATCTTACGCATGGGCCGGACCTAACGGATTCACATCGACTCTGCAAAATCCTCCTGCATTTGTTGTATCCGCTTCTTCAGCAGGCACTTATACTATGATCGCTACAAACAGTATCGGCAGCAGGTCTACTACAGTAACTGTTACTGTAAATCCGTTGGCTGTACCTGGTACCGTATCAGGGGTTGGGTCTGTTTGTATCAATGCTACTACAACACTGACCAGCTCTGTCGGTGGTGGTGGTTGGATCAGTGGTAATACCGCCGTTGCTACGGTAAGCGCAGGTGGTGTTGTAACTGGTATTAACATCGGTACAAGTAAAATCAGCTATGCGGTAACCAACGGTTGTGGCACTATGTATGCTACAATGGATGTTACTGTTCACCCATTGCCTGTTATTACAAATCCATTGATCTGTGCCAACAGTGCTTTCACATTCGAAGTTTCCATTGCCGGTGGTACATGGACAAGCACCAATAGTGCTGTAATAGCAATTGGTTCAGCTACTGGCTTTGTTGCTGCACCAAATACAGGTAATAGTGATATCGGCTATACAACAGCACAGGGATGTGTTACATCTATAACGGCCACAGTTACTCCGGCTATCACCGCAAACGTTGGTGACAACTGGATGTGTCTGAATCAGCCTATCGCTGGCTTCCTCCTTTCTAATCCAACAGCTGGCGGAACATGGAGCAGTAGCAATCTGGCAGATGTGCTGGTTAATCCTGTGTCAGGCTCACTCCGTGGTCTTACACTGGGTACCGCAGTGATCACATACTCGTTCAGCGGGTCTTGCTACACAACAACAGTTGTATCTGTACTACCAACCGTGGCAAACATAACGGGTACAGCCAACGTTTGTCCAGGCACCACCGCATCGCTTGCCAATGCAACAATGACCGGAACCTGGAGCAGCGTATATCCTGCGAAAGCAGTTGTGGATCTTAACACCGGTGTTGTAACAGGTGTTGCTCCCGGAACCACAATCATTACCTACCTCATCAACCCCGGTTGTTACAAAGTAATCCAGCAGACAATCAATCCGCTTCCGGGCAATGTAAGTGGTGCTACCTCTGTTTGTCAGGGCAACAACACAACATTAGTGTGTAGTACACCGGGCGGTGTCTGGACAAGTACCAATACGTCGGTCGCGTCAATTGATGCATCATCAGGTGTCCTTACTCCGGGTACCGCAGGTATAACAACCATCACATATACAGCGCCTTCTGGCTGTGTTCGTGCACGTGACTTCACAGTTAATGCACAACCTGCAGCGATTTCCGGTACATTCTCTATTTGTCATGGCTCCAACACCACACTCACTACTTCTCCTGGCGGTGGTGTATGGTCGAGCAGTAATGCGGGCAGGGTATCTATGAACGCTGGCACTGGTCTGGCTACTGGTCTTACTGTCGGAACAGCTAATGTATCCTACAATCTATCCGGTTGTACCGTTGCACAGCAAATGACTGTTAATGCTGCAACCGCAGCCATTACCGGACCGGTTGCATTGTGTATGAGCAGTACCAAAACATACACATGTACACCAACAGGCGGCGTGTGGTCAAGTAGCGACACATCTATCGCAACTGTCAACCCAACCACTGGCCTCGTAACCACAAAAACATCAGTGGGTACAACTTCACTACAATATACCTTGGCATCTGGTTGCAACAGCACACTTACTGTCTCTGTCAATACTGCACCATCAGATATAACAGGTACTTTAGGCTTGTGTATCGGTACCACCACCACCCTGGCTTCATCAGGCGGTGGCACATGGAGCAGCAGCAATACAGTAAAAGCGACAATCAATTCTGCAACAGGTGTTCTTACCGGTCTCACAGCAGGTACAACAATGGTATCCTATATTGTTAGCGCTGGTTGCTTTAAAACTGCAACAGCAACGGTTAATACAATGCCGTCAGCTGTTTCCGGTACCAATCAGTTCTGTGTAAACACTTCAACACCGCTTTCATCAGGCACCACAGGTGGTACATGGAGTTCGGCTAATGCTGCCATCGCTTCTGTAAACGCAACCAGTGGTCTTGCTACCGGTGTTGCTTCGGGTAATACGAACATCATCTATACTTTAGGCACAGGTTGCTCTACAACGTTCCCTGTATCAGTAAACGCACTTCCTTCTGCAATTACCGGTACAATGAATATGTGTGTAGGCAATACCACAACACTCACCGCTACCCCATCAGGTGTATGGAGCAGCAGCAATGCACTCATCGCTTCAGTTAACGCATCTGGAGAAGTAACCGGAGTTGATGCTGGAAATGCAACAATTACATTTACTACTTCAGCAGGATGTTATAAAACTGCCGCAGTTACGGTCAATGCAGTTCCTTCTGCAATAACAGGTGCCAGCTCACTTTGTGACGGTACAAACACTACCCTGTCTGCTACCCCATCTGGTGGCACATGGACCAGCAGCACCCCTGCAGTTGCGTCAATTAACGCTGCTACCGGTATTCTGACTGCAGTTGATCCGGGTGTCGCATCTATTACTTACGAAACAAGCCCCGGCTGTAACGTATCTACTTTTGTAACCGTTAACGCTTCTGCTTCTGCTATCACAGGCACAGCAGCAGTTTGTATAGGCGACGCCACTACGCTCAACGCCACACCTTCTGGTGGTGTTTGGTCTAGCAGCGACACCACTGTTGCAACTATTGGTGACACTTCAGGTGTACTTACAGGTCTCATCGCAGGTACTACTACAGTTACCTACCAGTTAGGTTCAGGCTGCTATGCAGTTCGTCAGGCTACAGTCAACGAGCTTCCAACAGCAATCACCGGTCTGGCGTCGATTTGTGTGAGCAGCTCTACAGAACTGAGCAGCACACCAGCAGGCGGCGTATGGACAAGCAGCAATGGAGCGGTAGCAACAGTTGATGCATCAACTGGTATAGTTACAGCAGGTGGCACAACAGGTTTCACTACAATTGAATACACATTGGCCACTGGTTGCAGCACCTCAAAAGTCGTGACTGTCAACACATCTCCCGGTTCTATAACGGGCACACAAACAGTTTGTATGGGCAGCACAACTACTCTCACCGCATCAGGCGGCGGCACTTGGAGCAGCAGCAATACGGTGAAAGCATCCGTAAACACTACAACAGGTGTGGTTACCGGTCTCTCTGCTGGTACATCTGCAATCACCTACCGTGTCAACTCTGGCTGCTATACACTGGCTTTGGTCACTGTAAATGCACTGCCAGCAGCAATCACAGGCGCAACTTCTGTTTGCGAAGGCCTGATCATTCCACAGGCAAGCACTACAGCAGGTGGTACATGGAGCAGCAGCAACGCTGCGCTGGCTTCTGTCGGCAGTGTCAACGGACAGGTTACTGGTATCGAAAGTGGAGTTGTAAATATCAGCTACACATCATCACAAGGCTGTTCAACATACCGCCCGGTATCTGTAAACAGCACCCCCGATGCCATTACTGGTACAGCTACTCTTTGTGCTGCTACAACAACTACACTCAGCGCTACACCAGGCGGCGGTGCATGGACAACCAGCAGCCCAACTATCGCAACAGTTAATGCTGCATCGGGCGTAGTTGCCGGTATCGCGGCAGGTACTGCCAATATCACTTATACCAACGGTGGCTGCTACACACGCAGAATAGTAACTATATATGCACTGCCAGCAGTAATTGGTGGAACAGCTACAGTTTGTGAAAACGCAGCAACCACACTCACCAACACCACTACTGGTGGTACTTGGAGCAGTGCAGATGCGGGCATTGCATTTGTAACATCGGCTAACGGTATCGTAACAGGTATTTCTGCTGGTAATGTCAACATCACCTACCAGTCGGCCCTTGGTTGTATCCGCACTAAAGAGGTTACAGTAAATGTATCACCTTCAGCAATCACCGGAGCTTCAATGGTATGTATCGGAAACTTTACTACCCTCAATGCTACCCCATCGGGTGGTGTGTGGAGCAGTAGCTTACCTACAGCCGGCAGCATCAATGCAGCAACCGGTGTTGTGAGAGGCAATGCTGCTGGAACAGCAAATATCTCCTACCTGGTTGGTGGCTGCAGATCTACCAAAGTGGTAACAGTGAACAGCATCCCTACCGTAATCACAGGTACATTGCTGGTTTGCGTCGACAACATCGTTACGCTCGCATCTACACCAGTCGGTGGTACATGGTCTAGCCTTGATACAAATTATGTCGATTTCCCTGCGTCAAACGGCAACGCTGCCGGCATCGCGCCAGGTACTGCTACTGTTGTATACACAGGCCTCAACACTTGTACACGCACTGCAGTGGTTACTGTAAATCCTGCCGTAACGGCAAACGTCGGCAACCCATTGCTTTGCCTTGGTCAGCCATTGTCTGTGACCGTGCTCACCAACCCTACAACGGGTGGTACATGGGCCAGCAGCAATGCTTCTATGATCGCAGTGAATGCTACAAGCGGTATTATGAGAGGTATGATTGCAGGTAATGCTACAATCACTTACAGGAAGAGCGTAGGTTGTTATGCTACTACGGTTGCTACGGTTGCTGCCGCAATACCGGCAATAACCGGAAATACCAACATCTGTGTAGGTGCTGTCGCCAACCTTGCTAACGGAACCTCAGGTGGTACATGGTCCAGCTCAACTCCTACAAAGGCAAGCGTTAATGCTGCCACAGGAGAGGTTACTGGCATAGCAGCGGGTACAACTACACTTACGTACACAGTCAGCAACGCCTGCTACAAAACAGCCGTACAGACAGTACTTACTTCTCCGGGTACTATCAGCGGACTTACGTCTGTTGTAGCCGGCACTACTATCGCACTTACTTGTAGCCCTGCAGGTGGTACATGGAGCACAACAGCTGCCGGTATCGCTTCTGTATTGCCAACTACAGGTATTGTATCAGGTATCAATTCCGGTTCGGCTAACATATCTTATCAGCTGAGCAACGGTTGCCGCTCTATACATTCGATAACCATCCTCGCCGGAAAGGCCGGAGAAACAATCAACGATGCTGACAATGCAGCTACAGCGTCAGATATCAGATTCTTCCCCAACCCAACCACAGGTGCACTCACTATTGAGTCTGCTACCGACGGTGAGTTCTTCGTAATCTCAGTTGACGGAAAGATGATAGCCAACTACACAATCACAGGTGGCGCTACAACTATCAATCTGCCCAACACGCTTACCCCTGGCATTTATGTTGGTCGCTTCATTGGCAAAGACGGAAGTCAGCAAATGATCCGGTTTCAACTTAACTGATAGTGGTATCAGATAGTTACCAAATGAAAAGGGTGGACAAATGTCCACCCTTTTCATTTTTAGGTTTCCCCAATGTCTACCGTTTTCCTCTTTAGGTTCCCCCTTCCACTACCCCTTGGCAATGTCCTTTTTACGCACCACTATCCAGTCTTCTATATCCACATTAAAAGGCATCTTACCTATCATCACTATGGCTCTGCGGTCGCGCAGTTCCTTCAGCGTACCCACCTGGTGATTGGTCTTATTACGTACCAGATCGCCTTCTTTAGGCTTGCCGCCCATCGTTGTGTACTGCTTATCGGTTTTTCTGGCAGCCGACGCGTTCTGATCTACCTGCTTCTTCCTGAACAGTACCTGCTCTGCCGCCTGTATCACTTCCTGCTTATTTTCAGTTTTCTTCCAGTCCTGTATGATCTGTTTAAACTTTCTTTCCGTATCCCGCAGGTAGTCCAGCTCTTCCTTCTTTACTTTGTTCTGCAGGCGCAGCGTCTCCAACACTTGCTTTTGCTTCTCCTTGTTGGTTACATCTTCATAGTGCTTTTTCAGTTTTTCATTTTCCTTCAGCAGCCTGTCCAGTTCTTTTTCTTTATCAGACAGTTTCACGGTCTGCTGTTCCGCCTGGTGCAGCATCTTATCCAGCTTGAAGTGCTCCCGCTGTGTCAGCTGGCGCGCACGTTCTATCACCGCCGGCGGCAACCCGCTGCGTTGGGCTATGGCAAATGTGTACGAGCTGCCGGGCTTGCCGGTGGTTAGCCGGTACAGTGGCTCCAGTTTCTCTTCATCAAACGACATCGCACCGTTTATAATGCCCCTCACCTTGCCGGCCATTACCTTCAGATTCAGGTAGTGCGTAGTGATGATGCCCAGAGCGTTGCGCGCCGCCAGATGCTCTACAATGGCTTCCGCAAATGCACCGCCCAGATTGGGATCAGACCCACTGCCCAGCTCATCTATAAAAAACAGTGTGCGCCCATCCGCAAAATCCATAAAATGCTTCATGTGTTGCAGGTGGGCACTATACGTACTCAGCTCATGCTCTATCGACTGCGTATCGCCTATCTGCACCATTACCTGCCTGAAGGTGCCCAATTCCGAGTTTTCACCAACTGGCACCAGCAGTCCTGCCTGCACCATCAGCACCAGCAACCCTATGGTTTTCATCGCCACTGTTTTTCCACCTGCGTTGGGTCCGCTGATGATCAGTATGCGTTGCTGGCGATCCAGAGTGATGTTGAGCGGTATCGTTGGCTTCCCGGCATGCTTGTTGTGCAGATACAGCAGCGGATGGTATGCCTTCTCCAGGTGTATACCCGGATGGGGGCTCAGCCGCGGCATATTGCCATTCATCGCTATTGCCAGCTGCGCCTTCGCCCTTATAAAGTCATACAGTCCGCACATATGGTAATATTGCTCCAGCAGCGGCCCGTGCACTGAGAGGTCCTTGGTCAGCTGCACCAGTATCCTGTGCACCTCACGTGCCTCGGCACGCTCCAGCATAAACAGCTCATTGTTCAGCACCGTTGTTTCCTCCGGCTCTATAAAAACAGTCTTCTGGGTGTCGCTTTCGCCATGCAGTATACCCTTCACTACCCGCTTGTATTCTGCTAGCACAGCAGCCGTGCGCCTGCCGTTCAGAAAACTTTCCCCTATATCTGCCAGATACCCCAGCTTGCTCAGCTTGCGCAGCACTCCCTCAAATACCCTCCGTGCCTCACTGCGCACCCGTCCCAGATCAGCCCTTATATTCATCAGCTCCCGCGATGCGTTGTCCCGCACTATCCCCATCTCATCTATCACAGCTGTTATCTGCTCCGGTATCTGCTTTTCGTATACCACCCTCGCCGACAGGGTGCGCAATGCCGCAAACAATTCATTGTTCTTCTTGAACCACAGCAATATGTCTCTCGTATTAAAAGCCAGTTGCTGTACCGCCAGTAGCTGCTCACCACTGAGCACGCCACCCGGTATCGAAAGCAATTTGAGCTCTTTGTACAGATTGCGGGTGAAGTCATTCGGAAAATGATCCCCGCTCTGTAGTATTGTTTTGTACTCATACGTCTGCAGCAATTCGCGCGTAGCATGGTCCTTATGGGTATGGAAACGCAAGGTGTTCACTCGGTCACGTGCACCATCCGTACGGCATTGCTGCATCAGCAACTCACGTATCTTATGAAACTCCAGCGACTCATCGGCATTTGCCGGGTATAATTGTATCATGGTCACAACTTATCAGCGTTCTGCAAACGCGCTTGGTTCTCTATTAGGTTCCGGCACCCACAGCGCATTCAGCTATCGTGTCGGCCGCACTGTTCTATTTATATGCAAACTTAGAACAACTACCTTTCTTATAGATAATGTTATTACTGCCACAAACCTGTAATCCACACATTACCCATATACCGGAGTGCATACCGGCATACTTTTATTATCAGAGATTGAATATAAATAAGTGCGACTTACGTAGTTTTGCACACTTTTAGCATAAAGCACACATAACATGGCTTGGTTAACCAACCCCGAAATCTGGATTTCTTTAGTCACCCTTACCGTTCTCGAGATCGTATTGGGTATCGACAATATTGTTTTTATATCCATCCTCACCGGCAAATTGCCTGCCCACCAGCAAGACAAAGCCCGCAAGACGGGTCTGGCACTGGCTATGATCACCCGCATCATGCTGCTGTTGTCTATTAGCTGGGTCATGCAGCTCAAAGACGGCCTCTTCAACCCAGGTGTTTGGATCGGGCTCGACAACAAGGAAATGCTTGAAAAACTCGAAATTTCTGGTCGTGACCTTATACTCATAGTAGGTGGCCTCTTCCTCATTTATAAGAGCACTGCCGAGATACACGAAAAACTGGAAGGCGACGAACACCAAAATGCCAAGGGGAAGGCACACACTTTTGGTGCTATCATCTTTCAGATCCTCCTGCTCGACGTGGTCTTTTCGCTCGACTCCGTGATTACCGCCGTGGGCATGGCCAGCCATGTAGGTGTCATGATCGCTGCCGTGATCATTGCCGTTGGTATCATGTTTTTTGCATCAGGCTCTGTCAGCAACTTTGTACACAAGCACCCTACTGTCAAGATGCTGGCACTATCTTTCCTGCTGCTCATCGGCGTTTCTCTAATAGCCGAGGGCTTCGAAAACGGCATACCCAAGGGCTATATCTACTTCGCCATGGCTTTCTCTATACTGGTAGAGATGCTCAACCTGCGTGTACGCAAAAAAGAATCAGCCGGCAAAAGCCACTGATCCTCCTGCTGCTATCCGGGTACCCGATTATTTCTTGTACTTCTCCGGATGGGCCACAAAAGCCGTCTTACAGTTTTCGCTGCAGAAGTGTACCGTATCATTCATATACACCGTGCTTTCCGTCCAGCTGGTGTCATAGGTCATTTCGCACACCGGGTCTATATTGGCAGCAAGCACCGGTTGTGCAGCGGTGGTAGTGCTTTCTGTCGCTCCCGGCAAGGTTACCGATGCAGTTGATTCCCCATTATTGCACGAGCTCACCAAAAACAGTGCAGCAACAAACAAGATACGATTGATCATAATAAAACTATTTTTACCCCTACCCGGGATTGGGCGCCACATTCGCGGCCACCCTGCAAAATTACCCCGAAAGAACAACATAACAAGGGCTGCTGTTGCACAAGGTATTCCTTCAATTATTCAGGCAACCTATACATCTCGAATCTCCCTACCAAACGGCATGTCAATCCGGCCGTCTGCGCCTCATGTCTGGCAAAAAATTTCCTACAGATATTATATATTACCAACAAATTTACCTGGAGGACAATGTTACAGTAATAGATCCTTCATCTTTGAATATTTTCAAATCTAAATCTAGCTTGCCTGCCAGATGTATACAAAGAAATAATCCAAGCCCTAAACCTACATAAGATTCGTCTTTGTGAAATTTCTTGTAAGGACGTACATCGCTGAGCTCAAAATCAATTGTTTGTTCGAAATTGTTCGTAGTAGAAAATGTAAAACCCGCAGACGCAGTCTCAAGACTCACAACCGGGTTGCCAACCAAACCTGCATTAAACTTCAGAGCATTGTCCACCAATTCAGTAAATAACACATTCAGCAACTCACGATCATACCTACCCAAAGGAATACCCGAATCGCAAATATCGACGTCTATCTTGTTCTTTATCAACCCGTTATGATACCATTGCATTACATTGTCAAGCACACTATTTACAGTTCCTTTCGAAATGATTGTCTCGTAACTGCTAAGTTTGTTTGTAGTGATCAGCGAAAACAGAACAAGGTTTCTGGCATTCCGGTACATCCGGAAGCTGGAAATGTAAATGGCTTGCACCGTATTTTGAAGGGCATCTATATCCATCGGCATTTGAGCATCGCCCAGCAAAAAAGAAGCATTAAGTATCCCGTTTATTGGTGTGAAAAATTCCTGTTTGAAGTTGGCATTAAGTATGCTCAGCCATTTACTGTTTATCTCTTCCTGTTTGTGCGTCTTTTTTTGCTCATCAACAATAATTCTGGACCTTATCGCTTCTACCAGTTCCTTTGCACCTACTGGTTTGGTCAGATAGTCATCAGCGCCCAGATTCATTCCTGCCCGAACATCCTTTTCATCAGCATATGCTGTGAGGAAAACGAACGGAATCTTGTATAGTGTTTTGTCTTTCTTCACTACAGCCAGTATATCATACCCAGACATGTCAGGTAAGTTGATATCACATAAGATCAGATCTACCGAATGCAAACCGCTGTGCAACAATGCTATGCCGTCACTACCATTCTGAGCTGATATGCATTCAATGCCATTGGCCTCAATAATTATCACCAGTGATTCCAGCAAATTTTTTTCGTCCTCTATTAGTAGTACCTTAGTCATTTTCAATTAAAAGGAATAGTAATCTTAAAAATGGAACCCTGATTTTCCGAGCTGGTAAACGAAACAGTACCATTATGCTTCTTTACCACATAATCTACCACCATTAGTCCCAAACCGGAACCCGGAATTGTCGCAACATTTGACGATCTGAAAAAAGCCGAAAAAAGCTTCCTATGGTCATGTTTAGGTATTCCAATACCATAGTCTACAACCTCGAAAATTATGGAGTTGTCGGTTTTCGTGAGCACAACCTCTGGCGACTTCTTTCCCGATGAATACTTGAAAGCATTATTTACAAGATTTACAATAGCATGCCTCATTAATTTTTGATCTATACTCCCCATCAACGGCTGATCAGAAGCGCTTTCTACCGTTAGAATTCTGCCGTCTGTGTGCGGTTCATAAAGGTCTTTTTTTATAGCATGTACAAACGCCAGAATATCTACCTCAGTTACAGCAAAATCAATTTTCCCCGCCTCTATTCGGCTCACCATCATCAACTCATTCAGAATCTCAGTCATAAGCCTCACTTCCTTCACTATTCTCCCTGTCATTACCGCTGGTTTCAGATTTCCATGATTTTTAAGGGTACCACTATTCATCATCTCCAGAATTTCCGCGTTAGCCTGAATAATTGCTAGCGGAGTACGCAATTCATGAGAGGTTATACGGATAAACTGCGACTTGGTATTATTGAGCTCTTTCTCCTTTGCGATTATTTGGTTGAGGTACAATTCTTTGTTGACGACTTCGGTTATATCCGTTATCCTGCCCATATAGGGGCCATTTATTTTATTAACTGAAGAATCAATTGTAAAATCCAGATACTGTTCTTTGCCATCTCCCTTCAAAATCCGTAGAATGCATGATTGTTCCTGACCGGTAAAATCAAGCATCTCTATACTTTTCAAAAAATTATCTTGATCACTGGCCGACAACATTGCAGAAAAGTTAACACTGTGCAATTCAGTCTTACCTTCAATACCTAGTATCCTTGCAAACGAATCGTTATAAAAATTAGTTGTGCCATCTGCGGAACACGAAAACACGCCATCCTTAACCAGTTGCAGCAAATTCAGCACAACTTTTTCCTGGGTTTCGGCTCGACGTTTATTTTGTATTTGTTGGGTCACGTCTATTCCATAGCTGATCACAAACTTCACATCTCCGTTTGCCTTTAAGAATGGGTATATTATACGCAGAATATGAGAAACACTTTTATCCTTTTCACGCACATCATCAATAAAACTGACCGGCTTCTTATATGACAATACTTGCTCAAAATTTCTGCGTTTTTCCTGCGCGATATCGCGGGGTATTCCCAAATTATCACAATAGTCATAATCTGATTTGCCAATCAACCATTGCCTGATTTCGGGATCCTTTACAGCGTTTTTATTGATGAACTGATATTTATGATCAATTGAAAATATAATAATATCTGCCGGCACCTCGTTCAGAATCTCATGGTAATACGCTCGCTGTTCTGCAATTTCCATCTCATTCCGTATCTGCTCAGTTATATCAATTCCGAAGCCTACCACAAATTCCACTTCATCTTTTCCAGACAGAAACGGATAAAGAAATCGCAGCATATATTGATGAGAGCCATCTTGCAAGACGTGTGTATCTACGTTACGTTGCATTTTCTTATTCGTAACTACTTCTCTGAACATCAAATCGCGCTGCACTGCCCGCGATTTATCAATTCCCTTTCTTTCACAGTATTCATACATGTTTTTTCCAATGATCCAGCTCCTCATTTCATCACTTTTTACTGCATTTTTGTTGATGAAATCAAACTTCTGATCGAGATTCAGTATCAAAACATCGGCTGGCAGCTCATTGAGTATCCGATGAAAATACTCTCGCTGCTCAATAATTTTTCTTTCATAATTCGTTCTGTCGGTTACGTCTTCATAAATCCACAAAAAGCCAGAATCTTCGTTATCAACTACAACCGGAATAAACTGCTGTTTTAGTATTCGACCATCGGCCATTTCCAGATTCTTCGCAGCAACAATACTCCTGTCTGCCACTATTCTATTGATCCGCGTTACCTCTTCATCAGGATATTTAAAAAGGTGTTTCACAAATTCCAAAGAGGTAATGGAATTGGACCCAACCAATGATACAGACGATAAGCTTTCGCCGAGAATATTGTACAATGCCTTATTGGCAAAAATGATATTCCGGCTGGTATCTTCAAATAGCACTGCCGTGTTAAAGTTGTTGATCAGTGCAGACAACCGTGCCTCAGAGTTCTTTAATTGCAACTCCAGATTTTTAGATGCGGTCACATCACTGTACTTCCAAAGATGACCTGTATAAAGTTCATCAATAAAAACCGGTATATAGTCACGTTCCAGAATTCGCCCATCCTGCAAATACACTATGTCCCCTAATACCATCTCCTTGCACGCTAACAAATAGTCTACTCTATTCGAAAAAGATGCTGGATCTGCAAACAAGTACCTACTGCTGTTCGCCAACTCCAAACAATCTATACCCAATAATTCGCCAGATGACACCGGCACCGAAAACATATCACAGAATTTTTGGTTTGCAAGCACTATTCGTCTTTGTTCGTTTTCAAGCAGAACAGCATTATTCAGACTCCCCAGTATCGTAGCAAGCCTGGCCGATATTTTCCTGAGCTCAAGGTCTTTGAGTTTGTCTTCATTGATGTCGGTGAGTGTCCCGAAAATAGTACCGATTTTCCCATCCTGTGTCCATTTTACAACCTTGCCACGGGTTTTAAAATAATTGCTGGTGCCATCTTTTTTGTACATTTTGTTTTCCTGCGAAAACGAGGGATCGGTACGAGTCAATGATGGAAGCAGATTTTCTATCAAATGCACATAATCTTCTGCAAGCATGATTTGCTTCAACTCTGCCAGTGCAAATACATCCCAACTTTTATAGCCCAGCAACTCTTTGAATTTGTGCGAAACCTGAAACAGATCATTCTGAATGTCATAATACCATACACCATCTCCTGCCCCTTCAAAGGCAAACTTCCATAACTCCTGACTTTCGTGCAACGCGTATTCGTTGGTTTTAAGCTCAGATACATCCTCAAAAAAATAGTATCTACCTTTTACATTGTTTTGGTCGTCCAGTATCGGCTGCACAGTCGTTCGAAACCAAAAAGAACGGCTATTTCGGTTGTACCCGATATTATCAAAAGAAAATGGTTTTTTCTTTTTCACCATATCATCAACGTAGCTGGAGGGTATATGGGTCGACCGTTTACCATATATCACATCCCGCGGCCGCTTACCCACAATTTCGTGTAATTTATATCCGATAGACTGCTCAAAATCACGACAAATCCACTGGATAGCACCTTCGGCGTTGGTTATTGCAGCACCTTTTATCGTATCAGACAGCAGAAACACCCTATCAGACTCAGGAATGTCAGTATTTTCTGCTTCTTTAGTAGGCAACCGGGCTACTACTGAAAATAATTCGTCGAAAGACCCGTTTAATCCGGAATTGTGTGCTGTACTAACATTTGAATTCTTGCTGGGTGTACCCAAAAAAAGCAACTGATCACAGGATGGCAGATACTCCAGCTCGCCCTGAATCAACATTGGATTTTCTTCGTTTTTACCTGCAGAAGTAACCAATTGGTAACTTTTACCACCCATGTCCTCTATACGTGATACTATTATATCAGCCGGGATTACGTCAAAAAATGTATGAATCCTGCAGCCCACCTCAATCTCAAACATCCTGTGCACCGTTTCCCCACAAGACACAACCTCTAAATTCCTGTTTACAAGAATGTAAAAAGGAAACAACCTACCCATCAACTCTGCGCCTATTTCAATAGTTGTCTCGGCCATACTTTGTCTTTGTCTTCAAATTATTATTTCGCATTGCAATACAGGCCCATTTCAAACACATTCATCAAGTACACATATTGCAAAGCTTCCCATATCAAATGGCTTCTCAAAATATTTCACTACATTATCCAGTTTCAGGTCAATTAAATTGGCGGTGTGTAAGAAGTCTGACTCGCTTGTGCAAGAAGTAATGAATATTTTCAATCGGTCTCCTAAACCAGATTTATTGATTGTATTCAAAAAGGTATAACCATCCATTACAGGCATATTCAGGTCTAATGACACCATCACAATACTATCATTTTTGCCTATCAAATCTATTGCTTCCTGTCCGTCCTTCGCTTCATATATTTTGAAACCATGGCGCGCCATGGTTTGTTTCAATACATATCTGGATATAAAGTCATCATCAACAATCAACAAATTTTTGTTCATATCTATTGCTATTTATTTGTTCTTCTACAATTTCAATTATTTCCGGCAACCCTACATTGCTGTTCCGGGTAACCAACATCAGATTTGAAGCCTTATCCTCCGGCAAGCCGGCCAAAAAAGAAGCTTCGTTCAATTCCCCTATTATCACCAGGTGTATTTTGTAATTGAGTATCCTGATTAACAGCTGCCAAAACCTAAAATTCTTAATCGACAAATTCCCCGCTAAAAAGAAGACGACGATACTTATTCTCTCCGCAACCAAAAAGCACGTTTCTGCTTCTCTGGCGTCTTGGGCCAGATAACACTTTTGCCCCAGCGACCGCAACAACGAGAAATAAATATATCGTTTTCCAGCCTCTTCACATATTATCAGCACCTCTTCTCTACGCATATGCCGTATTGCATGAAAAAATATAACTATTTCAAAAACTTACTTATTAGTTCGGCTTTCGATTTCACATCCATTTTTATGTATATGCTTTTCAGATGAAAATTAATGGTATGAAATGAGACCCCCATTTCGTTTGCCATCTCTTTATATGTACGTCCCATTTTTGCAAGCTCCAAAACTTTCGATTCACGGGAAGTCAGCTCTACCTCTCCTTTCGATTCCTTCTGAACAATAAGTTGTGACATAAGTTTGGTAAGTGTCTCCGGATCTAGAAAACTACCCGTGCGTTCAATATTTGTGATGGCCTCATTAAGTTGGCTCGTACTGAACGGCTTGTATAGATACCCACTGGCCCCGTGCTGAATCGCCTTAAGGATCATTCGTTCATCATAGTCGCCGGTTATAACAATGATGTTCACACGCTGAAAAAATAGCTTAATTTCATCTATAATATTCAATCCCATTGTGTCATCAAGATGAATATCCAACAAAACAAAATCCGGCTGTTCACAAGTTTGGTGAAAATTCTTCAACTCCCGGAAACTGCCAAAAGAGAAAACGATTCTACATGCTCCATTAAGTGAAATGAAGTCTTCAAGTGTCTCGCGAAATCCTTTATCATTCTCTAAAATTCCGACAGAGTACATACTATTTGTGTTGCGCTGCTAAATTACAATATTAAAATACTCGTGATACTACTATTATTAGGAGTAACACTTAGTTACACAGGCAAAATTAATTATACATACCTCACTGGCACAAGCCTTTTCGACCTTGGGTCTACACCACTAGCAAGCATTTTTCACTTGCGAAATCACCCCGATGCCCATAGTATTCCGTAAAAAAAGCTAGGCGTTAGCCTCCGACTACATCCACTGCGGCTCTCGGTCTCCTGACCGGCGGAAACAAACTTAAATCAACCAGTAACAACAAAAGACCCTGCCCACCTGCTGACAGCAGAAAAGAAGCCCAGCCCCTGATGGCACCTTTTGATGTCGTAGATGTGGATCCGGATGCTCCAAAAGCGCGTAAAGCCGAACAACCCTGCACAGCTGTCCATAAGCTGTACCGCATAGGCAGCAAACCAGTGCCTTGCAGTCCCATAGCGCCGAAGGAAAACAGCGTAGAGCTATTTTTTTGCCGGCGGAGCCTTTGGCAAAAAATCGCCTTTTTCTTTTGCTACTTTTCTTTTTTGCGAAAAAAAAGAAAAGTAGGATAGTGAGGGCAGGTAATGAGTGGTTTCATTCCGTTGTTGTAAGCTCGCGTTGTTCCGGTTATTACCGCAGGGGCTAATAATACTCCGTCTGCGACGGCCTTCATCTTGATGCAGCTTCATCAAAGCACATTGCTTCGTTTCTACTAATGAGTCGCTGGCCCGCGTTTGAAACGCCCGGGAACACCCCTTGTTTGCCAAACATAAATTCACCCCAAAACCCGCGCCCACAGCCGAAAGAACTTTTTATCATATCGCGTATACGTCTTATGATATACCGCTGGCTGCATATCATATACACCCCTTTTGCCCATCCCCAAAACCTACCCGACCTTCACACCCAAACACCTAAAATCAGCATCATGAATACAGAAAAAAAGCAGCAAGCCCGCAATCTCTACTTCCAGACCGGCCTCAACAAAACCCAGATCGCCGCAATACTCGAAATCAGCCGCCGTAGCCTCTCCTACTGGGTCAGAGAAGGCGACTGGGACCGCCTCAAAAAATCAGCCGAGCACCTGCCTGCTATACTGGTAGAGAACTGTTACCACATCTTCGGCAACCTTACCGAGCGATACCTGTCCGAGCGCCGCGTTACAGATCCGGTCAAGCCCGTAGAGATCGACGCATTGTACAAGCTCACCCGCACCATCAAGAACCTTAAAAGCCGTGCTGCCCTCAACGAATCCATCGAGCTATGCGGTCACTTTATGGACATGCTCCATGCAAAGAACCCCGAACTGGCCCAGGCCGTCATGCCCTACCTCGATGAATACATGACCTCCCGTGCCAACATCAACCGGGACACCCTTCTTCCAGCCCATTTCACCGGCCTCTCGGGCACCATCCCTTACCCCGATCCCGACAGAACCGAAACGCTGATCGACCATCGCGAAGCATTCTTCTCCGACCCCGAAACCGTAGAAACCTACGAGCGCTGCGGCATTCCATTTCCCAGCGAAGAAGAAATAAGCACCCTCCCCGGCACCCCTAAACAACCCGCCGACGAAGACACTATCGACCACCCAAACGAGACAGAAGAACAGCAAACCACCGAACCGGAAATCCCCGGCACTGGGAAGCAAGTGCGCAAAAACTGCGCAAAAAGTAAAGCCCACAAAAACCATAAACAACTGAGAATCAAAGCATATCGCCACAAAACCCGAAAACAAAAAAACAACACGGAAAGTGCGCAAAATACCAAAAATAGCCACTAGCTGAGCAACCTGCAGGAGGGACATTTCCCAAAAAACCTGCTCACTAATGAAGCGCTTATGCAAAGGCGTGTGCACTTGCCCACCCCTGGCCCCATCGTAATGCGCGTCGCACTGTACAAATTCACAATAGGATATTGTGAAAACGGGAAAGCCATATCTGTTGCAACGGTGTTAGCAGGCACGCGTTCATCTACACCATATAATATCCCCCGTTTTCTGCCCCGGTAAATTATCAGTTTCACGGAGTATATTTGCACACTAAATATTTAGATGAATGAAAAAAATCTTCCTGCTTTTTGTAGCCGCGATAACCATGCACGGTGCAAAAGCCGACGAGGGCATGTGGATTCCCATGCTGATCGGAAAAAACTATGATGAGATGCAGCGCCTGGGCCTTAGGCTCACCAAAGACGACCTGTACAACATCAACAACAGCAGCCTCAAAGATGCCATACTGCAGTTTGGTGGCGGCTGTACCGCCGAAATGGTATCAGACAAAGGCTTGTTGCTTACCAATCACCACTGTGGTTACGACGCCATTGCCAACCTCAGCACCGTAGACAGAAACCTGCTCGACAATGGCTTCTGGGCAAAAAGTATGGATGAAGAATTGCCTGCAAAGGGTGTTACCGCCCTGTTTCTGCAACGCATGGAAGACGTGACAGACGAGGTACTGGAGGCTGTAGGCAACGCCACCGGCGAGGAATACAATAAAAAGGTAGAAGCAATAGCCAAAAAAATAGAGGAAAGATCAACCAATGGCGGCAAACTCGTTGCCAATGTAAAGTCTTACTTCAACGGCAATCAGTTCTTCCTGCTCATCTACAAACGTTATACCGATGTGCGCCTCGTAGGCACCCCACCAAAATCACTGGGTAAGTACGGTGGCGATACCGACAACTGGATGTGGCCACGCCATACTGCCGACTTCTCTATGTTCAGGGTGTATGCCGATGCAAGCAACCAGCCAGCTGCATACAGCGCGGCAAATGTACCCTACCGCCCCAAAAAATACCTGCCGGTATCAGCCAAAGGTGTGGAAGAGGGCGACTTTGCTATGGTAATGGGTTACCCGGGCCGTACCAACCGCTACGAGGTTTCTTATGGTGTAGATCTGGCTGTAAACGTTACCAATCCTTCTATTGTCGACTGCCGCGACCTACGCCTCAACATCATGAAGCGCCACATGGACAAAGACAAAAAAGTATACCTGCAGCTTACTTCTTCTTACTCCCGTATCGCCAACTACTGGAAGTACTTCATTGGCCAGACAGAGCAACTGAAACGCCTGGAAGTAGTAGCACAGAAAAAAGATGCTGAAGACAAATTTGTAAGCTGGCAGCGCACCGCAGGCCAGAACACCAGCCTGATGGGCGATTTCCAGAAGATCTATGCCGACTATGCCCCCTACGCCAAACACCAGGCCTATTATGGCGAAGCGTTTCGTGCACCTGCACTCACCCGTATGGCTGCCGGCCTCAAACCACTGTATGATGCCTACGAGCGCCACAACGGCAAACTCGCCGATGATACACTCAAAAAGTACATATCTCAGGCACAATCCAACTACAGGGCCACTGTGAAAGACTACGAAGCCGCTACCGACCGTGAGCTGTTTACCGAAATGACCCGCCTCTACTATATTAATGTACCTAAGAGCCAGCACCCCGGCATCTACACCACCATTCTCAATGGTGCCGATGGCAAGAGCAAGGCAGCATATGCTTCTTACACCACCACGGTGTATGGCAATACCTTCCTTACCGACAGCAACCGCTTTAACGCATTCTGCAAAGCACCATCATTTGCCAAACTGAAAGCAGACGCGGCAGTGAAATATGCCAACAGCTTCGTGAGCAACTACAACAAAAACTACCTGCCAAAAATCGAAACATTCAACAACAAAAAGGCAGAGCTGGCACGCGAATACGTGAAACAACTGATGCAGATGCAAAAGGGCAAGAAGTTCTACCCCGATGCCAACTCTACAATGCGTATCACTTACGGCAAGGTAAAAAGCTATCAGAAAATTGATGGTGTAAACTTCAACTACTTCACTACCCTCGACGGGCTGATGGCTAAATACAAGCCAAAAGATGAAGACTTCGATGTACCTGCAAAACTCATTAGCCTCTACAACGACAAAGACTATGGTCGTTATGCCGATGCCGATGGTTCACTGCACACCTGCTTCATCACCAACAACGACATCACAGGCGGCAACTCCGGCAGCCCCGTAATGAACGCCAATGGCGAGCTGATCGGTACCGCATTCGACGGCAACTGGGAAGCAATGAGCGGTGATATCGCTTTCGACAAAAAGTACAAAAGAACA
This sequence comes from uncultured Bacteroidota bacterium, assembly GCA_903824665.1. Classification (GTDB taxonomy): domain Bacteria; phylum Bacteroidota; class Bacteroidia; order Chitinophagales; family Chitinophagaceae; genus Nemorincola. The sequence continues at coordinate 145,678 of CAIJXT010000004.1, read as the reverse complement.
ATAGTGTGCGACATCCGCTTTGTGCTGTTCCTTATCGACAAACTGGGCGGTGCAGACAATATTGTGAAAGAGATGAATGTAAAATACTAGTACCGGAAACGACTATAAAAAGTGAAGCGGCAGGTACACCCTGCCGCTTCGCTATTTATAGAGCACCTGCCCATTCGCGGGCGGCAGCTATTGTTTCGCTTATATCTTCGTCAGACAGTGCGGTGCTTACAAACCAGGTCTCGTATGCCGATGGCGGCAGGTAAATACCCTTGTCGAGCATAGCATGAAAAAACCGGTTGAACAGGGCATTATCAGCAGTAGCGGCATCTGTAAAGTTAGTTACGGGCTTGTCGCTAAAGTGCACACTGATCATCGATCCGAACCTGTTGATAACGAACGGCCTGCCGGCTATAGCCAGTGCATCGGCCAGACCAGCGTGCAGTTTCTCAGTGGTCTGGTCCAGTTGGGTGTAGATACCGGGATTGTCTTGCAGTGTCTTCAGCATAGTGTAGCCGGCTATCATAGCTATGGGGTTGCCGCTCAGCGTACCGGCCTGGTATACATTGCCCAGCGGTGCTATGTGCTGCATGATGTCGCGGCGTCCGCCAAATGCGCCCACCGGCATGCCGCCACCTATCACTTTACCATAGGTTACAAGGTCCGCCCTGATACCCAGCCGCTCCTGCGCGCCACCCGCCGCCAGCCTGAAACCGGTCATCACCTCGTCAAAGATGAGCAGTATGCCCTCACGGTCGCAGATGCTGCGCAGCCCTTCCATGAAACCCGGCACCGGCACTATACAACCCATATTGCCCGCCACCGGCTCTATGATGATGGCCGCGATAGCACCCTGGTTGTCATTCACCAGCTGCTCCACAGCTTCCAGATCGTTGTATGGTGCTGTGAGCGTATCCATTGATGCACCAGCTGTTACGCCCGGCACAGTTTGTATATTAAAGGTAGCAAGTCCGCTGCCCGCCTTCACCAGAAACGCGTCGGCATGGCCATGGTAGCACCCCTCAAACTTGATGAACTTGTTGCGCCCTGTAAACCCTCTCGCCAGCCGCAGCGCACTCATACAAGCCTCGGTACCACTGCTCACCATGCGCACCATATCTACATTGGGTGCCATACTCACAATCAGCTCTGCCATCTCAATTTCGAGCTCCGTGGGCGCACCATAGGATGTAGAGTACGCAGCACGCTCCTGTATGGCAGCTACAACCGGTCCGTAAGCGTGGCCCAGCAACATAGGGCCCCACGAGTTGATGTAGTCTATATAGCGCTTGTTGTCAGCGTCATACATATAGGCACCACTGGCCCGCTGCATAAACACCGGCGTTCCACCCACACTACGGAATGCCCGCACAGGTGAATTGACGCCACCGGGTATCGACTGCTGCGCCCGGGCAAATAGTGCTGAACTCTTATTAGTTGTATTATCCATTGCGGGCGCAATTTCCGAAATATAGCCGGTTTTACAGGCCGGGCACCAAAAAATGAAGGTATTTTTACAAGTCGCACCAATACACTGTTCGCGACGGTCGTCAAAAAATCCATTTCCAATCTATTCATAAAAGACTAATTTTGGGCTTTGCACTCACCAATACCATACTTATAAGGGAATGTCGGTTTCGTATCAGATAAAGTTGCCACAATTTGAGGGACCGTTCGACCTGTTGCTGTTCTTCATCGAGCGCGACGAGTTGGACATTTACAATATCCCCATAGCCCGCCTCACCAACGACTTTCTGAGCTACATCCATTCGCTTGAGCACCTCAATATCGAACTTGCCAGCGAATTCATCCTGTTTGTATCTACACTGATGCGCATCAAAGCGCGCATGCTCCTTCCACGCCGCGACGTAGATGCACACGGCAATGAAATAGACCCACGCCAGGAACTGGTCGATAAGATTCTGGAATACAAGCGCTTTAAAGAAGCCTCTGAGGTGATGGTGATGATGGAAGCCGACCGGCAGATGCAGCAGAAACGCGGCAACATCAAGCAGGAAATGGATGCCATCAGCGATACAGCATCCGAAGGCACCGAGATACAGGCTGTAACAATGTACAAGCTGCTGCAGGCGTATGAAAAGGTGATAAAGCGTTTTAACGAGCGCAACCTGAAACCACAACACGTAGTGGTGAAATACAACTACAGCCTCGAAGGCCAGCGCAATTTCCTGATCACCAGCCTGGAAGAAAAACGACGGGTACCCTTTGAAATGCTCTTCATCTCCTGCGAAAACAGAATACATGCCATTTTTACATTTCTGGCTATGCTGGAGCTGATACAGCAGAAGTTTCTGGCCATCCTGATTGGTACCGGCAGAAACAACTTCATTGTAGAATGGAATGCCGAACGGGAGTCAACAGTAGAAGACCCGCTCGCTACACCTTCCACTATTGATAACACTGACATAACAGGCGAAACCGAAGAATTGGCACAATAATTGATGTACCGATATCGTAGCATTCGCTACACGAACTTCCCCCAAAGGCGCTGTCGGACAGTGATCCCAAGAGGGGATTTTCTTTTTTGAAATGCGGATATCCTTATTCGCTATCTTCACCACTGAAAAACCAAGCAATGGCAACAACCAAACTTACGATCAATAATAATGGATCGGTAAAAATAGAGGGTGACTTTGAAATAACAGACCGGAATGGCAATGTGTACGGCCTCAATGGACGTGAAATAGTGTCTATTTGCCGCTGCGGACTGTCGAAAAACAAACCATTTTGTGATGGCTCGCACAAAGGCAATTTCGAACATGATGCAGTAGCATTTGACCTGCCTCCGAAAAAAGAAGCATAAGCCCACTAAGTCGGCTGTAACATTGCTTGCGCCAATACCCGCATCATACTGTTGGCGAACGAAAAGCTACTTTGTTGCTCTGTACGGATTGTACTTTTTGCGTCTGTAGTCGCCACGTTTCCATGCCTCAAAAAACTCACCCCATGCAATTGGGTTGAGTATATTCATGGGTGGACGCTGGCCATAGTACACTGCATCCTGCGCCTGCTTCTGCAATTGGCGCGACTGTGCTTCCCTGCCGTCCATAGGCAGTGTGTAGGCAAGCATGCGTAGCAAATAAGCATCTGTATTTTTGCGGGCTACTTCGTACTGGTCGTTGGGTACATGCCAGTGCTTGAACGCATAGTCAAATGCTTCTTTCGAAGGAAGGGGTCTGATGATTGTCTCCGGCAGATAGAACGTGTCCTGCACCATCAACTGAATGATAGAGTAATACTGACCAGGCATAGTTGTAGGCACCACAAAATCCTTTGACCGGAAACCGATACAACTGAACTCAAGTGTATCGCCCTTGTAGCAGACCAACGAGAATACCCCGGAGTTTTCTGATTCCACTCCCCGATTCTTGTTTTTGACCAGAATAGTGGCGCCGGGTACAGCCCGCAAACTATCAGCAGTCATTATTACCCCATTAATCTGAATGATGTTTTCATAACCGGTTTGCGCCCTCAATGCTGTGCCGGCAAAAAGGAAACAGCAAAATAATAGGACACTCAAAAAATACCTGGATCGCATCATGTTAGTCAATTACTTTTTTAGCGGGAACGTATTGCAGCACAATATAATTAAGATGTCGGTCAATAACATTGCCTTTAACAATATTCTACAATACCGGCATTAGCAACAGAACAAAATAAGCCCGTTTTAGTGTACTTTTGCGAAGCACGAAACGTACTTTAACAAAGGTTTATATGATAACAAACGAAGCGGTAATGGCGGCCCTGAGCCAGGTACAGGAGCCTGATCTGGGTAAGGATCTGGTGACGCTGAACATGATAAAGGATGTAGTGATAGATGGTAAAAATGTTTCGTTCACTGTAATTCTGACCACACCTGCCTGTCCACTAAAGGAAATGATTGAAAAGGCATGTGTAAATGCCATAAGACTGCTGGTTGATAAGGAAGCCGTGGTGAAAGTACACATGACCTCTAATGTAAACAGCAACCGAAAAGACAACAAATCGGTTCTGCCGGGTGTACGGAACATCATCATGGTTGCTTCTGGCAAGGGTGGTGTCGGCAAGTCGACGGTAGCGGTAAACCTGGCCATAGGATTGGCAAATGAAGGTGCAGCAGTAGGTCTTCTCGATGCCGATATTTACGGTCCATCAGTGCCAATAATGCTGGGCATGCGCGATGAGCGGCCTAAAATGACCGAAATAAATGGCAAAGGAATGATCGTACCGCTGGAACGTTACGGCGTAAAGGCGATGTCGATAGGAATGCTTATAGACGAGAAGCAGGCAGTAATATGGCGCGGCCCTATGGCAAGTTCTGCACTCAAACAATTCATATCAGACGTGTACTGGCAGGAACTTGATTACCTGATCATAGATCTGCCACCGGGTACAGGAGATGTCCATCTTACAATGGTACAGACAGTGCCGGTTACAGGAGTGGTTATTGTATCTACCCCTCAGGCTGTAGCTGCTGCCGATGCCCGCAAAGCGATAATGATGTTCAAACAACCGCAAATCAATGTGCCGATACTCGGAATTGTAGAAAATATGGCTTATTTTACACCGCAGGAACTGCCAGAGAACAAATACTATATCTTTGGCAAGGGTGGCGCTCGCAAAATGGCAGAACAGTTTGACCTGCCGTTTCTGGGTGAAATACCGATTGTACAAAGCATACGTGAGGGCGGTGATAAGGGAATACCGGCAGTAGTGGATGATGAACCGGTGGCAAAGGCAGCCTTTACTGAATTGGCACAGAAAGTAGCGCAAAACATAGCGATACGTAATGCCAATATGGAGCCGACACGTGTAGTGGAAATGAATTAATGTATACTAAACAAAACAGATACCATATGAAATTTGGTTTGTCATCTTTGTTACTGCTGCTGCTGATACAACCTGCAACGGCCCAAAGAAAATACAACAAAACCATTGGCGGACCTTTGCAGATTGTTACTGTGAAAGTAAACGGCGGCACTTTTGACCTAGGTAGCGACGATGGCGCCAACGACCGCAAGCCCGCACATACCGTGAAATTGGCTGATTTTCACCTGGGCACATACGAGATTAAGCAGGAACAATGGGAAGCCGTAATGGAGAACAATCCATCGTTCTACAAATGCCACGACTGCCCGGTGACCAATGTAAGTTGGGATGATGTGCAGGAATTTATAAACAAGCTGAATGATGCAACAGGCAAAAAGTACCGCCTGCCTACCGAAGCAGAATGGGAATATGCCGCAAGAGGTGGCAACACAGAAAAACTGGTGAAGGAAAGCCATCTTCGTGGTGGAGTAAATGAATTCCTCGTTGCCGACAATAAAAAAGGACTGCGTACACCTGAGAAAGAACTGAAAGGACAAAGGTACAGCGGCCGGAAAGCAGGGCCTCAGTCGATAGCCTGGTTTAGCAATAATGCGGATGGTCACGTACACCCGGTGGGTCGTAAGCAGCCAAACGAAATAGGTGCATATGATATGTGTGGAAATGTTGAAGAATGGTGTGCAGACTGGTATAATATAAGTTATGGTAGCCGCGATGCGGTGGAAAACCCACAGGGGCCTACCGGTGGCAGGTCTAAAGTTGTGCGTGGTGGATCTTATGCAAGTGCTGCCAACGAAACAATCGTAACCCGCCGGGCAGCGTATATGCCAGACACAAAGGCTATGTCGTTGGGTTTCAGGCTGGTAGAAGAAGTAACTAAAGAAAAAAATTAGACGTTATATTTAGATCCTGTAGTACAATCCGGCTTCTATGCCGGATTTGCTGCTAATAGCCGGCACCAAACATACGGTGCATGTGCAATATAGAAAGTGTTACTGATTGCCGGTATTACCCAAAACAAATGCAGAAATACGCTTTCATTATCATCATCTCCGGACTATTGTTCATCCCCTTCCTGGGAGGAGTGCATCTTTTCGACTGGGACGAGATCAACTTTGCAGAATGTGCCCGTGAAATGATTGTATCCGGCGACTATCTGCGTCCACAGATTGACTTCATGCCTTTCTGGGAAAAGCCACCGTTTTTTATATGGATGCAACTGGTGGCGATGAAACTGTTTGGTGTAGGTGCTTTTGCTGCGCGGTTCCCGAATGCTATTACCGGTATAGTAACACTGATTGCCGTTTTCTATGCTGGTAAAAAGGTAGTACATGAAAAGATGGCTATGTGGTGGGTACTGCTTTTTGCGGCATCGTGGCTGCCGCACCTGTACTTCAAGTCTGGTATCATAGACCCATCGTTCAACCTGTTTATATTTCTGGCTTTCTTTCAGGTTCACTTACTACGAACCGCCAACCGAAAATGGCTGCACGTATTGCTCGCTGGTCTGACGCTGGGCATGGCTGCTATAACAAAGGGTCCGGTAGCAATCTTGGTTGGAATGCTGGCACTCGCGGTGTACATAATTTCCAATAGGGGGCTGAATAGATACAAAATTAAACATTTCATAATCATATCATTATGCGCGTTAATTCCAGCGTTACTATGGATGACGGTGACTGCTGCTGCACATGGGGTAAGTTACGGTCAATGGTTTCTGAATGAGTTTATTCAATACCAGATACGTCTTTTCAGCACAGAAGACTCTGACCATGGCGGTCCATTTATTTACCATTTTGTAGTGCTGCTTGTGGGGTGCTTTCCCGCCTCTGTATTCCTTTTTCAATATGGCAGAAAACAAAACGCAGATTTCAGCAAAGAGGCTGATTTTACCCGCTGGATGTGGATACTGTTCTGGGTTGTCCTTATTCTCTTCTCCATTGTGAAGACTAAAATCGTGCATTATTCGTCTCTATGTTATTTCCCGCTCACTTATCTGGCTGCATTGCAACTTTACCGCCTGAGCGAGGAAGGAATCAAATTAAAAAGAGGGGTAAAAATTCTGCTGCTTTCGCTTGGATCGCTACTGGGCGTAGTAATCACCCTGCTTCCCCTTGTTGGCATATTCAAGAATACGCTAGCCAACTACATCGCTGACCCTTTTGTGGTAGGTAACCTACGAGCAGCGGTGTCATGGAGCTATGCCGAATGCACCTGGGGACTACTTTATCTGATAGGCATCTGGATTTCAGTGAGTATAATGGGTAACAACTTTCGAAAGGGGATGACCCTACTATGTGTTGTACAGATAGCAATGATACAAGCGACGATATTGCACTTCACCCCAAAAGTAGAGGCGTACTCGCAAAAGGCAGCCATCAACTACTTCAAACAATTTGCCGGAAGAGACGTGTATGTGCAGCCACTAGGCTACAAAAGCTATGCCAACCTTTTCTATACTGATAAACGCGCCTCACGTGCGGCAGAGTACATTCACATCAGAAAGGACGACAAAGGCAGGGAAACACCAGAGGCTAATGAACACTGGCTTCTTTACGGCAAAACTGACAAGCCGGCATTCTTTATCTGCAAAATAATGGATAGCTCAAAATTTGCTGCAATGCCACAATTGGAAATGACCGGCAGCGGTAATGGTTTTGTTTTCTTCAAAAAACGCTGAAAATGAACTTGACAGTGTCGCAAACTACCATTGAATCAACCTAGCGGTAACGCGAAAAAAACACTCGCTACCTAAGACGCCAGCATCATATTTAAGTAAAAATGCCAGCAAATGCTGCCGCTACTCAATAATCAGGAAAGCCTCTGAAAGCGGTAAGATTCCGTCTTTGACTGTATCAAAAAAGGCAGCGCCATGTGTCAGGTAGTATTCTGCAAAATTCTCTGTGCGTTCCTGCAGGCTTCCTGATGGAAAAAGCGATTTCTTGAGCCTTTCGATGCGGCGCAACCCTAATTCGAGCTTTCTTTTTTCTGCTCTTAGCATCTTTTGCTCCAGAATAACCAATTGGTGCCGCATTTTTGCAAGGGCAGCATTTGCTGATGGGCCGAGTGTAGGATCAACTGCCGCAGCTTTAACAGCCAGAGTATTCATAATGGCCTCTAACGACTCCTTTTCTTTTCCTGTTTGCCAATCGGTCTCGCTATGTGTAGCAACATAATTGCGCTCTAACGTGACCGGGTCCAAAAAAATATCTGCCAAACGAAGGCCAATTTGTTTGCGAAGTGCCAAGGCTGTTTCGGTAATCCAGAGCACAGATTGGCGCAATAGTACCGGAGGATAGAATACGTTGTAATGATTAAACAAGGGTTTGAGCTGAAACCAGTAAGCAACCTCTGCCCCACCCCCAATAAAAGCAACATTGGGTAGCAGTGTTTCCTGATACAATCCACGTAATGCCACGTTGGGACTGAACCGATCAGGATTGGCGTGTAATTCGCTGATTATTTGAGATTTATCAAATGTTATTTGCGTATTCAATACAATCCATTTATCTCCCTGCCGTTCTATGCGCTCCCTAATCTGATCGGCGAGATAGAAAAGATTAACAGGGCGGGGAAACATCTGGGCTTTGTACTGTTGCTCCAATACGACGGTCTGATTATTCACTATTCCGAAGGTATTGCCATGCAACAACTCGTCTTCCATGACAGGAATAAACGCGGCTTTTAACGTGGCATCGTCAGGATCAAGCACAACAAGACCATATGCACCGAACAACTCATTTACCAGAAAACGGGTAGCAGCACCAATAGTTGCATGTGAGAGATAGGCTCTCGAAAGAATATCTTTTAGCCGGTCGCAATAGTCGCCAGGAGGCCCCATAACACGGAATAACTTATCTATTAAAGGCTTGAGGCCTGCAGGTGACATACGGCCAACAGCTCCAGATTGGCCATTACCGTCCCACACAAACTGCTCACCACCATATCTAAAAACACCCAGTTCCTCAATATCGTTGTCCTCGCTACCCATGTAGTATACTGGCACAAAGTGCTTGCCGGGATGCTTGCGATTAAGCTCCTCTGTGAGCTTTATAGCATGGAGTATCTTGTAAATAAAGTACAAATATCCAGTGAGCAGATTTGGCTGGTGAGCTGTGGTAACGGTGTAGGTTGTTTCCTCCAGCAACAACTGAATATTGTCGAGCACTGCGGGAGGCGCAGCCACCCCACTATACTGGAGGGAAAGTGCGGTTACCAGACGTTGGCGATCTACAGGGAAAGCTCTTCTTTCACTTATGGCCCGCGCAATACCTACCACATCGGGGGTGTATTCATAAAATGGTTCCAGTCCCGGATTGCGACTTGTGTAGTCGTTGACGAGTCGGGAGAAGTATCCGGTTTCGGTATAGGGTAGGTATGAATAGCTTTTGCTCAATATTTGCCTTTTTGACGTTGCAAAGTTACTTCTATGTGGTGAAACTTAGTAGATAGTCTAAAGTAGATAGTCTAAAGTCAAAAGTAGAAAGTAGTAAGTCTAAAGTGGAAAGTCTAAAATAAAGAGACCATAGTCCATTTATTTTGGTTACCAGGCGGGCTTGTATCTCAAACAGGTAACCAAAAACTCGAGCACTTCAAAATGACGGGTACGTTGGGCTACCAGCGGAGGCCTGCAACTTTGAGCACATCTCTGATAGCTTCGTAAGTTCGGGCTGCGAAAGAACCGATCTCTTTTTCTGTTACCCATCGGGCATCGAGTATGTTTTCCTCTTTCTGAGGTTTTAACTTGTCGGTATTTGTGCCGGACATTTTGTACCAGGAAGTTTGTTTCAGGAATTGCTCATTATCCTGACTATAAATGTGGTAGCTGTTGTACAGGTGGTCGCCAAGGGCAACATTTACCAGTCCGGTTTCTTCACATACTTCCCTCAATGCGCAGGTTGCAATGTCTTCGCCTTCATCGAGCTTTCCCTTGGGGAGATCCCATTTACCTCGACGAAATATCATCAGCAATGCCTGATCTTCGTTAACGACAAGACCGCCGCCCGCCATAATGGGGCGATACATTGCTGTAAGTTGCTCCTGCAATGCAAATTCAGATACATCTTCAATAATCGTACCACGGCTGCCGGGCCTGTCCATAAGTTGCAATGCCTGAGTAAAGCTACGCAGGGTGGCTCCCGAAAAAGACTGGTACATTTCTGCAACCGGATTTGCCTCCATGTATGCTTCAATATCAGTAGTGAGCACCAATGGCTTGTCGTTGTAATATATTTTCTGTGAGAAATTCATACCGCTGATTTTTTGAAGGCTTACGTAATTAACGTAGGTTTGGGCGGTTATGAGCACACCAAAACATTTCGCTGAAAAACTACTGCAAATTAAGGCATTGCAGGTCAACCTGCAAAAACCATATACCTGGGCATCTGGCTGGCGCTCGCCAGTATATTGCGACAACCGTAAAGTACTTTCCTTTCCGTATGTACGTGATTTTGTAAAAAGCGAACTTGCGAACATGATACTTGACAAGTTTCCTGAAGCTGATGTAATAGCTGGTGTTGCAACTGCCGGTATAGCGCATGGCGTAATGGCCGCCGATTTGCTGAAACTCCCTTTTATCTATGTACGTGCCAAACCCAAAGAGCATGGCATGGGTAACCAGATAGAAGGCACAATGAAGCCCGGTCAAAAAGTAGTGGTTGTGGAAGATCTGATATCAACAGGAAAGAGCAGCCTTCAGGTGGTGGACGTGCTGCGCGAACAGGGGGCAGAAGTGCTGGGGATGTGTGGCCTGTTTACTTATGGATTCCCAATAGCAGATGAGGCGTTTGAAAAGGCTGGTCTGCCATTATACACCATCAGCAACTATACAGCCCTAATGGAAGTAGCCGAGGAGCAACATCTGGTGCAACCAGAAGACAAAGAAATACTGGCTCAATGGCGCCAGGACCCGAGCAACTGGCAGGGACCGGACGGAAAATAAGGATCTGCGATGCCGCCCATTGTATTTTGGACAGACTGCTTACGTATCGCAATAGCAAATTGGGCTCAATACATGGTTGGGCTCAGTGTATGTCGAGAATCTTACAGAATTGATCAAATGGAAAGTCAAAAAAAATATACATTTATTTAAATACGACTGTAATAAATTAGAAACCTGGGAATAGCTATCTTTTGGCATTTTACACTGAATTGAGCGCCTTGAGAAATTCGTCCTTCTTCCTGGGCGATACGTCTATTGTGCAACCATCTGTCATGACAATACTGCCAGTTTTGCCTCTGATGTATTTTTTTACCTTCCTAAGGTTTATGATGTTAGACTGGTGCACACGCATAAAAACAGAAGTATCGAGCAAATCTTCGTAATATTTCAAAGTATGCGAAACAGTGATTCTCGGCGATTTTTCGATAAAAAAATGAGTATAGTTACTGGCTGCTTCCAACCGTATAATAAGGTCGGTTTCCACAAAAATGATTTCATTAATTGTTGCTAACCCTATGGTCTTTATTTTTTCTTTTAGTTCTCTGCCCATGTTTTCCTGCAAAACCTTCAGGCTAAGTGAGTAGTCTATTTGCTCGCGGTAAGTTTTATATTTTCCTATTGCAATTATCAGCTCATCGATATTTACAGGCTTCAGCAAATAGTCGAGTGCGGCACATTTTAGCGCCTTGAGCGCGTAATCGTTGTAGGCTGTTGTGAATATGACCCTGGTATTGCTATTTGCCAGCGCATTAACAAGAGCGAAGCTGTTGCCATCCGGTAGCTGTATATCCAGAAATGCAAGCTCGGGCTTCCGGGTAACTATTAGGAGCAATGCATCTTTAATACAGGTTGCCTCGCCGACAACCAATACTTCAGGACAAAAGTCAGCGAGCATCTTTTTCATTGCGCTCATACTTCGTTCCTCATCTTCTACTATCAATACCTTTATCATAAACTTGTCATGTAATTTGAAAAATTGGAATGTAAAATACTACTTTAGTACCGGGGTATTCGGCGTCCGGAAAAGCATCTGAAAACTCAATGGGTTTCCATCGAATATTTTCTTTGGCATAAACAAGTTGCAGACGCTCAGTAATATTATTAACACCCATGGACAAACCGTGTTTCTTGAGGTAGTTTCCAGCTTTTTGCCTGCCAATACCATTGTCAACAATTATGCACCTCAACATGTCTTCAAATTTATCAAAATGAATGGTGAGCATTTTATTTTCCGCCCTCATGGGCAGACCGTGTATTACCGCATTTTCAACAACCGGTTGCAGCAGCATGGATGATATAGAGATATTTGCTGCATCGACATTTTGCGCACAAATAATCTCGAATTTAAATGTATGTCCCAAACGCAATTGTTCGAGTTGCAGATACAATTTCAAAAAATTCACTTCGTCTTCAAGGCTGATAAGCTCCTTATGAGAATTGTCTACGATCATTCTTATGAGCATAGCAAAACGCGAAAGGTAATGGTTTGCTTCGCGAGGCTGATGGTGCAAAATAAAATCCTGAATTGAATTAAGCGCATTAAAAATAAAGTGCGGATTGACCTGTGCTTTCAACGATTTGAGATCACTCTCAATCATCTTGCGTTTCATCTCACTTCTTTTGTGTTTGAAATAAATGATGATATAAAATGATGCCGCTGCGAGTAGTATAACAACAACCGCTGACAGTGTCAAGAACCACCACCGTTGCCAATATGGAGGAAGTATTGTAATAAAAATCCGGGTTCCATGGTCTGGCCAATTGTTGGCATATACAGTAAATGTATAATTGCCTGCTGGTAGCCGTTCGAAATGTATCTTGTCAGATGTTGTGCTGCTCCAGCCACTTCTCAGACCATCGATATTGTAATGATAAACAGGAGCTGTTTGGCTGGCAAGTGACACTGCACTAAAACTGATAGCAAAGGGAGTTCCATAGGCAAACGTATATTGTCCAGAAATAATTGTATCTCGTCCATTCACTGCAACATTAGTTATGTAGCATGGTGTTGGTTTACCCACATCAAGGTGCATACGGGTATAATCAATAACAACCAATCCCTCCCTTGTGGCAATGTAAATGTTTTCACCATTTCGGTATACGGAGTTTACACATTTGTCTGGCAAAATATTACCGTCAGTAAAAAGTTCAATTCTCCAGGAATATTGATTCTTCTGGGTGATAAGGGCAAGCCCGTTGTCTGAGCAGCACCAAATATTGTCATCTCTATCAACAAATATGCCCGAAAAATTGTTCGTAATAAAGCCACTTTCAGTATTGAAGTGCGCTGATATCCTATTACCAGCCATACAGTATATCCCGCCCCCCTTTGTAGCAATCCAGATTTTGTTTTTGCTATCGCACTGGATGTCTGTTATGAACTCGTTGGTAAAACTGAATGTATCCAAACTCCGCTCTATGCCGGTATCAGGTGCTGAGCAATAAAGCTGGTCATTATATCCCAACCAGCAGCAACCATTGTAATCTACGCAGAAACTTTTGGGAGTGAGGCTAGAATGCAAAATAGCGATTAAATATACCTTTCCATTTTTATGGTTCTTTATATTAATGCGAGATGACTGCGTCAACTCTGCAGTGTAAAAATTATCATCATTCCGGTAATAAATTGCCGATCGAAATGAAATTTCGTGTTCAGGACGGTAATGGATTTTTTCGTTTTCGATTTTGGCAACTGGTCGTCCACGCCACAGGACCATAATGCTTCCGGTATCGTATTTTGATATTTTTTTGTAGTCAAATGTTTGCCTGGAGGTACTTTTATTTTTCACTTCCGATATTTTGTTATCTGAAAACGTGCGGAATTCACCTCTGGTATTAAACAGGTAACCTGTTTTGCCAGCAAATACAACCTGTGAAATGTTGCTATTGACTGCTCCGGGTAGTTTAAAAAGAACAGGACGAGACGCACTGAGTATAAAAATGCCATCTTCGAATGTTGCAGCCAGACAGTTTCCCCATTTATCTTTGAGCAAACCGATAACATTTTTTCCTTGAAGTAATGTTTCTTTGTATGTAAGCTTTCCGTTGCGATATCTGAATACCGCAATACCATCGGCAGAACCGATCCATAGTACCGAATCATCTAAAAACAAAGCGCTATGTGGTGCTGTGTTGAAAGTGCTATTGAACGCCCAAATTTTCTGCAACCCATGGCCCGTGTAGGTATAAATACCACTACTATCGGTAATTATGAGCTCGTGATCACCGAACTTCCAGATTTTGTTCGCCTCACCTTCGGTAATCTTTGCACTTACAACATTGAGTATTTCAGATGTGTCTCTGCGGTATATCATTCCTCCGTCGGTAAGTATGATAGTGCTGTCCTCTATTATTTCAGCCTGAGACCAATTCAATTTCACGTTTACTTTCAGCTGCCTGATCGATGAATCTTTGCATTTAAAAATGGTACCTTCATAAGTAAAGAAGTATAAATTACCCCACTTATCCTCAGCAATACATTTTGTACGATTCAGCAGTTGTCGCCGTGTACTATCCAGTCTGAAAATTTTGTCTTTTTTGTAGAATACCGGGGGCGAAAAAATACTCAAAATCCACAAACGATCTTTACTGTCTCTGAAAAGGTTGAATACACCATAGTCTACGGGACTATTTTTTTTTGTGAAGGTTTTTAGGTTATTCCCATCAAACCGGCATAACCCGTTCGGCGTAGATACCCACAAAAAACAATCAGTATCCAAAGCGATTTTATATATCCGGGAACCGGGCCACGGGCTGGTGCTGCCCAGCTTTCTAAACATGTAATGCTGCGCACCAACGTTGGTACAGACAAATGACAGCAATAGCAGTAGCACAAAAAAACGGAACAGCATGGCTCGGGTTGTGCGTATAAAAGTAAGGTTATTGTTGGCATTTAATGTCGTGTACCGAAACCTGCTACAGGTACAAAATTTGTTACCTATTCATTTTCAGGAACATTTATAGATGCTTTTTTACCATAACAATCCTTCATTTTTTACCATGGCTAAATAAACAGTCAGTTTTGCTCATTCAAAGTAGCCCTACGATAATTGCGATCTGCTGATTCGGCTTTTTAATTTGATTTTAGCGTTTGTGTACAAAATGACATTGTAATACAATAACTATGATGACAAAAAAAAGGGTTTCCACTTTGGCATTGTCAGTAATGCTTTTATCGGGGACATACAAAAGCACAGCACAGGGTATGGCTGTTAATAGTTCTGGTGCCGCATCAGATAATTCAGCAATGCTGGATGTAAGTTCAACCACCCAGGGAATACTCATTCCCCGCATGACGGCAACCCAACGTACTGCGATTGCCAGCCCAGCAAATGGCCTGCTTGTATACCAGACAGATGGCATAAGTGGATTCTATTTCTTTACCGGTAGCGCGTGGACATCACTAAATGCGCATGCCAATGTAACTACACAGGGCAATACATTCAATGGCAATATGCAACTAGTGCAGACAACGGCGAGTGGGGCGTTGCCCATAATAAGTGGCACCAACATAACGTCGCTAAATGCAACCAACCTTTCGTCGGGTACGGTTGGTACTGCTCGGCTGGGCAGTGGCTCGGCAAGCAGCAATACGACATTGCACGGCAATCAAACCTGGGGAGCTGTTTCTCTGTCGACTGACATTAGTGGAAATTTACCGGTTGGCAACCTCAATAGCGGTACGGATGCGTCTGCGTCGACATTTTGGCGAGGTGATGGTACTTGGGCGACACCGTCCGGAGGCTCAGGAGGTGGGGCCGGCACCCTGCAATTTTTTGGCACAAATACCGCAGGCACAGCAATGACAGCTGCAACGACAGCAAAATATGTTTGGAATAATGCAATTGTGAATATCGGCTCCCAAATGTCTGTTTCAGGCGGCACGGCTGGTAGTTTTACAGCTGCAAACGCCGGATACTATCTCATTAACGCACAAAGTCAGATAAATTCCGCATCGGGATCCTTTTTTTCTATGCGAGTAAACGGAACGATCAGGGCGTACGGTCCGAATGCATCTAACAATACACCTTTCCCAGGTACCGGCCAGGGTGTTTTTTCACATGTTGTAAAGCTGAATGCTAACGACGTAGTTGAAATGTACCTATTTACACTACTGGCTGGCAATATCATTAACGCAGATGTGAATTACTTATCCATTTTCAGACTACAATAAAGATATACAATACTGCAATAGAACCGGAGTACTGGCGACAAAATCCGAACTCGCACTTCAATATGGAAATCTAACACTTAACAAGAAAAACTATCGCTGTGGATCGAGTTTGCAGGAAACACCATAATACCCTTTAACTGCGCTGTATTCGGATTGAATTTCTTCGCATTTTCGGCCGGCATCCCTGTTACTGCCATAAATGATGCCAGCCTGTTTGGTGTGGGTGCCCAGGTAATCAGTATAAGTGCAGGAACATGAATTGTCTTTCCGGCAGGCTAAAAGATTTGTACCAATAAAAACTAAAATGGGAATACAATACTTTTTTAGTTTGGCCATACATAGCTACTTTATAGTGGAACACTATGAGTACACATCAAAAATAGTGCCGAAATTTAACAATTTTAAAGCCAGCTTAGGGTTCAGAACGGGTCAAAAAGTCGCTCAGGTAACTTACGGCTTTGAGCATGCGGCTACCGTACCAGCTAAACATCTCACCATCGACCAGCAGTATTTTTGCTGCAGGTAATATTTTGCTGATTTCAGCGATGTGTTTTTCTTTGAATGGATATGGTTCTGAAGACAGCAGTACAAGATCTACACCAGCATCTGCCAGCATCTGCGGACTGACCTCAGGGTAACGCATCTGGCCTGCAAGCACATTTCGCCAACCCATCCGGAAGATAATGTCGTTGATAAAAGTGTCGCCTCCAGCACACATCCAGGGATCTTTCCAGATGAAATATGCTACATTGCGTGGTAGTGAACTACCCGGCAACTGGCTGAAGCCTTTGGAAATTGCAGTAATCAGTTCAGCAGCCATTGCCGCAGTACAGGTTAAGTCGCCAATTCCCAGAATCATCTGTAGCCCTTCGTCGACCGTCTGAATATTGCTGATCCACACCGGAAAATCCATAGCCAATGCTTCGACTTGCTCCCTTGTGTTCTCTTCCTTATTGGCTATTATGAGATCAGGCTGCAACGCACGAACGCGGTCGAGATGCACGGTTTTCGTGCCTCCGATTCTTGTTTTGGTTCGAAACCAGGATTCGGGATGCACACAAAATTTGGTAATTCCAACCACCTCAGCATCAAGGCCAAGATCGTACAACAACTCGGTTTGTGAGGGCACAAGTGAAACAATCCGCTTTGGCGGGTAGGGTATCCCGATCTTTCGCCCGGTCATATCGGTAAATGAACGTTGCATGGCAGTGTGTCTACAGATCACCTTTTACGGGACGCATTACTATAGTCTCGGCAACGGCCTGAGATGAAAGTGAGTATGCAGCCAACAGCGTAGCCGCAACATCTCTAGCCTCCATAATGCGCTCCGGCGACACTCCACTGCCTTCCCAAGATGGTGACCATGTAGCACCGGGACAAATGGCTGTAACTTTAACGTTGTAATCGCGCATTTCTTCCCGGAGGTTGTCTGTAAAACCCAGGAGGGCATACTTGGAAATACTGTAAGATCCGCCATTGGGGTAAGCCTTGAGACTGGCAACCGAACAGATATTGAATATGTGACCACTACCCTGCTGCTGCATAACAGGAAGCACGAGGCGGGTGAGCCTGTATGCACTATACAAGTTTATCCCGATCATTTTTTCCAGCAAACCTTCGTCCTCGTCAGCGATGGTGCCAGGTCTGAAAGTACCAGCATTGTTGACTAATAAGTCGACACCAGGGAATGTAGCCAGAACGCGGTCGGCAAAAGCGTTGACCTCGCCTGCATTACTGAGATCGGCGTTCATTGCTAACACCCTATCCGGCCCGTAAACGGCGACCCACTCACGAACTGTCTGTTGTAAAATGGGCTCACTTCGTGCACATACGGCAACAGTAAATCCATGCTGCAGCAATGCTGTAGCGATGGCTTTGCCGATACCCTGCGATGCTCCGGTAACTATTGCATAAGGCATAATTCAGGTTATTAACACGATTAGCAAATCAGCTAAAAAAAGTCAAATTTTTAATCACCTATCAACGCAAGACTTTCCTCCAGTGTTTTGATCTTAGCCAATGCGTCGTTTTGCTTTTTGCGCTCACTTTCTACTACCTCCGGTTTGGCATTGGCCATAAACCGCTCATTGCCCAGTTTTTTGTCAATGCTCACCAAAAATCCCTTGAGGTATTCAATTTCTTTCTGCATCTCTGCTTTTTGCGCACTGGTGTCGATAGTGGCTGCTGAAGCTTCGATATACAGTTTATCGGTTTGTACAACAATGGAAATTGCACCCGGAACAGCGTCTGTTGTAAATCCAAACTCTTCAGCATTTACCTGACGGCGGAGAATATCCTGCACCGTGTTATAATAGGCTTCAGCAGGGGTTTGTATCCACAACCTGATGGTGTCTTTGGGTTTCAACCGGTTCTTGTTACGAGTATCACGAATTGCGGTAATTAGCTCCTGCAAGAGAATTCCGCCCTGTAGGACAGCCTGATCCGGGACCAAAGCTACCGGCAATTGTTTTACGATAAGGTCGTCGCCCGGCGCCCGGTCGGCAAGGTTATGGTAGATCTCTTCAGTAACAAATGGCATGTATGGATGCAGCAACTGCAGCAGCCGCTCATATATACTTATCGTTTGCCGATAAACCGCCGCTGAAACAGGCTGATCCATGCCAGGTTTGACCCACTCAAGATACCAGGAGCAGAAATCATTCCAGATCAGAGAGTAAATGGTTTTCAGCCCTTCGCTCAGTCTGAACTCTTTTAACAGCACCGTAACCTCTGCAGATACTTCTGCAAGGCGCGCTTCCGTCCAGTTTAGCGCAAATTTTGCATTGGCATCGTCAATTCCCTCATCGCATCTGTTTTCCCATCCCTTTACCAGTTTCATCGCGTTCCACATTTTATTGCAGAAGAAGCTTCCCTGCGTCAACTGGCTCTCATCGAACAAGAGATCATTGCCTGCTGGAGATGAAATCATAACGCTGAACCGCACTGCATCAGCACCATTTTCTTCAATCAGTTTGAGCAGATCGGGCGAGTTGCCAAATTGTTTGCTCATTTTGCGACCCTGCTTGTCACGAACTATACCAGTAAAGTATACTTTATCGAAAGGCTTTTTGCCAAGGAACTCATACCCTGCCATGACCATGCGTGCCACCCAGAAGAAAATGATCTCAGGGGCTGTAACGAGTGTTTTGGTGGGGTAATAGTAGTTGACGTCTTTGTTATCCGGGTTTTCGTTCCAACCAAAAACCTGCATTGGCCAAAGCCAACTGCTGAACCAGGTATCAAGCACATCATCATCCTGACGGAGTACCGGGTTTTGGGCAGCCAGTTCGGGCTTTTTCGTTTTATACTGTTCGTGTGCAAGATCTGCGTTTAGGGCAACATACATACCACCCTCCGCATCGTACCAAGCAGGTATCCGCTGGCCCCAGGAGAGCTGACGGCTAATACACCAATCTTTGATATTGCCCATCCAGTGGCGGTAGGTGTTCTTGAACTTGGCGGGATGAAATTCGATCTCGTCGTCCATAACAGCTGCCAGTGCAGGCTTTGCCAACTCCTGCATACTGCACCACCACTGCATGCTGAGGCGCGGCTCAATAACAGCATCAGTGCGCTCACTGAAACCTACCTGATTGGTGTATTCTTCTTCCTTAACCAGATGGCCGGCTTCGCGAAGGTCTTCAACAATCTTCTTTCGAACAGCAAAGCGGTCTTGTCCTATATACAGTTGCGCAGCCTCGCTCATCGTCCCGTCGTCATTGAGCGTATCAACAACCGGGAGACCATGCGTGAGCCCCAAATTGTAGTCATTGATATCATGTGCAGGCGTCACCTTAAGTGCACCTGTACCAAATTCCTTGTCGATATAATCGTCGAAAATGATGGGAATGCGTCTGTTAAGCAATGGGACAAAGCAATACCTACCAGCAAGGTGAGCATACCGTTCGTCGTCAGGATGAACACAAACGGCGGTGTCACCCAAAATGGTTTCTGGCCGAACTGTAGCGATGGTGATATACTCATCACTGTTCTCGATCTTGTATCTTACATAGTACAACTTAGAATTGGTCTGGCGATGAATCACCTCCTCATCACTGAGTGCGGTCTTTGCCTTAGGATCCCAATTGATCATTTTCACGCCCCTGTAAATCAGGCCTTTGGCATGCAGCTCTACAAAAACACGCATTACAGCAGCATAATAGCCGTCGTCCATAGTAAACGCGGTACGATCCCAATCGAGTGCGCAACCAAGTTTTTCTAATTGTTTCAGGATAATGCCACCGTATTTTTCTTTCCATTCCCATGCGTACTTCAGAAACTCCTCACGTGGCATGGTTTTCTTATCAATCCCCATATCGCGCAGCATAGCTACCACCTTTGCTTCGGTGGCTATAGATGCGTGGTCGGTGCCGGGCACCCAGCATGTATTGTAGCCTTCCATTTTTGCGCGACGAATGAGTATATCCTGAACGCTATTATTCAGGGCATGCCCCATGTGCAGTACGCCGGTGACATTGGGAGGTGGTATTACGATAGTATAAGAAGGTCTTTCGTCAGGAGTGCTTTTGAAGTAGCCGGATTTTGTCCAATGTGCATACCACTTGGCTTCGGCATCATTATGCAGAAAATTCTTACTCAATTCCATGATTTGTCAAATGTAAAACGTGAAAGGCAAAAAAAACGTGTTGCATACCATTGTTTTTGCCTGGCAAGAAATAAAGCAAGTATTTTTGCCCTACAACTGCCAAAATAGATGACTCAGATCGCTATATGCGACAAATGGCCCTCGACCATTTTTTGCCCGTCTGGTTTCAGATAACTAATAAATGTATCCAATGGTTAACAAGAGACGGATCAGTTCTTTACGACCCTGACGACACCAGAGGTAGTACCTGCCAGGTCTGTGATACGCAAAACATAACTACCCTGTGCAAGATCTGACACCTCAACAGTAATCGTGCCAGCAGCAGATACAACGTAAGCACCTGATACCAACCTGCCTGTAATGTCGTACAAAGTGGCTTTGTCTGTTTTCTGCAGACCACTGATCACAAAACGGTCAGTAACCGGATTGGGGCTAACAAAGAGTTCGCGAGACGTATTTACATCTTCCACACCCACTTCGCTATAGGTCATACGAATGCGCTGATTATTGGCGTCAGCAATGTAAATATTACCATTCTTGCCGATCGCAACGCCAAACGGCGTGTGGAGGTTGCAGCCATTTACATAGCCAAGATCGCCACCGAAACCTGGTGTACCATTACCTACAACTGTAGTAATGACACCAAAAGTATCTACTTTGCGAATGACGTCGTTATCAGCATCGGCGATATAAAGTACACCATTACTGTCGACAGCGATTCCGGCAGGGCGATTCAGCAAAGCCAAATCTGCGGGGCCGCCATCTCCAGCATAACCATAAGCGCCAGTACCTGCATATGTTGTTATGATACCAGCAGCATCTACACGACGGATCCTATTATTCTGAAAATCTGATATATACACATTGCCTTTGCGGTCGGCTGCTACTGCGTAAGGTGAATCGAGCTTTGCGGCAATTGCGAAACCACCGTCACCAGCGAAACCAGCTGTATCGTCGCCTGCAAATTTGGTGATTATACCTGCAGGGCTAATCTTGCGTACAGAATTATTGATTGCATCTGCAACAAACAAATTGCCAGCAGTATCAAAAGCGATACCGTAAGGGCTTGCAAACTTTGCAAGTTTAGCGGGACCACCATCACCAGAATTACCCTGTGCGCCAGTACCTGCATATGTGGATATAATACCAAGTGAGTTAACTTTACGAATCACATCCCAGCTGGCATCTGCGATATACATATTATTGTTTTTGTCGAGTGCAAAACCTGAGGGTAGCAACTCAGCCGATGTTGCCACAGACCCGTCGCCGGTATAACCTATACCGCCGTTTCCGGCAACGGTAAGCATCATGCCAGATGTGGTAATTTTACGAATCCTGTAGTTTAGATAATCAACAATATAAACATTACCTGCATTATCAACATTTACACAATGTGGCGCATTGAGTTGGGCACCAGTAGATGCACCACCATCGCCGCTATGACCAGCAACACCAGTACCGGCGATTGTTTTAATTTTCTGCACCTGCCCGTGGGCTTGGGAAGTTGATAGGATAGTGGTGAGTAAAAGAACCGGAATTGTGAATTTCATAGAAAATGTTTGGTCAAATATAAAATAATTTTTTTGTCGCAAAAGGCAAATATCATGGAGTGATTGCCTCAAAAAAGTGAAAATCAAGATATTGTCGCGAATAAATGCCTCTATTTCGCTTCAAAGTACCCATTCAGATATCGCTGGTGGTAGTCAGGCCCCTGCAACGTAAGTTTGGCATTATCGTAATATACGATCTTAATAGTTGCGAGTGCAAATGAAACACCGTCTATCTCCTTCAGATTCAGCGTTTTATTATCAGCAGATACTGACCATTTGAATTTCAAAGTGTCGTTATCGGTAGAATCACACTTGGTGGGATAATAATAGTATCCGGTACCGTTGGATTTAAAGCTGAGTGATTTGGAAACGTTGCAATCAACGATAGCACCAGTGGCACCGTATATACTCTTCTCCATCATCCAGTTCTTATCGACCAGAACCAACTTGACATCTGTGGGCTCCAATACCTTGTAACAGCCGGCAAAACAAAATAAGGTAACTACTGCCAGTAAAAGCAATTTTTTCATCTGATTATTTTTCTTCTGTAAAGATAATTAATACAATTCAAATACTGCTGATCGATACGCTTTTTTCACCAGTGTTTGATGAACAGCGACGGGACAACAACCTAATCTGATCAGTTTTCTTTGTTTTTGTCATCAATATGGAGGTTCAGTGTGCGCAAAGATGGTGCGGAAAACCATGTTACACCAACGACGAGCAGTGTCATGCAACCACCAAAAACCACTGCGGGCACGGTACCCATCCAGCGGGCAGTGATACCACTCTCCATAGCCCCCAACTCGTTTGAAGAACTGATAAACATTGTGTTTACCGCTGCCACCCGTCCGCGCATATTGTCGGGGGTATACACCTGCAGAATTGTACCCCTGATAACTACACTCACCGCGTCAAAAAGCCCACCGGCAAAGAGCATGAGAAAGGCAACCATAAAGCCAATAGAAATGTCAAATCCGGCCAGATTGAAGATAGTACCGGTACCGAAATAGCCGCAATACCCGAAAATAATTGTAGTAATACCAAAGCCGGCAATACACCATAAGAGTTTGATACCCGGGCTTTTCCTGAGCGGTAAGAAAGAAAGAATGAACAAAGTAATTACAGAACCAATGCCCGGCGCTGCACGCAACCAACCAAAACCCACCTCTCCGACATTAAGAATGTCGTCGGTAAAAACAGGCAATAGCGCTACCGCACCACCAAACAAAACGGCAAACATATCGAGTGAAAGTGCGGCAAGTACAATCTGCGTGCTAAAGACAAACTTGATCCCTTCTCCGAGGCTCTTGAGAATGGGCTCACGAGTTTTATTGAGGATAGCCTGGCGGGGAATTCGCAACAAAGCAAACAAACAAATGAACTCGAGCACGATAACTACTACGAGGCTTTGCACGAAACCACCAAATGCGATCAGAAATCCACCGGCAAGTGGGCCAAACACAGCGCCGGTTTGCCAGGCAGCGCTGCTCCAAGTAGTAGCATTGGGGTAAAGGTCTTTGGGCACCAGCATACCCATGAGTGCAAACGAAGCCGGGCTAAGGAATGCTCTGAGTGCGCCTCCAACGAAAATGCCAGCGTAAATAAGCCAAATTATACCCCTCTGCGAAAACAATGTATGAATACCCGGCCAAACCAATGCAACGAAAAAACCGGAAAGTGCAAGGTATAATATTGTACACCATACCAGCAAGTTCCGCTTCTCGCGCAGATCGACAAAATGCCCGGAAAAAATTGAAAATCCAACAGCAGGAATTACCTCCCACAACCCAATCATACCAAGCGCAAGCTTGTCGTGCGAGACCTGATAAACGTAATAACTGATAATAGCCGCCTGCATGTTGAGTGCCATAATAATAGCAAACCGCATCAGCAGATAAGACCTGAACCGTGGATATTGCAGCGCTATATTTTTTCTGAGAAAAGAGGCAGGTAGCAGCAAAAAAGGTACGTTTTGAGTGCCGCAAAAATATATTTAAACAATGACATTATTTTAAATTATCGCTCTGTTGTCAGGTAGTATTAGTTTTAGCCGGCGGCAGCCAGTGTATTGCCAGTATCGTAAAACATATTCGCAGGCACAATAGATTTTTACCATTAAATTTGCCTGTATGAGCACCCTTAGTCAGATAACCGGTACGAGCATCGTGCAAGCATTTCATGAGCTGCGCGCCAACAAGCTCCGTACATTTCTGTCGTTGTTGGGCATCACGATCGGCATATTTTGTATCATATCGGTGCTGACTGTGCTAGACAGTCTAAAAAACTATATTCAGAAAGACATGGCTACACTGGGCAGCAATGTTCTGTATATAGGTAGGTGGCCATGGATGGATGATGGCGGTGAGTATAAATGGTGGGAATACTGGCGGCGGCGTGGCATGACCCCTGCCGAAGTAAAAGCGATAGAATCGCAGGTGCCGGATGCTGCAACAGCGACCCTTTGCCTGAGTACACACAGACTGACAGTGAAGTATCAGGACATGGAACTGAGCAGTATTGCCGGGTACGCTGTGCTGAGTTTTTTTGATAAAGTGCAGAATATAGATGTGCAGACAGGCAGGTACCTGAGTACTTCTGAGCTTGATGGGGGTGCATACTCTGTGGTATTGGGGTACTCTGTTTACAGAAACCTTTTTCCGGGAAATGTAGACCCGCTGGGTAAGCACATCACCTTTCTGGGGCGAAAGTTCAATGTGGTTGGTGTGATGAAAAAAAGCGGACAGAATATGGCTGGCTTCGACTATGACAATTCTGTGATCTTCCCCTATTATGCAGCATCGTCGATGGTAGATGTCAGATCATTAAACTATGACCCGATGCTGGCAGTTAAGGCCGCAGAAGGTAAGGATATAGATGAGGTAAAGTATGAGGTAGAAGGCGTCTTGCGCCGACTGCGTAAAGTGAAGCCCGGACAACCCAGCGACTTCGCTATAAACCAACTGAGCCAGGTTTCTGAACGGCTCAATATCATTTTCAGCACTATCGATGTAATTGCATGGTTTATAGGTGGTTTGTCATTGCTGGTAGGTGCATTCGGCATAGCAAACATTATGTTCGTGACAGTGAAGGAACGTACAAAAATTATTGGTCTAAAGAAAGCAATCGGTGCCCGAAGAAGGTCGATTTTGTTGGAATTTCTACTGGAGGCTGTGGTGCTTTCGCTGATTGGCGGACTGGTAGGTATAGTAATTGTAGTAATGATAAGTGCATTGTTAACATACATTTTTGAATTCGAGGTTATCCTCTCGTTAAGCAACTTCTTCATTGGCATATTTGTTTCTATATTCGTCGGGGTATTAGCAGGTATCATTCCTGCGATATCGGCTTCGAAACTTGACCCGGTAGTGGCAATCCGAACAAACTAAAGGACATGAAAAAGAAACGAGTACTGATTCTGGATAAGGAACGAATAGCTTTCAAGTTGCGTCGTATGGCCTATGAAATATGGGAGCGCAACAGTGATGAAAAAGAAATTGTCGTTATTGGCATAGAAGGCAGCGGCAAAATAGTAGCCGGTAACCTCGTAGACCTGCTAAAGGAAATCAGCCCTCTGAAAATCAAGTACATTTCAATTGCAATTAATAAGAAGAGCCCATTAGAGTTTTTGTTTGACGATGACGAAAACCTAAGTGGAAAAACAGTTGTACTGGTGGACGATGTTGCCAATTCCGGTAAAACGTTGTTGTATTGCCTCAATGGCATACTTGCCTACGATCTTAAAAAAGTAATGGTGGCTGTTTTGGTAGACCGGAAACATAAGTCATTTCCGATTGCAACAGATATTGTGGGCCATACCGTAGCCACAACGCTACAAGACCATATAGAAGTAGAGACCAAGGGCAAAAAAGTAATGGCCGTGTACCTTGAGTAGTTATCAAATGAAGTATTTTACAGCCCGCCCCTACTACCCTTTTCATATTTAGTGGATTACGTCCGATCTGGCTTTGCCCTAATGTTCTATTCCATACTTTTTTTCGAAAATTGTGTTTAATCACCGTACTGTTGTTGGTGGGGTACGCTGCAACATAAGCTATTCGGGCAATTGCAGTACTTTTGATGCATAATCTTATTCGTATTGAGTACCGACAAACAAATAATGTTTCTGAACAGGCTTACAAAAGTGTACAAACACTATAGTAAGATCGCCCGTAAACAACAGGTAGCCTGTTTTCGTTTTTATGATCACGACCTGCCTGAGTTCCCATTTGCGATAGACTGGTATAATGGCGTAGTACATGCGGCTGAGTACAAGCGTCGGCATGGTATGGAGGACGATGAACATGAAATCTGGCTGCAACAATGCAGGGAGACTATTGCTGCTGTGCTTGAAGTTACGGCCGATGTAATCTACATGAAGATAAGGCAGCGAAAAGCAGGCAGGCAGGGGCAATATGAAAAATTCAATGAAGAAAAAGTGGAGCGCATCGTTCCTGAAGGCAACCTTAACTTCATCATAAATCTAACCGACTACCTGGACACGGGGCTGTTTCTGGATCACAGGATCACCAGAGGGCTGGTACGTGATGAAGCCGAGGGACTGGATGTGTTGAACCTGTTCTGCTATACCGGCTCATTCAGTGTATATGCGGCACAGGGAAAAGCCAGAACAGTGACATCGGTAGACCTATCGAAAACCTATCTGAACTGGGCGAAACGCAATATGCAGTATAATAAGGTGTATGACGATGAAAAACATGAATTTGTGCACGGCGATGTAATAGAATGGCTTGATTATATGCCTTCCAATAAATATGGCCTGATCGTTTGCGACCCGCCAACATTCTCGAACAGCAAGCGCATGGATGACAACTTTGATGTACAGCGTGATCATGTAATGCTTTTGAAAAAATTGCTGAAGGGTTGTGCTGAAGGTGGCAGGATCTACTTCAGCAACAACTACCGCGACTTCGTGCTGGACAGAGACAGCATTCCTGCTGTGATTGTAAAAGACATTACAGGCCTGACAACACCGTTCGACTTTCAGGGTAAGTTGAATAGAAAATGCTACCTTATAGAAAAGTAACGAATCATAATTGCTGCTAAATGCAAATGGGCTGTCTCTTGTAAAAAAGACAGCCCATTTTGCCTTTTCGGCCAATTGTGTTAGTGTTTCACAATGAAACGGAAGACTTTGTTTTCCGTTTCGGTACGTACATTCAGCATGTACATGCCATCAGGCAGCGAATTGCTGATCTGAACACGCTCATTAAGCAAACCGCTAACGGCAGTAACGTTGTTTGAAAACACAGTTTGTCCGAGCATATTGGTAACCTCAAGAGAAACCGGAGTATTGTTACTAGCAGAAAGAGTACCCTTCACCACAAACTCACCTGCATTGGGGTTTGGCACGAGTGTAACATCGAAATCAGAAGTGGTGGTATGTACAAAGCCTGTTGTCACTTTCACCTTCACAGAGTTGAACGTGAAGAAAGAACAATCGCCGGTACCCCAAACAACACACGTAACACTATCGTTGTTAACAAGAGTTGTCGGGTGATATTCATTAGAAGTAGCACCTGCAACTGCCAGACCATTCTTCAACCACTGATAAGTTGGAGTCGGGCCACCCTTTGTAACGGTTGCAGTGAAATATGTAGTCTCACCCGGCGCAATCTCCAAGCCATTGCTGGCTGTTATATTCACAACAGGAATGTACGTACTGTCGACACGCATCGTGATGTTATTGCTGGAGACATTATTCACAACCGGGCAACGATAGTTGCTGTTCAATTTCACGGATATAACATTACCGTTGATTGGTACATAGGCGTATGTACTGCCTGTAATGCCTGTTGTGACACCATTCTTAAACCATGTGTAAACAGGATCTGTGCCACCATTGGATGACGACGCAACAGTAAAAACGGCCGTAGAAAACTGGCAAATTGTATCGTTTGGTCCCACGACGATACTCACCGTTGGAGTAAGTGTAGGAACAACAACGATATTCATCGCACCATTAACGGTAGCAGGAACAGGGCAATCAATATTGCTTGTTAGCGCGACACTCACAAGATCACCATTTACTGGCGTGTAGGTGTAAGTACTTGATGTACTGGCAACCGTTGTACCATTCACAGTCCAGGCATAGGCCGGAGTAGTTCCACCGTTCACTGGTGTTGCTGTAAAGGTTGTAGCTGTGCCTGCACAAACGGTATCGTCAGGTGTACTGACTACAGAAACCACGGGTACGACTGTCATTGTCATGGTTACGGTTGCCGATCCTGTCATCGCGATGGAACAATTTTCGGGACTGGTAGCTATTGCAGTATATACGGCGGCAGGACGTGAACCGAAGCTAACGGCAGTACCTGTGCCGGTTTGTGTTGTTATTAGTGAAGCACCATTGTACAAACTGTAAGTAAAACCGTTTTGAGAATTGCTTATACCTACGTTAACACCGGCACCGCCAGCGCAATAAGCACCACCACCTGTAACTGAGTATACAGATGGCAATGGATTGACAGTAACTACCTGAGTCACTTTGCACGAAGTGGGCAATGTATAGGTAATGATAGCTGTGCCAAGCACCAAGCCTGAATAGACGCCATCTGTGCTACCAATAGTAGTGATTGTAATATCAGAGCTAGACCATGTGCCGCCTCCGGTATTGATGAGTGTAGAAGTTGCACCCAAACAAACCTGTACTGTACCTGAGATAAGCGATGGATCAGGATTAACTGTTACACCGGTTGTCACGACACATCCGTTTGGCGCTTCGTAATCAATTGTAGTCGTACCATCCATTACTGCAACCACAGCACCAGTAGCGCTGCCTATGGTAACGACTGCAGTGTTATTGCTAGTCCAGGTGCCGCCCGTTGGCGTGCTGGAGAGCGTTGTTAACGCACCAATGCACAAACTGGTAGTACCAGTAATGGCAGTAGGAGGTGCGTCGTACTGATGCAAAACACCTGGCGTGCTATCTACAAGGCCGCTATGTGAACAGCCAATCATAGCACGATAATAACGCTCGCTGTTAATATTTGCAGTGTAAGATGCATTGGTAGCACCTGAAACATTTGCATAGGTGATATCGTCTGTTGAAGTCTGCCACTGATAGGTAATACCAGAAACACCTGTTGTGGTGCCAGTGAGTGTAAGGTCAGAGACATATGGACTGCAGCTACCTGTTACCTGTGTAGCGTTTACTGTACCCGGTGTGGGTGTGCCGGTACAGAGCGGCAAAGCAGTACCATTGAGTGTAATGATAGATGTTGCCGCACCTGTGCTTGTAAAATCCAGATCACCAGTGTAAGGACCAGCGGTTGCCGGTGCAACGAAACGAACAGCTACGGTAGTATCAATATACCCCATGCCGTGTACAGATACAGGAACATTGTAAGATGCTACCCACGTCGTACCATTAAACACCTGAAAATCTGTTGGGGCCGAAACAGTTACAGATCCTGAGGTGATGCCATTGGCCAAAATATGGGCGTTCTGGGATACGGATGCAGAACTTACACCGGCAGAAAAATTCAATGTACCCGGTGTTGCATTGATCGTAGGCGCCGGCAACCATGTCATTATGGTGCCATTTGCAGGATAAGCGTCAACAACATCGCTGAATGCTGAGGATGTGGCACCTGATCCTGTGGAAGTGAGCGTCTGAAAATGCGTAATGCTGCTAGCGATACCGATGGTTGCACTAAGCAGGGATGTCGTAGCCCCGTTGTCGTACAAAAACTGGATGGCATTTGTAGACTCGTGCAACCTTACCTGAAACATACCTGAACCAATACTCCCGAATGTACCCCAGGGAGTTGTAGCATTTCCCCACTGAAAAGTAAACACCCTGAATGGAGCTGTTCCGGACACCTGATAGTACGCTGTTGCACCCCCTATCGAACCATCCATGTCGTCCCACATAGGCATCAGCAACCCAACGCCATTTGCAATTGTTGACAAACTTGGTATTTCATTGGCAGGAAGAGTTGCGTTTGAATTGGCCAAAGACAGCCAGCCATTAGAGCAGGCAGACAGCGTGGTATAGTTGGTGCCACAATAGTTAAAGGCAAATCCGATATCTATACCTGTTTGCACAGCATCGTCGAGACTGATATCTGAAGTTGCTACAGTTCCCGCTGCAGTTGAGATGTCGGTTAAAGAACCTGTGGAACTGGAAAAGGAGTACTGTGTTGCATTTTGCCCAAAACTGACAAAACTGATGTAACACAACAATAATGATAGATAGATACGTTTCATGTGCACTTTGTTTTTTGTAAAAAAATATTTATAAAATACCGAATTTGACAAGTGCAAAATTAAGACAATAATTTCATGATATTCAATTTACGATTTCATAACACAGAATTTTTGTTTCGGTATTGAATGTGAAGTGAGCGCCAATCCAGTTAAACTTCTCTAAGGCTATCGCGCCATAAATTTCACGTATCGGCCAACTGAAAGGCTGTTACTTTGCAATTCGTACATTTGCACCAATGCAAGCAGAAAAAATCAGCAATCCGGCATCTACTGTATTACCGGACGCAATGTCGACATCAGGGAAGAAGGAACAAGTGGCGGAAATGTTCAATAATATTGCCGGCAGGTATGATTTTCTGAATCATTTTCTCTCGCTGGGGATTGACAAAATCTGGAGGAAAATAGCGATAAAAGAAGTTATAGCGAACGGGCCTAAAACGATATTGGATGTAGCCACAGGGACCGGAGATATGGCTATAGCCGCAAGTGCCGCTGCTCCGGATGCGCAAATCACAGGTGTAGATATTGCCGCACAGATGCTGGACGAAGGGCGAAAAAAACTGACGGGTAGTAAACTAAATGACAAAATTCAGCTGCTACTTGGCGATAGTGAGCAACTGCCTTTCAAGGAAAATAGCTTTGACTCGATAATGTGCGCCTATGGTGTCCGGAATTTCGAGCATCTTGAAAAAGGACTCCGGGAAATGCAGCGGGTATTGCAGCCTGGAGGAAAGCTGGTCATTCTGGAATTCTCGCAACCAACGGGATTCGCTGTAAAACAATTATACAACTTCTATTTCAGCAATATCCTTCCTATTATTGGCAGGGCTATGTCAAAACACAAGACTGCTTATTCCTACCTGAATGAGTCAGTGAATGCTTTTCCCGATGGACAACGATTTTGCGACATACTGCATACCTGTGGTTTTCAGCAAGCTAAAGCCCGCCCATTGTCATTTGGGGTAACTACATTGTATACAGCAACCAAATAATTTCATTGTTCAGACAGGTCGTATGGTTGCCAGAAAAGTACGCAATTTGGATACAACAATGCCAAAAATAGCATCATCTGTCAACTTGTCGAATGCCAACCACTGCATTGCTGTTGCTTCATCGGTGTTGAAGTCATTGGTCCGGTCGCCAGAGTAAAAAAATACGTACCTGAGGTCATGATGATAATGTCCTTCTTCATTTTTGCGAGGATTTGGTGGGATATAGTGTGAGTCGACATCAAACGGCACGTCCACATCCGGGTGTACAGGCTGATAATGAAGATGAAGATTCGAAATGCCCGTTTCCTCTACTACCTCTCTTAACGCCGATGCTACAAAAGAGTCATCCTTTTCTGTATGACCACCCGGCTGCAACCACTTGCCCAATGACTTATGATGGAGCAATAAAATTTCTTCTTTACCCTCGTCTATGATAAACGCGCTTGTAGTGATATGCCCATCAAAGTTCTTTCGGTTGTATAATTGATCTGTAGTGTTTCTATGGAGGTATGACGCCAACGGTACAGTTCTGTGCTCTTCCCGGGCAAAAACGCAATTATACTTGTTTATAATGGAAAATAATCCGGCTTTGTCTGTCATGGATTGGATTTGCTACAAAACTATACAATGAAGGGTGAATTGCCGCGAGCAATAAATCCCTAAATTTGAAGATGGAACCTGTCTTAAATATCTCTGTTATAAAGGTTAATGGCAACTTTGCTGATCCTTGCGACGACAAAGTAGCTGCGGAAGAGCCATTAGAAATAAGACTAAATTACCAGACACCCACCGGCAGAAAGGTAAAAAGCATATCTGTGACCATGCGCACACCAGGCAATGACGCTGACCTGGTGACTGGTTTTTTGTATTCCGAAGGTATTGTACGCCAGGCAAGTGACGTAGATGCCATAGCACATTTATCTGAGGAAAAAGAAAATGTTGTTGTAATGCGGCTGTGCGACAATGTTGTGCCAGACTTAGGCAAACTGGAACGGAATTTCTATACAACATCGAGTTGTGGTGTATGCGGCAAATCGTCGATAGAAGCAGTACGTACTGAATGTGAAATCATAGACACAAAAGACAGTATAGTAATACAACCGGTTGTGCTTTGCGCATTGCCAGACAAACTTAGAAACAGTCAGAAAATGTTTGAAAGCACTGGTGCGATACATGCTTGTGCGCTGTTTGACACAAATGGAAATCTCATTATGCTAATGGAAGACGTAGGGCGACACAATGCACTAGACAAGCTGGTTGGTGCCAGTCTGATGGCAGGTATGCTGCCGGCAAACGAGCATATTCTACTACTCAGTGGTCGTGCCAGTTTTGAACTTATTCAGAAAGCGGCAATGGCCGGTATCAAGATAGTTGCTGCCGTTGGCGCTCCATCAAGTCTGGCTGTACAAATGGCTGAAGAATGGGGAATGACGTTGGTAGGATTCCTACGTGGAACACGATTCAATATTTATGCCGGGGGGCATCGTATAGGATATACCTACCCTAGTGGCACCAAAGCAGGAAACGAATAAAGAACTTAACTTTATACAGTAGTTAGCACAAACCATCAACTGCATTACTAAAATGAAAATACGGATAAAAGGCAATTCGCTAAGGCTTCGCCTCTCGAGAACAGAGGTGGACAAGTTGGCAACAGAAGGGCGAATCGAAGAACAGACAGAATTTAACGGGGGAATTTTCCGATATGTATTACAGGCAAAAAAAGATACCCACCTGCTGGATGCAGAATTAGAGGGAAATACTATTACAATGTACATTGGTGCTGAGCTACCTTCACTCTGGGCCAACAATGAGCAGGTTGGTTACAGTAAAACGATAGTATTGCAAAACGGCAACCAATTGTCGTTACTATTGGAAAAAGACTTCAAATGTATTGATTCTGACAGTGGTGAGGACCAGTCAGACAACTATGAGCACCCGAGCATCACTTGCAATTAGTACCATACAATCGCTTCTTTTTTAAAAAGGAGAAAGGGTAGTTGAAACTGGTTTTCAACTACCCTTTCTCCTTTTGGCTATGCGAAGATCTTAGTGCATCACCACCAACTTAACGTTAGTTGATGAAGTACCATCAGATATTTTCACAAAATAGATACCATTTACCAGACCAGTGGTATTGAGATGTACCAGATTTTCACCTGACTTCATCCCTTCTTCGATAACTGGCAACACTACCTTACCCTGAACGTCTGCTACACTGATGCTGATCAGCGCGTCATTTTTCAGATCAAGTTCTACTGTAGCGGTATTTCCTGTTGGATTAGGATACAATTTCAGCGAAGTAGCTGTGTTGATATTACCTACGCCAGTGCTTGGGACGATACCAGTACCCTGCAGGCTGAAATCGTAAGTACCTTCGTCTCCATCACTGTTGGCTATGCTTATAGTTGCAGTGCGCAGACCGCCGGCAGTAGGCTGAAACTGAACAGTAACAGACTGTGTAGCATTTGGTGCCAGTGTGAGCGGGAAGCCCGGTGCACCATACAATGTAAATTCAGCAGCATTAGCGCCACCCATAGTGATACCTGTAACACTCAAAGAACCAAGACCCAGGTTGCGGATCACAAAGGTTTTAGTTACTGCAACACCGGTATTAACGCTTCCGAAATCTGTGTTGTTAGCCGCACCTGCAGTAGCGTCGCCATCGGCAATGCTGATACCATTACCCTGAACATCAACTTCGGGCAGACCTGTAGCGATACCCTGTAACAGGAAGTTGTATGTTGCTTCGTCAACATCATTAGATACTATGTTCAGCACTGCTGTACGTGTGCCAATTGTTGTAGCGGTAAACTGAACAGCAATACTTATAGAATCATTTGGCAAAATTGTAGCTGGCAATATTGGAGAGCTAGCCAGACCGAATTCAGCAGCTCCAGAGAAATTGATGCTGGAGATATTAAGATTTCCTGCACCAGTGTTCTGGATTACAAAATACTTGATCAAAACACTACCTACGTTACCACTACCCAGATCGGTATTGTTAGCAGCTCCAGGAGTCACATCACCATCTGTGATACTTACACCATTACCTTTTACATTGATCTCTGGCAAAGTCAAACCTGTACCTCTCAGCGCGAAGTCGTAATTACCTTCATCGCTATCAGTATTAGTTATATTGATCGTAGCATTACGTGTGCCGCCAGCCGTTGGCGCAAAACGTACAGTAACCATTTGTGAATCGCCTGCAGCGATAGACCAAGGGAAAGCCGGTGCACCAAAAAGTGTAAATTCAGCAGCATTTGCACCAGTAAAGCTGATAGCAGATACAGACAATGTACCCAAAGATGGATTGTGTATGTAGAATACCCTGTTCTGGGTGGCTGTAGTGACAACAGTACCAAAGTCTGTATTGTTGGCGGTACCTGCGGTAACATCGCCATCAATTATGCCAACACCATTACCCTTAACATTGATTTCTGGAAGGTAGAAACCTGTACCACGAACAGAGAAATCATAGTTTGCTTCGTCTGCGTCGTTGCTTACAACATTAAGAGTGCCATTGCGGACGCCACCAGCAGAAGGAACAAACTGAGCAGTAACTGTATAAGTATTACCAGAAGCAATTGTAAGCGGGAACACCGGAGCACCTACCACAGAAAAATCAGCAGCGTGTGTACCTGTGAAGTTGATGCCACTTACTACCAGATTACCGTGACCGGTATTACCGATAACGAAATCGTTGGTTGTAACGGATCCTACAGTGTGACTTCCGAATTCTGTATTATTTGCTGTACCTGGTGTAACATCACCATCAACGATACTGATACCGTTACCCATGATATATACATCAGGAGAGTCAACACCGTTACCGCTGATAGCGACATTGTACATTGCCTCATCGATATCAGAGCTTGATATATTCAACGATGCAGTGCGTGTACCACCAGCTATTGGTGCAAAACGAACATTTATGGTCTGTGAACCGTTTGAAGGAATTACCCATGGGAAAGCCGCTGCACCTGTAATTGTGAATTCTGCGGCGTGTGTACCAGAGAAATTGATGCCTGTTACGGAAAGACTACCTGCGCCTTTATTTTCGATAACGAAGGATTTTGTTGTGTTGTTGCCGGTATAAACGTTACCAAAATTGGTATTGTCAGCGGTATTTGGAGTAATGTCGCCATCAGCGATATTCAGCGTATTTCCTGTGAGATTTGCTTCAGGAGCAGCGTTGTATGTGTCTGGATTGTAAAAAGCCAACAACTGACCGCCTTCAACCGCATCGCCTGCAACACTATAGTGTGCCTGATCATATAACATAAACATGCCAGGTCCGAGAATAGTCTCCATATCAAATATGCCTGAAGACTCCTCATCGAAAGTAAGAAACTCAGAGCCACCAATCTGAAAACGGGTAGTGTCCTGTGTGCCTATGAGTTTGAATACATCTGTAGCGATATCGTACTGCCATACTTTAGCAATGTGGTTGTTGCCACCCGGATCTTCCTGCAAAAGAATATGACCGTAATTATCTATCGTCATATTGTCGAGCATGCGCTGACCTTCAGTACCGTCGAGCAAAGCAGTAACAGTACCACCCAAAGCTGGGTTTGATCCATCAACAAAAGACAGCTTCCACAAACGGCTTGGGCTTGAAAATGAGTTCGTAGTCACGAAATAGAAATCATTCAGATTTTTTGGATCCCATGCGCCATCTTCAGGCCTTAGGAAGTTGGTAACTCCTGCGCTGTTGCTCGCGTTGTTGATCGCAAGACCAGTTGAATTTTGCACGAAACCGAGATCAACCATTGTAAATGGCGTTGCCGGAGCTGGTATGCTACCACTTGTTTCCGCAACGAGACCAGTTACTGCTACGCCAAACAATTTTCCATTGTTCAAGCCAGCTTTGTCGATGTCTGTTCCTGTGGTTGTCTTAGTTCCTACATAAACATATACCTGACCAGGAGTCTGATCATCAAGACCAACTACAACTGTGTTGTCACTTGCTTTAGGATTAGCAACTGCATTCTCCCATGACAGTTTACCAAGGTAAGGCAATTCGTAAGTTTTGCCGGCACTTGCACCCGTTGCGATGTGTCCGAATGCGCGACCTTCGTTACCGTTTTCTTCGCCATTCATAAATATACGCTCCTGTGTGCCTTTGCCTGTTGCACTATTGTAAAATGCGCTGATCTCAGGAAGATCGCCAGCACAAAAACGAGCGAATGCGGCAGTAGCTGTCGAAAAAGCAGCGTTGTAGTGAATATAGCTTGAAGTGAGCGGGTTCCACAAATATACATTCTGTATTAGGTCTGCTCCACTCACTACAGAAAGGTCGGATTTGTTGATGACCCACTTAGAAACAAATGCACCTTTTTGTCCGTGTGCATGCACTGCGCCCAATGTGTTTCCCATTTCGTGATTAGCCAGAAGCGTGAATGTGCCGTTTCCGTTATCGTACGCACCCATTCCATCACCAAGACCAGCCATTTTGTAACCTCCAACAGTTTCGTTAGCAGTAAGGATTGATGTGAACTTACCGTTTGGTGTTGTAGCATACATGTAAGGTGTCTTAGATGTGCTTGGTCCTGTTTCACCTGCAATAAGTGTCGGTGCATTAAACTGGTAATTATTCAGTTTGTTGCTTCCCTGCAGTGCGAACTTAACCACATGACTGAGGTTGGTAGTTGCCGTAGCGATACCGTCTTCAAGAGCAGAAAACTGCCCATAGTCGTTATCATTACCTATAAATATTGTGCTATCGTTGAGTATTGAAAGACCCTCTGCTTTATCAAGAGCAGGATCCCATCCATTGGCCAGCAAATCCATAAACAGCGTTTTCTTTACTGGAAGGATACCGTTTGCAGCAAGACCAGCCGAGTCAACCAGTGCTTCGAGCCTTAAACCACTGTACAAACCTGAGTTTACAACAGAAGCCGCGCTAATGTTAATTTTGTATACCCTCTTTACATCTGTAGTGCCTCTAAGCGCTGCTTCCAATACGAGGAAGGTAGTGTCATTAATGGCAGCCATATCCCCAATTTTCCAATCTCTAAGCCTGATCTGGTTAGATCCAGAAGCACCAATGATCCCATCATTGAGGTAGGCAAACATGCGGGTAGCATTGGTTGCAGGGTCGATTTCAAGAATTCTGTGTACACGTGAGTTCTCACCAACTGTTTTAGTTGGGTACAACAGTGGACTCTGGATGATTGCGTATATCTTTCCGTTAGGTGTGAGTGCAATACCTTCGAAACCACGGTTGTTCTTGCGATAACCGAATGCAGTGTCTATCTGTACATCGATAGATTCCGCACCTACCAAGCCAGCGTAAGGTGTAAAACGCTTTATTACAACGCCATTCTGATCCAGCTTCCAGATGGTTGGTCCGCCTTCTTCGCAAATCCAGAAATAGCCTTCCCGATCTACAACGATACCCTCTGCATCGATACCCCAAACATCTTTTGGCGTAGTTTTAGCATTGAAGTTGATACAGTTCTGCACTGTATCGGTAGAGGCAACCTCTGTAGCCGTGCTGCCAAAACCTGTTGGGTTGATTATCCCGGTTGCATTAGTGCCACCAGGGCGCTTCATGGTTATTGTCCTCAAAATCTGAATTGAATCACCATTAAGTCTGATACGGTGAATCTTAGGAGCATAGTTGGGGAAAGAATAAATTTTGTCGTAAGTAGGTCTACAACCTGATGGATTGGCGTTAGCAGCATCAATGTTTACACCCCTGTCTGAGCATACCCAAAATTCCTTGCCGTTGGTGTTAGGGATTGCATAAATACCCGAAAAACCTGCCTCACGGAAATTAATACCCTGAAAGGTACCAATGGGCGCAGAAGTGTAATTTTTATAATCCCTTACTATAGAAATTTGGGCTGAAGATCTTGTCCCGGTCAAAGCAAGCCCTGCAATGCCAAGCAATAGCGTGTGTAATTTAAGTTTCATAATACTGATTTTGATTTGGTCACAAAACTATGCGTGGTTTGTTGCGACAATGTTAGCGGTTGATTAAGCCATTATTACCGTAACATAAACAACTCAAGCAAAATGAATTAACACACAATTAATCGAGTGGTAAGATTGTCTTAAACGTGAACTGATACTTTCGCGGTTTAAAAGGTGCAAGTGTAGAGTGCAGTAATCCCGCTATGAAAAGACTTACAATCTCATACCTAATTGTCATAGTTGCCGGGATTGCACTTATATCTTTCAGAAACACAGCAAACACGCCATACGAAAGCGAATATCACAATAGACTACAATCTTTCCGGGAAAGCTTGACGCAACTTGAGCGAACAGTAAAAAATGCGGATTCGAACGAACCGAAAGACATTGACAAAATAAAATCGGGAATCCAATCTTCCAGAATGTTGCTGAAATCAGTTGACTTCTGGCTACGATACCTGCACCCGATAGCCTACCGGTCTATAAACGGGCCCTTACCGGTAGAATGGGAAACAGAAGTATTCGAAAAGTTCGAAAAACCATATCGGCGAGAGGGTGCTGGTCTTACACTTGCTGAGCTGTACCTGAACGAACCTTCTATAAATAAAGACACGCTTCTCAACCTGATCAAAATAGCCAAACAAGCTGTAATTATATATGGCCAGGATAGTATTTCTGATCATCTCCGCAGCTATCACCATTTCTATCTGTGTAATCGGCTATTCCTGCTCAACCTTGCTTCTATCTATACAACGGGATTCGAGAACCCGTCTGCAGAGCAAATAATACCTGAGCTCAAAACACTGCTCATTAGTGTAGGACAAACCAATGAGCAATTCAACAGTTCATTTCCAGAATACCGACTACCGAATAACTATTTGGAAGTGTTTGATAAAATGAACAGATTTGTTGCATTGCAATCGAACGACCTCAATGCTTTCGACCATTTTACATTCATCAAAGAATATGTAAATCCGCTTTTTGCTATCAATCAACGGTTGATAAACGAATACCATGTGATCAGCAGAAGCCTCGTTGACTATTCTTTGAACAAGGGCGTAACCTCTATTTTTGATAAAGGTCTGTACAATGGCCAAAACGCCAAGGGTATCTTTCTCAGAGTCACAGACACAGCTGCACTGGCGCTTGCAGAAAAAATGGGGAAGCTGCTATTTTATGACCCACTGCTTTCTGGCAACAACGAGCGCAGTTGCGCATCGTGCCACAAACCCACACAGGCTTTTACAGATACTACAACAAAGACTGCACAACACTTCAACCAAAAAGATCTACTTCCCAGAAATTCTCCATCATTGATAAATGCAGTATCTAACCACCTGCTGATGCTGGATGGCAAACATATATCGTTGCAGAACCAGACCAGAGAAGTGATTACAAACCCGGATGAAATGAACTGTGATGCCAACACCGTGGTACAGAAAGTACTGAGCTGCAAGGAATACAGGCTCGCATTCAAACAGCTGCTTCGGTATACACCACAGGAAAAAGAGATTTCATTTGATCACATCGTATCGGCAATTACTTTCTACTACAGCAAATTCAGTAACTACTATTCGCCTTTCGACGCTGCGATAAATAACAACACAAAAATACCAGAGCATGTGCAGGCAGGATTCAACCTGTTTATGGGTAAAGCACAATGTGCTACCTGCCACTTTGCGCCAATCTTCAATGGCGTAAAGCCGCCCTACGTCGGGTCTGAGTTTGAGGTACTGGGTGTTCCTGCAGATACGGGATTCAAAATGCTCAGCAGCGACCAGGGGCGTTTTGGCATAAACGAGGCTAAAGAAACCAGAAACGCGTTCAGAACCGGCACCATCAGGAACGCAGCACTGACTAAGCCTTATATGCACAACGGGGTCTTCAGTTCCCTAAGGCAGGTGATAGACTTTTATGATGCTGGCGGCGGAGCTGGCAGAAAACTAAATGTGCCCAATCAGACTTTGTCAGCAGATTCGCTTCACCTTACAGAAAAGGAAAAAGGCGAATTGATCGCATTTATAGAATCGCTGAACGAAAATATCCCGGGCGAGATTCCACCGATAACCTTGCCGAAATCAAAAGTAAAAACATACAATACCAGAAAACCAGGAGGAACCTACTGATGTACAGATCAATACTCGTATTTACAGGACTACTATTGTGCTATAACACAAGCCATGCACAACGACACAAAATAACCTATGAATTTCCACCGGAAATGTCTGAACCAATCAGGGTAGAATACCTGAAGCAATGGGAGAAAGGTAAAGTGTTGTATGAACTGAACTGTGCTCAATGCCACAATACCGGTACAGGAAGAAAAGCAGTTGTGCCAGATTTTACCCCTGAGCAGCTCAAGGGCTATGAACTCAGGGTATCCAATCCAAAACATGAAAGTGACATTCCGGAAACGAGGGTAACAACTGAAGAACTGGGATTGATCATGACCTTTTTATACTACAAGAAAAAAAACAAGTAAAGCAGCAATACAGAACAAAAAAAGCAATACTCATTCTGGTAGTTTGCTACATTCTCAAACAGGCAACAAATCAAACAATATCTTATGCCGAGCATCT
Source organism: uncultured Bacteroidota bacterium (assembly GCA_903824665.1). Lineage (GTDB taxonomy): Bacteria > Bacteroidota > Bacteroidia > Chitinophagales > Chitinophagaceae > Nemorincola. Next base: position 104,869 of record CAIJXT010000004.1, on the reverse strand, counting down.
GCTGAAGATATAAATATTAACTGTGAATTAGTATTCAAAAATAATAGAAAAATATTTCCATAGAATACTCACAAATCGTTAACACCTTTCGTCAAAATGGATAACTAAACTTCCATTTTATGAAAAAGCTACTTTACCTGATTGCTTTTGTTGCTTTGGCCATAACCGGCAGAGCACAAACTGTGAGTTTCACACTCACCACTGCACCCTGTAATAATGATGGTGTGCTAACTGCAAACGCCACCGGACTTACACCGCCACTGACATTTAACTGGACGACCTACGGAACTTCTGGCTCGGTGATAACACATTCATCGGCTACACTTTCGGATGCCCTTACGAGCTATTCGGGTGGTCCTATCAACCTGAGTGTTACCGATGGCACCGGTACTGCATATAACTACTATTCAGGTGCACCTCCATTTACCTATGTCACCAGTTCTACAATGGCTGTATGTCCTACACCTGGTACAATAACAGCCACACCTTTCGGCGGAACAGCTCCTTATACCTACCAATGGTATAACACAACAACATCTGCAATTGTGAGTACGTCGAATCCTGCCAGCCTTCCTGCAGGGGGGTATGGTGTTATAATCACTGATGCTGCCGGATGTCAGTATGGATCTATGGTAACTTCCGATACGTCAGCAATATATGATTCGAACAGTTTATTCATTAATGTTACCACGACAGCTGCCAACTGTACAAATGGAACAGCAACTGCAACAAGTGTGAGTGGTGCAGTTATGCCAGTTTCTTATTTGTGGTCTACAGGTGCAACCAGCACTTCGATAACCGGGCTCACAATGGGCACATACAGTATTACAGCTACAGATGCGGTGGGATGTGTGACCTCCAGAAACGTTTACGTACCTCAGGCTATTACAATACCGGTGTCAACGTCTCCGACACCCGCTACTTGTCTTGCAAGCGATGGCGCTGTAATAGCCTTTGGCTCTGGAGGGATGCCTCCATACAGCTATTTGTGGAGCAACGGTGCGACAACACAATCACAGACTGGCCTTATCGCTGGCTACTACGGCGTAACAGTTACAGATGTTAACGGATGTAAGGGAATTGGCGGCGCAAATGTTTCTGCAGCTACAACGATCACCGTCACAGCAACAAACACGCCAAGTTCATGTACAAGTCCTACCGGCACTGCATCGATTGTACCCGCTGGAGGCACCCTACCCTATAATATTATATGGTATACTACCCCACCCCAAACCACAGCAACAGCAACTGGGCTGCCCGCAGGCAGCCATTCGTTCAAGGTAACGGATGCAGTTGGGTGTATTCGTACCGGTGCTGTTGTAGTACCACCAATAAACATTATTAATGCCAGCTTTACGGCGACTAGTGCTACATGTACGTTATCTAACGGAGGACTCATTGTTTATCCAGTAGGCGGTACCGCCCCCTATACCTACCTGTGGAGTACCGGAGGTACAGGGTCGTCAATCAGCAGCGTACCAGCAGGTGGTTATAATGTTACCATTACAGACGCAATAGGCTGCAGTGTCAACAGATACCATTCTGTGCCTGTATTTTCGCCTATGGGTGTAGGTGTTACATCTACACCAGCCAGCTGCGTTTACGCCAATGATGGTGTACTTTCTGCAACAGCTTTTGGCGGTACACCTCCTTATAGCTTTAGCTGGAGCGGCCCTGCTAGCAGTACCGGAAGCACATTTAGCGGACTGGCAACAGGACACTACTGGCTGATGGCAAGTGATGCGGTTGGTTGCACAAAATCTCAACATGCCCCGCTTGGCTATAATACGGCAGCTACGAGTTGCTATTGCACCATTTCCGGCATCATATTCAAGGACATGAACGGCAACTGTGTGCTGGATGCCGGAGAAAGCGGCTTAAATAATGTACAGGTACAATGTAGTGGTCGTGGGTACACCTATACTAATTCAAGTGGTTACTATTCATTTATAGTGCCATCCGGATCATATACCATCACTGAAACCGTACAAGCTTTTTATCCGCTTTCAACCTGTCAGGCAAATAATATCCCCGTGACAGTTGTTGCCGCATCGGGATGTGTAAACACCGTGAACTTTGCCAATAATGTGACTCCAATTCACGATATGCACATCAGTACCTGGAGCTATGTTCCACCTGTACCCGGCAATACATACCATCAGGTAGCATTGGTAAGCAATGACGGTACACTTACTGAAAGTACTGTATTGGGTGGCTATTTTGCCGACGGTCAGATATTTGCACCGTCATTTACCCCAGCTGGTGTTTTCACCGGCCTACCCTACTGGTACAACACATCTGCAGGGTTCCCTACTCTTGCGGCCGGTGCAACACAAACTTTCCACATCAATTACACCGTACCAACAACAACTCCCATGGGCACCAGCCTCGTGTTTAAAGACACTGTAGCCTGGCAGGCACCGATGAACACATGGCTCACTGACTACACGCCCTGGAACAACCTGAATTACTACTCACCAATCGTTGTTTCGTCTTACGATCCTAATTTTAAAGAGGTGAAACCAACAGGAACAGGCGCAGCAGGAACAATAGGTGCAGCTGATACCATTTTGGAATACATGGTACATTTTCAGAATCTGGGTACCTACAAAGCCAAGGACGTAATTGTGCTGGATACACTTGATAATGATCTGGACTGGACAACAATGCGCCCCATATATCAGTCGCATTCGTGCAAGGTTACCATGACACAAGTAGGAACCCACAAAATTGTCCGTTTCGCATTCAACAATATTGATCTTCCAGCACAAATAGATGATGACCTAAGAAGCAACGGTATGTTTACCTATACAATCAAACGTAACCCAGGCCTGGCAGTAGGTATACAGATCAAAAACAGCGCTTCTATTTATTTCGACTACAATGTACCGGTTAAGACCAACACAACACTGAATACGATTGGCGCAACCTCGCCTACGAAAGTGGAAGATATCAGCACACAATTTGCTTCAACTTTTACTGTCTACCCCAACCCAGCACAGGAATCGTTCAATACATTGATCAATGCCGACGAAGAAGGATTAGGAGAGCTGAATGTTTGCGATGTAACAGGCAAAGTACTCATCAGCAAAACTATTGCATTGAAAAAAGGACAGCAAGTGATCACAACGGAAATCGGCCAATTTGCCTCTGGTTTGTATATCATCAATCTGTCTGAAAACGGTAAAGTGCAATCACAGAAACTAACAGTGATCAGATAATTCAGCAGCAAAAGCAGGTAATTAGTGCAACAGCCCACCACCGCATAATGCGACAGTGGGCTGTTGCCTTTGTAGCGAAATCACTAATATTGCACCTGTACGTATTGTATGGACATCTTAACCACATTGACATTAACTCCGCATGACAAAAAATCGGCACTGTTGTTGTGGAACACTGTATACCCGGCTCAGTTGGTCTTCAGCACACCTGATCAATTTGATTCTTACCTTAATGGTCTTGCCCAAAAGACCCACCACATAGCGACAAAACCTACCGGAGAAATGCTCGCGTGGGCAATGACATTTGAACGAGAAAAAGAGACATGGTTTGCACTTATTGTTGGCGATAAATACCAAAGGAAAGGAATCGGGAAACTAATGCTTCAGAAAATCTTTGCATCGGGAACCGAGCTAAACGGATGGGTAACAGATCAAAATATATACTGTCGGACGGATGGAGCCATTTATGAATCACCTTTGCTTTTTTATCTGCAAAATGGTTTCAAAATAATGCCCGAATGCAGGTACGAAACAGCCTTACTTTCGGCCGTAAAAGTGAAATGGGTGCCAGAACAATAAATTTGATGCATGAAAAAAGAGATACAAATCAGGCTAATTTCAGCCGCAGATATTCAGGAAGTGCTGAACATCTATGCGCCATTTGTATTGAATACGGCAATCACATTTGAATACGAAGTACCAACGATAGCTGAATTCAGAGAAAGGGTGCATACAATCACCTCCGAGTTCCCGTGGTTGATTTGTGTTGTCAATGGCAAAATAGCCGGTTACACGTATGCCAACAGGTTCAGGCACCGAACTGCATACCAGTGGTCGGTGGAATCTGCGATATACATATCCCCACAAACACAAAGCAAAGGCATAGGAAAGGCACTATATGCAACACTGTTCGACCTGTTGCGACTGCAGGGTTATGTGAATGTTTATGCCGGCACCTGTATCCCAAACGACAAAAGTGTGGCATTACACAGGAAAATGGGGTTTAAGGAAATTGGCACCTTTTCAAAAATCGGGTATAAACATGGCAAATGGCATGACACCCTATGGTTTCAGTTAAATCTTAGCGCGCATAACGGCAACCCGGAAATACCCACTCAAATGGCCAACCTCAAAGAAAACGCAGGAGTATCTTCGATTCTCGAGAACGTTAATCAATGTTTGAATATCGCGGGCGAAAAAAGATGAACCATAAAAGTTAATCTGAACACAATATTTGATCGCATAGGTATTTTCAGTGTTGTATTTATGGCTGCCTGTAAGCAATGTGTATCTTGAAATAGCTATTCTATATCACAGTATACCGGTTGTTGATAGACGTAGCTACATCGATATGGCCAAATAGCCTATTTTTGAATACACTTTATATACACACATGAGCTTACCGTCACTTTCCCTTCGTCGCCCGGTTCTGGCAATTGTACTCAATATTATCATTGTTGTATTTGGCGCTATTGGGTTTAAGACACTTGGGGTGCGTGACTATCCATCTATTGACCCTCCGGTAATAAATGTAAAAACCAACTATTCAGGTGCTAACCCTGATGTGATAGAATCGCAGATTACCGAACCGCTTGAGAAATCGATAAACGGTATTGCCGGCATTAAAAACATCTCATCAACAAGTCTGTCTGGTGCAAGCAGTATAAGTGTTGAATTTGATCTGAGTGTGGATCTGGAAGATGCAGCTAATGATGTACGCGACAAAGTGTCGCAGGCTATCAAAAGCCTGCCTCAAAACATAGATGCCCCTCCGGTAGTATCGAAATCTGACGCAAGCAGTTCTCCCATCATCTCGATGACGGTACAAAGCATGACCAAAAACCCGATGCAGCTTACAGACTATGCTGAAAACGTGCTACTGGAGCGGCTGCAAACGATACCTGGTGTGAGTAGCATACAGGTGTGGGGTCAGAAGCAATATGCCATGCGCCTTTGGCTCGATCCGCTCAAAATGGCTGGTTATGGTATTACTTTTCAGGATGTACAATCGGCTCTGGATAAACAAAATGTTGAACTACCATCCGGAAAACTATCAGGTAACAATACAGAGTTAGCTGTACGGACATTGGGCCGCCTTTTCACTGAAGACGACTTTAACCGGCTTATTGTTAAAAACGTCGATAGCACAGATATACACCTGAGCGATATTGGAGAGGCCGTTCTGGGGGCATCAAACGAAGAAACACAGCTCAAAGAAAGCGGCGTACCAATGGTTGCACTGGCATTGATACCACAGCCCGGTTCGAACTATGTCGCGATCAGCGACGAATTTTACAAAAGATATGAGCAGCTGAAGAAGGATATCCCCGACGACATCAAAGTGGACATTGCGATGGACACCACCACTTTCATCAAAAAATCAATACTGGAAGTGGAGGAAACATTGATCATTTCGTTTCTGCTGGTGATCATCATTATCTATCTATTCTTCCGCGACTGGCTTATCGCATTTCGACCTTTGATTGATATACCCGTCAGTTTGATAGGTGCTTTCTTCATTATGTATATCATGGGCTTTACCATCAACATCCTGAGTCTGCTGGCCATTGTGCTGGCCACCGGTCTGGTAGTGGATGATGGTATAGTAGTTACAGAAAACATCTTCCGAAAGATAGAACAGGGCATGAACAAACACCGGGCAGCCAAGGAGGGAAGCGAGGAAATCTATTTTGCCGTCATTTCTACTTCGATTACACTAGCGGTTGTATTTCTGCCCATCATTTTCCTGCCGGGATTCACCGGAAGACTATTCCGGGAATTCGGAGTCGTGGTTGCCGGCGCGGTACTTATTTCCGCATTTGTATCGCTTACCCTTACACCTGTGTTGAATGTGCTCATGACCAAGGATGTGCATAAGCCGTCGCGTTTCTACACGTATTCTGAGCCATTTTTCCTGGGTATAGAGAATAAATACAGAAACGGACTGGTGTGGATTATGAATCACCGCTGGGTATCCGTGGGTGGTGTGCTTGTTTCTTTTGCCCTGATATGGCTCATAGGCAAGGGATTGCCCAGCGAACTGGCACCACTTGAAGACCGTAGCCGCTTCCGCCTGCAAGTGTCGGCGCCTGAAGGCACATCGTATGACGCGATGGACAAATACCTGGATCAGCTCGTAAACGTACTTATGGATAGTGTAGCTGAAAAAGAAGTGGTACTTTCTATTACAGCGCCTGGTTTCTCTAATGGTTCTGTCAACTCAGGTATGGCCAACGTGCGCCTTAAAGATCCGGCAGACCGAACGCGCAGCCAGGGCGAAATTGTACAGTCATTGGGGAAAGAACTGCAGAAAAATAATTTTGGCAAGGCATTCCCTATTCAGGAGCAAACGATAGCTGTTAAGCGCAGCGGCAGTTCCTTCCCAGTTGCTTTCGTGCTACAGAACATTGATTTTGGCAAGCTGCAGAAAGTACTACCAGTATTCCTTGACGAAGCCAATGCCAATAAAACTTTTCAGGGTGTGGATGTAGACCTCAAATTCAACAAACCTGAACTTTCTGTAAGCTTAGACCGCGACAAAGCGTCTGATATGGGCGTGGCAATAAGTGATGTGTCGCAGGCGCTGCAGTTTGCGCTCAGTAACGGCCGGATGGGCTATTTTACAATGAGTGGTAAACAGTACCAGGTTATCGGGCAGGTGTATCGTGGCAATAGAGATGCCCCTGTAGACCTTGCCCAATACTATGTAAGGAGCAAGTCTGGTCAGTTGGTCTCTATCGACAACATTGTCACGCTGAAAGAATCGACAAGCCCATCTCAGATCTACCATTATAACCGATATAAATCAGCGACATTGTCAGCCAACCTTGCCCCCGGGAAAACGATTGGCGATGGAATCGCTGCAATGAAAGATATTTACGAAAAACTGGAAAAAGACAAACTGATTGACGACAGCTTCAGCTATTCGCTTTCCGGATCTTCGCAAGACTATGCTGAAAGTGCTTCCGATACTTCTTTTGCGTTTCTGCTGGCATTGGTACTTATATACCTCATCCTTGCAGCACAGTTCGATAGCTTTGTTGATCCCCTCATCATTATGCTTACGGTGCCCCTGGCACTTGCAGGTGCAGTGCTGACCTTGTGGTTCTTTGACCAGACGCTGAATATTTTCTCACAGATCGGCATCATAATGCTGGTGGGGCTGGTGACAAAAAACGGAATACTCATAGTGGAATATGCCAACAATCTGCGCGAACAAGGGGCTACCACACTGAACGCTGCCGTCGAGGCTGCCACAATGCGTTTGCGGCCTATACTTATGACCAGTATGGCAATGATTTTTGGTGCGCTACCTATTGCATTGTCTCTGGGAGCCGCATCAACCAGCCGGAAACCTCTCGGGCTGGTGATCGTTGGCGGCATACTTTTCTCGCTTGTTTTATCCCTGTTTATTGTACCCGTTATATACACCTACCTTTCCAGGAGGAAAACAAAGGAAATGATATTGACTGAAAAACTGGAAGAATAAAGGGTGCGGTAGTATCTCTAAAACAATTGATAAAATCAATAAGTTTGTATTGTGCAGTTGAACGGACAACAGCATGCAAAAAATTTCGGCTATGGGAAAACACGACCCACGTATCGACGAATATATTGCTAAAGCAGCGCCATTTGCGCAACCTGTACTGATTCATTTGCGCGAGTTGATTCATACCACATGCCCCGAGGTAGAAGAAACATGGAAATGGAGTTTCCCTAATTTCGACTACCTGGGTACTACGATGCTGAGTATGGCAGCATTCAAAAGTCACTGTTCTTTCGGGTTCTGGAAAGCATCCTTAATGGCTGATCCAGATGGAATACTACAATTGTCTGAGAAGAATGCCATGGGCCAATTGGGTAAAATTGCTACCCAGAAGGATTTGCCGAAGGACAGCATACTCAAAAAATATATCAAGGCAGCGATGAAGCTGAATGAAGACGGCATAAAAAAGGTTGCACCCAAAAAAGTGTCTGACAGTGAGAAAAATTCACTCGAGATACCAGCGGATTTTGACAAACTTTTGAAACAAAACAAAGCAGCAGCGGCCGTATTTAAAGCGTTCAGCTATTCCAACAAAAAAGAATACATAGAATGGTTTGATGAGGCGAAAACTGAGGCAACCCGGTTAAAGCGCATGGAACAGGCACTGGAATGGATAGCTGAAGGAAAAAGCAGGCACTGGAAGTATAAGAAATAACCCATACCACGAGCTGTGACAAAATAGAGGCTGCAGAAAATCGATTTTTGCGCTGAATAAATCCTTCTTCCCAACGTTCGTGCATTGTATTACTTTTGCACACAGTATGAATGATCGCTATAGCCAGCGCGGAGTATCTGCGCAAAAAGAAGATGTACATAAGGCAGTTGCAAAGCTGGATAAAGGCTTGTTTCCGAATGCATTCTGTAAGGTATACCCGGATTATTGGGGCAACGACCCGGATTATTGCAACCTGATGCACGCTGACGGAGCAGGTACAAAATCGATACTTGCTTATATGTACTGGAAGGAAACTGGTGATATGAGTGTATGGAAAGGCATCGCTATCGACAGTATTGTTATGAATATAGACGACCTGCTCTGTGTTGGTGCAACCGGTCCTTTTACCTATTCGTCTACTATTGGCAGAAATAAACATCTGATTCCCGGTGATGTTATCTCTGCTATAATTAACGGTACTCAGGAATATTTCAACGATCTGCGCGAATATGGCATAGACGTTCATTTTCTGGGCGGAGAAACAGCCGATGTTGGTGATGTTGTTCGAACGGTGATTGTTGATGGCACAATGGCCTGCAGGATGCGAAGAGACAAATTGGTAACTACCGAAAAAATGCGGGCAGGCGATGTAGTTGTATCTCTGGCAAGTTACGGACAAGCCAGTTACGAAACACGCTACAACAGTGGTATGGGCAGCAATGGTCTCACTAGTGCCCGCCACGAAATGTTGCACAAACAGTATGCCGAAAAGTACCCCGAAAGTGTGGACCCTGCCCTGCCAAAAGACGTAGTATACAATGGCGCTTACACGCTAACAGATGCTACCGAAACTCCACTAAATGTTGGACAGATGATTTTATCACCTACCCGCACCTACGCGCCGGTGGTATTGAAAATCCTGGCTGCTCATTTTGATCAGATTCACGGTATTATACACTGTAGTGGCGGAGGGCAGAGCAAATGTTTACACTACCTTCCGGCACCATTACGTGTGGTTAAACACAATTTATTGCCAATTCCTCCGTTATTTAATCTGATTCAACAGTCAGCCGGCACAGAATGGCGGGAGATGTATCAGGTTTTCAATATGGGACAAAGGCTGGAAATATTTACAGACAAAGCCACAGCTGATGCAATTATTGAAATAGCTAGTAGTTTTAATATTGATGCGCAGATATCGGGATTTGTTGAAAATGCACCTGCAAAAGAAGTGGTTATAGAAAGCAACCACGGGCGCTTTGTATATAATTAAAACAAATGTCACGTGATTGTATTTTCTATTGAGCAGTTTGTTACCTAAATTAAAAAAAACCATCGAAATTAAATATAGTTGTAAAAAGAAGGTTTATCTTCACACAACCAAAAATCACAACTTAACCAAACACTACTAAAACCGATAAAAAATGAAAGGACTTATTATCGCCGCGTTTTCGCTATTCCTATTCGGCTCTTCCTATGCACAAGACGTGGATGCAGATGACGAAGGAACACCAAGCAACGGTTCTCACCTCGATGGCCACCCTGCTCCGGGCAACCATGTACATTTCGATCGACACTGGTGTGATGTAACTACAATTGCTCTTTCTCCCTTCCAATACTCTGAAAACGGTGTTGGTGTTGGTCTAAGCTACGAACGCGCACTTGACCCGGATGGCATCATCTCTGTTTATGTACCAGGTATCCTGACATTCAACCTGAGAAACAACAACGGAGATCGCTATTACAATTCATATAGCGGCACTTATAACAACAATTATAACGATAACAACATCATGTTTTATGCTATGCCTGGTGTGAAGTTTTACCCAACCGGCATGGGAAAAGTAAAATATGCTGTAGGACCATCTGCAGTTATAGGAGCAGGTCAGCGTGCCATGTATGACAACATCTACATGTACGACCAGAATGGCAATGGGTATTTAACCTCAGCCTACGGTGTATATGACCGTTTCCTACTGGGTATGATGATTAATAACTCTCTGAATATCAATGCAACACCACACCTGTATGTTGGTGCTGAGATGGGCTTTGGATTCACCTATTTCGATCGTGTAAACAACATTAATCAGGGTGTTACTTTCCTTACACAGGGTGCATTCAAGATTGGTTATACTTTCTAAAAACATTCTAAGCATCTTTTTTACAGAAACCCTGCCCCAAACGGCGGGGTTTCTTTTTGGCTGGATATAAAATTGCTCGAAATACAGTTCTGTTGCTTAACAATTTTCTACGTACATTTGATTCACACTTTAGGGGTGCCTTAATTACGGCTGAGATCATACCCTTCGTACCTGATCAGGATAATACCTGCGCATGGAAAAAGTAAGCAATTACCCCCCTGATTTCAGCCCGAAAAAAATGCGCTGCCTAAGTTTGCAACAACGGCATGAATATCTATGTAAATAACGAAAATATTGTTTTGCCTGATAAGTCTGTTGTCACAGACCTATTGGAACAAATGGGCATAACCGCCCGAAAAGGAATAGCTATTGCCGTGAATAGCACAGTAGTGCCCGCAGCAGAATGGGAATATCATATCATAACGGACCAGGACAGGATCATGATCATAAAGGCGACGCAGGGAGGATAAAGAGCCTTCACTATCATTTCATCAGCCAAACAATCTAAAAAATGAAAAAAGATACAACGCCCCAACCGGGCATTATCAGTACAGGGGTTTATCCGGCATCAACGAAAATATATGTTCAGGGAAAAATTCACCCAAACATACGTGTAGCTATGCGGGAAGTAGCAGTAAGCCCCACCAAAACCAAATCTTTCGGAGTTGAGGAGATCATTCCTAATGCATCGGTAACAATGTATGATACCAGCGGACCTTTTACAGATCCGGAGATTGAAATAGACATTACGAAAGGTATACCACGCTTGCGGGAACAATGGATTAAAGACCGTAATGATGTAGACGAACTTTCAGAATTTACCTCGGAATACAGCAACGCCAGACTTGAAGATGCTCACTTGGATGCCTTACGATTTGAGCATATCAAAAAACCAATGCGAGCAAAACCGGGATGTAATGTATCTCAGCTGCACTATGCCCGAAAAGGGATTATCACACCCGAAATGGAATACATTGCTATTCGTGAAAATCAGCGAATAGATGAACTGATGAACAATAGTGATCTGTGGAAACAACATGCAGGCCATAGTTTCGGTGCCAATACCCCTGTAAAAGTGATCACACCCGAATTTGTCCGCTCTGAAGTTGCAGCCGGTCGGGCAATTATTCCAGCCAATATCAATCATCCTGAAAGCGAACCAATGATCATTGGCAGAAACTTTCTGGTGAAGATCAACACCAATATCGGTAACTCAGCAGTGACATCGAGCATAGACGAAGAAGTTGAAAAAGCTGTTTGGAGCTGTCGTTGGGGTGGTGATACACTAATGGACCTGTCAACCGGGAAAAACATACACGAAACCCGCGAATGGATCATCCGCAACTGTCCTGTGCCTGTTGGTACAGTACCGATCTATCAGGCGCTGGAGAAAGTAAATGGAAAGGCTGAGGATCTGACCTGGGAGATATTCAGGGATACGCTGATAGAACAGGCAGAGCAGGGTGTTGACTACTTCACAATTCATGCCGGTGTACTACTGCGATATGTGCCGCTGACTGCCAAACGGGTTACTGGTATAGTGTCGCGAGGAGGCAGCATCATGGCAAAATGGTGTTTATCCCATCACAAAGAAAACTTCCTGTACACACATTTTGAAGAAATATGCGAGATCATGAAGGCTTACGATGTGAGCTTTTCACTGGGCGACGGGCTACGCCCCGGCTCTATCGCTGATGCAAACGATGCTGCTCAGTTTGGCGAACTGGAAACACTGGGCGAACTGACGAAAATAGCCTGGAAGCACGATATTCAGGTAATGATCGAAGGGCCCGGACATGTACCGATGCACCTGATAAAGGAAAACATGGACAAACAGCTGGAGTGTTGTGATGAAGCGCCATTTTATACATTGGGACCTTTAACAACCGACATCGCACCCGGCTACGACCATATCACATCGGCAATAGGTGCTGCGATGATTGGATGGTATGGTACGGCCATGCTTTGCTATGTAACGCCAAAGGAACACCTGGGATTGCCTGACAAGAAAGATGTAAAGGACGGCGTAATAGCATACAAGATAGCAGCGCATGCTGCCGACTTGGCCAAAGGGCATCCCGGTGCACAGTATCGCGACAATGTACTGAGCAAAGCCCGATTCGAATTCAGGTGGGAGGATCAGTTCAATCTGTCGCTGGACCCAGAAACTGCACGGTCATACCATGATGAGACGCTGCCGGCCGATGGCGCCAAGGTAGCCCACTTCTGCTCGATGTGCGGGCCACACTTTTGCTCAATGAAAATAACCCAGGATATCCGCGACTACTCAGAAAAAGAAGAAGCACTGCAAAAAGCGATGGAAGATAAGTCGAAAGAATTTGTAGAAGCAGGTGGCGAGATTTATAGCTAATGCTTCTGTTTCAGGCATTTTTAGTTGTGGCAAAACGGTGTAGGAAAAAACATTCAACATCACCCTTTGATTATCAATAAGAAAAATGAAAAACAGTTAACACGAAACCAAACTGCCCCGTGCACCAACACCACATAAAACCATACGCGCTATCCATAGCTGGTTTCGATCCGTCGGCGGGGGCCGGTGTTTTGGCTGATGTGAAGGCATTTGAAGCAAATGGCGTTTACGGTATGGCAGTGGTGTCGGCGCTGACCTGGCAAAATGATCGACAGTTTGACAAAGTAGAATGGGTGCCGGTAGAACAAATTGAAGAACAGATCGCAGTATTGCTTCGCAGATTTGCTATCAGATTCATTAAGATTGGTTTGATAGAAAACATCGAAGTGCTGGACAGACTGATCAGGTACTTGAAAGCCAATACTGAAGACCCGATAATCATATATGACCCGATTATAAAGGCTAGTGCCGGTTTTACTTTTCACCTTGAGCCTCAACTATTTCATGATGTCCTGCAGCAGGTATATTGCATTACACCCAACATCCCCGAGGCAGAATGGCTATATGGCAAAAGTGAGCTTAACGACAAACTGGAAACACAAAGCCAATCACTGAACATATATCTGAAAGGCGGCCACAGCGATAAAAGCAGCATTACAGACCTTCTGTTTGTGCAAGACCATACCTATGTTTTTGCACAAGACCGTCTGGAATATGGCGCCAAGCACGGCAGCGGATGTGTTTTGTCTGCGGCGCTCACAGCCCAACTGGCATTGGGTCATGAACTGCCGGTAGCTGCTGAAAATGCCAATAGGTATACGCATCAGTTTCTTGCCAGCAGCAATACCCTACTTGGTCATCACCAACCATTAGTATCATGAAGCACATAAGCAAACTACAGTTCATCACCAATAATGCGGATACTGCTGAACTGGCCTGCAAAGGCGGTGTGGACTGGATTCAACTCAGACTGAAGAACGTAACCTATGATGCATATAAACAGGAAGCACTAAGAGCACAGGAGGTTTGTAAAAGATATGGAGCCACTTTGATCATTAATGACAATGCCAGGCTGGCGCTGGATATAGAGGCAGACGGCGTGCATGTGGGCAAGGAAGATGAAATGACTCCTGACGATGAGGCTGCACTGATAAATGGTAAATATATCATAGGACGAAGTACCAATACCATTGACGATGTAAAATTCTTTGTCAGCAAACCAACTTCGTATCTGGGACTTGGACCATTCAGATTTACTACCACAAAGGAAAAACTTAATCCTGTGCTAGGCCTTGATGGCTACCGGTTGATTCTTGACAGATTGAAGCAGGCGAATACTACCCATCCACCAATCATAGCCATCGGAGGAATTATCTTACCCGACATTGTTTCACTTTTTACTACGGGTATTTATGGCATAGCGGTATCTGGTGCCATTGGAAATTCTGGTGATGTGGTTTCAAAAGCGAAAGCCTTCAAAGAACTAGTAGAAAACCCGGTACCTGCCACCCCTACACACGTTGCAGGAGAAGATTTTATCAACGTGATAACGACAGCACTTTTTGCTTCACTATAAATCCCGAAAGTGACAATTCGAACAACATGAACGACACACTCAAAATAGGAGACAAGACATTCACCTCGCGCCTTTTTACCGGTACCGGCAAATTTGGCAATCACCAATTGATGGAAGATGCATTGCTTGCATCGGGCTCAGAGCTGGTAACAGTAGCACTAAGGCGGGTAAGCCGCGATGGCGAAGACGATGATATTCTGCGCCATCTGCACCACCCCCATATCAGTTTGCTACCCAATACGTCTGGTGTTCGTAATGCCTCAGAAGCGATCTTTGCTGCTCACCTGGCACGTGAGGCGCTGCAAACCAACTGGCTGAAACTGGAGATTCACCCCGACCCCAAATACCTGATGCCCGACCCGATTGAAACATTGAAGGCGGCCGAACAGTTGGTTAAGGATGGATTTGTGGTGCTACCCTACATCCATGCAGACCCGGTCTTATGCAAGCGGCTGGAAGAAGTGGGCGTAGCGGCAGTAATGCCTTTGGGGTCACCAATAGGCAGCAATATGGGTCTGAAGACACTGGAGTTTTTGCAAATTATTATCGAGCAGAGCAATGTACCTGTTATCATTGATGCCGGCATTGGCACACCCAGTCATGCTGCCGCAGCAATGGAGATTGGAGCCGACGCGGTACTTGTGAACACGGCAATTGCAGTTGCAGGTAATCCTGTGATGATTGCCAATGCATTCAGAATGGCAGTAATGGCTGGTCGCATGGCATACAATGCACGCCCAGCCGCTGTGAGGGCACATGCTGAAAGCAGCAGTCCGCTGACAGATTTTCTGAATTAGTGTCGGTACTAGTCTACTATGAATTTTCCGGTCGCAGTTTCTGCTCCGGTACCTCGCAAATTGTATACATAGATGCCGGGCAGAAAATCGGCTTTGTTGATCAAAATCTCTCTGGAATGGATTATCAATTCACGGGATGCGATGATCCTTCCAACCAAATCAGTTATTGTATAACTAGTGTATGGATTATTTGCACCAATAACAATCCGAGAAACGTCTTTGACCGGATTAGGAACTACCGTTAGCGATTTAACCGCTTGTGGAAAGTCGGTAACTGCCACGACATTTTCGCAATCAATAGACAAGTACTGTGGATTATGATAGGTTGAAGTAGTTGCGACACTCATGCAAATTGTGTTTGTTGCGCAATCGCAAGTTGGCTGGCGCATAGCAGACCCAAGCAAACCACCAAGGCCACTGTTGCCTATACCCTCAACCCAAGCCCCACCTGTCCACAAAGCACCCGAAGAGAGTTGTCTGAATTGCAGACGCTTGTGTGGTAGGCCTCCGATTGTAACTGAATCTACCTGATAGACGACACCATCCGGACTTGCTGACGCCGGGTCGAAAATTGTGTCTCCTACAGCCAATGAGAAATCGTATAATAACTTCTCTGTACCAGATGAAGCATTGTAAAAATAAACTTTGCCTGATGCATCTTCACGCAATCCACCGCAATATTCTGATGGCTCGAGCACTGCATCATTAGTTGAAAAGTATAGCTTGTGATAACTGATACCGCTAACTGTGATATCATCATTCAAGAGTCCGATGACATTGAATTGTGGCGCGGCCTCACCAGTGCCCTGACGTTGTGTCCATACCGTATTGGCAGCCGGAAAGGGTATTTGTGCTACCGCAGAAAGAATACCTGAAAAAAGCAAAACAAGTGTAAAAGAACGTGTCATAAAAGAGAGTTTTAAGGATAAAAGAAAAGTGTAAGCAACCCAAGAATTACATATAAAATTAAAAGAAAAACAGTCAACGGGATCGTTTTTTTTATGCACACTACCGGATTGGGATGAGCCTGCAAAAAACATCCGATGTTACCTGACCAGTGTTACGTCTCCCTTCAGCATTTGCTGTTCATTTCCCAGCCGGTAAAGTACCATAAAGAAATACGTGCCAACTTCCTGCGGTACTCCCTTGAAAACGCCATCCCAACCTCCAAGCAGATTTTCGGTATAAAAAACGCGTTCGCCAAATCTGTTGTAAACAGCAAACGCGAATTCATCGAAATACTCGTACCCTACACCCAATACCCTAAACAAGTCGTTTTTACCATCTCCGTTCGGTGTGAAGGCATTTGGGACAGTTATCAGGCAATTATCCATAAAAACCAGCATGGTATCATCAATACTACATCCCACGTCATCAGTAATTGTGACAACATACCTCGATGCCATTTCTACTATTGCAGTTGCAGTAGGGCATGATGTACAGCTGACCATGTTTGCAGGCGACCAGCTGTATGATAGTGAGCCCAAGCCACCACTGGCACCCGCCTGCAATATTACATTGGTTCCTTTGCAGGTTATGACGTCGGCCATTGGAATTGAGATGAGCTCTGAAACCCTCACCTTGCCCAGAAGCGTATCAGGACAGTTGGCTCCAGCATAGGGTACCACAACGACAGCATATGTTTTTGTGCCATCCGGATTGGATATAGGCAATGTCCTACCGTTCCCTATCGTATTCATGGTAACCGGATCGACCCACATGTAGGAATAAAATCCAGCAGGAGCAGCCAATACAGACATTCTTTTATTGCAGGCAATGGTAGAAATACTATATTCCGGGGTAGCTACAGGCGGATTAACGGTTGTGTAAATCGTATCGATACAACCGGAAGAATCAGTAGGGTAAACCACCAGCGCATAGATACTGCCAGAGACAGGTTTATGAAAAGAAGTCGTTCTTCCTGTGTCTATGAGCGTTGTAAATGCACCATCGTACCAGTGATAACTCATAAAACTATCCGGACCGGTTATCGATACATCCTGATTACAAGTTTCCTGAGTTACTGAATTAATCTGCGTATGTGAAAATGTTACTGTAGTATAAAGCGTATCAGGACACCCATAGCCGGGATAGGGCTCTAAAACAAGTGCATAACTTTTGATGCCTGGTACGCTGCTTACATTGGTAGTGAGTGATGAATCTATCAATCCCGTAAAAAGTCCATCGTACCATAAATACCTTTCAAACCCAGCCGGCCCTGTCAAAGTAGCATTGCCTCCACAAACTTTTGTAGAAATGGCAAAAAGCCCACCACTCACGTCTATATAACCATACCCGAAATGACCGCCCAGACTGCAGTCACCACTGGTAAAATGCACTTTTACCGTTCGGCCAGCGTAGCCGGTAAGGTTAATGCTGGCGGTTGTCCATTCTTTGTACTTCACGTACTCATTAGGTACAGCAGCACTTTTAAAACCGGGTATAGATGAAGATGCAATGTACAGATACTGTGCACATGGTATCTGTGCATCGTTGGCCGAATCATAGGCATTTACAGCAAACCTCGGCTGATCATTTTCATCGTGTGACGGGTCCTCAAACACCACTGCATACCGGAAGATGAGGCTATAGTTGCTGATGCCTGCCGGTACATGCACAAAGTACTCGGCTCTTTCTGCCTCAGCCCCTACATTTGAATTCCCCAATTTCAATGAGTAATGGCCTCCATCGGGCGATACAACGGGAAACTGGCCATAAAAATCTAACGTATTGCCTGTAGTCAGCACGTGTCGGTTGGGCAATGGCGCTGTAGGATTCGCTACAAGTAAGGGGCAACATACACCTTCATAATAGTTCCATACTGAAGTGTTGCCCAGCTCAAAATCGATGTTGGGCTGGTCTGCAATCTGCGCGCTGCTGAGTAACACAAAAGCGCAACTGAGGACGGTCAAAAAAAGTGTTTTGCAAGACATAAGGTGTGTTTGAGTGCGGGTACAACTAAGACATACACCTAACTACAAACAAATAATATGCCATAAATTACAATTTAGACAAAGCAACAAGGCGTGTATACCTCGAACCTCATAATGAACAAACTAATATTAACTTACAAGTAAACAACAGCGGGAAAATAATATTCCCCGCTGCTACCTACAATAGCTACACTTCTACAAATTCCTCTTCAAAAATGTGAACGGGTAGAAAATGTTCTACAATTCCCCCGGGGTACACAATCAATGAAACGCCGGGTTGCTTCCACCAATTACTTTCCTGAAGCTGTGAATAGTGAATGATACCTGTAATGTGACACCTGGTATCACTGCTAGACCACTCCTCCACTCTTGCAAAGCGCTCGTGCACTACCTGTATCAGGCTTTTGAAACTGATACAAACACGCAGGTAAAAATCACTGCTCAGTTCGGATGGGTCACTATACCGAAGTTTCTTATACTCATACCGGTATTCATATCTCAGTGCCGACAAATCACTCAATACTGCTGATGCAGTTGGGAAACCGCCGGCACCCTTACCACAGAAGAATTGTTTGTCGGCAAGACTGCTTTCTATTACCACTCCATTATACTCGTGTTTCACCTCGCACAGCATATTGCCATTTCCCACAAACTGCGGCAGCACAAATGCGGCCACCTTCCCATCCTTTAGCTTGCGCGCCTGTGCTACAAGCCTTATCTCATACCCCTTCTCCCGCGCAAAAATACTATCAGCCTTGTGCAGGTTTACTATGCCGGTATACAGCAACTTTTCGGGGTGCGCCAGCACACCATAAGCATGCGCCAAAAATATGCTCATCTTGTTGGCAGCATCTGTACCCTGCACATCCAGCGACGGATCAGCCTCGGCAAAACCAGCGGCCTGCGCAGCTGCCAGCGCCTCCTCATAGGTATTTCTGCCTTCTGCAATGCGGGTGAGAATATAGTTGGTTGACCCATTCACAATACCACTGATGCTGTGCAGCAGATCGTTGTCATAATATTCTTCCAGGTTGCGGATTACCGGAATACTGGCGCAGCAAGAAGCCTCGTACAATAAGGGCACCTTGTATTGCAATTGCAGATCGATCAATTCTTCCAGGTGCTCCGCAATCATCTTTTTGTTGGCACTTACTACAGCTTTGCCTCTCCGCAAAGCAGTAGTGACAATGTAGTATGCCGCAACAGGGTCGCTGGTGAGCTCCACAACAACATTAATATCCGGATCATCCAGTATCAGGTTCCGGTCTGTTGTAAAAAGCGCTGCGGGAGCACTACGTTCCTTTTCTGCATGCCTGATGCACACTTTACTGATCCGGGTATTTAGTGTAGTGGTATGGGTCAGCACCTCGTAAAGGCTAGCACCCACTACCCCAAAGCCATAAAGGCCAATATTCAATTTTGTTTGACTCGACATAATGTAATGATTTTAGAATGTGACGAATAATGTACACCCTCTGCATACCTTTTACAAAAGGTATAGTGAAAGAAAAGAGTGTAACCTTTTACTAAGCAGTGATATGGGTGGACAGGGAAGCATCTCCTTCGACATAGACACCTGAAAGCGCATCCAGAGCATTGCCGATATCGCTGATGAGATCGTCTACGTCTTCCAGACCTACACTGAGGCGTATGAGGCTATCAGCTACACCAGCAGCCCTGCGCTGATCACCAGGTATACTCTTGTGCGTCATGGAGGCCGGATGACAAAGCAGACTCTTGACACCACCAAGACTTTCAGCGAGTTTGAACAAGTGTGTACTACAGACCACTTCTTTTGCAGCTGCAGCCGTGTCCTGCCTCAGGGAGAAGGAAACAACCCCTCCAAACCCGCCTTTTTGCTGTCTCGCTGCAATATCGTGGTTGGGATGAGATCGCAATCCGGGATAATACACCTTATCGACGGCCGGGTGTGTCTGCAAATATCTGGCAACCGCATGCGCATTGGCAGAGTGTTCCTTCACCCTCAGGTACAGGGTCTCTATACCTCTTATCACCAGCCAGCTGTCATGTGGCGACAGGATAGCACCACTCGCATTCTGAATGAACTTTATCCGGTCGCCGATAATTGCATCTGCTGTGACAACAATACCCGCAATCAGGTCGCTGTGACCACCAAGATACTTGGTGGCACTATGCACCACTAAATCGGCACCGAGACATAACGGCTGCTGCAATGCCGGCGACGCAAAGGTGTTGTCTACACACAACAAAGCCCCTTGCTGTCTGGCCACCTTTGCTATGGCCGCTATGTCGCTGATCTTGAGCGTGGGGTTTGTAGGCGTTTCCAGCCACACCAGCTTAGTTCTATCCGTGAATGCTTCGATCACATTGGCGACATCGGTTGTATCCACATAGTTTACCTTGATACCGAATTTGGCGTAAATATGGGTGAAGAGCCTGAATGCGCCACCATAGATGTCGTCAACAGCCAGTATCTCATCGCCACCTTCCAGCAATTTCACTACTGCATCAATCGCTGCCAGACCACTTGCGAACGCGATACCGGTCTGTCCGTTTTCCAGGCCAGCAACTATTGTCTCCAGTGCTGCACGTGTGGGATTGTTGCTACGGGCATAGTCGTAACCTTTGTTCACACCTGGTGCATCTTGCACGTAGGTGGATGTCTGGTAAATGGGCACAGAAATAGCACCTGTCTGCTTATCTACCGGAATACTGTGTATCAGTTTTGTTGCGTTACTCATCTTTTCTGTTTTTTAAGGTGAAACAATATTCCTTAAACCACTTATCAGAAAAGATTACCGGCATTGCTCAATTATTCCCATGTACTCGAGTTAATGGAAATAAAAAAGCTCCACCGATAAATCAGAGGAGCCTGAGTATTATGCAATCGTGTTTACGACTATCAATCAACTTTGCGTCTGACTTATCTACCCCGTTTCCGGGATGGAGTTAGCACCAGCTCTTCCGCTGCCGCGGGAGGAGGTTGCTAAGGCTTCACAGGGCCATGACCCTCTGCCTTTCTTGATAAGTAATGTTAAAGAACTGGTGCAAAGGTAAATGGTAAAAAATGAATTTTCCAAACCTCTGACTAAAAACAAATTCACAAAAAGCATCAAAACCCTTTACCACAATGCTTTTCAGCGATCAAAATCATTTCTCTTCGTTTGATGGTCTTGGGGTTCCCAGGCCGTGATCGTGACCTTCTTCTTCATCATCTTCTTCAAAACCCATTTCAGAAGATGGACGATCTTCCGTCATAGGTAAGATCTCATCGCAACATCCCGTTTTTTTTTTGAACCGGTCACCAATTACAGCATTGATGCCCATATGCAGGTTGGTGTTCTTTGCGTCCAAAGGCTTCACTGCAGCCCACCAATTGTCTGTTGCAAGGTAGAACTGCGCACCCCCAAAATTGACAATGACTGCACCGCCCAGATTGAATGCCGAGCTACTCTTCATCGAATATGAAAGTGCACCGGTAAAGTGTTTGCTGACTTTCAAGCGATAGCATAAAGTAGATGCAAAAATCATTTTCTTGCTGAACCGCTGCATATTGATCTGCGCGCCGAGAGTATTCCGGTCGTCGAACTTGTAGTTGCCGATCACATAAAACTCTGTGGGCAAAGAAGTCTTGTACGATTTTGAGTTCTTTTCAAACTTTATCAGTTTAGAGACTGAATCTATGTATTGGTCGGTAGATATAAAATTGGTGTCGCCCTGGAAAAAGTCTTCAAGTTTGAAACCATCGAATGTAAATGATGTTGGTCCGGCAGTGTAGTTGTGAATATTGCTCTTCCATTTGATATACCCCAGGTTGTTGATTCCACCGCCAATGTCCAATTTTTCGTTAACATCATACTTTGCACCAAGGTCTATACCCAAACCAACATTTCGCCTGTTGAATGCATATCCGGGAAAGCTCATGTTGCCCTCTTTACGATCATTGCTGTCGGCAATACCGCTTGTCTCGATATTCATTTCGGTCATAGCAGTAATTGCATAATAATCGGGAGCGGTATAGACCTGCAGGTAAGATTCACGTGTATTGATGTTTGTTTTGCCGAAAAGCAATTTGGGGCTGGCACCAAAGGTCCACCGGCCATAGTTGTAAGTACCATGCAAAGCATACTCGCGATACCAGGATGCTTTGAGTCCGAAGTTGCCAATATTCAGCGACTGACCGATATAGGCACCATTGCCGTACCAGGCAAACTTGAAGAGGTCTTTGGGATAAACAAAACGTACATCTGCTTTATCAGTAACGGAAAAACCGACAGAAAAATTTTCGTAAGCAAGGTTCATAGATAACAGCGAAACATTGGCACCAAGAGCTACCAGGTTTCGGTTCTTCAGCTTGTCGATGAAATCATTGGGATGAATCGCCATCGTCGAGTCATTGACGCGGTGAAACAGGCTGTTGTAGGTGAAACCGGAATTGAACAGGTAAAAAGAAACGCCGGAAAGTACGGGAAGCCCGAATGACATTTTTGCATCTGTCTGATTAGTAGGGTTCACCCATTGCGATTGCTGCAATTCAGGCAAAAATTTAAGTGTATACGCATCTTGTGCTGATGCCGCAAATGGCAACGACAACAGGCCTGCAAGTAAATATTTTTTCATGTGGTTGCTAATCATAAATCAGTTGAAGAGACATTAAGCTTAAACCTGAATGCCAGTTTTACAATCAAATTATTAGAGGATAGAATTTTTATGTCTGATGAGCCGCTGGTCTTAAGTCGCGCTCTGACTATTGCATAGCGCACTTTGGGCGCCAGCGCATTGTACTCATTATGCTCCATCTCAAATGTTGTGACAGCAGATGTACGTCCGGTTACATGACCGTTGCTGTTCACCGGAGCCTCGCCAACGATATCAGATGCTGTAGGCATGAGCGAATCCACAAAATTATAGTTTTCATCAGCGAAGTAAAGCTGTACTGCACCATACAGCGGGAACGCATTGTCCATCAGCAATTTAAATTCGGCGCGCTGTACGAGGCTGGTGTCCTCGGGCAATGTCATTTCTACCGTATCCTGAAGTGCGAAATCTATGATTTTGAACCAGGCAGGAAGCTCTGCATCGGCAGTGAGACTGATCATACTCTGATCTGTCACGAAACTATACGTTGACCCAGCCCCTGCAGCATTGATGCGAATACGACCATTGTATACTACATGGTTTGGCGCAGGGTTAAACATATTCTGTACGCTACTGTTCGTACTGTCTATGGTATAATTTGAAGTGACCGTCTGGCCCACTGTTGTGGCTCCACCCACTGCTATGGGGCTGATAGCCATATTGACCACTGCACCTTTGTTAGTAAGACCATACAACTGGTCGAAACTGGCTGCCACGCTGAGGCCGAATGAGTTATTGAATGCCAGATTAATCTTTGGATTCCTGATAAAAACGTTGGCAGTAAGTGTATTATCGAATACGCCAACATAAATTGTATCTGCCGGAATCGGTATATCATACTGTCCCAGAAAACCATCTACAAAGCTGTATTTGATATCGGTCATGGCAATGCTGGCAGACAAATGATCCCCTGCGTTGATCATTTCGCCAGTACCTACCAGAGCGAATCTAACCTTGTATGGAAGGTAATTTTTGGTGGTATTACCATTCGTAAGGTCGAACGCATAATCAGCAAGGCTTACATTTACAGCAGAGGAAGTATTGGGGAAATTGATAGCAGTAGTAACCTGTAGTGGTACCCCACCCTTCAACACTGTCGGGAATACGATGGTAGCACTAATGTTGTGCCTGAATGTAGAAGTGAGGTTAAGGGCAATCGTACCGGATTTCACATTGATATGCGCGAGCTGCGCACCGCTGGTATCGGAATAGGTAAAACTGCCTGAAGAAGAATCGCTGAACGAACCGCTGAAAGACGCAATAGACTGCGGTATACTCAGCATAATAGAAGGCGTATTGTATGACTGATTGGGAATGAAAATATAGTCAGACGCTTTGGCGCTGAATATGTCGCCTGAATAGTGCAGCGAGTACAACCCTTCTGCGTCTTCGGTAACAACAGTACCGGTTTTGACCACATTTTTGAGGGTCAGGTTAGAGTTAAGAATAGGCAGCGCCCAGTCTGGCTGCCAGTTGTCGATGGTGACATTCTTAAAATCAAAATCCTTTTTCTTTACACATCCGGCAACAACAAAAAGTGCGAGGGTTGATATACACAATATCCTTTTCATAAAAATATTAATGTTTTAATGCATGAACACACAGAACGCACGGAAATGCATTCATGAAATTCTGTATAAAAGTAACAAAACTTAACGATGCTTTCGCTTTTGCAACCGATTATTTTTCCCACCTGCAAACCGCTCATTTTCAGTCTGCGAAAAATTCTGTTTTGCGTATATTTGGACCCATGGTATTTACAAACGCTGTCAGTTGGTTCGAGATACCGACAAATGATATAGACCGGGCCTGCCGATTTTACGAGACTATTTTCGACATCAGGATGATACACCTGAATTTTCCTAATTTGCAAATGCGCATGTTTCCGATATCAGATCCGATGAATATAGGGGGCGCACTAGTACACAACGAAGACTTTTACAGACCCTCTGCTACCGACGGGCCTATGGTGTACCTGAATGCCAATCCAGATGTACAGATCGTGTTGGATAGGATCACAGCCGCGGGCGGTACTATATTAGTGCCCAAAACAGAGATATCGCCTGAGCATGGTAGCATGGCTGTGTTTATAGACAGCGAGGGCAACCGGGTGGCTCTGCACGCTGTACCCCAGAAGGCATAGCAGCTAGGGGCGTAAGCTGTGCCGAACTAAACCCTAGCCCAGTGCTACCATTGAATCGACTATGCGCTGCGATGCCAGACCGTCGCCATAAGGATTTGAAATGGCTGACATTTCGTCGTAAGCCGCTTTGTCTGTAAGTAGCCGTACTGCCTCTTTATAGATCAGGTCGGCATCGCTGCCGGTCTTCAAAACGGTACCAGCATCCATTGCTTCAGGCCGCTCGGTAGTGTCGCGCAGCAGCAGTACAGGCTTGCCAAGTGATGGTGCCTCTTCCTGTACACCTCCGCTATCAGTCATGATCAGTTTTGAGTTGTGGAGCAGCCATAGAAACTCAGGATAAGCGAATGGTGGCGTGAGGTGCACCAGCGGATTGTTTCCCAATATTTCGTGTACTACATCTTTCACATTAGGATTGAGATGTACGGGAAAGATCACCGGCACTCCTGTCTCAGCAGTAATCCGGCCGATGGCACTACAAATATTCTTTATACCATCACCATGATTTTCGCGGCGGTGCATGGTTACCAGTATATAGTTGCGGAGATCCTGAAGGTTGTGCGCAGCGATACCAGCAGGAACCGTGCCCTCTATCTTTTTAAGACCCATAAACAGCGCGTCGATAACTGTGTTTCCGGTAACAAGCATCTTACTCGCAGGCACACCCTCATTCAACAGATTCTGACCCGACTGCATGGTAGGTGGATAATGAAAATCTGTAAGGCTGGTTGTAAACACCCGGTTCATCTCCTCTGGAAACGGTGAGTATTTGTTGTAGGTACGCAAACCGGCCTCGACGTGCAATACCCTGACCTTGTTGTAAAAGGCTGCCAGCGACGCTGCAAACGTGGTAGTAGTATCGCCCTGTACTACAATGTAGTCGGGCTTCTCGGCTTTAAGCAATTCGTCGCACTTTACGAGCAGCTTTGCAGTAAGGCCGGCGAGTTGCTGATTGGGCTCCATAACGTCGAGCCTGAAATGAATAGGAATATTAAAAAAATCGATTACCTGCTGCAACATTTCCTTGTGCTGGCCAGAAGAGCAAACGAGTGTTTCGAAATGGTCGTTGGCGTTGAGTGCATCAATCACCGGTGCCAGTTTTATGGCCTCCGGGCGTGTACCTAAAAATACTATTACCTTCTTTTTCATTTGCAATCAGTGTTTACTTTCCAGTACCGGTATTCGTTCATCTTTTCCGGCATAATGGAGTGTAAAATAAGGACCTAAATCGTTACGCACATAATCTATTTTGTAATTGCGCGGCAAAACGCAATGTATCAGCATTGCATCGCGCCAACCCGGCACCTCTATCACGGTAACTTTTTTGGCAACCAAATCGCGGGCAATAGCAAAATGGTTGTACTTCATAGGTGTTGCCGCGCTACGTAAGCCCGAAATAAAGAGCAGCGAAACAGGCACCACTACAATGGCCAGCACGCCCAGATTGATGCCGATGTGCCACTTGCCACCCCGAAACAACACATAAACCGCATAAGCCACAAACAAAATGGCAAATGGTATGGAGAATGAATGGTACCTATAGTACAATGCTGCATAGTGACCAGACTTAAGGCACAAAACAGCCAGCACAATGCTGCTGCTAAGCCCAAGACCGAAGAGCAGATGCAGATTGCGACGGATGGTGGCATCGGCAGCCTGCCGCAATGCAAAAAAGTACAGCGCACCAATACCAACACACGACAGCAGAACGACCGGTAACTTATTGACGAACACCGGGAAAACCATTCTGAAGTTGAGCGCTATGAAGCGCAACGTACTGGTAAGTACCGTTGCGACGCTGAATGCCTGATCCATGGTGGTCTGTTTGATCTCAGCACTGCGCTCCTTCATGATGTATAGACCGGGGTAGGCATAATAAAAGAACAACCCGATAAGCGCTACCGACACCAGCATAGCCAGCACATTGGCGGGGCGAAACAATTTGGCACCCATAGTAAACAGTAGCGATAACACAAAGAACGCCACTATATACACGCTGAGAAAATGAGACAAAATAGCCGCCGCCAAAAACAAACCTACCAGCAACAGATTGTAGGTGCGCTGCCTGCCATTGATAAAACGGAAGTAGAAAACACCCGCCAGACAAACAAATGCTATACCCAGAGCATAAGCCCTGACCTCGTGACTCATGCCCACAAAAACCTGGTCTGTGGCCATAAGCACAATTGCCAACGCTGTAAACAGCGAACGCCCGGCAAGTGTGACCGTGAGCAGGAATATCGCAAGCAGCGTGGCTATGCCGCACAGCTTTGAAAACATCATGTAGGCTGCAATGCTGTTGCCGGATGTTTCGAGAAACCAGTGCAAACCCATGTTGTAGAGAAAGCTATTGGCATTGTCGTCGACTGTAGCGGCGAACACATTGCCGGGGGTATTCATGGCATGAAACTCTACCGAGTTGATGATCTTCTTGTCGGCAAGGCGGGCGGGATCACGACCGCTGAGCCCATTGCTGCACATCATAGATACACTCTCGTCGTACCAGATCTCTTTTTTCTGAGGCAATAACAATATCAGAAAAATAGCAGCCAGCAGGCATAGTATATTAATAACCCTGACGCTGGTAGAATTCAACATAGTAGAAGTAACGGTAATGAAAATTACGGATTCAGCCTGCCTGTTTTATAGTCTAAAAGTAGCTTCAGGGTCTGTTTCATTGTTTTCTGCACATTCATCTTCGATTCGCCCTGCTTGAGGTCGTAACGGAGAATCATAGGCACTTCATTCATTGTAGCACTCTGACTGGCCACTTTGAGCAACACCTCAACCATACAGCCAAAACCCTTTTGGGTGATGAACTTATCTCCATAATAGGCGATGGTCTTGCGGAGCATATCTACGCGGTATGCCCGAAAACCACAGGTATAGTCTTTGATACCCTCGAACCCCACAAATACCCTGAACAACAAACCGGCCGCCCAACTGAAAAACTTCCTGGACTTCTTCAACCCTTTGATACGTGCACCGGGCTGGTAACGCGAGGCGATGACAAGATCGCTACCTTCTGCGATCTGCTGCGCCATGCGCTGAATTAGGAAAGGCGTCTGGCTGTCGTCGGCATCTAGTGTGACTACGATATCGGTATCTTTGAGGCCTATGACGGCATGCCGCATACCTGTATTGATGGCGTTTGCGAGACCTTTATTGGGCTGCACATCGAGCACCTCGATAGGTATATCTGACTTGAAGTTGCGGGCCAACTCCAAAGTATTGTCTTTGCTGCCATCGTTGACTATGAGTACGCTGGCATCCCACTTATACAGATTATAAGCCTCATTTATCCTCCGCAGCAAGGGCGGCAGAGAATCTTCTTCGTTGTATGCCGGCAATACAATCCTGATATGCATATATTATATAGTAGCTTTTTATTTTTTTTCCATTGCCTGACAAACAGGAAGGAATGGTTGAAATAACAGGATTTTCGCGCCGCTAAAGTAATCCTATTTTATAAATTCTGTAACTAATCGGAGCAAAAATTGATGAATAACGGGTTAATTTATCGCTTAAGTGTCTACAGCGGGAGACTACAGGAGGCGAACCTACCAATTATCATTACGCCTTTTATCAATATGAGCCTGTACCTGCGCCTTGCACCACTCGTCGAACTGGGCCTCATCTACCGTGCTGCCAGCGACGTCGGTCTGGTAGAGTTTATTGTCGATACAGTCGACGGAGAGCACGCCGTAGCGCAGCAAAACCTGCTCAATCTCGGCCCAGCCTATGAAGCGACGGCGGGATGTAACAGGGAGGCGAACGCCAGTCTCATCGATATGTACATATAGCTGCTGACCCGCATCGCGCTCCCAATAGAGTGAAAACAGAATGGCTGCCGAGAGGACGCTGAAAATACCGGATGGGAATTTCCACTGCTCGACAAATGACAGGGCGGCTATTGCCAACGATATGGCGAGCTCGACTATGCGCAGTGCCCGATTGACCGGCTTGCGAACGACCCACCGATTCCGGAACATGGTGAGCGCCAACAACGCCAGGCCAGCTACCAACAGCGCACCACCCCACCGGGGAATTTCGTAATTGTACACAGCAATAATGGCTCCTGCCCCTACGAATGCCAGCCCCGAAAAAAGATGCAGCGCGGTGATCTGCTGCGGCTTCACTTTCTCGCCGGTGACAGGTAAATCAAATTCCATGGCGCAAAAGTAGGATTTTAATATGCCGGAACAATAACTGATACGCCGAGCTATGCGCAAAAAACGGAGCCGTAAAGAAATTGCGCACTTAGGCGCAAAAAAAGTGAAAAATCACAAAACACTGCAAATCAATAACTTAGTTTTAAATTCTTGCGCACTTTTTGCGCACTTTTGCACACCCCTCCGGATTGCACCTAAAAAATTACCTGCCAGCGAACTTGGTAAATACCGGTTTTGGTAACGCCGGATAAAATTTTCAAATTCCCAGATTGCCAATTCAAAAATGAGGCACTTGTCATGACCTGAGTATCTACCAGACTAGTGAAAACAGTGGTCAATTGAAAATTGCGCACCACTGCGCAAAAAAAACTGAAAAACCACAAAATACTGACAATCAATTATTTAGATTTTCATTTTTGCGCACTTTTTGCGCACTTACTACCATGAAAATATTTACAATATCTTGTGCGGGATCCCGCATATATAATGCCACAAATACCGAGCCAAAAATTGTCGTGGCAGCCCAATTGTGTACGATGAGCTTTTTTGTACAGTTTGGGAGAAATACGGTCAAATGGGGCCAGATGCGATACAATTGGTTTTGTGATGCATTAAGACTGCAAGGGTGACGCTTGGAGCACAAATATCGTGCCGATATGCATATAGAGCACGTTGGTGATCAGCTAAGTGTTTTGCAGGATTTTACTTCCACAGGTACAGGTTATCGCCCTCTACAGGCACGCCCATTTCCAGATCGCTAATGCGTTCGTATTCTACATTCAGCACCAGCCAGTCTTTTTCGTTGAGGTAGGTATCGAAGAAGTCGTACTTTTCTATCTGCCAGTTTTTGATGTCTTTCATAGCCCCGTTCATGATGTCTTTGACCGGCTGATTGAGCAGCAGCACGCCATTGTAAGTGATGGCAGGGTTTGAAGACCGGATGTACCCAAGCCGGTCATTTTCCTGCTTGTAAAAGGTGAGCATCATTTGCAACCCATTGTACTGGTATATGAATTCGTCTTCATCGTCTTCGGGCACAAAAATGCGGTCTGGCTTGCCCAACTTCTGCTCTACAGTGGCCGGCAACATTCCGAAAGACAATTCTCCCAATCCTTTACCTGGTTTCAATAACATAATTCAAAATTAGGGCATTTGGGCTGTATGCAAGAGAAACAGACAAACAGAATGCAAACATAAAATTTGAAAAGGAAAGTGAAATGTGAGTTGCATGTTCGCAAATTCGATTTGTTTTTTATGCTATTATGCAATGGAATATGACAAAAATCATTATTTTTAATAAATAATTTTCTGTCATTTGCTATATGATACCCAAAAACAAACACCTTATATCTCAATGTTCATTTCAAATAGTTTTCCTATATGCTATTGTGAGCCTGACATACATCTATTTTTCAGACGCTTTTATCAACGCCTTTGTTGAAAACAGTAAGGTGCAGGCAAGGCTTCAAACCTATAAAGGGTTTGGCTTTGTAATAGTAACTACTCTGCTGCTGTATATACTGGTAAAGAGGTACTTAAATCAGATAGCGAAAAACCAGCAGGAAACTGACAACATGAACCGGAAGCTGGAAACGGCTCAGACATTGGCAAAAATGGGCTACTGGACTTACGATCTGACTAATGGAGCAATATACTGGTCGGAAGAGATGTATAAAATATATGAAGTTCAACAAGACAATTTCAAATTAAGTATGGACAATCTGCTCACAAAAATACATCCCGATGACCGGCATTTTTTTAAGAACGACATAGAGAAAAACTTCCCTTCAAACATCACAGATAATGAACACAGAATATTGACAGACTCGGGTGCAATAAAGTGGGTATACGAACGGATAAGACTAATCAGAAATGAGGCAATGCAACCTTTGAAGCTTGAAGGTGTACTGATAGACAACACGCTAACACATGAGCACATTCACAAAATAGAAACGCAAAACCTCGCTTTGCGGGAAATAGCCTGGACACAGTCGCACGTGATAAGGGGTCCGCTGGCAACACTAATGGGGCTGGTAAACCTGCTGAAACAGAAAAAAGAAATGGCTATTGATGAAACAGAACTTATAGACCACATTACGTTTTCGGCAAACCAACTAGATGACATTATCAAGGGGATTGTGGGAAAGACCAAGGAATAGAGCCCTGATGTGACCCATAAATGTATTAGCAGAACAGTGAAGCGGGAAAATGAACATCTCAGATAAGAGGTAGGAACTGGTATTTGATAGATTAAGTTGTGAATAGATAGAAGTGAAGGTAAAAAGAGTAATGGAGGTGCATTTTGAAGTGTGATATTGGTATTTCGGCTGCTAAACTGGAAATAGATTCTTAACAAAATTATTATAAATAACTTTGTTCGCTTCGATGTTTTGTTTGACTTTTGTAAAAATAATTTAAACAAAACTATGAAAAAGCTAATAATTATCTTTTGTGTACTGCATTTTTTGTCTTGCCAGAAAAGTAAAAACACGGTTGTAGAACAACCAAGTCTGGGGACAACTACAACCAGCTCTGCGAGGGGTATGATAGCAGCAAAAATCAATGACCGTGCATGGAAATCAGCAGCAAAAACAACGGCTGACACGAACACCTACCTGGCAGCAATAAACGACGGCAATCTGCAGATCAAAACCTTTGGCAGCTTTGTCGATTCGTCGGGTGTTATCAGTGAGGATCAGCTAGGAATATACATAGGCGGCGTTGCAGACACCGGAACGTTTCTGCTGAGTTTTACGAACTACATTGTTTACAATCAGTTATCTGCGACACCACAGTACTTCTCAACGCAAAGTTCGAACATAGGAATTGTACACATCACCAACCTAACTGACACCACTATATCAGGCACCTTTGAATGTCGTGTTGACAATACATCAGGGTCAGGACTCGTTTCAATAAAAGAGGGAACATTTACGGATGTGCCGTTGCAATAAAAGTAAGTGGTGTGAGCCAACACTCTGGTAAAGTAAAAAAAGAAAGTCTGTCATTGGACCTTTCAAATCCCACTTACGACCGGAAGCAAACCGATTGCACCCGTCGTTGCTACAAAGGCTACCCAAGTATGCACATGCCTCAAGGGATTAACAAAATTACACCTAATTTCAGTGCTTTAAAGCACTGAAATTCAGCACAATAATTACACGAAAG
Organism: uncultured Bacteroidota bacterium; assembly: GCA_903824665.1. Taxonomy (GTDB): domain Bacteria; phylum Bacteroidota; class Bacteroidia; order Chitinophagales; family Chitinophagaceae; genus Nemorincola. The sequence goes on along the minus strand of CAIJXT010000004.1, from coordinate 72,529 downwards.
TGGTATTGACTGACTGCCGCGACCGAATCTATTTTTGCAGTCAAATAACGGAAAGTGATTTTCAAACATTTGATACGCATAGCTGCCCTTACCCTATGCATGGGAATTCAATTACCAGCAGAATGTCAGGATATGATCATTGCAAAGGTGATACCTCTGATCGGTTGGGGTAATAGTGATATGGGAGGAGCCGGGTATGGTGGCGCACTACAAGGGCAACTCGACAACTTTGGTCTGAAAGTTGACTATACCCAATCGTACACAGCTCAGACAGACGAAAAGCGCTACTACAAATCGTTTAACTTATATGGAATAACTGCCCGCTGGCGGTTTGCACATAAAGATAACGACATTGAAATCGGGCATATGCTCAACGCAGGATTTCATCATACCATGAGTTATAAACACCAAGTATTTCAGGCTGTAGACCCCACCCTGAGACCGCCGGATTATAACCCGGATGAAACACAAAGGCTACTAAGCACCTATTATACTAACCTCAGGATAACATCCAACTTCATGAGCATTGGATATGAGCGTTTAAAGAAACATGATTTCAAATATGCAGGCTGGTTTACACACCGAATTCTGAATCCCTTCGGGCTGGTCGTTGGCAGTTTCGATTCTTATGACGAAGGAGAAATGTTCTACAGCAGTTCGCTATACATTGAAATGCTATTGCTAGCACCTGGTGGCTGTACCTACGAAGCAAAGGGCTACTACAACCTATATGGTGGCAAGCCAGCGACCAATAACCTGATACTTGAAACCCTGTACAAAAATTCAGTAGGGCTGAAGATGGGCTATGAAGTCTCGACACTGAATTCGTTTGGCCTCACCGCCGGCCTGGAAATGGGCATTATTCCGGGAATCTTCCATCAGTCCTCTGACTATGGTAATGGGTTCCCGCAAGACAACATGTATTTTTCTGCCAAGGTTGGCATCGCACTCGGATATTCGGCAAAAGACTAAAAATGATGAAAAGCACACTATTATTGCTTGTCACAATACTGGCGACAGGTATCACCAGCTGTACAAAAATTACCCCTCAGGAAAGTTTTGCACCGGTTATAACGTTTAGCAATTTTGCAAACAACCCTGTACTATTACGTCCCTGGCTACAACATGACACTGTTGTGATAGGCTATCCGATGCAGGAATACCATGTGACGTTTGCGGCACCTAATGTACTAAGCGAGGTGAGTTTCTCGGGTCCGGACACCAGTGGAACGATAAAAGAGAAATTTGCAAATGAAACCCGTTTTAATCACGAGCTACATATTTCTGTTCCTTGCCCGGACAAGACGATCACCGCATTGTGGACATTCAAAGCCACCGACAAAGCAGGTAAAAGTGCTGTGCGAAGTATAAGAGTGGTATATGTAGATACTTTTAAAATTATACCAATAGCCTACAATGACGGCTTTGGCGGGTTCAACCTTGTGGACGGTAAATATGTAAATCCGCTAACCACAAGCAACCAGCCGATGGTGGACGTTCAAGACAAATTAACCAACAAAACAAAATACAATAGCATATATTTGGATTACCTAAAACATTCATTTCAGGCATCTACTGCATCCGGCACTTTGTTTGCACGAGATACAGCAGTAGATTTTTCGGATTTTACGATCAATAAGGCATACCTAGCATCTCATTTTATAAATGGAGCCGATTCAATAACCAATATTGGCACAGGTGATGTGGTGATCTGCAAACTGAGGGGTGGCTCTGACTTTGCCTTGCTGAAGATCATCAAGACCTATGGATCGAACGCACCGGGATATTTGCCTAACTACTACATTGTAGCGTACAGGAAGATAACTGAATAAGCGCAATTGCAAAACATACTGTCTCCTATAGCACCGCCATCCACGAACAGTGTAACAGCTGTACCGACGGTATTCGATATGCGGCAAAAGCCAACCAGAAAAATGCTATTTGGGAACTACTGTTAATTCCATATACCGTTCATCTCTGTAAGCACGATGGGAGCGGCATCTGTGACCACGATTGTATGCTCGTGCTGGGCCATAAAACCACCTCTATTGCCCACCATAGTCCAGCCATCCTGCATCGTAATGGCCAATGTGGATGTGGTGGATATGAATGTCTCGATGGCCACTACGGAGTTCTTCCGAAAACGGGTGAGATTAAAGCGGTCGCGGTAATTGGCAATCTCAGCGGGAGCCTCGTGCAAGCTTCTTCCGACGCCATGTCCTGTGAGGTTTCTGATCACTTTGTAGCCATGCTTTTTTGCTTCTGATTCTATAAGGTGACCAATGTCGGCAATGCGTACACCACCTTTGATATTGCTAATGGCCTTGTGCAGTATATCCTTTGAAGCCTTGACGAGGTGCTGATGCTTATGGATATCTTCACCGAGTACAAATGAACCGCCATTGTCTGCCCAAAACCCATCGAGTTCGGCAGATACGTCGATATTGATCAGATCACCTTCTTTAAGAATTGTTTTGTTTGTAGGTATTCCATGGCAAAATTCGTTGTTGACGCTAATGCATGTATAGCCGGGAAAACCATAAGTCAAATAAGGTGCAGACTTTGCGCCGAGCGTATTCAAAATCTGAGCGCCAAATTCATCCAATTGTCTGGTGGTCATGCCGGGGGCGGCATAACGAGTCATCTCTTTGAGTGTGATAGCAACTGCTTCGCTGGCTTTCTTCATGCCGGCCAGTTCGGATTCGTTTGTAATAGACATAGGAGCTGCAAATTTAGGCATGAAAAGAATAAGGTGCTCTCCCATTGGGTCAATGAACTGAGTAATACCGTCTGTAAATTTAAAGGCTATACCTACCCTGCCAACAGCACATCAATGAATAACCCAGCGAAAACAGGAAAAATTCTCCCATTGCAGTTATCTGTCACAGTGGTTACCACCGGTAGGCGAGCAACAAAAATAAACCTAGTGCAGACAGGCGCGTCATAGAGAGTGTCTGGGCCAAAGGCTTTAAAAAGGGCACCGACAACTATTTTAGCTTCATCATACATCAAACCAAAGAAAACTGCACAATATAGCTGTCGAGGTTTATCCATTTCCAATCCGTAACTAGGCGTTGAAAACGAAAACATTTGAACGAAAAACTACTACTAAAGTGTTATTTGCTGACCGGGCAAAAATTATTTTTTTTGAGGCGATATTTTTTTTAAAATCGAAAAAACAATCGAGATGAAAAAACTAATACTATTCGTCGTAACCTGCACTTTTTTATACACAATCGCTAATGCGCAGGCATTGCCCCCAGATGCCCTGATAAAATGTGTAGCCACTAAGGATGTCAAAACATTTATAACAACCGTGCGGGGCATATGGCTTACACCCTATGGACATCAGGACTGGGCACCATCGAAAGCTGTGCGCGGCGCATACAATAATGTAACACGGGAAAACGCACCGTGCGAACTAATATCTGGTTATGAAAAGATGGGGAAGGGCCGCTTTCTTGCTGTGAAGAATTTTGAAGACAAAATGATACAGATTGATATGTCGAAACTGGACATAACAGATGTAGAAGCCGCGAGGAAATATCTGACGGAGAACGGATTTACGAAGGGCAACTCAACATCCTGGGAAACATGGGAATCAAAAGAGGTGACTGTAGAGCTGCCAAACCCGTGGGACAAGGACTACCTGAAGCTATCTGTATATGCAAAGATGAAATAATAGTTGACGTTGCTTTTTGGCGACGGCTACTGTTGGTGCCGGCTACCCACAGCGCAAATAATGGTCGTTGTGCATTGACCAGTGAATGCGCTGTGGGTTGGAGCAACTTTTCAGACAAAACTGACCGTAATCTATTTCCATCCGCCACCGAGCGCCCGATAAACATGCACTATTGCATGCCGCTGCTGCATTTTTGTTTCTATAAGATCCAATTTAGACTCAAGTGCATCACGTTGTGTCATCAACACCTCCATATAGTTTGCCCTTGCAGATCTGAACAAATCATTTGAAATAACTATCGCATCGGTGAGTGCCTGAACCTGTTTTTCTTTTAACTCGCAACTTTTCTGCAGATTGCTGAGTCTGGACAGCTGATTGGCAACCTCTGCGAAGGCATTAGTTAGGGTACGCTCATATTTGTATACCGCCTGAATCTGTTTCGCATTCGCATTGTAATATGCTGCTTTTATTGCATTTCTATTCACGAGTGGCGCTACCATATCGCCGGCTATTGCATACAGGATCGATTCCGGCGTTCGGAAAAAATAGGAAGGATTGAATGCCTGATAACCCAAAGATGCAGCAATACCTAATGCCGGATAGAATTTGGCCTTTGCGACCCTAACATCGAGTCTGGCGGCAGTCAATTCCAATTCTGCCTGCTTTATATCAGGGCGATTTGACAACAACTGCGACGGTAAACCAGCGTGGATTGTGCCGGGTACAAAAGAGCTGAAAGCCTTGTCATTTCTGGCAATGGATTGGGGGAAACGACCAAGAAGGAAATTTATTCTGTTTTCCGTTTCAACGATTTTCTGCTGAATGCCATACTGCAGGCTTTGGGTATTCAGTACTTCTGCCTCAAACTTACGTACCGCAAGCTCTGTGACACGTGCCGCGGTTTTCTGCAGCTTAACGATCTCCAATGCATTCGTCTGGATGTCGATATTCTGGCGTGTAATTTCGAGCTGGTTGTCTAGCGCGAGCAACTCATAATATCCATCAGCAATTTCGGCTACAAGAGAAGTGACCATAAAGTTCTTTCCTTCTATTGTAGACAGATACCTGACGGCTGCTGCCTTCTTAGCATTTCGCAATTTGCTCCAAATATCCAGCTCCCAGGAGGCATAAACTGCCAACCGGTAGTCGGGCAAAGGATCGGGCATTTCTTTGCCGGGCTTGATCTCTGTTGTAGCCTCGCTGGCACCACGACTTGTATATCTGCCCACTTTTTCCGCACCTGCAGCACCATTTAAGCCTACAAAAGGCAAATACTCTCCTTTTCTTGCCCTTACCTCATTTCTGGCAATTTCCATTTCCTGCAACATGCTATTCAATTCCTGATTGTTTTTCAAAGCGGTATCAATCAGTGCAATCAAAAAAGGATCATTAAAATAATTCCTCCAGCTTGTATTTGCGGAATTAGCGGTATCCACTGAATTATTGAAAGTCAGCGGCGTTGATTTGTTTTCTGATTTATGAATCACTGCCGGAATGCTGCATGCATTATATAGGATAGCAGTGCACACCATCAGGATATGCAAATAATATTTCTTTTTAGACATCTCCATAATTTTCAAATGGTGAACTAATCTTTTGACTTGAATAGATTGAATTTTCTCTTCCTTTTATTTACGTTTTGCGGATGCCCTTCTGTCAATGGGACCTCATCTTCATCTCTTATGAGTTTGCGGCCAGCTGCAAGTGTGCCGAAAATGTAATAGAGCCCTGGAACAATAATTACCCCGAATATCGTGCCCAGCAACATACCGCCCGCGGAAGCTGTACCGATAGTACGGTTGCCGATGGCACCCGGACCGGTGGCAAAAAGCAACGGGATAAGGCCTGCGATGAACGCAAATGAAGTCATGAGAATAGGGCGAAAACGGACGCGGGCCCCTTCTATAGCCGCTTCGAGAATTGTAGCACCCTGCTGATGTTTCTGCACTGCAAACTCAACAATAAGAACCGCATTCTTGCCCAGCAAGCCTACCAACATCACCAAACCGACCTGCGCATAAATATCGTTGGCAAGTCCTGCAATTTTCAGCAAAAACAATGCGCCGAATATACCTACAGGCAGCGATAAGATAACCGCAAATGGCAAGATGAAACTTTCGTACTGTGCCGCAAGTACGAGATAAACGAAGGCGAGAACGATGAGAAAAATATAGAGCGCTTCGTTTCCACGGCCTACCTCATCTTTGGAAAGTCCGAGCCAGTCGATGTCGTACCCTCTTGGCAGCGTATTCCTAGCCACTTCCTGAATAGCTTCAAGGGCTTCGCCACTGCTAAAACCAGTGGCGGGGGCGCCATTGATAGCAGACGATGTATACATATTGTATCTGGTAATCTCATTTAATCCCTGTGTCTTTTTTATGCTCATGAAAGCCGAATAAGGCACCATCTGATCCCGGTTATTTTTGATATACAACTTCAGGATATCCTCCGGCAATTGCCGGTATTCGGGCGCGGCCTGTACATAGACTTTGTAAAATGTGCCAAACCTGATAAAACCCTGCTCGTAAGTACTGCCGATTAAAATAGACAGATTGTTCATTGCCTTACCGATGGAAACACCCTTTTGCATCGCGGCCTTATTATCAATTTCCAGCTCGTACTGCGGATAGTTTGCAGCAAAAAATGTAAACAAACCGGTGAGTTCCTTGCGCTTTCTCAATGCTGCCATAAACTCATCGTTTATTTTCCCGAATGCCTTGTAATCGCTGGAATGTGTTTTATCCAGCAGGCGCAGCGAAAACCCACCGGATGCGCCATAACCAGGCACGGCAGGTGGTTGAAAAAATTCGATTGTAGCACCAGGAATCGCTTTTGCTTTTTCCTCCAATTCTTCAATAATATCGGCAGCTGTGTTTTTTCTGTCGGACCAGCTTTTAAGGTTGATGAGGCAGGTGCCGGCATTGGAACCCCTACCCTCGGTGAGCACCTCATAACCTGCCAAAGCTGAAACAGATTGTACACCTTCTACATGCTCTGCGATCGCTTGCAGTTTCCGTGCTATGTCATTGGTCCGTTCCAGCGTAGACCCCGGTGGTGTCTGGATGATGGCATATACCATCCCCTGGTCTTCATTTGGGATAAAGCCTGTAGGCAGCGACTGAGAAGTTATCCAGATACCAGCGCAAAAGGCGATAAGGAGACCATAGGTTACTACCTTACGATTTGCTATCACCCGCAGCAGGGCGGTATATTTTCCTGTAACTTTCCCAAACCATCTGTCAAATGCATCGAGCAATCTGTTGATGGGTGTTTTCTTTTTTACCTGCCCATGGGTATTCTTCAGAATCATGGCACAAAGCACAGGTGTAAGCGTAAGTGCTACTATGCCTGAAATTACAATTGCAGTAGCCATTGTGATAGAGAACTGCCGGTAAAAAACACCCACCGGACCTGACATAAATGCGACAGGAACAAATACCGCGGTCATCAATAGTGTGATCGCAATGATTGCCCCGCTAATTTCGCCGAGCACTTTCTTCACAGCACCGTAGGGTGAGATATTCTCTTCAGCCATTTTTGTATGCACAGCTTCTACCACAACAATTGCATTGTCAACAACGATGCCAATAGCTAGCACCAATGCGAACAATGTTATGAGGTTTATGTTGAGGCCGAAGAGCTGCATAAAAATAAATGCCCCTATCAACGATACCGGAACAGCGAGAGTAGGTATCAGAGTAGACCGCCAGTCGCCAAGGAACAGAAAAACCACAATGGCCACGAGGATAAATGCTTCTGCCAGCGTATGGGTTACCTTTTCGATAGATGCATCAAGGAAACTGGATACATCATAGCTGATCTGATAATCCATACCGGGAGGGAAAGAGCCTTGCTTGATTTCTTCCAGCTTGGCCTTTACTTCTTTTATTACGTCGCTGGCATTACTGCCATAAGTTTGTTTGAGCGTAATGGCGGCTGACGGATGACCGTCCATATTGGAATAAATATCATAAAACTCACTACCCAAATCAACATCTGCTACATCGTTCAGGTGCAACAACTCTCCCTCGGCATTTGATCTGAGAATAACATTCTTATATTGCTCCGGAGTGTTGAATCTGCCCGGGTATGTGAGTACATATTCCAACGATTGTGAGCGCTTACCGGTAGCCTGCCCTATTCTGCCTGGTGTACCCACAATACTCTGTTGGGCCAGCGCATCCATCACCTCATCTGTAGAAACATTGTAGGCTCTCATTCTGTCTGGCTTTAACCAGATGCGCATAGCAAACTGTCTGCTCCCGAGGATTTTAGCACTGCCTACTCCTTTCAACCTGCTTAACTCGGGTAGAATATTGACCCCCGCAAAATTGTACAGGAACTTCTCATCATCCTTTGGATCTTTGCTGTAAAGGTTTACATACATCAGCATATTGGGCGATGTGTAACTCACAACAAGGCCCTCACGCTGCACAAGTTCGGGCAACAGATTTGTAACCTGTTCTATTCTGGTTTTCACATTGACCATTGCCAGACTGGGATCGGTACCGAGGTCGAAAACCACCTGAATTGTGGCCTCCCCGGCACTGGTTGCATCTGAGGTCATATACTTCATGCCCGGCGTGCCATTGATTGCACGCTCCATCTGCGTCAGTACAGAATTGACAAGCACATCGGCACTTGCACCGGGATAAGCGATGTTTACTACCACCATCGGTGGCGCAATAGAAGGAAACTGTGATACCGGCAGTGTTTTTATAGCCAGCAATCCCATAAAAATGATGACCAGCGACAGTACTATTGCGAGTACCGGTCGCTGAATGAATTTGTTGAACATAGTTTTAGTTTTTTGAAGCTGAACCTATTCTGCTGGTAATTTTAATTTATAGATCACTGATCTAGGTGCCACATAGTCGAACGTGATCTTATCGTTTTCTTTCACTTTTCTGAGGCCTTCGAGCAAAATTTTATCGTGCTCAGTAAGCCCGGCGGTAACTGCATAGAGATCCTCCATATCGGCACTGATCGTAATTTCTTTTGCCCTAACTCTGTAATCTGCACCTACCACATACACATAGCGTTTATCGAGTACTTCAAAAGTGGCCTTCTGAGGTATAATCAGTGCATTCCTGAGTGGCGTATTTACAAGGATATCACCGGTTTCGCCATGTCTCAACAGACCCTCAGGATTAGGGAAAATAGCCCTGAAAGAGATATTTCCGGTTTCGTTGTCAAAGTCTGCCTCTATAGTCTCTACTACCCCAGAATGCCTGAATAACTGATGATTAGCCATGGTCAGGTTCACCTTCAACAGCGTATCGTTTTGGGCATGTGCTTTGTAGTCGAGGTACTCCGCTTCAGGCACATTAAAATAGACCCACATTTTGGAATTGTCTGAGAGCGTGGTCAGTAGGTCGCCTTCTCCGATCATACTTCCCGGTCGCACCCGAAAACGGTCAATAATGCCATCGAAAGGTGCTCTGATCTGAGTAAACTGCAAGTGAATACGTGCCAGCATCAACTCTGCGTTTGCCTTGTCTAGTTTCGCCTTTGCCATTGCAAGTTCATTGGGCGCAACAACATTTCTGTCTGCAAGCGACTTTGTGTTCTGGTATTCGATGTCGGCAAACTTAACTTCCGCCTGTGCTTTACTGACTTCTGCTTCATACAGTTTGGGCATGATCTGAAATAGCAATTGCCCTTCCTTTACCAATTGTCCCTCATCAACGAAAATCCGCTCGAGGTAGCCTCTTTCCAATGCCCTTAATTCGATATGGCGCATAGAGCGTATCTGACAAACGTATTGTGTAACAACGGAAGTATCCATTTTCAGCGGACTGGTAACGAGAAGCCTTGCTTGAACCTCCGGTTCCTTTTTGTGAGAATTACAGCTGCCGCAAAACAGCAGCGCCAACAGACTAATAAGGATTAGTATTCTGCTCATAATATCTTGTTTAGTAAATATGCTTTGTGAAAAAATTGCCTGATCCAGAACGGAGTGCCTGGTATTAGTTTTCGGGAGTACATTAATAGCCTGCACGTAACGTGCCTGAATACGTACCGGTATTCAGATCATATCAGCTGAAATGCAGTTGATCTTTCAATGCATCAACCAGAGCGGCTGATATCAGCGAAATTGCAGGTTTGCAGAAATGGGGAAGCAGCCGGAGTCCGACTCTATTTGAATTAATGCCCCAAAAAGACAATTCTAAATCAGGAAAGACTGGAAAAGAATATTGATCCCTGGAAGGAGCCCTTTAATGGACCGGGCAAAATGAGCTAAATAATACTTGTTCTCTATTCTGAAAACAGAAGCAAAATGGCGTAAGGAGATCTTCTGAGTGACACAATTTTTCTGTGTTTCGACTGAATCATCCTGTTCATCGTCTTCGTCGAACAAAGGCTTGTCTGAACGAGTAGGAAAAGCTGTTGTGAACTTAAGCTCATCTACATTTTCATGCAGTTTGACCGAAACTGTTTTGTTTGCCGGATTACTGTATGTAGATGTAAAAGAAAAATCAGGTATAGTTCCAATACTTGCTTCAAGCGCAATGTAAAGGAGAAATAATATGAAAAGCCTGAAATTCAATTTCAAAAGGATGTTAATGCAAACTTATACTTTTTCTGAACCTGTCATGTGACAAAAAATGTTAAAATCCGAGGTGCTTTACTTTAAACAAAGGAAACAATTCTAGCAAAAGTCAATTAGTTGGGTCAATCTAACGTAAATTCTTCAGCATTTACACAAAGTATGCCTCTCGACAAACAGACCGTGATGCCCAAAGTTTTCGGCAACCTACGCGGAACAATATTGAAATACCCCAGTCCGTTTCCTGGTTAATTTCTGTTTAAGATTCACAACATCAATCACTACGGGCATTGACTAATAACAAATAATTGTATTTTGGCAGTAAAATAAAGATAGATGAGGAGGAAGAATACCGCAAAAATTGTATTACTCCTGGTACTGTGCACCAGCACGTTGCTCATGTCATTTCCGGTATTTGCAAAGGAAGGGCAGGCAAAAATAGACTCCCTACTCAGCGACCTCTCCAAGCAACAGGAAGATACGAACAAGGCGAAAATACTAATGTACCTATCTGGTGCATATGAGGAGACTAATCCGGAAAAAGGTATTGAATATGGTTTGAAGGCCCTTGCACTGGCAAAGCAACTGAAATGGCAACGGGGTGAAGCAAGAATATATACCGTACTGGGGACCAATAATAAAACGATAGCAAGAAACAATAAAGCGCTTGAATACTACATAACCGCAGCAAAACTGTACCATCAGCTGGGAGATAAAAGCGGTGAAGGCAGGACAACTGGCAATATGGGCACGGTGTACCGCGCCCTTGGAGATTCGGTAAGGGCACTCGATTGTTTTCAGAAGGCAGTACACATATTAGAGGAATCGGGTGAAAAAAAGGGCGTTGCCATATATACTGGCAATATCGGTAATCTGTACTGCGACGAGCTGCATAATTACCCCAAGGCGCTGGAGTATATGGGCCGTTCGCTTAAATACTTTGAAGAAGCCGGAGAAAAGTCAGGCATAGCGCGTACATCGCTCAATATGGGCAATGTGCATGCGCGCATGAACAACTTCACTGGTGCGATTGCCTGCTTCAGACGCACGCTGGAAATATCGGAACAGATAGATAACAGAATACAGGCAGCCAACAGCCTGTGTAACATCGGGGGTATCTATCTCCGAATACTGGAAACAACCATCAACAACAAGAACAGGAAAAGTGTGGCGCAAAACAGCACGAACGAGCTGCCATTTGCCCCATACAAACCAGACAAAGGAGTGCCTGCAGATAAGGCAGGTTTGCTGGCAGGTGCATTTGAATATCTAAAACGGGGACTAGCTATTTCGGAGGAAATCGGCTTTCTGGAGGGTATGATAGATTGCCAGCGCGAGCTAAGGTTGGCTTACAAACTCAGCGGCGACTACCAGCACGCATTACAGGCTTCAGATGAATACCACAAGCTATTTGATTCTGTATATTCTATGGACAATGAAGAACAGATTGTAAAACTGAGTGTGGGGTATGAGTATGACCGCCTTAGGTTGGCCGATTCGCTAAAGACAGCCGAAAGAGAAAAAATTGCAACGATCAATCTTAAGAAACAGAAAAGCTATACCTATATGGGCCTGGTGGGTATAGCAGTGCTGACCGGATTTTCGTTCTTTATTGTGAAAGAGCGCAAAAAATCGGAAAAAGAGCGCAAAAAATCGGACGGACTGCTGCTGAATATATTACCGGAGGAAGTGGCTAAAGAACTGAAAGCCAAAGGAGCTACAACGGCCCGCCATTACGACAATGTTACCGTGCTCTTCACTGATTTTGTCAACTTTACACAGGTAGGTGAGCATATGTCGCCACAAGGACTGATAGATGAGCTGCATGCGTGTTTCAGGGCGTTTGACGAAATAACAACAAAATACCAAATCGAAAAAATAAAGACCATAGGCGATGCCTATCTGGCCGTGTGTGGCCTCCCATTGCCCGACGCCCAACATGCCGAAAATGTGGTAAAAGCTGCGCTTGAAATCAGCGCTTTTATGGCAGACCGGCTGGCGAAACTGGGCAGCAACCGAACCTTCGCATTGCGTGTAGGTATACACAGCGGCACGGTTGTGGCCGGCATAGTAGGTGTAAAGAAGTTTGCGTATGACATATGGGGTGACACAGTGAATACAGCAGCAAGGATGGAACAAAACAGCGAATCGAGCAAAATAAACCTATCGCAAACAACCTATGACCTGGTAAAAGACACCTTTAAGTGCACCTACAGGGGCGAAATAGATGTGAAGGGCAAGGGGATGATGAAGATGTACTATGTAGGATAGAGGAACTGCAAGGTCTGTATGCCAGAAAAAGCATTAAACAACAAATGAGCCGTTATACGGCCATAAGGCTGCACCCTCTGAGGGCGCTATGATCGAGACGACCAAGCACCTCAAACGAACCATCTGCTGCGATAATACCTATATCATCGGTGGCGATAAACGCGCAAGAGTACATGTTGGCAAGATCCACAATATTGAGTACGCCACTACCGTGCGTGGACACATCAAGAGGGTCATTAACATCGCGTACCAATACCTGCATAGTGGCTGTAGGCATGAAAATCCCGTGCTCTGCAGCATAGGCTTGCGAGAGCAATTCGGTCATACCATATTCGGAATGCACTGCCTGCACACCCAACTTTTCGTGCAACTTGTTATGCACTTCTGCTCTGGTGAGTTCTTTTTTACGACCCTTCATACCTCCGGTCTCCATTACTATGGTATTGCGCAATGCCATAGGATAGGCGTGTGCAAAGTCGAGCAATGCAAAGGTCACACCCAACAAAAGGGTTTTCTGCCCGCTTAACTCCAGCTGCTGAAGCGTATCTGCCAGCGCCTGCCATTCGTCTATATAGAATCCGTTGGCGGGATGCCTGCCAGCAGCCATCAGTGTTTTGGCCATGTAGACCAGCGACGCATTCTTACGTTCGAGATAGGATGGCAGCAAGGCGAGTATGGCATAGTTGGCGGGATCACCGTAAAACTGTTGGAAGCCACTTAGCAGCGACGTTTCATACACACCATTATCCCAGACATAGTGCCGGGATGTAGCCTCGTCTGTAGTGCCGCTGCTCTCAAACGTAAGTAGGTCGGCAGCCATAGCAGCAGGCGATGTAAGTACAGTGTGCGTCTTAAAAAACGAAATGGGTAAAAAGGGTATCCGTGTAATATCATCAACATCGTCCTCACGCACGTGCAATGCGTCGCAAAACTGCCTGTAAATATTGTTGTACCGATACTGGTACCTGAATAATTCCAATGCTGCCATACCAAAACCGGCACGGTCTGCGTTAAGTAAGTGGTCCCGGTTTATTAACGCTTTATTGTTGGGCGCTTTCATTAACTTTGGTAATATGATGGTTCGCAATGTACTTTTCCTGCTGCTGGCTACACTGCTGCTGGCGGCCTGTCAGAAGAATGATCTGTCAAAGATACCACGAATAGGATTGACCTACTTCGGTCCTGAAATTATGCGTGTAAATACGGACACGGTAAGGATGCAGTTTTCAGTGGAAGATGGTGATGCTGACCTGGGGGTATCGAAGAACAGCAGCTATTTTGACATTTACATTAAGGACTTCAGATTTGACACAGGCTATACAGGATATTATTTTCCCGAATTTGACGAAAACCTGAAAGATGCTACAAAGGGGCTGAAGGGCAAATGTAGTTTTGAATTTACAACGTCGATATTATACCCCAGGCCTGATACTGCGCATATGCTGAGCGACACTACCCACTTTGAGGTATATATCAGGGACAAAGCGGGCAATGAAAGCAACCATTTCGTAACCGGGAATGTGATTATGACGATCTAGCCCACCCTGGCGCAGCAGTGAATGTGCGAAGGCATTTACCCGCCAGAAATGAGTTGCTGCAACCGGTCTTTTATAATATACAATGGTGACGCGATTGCATTTATGTACTGAAAATTGCCCTCCCTGTCGTTCTTTATTGACAACTGTATACCGCTTGCCTCACTTTGAATGGCATTGACCACATACCTGGCGGCATCATTATCGTAAAGCAGGTAAGGTGCACCCGACGACCCGAACCGGAAATAGCCCTTTATCAGATACCGGTATCCCTCAAACAAATAATTGCCGCCAATCTCGTCCTGGAAAATACCGAAATGATCGAGCATACCCTCTATGTGTGCCTCATTGACCAACCTGCCCGTAGGACCGCTGGGTGAACTCTGCAGGCAATACAGCTTCTTATCGTCCTCCTCGAGCAAATCAAAATTTAACTGCACTGCCGGTATCTTATCAATGACCTCCTTGGGTGTATCTACGATCCTGTAAAGAGCAATATCCTCGCCGTAAAAAGCCTCTACGAGCTTTACAGGCACCAGAAACGTGTGCTTGCGTGCATCGCCATCATACAGTTTGTGCACATCATCAAACATAGCCGTCACATCGGGATCGTTGTAAAAATTGCCATTCCGGAACTGAAAAACGAGGTATGGCTTGCAGATATTCTTTTCTGCCAGTGTAACCCACCGTGTATCAAATCGCTTCTGCTTCAGGATACCGGAGATATTGTGTAGTATTCCCGGGTCGGTAGTGGCCAGGTGTTTTTTCTGTGTATACTCATCGGTATGGTAGTACTGCTCCATGAGCCTGTTCTGTGAGCCATCGAGCTTCGGGAAAATCTCGGTGCGGTATAATTCGGTATCAATAGACCTGAAAAAACCAGACTGCAGCCGCAAATTGTGCGCCACACTGAGAAAATACCCATTGCCGATATGGAATGTGCAAATGTTGTTTTCGAAAGTGCGCCGGTGTGCATCTTCAATATTGTAGACCCACATAATGCGTTGGAGCGGCGACCCCTGCTCATCAATCAGAGACAGCTTTTTGTGCATCGCCTCACTATTCGAGCTATTCATATCAAAATGTAGAAACATAATGGAGTTTTAAACAACAGAATGACCTGCCAAACAATTGTTGTCTAAAAATAAGGTATCTGCACAAATAAATGTTCATTGGGTGCTGAGAAGGATAAACATGGCGCTTTGTGCACCGGTATCAGTACCTTTATGAGAGCGATTGTGCAGCAGTTGCAAGACTCGGCAAACACAAGAACAGCACCTCCAACACAAAACAAACAAAAACATTGGCAAGAATAATAGCACTGGATATAGGAAAAAAACGAACAGGTGTGGCCGTTACCGACCCGCTGCAGATCATTGCCACGGCACTGGATACCGTAGACACAGGAGAACTGATTGGTTACCTGAAGAAATACATGGCCAGTGAACCTGTGGAAAAGGTGATAGTAGGCTACCCACTGAATCTGGACGACTCGCCCACACATGCTACACCAATTGTGGAGAAATTCATACTGAAATTCGGGAACGTTTTTCCAGACATGCCGGTCGTTAAAACAGACGAACGAATGACCTCAAAGTTAGCATCGACGGAAATAGCAGGAATGGGACTGAAGAAAAAGGATCGCGAACAGAAAGAACTCATTGACGCGGTAAGCGCAGTAATGATGCTGCAGGAGTATCTGGAACACAGGCAAAAATGAACATCGCCTGCGAGTTCTGAATAATGTGCTGCTCATCCCTATTTCTATTACATTTGCCGTTATACTGACTTCAGACAATTGGCTGTACTGTTTTATAACATTTTCATTGCTTTGTATCGTCTCGGCGTGTGGGTAGTTTCCCTTCGTACCGAAAAGGCGAAACAATGGATAGCCGGAAGAAGCAACTGGCGGCAGCAATTGGCTTCAATCCTTCAGCCCGGCGAGCAAAGAATCTGGATACATTGCTCGTCGCTAGGTGAATTTGAACAGGGCAAACCCCTGATAGAAGCGATAAGGCAACGGTACCCCGGCAACAAAATCGTACTCACTTTCTTCTCTCCATCGGGCTATGAGGTGTGCAAAAACTACCGAAATGCCGACTATATCTTCTACCTGCCAATGGACGGACGTAAAGCTGCGCGGGACTTTGTGGCTGCGGTAGATCCGAAACTGGTGTTGTTTGTTAAGTACGAATTCTGGTATCATTATCTCTACACACTGAAGCAAAATAAAATTCCTTTGTTACTGGTTTCAGGTGCCTTCAGGCCGGGGCAATCCTTCTTCAAATGGTACGGAGGTTTTTTCCGGACCATGCTGGGTTGTTTCTCACACCTGCATGTGCAAGACGGCGTCTCAGCAAAACTGCTCGAAGCTATCGGCTTTAAGAACAATGTTAGTATCAGCGGTGATACCCGTTACGACAGGGTTACCGCGATAAGAGCGGCACTGCAACCAATACCACTGGCGGCATTATTCAAAGGCTCTCACAAAATATTGATTGCAGGCAGTACATGGCCGGACGATGAGGCTGCTATGGAACAATGCATGAAACATCTATCTGATGGCTGGAAACTGATTGTAGCACCACACGAAACAGACACGAAGCATATAGGGCAAGTGCAACAGTTATTTGGGAACGAAGCGGTGCTGTATTCTGAGCTAACCAGAAACGAATCGTTATGTGCGAAACGCGTATTGATTATCGACAATATCGGTATGTTATCGAGCCTGTATGCCTATGGCGACATCGCTTACGTGGGCGGTGGATTTCAGAAAGGCGGAATTCATAACGTACTTGAACCGGCTGTATTTGGTATTCCCGTAGTGATGGGCCCGGTATACCGGAAATTTGTAGAAGCTGTGAGCCTTACCAGCGCTAAAGTGGCATTCCCAGTGCAAAATGCGGATGAGGCTGCAGCGGTTGTTTCACAACTGGCAAACGATGACAGCCAACGCAAGACAATAAGCGACCAACTGCAAAAATTTATGAAAAAGAAGACAGGCGCTACAGAGCGGATAATGACACAGATGCTGGCTGCCGGTTGGCTAAAGTAAAGGACTAAAAGCTCATTCAGCACTATTTACCTTTTTCTTCTGACGGATTGTGTCCCATGTGTTTCTTGAATGCTTTGCTAAAGCTGTGAATGTCGGAAAAACCACACTTGTACGCAACCTCGGCAACGCTAAATTGATCCTGTTGCAATAGCACGGATGCTCTGGAAAGTCTGCGGTGAACAAGATACTTATGGGGAGGGCACCTAAACACCTGCTTAAATAAACGGAGAAAATAATACTCAGACATGGTAGCCTGCTGGGCAATAGCTGTTATCGTTAGCTGTTCGCAGTAATTGTCGTCCATATATTCCTTACCCTTCAGCAGCCGGCCCAGCAGATCCTTCCTGGTGCTATACTTCACATTGTCGAATGCACCAAGATATTTAAAGACCTCTTTTTGGTCACACAGCATGTTTTCGGCGACACCATAAAAGAACTGCGATAGCAACAAATCATCGGCCGGTCCGGCACAGTGAAAAAGGGGAATTGCGCTTTGAATGAATCTGCCCAGATTTGTGGTACCGACTGCATAATCTGATTCAAAAAAACCAGCTCCTGTCAGGAAATTGTGAAAATCAGTATCCGGATAAGGGTTAGAATAATCCTGATTAACCGCCAACACTTCGCTGACCAAACCCGGCGCAACTTCGATACAGAGACCCTGTACCGGCTGCTGACTATCAATCACAATTTCACCAGCAGAGCAGGCATTTGTGAGCAAATATCTGCCTGCGCCCACCGGATAGTGCTTGCCAGATACCGTATAATGCTCCGTGCCAGTCATAACATACTTCACCGAAAAACTACCGGATCTGAATCGGGAATTAAGCTGTTTTATGGACGATACGTCGACGATGTTCTGCTCTCCGACGTATTGCATTCGATATTGGGGGCTATTATTTAAAATCTGAAATCGGTTCATGGTCCACAAAGCGGTTTAACGGCTTCTTATCGCATTGGCTAATCTGTAAATATCACCCAATAATTCCGAAAAAACATCCCCTGAATCAGGTGAAAAATTATCAAAAATCGCAGGAAATGACAAACGATGTCAGGAGCGAGCGTATACCTTTGGATTGTAAAAACTAAATGATATGCTACAAAAACTATTTAACCCTATAGCCAGATCTGCCAAAATGCTCCTACTTGTTCTGGGTCTTTCAGGCAGTGCGGCTGGTCAGACAGGAATAGACACTGGCCTGGCCAATGCGCTGCAAAACTCTATAGAATATACCAGATCCCTCTACAATGTAAAGGGCATCTCGGCTGCGGCCTATATACCCGGCAAAGGTATGTGGAAAGGCGTAACCGGCGTATCGTACGGGGCTGTACCGATAGACACCACCATGTTATTCAGCATTGGTAGTGTAACTAAAACACTCGTTGCTGCTGAGATCTTTAAACTTATCGAAGGGGGGTTATTGTCGCTCAGCGACACTGTAGGCGCATTGCTGCCAGCGATAACCAATGTGAACCCTTCAATCACGGTAGCACAGCTACTGGGGCATAGGTCGGGTATGGGCGAGTTTCTGAACAGTAGCTGGCAGGCAGCAATGAATGCTGACCTCTCAGCCATCTGGTATTTTCCCTCTACGCTGCCGGCTTTTCTGCCAGTACCCGCTGGTCCTCCGGGGAGCCCCTGGCAATACTGTAACTCAAATTACAATCTGCTGGGAATGATTATTGAATCTAAAACCAGCGATTCGCTGCACAAGGTGCTGCGTACCAACTTCCTTCAACCATTGGGCCTTGCTAATACCCACATGGAGATTTTCGAACCGTACGCCAATTCTATTCCACACAACTGGGCAACCCCAACTATGGATCCGGCATTGGCTACCGACGCATCGGCAACACCACATGAGGCCCTGTGGAGTTCGGTAGAAGCTGCAGGTGGCTATTTCTCAGATGCGGCAGATATGGCTAAATGGGGTTATAATCTGTATTCAGGCAATGTGCTTTCGGCGACCTCACTTGCTCAGATGCTCAATTATATTCCGGTAAGCGGCGGCTACTTCAACGGTTATGGGCTGGGATCAATGCGATTTACCAACAGCGGCAAGACCTACTACGGGCATGGCGGCAACTATTACGGCTATGCGGCGAGTATGCTGTACTACCCTGTTGACAGCATCTGCGTGGCAGTGCTTATCAATCAGGATTGCATAGCGACCTATGAAGCGAGAATGCTGATGAATGTACTCATTAACAAACTGACCACAGCTATCACTGACCTCTCCCAGTCGTCGAAGATATCTGTGCACCCTAATCCGGCGTGCGGATCGGTACAGGTGACGATTGGCGACCTTTCAGACAAGGCGATAATCACTTGCGCTGACATGACCGGAAAAGTTGTTTATAAAACCGAGACGAATGCCATTTCAAATCAGATCAACACATCCGGTTTCGCTGACGGTATGTATCTCGTGACTATTGCGCAGGGAGCGCAAGTAACCACCAAACAGATCATCATCAAACAATGACGACGCAGAGGAAAGAGAATAGGAATCACGAGTCGTGCTTGCGGTGTATTGCCTTTTCAATTGTCAGGTAATCGAGGAAGTAAATGATCTTTACCGACAGACTATTACTCTGGGGTGCCTGAAAAGTGTGTTGCAGGTCGTTGTAGTATTGCTGTATCAGATTCTGGCCCGATGAATAAATACTATTCTGATACACCACGCTCATTTCACTACCGGGCTTGAACTGCCAGACGAAGTTCATAAACATATTGAAGGAATTGTAGTTTATATTGTGGTTGGTGTTGTAGGCAGTGCTATTCAGTTTGCCGTCTGTACCCAACATTCCATACTTCGAATATGCTGCCTGTGACCAGTAATGGCGGGCATCGAGCCTGAGCGACATAGTTCGGGTAAAGATATAGGCGGTGGTCAGCGTATTGACACTGGTGCGGAGGTTACGGGTACCGAGGTAAACTGAATCATTGACCCTGTTGACGAAACCAATGTCCCCGTTGTGGTGCAGATTGGAAAAACTGTAGATAGCAGACAACTTGTTGCTGAACCTGACCCGTGGCGACACCTCCCACGAGAAAGCCTCACGACTGCTGCCGGCATACCATCGTTTGCTTGATTCGAGATCCAGCGCAAAGCGCTTGCGATAGTCGGAAGAGACAAAGCCGCCAAACATATTGTTTGGACCAATCACAAAAAACCGCCCGGGCGTACGTGGCTCGAAAAAATCGTATGCATCGCCGGGCTGCGCATCCCAGTAGCTACCCATGGTAAGGAAATTAGAGAATGTGACCACATGGTTTCCATGCATCGCAGATTTGGCAAAGGCTTCAGGATTAAAAGCACGATAATATTCCAGCCCCACTTTATTGTAAGTCGTGTTGATTTTCCAAAACGGCTTATAGGTATTGTAAATGTTGTAGCAGACAGCCGAAATGATATTATTCCTATCCAGATACCCAAGATCATTGGGGTTGAAGCGGTCACTAATCGCTTTGGTCTGCACAGACCACGTGTAATTGCCGCTCTGTTTGCCAAAATTGAGCATACCTCTATAACCTACATCTGTATTGCCCGGGTAGATCAACTGGCTGACATCTGCCGACCCACTTACCCCGTACCGGTTTGCTTTGTCAGCAAACTTGAACAGCAATGCACTTACATTAGCATCATAGCTATTCTCCTTTCGGGATACATTGGTATTAACGAGGCTGATGTAAGAGTTATTCTTTAACGCCTGATCTACGACAAGGACATTGTAATTTGTAAATGGTGCTGTCTGAATCTTTCGTTGTGTATCGCTTACCGTATCTGTAATAGTGGCGAGCGACTGGGCCGATACGGCATTAAAAATACCTATTCCCGTCTTTTTGCCAGTACGCCCGGAGAACTTGGCAGCATTGTACAATCTTGTCGTAGCCGGATTGCGTGTTACCACTTCGTTAGTGTCCAGGCTGCTGTTCAGGAATTTGAGGTTGACGGGAGTCCCCCCTACCCTGCGCGAATAAAAAAGGTCGTTCTTGTTGAATAGATCTACACCCTCTGTAAAAAAATACCGGCGCTCGTCGTACCGGACTTCTATGGGCGACAGATTGAGCACCCGATTGTCGAACAGCGTCTGTCCGAAGTCAGGTACCAGCGTCATGTCCAGTGTAAAGCTTTCACTGACCCCATACTTTACATCCATACCACCATTAAGCGTCTGTGCGGTAGCGCCGTCATAATCTTCGGCATATGCTGAAAAATAGGGCAGTAAAGCCAGACGCAACGGAGCCTTGATGTCGTTGATACCTGTTAGTTTGCCCGATTGCGCTATAACATTCGTAACAGTAGGATTTACCGGATTCCAAAAGGAGCGTTCGCGGTGGCGCCTGATGATGCGCAGAAAATTCACACCCCACTGCTGAATTTCTTTTTTGGGAAAGCGCAATGCCGAATAGGGAATTTTCATCTCCACACTCCAGCCACTGTCGCTGTGATGAACGCGTGAATACCAAGCAGCATTCCAGGAACGGTCAACGGCATCAAATTTCACAATAGCGTCGGCCTGAACGCCCGCTGCGGTGACCGCAAACTGGGTTGCGTTCTGGCGGTCGAAGTAGGTATCGAAAGTTACAGCAAAGGCATCGGTATTGCTGTTTTCAAAATCATCGCGCGGTGAGAGTTGTTTTACAATACTATCCGGATACTGCTCGTACAACATGGCACCAACATACACCGCTTCATCGTCGTACAGAATACTTACAGAGGTTTTCTGCAAAGAGGCCTCTCCGGGGCGGGGACCACTCTGTGTAAATTGTTTTGCTTGTTGCGATCGCTGCCAGTCAGGCTCATTAAGTACGCCATCAATAGAAAATGTTTCGCTGCGCTTCTGCACACTTAGTTCGCGCTGTACCGCCTGGGCACAAAGCAAACCCGGGCACAAAACGGTGAGCAAAAAAGAGGATAGAAGGTATTTACAGGTCAGCCACACATTTCAGAATTTATTACGATCAGAAACTCGAAGTTATTGTTGCTTTGATCCCGCTGAATGCAGGTTCGTAACGGCACACACCTCCCGAACAATTGATACCATCTACCTGCTTTACATAAGCAAGCGTGAACCGGTTGCTGCCCTTTGTGTACGCAGTAAAGAAACTATAATAGTGGCTCGGTTTAGCACTCTTATTGACGTTGTCTTTCTCTTCGTTCTGCATAGAGTTGTACATATCAGAAATGGTAAACGACCACTTGGGTGCTATGTTGTATTCCAGCAGTGCGAAGATCCATGATCCGTTGTCCCTTTGTGCATTCATGTATTGGGTTTCAAACCTGATAGACTTCGCATCATTAACTTTGTAAGTCACCTCCGCAAAAGGAGTAATTGCAAAAAGTGTGACCGGCATACCTCTGTTCTGGTAAGCGTCCAGATTATATTCCAGGTATTGCACGCCTGCTTCTAGTATCCATTTATCCATTCCCTGATAAATACCCTCTGCATAAGCCTCTCTGAACAATTTCTGGTCGGTCAGGGTATTGATATGGGTGTAAGTGAAAGTGAAGGAGGTAACATCATTCGGAGAGATATTGAGGTTTGCTGTTCCTGCCATTTCAGACTGGTCTTGTGATGGCGGAGAATACCTGGACATAAGGCGTAACGGACGGAGTACCGCCACTACCGGCTGCCAGTTCAGCAGACCACGCAATATTTTTTCGTTGGGTGACGTACGCATTGTAAAATCTTCGGTACGCTTACCGGTAAGGCTCAACGCCAATCCTTTGCGGCCGTAGTTAATAGAGGTGTACAGCACATTCCCATCGCGGTCGGCGAGTTTGCCATTAGCCTGATCGTAGAGATTCACTATTTCAATTGCCTCATTGGTCTTATAAACACCTTCAGCATACCACGATAAATTTTTGTAGATCAATGTATTGTATACGGAGAATGCGTACATGTTGTACTTGGGTACAAAACGGCTACTGAGTTCCTGGCCATTTATCGCCGTTGCAACCACATCCATAGATGCCGCATCCAAAGTACGGTTCAGCACACCGAAACCGGAGGTCATATGCGCCTTGCCGATACCATAATCACCTTCGGCATTCAATCCCTTAATTACAGGAGCATACCGGATATTATTAACCAGGTTATTGT
The DNA here is from genome assembly GCA_903824665.1 of uncultured Bacteroidota bacterium. Taxonomy (GTDB): domain Bacteria; phylum Bacteroidota; class Bacteroidia; order Chitinophagales; family Chitinophagaceae; genus Nemorincola. The sequence continues at coordinate 49,328 of CAIJXT010000004.1, read as the reverse complement.
CGCTGTTGTTGTTTTTGAGCTGCCCGGTAAACCCTTTCAGGCCAAAATGGTCAGAGAATTTGTACTTAAGCTCTATGCCCATAAGGGCGTTGTCTATCAGCAGTCCTCTGTCTTCATATGCTCTAAAAAGGATACCACTACCAATCTGGTCATAAATAGAACCAACAGAAATAGTCAGATCATTCATCTCCTTGGTAATATTCCAGGCACCAATGCCAAAATCGGTATTGGCATTTTGCGGAACTTTGAGGTTAGAATTGTTAAATGCGTCTGCACGGGCAAAAAAAGTAAAACCATTGATAGCATACCGCATCGACAACCATCCATCACTCCCGCTGAGTGCATTATCGTAAAGCGGATTGCCGGATGCCCTGATATTTGTATCTTTATGGAAGAAATTGAGGTTCATCATCAGGTCGCCCGAGAAAGTGCCCTGACCGTAGATACTGCAACTGAGAAATAAAAGGAAAACGAAGAAAGATTGTTTTTTCATCTATTGGTGTGAATTGTTAAAGTTTTTCCGAAATTAGTCCCGAAATTTAAAAGTGGCAAAGTTTTCGCTTATTATTTTTAAAAACAAAACATTTATGAAAAAAATCCTCGCGGCTATTGCCTGCATGGTATCGGTAGCATCAGTAAATGCTCAGGACTTGCCCAACACTCAGGTGAAGGATGTCAACACCGGAAAAAAAATGCCTTTTAACCAAACCATAGAAAAAGGAAAGGTAACTGTAATCAGCTTTTGGGCAACCTGGTGTGTGCCATGCAAAAAAGAGATCAAAAATATATCGCTTAAATTGGCGGACTGGAAAAAGGAAGTTGACTTCAACTACATAACCATGTCAATTGACGAAGCACGCGCCGAAGGCCTTGTGCGCACCTATGCCATATCGCAGGGATGGAGTTTCCCGTACTACATCGATCCGAATTCTGACCTGAAAAGATCACTCAATTTCCAGTCTGTGCCGTTTACGATGATTGTAGACAAAGAAGGGAAGGCTGCATGGAAGCATATTGGTTATGAAGAAGGCGGTGAAAACGAGGTTTTTGCTAAAGTGAAAGAACTTTCAGCCAAGTAAAACAAATCGCAAAGTATATTTCCAATGAACGGGTCGTGTTTTCGTCCCGTTCATTGATTTTTACGCATTAACGTTTTGTTGATGTTTTTTTGCTCAATGCTACCTGTAATTCACTAATTTTGTTTCCATTTTTATAAGATGCTGCATATCACCGTTAACGAAAAAAAGACGTACCAGATTCTACCCGGGGAAGAACAAACATTGGTCAATGGCATTGAGACAACTCCGGATATCAGGCAATTACCCAATGGTATCATCAGCATCATTCACAATGGCAAAAGTTACTCGGCAATTGTTGAAAGTACAAATGCTGAAAACAAAGAAGTAACCCTGAACATAGGCGGACAGATATATAAGATGGGCATCACTGAGCCTATTGACATATTGCTGAGTAATCTGGGAATGGACACCAGATCAAAAAAATCAGAACCGGTTCGCGCACCAATGCCCGGAATGGTACTGAAGATACTGGTAACCGACGGTCAGGTAGTAAAAAAAGGAGAGCCTATGATGATCCTTGAAGCAATGAAAATGGAAAATATACTGAAAGCAGCTGCTGATTGCGTTGTTAAAACCGTAAGAGCAGCGGAACGCACCGCAGTGGAAAAAGGAGCTATATTGATAGAAATTGAATAGCGACACACCCGGTCATCCACTGCATCAGAAAAAATTATAAACAACTAAGCGATAGACACCATAAAGCAACGAATTTCCCTTGCATGAGAAAACACATTTTCTACCTTCTGCCTATTGCTTGCCTGTTGTGCGTTTGCTCCTGCAAACGTAACAACTACGAGTTGATCATCGGCAAATGGCGATCGGTGAAAATAGAGAATAAAGACAAAGACAACTTCTTCAAAAGTAGCCGCGAATTCATAGATACAATGGGCAAGGGTAATTCGGATAGCACCAATATGGAGATATACGGTGTGACAAATATGGATAGCCTGCGCCACGAGCTTCAGATTCAGTTCGACAGTGCTTATGCTGCTCAGATGACCATAGACACCCAAAGCATTTTCACTTTTCACAAGGACAGTACCGTGATACTCAGCTTTCCGGGTAAGAACGAAACTGGCAAATGGCGGATTGACAAAAATGGCAAGCTTGTTCTGGACGAAACAAATGAATTTGGTCAAACGGAACAACTGAAAATAGACATCACACAGCTGGGACCATCAAATATGATACTGACCTTTGTACGCGATCTGGAAGATGGCCTTTCAGACACCTCAGTTGTGACGTTTGTAAGACAGGAAAAATAACCACGCATTCATTATATTTGCACGAAACAGCGTCTTCCCTATCGTGATATCCGTTTGGGCGGGCTAAATAGACAGTAAATAATCTATAAAGAAATAAACATTCATATGCGCACAATTCCACTAAGACAGGCTTTGAGAGAGGCTATGGAAGAAGAAATGAGACTCGACAAACGTGTTTTTCTCATGGGTGAGGAAGTAGCCCAGTACAATGGCGCCTATAAAGTGAGCCAAGGAATGCTGGACGAATTCGGAGCACGCAGGGTGATAGATACACCGATTGCGGAACTCGGATTCGCGGCAATAGGAGTTGGTGCTGCAATGAACAACACCCGTCCGATCATAGAATTCATGACATGGAATTTTGCCGAGCTGGCTATAGACCAGATTGTGAATCATGCTGCAAAAACGCTCTCTATGAGTGGTGGCCAGTTTACCTGCCCAATAGTCTTCCGCGGACCAAACGGATCTGCAGGCCAGCTGGGTGCGCAACACTCACAGGCATTTGAAAACTGGTATGCAAACGTACCCGGTCTGAAGGTGATCTCAACTATAGATCCTTACGATGCAAAGGGATTGCTGAAATCAGCCATCCGCGACGAAGACCCTGTTGTATTTATGGAAAGCGAAAGCTTCTACGGCGATACGGGCGAAGTTCCTGAAGGTGAGTACATTATAGAGATAGGCAAAGCGGCTGTAAAAAGAGAAGGCACAGATGTGACCATTGTGTCGTATAACAAAATGATGAAAGTGGCTATGGCAGCAGCTGAGGAGCTTGCAAAAGAGAACATCAGCGCCGAAGTTATAGACCTGCGTACCATCCGCCCACTCGACTGGCAGACAATAGTAGCATCAGTAAAGAAGACCAACCGTCTGGTAATTGTTGAGGAACAGTGGCCGTTCGGAAGTGTATCTTCAGAGATATCTTACCGGGTACAGAAGGAAGCGTTCGATTATCTCGATGCGCCTATCCGCCGTATCTGCTCGGCAGATGCCAATATGCACTATGCACCGAATCTTGTTGCTGCTTACCTTCCCAATGTCCCCAAAACAGTACAGCTGGTGAAGGAGGTTATGTACATGGTGAAGTAGTATTGCATCATTACTGATCTCAACCTTAATTAATAAAACCATTTGTGTACCAACACAAATGGTTTTTTATTTATTAATATTCCGGTAAACAAGCGTAACAAATTATTATGCCAACTCTACCAATTTTTCGATTACGGTATCCACCTCTTCCTTTGTGTTGTGACGGCAGAATGAAAAACGAATAGGAACCATTTTCACAGCTTCGTCGCCATAAATGGATCTGATGACATGGCTAACTGAATTGGCACCGCTTGTACAGGCGCTGCCTCCGCTAACGCAGATACCGGCCATATCCAGATTGAAGAGCAGCATGTCGGACCTGTCAGTCATGGGGAAAGAAACGTTAAGCACTGTATACAGGCTGCTTCCGAAGGTATCGCCATTAAATATTACAGCAGGAAAACGCTCCTTCAGTTTGTCGGCCATGTACATTTTCAGACCGTTGATGTGGGCACTGTCTGCAGCATAGCGTGTTGTTGCCAACTCCAGTGCCTTGGCAAAACCTATAATTCCGTAGATATTCTCCGTGCCGGCACGCATATTTCGTTCCTGTGCACCTCCATTGATGTAGGGCTTGATCTGAATATTTTCATTTACATAGAGGATACCCACGCCTTTGGGGCCGTGAAACTTATGAGCCGCACCATTGAGGAAGTGAACATGAATTTGTTTTGTATCGATTGGATAATGCCCAACAGTCTGTACGGTATCGCTGTGAAAAATAGCGTCATATTTCTTACACAGTTCGCCTACCTCTTTGATTTTCAGCAAATTACCAATTTCATTGTTGGCATGCATCAGCGTCACTACGCTGCGCTCACTGCTACCAGCCAGCAACGCTTCGAGATCGCCCAGATCTACGTGCCCATGATCAGTAAGTTTTACGAAACTCAACTTAGCCTGACCGGTGTGTGCGAGGTACTCAACCGTATGCAATGTAGCATGATGTTCGAGCGGAGAGGTGATGATGTGTCTGCATCCGAGATCGCGAATAGCAGCATTGATCGCTGTATTGGTACTTTCCGTACCACCCGATGTGAAAAATATCTCACCGGGATTAGCATTTAGAATACGTGCCACGCTCTTGCGCGCCTGCTCAATTGCCATTTTAGTTTCGCGGCCGTACGAATATACAGATGATGGATTTCCGAACTTTTCGGAGAGGAAAGGCATCATCACTTCAAGCACTTCTGGATCGAGCGATGTGGTCGCTGCATTGTCGAAATAAATACGGCTCATTACCGGTTAAAATGTTTGGGGAGCAAAATTAACCTAAATATTGAATTTCATAGTATAGTCATGGGCACACTAGTGTTAAAAAAGGCCCGTATGGCAAACACCAATCTACAATATGACATACCAATGTTGCCAAACAGCGTGAACGATGGAACCGGCGAAGCAAAGTAAGGGCACCAGGGGGAACTAGAAACTGCGCATTTTCCACACGCCATACATGGCTTCCTTGATGATATTACCAGACATTTTGGAAACTCCTTCCTTGCGATCGCGGAATGTGATGGGCACTTCGCCAATCTTGAATCCCAGCTTCCAGGCACGATACTTCATTTCTATCTGGAAGGCATACCCGACAAAGTGGACCTCGTCGAGAGGAATAGTGGTAAGTACCTTGCGCTTGTAGCACACGAAACCAGCGGTAGGGTCATTCACCGGCATCCATGTAATGAGCTTGGTATAGAGTGCACCGCCCTTGGAGATAAATATGCGATCCCACGGCCAGTTGACCACCTTACCGCCCCTTGTGTACCTTGAACCAACGACTACATCGGCCGAGGTGCTGCACGCCTCGTAAAGACGGTTGAGATCTTCAGGATCGTGTGAGAAGTCTGCATCCATTTCGAAAATGTATTCAAAATCGCGTTGCAGAGCCCACTTGAAACCTGCTATATATGCTGTACCCAGCCCCAGCTTGCCTTTGCGCTCCAGGATATGGAGGCGATCACCAAATTCGGTCTGCAGATTTTTTACGATCGCAGCAGTGCCATCGGGCGATCCGTCGTCAACGATCAGTAAAGCATAGCCGCCAGGCAATGAAAATACCTTTCGGATGATTTTTTCAATATTCTCCTTTTCGTTATAGGTCGGTATGATAACAAGCTTCTTCAATCAGGGTCTTCAATTAAGCGGCAAAATAAGGATTAACTCACTAAATAAAACTAAAAAAATGCTAAACTTTCAAACCTGATTTCCGCAATTTCATACGATTGAGAATTTCAGAAATTTTCTGTTTGGTGTGCAGTGCAAAATCAGCCTGCATCATCCAGTCATAATATTGTGGCTCTGCGTTAAAAATATCCTCCACTTTACGGCCTTTGTGTTTGCCGAAGTTGAACACCGGGTGACCATCTTTCATTACGATACGGCGGGCGTAGTCAACATATTCATCGGTATGGGTAAACTGGTGCAGTGCAGGCACATCAGTGCCAATATTTTCATAGCGTTCGAGCTGTGCCTCCAATACGTCCATAGTGGCTTCGATATCGGCCTCGGCACTGTGCGCGTTTTCGAGCTGCTTCTGGCAATAGAACTGGTATGCGGCACTCAATGTACGGGCTTCCATTTTGAAGAATATCTGCTGAACATCTACCATGTGCCGCTCTGTAAAATCGACATTGATACCGGCTCTCAAGAACTCTTCTGCCAGCAACGGGAGGTCAAACTTACTGGAATTGTATCCGCCAAGATCGCACCCACGCATCCATTCATACAGGTTGTGTGCTACTTGCTTAAAGACAGGGCAGTTTTTCACATCCTCATCAGAAATACCATGTATAGCCGTCACTTCCGGGGGTATTGGCATCCCGGGATTGATTCGTTTTACGTTCTTTTCCTTTTTACCATCGGGCGACAGCTTTATAAACGCATATTCCACTATGCGGTCTTTGGCATGGTCTGTACCGGTAGTCTCCAGATCAAAGAAAACGATCGGCCTTTTAAGTGTAAGTTTGGGCATATGTACTATTTCTGGTGCGAACTTACGGCATTCCAGTCAATTCCATCGAAAGTGCCGGAGCTCATCAACAATAAAAAAACCGGTCTTGTATTGCCTGAGATTTTTTCAGTTACGGCTGCCTCGAGTTGTTGTTTGTTGTCTATCACCAAAACATCTTCCCTGGCAAAATACTGCTTTACCACACCGGGCTCAAGATTAGGGAGCCCTTTGAGCTTAAGCGCATGATGACTGAAGTACACTATTGCTTCGTCGGCGCCGTTCATGCTACCGGCATACTGTGACAGAAATTGCTCATTAAGGCTACTGAATGTATGCAGCTCGAAGCAAGCTATAAGTTGATGATCGGGGTAGGCTTCGCGCACAGCGTCGAGCGTAGCTTTCAGTTTGCTGGGAGCATGGGCGAAGTCGCGGTATACCAGCAATCCGGGCTCTTCCTTAACCTTCTCCAGCCGGCGGGCTGCGCCTGTGAACGAGGCTATAGCCACATAACAATCTTTCTCTGCAATTCCCAACTCCATACATACATCGATTGCCGCGCGCATGTTGAGCAGATTGTGTCTGCCGAAAACAGATACGGTCACGGGGCCATTTTCGGTTTCGATTACCGGATGTCCGTTGTCGTAATGAAACGGAGGCGTACAATACGGGTGTGCGACAACACGGCCGCCAGAGCCACCAATGACCCGGATAACCTCGGTGTCTTCACTATTGTAAAAGACCTTGGTACCCTCTTCCATTCCCAGCAAGTATTGCTCAAACTGGTTGAAATAAATATCGTAAGTCGGAAATACGTTAATATGATCCCAGGCAATGCCGCTGAGTACGCTGATATGCGGGTGATAAAATAAGATTTTGGGGCGTTTTTCTTCTGCCGATGCCGGATATTCGTCGCCTTCCAGGACAATCAGTGGCGCATCAGTAAGCCTCACCGACTGATCGAAACCTGCAACCTTGGCGCCCACCAGATAATCGAAATCTACATGCTGATGCCTGAGGATGTGCATGATCATGGAAGTGATCGTAGTTTTACCATGACTGCCTGCCACCACAACTCTCTTTTTGTTCTTACTGACCTCGTAAACATACTGTGGAAACGAATAGACAGGGATCCCGGCAGCTTTAGCGGCCAGCAATTCGGGATTGTCACCTTTTGCATGCATGCCCAGCACCACCGCATCGAGAGTCGGGGTGATCTTCTCCGGAAACCAACCGAATTGCTGCGGTAGCAGACCCGCCGCGGCGAGGTTGGCCTTTGCAGGATCAGTGATCTCATCGTCGCTTCCGGTCACTACATATCCTTTCCGGTGAAGCGCCAAAGCAAGCTGGTGCATAATGGCTCCCCCAACGGCTATAAAATGAATGTTTTGCATGTTTGTTTTTATCTTTTTCGTATCTTCGTACAAAGTTAATCCAGCTTTTTACTATTCATAACCAAATAAGTATGCAGGTAATTTCTAAAATCAAGCGCTTAATGCCCATAATAGCCGTTGTAGCATTCCTCACAATGTCATCTTGTGGCACCAAAAAATATGGCTGTCCGGGACACATGTTTACCCCTCCTACCCTGCTGAAATAACACAAATCACGCCTGCATCCGTCAAAAGGCTATCGCAACCTGCGATATATTTTTGCTGTGCATTGTCTGAAGACCCCGACACAATCTATGTTACGGTGTGAACATCAAAAAACCACCTGAACCAGGTAGCGTGACAACCGTGCAAAGACCGATGATATTACAATGATTCTTCGCCTACGGGCAAGTTCACATTTTGTGCAGACTGCAATTTCACTGTATAAGGAATGCCGCCTTTCACCCTGGCGGAAATGTTGTAATCATATCCTTTGCTGTACAGGTAGTAATTACCATTTGTGAGTCCTGAAAATGTACATGAGGGCAGCGAGTTAATATAGGTACATGTAGCTGAGTCATCATAAACGCCATTGGCCGGCACGTCTTCGGCATCATACTTAATGTATACGACCATACTATCGAGCGGCGCGGTAACTCCGTGATGACTAGGATACACATTCAGTGTGGCATTGCCACCTTTTCCCCCTATAGCTCTGAAGGGTTCATGCTCACAACCCGTGAGCACCAAGGCTACTGATAATAAAAGCAAAAGAGGTCTCATATCGTCGTATTTTTCACCTATTTGGCCGGCTCGGCAAATAGCTTGTTTTTAATAAAGGTACTATCTGTGAGCGTTCCGAGGAAAATAATGATATCATTTTTTTCTTCAGTGGTCAGTGTTATGCCGGAAGAAAGCAATGGGTCTGTGGTAGCGGTTGCCACTACGCCTGTACGGTAATGTTCCAATACAGCATCGAGCGTTGTAAAACGGCCATCGTGCATATAGGGCCGGGATAGCAAGATATTGCGGAGAGATGGCACTTTGAACTTATACAGATCTGACACCTCGCGGGTGATATGTGCCCTGCCGCTATCATTGACAGAGGCCTTAGGCACAAGACCATTGTTGCGAAAAGAAAAATCGGAGAACAGTGGCTCTTTGTGGCAGGTAGCACACTTCTGCCTGAAAAGTGTAAGGCCGCGTTGTTCGGCCGGTGAAAAAAGGAAGCCGGGTTCGTTTCGGATCACCTTGTCATACTTTGAATCGGCGGAAACCATTGCACCCATAAACTGCGCCATTGCACGAAAAATTCGCTGTGAGTTGACGGTTTCATCACCAAACACTTTTTTGAAGCGCCCTTTGTAATCGGCATCAGCACCAACACGAGTGATCACCTCGGGCATGGTCATATCCATTTCAACGTGGTTCTGTATCGGATTTATTGGCTGGCTTTCGAGATGATTCACCCCTCCATCCCAAAAGAAAGAGGTGTGCCAGGCCATATTGGCAAGCCCCGGAGAGTTGCGGGTGCCAAACAAACCATAGATGCCATGACTCACATCGTGATCGAGATGTGCAAAAGATGCGAACTGCTGATGACAGGTACCGCAGGAAATGGTATTGTCGCGCGAGAGGCGGACATCGTAAAACAACTTACGACCCAGTATAAAACCTTCGGAAGTAAGGGGATTGTTGACGAAAGCATACGCAGGTTGCGGCCAACCGGCGGGTACTGCAAATGAAACGGGCTGCCATGTACCGGGGTCTATCGTGTCTTTCTTACATCCGCCGATGGTAAACAGCGTGCCAGCCAATACCAAAACACCAATTATCCACGCTTTTTTCATCACTGCAATTTACGAAAAACCGACACTTCTTCAACAGTCCCAAAAAACCGCACAGGTATCATGACAGGGCTCAAAACCCCAAACCTGAAGCAACCTATGCTTACAGTCCGGAGTAGGACACGGTGAACATACCGGAATAATTGTCGGCAAAATTCTTTGCATCTTTTCCTTCAGAATGGATAGTATGCAATGTAGCAAAATCGAACAAAGTTGGCGATTTGAACATTTTCAGTACATCGGCATCAAGATGAATGTGATTTACCACGCCCTTTTTGACGGTTATAGCAGCCGGCAATGTAATGCTGACTGTGCGTTGCACAGCATACTGCCCTTTGTAGCCACCGGCATGAAAAACCAGACCACCATCTGTGAGCGGGGATTTGGGTGAATTCCCTTCCAGTTTGAGCATAATGTAGCCTGTGTTCCACGACCAGAACATGCCATTAACCGGATCGAGTGCACCGGTTTGTGCGCCAGATACGTTGCGAAGACTATCAACACCTATCATAAAGGTGATTTTGGTATAGTCGCCTACAGGCACATCCTTCAGATCCAACACCAGCGACGCCGCATCGGCCTGACTGACAAGGTGATAACTTTCCACCTCTGTATATGTGCCAGCCGCCCCAACAAGTTGCACATTGCTGAGGTAGTACATCAACTTAGACACCGTAAACGAGTCGCTATGCTCATTCAGGTACCACTGATTATTGAGTGAAAGGTTAGCGGTACCCACCTTATTCGCTACTTCAACCTTCACGGTACTTACACCTGTTTCAGGAGCGGGCGGATCTTTCTTTTCGCAGGCGCTTACCAAAAGGGAAAGCATCAACGCGGTAACTGACAATCTCACATATTGTATCATGATGATTCGGGTTATTTAGCTTGTTTTTCTTCCTTTTTGCACATGCCTGCTATCTCGTGAAAGGTGCTATGCACTATATTAAATTGTTTCATGATCGTGGTATTTTGCTCCTGCAAAACCACGAGTGCGTTCAATTTGTCGGCTTCTTTGACCATTCGCTTGATCAGTTTCCGGATGTCGTCGTTGTCGTACTCTCCCGGTATTGGAGACGCAGCCACCAACTTGGCATTGGCGTACAATTCGTGCGAACGGGTTCGAATAGGCTTGAGGTCACCTTCCTCTGCCGGATGAAAAGTCTGCGACAACGTTCCGTGGTATGTTTTCATTTCGGGCCATTTATCGAACTTCCCTTGTGCCAATACCCCGATACTCAAGAACAAAACAGCTGCGAACAGCATCATCAATTTTCTCATACAAAACAATTAACATTAATATGCCTGATGGCACCTACCATCACTTATGGTTATTAACCTGTAATAAAATTAGCAACAAATGCGGAATGCGCTGCATTGAAATTGTTAAAAAAAGCGATTTACTGACCAATATCAGCGGTCTCGACACCACCTGAAAAGGGTAAACCAGCAACAAAAGGTAAAAAAAAGAACACTGCTGAACGCTAGCCATACGTATAAAAAGTACTGACCTCGCCACAAATTGATTTATAAAACATTACACTACGTATCAAAATTGCGCATTGCCGGAAAATAAAACGAAAAACATTAACTAATTGATTTACAAGCAAATAAGATTTTATTTTTGCGCACTTTTTGCGCACTTTTGCTCACTGCTACTATTTCATGTAGTTTTTGTTTTAAATTATTTTTACAATCATCATTATTATAATAGCAAGAATTACCCCATAGTCTAGCTGCAAAAATCGGACCAATCACGTACAAAGGGTCAGAAAGATATTCACAAAAATGGGATGATAATTAGCTACCAGTGATACAGGAGAACCAACCCTAGTGCAACAAACTCATACATGGCACTTACCTGCCTGCGGGCTAATTGGTACACCGGATGCTTCTGCAATTTTCTGACTACCAGGTCGGCCATGCAACAGATGGATAATTTTGGTGGTTGTTACAGGTATTAGTTTTGTATTTTTGCGGTCTTTAATTTTTTCGGGTCTGTATTTGCTGACCCAACTTACCGTCTACTGGATATGGAATACAATTTCCCTGAAATAGAGCAACGCTGGAAACAATACTGGAACGAAAAACAAGTATATAAGGTATCGAATGAAAGCAGCAAACCCAAATACTATGTATTGGATATGTTTCCCTACCCGAGTGGGGCAGGGCTGCATGTGGGTCACCCGCTTGGCTATATTGCGTCTGACATATACGCCCGCTACAAGCGGCTAAAAGGATACAATGTGCTGCACCCTATGGGCTTCGACGCCTTTGGGCTGCCAGCTGAGCAATATGCCCTGGAAACAGGACAACACCCGGCGGATACCACCCGAAAAAACATAGAGCGCTACAAGGACCAACTGAACAAAATAGGGTTCTGCTATGATTGGGACCGGGCCGTAACGACAAGTGATCCCGGGTACTATAAATGGACACAATGGATATTTCTGCAACTGTTTCATAGCTGGTATGACTGTGCTGCGCAACGGGCAAGGCCAATAACGGAACTGATAGCCCTACTGGAAAAAGAGGGCAATATAAATAATCCCTGCCCCGATGTGGACGGACTTGTGGTAACCGACGAACAATGGACCAGCTACAGCGAAGAAGAACAACGTAAGTTGCTGATGCACTACCGCCTTGCCTATCAGGGCAATGCAGCTGTATGGTGGTGCGAAGCGCTTGGCACGGTACTGGCAAATGACGAGGTAGTGAATGGGGTATCTGAACGAGGCGGGCACCCTGTGGAACGCAAGCAGATGCGCCAGTGGTTTCTGCGGATTACAGAATATGCAGACAGACTGCTGACCGGGCTGGACACGCTGGATTGGACAGATGCCATGAAAGAAATGCAGCGCAACTGGGTAGGCAAAAGTACAGGGGCAGAGGTCAGGTTTGATGTCTCCCCAACCCTTTCCGTTCATGTTTTCACTACCCGGCCTGATACGATCTTCGGGGTAGATTTTCTAGTGCTGGCACCGGAGCATGCCCTTGTTGACACGATCACCACGGCTCAACAAAAGACGGTAATAGATGAGTACCGCACCTATGTAAAAAGCCGCTCTGAACGTGAACGGATGGCGGACGTAAAACAGATCACAGGTTGCTTCACGGGCGCATATGCGATCCATCCGCTGAGCAACAATCTGATACCGGTATGGATAGCAGAATATGTGCTGGCAGGATATGGCACCGGCGCCATTATGGCTGTACCTGCCGGTGACGATAGAGACCATGCGTTTGCGCAACACTTCAACATCCCGATCACGAACATATTTGGCGATCTGTACAACGGTGATAACGCATACAGCGACAAGTCGGGTACGATCATGAACAGTGGTTTCCTGACCGGCATGCGTATAGCAGAAGCTACGGAAGCCGCACTGAATGCACTAGTGGCCATAGGTGCAGGGAAAAGAAGAACCAACTTCAGACTGCGCGACGCGGGCTTCAGCAGGCAACGGTACTGGGGTGAACCCTTCCCGATTGTTTATATGAATGATGTACCCTATGGTGTGGATGAGGAACGCTACACGACCGGCACAAAAGGAGCGAACGGTGTGAACGACCTGCCTGTGGAGCTGCCCCATGTAGATAGCTACAAGCCCGGACCTGAAGGACAGGGACCACTGGCCAACCTGCCAGAATGGGTGAATACACCAGCAGGCAACCGGGAGACAAATACCATGCCGGGATATGCAGGCAGCAGCTGGTATTTTCTGAGGTATATGGACCCGCACAATGGTGCTACGTTTGCGGACAGAAAAGCGACTGACTACTGGCAGCAGGTAGACCTATACGTGGGCGGAACGGAACATGCTGTTGGCCACCTGCTCTACAGCCGCATGTGGACAAAGGTACTATTTGACCTTGGACATATAGGTTTTGATGAGCCATTCAAAAAACTGCTGAATCAGGGCATGATTCAGGGGAGTTCGCGGTTTCTGTATAGATCAAACTATTCAGTTCCTTCAATAAAACCTGATTCAGACGGTGTTACCAATTGGTACATATCGAAAAATATCAGAGAGTTGATATTGAAAGGCGACAAAGATGCGATAAGCTATGTGGATGCTCAATATGGTAACGGTGGTACACTTTCAGAACTGATTTTATCTAAAGATGCGCCAATCAGAATTCCGATTGAATATGTAGACGGCGTTCTGCTGAAAATTGATGAACTAAAAAAATGGAACCCTAATTTTAGTGATTCTGTTTATATCTGTGAACCAGATGGCACCTTTATTTGCCAGTCTGAAGTTGAAAAAATGTCCAAATCAAAATACAATGTTGTGAACCCAGACGACATTGTAGCGCAATATGGAGCAGACACCTTCAGAATGTATGAAATGTTTCTGGGCCCAATAGATGTGAGCAAGCCATGGGATACCAAGGGCATAGAAGGTGTGCACCGTTTCCTGAAAAAATTCTGGCGCCTGTTTGCCGGGGATCAGGGATGGATAGTGACCGACGACGCGCCTAACGAAGCCGAGCTGCGCACACTGCATAAAACACTGAAAAAGATAAGCGAAGACATGGAGCGGTTTTCGTTCAATACCTCTGTAAGCCAGTTTATGATATGTGTGAACGAACTGGCTGCGCTGGGATGCCACAAACGCGCAGTACTGCAACCTCTGGTAGTAGCTATAACACCGTTTGCACCACACATAGCAGAAGAATTGTGGAGCGGTATGGGCAATACCGGAACCGTGCTAGATGCTGCGTTTCCGGAGTATGAAGACCGTTTTATAGCTGAAAGCACTATCACCTATGGCGTATCAATAAACGGCAAAAAACGTGTGGAAATGGCGTTTGCAGCGGATGCAGAACAAGCTGATATTGAACCCGGAGTACTGGCTGACGCCACTGTACAGAAATGGATGGAAAATAAGCCAATGAAGAAATTCATATTCGTGAAAGGAAAAATGATCAACATAGTGGTATAACCACTATTTACCTGCCTGAAAAAGAGCGTATACCGTGCACCGGTATGCGCTCTTTGTATTTTACTATGGGGCATAATCACTACATTTGCAACACACTGCAAATCAATTCTTAGCATAAACTTAAACGGTGCAATTCTGTATTCCGTGAGATTGTTTGCAGATTTGCTACAAAGAACTGCTCAAAATGCTCCATAAAACAAAAATCATCGCTACCGTAGGACCTGCCTGCAACTCTTACGACAAATTACTGGCACTGGTGGAAGAAGGTGTTAATGTGTTTCGCCTTAATTTTTCGCACGGAACACATGACCAACATAAAGCGGTGATAGAGCGCATCAGAGATATCAATAACTGTTACCCGTTCAACATAGCCATACTTGCCGACCTGCAGGGCCCCAAACTGCGGGTAGGCCAGATAGAAAACAACGAACTGGATCTGAAAAAAGGTGACCAGTTTTTCTTTACCAACGAAAAATGTGTAGGTAATAAAGAGCAGGTATACCTCTCCTACCCCGACTTCCACAGCGATGTGCGGGTGGGCGAAAAAATACTGCTTGATGACGGCAAGATAGAAGTGATAGTAAAGGAAATTCATGACGACAACCGTGTGCTGGTAGAAGTAAGTTCTCCCGGAATTCTGTCATCAAATAAAGGCATCAATCTGCCTGACACTAAAATATCACTACCATCGTTGTCTGAAAAAGACCTCGCCGATCTTGACTTCATTGTAAGTCAGGGTATAGACTGGGTGGCGCTTTCCTTCGTACGTACCCCTGAAGATGTGACACAGCTGCGGGCCATACTGCAGAGCAAGCAGAGCCTGGCAAAAATCATATCTAAGATAGAAAAACCAGAAGCGCTGGAACATCTGCGCGAGATCATACTGGCATCGGATGCCGTGATGGTGGCGCGTGGCGACCTGGGTGTGGAGCTGCCGCTGGAGCAGGTGCCCATGATACAGAAAAACATTGTGCGCAAATGTATACACCGTGCAAAACCAGTGATCATTGCTACACAGATGATGGAGAGCATGATGGACCGGCCGCGCCCGAACAGAAGTGAAATAACAGATGTGGCCAACGCCGTACTGGAAGGAGCTGATGCCGTAATGCTGAGCGGCGAAACCGCAATGGGACAATACCCCGAACTGGTAGTGCGTACCATGGTAAGCATTATAAGGGAAGTGGAAAAAGAAGCGATCGTATACAACCGCAACCTGACCCCACAGCGGCATTCGCCGTCATTCCTCAGCGATGCGCTGTGTTACAATGCATGCGAAATAGCACGTGAGATAGAAGCCGATGCGCTTATAGGGATGACACAGTCGGGGTATACCGGATTCATGCTATCCAGCTACCGGCCACGCTCACCGCTGTTTGTATTTACCAAAACACACTCGCTGATCAATCAGCTGAGTCTGAGCTGGGGTGTACAGGCATTCTACTACGACCGTGAAGAAAGTATGGATGAGATCATAGCCGATCAGCTGAATATACTGCGGGAAAAAGGCCTGCTGAAAAGCGGTGATGTGGTAGTAAATACCGGCAGCACCCCTGTTCTGGAGCACCTGCCAACGAATATGCTGAAGATCACAAAAGTGCTATAGCCGCTGGTGCAGCAATGCGACTAGCGTGGCCCCAACTCTACTACTTCGCACTGCTTCATAGTTGCGCCATCTATTACAAACCGGATGAGTGTTCGGACCTTGTGCCAGCCATGTTTTCCGGCGGCACCGGGGTTCATGTGCAGGCAGCTCAGTTTGTCATCATAGATCACCTTGAGGATGTGTGAGTGCCCGCTGATAAACAGCTTGGGTGCACTAACAGCCATCTTCGATTTTGCCAATTGTGTGTATCTTCCGGGGTAGCCACCAATGTGTATCATGAGCACATCTACTTCCTCGCATCTGAAACGCAGCACCTCGGTGTACTGAGATCGTATATCGTACCCGTCAATATTGCCATATACCCCGCGTAGCGGCCTGAAAGCACTGAGCTTGTCTGAAATCGCCGAAGTACCGAAATCGCCAGCATGCCAAATCTCATCACACTTATCAAAGTGTGTGAATACGGCCTCGTCGAGGTAGTCGTGCGTATCAGATATCAGTCCTATACGGGTCATGCCGCCGGTTTACTTTTGGGCATCAGCCTTTTGCGGTGTTGCAATCCCCAATCGCGAAGTGCGTCTATAACATGCCGCAGCGAGGCAGCATATGGCGTAAGCTCGTAAGACACTGTAACCGGGGTAGAATCATATACAGTTCGCTTTACCAGCTGATGCATTTCCAGCTCTTTGAGCTCTTTAGAGAGCATCTTGGGCGTGATGCCTATCTGCCGGTGCAACTCCTTGAACCGGTAGTTGCCATAAGTAAGTGCGATGATGATAGGAATTTTCCATTTGCCACTGAGCATATCCAGTGCATCCCGCACCGGCATCAGGTGTTTGGCACATTCTGTGCTGTTGTGTTGGTCGGGGCATTTTTGTTCATCAGTTTCCTTTGGGCACATAATCTGCATCAATTTATAAGTAACAAAAAAATCTACGCCCCCCGCATGAGGTGTTTTATGGCTAAACGAACGCTATCTGGTATCTCTTAGGAAACCGATATACTAAAGTATATCGGTATCTATTGTATACCAAATGTACGGACTTTTGTCAAAACAAAAAAAGTATGAAAACAAACAAGATCATTTTCTGGACAACGACGGGCCTGGTGGCCGCTATGATGGCGATGAGTGGGGTAATGTACCTGACACACAATCCGCAGATTACCGACGGGCTTAAGACACTGGGTTATCCAGCCTATATGCTATATATTCTTGGTATAGCGAAGCTGTTGGGGTCTGCAGGGCTTTTGCAAACCTTTTCGCCAAAACTTCGCGAATGGGCGTATGCCGGGCTGGCAATTACCTTCATTGGTGCCATTTGGTCGCATGCAGCGACTGCAACTCCATTTGCCGGGCCGCTAGTGTTTCTAATTGTGCTGGCTGCATCCTGGTTTTACAACATGCGATTGCAAACTATGAAGGCCATAAAAAACTAAAGACTACTGTACCTGCACCGCCTCTACAGGAAGTGGTGCAGGTAAACATCGTCAGGTTTGCAATATTGCACAGAGTTGCTGCCAGCCAGCCGGGCGCACATTCTCTCCAGCCATTTGTGCGATCCTGAAAAAAATATCCTGAGGTGTGCAGCCCTGCTGTCTCAGATAGTGTACAGAGGTGGATCCCGCTGACTTAGACATTTTCTTTCCTTCTTCATCGACCAATAAGTGATGATGGTAAAACATCGCTTTTGCCAGTGTGGTGTTTCCCAGTTGAGCAGCCAAATATAGCTGAGCCAAAGTTGAAGGAAAAAGGTCATCGCCTCTGACAATCAGGTCTACCCCGAAAAAAGTATCATCGACAACTGATATGAGCTGATAAGCCGGAAATCCATCTTTTCTTTTCACTATGAAGTCACGCATATTGTGAGGGAAGTCAGCCAGAACAATCCCTTTCTGAGTGTTTACCGACAAAGGTCCGGCTTCCTCAGTGTTGATTCGCCAGCAAACGCCAGGGGCATCCAGCGGTATGTTTTTGTGCCTGCAAGTGCCCTTGTAAGTTCCTTCCGCATCAGCCTTTATGACCTGTACCCTGGAGCATGTGCATGCATATATTTTACCTGCCTCGCGCAATTGCTGCAGCGCACTATTGTATAGTTGCGTGCGGTGTATTTGCGAGAAAGTTGATTCGTAACCGGCTACATCCAGTGGTCCTGCATGCCACTCTATGCCCAAAAAAGCGAAGGTTTCGAAAATATCTTTGATGAATTGCGGATTTGTTCTGTCTCTATCGAAATCATCGATGCGAAGTAAAATCCTGGCGTTGTATTCAGAAGCCAAAGCACTGGTGATGGCAAAAGACATAATGTTACCCAGATGCAGGTAACCACTGGGTGTTGGGGCAAATCTGGTCAACCTTGGTGAGCACTGGTGTTCCATTGAATTGGTGCAAAGTCAGCGACTAAGGCGGTAAAAATACACCAAGAGTAGGATACAATAGTAATATAAACAGTCAATGACGCAGACCAGGGAATCGACTGTAACCAATAGTAAATAATAATTCAAATTGTATCAATTAAATATTTAGGGAGGACTAACATTTTTATATAGAGGCACGCCATTATAAATAGCTGATATCCCCTACCAAAGTACAAGCAAAGGAACCAAAAGTTCCTTTGCTGTCTTTTGTTTTACAAAATGTTGATTATAAGTGTTTTGTAAATAAAAAACAGAATATAGGCAAACAAAAACCTGTAGGAAATCAAATTAGAACGGCATTAGGTCTCCAGCTCAACAAAAGACAAGACATCAGAACGCGTATTTTTTTGTGCGTAGCAACGCCTAGAATTTCAGATTATTTAACATACATTTACAAGATAGGAGTACATACATTTATTACCTGAAAGTACAAATATTCAACAACTAATTCAAAAACGAGGAGTATGAAGAAGAAACTTATACTATTGCCTTTGCTTGGTATCCTGATTTACGCGATCACTACCGGTATGTCTTCAGGACCAGGCGGTGATCTAACGACTAGCGGTGGATGTTCCTGCCATGGCTCATCATCAGCATCTACAACACTCGGATTTGAGCTACTAAATGGTGGAACTCCTGTCACTACATGGGTGGCGGGGCAAAGCTACACCATCAGGCTTACGGGCACACAAACCGATGGATTGTCATCATTGCCCAAATTCGGCTTTCAGTTAAAGGCATCTGCAGCATCGTCGGGGACGACAACTGCCGGAACGATGACGGCACCAGGTTCTACCGTTGTGTTTAATCCTGGTGGTGCTGATGTTTGCCAGCATACCGAACGCCTGGATCCATTTTCGGGTACTGGCGGTGCCGGCACTCTATACCGTGTAAATATCAACTGGGTTGCACCCGCAACAGGATTCGGCGACGTGCGCCTGAATGCGGCGCTGAATGCCGTAAACAATATGTTTGGGGCAGATGGAGGTGACAAATGGAACTTCGGCACAAGTATCAACTTTAAAGAGCTGGGACAGATAACGGGCACAGCAACTACCTGTGTTACTGGCACGACAACACTTTCAAACATATTTTCGGGTGGTGTATGGACAGTGAGCGCAGGCGGTATAGCCTCTGTAGCAACTGCCAGTGGTACTACAGCCACGGTTACCGGCCTTGTTGCTGGTACTGCAACAATAACCTATACAGCAGGTGGTAACTTCGTGACCCGTGTGGTAACCGTTACAGCCGGTCCGGGCACCTTTGGTGGCACTCCGGTAGTATGTATGACTAATACTACAACTGTAACTAACAGCACACCCGGTGGAACATGGAGCTGCCCAACAACATCGATAGCTACTATAGTACCTGCAACAGGTGTAGTAACCGGTGTTGGTGCAGGCACCGCACTGGTAACGTACACTGTAGGCAGCTGCTCTGCCACAGCAACAGTTACTGTCAATCCGCTTGCTGCCAATACCGGTACCACGACGGCATGTACAGGATCAACAACAACACTTACCAACGCCAATGCCGGCGGCACATGGAGCAGCAGTAACCTGCCCGTGGCTACTGTGAATCTGAGTGGCTCTACAGGCACAATAGCCGGTCTGGTTGCCGGCACTTCCAATATCGTTTACTCACTTCCGACAGGTTGCAATGCCACCACTACAATAACCGTAAACCAGACACCGGCAGCGATAGGCGGCACCCTTGCCGTATGCAGCAGCGGAACCGTAACAGCTACTAACAGCATAACCGGTGGCACCTGGAGTGCCAGTGCAGGATCCGGAATTGTTACTGTAGGGGCAACGTCCGGTATTGTCAGCGGCATATCGGCCTCAGGTACGGCCAATCTGACCTATACATTGCCCGGTGGGTGTTTCAGAACAGCTATTGTTACTATCAATCCCTTGCCTGCTGCCATCACCGGTACGGGCTCACTATGTGCAAATGCCACTACTACGCTGAACAGCACAACAACCGGCGGTACGTGGGCAAGCTCCATTACTTCTGTTGCGACTGTAGGTGCTACTACCGGAATTGTAGCAGGCATAGGTACTGCCGGCGGCAACTCGACACTTACTTACACATTGCCTACCGGCTGCCAACGGACTACAACAGTAACCGTGAATCCGATATCACCGGTAACCGGAATTCTTACCGTGTGCACCGGCAGCAATACAACATTATCCTCTGCACCAGCATCGGGCACGTGGACCAGCGTAAATACATCGGTGGCCACAATAGGATCTACCTCAGGCATTGTACTGGGTGTATCCGGCGGAACAACAATAGTTTCTTATACATCAGGCGCAGGCTGCAAATCATCAGACATTCTAACTGTTAACCCCGTATCGCCCATAACGGGTGGCGGCGGTGTTTGTACCGGTGCCACATTGAGTTTGGCTAACACTATTCCCGGTGGCACATGGAGCAGCGGCTCTACTTCGGTGGGTACTATCAACAGCACATCGGGCTTGTTCAGCGCGTTGAGCACAGGAACCTCTACGATCAACTATACCACTCCTGCGGGTTGCATATCCACCACTGTAGTCACCGTCAATGCGGCGCCCGGCGCAGTTACCGGGTCGGGCAGCGGCGTATTCTGCGGCAGTACCACTATTGGCGCAACGGGTGGCTCTGGTGGCACGATTTATTTTCAGAATACAACCCCCGGCGGCACATCGACCGCTACCCCATCTATAAGTCAGGTAGTAACCTCAACAGGCACCTACTACTTCAGAGTGCAATCCTCGGGTGGATGCTGGGGTCCTGAAGCAGCGATCAGTGTTACGATCAACCCCGCACCAGCGGCAATTACAGGAACTGCGGCGATATGTGTGAATGCGACCACAACACTCAACAGTACAACCACTGGTGGTACATGGCAGAGTAGCGACCCATCAAAAGCAACGATCGGATCTACTACCGGCGAAGTATTGGGAATAGCTGCGGGCACATCAAACATCACCTATACGGCTATCGGATGTACCACAACAAGAGTAGTGACGGTTAACCCACTACCGGG
Source organism: uncultured Bacteroidota bacterium (assembly GCA_903824665.1). Classification (GTDB taxonomy): domain Bacteria; phylum Bacteroidota; class Bacteroidia; order Chitinophagales; family Chitinophagaceae; genus Nemorincola. The sequence goes on along the minus strand of CAIJXT010000004.1, from coordinate 27,727 downwards.
CGCTGTGACGGCCAGTGGCAGCGGATCGTTCTGCGGTAGCACGGTGATCAATGCTACGGGTGGCTCGGGTGGCACCATTTTCTACCAGGGCACAACATCTAATGGCGTTTCCACAAGTACTGCCTCATCATCGCAAACCATAACATCAACAGGCACGTATTTCTTCAGATCGCAGACAGCCCTTGGTTGCTGGGGAAATCAGGGCAGTGTAGCTGTTACGGTTAATCCTAATCCTGCAGCGATAGCAGGTGCAGGCGCGATTTGTGCAGGCTCAACCACACTACTTACTAACACCACGAGCGGCGGCACATGGGTGAGTAGCAATACCGCTGTTGCAACAATAAATGCAGCCGGTAACCTCACGGGTATAACAATAGGAACGAGTACAATTTCCTATACAGTGACAGCAACCGGTTGCCTTGCAACAAAGATCATCACAGTCAATCCCTTGCCCGGATCGATTATTGGAACACTGGCAATATGCGAGGGTGGTACCACTGCGCTGATTGGGTTACCGACTGGCGGAACCTGGCAGAGCAGTAATACAGCTACAGCTACTATAGGCCTCACTTCGGGTGTCGCAACAGGTCTAGCAATTGGAACGACCACTATAACCTATATGGTGAGTACAGGGTGTTTCAGAACTGCAACATTGACTGTAAATCCTTTGCCTGCAGGTATTGCGGGGGGTAGCACGAGCGTATGTGTGGGATCGCAGGTAACCTTTACAAACAGTACCCCTGGTGGCACATGGAGCGGCAGCAGCAATGTTGCAGTGGGATCTGCTACCGGCACTGTAACGGGAGTAACAACTGGTACGGCGACTATCACGTACAGCCTGCCTACCGGCTGCCAGAGCACCACATCTATTACTGTAAATCCTCTGCCAGCTGCGATTGGCGGAACGCTGAGCGTATGCGCCGGGGGTACCACCACGCTTTTCAATTCCACAACCGGCGGTACATGGACCAGCAGCACTACAGCTAACGCGACTGTAGGTTCTTCAACAGGTATCGTTGGTGGTGTGCTGGCAGGCACATCCAATATATCTTATATCCTCACGACAGGTTGCTTGAGATCGGTTACAGTTACAGTCAACCCGCTGCCTGAAGCAATTGCGGGTACGGCAAGTACCTGTGTGGGAATAACAACAACACTAACAAGCACAACAAGTGGCGGCACATGGACAAGCAGTGCTACCGGTGTGGCTACCGTTGGCTCTGCATCGGGTGTAGTAACAGGTACAGGAACAGGCACTGCAACTATCTCTTATCGTCTGGCAACCAATTGTGGCGTATCGGCGATTGTAACAGTAAACCCGGCACCAACAGCAGGCACCGTGAGTGGCTCAACGAGTGTATGTACGGGGTTGACAATAGGTTTGTCCAGCACGGTTAGCGGTGGAACATGGAGCAGTAGTGCCGCAGCGGTAGCATCTGTAAATGCTTCATCAGGAATGGTTACGGGTATAACCTTTGGCACTGCTGTTATGACCTATGCTGTTTCAGGACTATGTGGTACGGTTACTGCGACACACACCGTTACTGTAACCAATTCAGCGGTATCCGGAACAATCAGTGGCCCCACAGGAGTTTGTATCGGCAATACGGTAACGCTGACCAGCTCTGTACTCGGCGGCACCTGGCAGAGTGCCAGCGGCAATGTTTCGGTAGGACTCACCTCAGGTGCGGTAACGGGTCTATCGACCGGGACCGCCAGCATCACCTATACTATATCAAGTAGCTGTGGCATTGCCACAACAACAAACGTGATCACTGTGAATCCGCTGCCATCAGCCATAACCGGGTCGGCAACGTTATGCGAAAACTCGTCAACTATCCTTGCCAACACCGGAGCGGGTACCTGGAGTTCGGGCAACACCGCTGTTGCAACAGTTGGATCGGCAACCGGAATTGTATCCGGTTTAAGCGCAGGTACAGCCGTAATCACTTTTACACAGAACACCGGATGTATCACTACCCGTACTGTAACCGTTACAGCACTTCCGGCAGCGATAGGTGGCACGCAGCTACTTTGTGCAGGCAATACGACAACCCTCACCAATTCATCGGGCGCGGGCACATGGGCGAGCAGCAATCTGGGAATGGCTATAATCGGATCCAGTTCCGGATTTGTAAACACGATTACCGCGGGCAACCCGGTTATCAGCTTTACACTAACGTCAACAGGCTGTATCAGAACAGCAATACTCACCATTAATCCAATACCTGCAAATATAACCGGCACTACAAATGTATGTGTAGGTGGTGCGGCAACACTAACCAATGTCACCCCAGGCGGCACATGGCTCAGCAACAACACTTCTGTTGCCGCTGTGGGGTCAACGACAGGCCTCTATACCGGTGGTACAGCAGGCGTAGCCGTTATCAGCTATATTTTGCCTACCGGATGCCGTAAGTTTACTAATGTGACAGTAAACGCATTGCCGACAGCAATATCAGGCGATGCAGCTGTATGTGTGTCTGCAACGACTACACTAAGCAGTACACCGGCAGGTGGCACCTGGAGCAGTAGCGACCTTACTGTGGCTACTGTGGGTAGTTCCTCAGGCGTGGTGGCGGGCATATCAGCCGGTTCAAGTCTCCTAACCTATACATCTGCAGCGAGCTGTAGCCGCACAATAGTTGTCATTGTAAATCCGCTGCCACTGGCTATTGTTGGTACTCTGGATCTATGCGCCGGAACAACCACTACCCTGACCAATGCTACCCCGGGTGGTGTTTGGACAAGTGGCACAACAGCTGTTGCACCAGTCGGATTAACATCAGGTATCGTGACAGGTTCAACGGCCGGAAACGCAGTCATCTCCTATACACTGCCAACAAACTGTGGTGTATCAGCCAATGTGACTGTCAATGCCCTGCCGGCTGTGATAGGAGGCACACCTACAGTATGTGTGGGTAGCAACAGAACACTAAGCAGCACACCTACCGGAGGCACGTGGAGCAGCAGCAACGCCACAACAGCTACAGTAGGCAGCAGTTCCGGTGTTGTAACTGGTCTGCTGGCCGGCACTACTACGATCACCTATACGTTGGGCACCGGATGTTTCCGTACACAAACGGTAACAGTTAATGCGCTACCGGCGGACATAACAGGAACTATGAGCACATGTGCAGGCGGTACCACTACATTGTCGAGCCCGACACCGGGTGGTACTTGGTCGAGCGGAGCACCATCTGTTGCCGCTGCAGGAGCAACCGGAATAGTATCAGGTGTGGCAGCGGGTACGGCAGCAATACTGTATACTCTTGGCACCGGCTGCAATACATCGGCCATTGTGACCATCAATCCATTGCCCGCTGCAATCTCCGGACCGGGCAGTGTATGCCTTGGTTCATCCATAACACTCACAAGTATTACTACCGGCGGCACATGGAGCAGCAGCACACCGGCAACGGCTTCTGTTGGCTCTTCGTCTGGTGTGGTAAATGGTGTTGCCACCGGAGCAGCAACAATGACCTATACACTACCGACAGGGTGTAACAGAACAACTACGATCACTGTGAATCCATTGCCGGCAGCCGGTACAATATCCGGCAGCAATACTGTTTGTGTGGGCAGTGCTACTGCACTTGCTTCTACAGTAAGTGGTGGCTTCTGGAGCATCACTACCGGCAAGGCTGCGATTTCAGTGGCGGGTTTGATGACCGGCATGTCCGCCGGTGCTGACACCATCAGATACAGCGTTACAACTGTATGTGGTACTGCTACTGTATCTTACCCAGTCACCGTTAATCCACTGCCAGTTGCAGGGTCCATCTCCGGCAATAACAATCTTTGTCTGGGCTATACTACAGTGCTTTCGGGCACAGTATCGGGCGGATCATGGTCGTCAGGACACCCCACAATCGCAACGGTATCGGGTACAGGTATCGTTCTTGGATTGTCGCTTGGTACGGCAAGGATATCTTATACGGTCACTAATGTTTGCGGCTCGGCAACCACAACCACCAATGTAATAGTAAACCCTATTGCAGATGCTGGTCTGATAACAGGTGCTGACACCGTATGCCAGAGCGATACAATACATATAGATAATGCGACACCAGGCGGCACCTGGAGCAGCAGCAACAATGCTATTGCTACCGTAAGCGCTTCGGGAGTGGTAACCGGCCTGGCACCGGGCACTGCAACCATCAGGTACCGTGTAACCAATATCTGCAGTGCAGATACCGCTACCCTGCTGCTGACTGTGAAATCGGCTGCTGCTTGCGCCACGCGTGTTACGACATTGACTGGTTCGTCAGCAGGCATCCATTTGTTCCCCAATCCTACAAATGGCGCCATCACAGTAGAAACGACCGGCCCAGGTACACTCACCGTATTTACACTCGAGGGCAAGGAAATCGTTTCACATACAGTGATTCCCGGTACCAGCAGACTGCGCCTACCCGGTCACCTTGCAGCCGGCATATACATGTGTCGCTTCACGGGTAACGACGGCACCACTACAAACATCAGATTGGTGTATCAGCCTTAAAAGGCACAATGACATAAAAAAATCAGCCTCCGGATCTAGATTCCGGAGGCTGATTTTTTTGCAACAATATCAATCAAAAGATGCTACTTCACAATGAGCTGCTGCTCCATAGTTACCTCTTCAACAGAAAGTGTTACAGAATATACACCCGGAACCATACCGGAAGTTTTGATCATCAAATTATTTGATCCTGATTTCACCTTGTAGTCTGTTGTTCTTACCCTGCGACCACGCGCATCGGTTATGTGCATTGCCGCTACGCCCTGCCGAGATGCAGTATAGCTGAGTGTTACATCGCCCGTAGCCGGGTTGGGAAACAACGTAAAGCCTGACTTAACAGCAGCCGGTGCCGAAAGTCCGGTGCTGATACCCAATGCGGCGTCGATACGTGCTTTGAGCTGGTCGGTATTAACCATATCATTCTGCATATCGTATATTCTGTGGTCGGCACCTGCCAGCACAACGATCTTTGGCATACCGGGTGGACCGTAATAATCCTGAATGAAACCCGAGTCTGAAAACGTAGGCATCAGGTGAATGTCATTTGCATTGCGCCAGGTATTCAGAATAGCGCACGAAGTAGTAGCATCATCATCGGCGAGGTACATCACTACCCTGCCCGGATGGCTTGCCGAATAACTCTCCACCACCGCCTGTGTGGCCTGTGCCGGATAAATACATCCCACGCATGGCATTACAAACGCAGTCACGATCACCTTACCCGATTCGAGCTCGGCAAACAAATGATGCGACACACCCGAACAGTCATTGGCAGTAAAATCAGTTGCCGTTGTCTGTGCATGTATTGAGCCCGCTGCTGCCATTGCCAAAAGCAGACTGTACATTCCCTTCTTCACCTTGTATCTGTTTTGCATAGTAATCAATTGCAGTCGGATATCACAACTGCCACGATGGCAAATATACCTAAATAAGCGCTAATGTGATAGCGACTTTGGTGGCTAACCAAAAAACAACAGGGAAAATATCAAAAGAAAAATAGCGACATTGACAATACCCAAAATGAAGCCAGCCCTGGCAAGCCCGCGGTGCTTACGGCCCTCACCCATGCCTATGGCACCAAAAATAATGGCAAGTATACCCAGTCCGGCAAGGCCGCATACAAATGCAGTAATACCTGCCCAGCCACTATCATCGGTCCGCTTACGCTTCACTTTTCGGTTCCCATCATCTTCGTGCTGGTTTGCATCAGGTGCGGCATTTGCTGTTATAGACGAGGCACTACCGCTACCTTCCACGAACGAAACGGAAGGTTTGTGTCGAACAAAACCTGCGTGGGCAACCTGAATCGTGCTCGTGAGCAGCACCAATACCAGCAGGATAATGAATGATTTTTTCATGATGAAGGGTTTTTCATTTTTGAATACTGACTAACACTTGCAAAATTCATGCCATCTTTTTTGACAGAAAACATTCATATACATAGCTGCTTTTCAGTTGCAATTGCGCCAAAATTCACGCCCTGGCCAGTAGCAGCACACAATAATTATTTATACTTTGCATAACCATCAACCTGTAACGGTGGTACTAATAATAAATTTACCAGAAATGAAACGAACATTTATCAGCCTCGCCTATCTGTTTTCTGTGTGTATGAGCGCATATGGCCAAAAAGCACCGGCGCAACTTTCGGCATTTACAAGGCAGTATCTTTCTGCAATTCAAAGTGCACCGGGCCAAGCAAAACCCTTGCAGGGATATGTGTATAAACAAATTAATGGCGCACCCTACATCAGCGCACTCATCAAGGTTGGCACAACTGTGGATGAGGCAGCACTGCAGGGTCTGGGTGTGTTCACAGGTACTAAGGCAGGTTCGGTTTGGACAATTCAGATACCTCTGGGCAAAGTGCCAGATGTGGCGCAAGTAGCAGGCATCACCCATCTGGACCTTGATGCACCGGTGTTCCCTACACTGGATGCAGCGAGAAAAGCTACAAAAGCCGATTCTGCACAAAGAGGCATTAATTTGCCCATGCCATTCACCGGCAAAAATGTACTTGTAGGTATTATTGATGCAGGCTTCGACTTTGGCCACCCCACCCTATACGATACACTGCATGCCGCATACCGTGTAAAGCGGGTATGGGCACAGCACCTTTCCGGAACGCCACCCACAGGATTTGCATATGGAAGAGAACTGGCTGACCCATGGGGCATCAGAGCCGCAGGATACGATACCGCCATTACCTCACACGGCACACATGTGGCCGGCATAGCAGCGGGATCGGGTTATGGCAGCGTGGCCAATGCACGGTACCGTGGTATGGCATACGAAAGCGATATGGCATTTGTATGCATCATGCCGCCACCCGGACAGTGGGCGGTAGCCGGCACTACAGACATACTGGATGGCATGAACTACCTGTATACCTATGCAGCGTCTGTGGCAAAACCATGTATCGTAAACCTCAGCTGGGGCAGCAGTATAGGCCCACACGACGGACACTCATTATTCAGCCAGGCATGCGATGCACTTACAGGCCCCGGCAGGATATTTGCCTGCTCTGCCGGCAACAATGGAGAAGACACCATACACCTGCAGAAGACCTTTACCGCTACCAACAATTCTGTAAGCACTTTTGTTACCTTCTCTGAATACCTTGACACCAACAACAAGAAAACCTGGGTGGATATGTGGGGCGATACAGGCAAATCGTTTTGTGTGAACGTAAAACTTTACGATGGCGCAGTAGCTATAGACTCCACAGGACCTATTTGCATCACCGATACTACCCACAACTATATACTTACCGGATCAGACGGAGACCCCTGTTATTTATCTGTAAGCATGGTGGCATCAGAATATAATGGCAAGCCCCATGCCTTCCTGAGTTTTCACAGTTATACCCCCGACAACATCTGCCTTACTACTACTGCTACCAGCGGCACTATCAACATGTGGGAAGGATATGTGTTTCCACCTACAGGATACTATGGTGCACTGAAAAAGCTGGGGTACAGCTGGGCAGTATCGGGCGATACCCGAATGACCACATCTGACATCAGCAGCAGTTACTCTGCCATCTCGGTAGGTGCGTATACCAGCAAGGGGTCGTTCACCAACATCAGCGGTGCCACACTCGGCTTTTCCGGTGCCCTGAATGGCCGCATAGCGCCATTCTCCAGCATGGGCCCTACTGAAGACAACCGTACAAAGCCCGACATCACCGGACCCGGTTTTGGGCTGGTATCGGGAGTCAGCTCTTTCGACACCAGCTACAGCCCGGGCGGCGACAACTACAGCAGTGTTATCAGTGCCACAACAATAGCGGGCACCGTATACCCCTATGCAATCGCCGGCGGGACTTCTATGTCATCCCCAGCAGTATCGGGTATCATAGCATTGATGCTGCAGATGAATAGCCTGCTTACACCCGACTCTGTAAAAAGCCTCATGAAGCAGACGGCTATTAAAGATGGATTTACCGGTACAATACCTGCTGCCGGCAGCACCACCTGGGGACATGGCAAAATAAACGCCTACGCAGCCCTGCGCCGCATGACTCAAACCGTTACAGTAGGTAACACGCTCACGGATGAAGCCCTCAATTGCGTGCTGTTTCCCAACCCTACTACCGGCAACTTCACGATCAGCTACCGCAGTGCCGAAAACGCACTACTGTCGGTAGAGACCTGCGATATCACCGGCAAAGTGGTAATGAAGCAAATGTGGCCGGTAAGCAAGGGCGCCAACAGCAGGCAGTTTGCACCCGGTAACCTGCCCAATGGACTATACCTGACCCGCATTTCCAGCGGCGGCAAAAGCTGTGTGATCAAAATGCTTGTGAACTGACCCTGACACCGGCACAACAAATCGGAACACCAAAAAAGCAACCGCTATGTGCTATAAAGTAGCAACACCGGAAGAAAAGAAGCTGCAGGAATTCATGAAAAAGCAAGGCATGACGGTAGACAACTACCGCCACTATGCCGAAGCTAATGGGTTTGAAAATCCGCTATTGCCTGTGACCACTTCAGAAGACCCTAAAAAGGTGCAGACAGCTATGTGGAAACTGATACCACACTGGGTAAAAAGTGCCGCTGATGCCAAAAAATATGCCAATACACTGAATGCGCGGTGCGAAGAGGTATTTGAAAAGGCCAGCTACCGGTCGTATATAGGCACGTACAGGTGTCTGCTGTGGGTAGATGGGTTCTATGAACCGCACCACCCGGCACCCAAAGTGACCGTACCCTACTATATAAGTGCTGCTGATGATAGCCTGCTGACACTGGGTGGTGTATACCACAACTGGCTGAACCACGATACCGGCGAGGTGATACCAACCTTCAGCATCATCACTACCCCACCCAACGAGCTGCTGCGGCACATACACAACGAGGGCCAGCGCATGCCCCTGGTACTGAATGATACAGACAGATGGAGGTGGCTGCAACCACTGAACCGTGAGGAGATCACCGAACTGATGAAACCACTGCCCGACGGGTTGCTGACCGGTACACCAACCGTAAAATATACTCCCGAACCCCAGCAACCCAAACCGGGACTGCTGTTCTGACCATTGCCGGCGCATGCCGGGGGGATTTGAGGGGTGAATTCCGGTAGTCCGGAGATTGACATGCTAATTATTTTCTATTTTAGGATCATAAATTAATTGTTCACCACAAACACAAAAAAATCATGGACGGCAATGTAAACGCAATCAACTGGTTTGAGATATCCGTTAGCGATATAGACCGGGCAAAGAAATTTTATGAAACGATCTTTGGTGTAGAAATGACATCAATGGAAATGATGGGCATGAAAATGGCTATGTTCCCCGGATCGGATAATATGAACGGCAAGGTATCTGGCAGTCTGGTACAGGGCGACATGCACAAACCCAGCATGGATGGGGCCAAGATCTACTTCAACGGCAATCCGGACCTCAACAACGTACTCAACCGTGTGGAGGCTGCAGGTGGCAAGGTAGTAATGCCCAAGATGGCGATCAGTCCCGAGATCGGCCACATGGCGTTCTTTATAGATACCGAGGGTAATACTGTGGCACTGCACTCTAACAACTAAACTAAACAGCACAAATGCATACAGGCATGCCCTAAGGGTGTGCCTTTATTATTTGAGGTGGCCTAAACTATAAAATACCGGCACCCAGCGCCAGGGCAATTGCAAACAGCATGACCGCTACGAGCCGCTGCACAAAGGTAATGGTAACCTTGCGCAGCAGGCGCCTGCCTGCCAGCGTGCCTGCTATGGCAGCTGTGGTAGCACACACCAACAACAATGGATGCTGTTGCAAAACAGCCCCGGCAAAACGGGAGGCATATACAGAGAGCCTGGTTATATCAATACAGCAGGCAATAGCTACAGATGTGCCTATATATGCTTCCTTAGAAAGGCCAGCACGTACCAGAAATGCACTGCGGAGCGCCCCCTGATTGCCCGATAGCCCACCAAAGAAACCACTAAGCAACCCACCCACGGGCAACCACCGACTACCGAAGGTGATACTGCCAAAGAAAGGCAACAGATCGGCAAGGGCAAAGAAGAATAGTAATGCAGCTATGACCAGCCGCGCGGGGGTGATGGTGCACAGATGCCCACCCAGATGGTAGGTATGCAATGGCGCCATGCCTGCCACCCGCACCAATACCCAGGCACCCGCAAAAGCGGCCAGCACAGCCGGTATACCAAAACGCAGCAGCACGGCCACATTGGTATGGCGCGCCACCAGTGCCAGCTTGAACACATTGCTGAAAAAATGAACAAAACCGGTAAGTGCCACAGCCAGCTCTACAGGAAAAAATGCAGCAAACACAGGCATCATAATGGTACCGAGTCCAAATCCCGAGAAAAAAGTGAGAATCGCCGTAAGAAAAGCCGCAAGGCAAACTACCAAAAGCTCCATGATCGCTAATTTTCTGCCGGGGGCTGCAATCAGCGCTGTCGACGGCTATACTCCCTGATACGTGTGTACTTCAAAAACGCACTGTATGCCGACAAACGGCAAATGACAAAGCCATAAAACCCATCGAGAAAACCAAGCCTGAAGAAATACTCGCTAATGAAATGCCACAGTGGCGAAAAAATGATTTTGGCGATACCCGCTGTCTTACCGCGAGCGGCGGCTGCCTGTGCGGCCAGCTCTGTGTACTTGTTTATCTTGTTCAGGTGGCTACCTATGGTATCAAAGCTGTAGTGCAGCAGGTCTGCAGCTAGCATACCCACCCTTGCATCAGCTGCCGGTTTCCAGTATTCGTGCACCTTCAGGTCTTGCCATTCGCCCCTGGTCCGGTTGTAGAGCCGGGTCTGGTAGTCGGGATACCAGCCGCAGTGCTTTATCCACTTGCCGCAGTAGTTGGTGAGCCTGGGCATACGGTATACATCGCAGGTGGGCTGGTTTTTCACGGCCAGTATGGCTGCTTTAAGTGCCGGGGTTAGCTCCTCATCTGCATCCAGCGACAATACCCAGTCGTTGGTGGCCTGCGCAGTGGCAAACATCTTCTGCCGGGCATACCCCTCAAACGGGTGATCAATAAACCGGGCATTGTACGACCGGGCGATAGCAGGTGTGCTGTCGGTAGACGCACTGTCTACCACCACCAGCTCATCGGCTATACCGGCCACCGACTCCAGACAGCGGGCGAGGTTCTTTTCTTCGTTATAGGTGATCACTATTACGCTGAGGCGTATCATATATGTCATTTTCCGTCATTATCAGACGGGCCGGAGCGGTAAAAATAGAAAGACATTGGCATTTTATACCCGTTTAATTGATTTATCTTTGCAGTGTAGTGCCTTTGTATGGCCAATTTCGAAAATGAAGTAATTTTTTATTTTTTATTTCCTGCATTATCCCTACCTTTGCAGTCCGAAAAATTCATAAACAAATGGAAGCAGTAGCTTTTGTACACGAACAACTAACCGCGAAGAAAGAATTCCCGAAATTCAAAGCAGGTGACAACGTCACTGTAAACTATAAGATCGTAGAGGGCAATAAAGAGCGTATCCAGTCTTTCAAAGGCGATGTGCTTAAGCGCCAGGGAACCGGTCATACACAGACTTTCACCGTACGTAAAATGTCGGATGGTGTAGGTGTAGAGCGTCTTTTCCCGCTGTTTTCGCCAAACATCGACTCCATAGTACTGCATAAAGCTGGCCGTGTACGTCGTGCCAAGCTGTTCTATCTGCGCGAGCGCTCAGGTAAATCTGCACGTATCAAGGAAAAGAAGCAAATACACGCTTCTGCCCGTAAGAAAGCATAATTCACTTAGCAACAATATTAAAAAGGATGCACAACGTGCGTCCTTTTTTTGTTGTGTGTTGGCGTTGCTGTTGTTTCTGGACCTAAGGTATCTGCACATCGTTTTCTGATAAGTTACCAAATCGCTGCCTGACATTTTCATTTTCCCAGACTTTTATGTCCCCAAACTTTATAGTTGGTAATTTAAGTCCACCCCACCCACCCACAAAAAAAATGCACCCCGGTTAAGGAGTGCATTTATATAACAGCTTAAACTGAACTTATTTTTTAGGTGCTGCTGCCTTTGGCGCTGCTGCTGCTTTTGCAGGTGCTGCTTTGCCACCTGTAGCTGCTGCTGCTTCGCTATCGGCCTGGCGCAGTGCACGCGTAGTCACTACCGATGCGATAGGTATACGTGGAGAGTTGAGGATCTCCATATGCTCTTCCTGTACGTCCTGTACGCGGATGTTGCCATGCAATTGCAGATTGTCTATTTTCACTTCGATATGCTCTTTCAGGTACTTGGGGTACGTACGCACCTTCAGTGACTTGATCTTGAGTTCCAGACGACCACCGTCTTTTACACCCTGCGACTGACCAGTAAAGTGCAGTGGCAGGTTTGCGATCACCTTGTTGTCTTCTACCAGCTCCAGGAAGTCAATGTGTGCCAGCTCATCTGTAAGCACATCAAACTGGATGTCCTTCAGGATAGAACGGTAAGTAACACCATCAAGCACGATTTCTGCGATCTGAAACTCTGGTGTGTATACCAGGGTACGGAAAGACATCAGCGGTGCGCTGAAGTGAATTGTTTCTTTACCGCCATAGATCACGGCCGGTACCTGCTGCTCAGAACGAATGCGGCGCGTAGCTTTTTTGCCGAGTTCGCTTCTTTTTGTTCCTTCAATTTTTACACTCTTCATTTTTAGTGTTTTTGTCATTCAGCGCCGGTCGTATACCCACCTAACATCCGGTCGTTGAATTCTGATTCTTAATAAAGGTTTCCCCTGTCAGTTCGGGGGGTGGATTTTTTTGTATAAACAGATCTTTAATTTAGTTTTTAGTATTTAGTAGATAGTCGTTAGTCGAAAGTCGAAAGCTGTGTTGCCATCACTTACGCTTTGCGTTTTCTTTCCTTATCTTCTATTTCCTTTCCTTAGTCACATTTAACTCATTACTTCCTATTGCTGTGTATAAACAGCGAGCTTATTGACTTGTTCTCAAACGTATTGCGAATGGCTACTGCAAACAGGTCGCCGGTGGGCAATACTTTTATCTTATCAGTTTGTTTTTTCAACGGTATTGTGTCACATACTACCAGTTCTTCAAGCTGCGAGTTGGCTATGTTTTCGTAGGCATTGCCGCTCAGTACCGGGTGGGTACAGAATGCCCTTACCGACAGCGCACCACGCTCGCGCAGTATTGCCGCCGACTTGCAAAGTGTACCAGCCGTATCGCATATATCGTCTATCAGCACTACATTACGCCCAGACACATCTCCTATCACGGTCATAGCTGCTATCTCATTGGCACGCTTGCGCTGCTTGTCGCAGATCACCATATCTACCTCAAAATACTTGGCCACCTCGCGTACGCGGTTGGTACTGCCTACATCGGGCGATGCGAAGATGAGGTTATCGATAGCTAGCTTTTCGATAAACGGAATAAATATGGCTGATGAATCCAGATGGTCAACCGGAATATCAAAGAAGCCCTGTATCTGCGGTGCGTGCAGGTCCATGGTCATTACCCTGTTGGCTCCGGCCACGGTGAGCAGGTTGGCAACCAGCTTGGAGGCAATTGCAACACGCGGCTTGTCCTTACGATCCTGACGGGCAAAACCGAAGTAAGGTATAACAGCTGTGATGTAACCTGCAGATGCTCTGCGGGCTGCATCGATCATCATCAGCAGCTCCATGAGGTTGTCTGACGGAGAAAACGTAGACTGCACCAGAAAAACATAATCGCCACGGATAGACTCCTGAAACACAGGCTGAAACTCGCCGTCGCTGAACTTCTGAATGGTAAGCGCACCAAGGCTTTTACCGAAACTTTTCGCGATCTGTTCTGCAAGGTAAGTAGAGCCTGTACCGGAAAATATCTTAACTGATGAATCCATAATGCTGAAATGGAGTGCAAAGGTAGGTAAACAGCACCAAAAACCCTACAACAAAATACAAATATTCAGAATCTGGGAAGTGTAATCGGGCGGCAGCAGCTATTGTAGGAGCAGCAGACAAATTTACAGCAATCTATCGGCCCATACGTTCGCCAACGAGAACCAAACACCTCAAAAAAAACAAAACCAATCCGGTGCAACGATTTTGTATTTTTGTTGCCTGCCGCTGCCTCAATAAAAAACGGGGTGAAAGTGTTTACTTTTTTACATTTGCCTGCCTGCGGCAGGGCATTAAACCAACATAGAACCGCAATGAAAGTGCAATTATTTATACCATGTTTTGTAGACCAGCTTTACCCCGAAACGGGTATGAACATGGTAAAAGTGCTGGAAAAACTGGGTTGCGAGGTGCAATACAACACCAAACAAACCTGCTGCGGCCAACCTGCTTACAATGCCGGCTATCGCGACGAAGCTAAATCTGTGGCTACAAAATTCCTGCACGACTTCAGCGAACAAACCTATATAGTAAGCCCCAGCGGATCGTGTACGGGCTATATACGTAACTGTTACGACAAGCTATTTGAGAACAGCAGCGAGCACAACCTCTGCAATCAGGTACAGGGCAATGCAATGGAATTCACAGAGTTTATCACGGGAGTTCTTAAGAAAGAAGATGTAGGCGCAGTAATGAGCTGCAAGGCTACCTACCACGATGCCTGTGGTGCTCTGCGGGAGTGTGGTATAAAGGCTGCCCCCCGCAAACTGCTGTCCAATGTAGGTGGACTGGAACTGGTAGAAATGGCCGAGTGCGAAACCTGCTGCGGCTTTGGCGGCACCTTTGCTGTAAAATACGAAGCAATTTCGGTAGGGATGGCTCAGGTAAAAGTGAAAAGTGCCATGGAAACCGGCGCCAAATATATTATTACAACAGACGTATCGTGCATGATGCACATGCAGGGCTACATAGACAATCATAAGCTACCTATTCGCACTATGCACATCGCCGATGTGCTCGCCAGTGGGTGGTAGTCCGCGTTTCCCGCATCGGGCCAGGTATACCAGTAGGGTGCAAAACGGTAATAACCACATCATACGGCATCCATACCTGCCAAGCACGCAGCTCAGTACCGCGCAATCGGCGGCATTGAATAATATACCTATTCCAAAAACGAACAATATAAACCTGACAGGCAGGGCTATCTTCCTTCCGATGGTCATTATAACAAGCATTATTAAGCTGACGATGGCTATTATATTGAACATTAAATTGGGCACCACAAATGCCGACAACAGCGTACCACGATTTTGCCGGGATGCCAAAAAACTGGCTTCGCTGCCCGGGAGGTAAGTACCAATTCGCCCGGTGAGTACTGACTGCCGTGAAAAAGCCTCATTGCCATCGCCTATGTGAAACATCACCAGCTGTCGCAATATTGCCTCTACCGCCGCACGCCCGAAAAGCAATAGGTATTTAGGGGTAGTAAATATGTCGTGAGTTATGGCATTAAACTCAGTTTTGGATCCCGCCCAATCGCCGGCTTTGTACAGCGGGCTGCCGGGCAACCAAATAAAATCGCTGGCATTGTCGGGTAGCTGGTCGCGGAAGGCGCACAAACGGTAGTTATGAGTGCCACACTGATTGTCGAGATATTGACGGGCAACACCCTTCTCTACCAGCGACCCCATCAGAAAAACATGGCGCGATTTGGACAATGCCGAGCCCATGATGCCCAATCCAGCTACCGAAAGCACAAATAGCACCACAATAGTGGTTTTCACCTTAGGGTGTGCTACAGCAGCAAAAAAACTACGGCACAGATATAGCAATACCAAGGTCCCCGCCATAAGGACCGGGTGCGACATATGCACGGCCACCGCCACAAAAAACAGGAAGTGCAACCCCACCCTGCCACCGTTGCCGCCTTTGTACAGCAGCAGGAGCAACATGGTGAGAAAAGCAACAGGGGTAAAGACATCGGGCCCTACCTGGCACACCACCCACGACAATCCCGACCCCACCGAAAGCAATAGCAAAACCACAACAGCCTGCAGCAGGTGTGGTCTGCCCCCGGTGGCATGCCTTACTACCGCAACCACCAAACCCGAAACAATAACCGCCTGCGTAAATACTACCAGCCAAAGTGAAAACCCATTCAAACTCAGCAGCCTTAGCATTAGCCCGTAAGTAATAGGCCGGTCGAAGGGTGTTTCCAGTAAAAAACCAGACGCCAGATAGGTGGCGGTATCCGGGTTTACCATTGGGTAGCCATTGTACAATGCAGGAATCAACAGGAAAAGCGCACCCAGCAAAACCGCAGGCAAATTATTCTTACTGCTGTGCATAAACGACTGAAGGGGCATAAAGAGTTAAGATAATATATTGATATACAACCGGCAAGTTATCCACATTCTGGCCAACCATCTTGGCAATGAAGCCCTTTTTTTTGATTTTTGCTGCATTAACCAAAATATCCACCGACCTTACATTTCATTCCAAACACCAAATTACGAATAACAGCAAATGTCCGAATTACAGAATCAATACAACGAAGACAGTATCAAGTCGCTCGACTGGCGGGAGCACATAAGGCTGCGTCCAGGTATGTATATAGGCAAGCTGGGCGATGGCAGCAGCGTAGACGATGGTATATATGTACTTGTGAAGGAGGTGATGGACAACTGTATAGACGAATTTGCCATGGGGCAGGGCAAGCGCGTGGAACTGCTGGTAAGCGACGGCGGTGTTACAGTGCGCGACTATGGCCGCGGAATACCACTGGGCAAAGTAGTAGATGTGGTGAGCAAGATCAACACAGGTGCCAAGTACGACAGCAAAGCCTTTCAGAAGTCGGTAGGCCTCAATGGTGTGGGTACAAAGGCAGTAAACGCTCTGAGCAAATACTTCAAGGTAGCCGCCTTCAGAGATGGCAGAACAAAGGTGGCAGAATTTGAACGCGGTATTCTTACAAAGGAACACAAAGAGACAGATACTACAGAAAACAATGGCACACTGGTCGTTTTCAGGCCCGATGAAACAGTATTTAAGAACTACCACTTCCTGCACGAGTACCTCGAAAACCAGGTGTGGAACTATTGCTTTCTCAATGCCGGGCTGCTTATACACTTCAACGGACGCAACTTTGTATCAAAAAATGGCCTGCTGGATCTGCTGACCCGCAAGACGAATGCTGACGCACTGCGCTACCCTATTATACACCTGAAAGCCAATGACATAGAAGTGGCCATAACACATACCGGCGACTATGGCGAGGATATCTATTCGTTTGTAAACGGGCAGCACACCACGCAGGGCGGTACTCACCAGGGCGCATTCCGCGAGGCCTTTGTGAAGACTATACGTGATTTCTACAAAAAAGACTACGATGCGTCTGACGTAAGGCAAAGCATCTGTGCCGCAATATCGGTGCGTGTACAGGAGCCTGTGTTTGAGTCGCAAACCAAAACCAAGCTGGGCTCGCAGTACGTATGGGAAGGCGGCCCATCGATGAAGGCTTTTGTTGCCGACTTTCTGGGCAAGGAGCTCGACAACTTTCTGCATAAAAACCCGGCTACCGCCGAGGCACTAAAGAAACGTATAGAACAGAGCGAGCGCGAACGCAAAGAGCTGTCGGGCATACGCAAGCTGGCCAATGAACGCGCCAAAAAGGCCAATCTGCACAACAAAAAGCTGCGCGACTGCCGCATACACCTCAACGACGAGCCACCGGCAAAAAACCGGGACGAATATCACCAGAAACAACTGGAATCTACCATCTTCATCACCGAGGGCGATAGCGCCAGTGGCAGTATCACTAAAAGTCGCAGCGTAGAAAGCCAGGCCGTGTTCAGCCTGCGCGGTAAGCCGCTCAACTGCTACGGACTCACCAAAAAAGTGGTGTATGAAAATGAAGAGTTCAACCTGCTGCAGCACGCGCTGAATATTGAAGAAGGACTGGAGGGGCTCCGGTACAATAATATCGTTATTGCCACCGATGCCGATGTTGACGGGATGCACATCAGGCTGCTCATTATGACCTTCTTCCTGCAGTTCTTCCCCGACCTCGTGCGTGGCAACCATATCTATATCTTACAGACGCCACTGTTCAGGGTACGCAACAAGCAAAAGACACTATATTGCTATAGCGATGAGGAGCGGCAACGTGCCATTGCCGAAATAGGCAGCAAGGCAGAGATCACCAGGTTTAAAGGCCTTGGGGAGATAAGCCCCGAGGAATTTGCACAGTTTATTGGCGAAGACATACGCAAAGACCCCGTGCTGCTGAGTCAGGACGCACAAATACAAAAACTACTGGAATACTATATGGGTAAGAACACGCCCGACAGGCAGGTATTTATCATTAATAACCTGCGGGTAGAGAAAGACCTGATAGAAGAACTGGGAGTAGAGGTAGGCTAATGCCATTAAACTAAATGTCCCCAACCTGCATTCGGTGAATGCAGGTTGGGGACAACCATTTTCAGAATAATTGCGAAAAGAATTACTTCTTTGGCGCCTGTTTGGTGGCTGGCGCTGCAGCCTTTGTTCCGGATACCTCTACTTTAGGCGAAGCAGGTTTTGAGTGCTTTTCCTGTTCCAGTTTAGCTTTTTTGGCTTCTTCCTGGGCAAGTGTAGTAGTTGCACTTTGTACCACAGGCTGCGCGTTGGTAACCTTCTGGCTCTGCGCAACAGCTACCTGAGCACCACAAACAGCAACACCTGCAATAAGGACGGATAACATGATCTTTTTCATAAAACGGATTTTGTTTTGAGCATGTAAATATACCGAACATCGGATGAAAAAAGATCAATTGCGACATTTTTTTAACAGCTGTATAGCACACCTGACATCAAACGTCACCCTATTCCTGCCATAAAAACGGAAACAGGATCACACCCAGCAATACGATGAGCACGTCCAGCCCCAGCAGCACAAATGCCAGCCCCCACCAGCCCGGCATGTACACGGGCTGCACAGCCGCAGTGGCGAGCTTGCTCAGTATCATCAGCACCGGCGTCACCAGCGGAAACCCGAGTATCGCCATCAACGATGCATTTTGTTGTGCCCTGGCCGCTATTGCCGAAAGAAACGTGAATACCACAGACAGGCTGAGGCTGCCCGTAATAGCTATCAGAATGAACAGACCGGTATTGATCAGTGGCCAGCCCAGCATCAGGCTGTAAAGCAGCAAGCTTATAGCACACATTATCACCATCAGTACGGTGCTGTATACCATCTTGGCCAGCAGGAAGGTGGCAGGCCGAACTATGGTAAAGTAATACCTGAACCGGTGCGGATGCTCCTGCAGAAAACTCTTGGCCATAGAATTGACCGCCACAAACAACTGAGTGAGCCAGAACAGCGCATTCCACACCCGTGCATCTGGCTGTCCGTTCATCATATACACCACAAACACAGTAGCACCTACATACAGCAACACCCCAAACAGGGCATGCTTCTGCCGCCACTCCATCAGCAGATCTTTCTTTACCAGCGATACAAACGCACCAGAAGCCATGTTGGTGCCAAAGATATGCATAAGCAGGAATTGGGAGACAGGAATCGGGAGATTGGGGATTAGGAATTCGGGATTAGGGATTAGAGGATTGGCAATTTGGAATTGGCAAAGTGCACACTACCCAATAGTCCCACAACAATAACCCAACAACACTCAAAATCAGACTTTAGACTTTAAATTGTCTACACTCTAAATGCGACACACTACTTTAGACTATCGACTAATTACTAGTCACTATCTACTTTTTACTTTCAGCTTTATACTTTCGACTATCTACTAACGCCTATCTACTATCTACCAACACCCCCTTGGTATGGCGATAAAATTTTTACGTCAGCAAGTTTGTTTTTTCTAAAACTGCCCTTATCTTTGCAATCCCAAAAGCAACAAGGCTAGCGGGAAAGTTCTTAAAAATATGCGGAAGTAGCTCAGTTGGTAGAGCACGACCTTGCCAAGGTCGGGGTCGCGGGTTCGAGTCTCGTCTTCCGCTCATAAAAATTCCATCCCGATAGCTATTGGGATGGAATTTTTTGTTTTAGCTAATCCGGAATGTTTACCACCGGAAATAGTTTGATGCCCTGGTGGCGGAACTGGTAGACGCGCAGGACTTAAAATCCTGTTTGCCGCAAGGCAAGTACGGGTTCAATTCCCGTCTGGGGCACAAAAAAGAGAGCGGGAGCGGCGAGCGTAGAGCGAAGCCCTCCCGCTCTCTTTTTACCTCGCTCCCGCTCTGTTTCCCGCTCTTAATATTTCAGCTTCGTCAAGTTGAAGGCGGTCGGAGACGGAGTTCTATTCGCTGTTCGAGATGCCCAGCTGAACATCTCGAACAAATGTCTTCCCGTTTTTTCTACGGGAGCCTCAACGACATCCAGATATGTAGCTGAATGCAACATCAACAAGGTAGCACATTTCAGGATTCGCATTTTTTCATTCATTTGTAAAATTGCCTGCTACGCAGAAAGTTGTATTTTCATACAAGCTAAAAGAGGCCGCGTTTAGGCTACTAATTCAGTTTGTTGGTTTAGACAGTTGAGGGTACTGTCGTCAGCCGGACGAAAAACAGTAAGCCTCTGTGCTTTATAAAAATAAAAAAAATGAAACTGATTGCAATATTAATGCTAACAATATGGACAACTTCCTGTAACTCACAAATAAAAGATGTGAGAACAAACAAAGTTGATGATTCGGGTACAAAAGAAAATGCTTCCCAAATTGGCAATTATGTAATAAGCGCTTTTGAAGATTCTGAAGGAAATTTATGGTTTGGTACTCTTGAAGAAGGAATAGCGAGATATGATGGAATTCAACTGAAGTATTTTACAAAAAATGACGGACTACCCTCGAATAGAGTAACAAGTGTGATTGAAGATACTAATGGTATTTATTGGTTTAGTACAGGAGAAGGACTGTCAAAATTCGATGGTAAAGCTTTTACAAATTTTATTGTAAAAAAAGACCAGAGGGGAAGCAATGTAGTTAACCAGTTATATATCGATAGTAAAGGTCAATTTTGGATTGGCACCTGGGGCGGTGTATATAAATTCGATGGAAAATTATTTACCCCATTCCCGATTCCCTACCCTACAGTGGAAACAGCTATTAATGAAGATACAAAATATTGGATAACTGAAATAAATGAAGATGCTGAAGGAAATATGTGGTTTGCACGTGAAGGCTATGGAGCATGTAAATTTGATGGAAAGTCGTTTGTAAATTTTCTAAAAAAAGATGGTCTTCATTCGAATAATGTAACAGAAATTGAATTTGATGGTGAAGGAAATATTTGGTTTGGAACTAGGGTAGCTGAAAGGGACAACCCAGACCCGGAAAAACGAAATGGGAAAGGTGGTATCAATAAATTGGTAAATAGTAAGATGATTTCATTTCCTGAAATCAAAGGCTTCAATGATGGAGATGTATATACAATATATAAAGACGGGGCAAAAAACATCTGGATTAGCACCACGAAAAATGGAGTGTATAAATACAATGGGCGAGATTTCAAGAATTATTCAGTTCCAATTTCAATTACAAGTATACTAAAAGACAGACACGGAATTATTTGGTTGGCGGGTGCAGGAGGATTATATAAAATCAATCAAAAAGATGAAATCATAAACGTAACGACAAGAGGACCTTGGAAATAAAAAATACGAACGCACAATATAGGTTTGGCAAAAGAGGAGCAATATTACCAGGCTGAACCCAGTTGTTTAGAATTTTAACACGGTGCATCCTGAACGGCAAATACGACCAGTTCTTGCGTCCCAGTCGGGTCTCCTTTTCCAGTGTCCCGACGGCAACCGGTGAACTAAAGCTGAAATCATTCGATATAACCCACAACAGAAAGCCCTTATTGGTTCGAAGTTTTTGTCTGTTAGGGGCACAAAAAAGAGAGCGGGAGCGGCGAGCCTAGAGCGAAGCCCTCCCGCTCTCCTTTTTCCCTCCGCTCCCGCTCTGTTTCCCGCACTTAATACCCCTGCACCCCAAATAAAATATTTCATTACATTTAAGCCAAACTCCCCGGCTTGCCTATGCGACTGTATATTGCATGTCATCTTTTTGCCGCGCTTGCCTTGAATCTGTTATGCAGCTGCAAGGGTACCACACCAAAAAGTAAAGATGACCAGAAAAAGGCCGAAATAAGAAATGCGATAAAAGGGACTAACTGGAGCGCTCAGACAGACACATTAATTCGGGATGGCATGACAGTGTCAGAAGTTGAAAATGAAATTGGTGCGCCCGACACTTCTTATTGGACAAAGGACAGTTTTCTGGTTTACCTCTACTACAACAGTAATGAAGGACCCTATTCCCCCCATACGCCGTTCATTCTGTTTAATCGTTGGAAACAATCATTTCTGTCAACCACAGACTGTAAACTCTATTACCACAATACAAACGGCAAAGTTGACCGTGATACCACAATTCGGCAGCACTTTGTTACCGGCTTTTTTTCAGATACAGAAGGGCTGTTCACCTTCAAGACATACGCTACCGGATACGAAAGAACATGGTTGAGGCAGCTAGACAAGAATATTTGGGTAAACAGTAGTAATGAGGGGGGTGTGGATTCAATTCAAGTGTTTGAAAAAAACAAAGGAAACCACATCCAGACAATTCCTGTCTCTGAAAACGAAAACTATCCCTATACTAATTCTCCTCTCCGATTCGAAGATTTAAATTTTGATGGCTATGAGGACATTGCAGTCCTTCAAAACAATGCAACGGCAAATACTTTGGAGCTCTACTGGCTATACGATCCAGCCAAGAAAAAATTTGAGGAATCAGTAGAGCTGGAGGCCATATCATCTGCTGCGTTCGATCATGAAAACAGGGAGATTACCAGTTTTTGGCGCAGCAGTTGTTGCGACCATGGTTACAGCACCTATCGATATATAAATGGAAAGCTGCTTCTCGTTTCAGAAATAGAAGAAAACTCAACGCCAGATGGCAAGTTATTACACACAGAAAAAAGACTGATAAACGGAAAAATGAAACTAGTTTCAAGTAAATATATAGTAGATAGCGAATTGTAAATATACACTTTGATACTTTTTTATCATGCCACTTTCGTTTTTGAGGGATCCACCGGAAATCAGATACAAGGTGCAACATTTTCGCAAGCCAGATGCTTGCAGATAAGGGGACAATGCGATGCCGTTCTGCCAGAGGTCTTTACTTTCTACTGCACAATCGATTTAAAATTCTGTCACCATATTCATCATTTGCATTGTTAGTCAGTATTACAAAACTTTGTCCCGTTTTGGCATCTACAAATGCAAAGGAAATGTAGCTAGTTTGCCTGCCGGTGTGCCCCCATAGGTTGCTTCCTGCATGGTTTTCTTCAAAAAGTCCCAGACCTGCCTTTGTACTCTTGAACTGATAAAAGTCGCTCATCAATGCTAAGGATGCCGGTTGTAAAACTGTCTTGTCTATCAGCAAGGCTCTGATAAATTTATTGACATCATAAATATCGCTGACTATATTTCCTATTCCTTTCGAAATGGTATTTATTCCCACTTTCGGAATGTCCTGCAAATCTTGTCCATCTATGATCGGGTGTGCCAGAGATTCAATTTTATTTGAGTAGTAAGGAAACGTATTTTTCAGTCCCAATGGCTCAATAATATTTTCCTGCAATACCGATTCATAAGGTTTGTCGGTTGCCCTTTCTATTATTTTTCTCAGCAAAAAATAGTTGGTGTTACAATACCTGTATCGGTTGCCTTTTTCAAAATCTATAGTGTCAAGGAGAGAGAGAATACGGCTGTCAGAATAATCGCCAAATGGCTCAAACAAGGGAGTATTAATAAAATCATTTTTAGCAAAATCTGTCAGTCCACTGGTATGGTTTAATAGTTGCCTTATGGTGATAGTGCTATCTATATACCTATGTCGGGGCAAATAATGATAAATGCTGTCGTTTATATGTAGTCGGCCCTGCTCCTGTAGTTTCAGTACCAGGGTAGCAGTATACATTTTAGTGCAACTGCCTATACAAAATCTGTTATTAGTGTTAATGGGAGTTTTGTTATAAGAAAACCCAACAGAGGCTGTATACTTCCTTGTTCCACTATCCACCAAGGCTACAATTCCATACGACTGCAGCGAATCTTTATAACTGTCTAATATGGTTTGTACCCAATTTTGTCGGTCGGCAGACTGTCGCTCGCACCCAAAAAGTATTGTTGCTACCGAAAGTGTAATGATGAAAGACAGTAATCTCATTTGATGCGTTGTTCGATAATGCCCATTTAACCGTATTGCCAAATGCTCCAAAGGCATCCAGTACTACGAATATACCATTTAGACCATAAAAATGGCCAAAATTAACTATCCTGACCAACTAAGGGCTGCGCCAAACTATACCGCCTGACCAAAGGTGAGCAGTGTGCCATTGGGGTCTACCAATGCAAACTCACGCTGCCGCCAGGGTTTGGTCTCCATTGCTCCGCGAAGGGCTGCAGCGGGCACCGCATTTTTGTATCGCTCATATAGCCCATCTATATCATGCTCTACACGCAGATAGATCATAAAATCAGACTTGGCCGGTACCAGTGCCGGGTAAGAGAAAAAATGCACCTCTGCCTGATCGAGGGTGATGAGCAAGTAGTCGCCATAGTCGGCAAGCAGGTGGCAGCCCAGCTGACCTATGTAAAAGTCGAGCGTGGCTTGCTTATCTATAAACGGGAGTTTGGGGATAGCGGTGGTGATCATAGGATACACGTTTATACAAATGTAGCAAAACCGGAAAACATGGCGAAGAGCGGGCTGTGCCACACTCTGTCGCCATGGAAAAATAAAGTATAGGGTCTGTAGTTATGAAACATCGGAATCTTACTTCTGCACCACCTGTGTTTTGGTGGTAGCAACTACGGCACCTACCTGACCTATGAGCTGGTCTGACAGACCTACTTTCTTGGCGCCTACTACGAGGTCGGCAACAAAGCGGTCGAAGTCGGCAGCGGCAGCCTTGCCATTCATGCGTGGGTTTTGGGCCGGGTCGTGTGCGGCTACCATGCTCTTGCCGGCATAGGTGAAGTTTTTAGCTCCTGTGGCCACACAGAAGAAGTCGGTAAGGCTCTTGCTGAGCGCGCCGAACCCCGACAGATTGCCGGCAGTAACCTCGGCCAGCAGCACAGGGAAGAAGCCATTGAGCTGCGGATCGGCGGCGATAACGAATATGGTACTGTCTACCACCGAGCGGATGCCCAGCCTACCCTTCTCTATCATCTGGCCGCTGTTAGATGGGTCGGCGACCATGGTGGTGCCACCCAGCGAGTCGTAAAGGGTCATGGTGGCAACGGGTGTTGCATTTTCTTTTTTCTTGCACGAGGGCATCGCGCACATGCCTGTAACTACTGCTGCCGATAGCAGCACCAACACTGTCTTCTTCATATATTCTGTTTTAGTGGTTAAAAAAATCGTTCGTAAAAATCAGATCCTTTTGATCAGGTTGAAGAGTTTATCGCTCCACGACCCTACTGCTACCGGGCAACCCGATCGCATTTCAGCTTCGCCAGGCATAAAACGCTCTGCACGGTAACCTGTTGCTGCCTTGAAAGCGCTGACGATGGCGTCTGCACTGGTTTGGGCGGGAGAGAAGGTAAACACTGCTATGTCTGCGCCTGCATTGCACAGTACATGGTCTACCCCACTTTGTGTGTAGAGCCAGGCAGTGATTTTGTCGGCATCTGCCTGCGCTATATCCTGTCTGAAGTCTATGCGTGCCATGACACGCTGTGGTGCTGATACCTCTGCAGGCCGGGTGACCAGGTATATGTGCACTATCAGTACTACCCCTAAAAACAGGGTAACTGATGCAGCAATGACAACAAGCTTCTTAAACGTCCATTTTTTCATATCAATTGGTTGTGTGGTATAGTATACGAACGGTTTGTTAATGCGGTTTTCGGATTGGAGAAAAATTATGCAAGAAACATCAGGGTGCATTGGTTCCCTATGCGGTACAGGGCATGTAGCGCTGCAGCAGGTGTGCGTTTTTTTTCAAATTAACCCGTACATTTGCACCCCAACAGAATGGTCTTTTAGCTCAGTTGGTTAGAGCAGCTGACTCTTAATCAGCGGGTCCAGGGTTCGAGTCCCTGAGGGATCACCTGTTCGGACAGGCTTCCAATTTCGGAAGCCTGTCCTTTTTTTAATCCTTCTAAAAGCCCGTCAGGGTTGCATATTACACGAGCAGCCTCGTTAATTCTTGTGGTTCGATAAGATTTATTTTCATAAACCAATTTTTCAGGGTACATCGAACCAATCAGCTTTTGCCTAGTAGATAGCGTTGCATTCTCATAGTAGTTCGGCAAGTCACGCAGTACCTTTGTAGCTGTTGTTATGTAAGCCATCAGGTTATCATCCACCTTACTCAAGTCATATTTCTTCTTAGTTAGCTTCTCTATTTCGGGTTCGTAGAGGTTTTTAATCTCCCTGTAATCCAAAGAGGTTATTTCATCGTCTGACATTTTACGCAAGGCGTTGGTTATCCTCGCTTGGTTCTTCTCTATGGCGTCGTCTATTTCCTTTAAGCTAATACTCTTATGCTTCCCCGCCTTTTTATAATAATCGGCAGCAATACCCTCGAAAAGTGAAATCTCTTCTTCATAGGTGCTGAATTTTTGCAGTTCCGAAAAAAAGTGATCATTGGCTTCCTCTGCCTTATATCTTTCACCACATTTACTCGTACAATGATAATAGAAGTATTTACCGTTCCTTCCTGTAGATGCACTGCCTGTTAACCTGTTACCGCATTTACGGCAGATTAAAAAGCCTCTCAATGGCAATTCAACTTTACCCGTTTGTACGGATGCCTGTTTTCTTTTCTTGCCATCTAAAACATCCTGTGCCTCATAAAACAGTCCTTCGGAAATTAACGGCTCATGTATCCCTTTTACCATCATTGCTTCCTCATCCTTGTAGGCAGGAACATAAAGCTTGCCCATGTAAACTGGGTTGCGAAGCAGGTAGAAAATATTGCTTCTACCCACCTTTAGCCCTTTTTTGACCGCTACCCTCCAAAGGTCTTTTACGTTATTGATGCCGCTTGCTACTTCTTCGAAAAGCCATCGCACCAAATGGGCATCACTACCCGGCACAATAATTGGTCTGTTCATGTCATTGCGTGCATTTTTATAGCCTTTGGGTGCCGTGGTGCAATACCTGCCGTCCTTCATAGCCCTGCGCATTCCCGCAATTACATTTAGCGAACGGCGATCATTCTCAACTTCGGGTGCTGCAAGATAGAACGCAAGCATTATTTTGTTTTCGGGTACGGATAAGTCCAGCGGCTGCTCCATAGCCTGTGGTTCTACACCAAGCTTGTGCAGCGTATTGATCATACCATAGGCATCTCCTGCATTACGGCTAAACCTATCCCATTTCAAGAACAGCAGCAGGTCAACGGCTTTTTTATTCTTTTTAAGGTAGGATAATAGCTCATTAAAAGCAGGCCGCTCGAAAGTCTTAGCCGAATGGTCTTCTTTGTAAAAGCCAACTACGGTTATGTTGTGCTGCTTGCAGTAATTCCGCAGTCTTTCTTCCTGATGTGCAAGGCTGTAACCCTTTTCTGATTGTTCTTCTGTGCTAACCCGCACATAAATAATGGCGTTCCTCATTGTCATCATTTTGGTTTTCTGTTAGTGGAATAGTAATACAAGGTCGCTGATTAACAAAGTATTCATCGTAGGTAATTTGAACAAGTTTATAAAACCAATCCCTTATCAATAGTATTTCTTCGTCCGTGTATTTCTTGCTCTTGCTTTTTAGCAATTCCCTGCACTTTCCTAAAGGCATTTGATCTTCCACATCTATCCCAATTTCGTCAGTTTTTCCTCTGAATGGAATG
>CAIJXT010000003.1 GCA_903824665.1 uncultured Bacteroidota bacterium | reverse complement strand
ATGCAGCGGGTCGCCTTTTTATTGGGCAGTTATGGAGTGGTTTTTAGTGGTATTGGGGGACGATTGGTTGGTATTACAGCCATTTCTTGCGCCGGAACCACGCGAATATCACAATAATCACTACCACCATCAGTAGCATTGCAAACGGATATCCGTAGCGCCACTTGAGCTCAGGCATGTGCTCGAAGTTCATACCATACACGCCAACAATAAAGGTGAGCGGCATAAAAAATACACTAAAAATGGTGAGTACCCGGATGGTCTCGTTGGTGCGCTGCGACGATATGTTGAAATAGATATTGAGCAGGTGATTGGTGTTTTCATACATCGAATCATAGAGGCTCTTCTGCTTGATGTACAGGTCTCTTATATCCCGCGTATAGGCATTAGATGCTTCCTGTGCATCCAGTTTGTCAACTATATCGTAAGAAAGCAAAAGCAGTCGTCGTATGACATCCAGCTTTCGTTTCAGAAAGTACATGCCCTTCAGCAGCGGAATCTTACGCGACTTGAGAAATACCTGTTTTTCGAAGAAGTCTATAGATTGCGTGAGCGTAGTGGCAGGTTCGTCGAACGAATGCAGTCCTGTTTTTACAATAATGTTGAGTACATGAGCGGGTTGGGTACAGCGGCCCGCCTGTACATACTGCGCACTGATATTGTCTAATGGCGCCCAGTGTTTGCGGTGAATGGTAATGATGAATTTGTCTGAGATAAACACCGCAATCTTGCTGGTCAATTCCTGCACGGTATCGGCTTCTGAAGCGGGTTGCGTGAAGCATACGCGCAGTATGATGAATGTATGGTCGTGAAATGCCTCATACTTGGGCAGGTGTCCCGGTTGCAGGCAGTCGGCTACAGATGCCGGATGCAGCCCGTATTGAGCCGCAACCTTAGCCAGATCCTGCTCGCTGGGGTCACTTACGTCTATCCATTCATAGGGCAGGCTGCCGCTGTTTGCCGTCAGATCCTTTATCATTTCTTTTTCTTGGCACCTCTGGTTTTTGGTTTACCGTATTTGGCCTTCATTTTATCCTTGTAGCTCACCTTTACATTGACCTTTACATTCTTGGCCAGTTTCTCGTGAAATGCTCCCTTTGACTCCGAAACTTTGGGAAGCACAATCAGGGTTTCCCGCATGCGCACCTTGGGTTTTTCATCTTCGGTCAGCACGTCTGATATGGTCAGTGTATCGGGTAGTGGCAGTTGTGGAACGGTATAGTTCATCAGCGTTTCTATAGCTGCCAGATTTTCCATTTCCTGCTCTGTAACAAACGTTATGGAAATACCGTTTTTGTCGGCACGGCCCGTACGGCCTATACGGTGTATGTAGGCTTCAGGTTCGTCGGGTACATCAAAGTTGATAACATGGCTAACCTCTGATATGTCTATACCGCGCGAAACGAGGTCGGTTGCGATAATGAAGCGGTAAGTGCCATCACGGAAGCAATTGATGGTATTGAACCGGTGATTCTGTGCTTTGTTGGAGTGGATGACTCCTGCCTGCCCCGCAAACTTGGCTTCCATCTCCACAAAAATATCATCTGCCATCTGCTTGGTAGCGGCAAACACCAGCACCTTGGTCATGGTCTCATTTTCCATGAGCAGCATTTCCAGAAGGTTCACCTTGGTATAAAAATTGGGTACGCGATACAGGTACTGGTTGATATTTTCAAGCGGTGTACCTGTAGGCGCTGCTTCTACCCGTTCGGGTTGCAGGAAGTAGTTGTCCATCAGGGTTTCCACTTCCTGGGTTATTGTTGCGGAGAACAGCAGATTCTGGCGTTTTTCGGGCAGCCTGTCCAGTACATTGTTGATCTGTGTGCGGAAGCCGAGGTTGAAGAGTTCATCTACCTCATCTATTACCAGTCTTTTTATATTCTTCAGTTTTAGCGATCCGTCGAGCACGAGGTCCAGCAGGCGCCCGGGTGTGGCCACCACAATATCGCAGCCCTGCTCTACTTCCATCTTCTGGGGTTTCATATTCACCCCGCCAAAAACACCTACCGCTACCACATTCATGTAGGTGGTCAGCTTGTTTATTTCTTCGGTCACCTGTTTTACCAGCTCACGTGTAGGTACTACGATCAGTATTTGCGGATTCTTATCTTTTGTGAATTTCCAGAGGCGCAGGCAGGGCAGCAGGTAAGCAAGAGTCTTGCCGGTACCGGTCTGGGCTATTCCGCACACGTCTCTGCCAGACATGATCACGGAGAATATTTTGTGCTGTATGGTGGTCGGGGTTTCATACCCCAGATCATCCAGCGCATTCAGTAATGGTGTATTTAAGTTTAATTCGCGAAATGTCATGGTAAGGAATAATTGAAACGAAGTTAAACCAATATTAGCTAGTATGGCTATAATCAGACAAGCTGTGTAAGCAACAGCATGAATTGTTCCCGCG
Organism: uncultured Bacteroidota bacterium; assembly: GCA_903824665.1. GTDB lineage: Bacteria > Bacteroidota > Bacteroidia > Chitinophagales > Chitinophagaceae > Nemorincola. Next base: position 231,072 of record CAIJXT010000003.1, on the reverse strand, counting down.
GTATCATGGTCGCACCCAGGCTTTCAAGATGGTCGGTATGCACCTGGCAATCTATCAGGGCTACCTCCTGTGCCTGCAGATACTGTACCCACCTGATGAAGGCAAATTTGCTGGCATTGCTCACCTTGCTGAACATACTCTCACCAAAGAATGCTTTGCCCAGCCGCACGCCATAAAGGCCGCCCACGAGTTCGCCATTCTGCCATGCCTCTGCCGAAACTGCATATCCGGCATGGTGCAGTGCGGTATAGGCTGCAACCATATCGTCGGTGATCCAGGTGCCGGGTTGCCCCTTTCGCGATACCTGTGCGCAATTATTGATCACATTGGTGAAGTCCGAATTGATACGGAATTCGAACTGACCGGAACGGAGCACTTTCTGCATGCTTTTACTCACATACAGGTTTTCGGGAAACAGTACAAAGCGTGGATCGGGCGACCACCACAGGGGCGGCTCGTCTTCAGAAAACCACGGGAAAATACCACTCCTGTAGGCCAGCAGCAGGCGCTCAGGGCTGAGGTCGCCACCAGCTGCCAGAAGGCCGTCGGGCAGCGCATCCCCAACCGGCGGAAACCACAGCTGTTCTGTAAGTATAGGTATGTGCATCAGGGTGCTGTATCAGTTTGGGGTGAGCGTGTGCACCTTGCAGGCCTCATACCGCTGGTCGGCAGGGTGCCACTATTGTGCGGGTCAAAGATGTAAAATAAAGCACAAAATCTCACCCTGCTTTTAACGTTAGCATGGTTTTTGATTATACTTTTATTAACAGCAATTGCCCTACATTTGTTTTAGACTATATCAAGTAAACTATTATGTTGGAATTCATGAAAAATAAAATACTGATACCGCTATTGGTTGTTGGGGTGCTCGCGGCTTTCTTTTCGTTCAAGTACGTACGCGCAGGTGGACGTTCATCGCACGAAAGGCGCGCACTGGTGATTGAGACTGTGATGAAGACCATACAGGCAGGCCACTATGGTGCCCGCCCGGTTGACGATTCTTTTTCAGCAAGGGTGCACAGAGGCATGATCAATGATTTCGACCGCGAGAAGCTTTACTTCACGCGCGCCGATATTGCGAAAATGAAAAAATACGAAACAAGCATAGACGATCAGATCAAATCAGGTTCTACCGAGTTTTTTGATACACTGGAAGCCATCTACCTGCGCAGATTGTATGGTTCTGAACGCCTGTATGACGAAATATTGAAGACGCCGTTTTCTTTCAGTACCGACGAGATATTGCAGCTGAATGCCGAGAAGAACGACTATGTGGCTGATGAGAAAGAGTTGCAGGAGCGCTGGCGCAAATACCTGAAATACCGTACGCTGGTGAAATTTGTAGACCTGAAATCGGAGCAGGACAAGAAAAAAGAAAACAAAGACTCTGTAAACGTAAAGTTGAAGACCGACGAAGAGCTGGAAGTAAAAGCACGTGAAGATATCCTGAAGAGCAACCAGCGCTACATGAAGCGTTTGCGCAAAGCCAAGGATGATGACCGGTTTACCTACTATGTAAACAAACTAACAGAGGCGCACGACCCCCACACTTCTTATTTTCCGCCGGTAGACAAAAGTGCTTTCGAAGAAAAAATGAGCGGCAGTTTTGTAGGTATTGGTGCCCGCCTCAACCAGAGCGACGATAAAACCACTGTTGCGTCTATCATCACCGGCAGCCCGTCATGGAAGCAGGGCGACCTGAAAGCCGGCGACGAGATCATGAAAGTGGCACAGGGCGAAAAAGAACCTGTGGACATTACCGGATATGAGCTCGATGATGTGGTGAAGCTGATACGCGGCGAAAAGGGTTCGGAAGTGCGCCTGACGGTGAAAGATGCCGGCGGGGCAGTGAAAATCATACCCATTAAGAGAGGGGTGGTGGAGATCGAAGAAACATTTGCCCGTTCGGCAATCATAAAGAGCAAGGAAGGACCTGTTGGGTTTATCTATCTGCCAGAGTTCTATGCCGACTTTAATCATACCAGTGGCCGCACCTGTAGCAAGGACGTAGCCGAGGAGGTGAAGAAGCTGAAGGCTGCCGGTGTTACCGGCATTATCCTCGACCTCCGTTACAACGGTGGTGGCTCACTGGGCGATGTGGTGGATATGGCAGGCATTTTCCTGGGACGTGGGCCTGTGGTGCAGGTGAAAAGCGGCAGGTCGAATGCCAATGTGTACAATTCACACCCTTATGATACTGCATTGTACAGCGGTCCACTGGCCATCATGGTCAATCAGGGTAGCGCCTCTGCATCAGAGATCCTTGCCGCAGTGCTGCAGGACCACAACCGCGCCATTATAGTAGGTTCTACAACCTATGGCAAGGGTACTGTGCAGAAAATGGTATCGCTGGATGATATGGTAGACCCGATGACCCGCCTCAACCTCATGAACGATACAACGGGCGTACAGGGTTCTATAGGTGCGCTGAAGCTCACTATGGAGAAGTTTTACCGGGTTAATGGCGGATCTACACAGTTGAAGGGTGTAACCCCGCACGTGGATATGCCCGATCCTTATGATGGCTATGATGACGAAGAATTGGGCGAAAGGCACAACAAATCGGCGCTGGCATGGGACGAAATACCTCCGGTGAAGTATACTCCGGTGAACAGTATCCCTAACCTGCAGCAGGTGGTAGCAATGAGCAAAAGCAGGATAGATGCCAACCCAACCTTCAAGCTGATCAGCGAAAATGCCAAGATCATCCGTAAAAAGCGCGATGATAACAGGGTATCCCTCAACGAGGTGAAATACAAAAAGGAGCAGGAGGAGATCAATGCCACTTCTAAAAAGCTGGAAGAACTGCAGAAAAACGCAGTATTGCTCGAAATGACCAACCCGGCAGCAGATCTCACCCGTATTAACGTAGATAGTGCATCTATAGCAAAGAATGCCGACTGGCTGAAAGCGCTGGGTAAGGATATTTACATAGCAGAAACGGTGAATATCATACACGATATCCGCAAGGGCGAAGTGAAAATGAGCCTTGGTAACGGGTTGAAATAAGCATTCAGGCATTTATTTTGATAGCAAAGCCAACCTTTTGGGTTGGTTTTGCTATCTTTTTTTAAGAAAGTTTTCATTTTGAGCTGCTGTTTAGTGTGTTACGCAATAAAAAATATTATTTAAGTGATTTTTTTGTAATTGTTAGGAGAAGGCAGCAGATAGGAAACAAAAAATGATTAACTTGCTAACACTTGACGCACAGTAAACGCCTATAATAAGTTAGGGTTATCTTTTTTACCTAAAACGCATGATTATGAAATTAAATTTGACAAAATTACTGTCCAGCAGATTGCTTATGTTCATTATGTTGGGTTGGGTAAGTATGAGTATGTCGTCGTGCCTTTTTAATATATACTCGCCGAGCACCACACTTTCCATGACGGGAACAACTAGTTATTGTCAGGGCGCAACAGCCACCCCCAATACCTTGAACTACGACCAATGTACACTTGGCGGCGGTATTTTCGATGATGGCGTTCCATACACCGCCCAGTGGTATTACAACACTACCGGCGGAACTTCTATACCAGCTTCTACAGCACTGGGGGCACCGATCAGCAATATCTCTCCTGCAGGTGGTCCGGGATCTGAATCCTACACGCCACTCACCAGTACAGTTGGCACGTTTTATTATTTCTGTTATTTCACCTGGGCTACAACTGGTACCTGTACCTCAGACTTCACCTCAAACACACAAACTATTACCATTACGCCACCTCCGGCCGCACTTACGGGTACTGCTACGGTCTGTGTAGGCAGCACCACAACATTGTCCACCACATCTACAGGAGGGGCCTGGAGTACCAGCGCCGGCGGGATAGCTACCGTAGCAGGCGGTGTGGTGATGGGGGTATCACCGGGTACCGCCACAATAGCCTATACAACAGCCGGCTGCGCAGCCACCCGAGTCGTCACTGTATACGCAACACCTGCAGCTATTACACCCGCGGGTATGGTAACAGTCTGCCAGGGTGCCACAGCATCGCTTGCCAGTACTACTGCAGGGGGCAACTGGTCCAGTAGCAACGGAAGTGTGGCAACGATTAATACATCAGGCGTTGTTACCGGAACCGGTGGCGGCACTGCAACAATTACTTATGCTATTCCTTCAACGGGTTGTTACACTACAAAGCTGGTTTCAGTTAACCCTGTGCCGGGTGCTATCACTGGTACCACTCAGGTGTGCCCGGGCGCTACCACCACGCTCTCCAACCCATCTCCGGGTGGCACCTGGAGTAGCTCTATGCCCGCTGTCGCTACTGTAAATGCCACAACTGGTGTGGTAGGCGGCATCACAACAGGTACCGCTGAGATCACATATACAGGTTGTGGATTTGTTACCGCGGTAGTGAGTGTTCACCCCAATCCGGCAGCAATTACCGGACCTGCCTATGTTTGTGAGGGTGGTGCTACCATCACATGGACCAGCGCCACACCCGGCGGAACATGGAGCAGTGGCGCGCCAGCGTTTGCTACAGCTACCACTTCAGGTACGTTTACCGGACTGATCACGGGTGTTGTGCTGGGCACAGCATCTATCACCTACACATCTCCGCTTACCTGCATTACTTCAAGAGTCGTTACGATAAATCCTGCACCTACAGTGATTTCAGGTTCGGTGCCGATTTGTGTTGGTCAGACGCTGACTGTCACCAACGGTACTCCCGGTGGCACATGGAGCAGCGCTATACCAGGCATTGCATCGGTAGATGCGGGCGGTGTGGTGACAGGGGTTACCAACGGAACCACTACTATTTCGTACATCAACGACTGCAGCTATGCGGTGGTTGTCGTAACCATCAATCCGTTACCTGCCGCTATTATTGGCGACAGTATCATTTGTCTGGGAGCTACCAATGCACTTGCCGATATTACTTTAGGAGGCACCTGGAGCAGTAACGACCCATCAATTGCATCAGTATTGCTCACATCTGGTCTGGTAACCGGCAATGCCACCGGTGCTGCTGTTATAACCTATACCATGCCCGGCGGTTGCTTTATTACAGAAACGGTTACAGTAGTGCCTATGCCTGCCGACATTACCGGCACAGCTACCGTATGCCCCAATGCGACTACCAACTTAGCTAATACTACTCCCGGTGGCGTATGGACCAGCGGTGCCAACGCTATAGCTACCATAGGTGCTACCTCCGGTTCTGTTACCGGCGTTTCTGCAGGTACTGCTGTCATTACCTATACTACGCCTCCGGGCTGCAAGGTGTACGAAATTGTATTGGTTAACCCGAATCCGGAACCCATTGTTGGCGATGTGATTTATTGTGCCAAAGACATTGACACGCTCTATAACCCAACACCGGGCGGCACATGGAGCAGTACAACCCCAGCTGTTGCAACCATCAATGCTGCTGGCATTGTCACCGTGCTTTCAGGTGGTACTGCTGTGATCAGGTATACGCTGCCCACCGGTTGCTTCACCAGCAAGTCGTTTTCTGTGAACCCTGCACCAGGCCCTACAGTGTCTTACCTTGCTGCTACGAATACATTTTACACAGAAAGTGGTTACGTGTCCTACCAGTGGTACGATGCCATTCAGGGACTCATACCGGGTGCAACCAGTATTAGTACTGCCGCCGTGTATTTTGGCTTCTATTGGGTGGTAGTTACCGATGGTAATGGTTGTATGTCAGAGTCAGCTCATCATCCGTACAATGCTTCAATCGGTTTCGGCGATGTGTCTTCTGCCGGATACCGGATATACCCCAACCCAACCAGCGAGATGGTACATATCGAAGCTCCGGTAAACGTTCGCGCAACCATTACCAGCGTAGATGGCAAAGTGCTTATAGATCGTCCGAATGCTAAGGATATCAGCATTAAAGACCTTGCTGACGGTTTGTACCTGGTAACATTGTACGATCAGGAAGGTATACAGATATCTGTCACCAAGCTGATCAAGCAATAATATTTTAAAGATTGAAAATTGTTGGAAAGAGCTGCCCCTGTTGGGTGGCTCTTTTTTTGTGCTATTGATAGTCGTCTATCTTCAGCAGCCTGAAGAAGGTCTCTTCATCCAGCTCCCGTACGCAGCCGGGTGCAAGATCGCCCAATACCAGATCTTCGATTGATACGCGTATCAGGCGTTTGCAGGGATGGCTTACCGCGGTCACCATCTTACGTACCTGATGAAACTTGCCTTCGTAAAGAGATATAGTGAGCCACGAATGGGGTGCATAGGGACGCGTCTCAAGCTGATGCGGAAACAAACCCTCAGGGTTTTCTACAATGTCTACTTCGCACGGTGGTGTCAGGTAGTCGCCACCCCCCTTTACCCGAATAGTCACACCAGTTCTCAGTTGCTCCAGACTTTCGGGGCTCACCACGTTTTTTACACGCACCAGATAGGTGCGCTTGTGTGGCTTTTTGCCCTGAAACAGCAGCTTGGTCACCCGTTTGTTGGTGGTAAGTATCAGCAACCCCTCCGATAGGTTGTCGAGCCGCCCGATGGCATGAGTGCCCTCTGGCCAATCAAAGTCGATGTCGCCCAGCAAGCCAACATCTTCCGGACTCACAAATTGCGATACCATATCATAGGGTTTATTGATAATAAAGTAGCGGTTGTTGGGTGTGTCCATTGTTTTCCGGCAGATAATTCGATAAATATAGTGCCTTTAAACTGTTTTGACTGGTGGTAAAATGATAATGCAGGCAGGGTCACAGGTGCAGCCTCAGTCTCAGCCAGGCTCAGCATTGCTGCCTCCGAGTCAGATACACGTCAACTTTTATTTTCTTTTTTCTACTTTTACACCACAAACAGGACTTCTGGTGGTGTCAGGAATGGGAACCGCAACGGCGGTTTGTGGCCTGATACCTGTCTGTAAATTCTTAACTGCTTAAACGAGTTTATGTCTAACCAATTGCTGAAAGGAAAAAAAGGAATCATATTCGGTGCGCTGGATGAGCGTTCAATAGCCTGGAAGACAGCCCTGGTAGCTGTTGCAGAAGGTGCCGAAATCGTACTGACTAATGCGCCTATTGCGCTGCGTATGGGCAAGATAAATGAGCTGGCCAAAGCCTGCAACGCTCAGGTGATAGGTGCTGATGCAACCAGCGACGCAGATCTTGATGCATTGATGGTAAAGAGCATGGAGGTTTTGGGTGGTAAAGTAGATTTTATCCTGCACTCTATCGGTATGTCGCCCAATGTGCGCAAGAACATAGAGTACACCAACACCAATCACGAAAACTTCCTGAAGACACTGGATATCTCCGCATTGTCGCTGCATAGGGTATTGCAGGCAGCTATGAAGGCCGATGCGATCAATGAGTGGGGTTCTGTGCTGGCGTTAAGTTATATCGCTGCCCAGCGCACGTTCCCAGGTTACAATGATATGGCCGATGCAAAGGCGGTGCTGGAGAGCATAGCGCGCAGTTTCGGCTACCATTACGGCTTTGCAAAGAAAGTACGTGTGAATACAGTATCTCAGTCGCCAACGGTTACCACTGCCGGCTCAGGCGTTTCGGGCTTCGATGTATTCTACAACTATGCCGAAAAAATGTCTCCCTTAGGTAATGCCAGCGCTGAAGATTGTGCAAAGTTCTGTGCAATGATGTTTAGCGACTTTACCCGCATGGTCACTATGCAGAATCTGTTTCACGATGGCGGCTTCTCCAACACTGGTGTCAGCAGCCTCGTTATAGAAAGTATGAAACAGCCGGATAATGCCTAGGCACTGTGCCGCAATTTTATACCGGTAAATTGCAATTCGTTTGGCAAGGTGCACGGCTCTCACTACCGGTGCAGGTGTGTTGGCAATACAATATTATCGGTAGTCGTACGTTAATTGGAGTAAGCTCACTAAGAATATCATGCGAATAGCGCAACAGTATAAAACCCTTTTTATCAACTGGCAACATACCATAACATTGGTATGCTGCACTTTGTTTTTTACAGGTACACACGCTTACGGGCAGGTTACCGGAGGTCAGGTTGCTTTTGAGTTTTTAAGGCTGTCCAATTCGCCCCATGTGTCGGCTTTGGGGGGTATGAGTGTTGCCAACCCCGACAACGATGTCTCGCTGGCGCTACAGAATCCTTCTATGATGCGTGCGGGTTTGCACAATCAGTTACAGCTCAGTTACAACGGTCTATATGCAGGTGCCAGCGCAACCAATCTCAATTATGGGTACCATTCAGAGCGCATCAACACTTCTTTTCTGATGGGTGTGCAATACCTAAACTACGGAAGCTTTAAAGAAACCAATGCCATAGGAACCGAAATTGGTGATTTTAAAGCTATTGATTACTCCGTGACACTGGGAGCATCACGCAGCTATCTCGAGCACTGGAGGTATGGTGCCAACGTCAGGTTGGCACACTCGGCATTGTATACCCAGCGCGCCACAGCAGCTATGATGGATATCGGCATTAATTATTACGATACTGCCAGCCTTTGGGACTTTGGTGTTGTAGCCAAAAACATGGGTGTGATGCTTGATAAATATACCGATGTAAACCCTGCGGAGCCCATTCCCTTTGATTTGCAGTTGGGCGTTTCTAAACGTTTCAAGCATGTACCGCTAAAGCTCTTCACTACCGTGCATCACCTGTACGAATGGGATATACGGTACGATAATCCGGACGACCTCTCCGGCAATTCAGTGCTCGGAGGCGTAGACAGCAATCAGAAAACCAAGTCTTATTTTACTGACAAGCTGTTCAGACATTTTATTTTTGGTGCAGAGTTTACTTTGGGCAAGCGTGTCACGCTTACCGGTTCGTACAATTACCTGCGCCGCAAAGAGATGTTGCTACAGACATTGCCCGGTGTTGCTGGGTTTGCTTTTGGGGTTGGTATAGATCTCAACAAGTTTGTGGTACACTATGGCAGGTCCTACTACCATATTGCCGGTGCATACAACGAGATCGGCCTGACCATGAAGATGAACAAACTTTTCGGATTGGGTAATGCCGGCGAAAAGATCAGGTGGAATAAAGAGTACAACGATTGGGAGTAGTGCCAATACAATCCTGCTTTTTCCCCGATTCATTTTCAGTGGCCAACTATATATTCAATGGTTATTTCTGATAATGATATCTTACAGAGTAAACGATAATTTTATTGTCAAAGCATTTGTACACAATGCGGTGCTCCGCATTTATTCGTCTTGAATACCAATCACTCCATTCATATTTAAGCCGCTCCGGTTTGCCAATGCCGGCATATGGGGTTATTTGAATAGCTTCTATCAGTTGCCTGATTCTTTTGAGAATCATAACATTTCCTGATTTCTTCCAGAAGTCAAGATCTTCAATTGCGACGGCATAAAGATCACTTCCATATATCATCCAGACTTACCGCAATGCCTTCGCCGTTTTCTTCCTGCGATTTAGCTTTCTTCAGCCGTTCTTTCATCTCTGGAGACATATTAAAATACTCTGTGTCATCCATGGCGTTTTCGCTGGTTTTGTAATCAATATGCAGCGCATCAAGAAACATTCTGACAGCTGTTTCCTGATTCAAATCTGCCGGATGAATTGTTAGCGTGCTCATATTGCAAATTTGGTGAAAAATCTATTTAGTGCCTTGTATCCTCCTTTATACGTACATCTCACTTGTCACAAACATTTCAGACGCTATCCTGTCGGCAAAGAGCCGCCCTGCATTGCTCAGCACCAATGTGTTCTGTTGCTGTGTTATCCATTTTTTTTCCTGAAACAAATGGCTGCTTTTTTCAACTGTCTTTGCTGTTGTAGCATCCCACCTCGCCGTTATATAGTCAAGGTCGCATCCCCACTGGGTGCGCAGCGAGGTCATAATGTATTCATTCAGTTGCTCTGCCGGATTCAGTTGCTCTTCTTCGTAGTTCAGCTTTCTTTCTGCAAGCAAGCTGTTGCTGTACAATGCATTGTTGGCCACATTCCACCTGCGTCCGGCCACCCCGTCGAAGGAGTGTGCCGATGGACCGACACCCAGGTACGGCAGGCCGCGCCAGTAATTGGTATTGTGTATGGCATACTGGCCGGGCAGGGACAGATTAGAGATCTCGTAGTGTTCGTATCCCATGGCCGCTGCGGTATCCATGAGTAGCTCCAGCTGACCCGCCGCCTGGTTGCTATCTACTGCGGCAGCTTTTTTGTGTGCTATGGCGTATTGCAGTGCTGTTTTGTCCTCCACTGTCAGTGCATATGCCGAGAAGTGGGGTATTGCCAGTTCCTTCACCCTTGCCAGGTTCTGGCGCCATGCGACATCGTCCATACCTGGCACACCATAAATCAGATCTATGCTTAGCTTTTCAAACCCCATATCCTGCGATGCTTTGATCGCCGTATCAGCCTGCTGTGCGCTATGCGCCCGCTTCATATACAGCAGGTCCTGCTCCCTGAACGACTGTATACCTATACTGAAGCGGTTCACGGGTGTCGTTCGCAGCGATTTCAGATAGGTTGTGCTTAGGTCGTCCGGATTAGCTTCCAGTGTACATTCTTTCAGTGCAGCCACATTGTGGTATTTGTAAATGGCTTCTATAAGCCGGTTGATCTCGTCTGCCGTGAGCAAAGAAGGTGTACCACCACCAAAATATATCGTCTCTATTGCTGCACCCTGAAGGTATTCGCTTTGCAGTTCTATCTCCAGCAGCATAGCCCGCAACACATCATCTTTGTGCCGCAGCGATGTGGAAAAGTGAAAATTGCAGTAGACACAAGCCTGCCGGCAAAAAGGGATGTGCAGGTATATTCCGGCAGTAGCCGGCTTTATTTCTTGTGTTTGCATAAGGCAAAGGTAAGCGTGCTATTTTGAGATATGTCCGGCAATTTTTATAGGCTTTTATTTGTGAACAAGGGATGAGTTTTGCTATATTTGTATTGAATTATTTTCACATGCCCGAGTTGTTTAGGTTTTTTGGAATGAAGTTCTTTTTTTTCAGTCTTGAGCATTTGCCAATGCATATACATGTCAGGAATGCTGATGGAACGGCAAAGTTCGAGTTGGAACCAGTGAAACTTGTTGAAAGTAAGGGGATGAAGATAAAAGACCTTTCACTTGCTGAAGCCATCATTGAGGAGCGACAAGTAGAAATTATTGCAAAATGGCATGAAATTCATGGCTGAAAATCTCTTTTATGAAAATTGTTCGTGTTTGGTTTGATAGTGATAATATCTATGTTGTAACAGACAGTGGGCATACTATAGGTAATCCACTGGCTTGGTTTAGCAGGTTGGCCAATGCATCTCCAGATCAGCGTAGTAATTTTGAATTAGGTCCTTTTGCCGAAAGTATCCATTGGCCGGAAATTGACGAAGACCTTTCTTTGGAGAGCTTCTTTGACTTTAAAAGAGAACTTCACTACGCGAAAATTTGATAGAATACGCTACATTTTTTTGCATTTCTCTTATGTAGGCCGTTTGTTTTTATCGTCATTATTCGTTTATCAGGTATTTTACTGCTCCCCCAGTTGCTGTGTTACGGCACCTCCATCAAATTTTCATCTCGTAGTTAAAGGATACAGCCTTACTTTTGCACCCAAATACCGGATATGCAATTTGATCGTAAGGGCCTGCCTGACGAACTGCTTTTGCAGTTGTATACAGAATTACTGCGCCCGCGCATGATAGAGGAGAAAATGCTGGTACTGCTCCGTCAGGGCCGTATCAGCAAGTGGTTTAGCGGCATTGGCCAGGAAGCCATATCTGTTGGAGCTACCATGGCCATCGCAGATAACGAATACGTGATGCCCCTGCACCGCAATCTGGGCGTATTTACGGTGCGCAAAATGCCGTTTGCAAAGCTCTTCATGCAGTGGCAGGGCCGTAAAGAGGGCTTCAGCAAAGGCCGCGAACGTTCCTTTCACTTTGGCGCCAATGAGTATCATATCTGTGGTATGATATCGCATTTGGGGCCCCAGTTGGCCATTGCCGATGGTATCAGCCTCGCCCACAAACTGAAAGGCGAAAAAAGCGTTTCTGTAGCCTTCAGCGGCGACGGTGGAACCAGTGAGGGCGATTTTCATGAGGCACTCAATGTTGCCGCAGTATGGAACCTGCCGGTGATCTTTATCATTGAGAACAACGGATATGGACTAAGTACACCGGTAAACGAACAGTTTGTATGCGAGCAACTTGCTGATAGGGCGCTCGGATATGGAATGAGGGGCATCACTATCGATGGTAACAACATACTGGAAGTCTACCGCGAAATATCCAAGGCACGTGCATATTGCATAGCCGAGCAGAAGCCTATACTCATAGAGTGCATGACATTCAGAATGAGAGGGCATGAAGAAGCAAGCGGCGTGAAGTATGTACCCAAAGAGCTTTTTGAGGAGTGGGGAAAGAAAGACCCGGTGCATAATTTTGAAACTTACCTTAAAGAGATTCAGATTCTCGATGATGATAAGATAGCTGCCATCAGGGCAGGCATACAGCAGGAGATCGAAGCCGGACTTGCAGAAGGTTTCGAAGCGCCTCACATTCAGCCAGATACTGCCGAAGAAATTGCCGATGTATATGCGCCACTGGCACTGCCTGAGGTTGCACCTGTTTCTGCTGGTACTGAAAAGAAATTCATACAGGCTATTTCCGACGGCCTGCGCCAGAGTATGGAGCGTTTCCCCAACCTCGTGCTCATGGGGCAGGATATTGCCGAATATGGAGGTGCCTTCAAGGTTACAGAAGGTTTTGTACCCCTGTTCGGTAAAGACAGGGTGCGCAATACGCCACTGTGCGAAAGCGCCATTGTAGGTACAGCGCTTGGTCTCTCTATTAAGGGATACAAAGCCATGATGGAGATGCAGTTTGGCGATTTTGTCACCGTTGGTTTTAATCAGATTGTCAACAATCTGGCCAAGATTCACTATCGCTGGGGGCAGAATGCAGACGTCGTGGTACGTATGCCTACAGGTGGTGGCGTGGGCGCTGGTCCGTTCCATTCACAGTGCAACGAAGCCTGGTTTACACATACACCCGGGCTTAAGGTAGTTTACCCATCTTCTCCTGCTGATGCCAAAGGCCTGCTGATCGCAGCAATACAGGACCCCAATCCGGTGATGTTCTTCGAGCACAAGGCATTGTACAGAGGTATTCATGGCCTGGTACCTGATGAGTACTATACCACAGAAATCGGAAAGGCAAGGCGCGTGAGCGAAGGTGAGGATATCACCATCATTACTTATGGTATGGGAGTGCATTGGGCTACTGCTTATGCCACAGCACATCCCGGTATTTCAATAGAGATATTAGATCTGCGTACATTGCTGCCGCTCGACTACGAGGCCATCACCGCTGCTGTACGCAGTACCGGTAAGGTGCTGGTGCTGCATGAAGACACCTTATTTGGTGGCTTTGGCGGAGAGCTTGCAGCCTGGATCGCAGAACATTGTTTTCAATGGCTCGACGCACCGGTTATGCGTTGTGCAAGTCTGGATACACCGGTGCCATTTGCAATAGAGCTCGAACAGAACTTTATGGCCAGCAACAGACTCGATCAGGCAGTGAACAAACTGCTGAATTACTAGCAGAATACCGTGAAACGGAATTTGGTTTAACACTAAATTCTTTTCATTACATTCGTAATAGAAACTGGATATGGTAAACAGGCGTGGAAGTATATTGTTTATTGCGGGTATCACCCTGATGCTGGCTTCATGCGATGATTCGAAACCGGCGGGTAATGGTCCCATTACGCTCGGTGATTCCAGCTCCATCGTTACCGAATCTGATGAGCAGCAGCTCAAGGATCTTGTAACGGACCTGCAGCCTGTTATTCCTCCGTCAGAGGGTGCCGATGAAGGTACTGCGGCAGAACCCGCTAAGGACACCACAAAAACCGCCACCACAGCACCTGCAGTACCCGAAAAGCCAGCCGCTGCACCAGCCCTTCCCAATACACCCGGTATGAAAGCCGAGTTCGGCGAGGTTACTGTTATGCTGCCGGGTATAGAGGTAAAGCAGGCTGGCAATAAGAACCTGCAGAGGGCCAATGGTGCAGTATATACGCTTGTCAGTGGATCTATTGAGCAAGCAACACTCAGGGTGTCTGGTAATGTAACAAAGGTTTCGCAGCGCTACCATACAGTAGTGATTATGAAAAGCAATTACGGACCGATACCGCTCGAACAACTTTCCGTAACTACCCGTTGGGAACAGATGAAGGGTGGCAACAACGCTTTTCCCGTTGCCGGTCTCGATACTAAGTCGCTCGAATACTATGATGCCGATGCTTCAGACATACGCAATGCCGTGCAGCGTGCTGCACAACGCCGCCGTCTGAGCCGCAAAAAAGTACAGGAACTGGTAAGCAGTGTGCGTAATGTGAGGTCTGCCAATCAGAAGCCAATGACTGTTGTGCTGCGTTCTGTAATGTGGAAGGTCGATGGTAAGGATCAGAATGGCAGAACATTCTCCAAACAGATCCGAATAGATGTGCCGCTCTAGGTGATTAGTGCCTGAACCTAGCTTTTTTGTATTTATTCCTTGCTTATCTTGCCTGTAGCAGCAATCTTTCCATTGCTCACCACCTGATAGAGGTATATCCCTTTGGGTAAGTTGGAGATATCAATTGGTGCAATGCCGGCATCCCACGCCAACCGCTCAGCTATTACCTTTCTGCCAGTGGCATCCTGTATGATCAGCGAAGGTTCTTTCAGGTTCTTGTACGACACATACAGCCAACCGTTGGTAGGGTTGGGGTGTACCGATGGTGTTTCAGGCAGCAGGTTCAGACCGGGATCTCTTAGCGGGTCACCCGCCTTTCTGAAAAGCAGCCACCTGTCAGGGTCTATTGCTATACTGTCTACTTTTCTGTCAAACACATACCTGAGCTGATGGGTATCATCATTGATGGGTATCCGCAGCGTAGTATCACCACTTGCAGAATAGAACCTGATCGGTACCTCCATCGAAAAATGAAAGGTAGACCATGGGGCAGATGATGCCTGCCTTATCCGGAGAAATACCGCATCATTTACCTGATTCCAGTTGGCGCTCAGATACGGATACCCTTCTCCATAGATCCACTGTTTGAAAAATGTATCCAGAGCTATGCCGGTAGCTTTTTCGGCTGCCAGTTTAAAATCGTTGGTGGTGGCATTGCCAAAGGAGAATTGCTGCAGGTAGGCACGCAGCATCCCAAAGAATTTTGCATCATCATTCACCACGTATCGCAACATATGTATCACGCATGCTGCTTTGTTATAGGTCAGCCGTCCGTCAAAAATTCTGTTCCAGTTTGTAGTATCTGTTACATACACACTGCCATCTATAGCACTGGTGGCATGCTCCTGTATGATGCGCATATAGGTTGGTCCCAGTCCGTCATACTTGTCATACGCCAGGTACTGAGCGTATGTGGCAAATCCCTCATTGAGCCATATGTCATTCCATGCGCCGCAGGTCACCTGATTGCCAAACCATTGATGGGCCAGTTCATGTACTACCACATTCAGCCGCGGAAACTTTGTGCTGGTCATGGTCTGGTGCTCCATATTGATGCCTGAAGGGGTCTGACAATGTCCATACTTCTCCTTCCAGAAGGGATACCGCCCAAATAGATCCGACATATAGTTGATCAGTAGTGCAGTTGAGTCAAGCCATGGTTTTATCCGCGCAATTTCCATCGGGTTGTTGACAATGTAGTTGACGATGGGCATGCTGTCTGTACTGTTGTCAAACCGCATCATGTACGAGTATTCATAGTATTTGCTTACTGCTACCGATATCAGGTAGTAGTCAATAGGGTAGCGGGTTTTCCATTCATACCTGCGCTTGCCGGCATCCATAGTTGTCACTCGCTCCAGCAGCCCGTTGCTTCCTGCCGACACTCCGCCAGGTACCGTGATCCACATCGAAACAGAGTCGATTTTGTCCCGCAGCGATTGTTTGCATGGCCACCAAAGGTGTGCAAAATAGGGCTCCGCCATACTGAATGTGATA
Source organism: uncultured Bacteroidota bacterium (assembly GCA_903824665.1). Lineage (GTDB taxonomy): Bacteria > Bacteroidota > Bacteroidia > Chitinophagales > Chitinophagaceae > Nemorincola. The sequence continues at coordinate 215,174 of CAIJXT010000003.1, read as the reverse complement.
TTGGTGGCAGTGTCGTGGTGCAGGCCCGGGTTGTGTATGTCCATTGCGCCCCGGGGATACCCGTGGTAGTGCACCCGAGCGCTGAACAAAGTACCCTGCGGAAGTGCTGCGCCGGGTGTCACCGTACGGATTTTGCCATTGGACGATACGGGCAGCACAGCGCCATTCAGCACCACCGAATCAATAATCAGTGTGTCGTCGAGCTCGAAAGTATACCTGTCCATCTGCGGCGATGTTACTACTCCCCTGGTCGTCACAGCGCCCGTCAGGGCCGCAGATACGTCTGAAAGTTGCAGGTCGAAGTGAATACTGCGGATGTCATAATCATCTTCAAATACACTGGCAATCGTTTGTTTGCTCAGGATACGATCAGGTTTCCCCGACATACCCTTACAGTCATTTTCTGCATGCAGTGCATTGGTTTGTGCGCATACCGGCACAGAAAGCAACACAAACAGTGCCACCAGTGCGGTATTGCGCCATGTACTGTGGCGGTATCGTATACCCTCGCTGGCCTCATTTGCCCTGTTGTTTTGATTCATAGCTGGCAGGTATTTTTCGCTGATCTAAAGTTAAAGCGTATTCGGCCATATTGGTTGCTCGTTTTTTTTTCGTTCTTACCACAACTATCCGGGTCTGTGACTTTGCTCCGGATACTCCGCTTGCGCTGCTGCTGTCACAGACTTTGTTTTTCATCTTTACCAACGTTTGGTGCGCTACACTCGTCTTTGTATTTGCCGTATTGGATCAAAATATTTTCCAAAACGGATTTTTTTGTTTTATCTTTAGCCTGATAATTTTTGTCTTATGCAGAAGATTGCTCATGCCCTGTTAGTTTGCTTTGTAGTTCTAGGACTTGCTTCGTGTAGCAACGGAGACTATCAGGCCGATCCCGCCAGCAACGGAAACGGTGCCGTTAATCCCATAACACCACTTGCCTCTTCAGAGTTTACCTGGTCAGGCACAGAACCTATGAGCTGCGACATCAACGGTACACGCTGGGTAGCTGATAGTGTTTCTTTTTATCTCGACGATAGTGGCGCAAATCTCCTCTATGGCTTTCAGTTTGGTAAAACACCACGTATCGGTTTCTACCTGAAAGACGTTTGGTCGGGCAATGATTATTCTATGGAGTGGAAAAACTACAACCGTTATGCTGTGTTTACAGACAGTCTGGGGTATATAGATGGTACGTTTTACAGTTACCTCAGCAACTCCGGTGGACTCAAAATTGTTCAGAATGACTCAGCTGTAATCAAAGGTCTTTTCTATTTTAAAGGCATTTCGCCTAATGGTAAGATCGTTAATATCAGCAACGGATATTTCAAGATCGATAAATTATTGTAAGCCGAATTCATTTTCGTTCATACATGCACTAAATAATAAAACCCCGCATTTGCGGGGTTTTATTATTTAGTGCTATCAGATCAGAAATTAAGCGATCTCAACTTCAGCACCTGCTTCTTTCAGCTTGTTAGCGATATCGTCAGCTTCAGCTTTGCTGATGCCTTCTTTCACGTTCTTAGGAGCGCCGTCAACCAGTTCTTTCGCTTCTTTCAGACCAAGACCTGTAAGATCTTTAACTGCTTTTACAACGTTCAGCTTAGATGCACCTGCACTCTTCAATATTACATTGAATGCTGTTTTCTCAACTGCAGCTGGTGCAGCGTCGCCACCACCGGCAGCAGCAACTACTGTAGCAGCAGCTGGCTCGATGCCATATTCTGTTTTTAATACGTTCGCCAGTTCCTGTACGTCTTTTACAGTAAGGGCAACTAATTGTTCGGCTAATGCTTTAACGTCTGCCATTGTATATTGTTTTTTGTTTGTGTTAAAAATTGTTTACTAATACTTTGTAACTTAATATATATTGACTTGGAAGCCTGATTTTGTACGTCTGCCACACTTACGGATACTGCCGTTGGGCAGGCAAACGTTTTGTAAACTGCGCAAAGCTGGGTTGCAGCTGTTTGCACGGTTATGCTTACTCAGCAGTAGCACCTTCTGCTTTCTGCTCGTGGTGGTGCAACAGTGCAGCCAGTACGCGTTTTGCAGGAGATTGCAGCAATCCGAGAACTTCGCCGATAAGCTCGTTCTTCGTTTTGATCTTCGTCAGATTCACCAGTTCGTTATCGCCGGTGAAAACATCCGAACCAATCAAAGCAGCCTTAAGTACAGGCTTTTCTTTGTTCGTCTTACGGAATGATGTGAGGATCATTGCCGGCTCTTTTGGCGACTCAGAAAACATCAGCGCAGTAACGCCATGCAGTGATTCGTAAATGCCGGTATACTTATCGTCATTGAAACTTTCAAGCGCTTTTTTGATAAGCGTATTCTTTGCAACCTTGATTTCAACGTTCTTTTCGAAACAAAGCCTGCGGAGCTTGCTCACCTGGTCTACCGTCAATGATTCGGTATTGGTGACGTAAAAGTTGCTGTACTGGGTGAATTTGGCCTTCAGTACTTCTATTGCTTCAGATTTTTGAGCAGGTGTCATTTTTTGAAATTTGTAAATTTGAACCGGTCTATCTTTTCAATCTGTAACTGATCCGATAAGCACACTCAAACTGTTAATAATGTTTTTTGCTTTTCTCATTCGCTGCAAAACGCTGTTCGGCGTTTCACCGCAGGTTGTTATTACGCGCCTACGCTCTTGGTATCAATGCTCAGGCCAGGGCTCATTGTAGATGCCATGCTGATGCCTTTCAGGTAGATACCTTTTGCTGTTGCTGGTTTCATCCTTACAAGGGTATTGATAAGTTCCTGCGCATTTTCAGCCAGTTTCTTTGGCTCAAATGATACACGACCAACTGATGCGTGAATGATACCTGCTTTGTCGATCTTGAATGCAATTTTACCGCCTTTTACCTCTGTAACTGCATTGGCTACATCATTGGTAACAGTACCGGTCTTAGGGTTTGGCATCAGGTTACGTGGACCAAGGATCTTACCCAGACGACCTATCTTAGGCATCACCGACGGTGTTGCTACGATCACGTCTACATCTGTCCAGCCACCTTCTATCTTAGATACAAATTCATCCAGACCTACGAAGTCAGCACCTGCGCCTCTTGCTTCTGCCTCTTTATCAGGAGTACACAGAACCAGTACACGCTTGGTCTTACCTGTACCATGTGGAAGAGTAACAGTACCGCGGATCGCCTGGTCGGCTTTCTTTGGATCCACACCCAAACGGATGTGAACGTCTACTGAACTGTCAAATTTGGTGAGGTTGATGCTCTTCACCACACTGGCAGCTTCAGCCAGTGTATATTGCTTGTTTTTATCAAGTTTAGCTTCTACAGCTTTTCTTTTTTTAGTGATTGCCATTGTAGTTCTTTAAATAAGGTAAAAAATACTGTTTCGTTTCGCTTTCGGCTATTACTTAACAGTGATGCCTTCTGGTGCTGTACCTTCAACCGTGAAGCCCATGCTCCTTGCTGTTCCGGCTACCATGCTCATAGCACTGGTCAGCGTGAAGCAGTTCAGATCAGGCATCTTGTCTTTGGCGATTTCTTCAACCTGAGCCCAGGTTACCTTACCTACTTTCTGGCGGTTTGGTTCTTTCGATCCTTTAGACTGCTTTGCAAACTCCATCAACTGCACAGCGGCAGGAGGTGTCTTAATTACAAAGTCGAATGATTTGTCTGTGTAAACGGTAAGTGTTACCGGCAATACTTTGCCTACTTTATCCTGCGTACGAGCATTGAACTGCTTGCAGAATTCCATAATGTTGACGCCTTTAGAGCCGAGCGCCGGGCCGATTGGTGGTGCGGGGTTTGCTGCACCGCCTTTTACCTGCAGCTTCACTAAGCCGCTGATTTCTTTTGCCATGTTTAATTTTTTGGTGTTAACGATACCTGTTCCTGACTTGCAATGAATGAACAACTCATTCATCACCCGCCGTGGGATCTTCCAAATGCAACCTTATAAAAGAGCAATATTAGAATTGGAGCGCAAAGGTATGATGAATTTTCTGAACGAAAAAATAAAAAAGAAAAAAAATTGTACTGCGACTATTGCCTGGTTAATCCAGACGAGCCCATGCCATACGCTGTGATATGTAACTGCCCCGCTTGTACCTGATCACTGCGGCATATACTCCACGCTCCTCATCGAAGCCGGCACCTTCTATACAGCAGCTTTTGTATTCTTTATTCAGCGGTGCACCCAGCAGAAAGTGTTTTGAAACCTCTTTTTTTCGATTGATCTTATAATAACATGCATTAGATAACGCGGATGTAAAAACAGTATCGCCCGGTGTTTGCAGGCTGTTGTTGAAGTTCTTCCCGCAATCATTAAATACCAGATAGAAGTCGCCGCCCCGCTCGTAGATGTTAGACGCCACAAATTGCCGCTCATAGATTTGTGGTGGCAGGTCGTTGAACATTGCCTGGTTTTGCCACCGCTTAGCAAAATCTGCAGGCCGGTAATAATGCCTGTAGCTCCGGTAATATTGCGACTTGGGCAGTACAGTGCCCCACAACTCCTTGCCCTCATCGTCAAATTGCGTAATGCAGAAGTTGCCTATAAACGTCTCAAACACCTGCGACCGGCTGAAGTTCTCCGCATTGATATACCGGTCATACGATTCGGATACTACCGTCGTTAGTCCGTTACTGTTTGTCGTCATCATCACCGGAAACCCCGTAAAAAGATTGGAAGTGTCCTTTGTTTCCAGGAGTTTTTTATTGGCCAGCTTATTGGTTAGCCAGTTATAGTTCGCGCCAAGGTTCGTCTCTTCAAACCGAAACAGCAGATTCGATACAAAAGCAGTTGGCCGCATATCTATACCATACCTGAACAATGCATCTTTATAACTCAGCATCAGCAGGTTTACAGTAGCTGCAAACGGATTGTAAGTGAAATTGGTATAATAGGGTATCACATCCGACGCCAGATCAGCGGTCTTTTGCAGGGGGCGTGTACTGTCTCTTGGTATGTAGAACACATGCAGGTAATGGTTGTACAAAGGCATCGCCGCCACAGTGGTGCCGGTGCCATTTACAAGCATATTAGAAAGTCCCAGCGACACACATACCCCCTCTGGCTGTGCCTCAGCACCCACCACATGCATGTAGTCATACTTTTTCCGGTTAAACACCAGGGGTATATCTTTGTATACCTCATGTCTAGCGTTGTAATAGGCCAGATGTATCTTGCTTTCACCAAACTGCTGGGCGTCCTGGCAGAACAGGATCTGATAACCCGGATCGGTTTTGTGCCTCATCACAAAAAACCTCGTCGGCTTCGATATACTGAGCGCACGGCCCACAGTAGTTTCATCGGTCAGCTTTCCTGTGGCTGCATTCAGTTGCAGGCGTATCAGGGCATGCCTTGCCGTATTTTGCTGCTCCAGAAACAATACTACCTCGCCATTGATCTCATACAGCCCTTTGAACACTGCTGTTGACAACATGAATATATCGAATACCCGGCACGATAGCGTAGACCCGGCAACCCGTTTGTGGCTGCTGTCAAATACTATCGTCTTGATTGGTTTGTTATTTTCAAAATGAAGCAGGAATGTAGTTCCGTTCTTCATGCACAGCACCTTATTAATTCCCGACTCGCCGAAACCGAGAGCCGTACTGATCTCGTATTTTTCTTCGGCAAGGCAAATTGAAACGCTTGAAAACAGGAATAGGAGGCCTACTAACAACTTGCGCACGACAGGTATTTTTATCTAAATTACCAAATATTACGGTCCCCGACACGTCTCACCACAAAAAAAAGCTATCGGTAAAAACCGATAGCCCTTATTTTAAACGCACATTAATGTTTTATCTCTTATCCGCAGCCCACTGCGGTATGTACCACAGCGCTGCCGACAAAGTTCATTACTAGTTTGGTTTCGATGTCACCAGATCCAGATGTTCTGAGCTTACCATCTGCAAGGCCAGACTCTTGATCGATGGGTATACCAACTCGTATACACCTCTTTTACTTGCCGGAACATCAGACTCCTGCATGGCTACAATATATATGATAGACTCTGGTATATCCAGTACGGCGCAAACTTTTGATATCGTTCGTTGGCTGGGACGCTTTATCCCTGTTTCTATTTGAGAAAGAGAGGTTTGAGAAAGATCACATTTGTCAGCAAGTTCATACTGAGTGATCGAGAGTTTCTTTCTGATTGACTTGATAGCGGATCCGATGTTCATTTTTTTTGGGTTTTAATTTTTTAATTGAATAGTGTTATAGGTTTTAAACTAGCAGCTTTTGTTTTATTTGTTTGCTGCATACTATATAAGACGTAAACAACAGACAAAACGTTGGTAGTTCCAACGAATTTTCATTTTAATCAAATATTCCCCTCCGTTAAAGTCACTTGCCGGTAACGAATAGTATTTACATTTGCCGCATGCCCGAAAGCTGCTCAAGACATATTGTTTACAACAAGCGATCCTTGCTTGCGGTCATCATTCCGCAGGCCCGTAAGGATGGAGTTCATTATGAGGTCAACATCAAAAGCTACCCGCGCTTTTATATGGCATGGAGTGTCCTTGGCCGCTACGACATAGCCGGAGACGACCCGCCCGCAATACCTTACGAGCTGGTGCTCGCGGTAAGCGACGCAATAGAAAAAATATAGACATACTATTGTTGCCGGCAGATCAATTGGCCAGCTCTACCCAGGCGCCGTTTTCTTTCAGCAGACCTATCAGTTCATTCACCGCGGTTTCACTCGGTACATTGCGTTTTACTACTTCCTTCCCTTTGTATAGCGTGATCTTGCCCGGACCGCTGCCTACATACCCGAAGTCTGCATCTGCCATTTCACCGGGTCCGTTTACAATGCAACCCATAATCGCAATTTTCACACCCTTCAGGTGGTTGGTTGCAGCACGTATCTTAGCCGTAGTTTCCTGCAGGTCAAACAGCGTTCTGCCGCAGCTGGGACAGCTTATATACTCTGTCTTACTGATGCGGGTACGTGTAGCCTGCAACACAGAGAAGGCTGTATTATTGGCGAACTGTTCATTGCTTTTCACCTCTAGGTAGGTGCGTCCGCTGACCTGCACATTCTGCACCGGACCATGGTTGCGCAGCATTATGCCATCGCCCATGCCTTCCAGCAGCAGGCCACCGGTATCCGTCGCAAATTTGATCAGCAGCTTGTCTGCCGTGTCTTCACTGGCAGTTACCCCGCATACCACCGGGCATGAAACACCTTGTTGCATCAGCAGCGTAAAGAACCCGCGCATAGGTTTCAGGCCATTTGGCGAGTCCGACCGTACAATCAGTACCGCGCCAGAGGCCGTTTTCAGCCGTGCGAATAACTCCCGGTAATCTGTAGTATAGTCTGTTATTGTTACCCCTGCGAAATGCAGCTTGCCCGCAGGTATATCACACGTCAGGTAGTCTTTTTCAGCAATGTACGGATGGTGTGTTGTCTGGTCCGCAGCATGCAGCCATGTAGGGTAATTACAGATCACCTGCAGTGTTCCCGGCAGTGCAAACCCCGGCAACGAATCGCCAGTGTATATATAATCGGCTGCGCCATCGCTGATGTTCCATTTGTCCGTTTGCTCATCATAGGTATAGCCTATTTGCTGCAGGTGCTGTGGCGTCAGTGTCGTGTTATCAGAATAGTCTGCTATCACAACAGGCACATGGTTATTGCCTATATTCCCAACAACTATAGTATTCCGCCTTTTGTATTCAAATGGATTATAGGGTAGTGGTCCAATGCCGGTGTTTGCAATGTTGGTACCGGTGTTTGTGATTGCACTTTTTGCTGTATTCCCATTGATGATAGCGGGGTAGCGGGCCACTATATCCCTGCACACCGGTAGCTCAAATTCGGGATCTTCTGTAAGCGACACCCGTATCGTATCACCTATACCATCTTCCAGCAATGTACCTATACCGATGGCGCTTTTTATGCGGCCATCCTCACCGTCTCCTGCCTCTGTTACACCCAGGTGCAGCGGGTAGCACTCCCCAAACTCATCTTGCATTTGCCGCACCAGCAGCCGGTAAGCCTGTACCATTACCTGTGGGTTACTGCTCTTCATGCTCAGTACTATCTGGTGGTAGCTTTCGCTGCGGGCAATGCGCAGAAATTCCATCGCGCTCTCTACCATACCTATCGGGGTATCGCCATACCTGCTCATGATGCGGTCACTCAGCGACCCATGATTGGTACCTATACGCATTGCCGTACCATATTCGCGGCATATCCGCACCAGCGGTGTAAACCGGTCTGCAATGCGCAATACTTCCGATGCGTATTCCGCATCTGTATAGTCTATTACATCAAACTTCTTTTTGTCTACATAATTACCCGGATTCACCCGCACTTTTTCTACAATCCGTGCTGCTATCTCTGCTGCATTGGGTGTGAAGTGAATGTCTGCTACCAGTGGGGTATTATATCCGCGGGCGCGCAGCTCATTGCGGATAGCTAGCAGGTTCTCTGCTTCTTTTTTGCTGGGCGCTGTGATACGCACCAGTTCTGCTCCGGCCTCTATACACCTTATAGATTGTTCTACCGTTGCCTTTGTATCCATGGTATCAGTAGTGGTCATCGTCTGTATCCGTATCGGATGGCCGTTACCAATAGATAGATCACCGATCTTCACTTCACGCGTGGGCAGGCGCACATAATCTGTAAGCGAGGGGCAGTATTGCTGTAGCATAATACATGCGAAGGTAGTACTTCGGGCTTTTTTATCGTATTGTTTGGTAGGTCGTATTATTATTTTAAACTGTTGCTAACATTTTTATAGTTTTATACGCCTTACGTAGGTCGTTTTATCACTGGTAAAACGTTGTGTGTATTTGTATTAAACAACTCAAAAAATATATTGTATGAAGAAACATTTTATCCTCCTTCCATTTGTCTGCGCCTTGTGTTATCTGGTGCTCACTTCCAAAACAAACGGTCCTGCACTCGGAGCCTCCGTTGAGTGTACCGGCGTCACAGGCGCTGCAAGCTGCGGTGGTGGTGGTTGCCATACCACGGCTTCTGCATCCTCCTCCATTTCCACCACGGTGCAGTTGCTTTCGGGCGCTACACCTACCACTACCTACACACCCGGTGGCAGCTATACTATACGCGTCAGTGCTACTAACACATCTTCTTCCTCTACTGCTATCTTTCCTAAGTTCGGTTATCAGGTTACTGCTGTAAAGGGCGCTCCCGCCAACAATGCCGGCACCATGTCAGCACCTGCAGGTTCGCATAGTTCTACCATCTCCGCTATCAATATTATTGAGCATTCATCTCCGCTCACAGCCACTACAGGCGCTGGAGGAGCAGGCACTGTCTATACTGTCGATGTTCCCTGGACCGCACCAATAGCAGGCAGCGGTACAGTTACCATCAGAGGCATCATCAATGCAGTAAACGGTACCAGTACCACTGCCGGCGATGTTGCAAATGCAAACTCGGCTACTATCACAGAAGCAACCTCATCAGGCGTAGCGCCTATTACCGGTACGCTCAATGTATGTGTAGGCAGTACCACAGCACTAGCCGATGCCACACCCGGTGGCGCATGGAGCAGCGGTACCCCAGCCAACGCCACTATCAACGCCTCTGGCGTTGTTACCGGCATAGCACCCGGTACCTCTGTTATCTCTTATATAACCGGTACTGGCAGTGTTACCGCTACCGTTACTGTTAACCCCAACCCAGGCACTATTACCGGTACGCCTGCTGTATGTCCGGGCGGCAACACCCCACTGGCTTGTACTCCCACCGGCGGCACCTGGAGCAGCAGCAATACAGCTATTGCTACCGTTGTTGCTGCCACAGGTTCAGTAACCGGTATTACGTCTGGAACTACCACCATCTCTTACACATTAAGTACAGGCTGTTACAGTACACTGCTGGTAACCGTAAATACCGTACCTCCTGTCACTGGAACCAATACCGTTTGTGCAGGTGCCACAACCACGCTGACGCACTCCATTCCCGGCGGCACCTGGAGCAGTAGCACACCTGCTGTAGCCACAGTGAGCACTGCCGGTATCGTAGCGGGTATCACCGGCGGCACCGCTACTATTTCGTATACATTCGGCACCAGTGGCTGTTACGCAGCTACCGTCGTTACTGTTATAGGCGATCCGGCTATCACGGGTTCTGCTACTGTTTGCGTAGGGCTTACCGCAACACTCAATGCACTGCCTGCCGGCGGTACCTGGTCCAGCAGCAATACCGCACGGGCCACTGTAGGCGCATCATCTGGTATTGTTACAGGCATCACCACCGGTACAGTTACTATAAAGTACAAAGTGACCACAGCATGTGGTACCGATAGCGCCACGCATGCCATGACGGTTCTTGCAGCTTCAGCCTGCCCCACCGGTATACTTGTTATCAATAATCAGCCAGAAGCTGGTCTGCAGATTTTCCCTAACCCCAATACCGGAGCCTTCTCATTGCAGGTAGCATCTGAAGATGCGGAGCCCGTGCGCATCATCATCTCCGACGTGACCGGAAGGGTAGTGAAAGAAACAACCATCATCACTAATACCGTTTCTGAATTCCACCTGAACCAGCCCCGTGGCGTATACATCGTTTCTGCTGCCACAATGCTACATCAATACACCGCCAAAATGGTGCTGCAATAATTTCGATACACTGCTATTTCAAAAACCGGCGCATCTTGTGCCGGTTTTTTTTACGCCCATCATCATCGCCTGCAACTTCATTTCATCTTGTATTTGATACCGGGTTGATGCCTGCAAAACGCTCGCCCGGTGTCACCCGCTGCGTTGGAGATTGCGATAACTATCGGAAGGTGAAAGGTTACAAAAAAGCCGGCTCATTTTGTGAGCCGGCTTGGTAATTATGTATTGAATCAATGTTACAGTGTACGTTTCACTTCTACTTCTTCGAAGCCTTCTATGATGTCTCCAATGCGCAGATCGTTGTAGTTGCGTACCATCAGACCACACTCGTAGCCCTGGTTTACTTCCTTCACGTCGTCCTTAAAGCGTTTCAGAGAGCTCAGTTCACCTGTGTACACTACTATGCCATCACGTACCAGATTCAGCTTGGTCTGGCGGGTCATCTTACCATCAAGCACATAGCAGCCGGCAATTGTACCAACACCATTGATCTTGTAGATCTCGCGGATCTCGATATTGCACATCGTCTTCTTTTCCACCTTCGGTTCCAGCAGACCTTCCATCGCGCTCTTTATCTCCTCTATCGCGTCGTAGATGATAGAATAAGTGCGGATCTCGATATTCTCCTGTTCTGCCAGCCTTGCAGCCTGCATCGACGGACGTACCTGGAATCCGATAATGATCGCGTCCGAAGCCGTTGCCAGCAATACATCGCTCTCTGTGATCTGGCCCACGCCCTTGTGTACCACATTGATCGCCACTTCTTCTGTAGAGAGTTTCTGCAGCGAATCGCTGAGTGCCTCCACAGAACCGTCGAAGTCGCCCTTGATGATAACGCCCAGCTCCTTGAAGTTGCCGAGTGCAAGACGTCTGCCGATCTCGTCGAGTGTGATGTGTTTGCGCGCCCTGATACCCTGCTCACGCATGATCTGTGCACGGTGATTGGCTATATCTTTTGCCTCATTTTCGTCGGCATATACTCTGAATTTCTCTCCCGCCTGCGGTGCGCCGTTCAGACCCAGTACCTGTACCGGTGCCGATGGTCCTGCACTCGTTACACGCTGGCCGCGTTCGTTGAACATGGCCTTGATCTTGCCGTAATGCTGTCCGCATACTGCCATATCGCCCTGCTTCAGCATACCGTTCTGTATCAGCACGGTCGACTGGTATCCGCGACCCTTATCCAGCGACGCTTCTATCACGCTACCCATTGCAGATCTGTCCGGGTTGGCTTTCAGTTCCAGCAGTTCGGCTTCCAGTCCTATTTTTTCCAGCAGCAGGTCTATATTCAGTCCTTTTTTGGCCGATATTTCCTGACTCTGGTACTTACCACCCCAGTCTTCTACCAATATGTTCAGTTGGGCCAGCTGTTCCTTTATTTTTTCGGGGTTGGCACCTTCTTTATCTATTTTGTTGATCGCAAATATCATTGGCAAGCTTGCAGCCTGTGCGTGCGATATCGCCTCTTTTGTCTGCGGCATGATCGCATCATCCGCAGCCACTACTATTACAGCTATATCAGCTACCTTGGCACCACGCGCACGCATCGCTGTAAACGCTTCGTGACCCGGTGTATCCAGGAAGGTGATTTTTTTGCCCGCTGCTGTTGTTACCTGATAGGCACCTATGTGCTGTGTGATACCACCAGCCTCACCTGCTACCACATTCGCACTGCGTATGTAGTCAAGCAGCGATGTTTTACCATGGTCTACGTGACCCATTATCGTTACAATCGGCGCACGGGGCAGCAGATCTTCCTCTTTGTCTTCTACTTCTACATCTTCTTCAGCTTCCTGCTCCAGGTTGATGAATTCCACATCATACCCGAATTCAGATGATACCAGCTCTATCACTTCCGCGTCAAGACGCTGGTTGATGGATACCATGATACCCAGGCTCATACACTTGCTGATGATGTCAGCAAAGCTCACATCCAGCAGGCCGGCCAACTCACTTACCGAGATAAACTCGGTAACCTGTATCACATTGCTTTGTTCAGAGTTTTCGGCTGCAGCGCGTTTTTCAGCCATTTCATCACGCTTATTACGGCGGTACTTGGCTTTCAGGTTTTTGCTTCTGGTCGATCCCGTCAGCTTCGCCTGTGTTTCGCGTATTTTATCCTGTATTGCCTTAGTATCTATCTCCTGTTGCTGTGCCGTCATTGGTGCACTGCGTGGTGCGCCTCTGCGGTCGCCACCTGCAGCATCTCTGCCCACTGGCCTGCCGGTTCCGCCGCCACGATTGTCGGGGCGTTGTCCTGGTTGTGTTCCCGGTGGTCTGCGGTCCCGCTCTCTGCCGGTATTGGGTCCCAGAGGTGGGCGTTGTCCCGGTGGCAGGCTCCTGTCTCGGTTGGCCGTATCGGGCCTTGCCGGGTCAGGTTTTTTATCTACAGGTATACGTTTACGCTTGCGTTTTTCACGGTTGTCAGGTCTGTTGCCAGATGGCTGTGATACCGGTAGCTCTATCCTGCCTATTATTTTCGGACCCTCCAGTTTGGGGGCCTTCATTTCTATGTGCTCACGCTTCGTGGCAGCATCATCCTCAGGTGTTACTGTTTTCTCTTCCGCTACAGGCGCTGGGGCAGGCACTTCTACAGGGGCAACTACTGCCGCCACAGGTGCTGTTTCTTCCTGCTCTGCTTCTTTCTCTACCTTGGGTTTTGCTTCTTTTTTAGCTGGCTCTTTTGCTGCAACTGGCTTTTTCGCGGCTCCTTTTTTCGGGCGCGACTCCAGATTCAGCTGGTCCAGATCTATTTTGCCTATTATGTTCGGGCCACCTATTTTAGGTGCCTTCACATCCAGGTGCTCGGGTTCTTCTGCCACTGGTTTTTCAGGTGCAGCCTCTTCCTTCTTGGCAGCGGCTTTTTTGGGTTTTACCTCCGGTTCAGCGGGCTCCGCTACGGGTGCTGCTGGTGCGGCTGCCACTGGTGCGGCAGGTACTTCTTTTACAGGTTCAGGTACCACCACCTTTGCGGGTTCAGGTACCTTCACCTCTGCCGGCTTTTCCTTTGGCTTTTCTTCCGCAGGCTTTGGCTTCACTTCAGCGGCTTTCACCGGTGGTTCTTCCTTCCTGTCTTTTGCCGTGATATCGAGGTCTTCCTTGGTCTTCTTGATGTTGTCCAACAGCGGACCCTTGGGCAGGGCTATCCCCTCACTCCTTTGCTTGTCTTTTTTGTCCTGGGCAAACTCCACCTGCAGGGCATGATACATCTGCTCCGAAAGCTTGGTACTCGGGTTGCTGCTTATCTCAAAGCCTTTGTCAGTAAGAAATTCCACTAGGGTTTCCCTACCTATGTTAAATTCTTTGGCAGCAGCGAGCAACCTGGGTGTATTTGATGTTGTAGTCATTCTTCTTTTTTCCTTCTGATATTTTTTTTCAAAATCGCCCCACGGCTTGTCGCCCACCACAAACCTACGCCATTTTTCAGTGAAAAAGGCATCGGGGGCCTGTGTTATCCTCTATTCCATAAGAACAATTTAATTTTCGTTGTTATTGTTCTTCATTAAATTCTGCTTCCAGTATCCTACGCACATCACGTACCGTTTCTTCCTCCAGGTCCGTACGGCGCACCAGCTCATCGGCCGACAGCTCCAGCACACTCAGCGCGGTATCGCACCCTATACGCTTGAACTCGTCTATAACCCATGCCTCTATTTCATCTGCAAATTCATCCAGATCAATGTCATATTCCACATCATCCTTCACATCACGGTATACATCTATGTTGTAACCCGTCAATTCCTGTGCCAGTTTTATATTCACACCTTTCTTGCCTATCGCCAGCGATACCTGATCCGGGTCCAGATACACATCTGCGCGCATTGTCTCGTGATTCAGCTCCATTTTGTTGATACGGGCCGGTGTCAGCGAGCGTTGCAGCAGCAGCTGCAGATTGTTGGTGTAGTTGATGATGTCTATGTTCTCGTTACGCAATTCACGCACTATACCGTGTATACGGCTGCCCTTCATACCCACACAGGCGCCTACCGGGTCTATACGGTCGTCATAGCTTTCTACAGCTACTTTGGCACGCTCGCCCGGTTCACGTACTATTTTCTTCACTACTATCAGGCCATCCATGATCTCAGGTACCTCTATTTCCAGCAGTTTCTCCAGGAACGACGGATGCGTGCGGCTCAGTATGATGATGGGCGAGTTGTTGCGCATCTCTACTTTTTTCACCACCGCGCGTACCGTTTCACCCTTCTTAAAGAAGTCTGTCGGTATCTGCTCCGATTTGGGCATGATCAGTTCATTACCCTCGTCATCCAGCAGCAGTATTTCTTTTTTCCATATCTGGTACACTTCGCCGTTAATGATGTCACCCACCCGGTCAGCATATTTCTTCAGCAGATTATTCTTTTTCAGGTCGCCTATACGTGCAGCCAGCGTTTGCTTGGCAGCCAGTATCGCCCTGCGGCCAAAGTTGCGCACATCTACTTCCTCATACACCTCCTCACCCACACTGTAGTCAGGCTCTATCTTTATGGCTTGCGAATAAGGTATCTGCAGATTTTCATCCGTTACATTATCGTCTTCCACTATTTCACGCCTCCTCAAAATCTCAAGGTCACCCGTCTGATCATTTACGATAACGTCAAAGTTTTCATCCGTTACATACTTCTTGCGCAGCAGCGTTTTGAAAACGTCTTCCAGCACCTTCATGAGGGTAGGCCTGTCAATGTTTTCGGCGTCTTTAAACTCCTGGAAGGAGTCAATGAGGTTGATACTTGCCATATTGCTCTCTTTTTCGTGCCGTCCTGCCCGGACGGAGTGTTAATTAAAAAATGATTTGAACGATAGTTTTTTTGATGTTTGTAAATGGTATTTCAGCAACAACCAGCGGATCTTTCGGCTTTTTTCCCTTTACTTCCAGTGTTATATGTTCATCCGTCACGGCCGTCATCATTCCTGTTACCTCTTTATCTTCATTGTCTGTCACCGTCACTTTGCGCCCTATATTCTTGCGGTACTGCCGTACCTGACCCAGCGGCTCGTCAATGCCCGGGCTCGATACCTCCAGCGAGAAATCACCATCCGGAAACATCCCAGATGCCTCAATGCCAGCATACAGCTTGCGGTTTACAGACGATGCCATCTGTATAGAAAAACCACTGTCCGCATCAAGAAATACCTTGATGTTGTTGGTGGGTTTTACCTTGATGTTCACTATGAATATGTCGGTACCGTCAAGCAACGGCTCCAGCAATGCATAGGTCTTTTCGATTGTATCAGACATACCGGCAATAAACGAGGGGACAACCAGTGTCCCCTCTCTTTTAGTTTCTATCCGATGCAAATATACTACAATTTTTGATTGTTGCGTTACCATTTCATGAAAATTTTGGTTGGTGGTAACTCTCCTGCCCGCCAGTCAAATAGCAGGATGTCACTAGATGGAAAACAACCTTATGGTGCCGCACCTGTCCAAGGCAAATATCTGTACTGAGTTTGCCGTCTAATTATGGTATGCGAAAGTCAACAATAAAACAGTGAAACGCAAAACACTCACTTCCTAAGGCTGCAAAATTCCAATTCCACTTTCAGCTCTGTCAATTCCTCGTCCCAAAAACCATTATCAATAAAAAAACGTTCAATCGCTGGATAGTACTCATCAGTCAAAATAACTGTAGAAATCGTTGCTGAATACTCATTTGTCCTTGTCGATTCCTGCATCAGGCTCTTCAGATTCTTCGCCAATTTTCTCTGCCTGCGCGGGGAGCCTATGATTGTCGCTGCCTCGTCTTCAATTTCATCATGGATGTTGTTCAGCATTTCTGACACTTGATGACCAATCCTAGATCGTTTGTTTACAAAATGTTGCCTGTCATTTAAGGCAACTACTTCAATAGTTTCCTTACCGATTCGGGTTATAGGGTAGTACCTGTAGTTTGAAATGTAAAGATGCGTTTTAGGGTTGTCAATACATGGATTTACTATTGGATTTGTAAGGATGTTGTGTTCTCCCTTGGTTGTATTGCTTTTTTTGCTTGACGGAAGAAGATTTCCCCATTCAACAACTTTGTCAGGGAAAGCAGATTTTGCATAAAAGTGATCTATCTCCATGTATTTACTTTCTTCATCTAGTTTGCATTCAGTATAGCAACACTTTCCGTAAGAAAATGCTAGCACTGCTTCTCTGATAAATTTCGCATTCCAGACATCAGAACCTTCAGCCTTAAATTTTGCCGTTAAATCTCGTACTAATTCGTCGGTCAATAAATCAGGTTTTTCAGGCAGATTAAGCTTTATCATCTACAGGGGTAATTTGTGAGAGCTGCAATTTCAGTATTTTTCGTTCAGGGCTCTTGGGATGCAATATTTCCATGAGTTTATCAAAAGCGGCTTTTGCGCTTTCGTAATCCTCTTTGTCTAAAGCCTCATCGAATTCTTTGTAGAGTGCATTGTGTTTGTCACTAAACACCCCTTCCTCCATCTCCATTACTTCAGATAATATTTCCTCCACACTCCATCCTTCAAAACTTTCCGTTGGAATATGTTTGATGAGGACAGAATTCTCCTTTTTAATCAACGCAAACAGGTTTACCTTTTCAATCGTTTGTAATAATAGAGGGCTATGTGTTGTTACTATAAACTGCGTTGATGTGAAATTCTTTGTCAAATAGTCGACTATGGACTTTTGCCATTTCGGATGCAAATGCAAATCCAGTTCATCAACCAGTACGACAGCGGGTTCTGTCAAGGGGTTGGGAGAGGTAGGGTAACGTTCAAACATCTTCTTACATAGGTCTATTATCCATGAAAGTGTTGTCTGATAACCGTACCCTAATTCTTCAAATAAAAACCAGCCTTCTTTTGTTTGATACTCAATAAAATTCTTCAAATCATCCGTTGTAGTAAATCTAAAATCCAGTATTTCAGGGAAGACTTCACTAACAACTAAATCTTTTATAAGATTTAATCTGGTTTCTGCCGTTGGCTGACCATTCTGAGATGCAAATTTCAGCTGAAAAAGCCATTCTTCAATGTTTGTTAATTTATGGTCTGGATTAAAAAGTGAAGCAGCATTCAGTTCTTCGCTATTTTCTGATATGCCATTTTTTGAAATTCTTCTAGACACACCATACCCATATATTTGAAAATTTAGTATGTCAATATTTGGATAGGAACTCCATCTACCGAGCGGTGAAAATTCCCAGTGATTGGTGTACAACTCTGGTTTGGCTGAAAATGGGGATACATTAGTGGATTTTTCATCAATTTGAACAGACACAATTTCACATCCGTAGTAATTATCGCTTATACTTGCTCCAAATCTATTATTGTACCTTATTTTATTGCCCCTATGCATATTGAGCGGAACGAAATCAAATTTAGCGTCATTCGGGCCAAATCTATTTTCAATTGGTTCCAAATCAGCGATTCCTTTAAGGAGATTGGTTTTTCCTGTATTGTTATTTCCCAAGAAAACAGTCCATTGGTATAGTTGATTTTCTTTATCTAATAAACCAATCAAGTTATTGCCTTTAAATGAATGACAATTTGCAAATTTCAATTTCCCGATATAGAGAGCAGATCCAACCATTAAAAATAGTTTGTGTAAAAAACTTGTCGTGTGCTAAATTACCACTTTTTTGAAATTCAACATTTAGAATTTCGCTTACAAATACATATCTCTCCGCCGGGTCTTCGCCC
Source organism: uncultured Bacteroidota bacterium (assembly GCA_903824665.1). GTDB lineage: Bacteria > Bacteroidota > Bacteroidia > Chitinophagales > Chitinophagaceae > Nemorincola. Next base: position 196,931 of record CAIJXT010000003.1, on the reverse strand, counting down.
TTTCGCAAGACCTGGCGGAGACAGGGAACCTAAGTTGTTTGAGCAATACAACCTTTTCAACAGACGAAATAAAACAAGCTCCCACCTGGTCGCGTCTCGTTGCGTCCTCTCTCACCGATGCGTCGCGCTTCCGTGCCAATACTTCAGCCAGTCTTTTCTACTGGCGAAGCAACACCATCACATCCGCTTTTCACACACCTATAGTAACACCAAAAATAAGTACTTTTCGCCCCAAACCCTCACCCACAGTCGCTTTCTATTTTTATCATAAGCAGCATGCGTCGTATCATATACCGCTGGCTGGCTGTCCTACCTGGTCGCAGCGTCTTGTTGCGTCCTCTCTCACCGAAGCGTCGCGCTTCCGTGCCAATACTTCAGCCAGTCTTTTCTACTGGCGAAGCAACACCATCACATACGCTTTTTCACACACCTATAGCAACACCAAAAATAAGTACTTTTCGCCCCAAACCCTTGCCCACAGTCGCTTTCTATTTTTATCATAAGCAGCATGCGTCATATCATATCCCGCTAGCCTGCTGTCACTAATAACCATTTTGGGTATTTCGCTAATGCAACCGATCTTCATACCTAAGACCAAAGCCATGATCACAAAATCAAATTTTAACAATATCATTCAGGCAGCAAGTGCGCAATTTTTGCGCAAAAATTGTCGATCAAAAATTCGTTAAATAATTGATAATCAATAAAATAGATACTTTTCGATCTCTTTCAGAAAAAATTGCGCACTGTGCGCAAAAATGCCAGGCCACACAGTTTTAGCGTCATTTATTAGTAATTAACCAACTACTACCGGCACAAGTCAAATATCCTTACTTCACCCTTTTAAACCAATATACAAATACCGCATTCCCTTATTCCTGCAACACCCGCATATCTCCTTTCAAACAACTAACTTTGCAACCCTAATACGCGATTTTGAGCTTCATTGATAAATTTCTGGACAAACGAAACGCCAACCCCAATGGTGAAATGAACTTCCTCGATCATATCGAGGAGCTTCGCTGGCATATTGTACGGGCAGCCACAGCCATTATGATCGGCGGTTGCCTTGTGTTCTGGAAGGTAGAGTGGATATTTGACCACGTCATCCTCGGCCCCGCACATAAGGAGTTTATCTCCTACCGCATGTTCTGCGCCCTGGGCAAGCTGTTACACGCCGAATCGTTCTGTATGAACGAGATACAGATGAAATTTCAGAACACTGCCGTCACAGGTCAGTTCATGATGAGTCTGTCTGTATCCTTTATGCTGGGGTTTGTATTGATGTTCCCCTACATTCTCTGGGAACTCTGGAAGTTCATTCGCCCAGCCCTCAAGCCCAACGAGATCAAGGCAGCCCGGGGTATCGTGTTCTGGTGCTCTTTGTTGTTTTTTATGGGCGTTATGTTCGCCTACTTTATAGTGGCTCCCTACACCATCAACTTCTTTGGCAATTACAAGCTCAGCCCACTGTTCGAGAATATCATCACCATAGACAATTATTATGATACCATGAGCAATCTCGTCATTGCCCTTGGTGTAGTGTTCGAGTTGCCCATGCTGGTTTACTTTCTCACCCGTATCGGCATCCTCACGCCCGAGTTTCTCCGTGCCCGCCGCCGCTATGCGTTCCTCATACTGTTCATACTGGCTATGGTTATTGCACCGCCCGATGTGTTCAGTTGTCTGCTCATATTTGTACCATTGTACATCCTCTTCGAGATTTCTGTCAAGATTAGCGGCCGCGCCGTAAAGGCAAGAAAGCTTAGGGAGGCAAGGGAGCAGAATGAGGAATAATAGTGCTGAGCCATTGGCTTGCGCCATCCGTGTTATTTTGTTGTATTCAAATAGAGTTTTTCAGCGATACCAGTATCTTTACCCTGCTAATAAAAGTGTATGAGCAATCTCACATTCGACAAAAACCTGCCAATAGCCATAGGCTGCGACCATGCAGGGTTTGACTACAAAGAAAATCTGAAAAAAATGCTTGCTGCCGCAGGCTGGCAGACCGATGATAAAGGCACCTACAGTACAGATAGCACAGACTATCCCGACTATGCGCACCCCGTAGCACTGATGGTGGAGGAGGGTAGGGCGGCCGCCGGTATCCTGGTTTGTGGCAGTGGTAATGGCGTTTGTATGACCGCCAATAAGCATCTGGGCATTCGTGCAGCCCTCTGCTGGAACGAAGAACTGGCAGCACTCGCCCGGCAGCACAACAATGCCAACGTACTGTGTATACCCTCACGCTTCGTGTCGTATGCAGTAGCTGAGCTGATGGCCGACGTATTTCTGAATACAGCCTTCGAAGGGGGGCGCCACGAAAAACGGGTTAATAAGATCTGAGGCGCACTGTAATCAGCTGCCGAAAGACTCCGTTTCCTTCATCCGCAGCAGGTACTTGCCCAGTACATCAAACTCCAGATTTACAACTGTGCCCGTTTCTATTGTTTGGAAGTTGGTATGGGTGTAGGTATAAGGTATGATGGTTACTGTGCACTCATCCCTGCCGGTATTGAACACAGTCAGGCTCACACCATTGATGCAGATCGAGCCTTTCTCGATCACCAGCATGGCATACCGCTCCGGAAACCTGAATCGGAACAGCCAGCTGCCATCCAGTGTTTCTTTGGCTATGCAGTGCCCCACGGCATCTACATGCCCCTGCACAAAATGACCGTCCAGCCGGTCGCCCAGCTTCAGCGATCGCTCCAGGTTTACCTTGTCGCCGGCTTTCCACTCGCCCAGCGTAGTTTTGGCCAGTGTCTCAGCCACAGCGGTCACAGTATAAGTATTGCCCTGTATAGCGGTTACCGTCAGGCATACACCATTGTGCGCCACGCTCTGGTCTACCTTCAGTTCGTTCGTCAGTGTGCTCTCTATGCTGAAATGTATATTCGAACCTTCGTGTTGTACAGCGGCTACAGTAGCCAGCGATTCTATAATGCCTGTGAACATTTATTGTCTTTTTATGGCTCGTCCGCGGTGCAGTGTAGAGCCGGTATCGCTTCTTACGGTCATATCCACGTAGATCAGCGTACTATCTACTTTGTCGCGGGTGAATGTTCCGGTCACGGTGTCCTGAGTACGGCAGAAAAACTGACCCGGATGCTGGGTCAGCGAATCACCTACAGTCGTGTCAATCGTTGCCTGATAAGTGGCACCTGCAGTCATGACCAGCATTCGGTTCGAATTACAAAGCCCTTCAATACCGATCTGGGTGGAGGAGATTTTGGATATGAAAAGTGTTAATGAGTCGGCAGATAAATACAGGTCTGTTTGCGAGTTATATACCGTATCAAAGAATTTATAAGTCCCCTTAAACAGGTCAGACGGGTAGAAGCATATTGTGTTATCTGGCTTACCCGGAAACCCCCAGTTATAGTTTACTGCATTAGGGTCGTTACAATAGGGGTTCGTCAGCCTCGGATCGTCTACAGGTGCAGGGTCTTCCCACTTTTTGCACGAGAAAGCCAACCCCATTACGAGCGCCAGAAAAAGGATGATGATACTTAAATAACGCATGATGTAGAAAACGCAGCCCCTGGGGGTCACACACTAATAACGGAATTTGTTCAAAATTATTCAAAATACACGTCAAAATGTGCACTTATTTTATCAGGTCGGGCTACTTAGCGCGTTTGCAGAATATCCTGGAGGATTTTCGCATTGTCGGCAAAATTGCCCCAATGCGCCGTAATGAAATGTCTGGCATTAGCGCCCAGCCGGCTCCGCAGTGCTTCGTCACCTATCAGCTCCAGCAGTGTATCACTCAGTACCTTCGGTTCTTTTGGTGGTATCAGTATGCCGGTTTCGTAGCTTTTTATCAGCTCCGGGTGTCCGCATATATTGGTGGTGATCACCGCCTTCCCCGACGACATGGCCTCTACAACACTATTGGCAATGCCCTCAGAGTGCGATGGCAGGCAGAATATATCGACAGCATTATACAACCTGTTGATCTTTTGAGGAACTACCTCGCCCAGACTTATAAAATGATTTTCCAGACCTCTTTTACGTGCTTCCTCTTTCAGATCCAGTATTTTCAGACCGCCGTCTACACCCGCCAGTACAAAGTTGCTGTAACTGTCCTTCACCGTTTTCAGCGCGTCAAACAGGTCGTGCCAGCCCTTTCGCTCATTGGGCGCACCTATGGTCAGTATCAGCAGCTTATCTTCCGGCAGCCCGAATTCTCTTTTCAACAGTTCCTGTTCTCCCTGAGCAGCCGGCTTGAAGAAGTCGTAGTTTACACCCCGGTGTATCGTGTAGAATGGCAGTTCGGTGCCCACCAGTTTGTTAGCCTCCTTGCCCAGATAGGCAGCTACAGCCAGCCTGATATCAGCCTGCTGCCAGGTACGTACAAAGAAGTCGTGGTTATGCTTGCTGCGCTGGGGTAGTATCAGCACATCGTCGCCCACCACCATCACCGCCGATCGTACACCCAGCTTTTGTGCCGCTTCCTGCACCATTCCTGCATCGGGCGCCCACTGAGAGTAGAAAATGTCATTTTTAGGATCCAGCTTGATCCCGTTGTTTTTGAAAAACCCAATGATAGACGATACGTACCTGTCGTGATAAGATTTACGGAATATACGGCTCGGCTTCAGGTTTTCGATCCGCGGGTGGTAAACGGTTACGCCATCATGCACTCGTTTTGCCGGATAGTTCAGCTCATGCGCACGCTTCCAGTCAGGGTGCAGCCCTGCCAGCAGTCCCCCGGGATGCCAGTACACCGGTTGTACCACCTGTATATCAGCACCATTTTCCACCATAGCCTTTATCTGCCGGTGGGCAAAAATACCATGCCAGTGAAGGTCCGGATAGTCGTAAGGATAAAACGAAGGGAAAGCCCAGATGCGCATAGTGTTGATTTATACGAGTATGAATGAAGATACAATGGGCTTATGTCTATTAGGGTATTTTTTGTCAGGCTTTCTTTTTCAGCTTCAGTACAGCCGGAAAAAACAAAACCAGATGGTAGTACACTATTTCTTTCAGGTTTAGCTTGTCCGAATACTTCAGGTAGTCGCCCATGGCTTTCCGGTAGTGTTGCAGTTTGGCCATCCCTTTTTTATTTCTCGATTCAAAGATCAGATTGGTCTTGCAAAGGTCAAACAGCCGGATCCGGAAATATTTGTCGTACTTATAGCCCAGGTATTCGTTCAGGTTTTTATAGAGCGCGATTTTGGCCTTCAGCCCGCGTTCTTCCAGTTCCTTTGACTTGGTTAGTCCCTGCGAGTGGTCGCGGTACATAGCTGTCTTTTCCTTCAGGTGTTTCGCCTTTCCTTTGTCAGCAAGGCATATCTGTATAAACCTGTCCGCACCTATACTGTCCAGATAGAATGCCGGCAGCGGATTGGGCAGCACGTTGCGGAACAATATGGTTGGTGTAGGGATGATGTTCTGAATAGAAAGTATGAAATCGGCTATCGTGTAGGTGTCCCCGTCCTTTCTCGAAAAGTATTCGTCTGTATGTACACCACGCTCATTTATGATCTCCACATCAGTAAAGCAGATCGTAAAGTCCGGATGGGCTTCCATAAAATCTACCTGTTTCTGTAGTTTGAATGGGTCTATCCAGTAATCATCACCTTCGCAAATTGCCACATATTTCGACGCTGCCCGTGAGTTGAGGTAGGCACCATTGGCCGATGCGCCTACGTTCTGTTTGTGAAAAACCGGTTCCACAATATCAGGATAGCGGGCAGCAAAATCACTGATGATCGACCGCGAATTGTCTTTAGAGCAATCATCGGCCACTATCAGCCTGAACCTGAAATTTGTTTTCTGGGTTACGATACTCTCTATAGCCTGTGCCAGATAGCGCTCATGGTTATATACAGGCATCATCACATCAACCACGTATCCGGACATAACAATCTTTTGTTTTTCAGCGGCAGCTGCCGGTAGAAAGTTTTTTAATCGGTTCCTTACCCGGATTTATTTGATGATCGAATACCCGAAACCGTCACGGCCATACATATTGCCGCAGTAGAACATGTAGGTTACACCGTCCAGCTCCAGCACATCGGGTGCACAGATCATTTCTGAGTCCCATCCGCTTTCCGACAGTTTCAGTGTCACCACATCATCTGCCCTTTTCCAAAGCTTTCCGTCTTCAGACACTGCATATCCTATCATATATGCTCCGCTCTTACCCGTTGCATCTACCGATGGGCGGTACGAATACCACATGTGATAGGTGCCGTTTATTTTACGGGTGCAAGGTGTTGCAATTGCTTCGTTTTCGTTGGCAGGTATTACGCTTTCTTCATCAAACTGCCAGTCTATTCCATCGGCAGAGTAGGCATGCCTGATGTCGTAGTGTGGTCTGTACCCAATCGGTGTTTTGATCCAGGGTTTGTAATGCGTGTACCACATCCTGAACACGCCATTGTCTACGATCACAGACAGGTTGCCCAGCCCGTAAGGTACAGATCTGTTGAGTCCTATTATCGGCCCCGCACTTACTTTGGTAAAGTCTTTGCCGTTATCGCTCATTGCCAGGCCAATGGTATTGATATAAGGAGCTGTACCACTGCGTTGCCAGCCTATGTAGTACATATAGTACTTGCCATTGTGTTCTATCACATCGGCTATCATGGTGCCATGCTCGTCAAAGGTACCAGCGGTGCCCACTTCCAGCACAGGCTGGTTGTGCAGGTACAGTATTTTCGTCGGATCTTTCTTATCACAATCCAGAAAGCAGATGTACGTTCGAAAAAAGCCTTGTTCGTCGATCTTGCCACGGGTGGTAAAATAAACACGGATAAAATCAGGAAACTCAACCGCTGTCATGGGCGCAGCATAATAGTGCATCCAGTCGTAGTGCGCATTTGCCTGAAATATGAGGCCTATCTTGTTGTATTCGGTGATCACAGTAATCTTTCGTTTAGTAATTGATAAATGAATCCCAGGTTACAATATTCTTCCACTTGCCTGATAGTTTCTCCTGCAGGTTTTTCTGCCATCCGGGTCCGGTACCTATCACCAGTACATCGTTTTCGCCGGGTGTAATGCTGTTGTACAACTGCACATCCTTGCCCAGAAATTTGCTGTTACCGGTATCTTCATCAACCAGGCAAGCCGTCGTTTTCTTCCAGTAGTCAGGGCAGTACGCCGCAAGAACCGATGTCCAGTAGCTGGCACCGAAGTTGTATACTTTTGCACCCTCTGGAATATGCTGCATCAGGTACTCATTTATCTTTTCAAACGATGAAAGATAGTCAGCGCGTTTCCTAAAAATGTCTGCAAGCGGTATATCCATTGCATCCCGGTTCAGGTGCAGATGCTCGTAGTTTTTATTGTTGGTCATCAGCAACAACTGTGCCGGTGGTAGTGATGGTGAGTCGGCTGACGATGTCCAGAACACAGTCTTGAACCCTATGTCTTCCGCCAGTTTCAGCAGGTTCATGGGCAGGAAAGAGAAATTCTGGTCACCCCATAGAATTTCAATATTCGGGCGCGACCCATCGGGGCATGTGATCACCATTACACCGTCATCAGCAAGCAGTGTTTTCAGCTGCAGCAGGAACGCTTTTGCATTGTTTACATGCTGGATCACATTGTTGCTGAATACGAGGTCGTACGATCCGGATTCTACTTCTGTATCCTCCATCTTCCCTTCGTATATCCTGAAACCTTTTTCACGGGCTATCTTCACATTGTAGTGCGATGGCTCCAATCCTTCTATCACGCTGCCGGGATAGTATTCACGTATGGCCTCCATAGCCCAGCCTTGTCCGCAACCAATATCGATCTGTTTCTTCAGAGACGATGCAGGATCCAGGTAAGACTTCATCCAGTCTACAATGGCAGCATACCTTTTTTTATGAAACAGGTCTGTTCCCGGCCTTTCGTAATAGGTCGCATAGTCCTGTTCGTAATAATCGGTTAAACCAAGGAATTCTATTCTTGTCCGTTGTACAAAACCACAACTGTTGCATTGTGATTTTCCCAGAGGTTCGTTAAGTATACGGCTGGCGGTTGTTACCGACTGGTGTTTATTGGGGTCAGGGAGGGCAGTCCATTCTGTAGCGCCGCAAACCTGGCATTCATTTATAACCATGATTAGAGATTTGAAAAATTAGAGAATCGCAGGAATTGTTTTGAACTTAATTTCAATGGCTTATCACTTTCCTTGATGATAGCCTTTCCGTCTTCCACGTTTTTGATGATCAGTACATTGGCCCCGGCAAACAACTCATTGCCTATCGTCACACTATGACCAACCGTACTATTGACTGCAAAAAAGCAATTGTTGCCAATGGTGACATTACCGGATATATTGCAGCATGATGTAAACCAGCAGTTGTTGCCAATTGTGCTGTGATGGCCTATCATGGCGCCGCTCCACACAAATACATTATCACCCAGCGTTACGCGGGGATGAATGCATACATTGTTCATGATGAAACAATTCTTGCCGTGAATCAGGTCTTTTGGTACAGACGAATCGGGATGTATATAGGAGATCAACTCATAGCCCAACGCTTCTACTGCCTTTATTTTTTCTGCCCGCACGGCGTTCAGATCATGGTAGCCAATGGCTACAAAAACACTGTATTTATCCGGCGGAAATATCGCTTCAATGCCCTCAAATGGAACAACTGGCAGTCCGTTGAATTCCGGTCCGGTAATATATTTTTCATCTACGGTGAAGGCCTTTACAGGCAGCCCGCTTTCTTCGCGCATGTAAAACTGGATCACATCGGCGATCTTTCCCGTTCCGAATATTATTATGTCCTTACTCATGCTTGTATTTTTAATTGCTTCAATGCCCCTTTGTCGGTTTTGCCGTTCTGATTCTTGGGCATGGCCTCCAAGATATGCACTTTCCGTGGTACCATGTATTCAGGAACCAGTTTTTTGATGTCGGCAATCACCTGTGCCGACTCTGCAGCTCCACCTGCCGCTGAAACAAAAGCCACTATCTGACCCAGCGATTCATTGATATGCTCATATATCACCGCTGATTCGTGCACATAAGGCAGGGTATTGAGCATAGATTCTATTTCTTCCAGCTCTATCCGGTAACCCATATGTTTTACCTGATTGTCGGCACGTCCCTTGAAGTGCAGCCAACCTTTTTCGTCAACCTGTACCAGATCTCCGGTGCTGTAGATTGTTTCGTTAAAGTCGGTATTGTATGGATTCTGAATAAAGGATTTTTGGGTGCGCTCGGGGTCATTATAGTATCCTGCACCAACGTTTGGCCCTTTCAGACAAAGCTCACCAAATTTGCCTGTTTCATCTGTGTTGGTAAGCACGTAACTGAAATTGGGTGCCAGGTAACCCAGCGGTGCCAGATTGTTCATATCTTCAAAATCAACTTCGCTGATCTTGTAGGATGAGCAGATGCAGGTACATTCTGTAGGACCATATACATTGTACAGGCTTGCAGCATGCCCATACAATTCATGCAATTTTTTCAGTTTAGGTTTAGGAAAACCCTCGCCACCAAATATAAACCGCTTCATTGCAGGCAGGCTGTTGGCACCCAGAGCTCGTGTGGTGATGAGGTAAACCAGTAGAGAGGGTACCGAGAACCAGGTGGTGCACCCTGCCGCAGCTACTGCCTTCACCAGCCCGAATGGCTCGCGGGTAACCTCATTGGTCAGCGGTGCCAGTTGTGCTCCGGAAAACAACGCAACGTAAAAGTCAAATACTGAGTTGTCAAAGTAAATAGGGTTGGCATTGGTCATAATATCATCGCTGGTTATCCCGAACTCAGCCTGACCCCATGCTATAAAATTGATCAGATTGGCATGAGAGATCACGGCTCCTTTCGGAAAACCGGTAGATCCGGACGTGAACATGATATAGGCACCATTTGCACCGGTAACATCCCTTGTAAATGCCGGCAATTCTGCACTGAATGCTGCCAGACCGGCTTCAAAGCCTTCATAAAGGTTCACATACGGAATTTGTAACGCTTCCATTTCGCTGCGCAATGCGCAGTCGATATCGTAAAGCAGCAGCTTGGGTTTGCACCGTTCTGCTATCTTTTTTATTCGCTGGTAGGGCGATGTAAGGTCCAGATTGGTGTATATAATGCCTGTCTTCAGCGCAGCCAGCATACACGCATACCCGATAGGGGATTTGTTGTTGAAAATTGCGATGACATCCCCGCTTTTCAATCCATGGGCAGCAAAATAGTGGGCAATCCTGTTACTGAGACTATTGAGTTGCTCGTAGGTGACCGTGGCACCGTCTGGATATTTCAATGCCGTACGACCGGCGTTTTCGCCGGCTATTTTTGAAAAAAGTAAACCGGTGTTGTAAATGTACCCCATTGTTATATTTCTTTCCTTTATTTCGTTTTCGCCGTACCCCAAAACACTGTTTTACAAACCGTTGGTCACCGTTTTTGGACCTAAAGCGAAAGGCCGCCGTTTAGGTCCATTATCGTTCCGTTGTAAAAGTCGTTCTCTATGATAAACACGATGCCGTGCAGCAACTCTGCTGTTGTGCCCATCCGCCTGATAGGGGTAGCCTGCTCGTACGATTTTATTTTCGCTTCAGTCAGTGCTGCGCGTGTGCTGGGTGTATCTATAAATCCCGGTGCTATCGCCGCACATCTTATGCCAAACATCCCCAGCTCCTTGCTCCATGTTACGGTCAGTGCATTTAGCGCGGCCTTGGTGGCAGAATAGGCCGACTGACCCATATTGCCGTAAGACGATATAGAACTGATATTGATGATCACGCCCTTACTGCGTGTCTTCACCATCTGCTCGGCTACATTTACCGTTACATAGAAAACCGCATTGAGGTTCACATCAATTGTCTTTTGCCAGTTTTCCAGACTGTGTTTGGTATCGGGACGTTGCAAAATATTGATGAGTGGCTCACTGTGTATGATACCGGCATTGTTCACCAGCACATTCAGTTTGCCGAACTCAGCAAATATTTTGCCTACCATTTCCTGCACCGCTGCATAGTCTGTAAGATCTGCATGGTAACATTTTATGCCCGGGCATTCCTGCTGCAGCGCCGCCAGTCCTTCGGCGTTTCTGTCGGCCACAATCACATTGGCGGCAACACCCTGCAGGTGCATGGCCATGGTTTTGCCCAGCCCGCTGGCACCACCGGTTATCAGAATATTTGATTCATTCAGTTTCATACTGTCTGCCCCTTTTCCCTCAGGACGCGCTTTATATCACCTATGCTTTGCATAGCGAAAATGTCGTCGCCGGTAAATTCTACTCCAAACACTTCTTCTACACGCGTGATGAACAGCATGTGCGCCATCGACTCCCACTCTTCCAGTGTATTCAGTACTACCTCATCTTTCTGGTCTGCTTCTTTCAGCGAAAAAGACTCCTTTATAATGTCAGCTAATGTCATCAGTTTTGTTTTTTTAATCCAGATAATAGGAGGGCAGAATCTTATTGACGATGTCCTCCTTTGGGTTAAACATAAGTATGTCTATCATCGAGAGCCAAGGTACGAATGAGTTGCCGAATTGCGGATACTCATACAACTTTGCGTTCAGAAAATCGAGTTGAATACCCTTTTCGTTGTAGTATTCTTTTGTATATATCTCTTTCCCGCCCGAGGCGTTGATGTAGTGTGTTATGCCTTCCAGATGGCAAATATCTATCAATCTGTCGGCTTTTTTTAGTTCGCGGTTATTATAATGTTCCGAACTTCTCTTAAAAGTCCGGTTTATACCCAGGTAGGCGCAAATGTTCAGTACACTTTCTACCGCTACGTCTGCAATAGTAGGTGGTGCGTTTTTTTCAGCCACATTCATAGAGAACATCGGAAAAGCAGATGTGGGCTCAGGATGCAGAATAGGCATACGCATTGCTGTCAACGTTTGCTCTATAATAGGGTATACACCGGCAAAAAATGGTGCTTTGCCATAGGCAGCACGTATGGTTGCCAGAATTTTTTGGATCGCTTTTGGGTCGTCCAGAGTATCAATATCTTTTATCAGCTTGTTCTGGCTGGCATCTCTGCACGGAATAGTGATCATGTGGTCCTTGCCGTTCAGCAATATTCTGTTACGGTGTATCCAGCCCCTGTTAATGAAGTTCACATCGTCATAAAACACGAATACATCGGACGCAAACACTAACTGGAAGTACCCAATGTACGGGAATACATAGGGCTGCATGATCGCGATACTCATATCGGGTTGTTTTGAACCCGCAACAAAAGCCGGGCAATAAAGTCAATATCTTCCTGCTTTAATGAGTGGTACATGGGCAGGCACAACGACCGGCGGCTGATGCTTTCTGAGATTGGCACTTCGTATTTGTCCACATAATCCAGGGTAGACAGGCTGGGGTAAAAATACCTGCGCGGGTATATCCAGTGACCGTTAAGTGTTTCCACGCTTTTCAGCAGTTGCTCCTCGGTTTCAAACACAATAGGGTAGTAAGAATAATTCCACGCTGCCCCATTCAGTATTTCAGGCCGCTGCACATTCAGTGTTGCCAGTGCCTTATCGTAGGCAGCTGCCTGTGTTTTACGTGCCAGCAGTAGTGCATCAATGTGCTTGAGCACAGCAAGACCCATAGCAGCATGAAACTCGGAATTCTTACCGTTGATACCCGCAGGTCCGAAGGTCTCAGAGCTGCTGTGCCCGAAGTTGCGCAACAGCGACATAGTTTTGATCAGTTCCGGATCGTTGGATATTACAGCACCGCCTTCTGTACTGTGAAATATTTTGGTAGCATGAAAACTGGCGGTAGAGATGTCGCCGTATTCAAACAGGCTCCGCCCTTTATAAGTTACGCCAAACGCGTGGGCCGCGTCATAGATCACCTTCAGATTGTGCTTTTTGGCTATCACTTCTATAGCTTCCACATCACATGGGTTGCCATATACATGGGTTGCCAGTATACCGGTGGTCTTATCCGTTATACGTTCCTCTATTTTTGCTGCATCAATATTCAGTGTTTTGGGGTCTATATCCACAAACACCGGTTTGCATCCTTCCCACACTATGCTGCTGGTAGTAGCTACATAGCTGAATGGTGTTGTGATGATCTCACCCTTCAATCCCAGTGCTTTTATCGCTATCTGCAGTGCAATAGTTCCATTGCTCAGAAACAGCAGATGTTTTATTTTCAGGTATTCCTTCAGCTTCAGTTCCAGGTCATTCACCAGCGGACCGTTGTTCGTAAGCCAGTTCCTTTCCCATATGCCTTCCAGATAATGGCGGTATTCTTCGTAGGGTGGCAGGAATGGTTTTGTTACGTTGATCATAGATTTCAGCTATTATATGTTCTCTTTGTTTTTTAGTGTTTACTCTGCCATATTTCCGGTCAGCTTACCGTGAAATCCAGTGCCGGGCGCACCGCTCCGGGCCATTTGCCGTACCACGCCACATCTCTCTGCCCGTCTACCACTTCAAATGTCAGCAGGTCCTCTGTCTTGTACAATACAGACGCGGTATCTTTCACAAAAAACAGGTTTATTGTATACACATCATCATTTAGCAGTTTTGCAGGTATCCGCAGCGTGCTGCTGTGGTGCCCCTTTGTCAATCGTTGGGCCACTGTGCCCACGTTGAACACACAAATACCCGATGCCGTGTACAGGAAGAAACTCAGGTTCACCATCTGGTTCTCCACATTGTTGTGAAAACCAAACCGTATATCAAATGCCGTATTTACATCGATCACGGCACCATCTTCCGTACTGTCCAGTATGATCTCTGCAGATAGCAGCTTTATCTTATCATTGCCCGGGGCATCATCATCCAAGTTCCACTTTCTTTCCAGACAGTTTTTTACTTCCCTGCTCAGATAGTTGTTGATCACTTTATCTGTAGGGCCTATATCTACAACCTTACCCGATTTCAGGTACATCGCAGACTTACACAGTCCCTGCACTGCCTGCATATTGTGACTAACAAAGATGATGGTGCGGCCATGGCTGGCCACATCGTTCATTTTGCCCAGACACTTCTTCTGAAATTCAGCATCACCTACCGCCAGCACCTCATCTACGATCAGTATCTCCGGCTCCAGGTGTGCCGCCACGCCAAATGCAAGCCGCACATACATACCCGACGAATACCTTTTTACCGGTGTGTCGATATACATGGCTACACCAGCAAAATCAACAATCTCGTCAAATTTCCGGGTGATCTCTTTCTTGGTCATACCCAGTATGGCCCCATTCATGTATATATTCTCCCGGCCTGTAAGCTCCGGATGAAATCCGGTCCCTACTTCGAGCAGAGAGGCTATTCTTCCCTTTATTTTTATTTCGCCCTGCGTTGGGCTGGTTACCCTCGATAACAGCTTCAGCAGGGTAGACTTACCTGCACCATTCTTACCAATAATACCAATCGTATCGCCCTGGCATATCTCAAAGCTGATGTCTCTTACAGCCCATGCATACTCGCTGGTAGCCTTGCGGGTACGGTCGTTTTCCACACCTACTTTCAGGTAGGGGTCTTCCTTGCCGCGTGCCAGCGCCCACCACCGTTTCAGGTCGTGACTCAGCGTGCCGGTACCTACCTGGCCCAGGCGGTACTGTTTCGATATATGTTCAGCCTTTATAACTACTTCCTTGCTCATGAGTGCTATACAGTATCTATAAAACGCTTTTCAACTTTATTAAAAATAAACACTCCGATCATAAGCATGACCATCGTGAATGCAGCACTGTATCCCAGCCAGTACAGACTGAATACCCCCTCGCCCAGAAACGAAAACTTAAACGCCTCAAACAAAGAGGTGAGCGGGTTCAGCCACAACCAGAATTGTTTGTCAGGAGACGCGATGGATATCGGGTAGATTACCGGTGTCGCATACATCATCAGTTGCACCCCGAACGCGATCAGGAACGTAAGGTCTCTGTACTTGGTAGTCAGTGACGTGATAATGATACCGAAACTCAGGCTTAGCAATGCAAGTACAAGCAAAATCAATGGAAAGCTCAGCATGTACCAGTTGGGCGTTATCGAATGCTTTACCAGCAGGTAGTACAGCCAGAAAACCAAAAACAGCCCGAATTGTATCATCAGTTTCACAAGACCAGATACTACTTTAGATAGCGGCAGTATCAGTCGGGGGAAGTATACCTTTCCAAATACAGACGCATTTTCTGAGAAAGTTTTTGAAGTAACATTGAGCGTCTCAGAAAAATAGTTCCACATCGTTACACTGCCCAGGTAGAAGAGAACCGGTGGAATGCTGCCTGTAGATATTTTGGCTACGTTTCCGAATATGACTACATAAATGAATGTGGTAAATACCGGCTGCAGCAAAAACCATATCGGCCCCAGTATGGTTTGTTTGTATACTGTGATGATATCCTTCTTTACAAACATCGAAAGCAGGTCACGGTATCGCCAAAGCTCTTTCACGTCTATACTCAGACGTCCGCGTGCCGAAGCGATAGTAATATCCCATTTACCGGTATCATTATCGGTAGCGTGATCTGTCATAGATTGATTACTTTAGGTTACTTCTTTTTTGACTTTAACATAGACAGGATTCCGGAACTCTTCTTTTTCTTCTTTTTCTCGTCTTCAAGGTAATATCCGTTTCCGTACGTTCCATAACCATATCCGTAGCCATAACCATAACCATATCCGTAGCCATACCCATAACCATAACCGTAGCCATAACCATAGCCATAACCATATCCTTCTTCATACCCGTAACCATAAGCGAAACCGCGGTTGGCAACAACGTCATTAAGGATAAAGTTCAGTTTGGGCATCCTGCCGCCATAGTACAGTTCGTTGGGTATACCCAGCTGCTGTTTGTAGGTGTAACCCTGACGTACCACATACATCGCGGTATCCGCATGTTTGTTCAGCAACTGCGCATCCGTTACCAGACCCACCGGCGAGGTATCGACGATTACATAGTCAAAGTTCTCACGCAGGTACTGAAACAGATCATCCGTACTCTTCAGCAGTATCAACTCCGCAGGGTTGGGTGGTATAGGACCCGATGGCAATACCAGCAGATTATCGTCTACACCCGACGGGATCAGTATTTCATCAAAAGTAGCCTTGCCGATAGAATAGTTCGAGAAGCCTACTTCATTGTTCAGACCCAGCAATTTAGAGATCTTGGGTTTCCTAAGGTCAAGCTCTACGATCACCACTTTCTTACCAGACATAGCAAGTGTCACCGCCAGATTGATCGCGATGAATGATTTGCCCTCACCACTCATGCTTGATGTGATCATGATAATCTTCTGGTTCTTATCTGTAAACAGGTATTGGAGGTTGGTACGCAACGCACGGAACTGCTCAGAAATGATGGTACGGCTGTTTCTGCTTACCGCAACGTTTTCGCCACCGCCATTGTTACCTATCTCACCGATGATCGGTATAGTGGTAACTTTAGAGATGTCGCTCTTGCTGATGATCCTGATATTCAGTCCGCGACGCAGCAGTATCACCGCAAACGGAGTGAGTGCACCAATCAGGAAAGAAATCATCAGGATACGCTTCTTATTAGGCGCAATGATACCGTTCGTGATCGCAGGGTCCACAACCATAGCATCAGCCACAGTCGATGATTTTTCGATCGCAGTTTCTTCACGTTTCTTCAGCAGGAATATGAACAGATCCTGCTTGATTGCCTGTTTACGTGAGTATTCCAGGTACTCTCTTTCTACCGATGGTACATCCCTGATGTCCCTGATATTCATGCCCAGTGCTTTTTCTGTATTCTGCACCTTCAGCTCCATTTCCTTTTTAGACGATGCGAGTGCGGCCGCCAGACTTTTTTTCACCTCCGCCTTTTGCCGCACCATTGTTATGATCGTCGGGTTGTTGGGCGTCATGGTCAGCAAAGACTTGTCTATCAATTCGGTGATCGCGTTGTAGCGATTCATAAGTCCCGCAAGACCGGCATTATCCAGCAGTGAAGCAGGCAAGGTCATCGACCTTTCATCCACTTTCTGCAAATGGTCGCTGATTGCACCTATAATTTCCAGCTGTATCCGTGCTTCTTCCAGCTTTTGCGCTGTATTGGCCTTTGCACTTACTACAAGACTAGCCTGAGCAGGCATGTCGGCGATACTGTTGTCCTGCTTGAATTTCTCGATATCTTCTTCCACCTCAGACAGTTCCTTACCCAGTATTTCCATACGGTCTTCAATGAAGGCCATAGTACTCACTGCTATTCTGGTTCTGTCCTCAACGTTCTTTTCTTTATACACCTCCATCAACTTGTTGATGACGTCCATAGCCCGCTCGGGTATGGTGTTAACCATCGTGATCTGTATACAACTTGCCGATTTATTAGGAATACTATAAGACACCGCGCCCAGCAGGCCCAGCGCCACATTCAGGGCAGGGGAATGATCTACAAAATACTCACCATTCGATACACTGAATACATCTGTCTTCACAAGCGACATTCTGCCCGTTTCCGGCATCTGTATTGTGTCGCCCCAATGTCCTCTGATTTTTTTGCCAGCAAAGTCGGTCAGCAGGTATTCATTATCATTCAGTATAGATACTTTGCAGCTATACTGTCCGTCAAACGAATCGATCTTTATCAGTTCAAAAGGCTTGTTATTATATAATTCGGTTCTTTTGAACCGGCCTTCTATCGAATAACCTATGTTCAGATTGAGCTTGTTTACGATTTTGGTCATCGTAGTTCGGCTCTTCAGTATTTCTATCTCATTGTCAATGTTGATGTTATTTTTATTCATCTTCAGTGCGCTCAGCACGTCATCAGATGCAGATCCGCCTTTTTTCGAGTCATTCAGCAACAGCTCGGCAGATGCTTTGTAGATAGGGGTATAATACCTGAGGTAAATGTTACCGGCAATGAGCGAAATGATGATGCTGCCCAGCAGCCATGGCCATATAGCCAGTACTGTAGTAAGCAGCCACTTGATATTGAATGTACTTCCTCCGCCCGGTCCCGCGGCCTCGTCCATTTTAGGCAACATCGGGTCAGGGCGCTTCACAGGGTCGTTCACCACTGGTTTAATATTGCCATCCATTTAATAGATTTTTATGATTTTAAATAAGAACAAAAGTGAAGTCACACCTATCACGGCACTCAGATAGCTGATGTATCTGCCAAATGAGTTGTCGCTGGTTTGCTTCTTGAAATTGTTGTGTTCTACATATATATAGTCGTGCTGACGTACATAAAAATAGGGTGACTTAAACACATCTGTCGAGGTAAGATCGAATCTTACAAACGTAGTTTGTGTCCCTTCGGTTCTTGCCAGCAATATATTCTTACGCTGTCCGGTAATGGTCAGGTCGCCGGCCAGTGCCAGTACATCCAGGATATTTGCCTTTTCCCCTTGTACTTTTACTACCCCCGGGTGTGCTACATCACCCAAAACGGTAATGTCGAAGTTGGATATCTGTACGTTTACAACCGGATCTTTGTAAAATTCTTTAACCTTCTGCTTGATCAGTTCCCTTGCTTCGGCTGTTGTCAGCCCAGCAACTTTTACAAATCCAATCAGCGATACCTCAATATACCCGTTCCTGTCTACCAGAAAACCACTCATCGGATCTGCGTCGGAATTGCCTTTTGGCGTTACCAACTCACTCGTTTCGCTCTGTGCCAGTGTTTGTATAGATACAGACAGGATGTCGTTCACCATTATTTTGGGTTCCACAAACTGGGTAGTCCCATCAATCACTATTTTGTTGGGGTGTAATGTATCCGACTTTAGATTGTCAAAGTAGGTGAACTTTTTTGATGTAACACAGGAACTTACTGACAGATATATAAAAAAAATAAAAGCCAGGCATACTACATTGATGCCACGCCCCAATAATTGCCGCATTTCAGGAATTTTCATCAAAAATAGTTTAAAATATGCTAAAAATGAAAAAACGGCATAGCCATGCAGTCGCGATAAATACTAATAATATAAGTATTTATGCCGTTGTGTTCCCGGTTTAAAGTCTTGCATCAGACATATTACGATCAAGGCAACCCTTGACATCATAGATAACACCGCCTGCTTTTACGCGTTCCCGCCAGTTGATATCCTTAAAATCATTATGAGCCACAGCCAGAATCATCGAGTCAAATTGTTGAGATTCCGGTAGTTCTGTCATAATGTTAATTCCATATTCGTGCTGCACATCCTCAGGTTTTGCCCATGGATCGTACACACTCAGTTTGATGTGGTATGATGCCAGCTCGCTGATAATGTCTACTACACGGGTATTGCGCACGTCGGGGCAGTTTTCTTTGAAGGTGATGCCCAGTACCAGTACCTCTGCATTTTTAACAGTGATGCTGTTCTTGATCATAAGCTTCACAAACTCACCGGCTATATACTTGCCCATGCCATCGTTCAGTCTGCGGCCTGCCAGTATTATTTCCGGGTGATATCCTACTTCCTGTGCCTTCTGGGCCAGATAATAAGGGTCTACACCTATGCAGTGACCACCAACCAGCCCCGGCTTAAATGGAAGAAAATTCCACTTTGTGGCCGATGCTTCCAGTACCTGATGGGTATCAATGCCCAGCCGGTTGAAGATCATCGCCAGTTCATTAACAAATGCGATATTGATATCACGTTGCGAATTTTCGATCACTTTCGCAGCTTCGGCTACCTTTATGCTCGATGCTTTATGGGTACCTGCAGTGATCACAGTCCGGTAGATACTGTCAACCACTTCAGCTATTTCCGGAGTTGATCCGGAGGTTATTTTTTTTATTTTGGCTACGGTATGCAGCTTGTCGCCCGGATTGATGCGTTCGGGCGAATAGCCGCAATAAAAATCTGTATTGAATACCAGTCCGGAGCACTTCTCCAGCACAGGCACACATTCTTCCTCGGTCACACCCGGGTATACCGTAGACTCATACACCACGATATCACCTTTTTTCAGCACCTTGCCCACGGTTTCGCTCGCTTTGTACAGCGGTGTCAGGTCAGGGCGGTTGTTTTTGTCTACCGGCGTCGGCACGGTCACTATAAATACATTGCAACCGTTCAGGTCAGCCGGATCGTAACTGCAATACAGGCCTGCCTCATTGCCGGGTTGATCAATGCTCACTTGTTTCAGGAAATCTTCTTCAACTTCCAGCGTCAGGTCCAGCCCTTCCCGCAATTCACCAACACGTTTACGGTTGATATCAAAGCCTATAACGGTAAAATACCTTGCAAATTCTGCCGCAAGGGGCAGCCCTACATAACCAAGTCCTATTACCGCTATCCTGTGTGATGAATATTCCATTCTATAATAATTAGGGTAATGCCATTTTTCATTGGGCAGTACCATCCATTTGTAAAAATTCCCGCAAAAATATACTTTCCTGTATTATAAGAGAAACCTTACAGGCACAATCTTGAATTTAAAAAAGGATAGCCTGTGATTCTGTGGTAGTCTTTAGAGCACGCCATAGCCCGTAGTACGGCTAGATGCTTTTCGTGGTGCGCATCGCTGCCACAGTAGTCATACAGTCCTTTTGCCAACAATTGCTCTGCAACATTTTTAATGTTTTGACCATAATAACCGGCTATCGACAGCATATTAAGCTGAAGCAGGCAGCCTCTGTCTTTCAATTCGCTGTACTTGCTCAGATCACGGTGAAAGAACATATATCGTTCCGGATGCGCAATGATCGGTTTGTATCCGTTCGTTTGCATACTGAACAGTGCCTGACCCAGCATAGGTGGCTCATACAGCATCGAAAATTCTACCAGCACCTCATTTTTATGAATGGTCAGTAGTGGTTCTTTTTCAATTAGTTGTGTGAAATAATCATCGATATAGTACTCTGCAGCAGCACGTAGCTGGATATCAATATTGTTTTCTTTCAACACATTTTGAGCCGCAAGCAGCGCGGTTTGTATCGTTTGGGTAGTATTTGGGTAGTAGTCTATCATCACATGGGGTGTTGTAATGATCGTTTTGTAGCCCATATCGGCCATCGTCCTCAGCAGCAGCAGACTATCGTCAATATTCTTCGCACCATCATCTATCCCCGGTAAAAAATGAGAGTGCATATCTGCTCCCAAAGCACCCCAGTTGGCTGTTGCCGGTGCCGGAAGATCGTCATATTTAGAGTCTTCTTTGTTTCTTCTGCCGAATAGTCTTGAAAACATGTTGGCAAGGTATGAAAAATACTTGACGGGATTCCTGATCCTGATTGGGTGACATACATACATAAGTAAAATTAACAATGCAGTAGAGCCTTGATCGCGCCCCGATACCGGCGGCATTGAGGCGCCAACCGCACATAATCCCTTGTTATACTGTCGCCGCATTTCTTATTTTTGCCGCCAATTCATCAGTTTTATGGAATTACCAGATCATTTGTCCTTACAGCAATTGTCCGAAGGTTTTTGGGAAAATAAAATCGATTTGTCTGATCAGGCAACGCAACGAATCGCACACAATCGAGCATACCTCGACAATGTACTCAAGGGAGGCGGAACCTATTATGGTATCAACACTGGCTTCGGGTCGCTGTGCAATGTGCGCATCAAAGACAGCGAATTATCCCAACTGCAGGAAAATCTGGTCTGCTCACATGCATGTGGCATGGGCGACGAGGTGCCCCGGGAGATCACTCGGTTAATGCTCCTGCTCAAAATTCAGGGACTCTGTCGGGGGTACAGTGGCGTACGTACCGAAATTGTGCAGCGCCTCGCTGATTTCTATAATCTGGGCATCACACCTGTAGTTTATGAGCTCGGCTCACTAGGCGCCTCCGGCGACCTTGCACCGCTTGCGCATTTGTGTCTGCCACTTTTTGGCAAAGGCGATGTGTATTATCAGGGCACCAGAATGCAGGCCGCTGCTGCATTGCAGCTTGCTGGTTTGCAGCCTATTGCGCTTGCGGCCAAGGAGGGTCTGGCTTTGCTCAACGGTACCCAGTTCATGAGTTCATACATTACCTGGTCGTTGCTGGCATCCCGTCGCCTGCTCGTTTGGGCCGATATTATAGGTGCACTCTCTGCCGAGGCATTCATGGCAAAAGACGAACCATTCAAAGCACCGATACACTTTGTTCGCCCGCACAACGGTCAGGTCAAAACCGCAGCCAGAATGCTGGAAATGCTCAATGGCAGCGAAATACAGAAACTGCATAAGCAACAGGTGCAGGACCCCTATTCTTTCCGTTGCATTCCACAGGTACATGGCGCTACCAAAGATGTATTTGATACCGTATTGCGAGTGGCAGAAACAGAGATCAACTCTGTTACCGACAACCCCATCGTTTTTCACGACGAAGATGCCATCATGAGTGGTGGTAATTTTCACGGACAGCCCCTTGCGCTTCATGCAGATTTTCTGGCAATAGCAATGGCCGAGCTGGCCAATATTTCTGAGCGCCGCACCTACCTGCTTGTCAGTGGTCAACGCGATCTGCCACCGTTCCTTGCACCCGATGCGGGTTTGAACAGCGGTTTTATGATCGCTCAATACACTGCTGCCGCTATCGTGAGCCAGAGCAAGCAATACTGCACCCCCGCATCTGTAGACAGTATAGTCAGCAGCAACGGCCAGGAAGACCATGTAAGCATGGGTGCCAATGCAGCTACAAAGCTGCGTCGGGTAGTGCAAAATGTACAACGTGTGCTGGCTATCGAGTTGCTCACAGCGGCTCAGGGTCTGGAGTTTCGCCGTCCGCACCAGTCATCACCACTGCTCGAAAAGGTATTCCAATCCGTAAGGGAAGTTGCTCCGTTTATGGCTGCCGACGAGGTGCTGCACTACCGCATGGCGGCTGTCGAACAATTACTAAACAGCGATCCGGAAAAGAAGTACGGCTTTAATTTTTGATCAAAATCCTATGGATCAGCAAAAAAACTACCTGGTTTTTCAGTGTTATGGCAATGAGGGTATCTTCCACGAATGTGCCTACGCATTGCTATCACTCACACGTATCTACAAAGGCACGCTCCCTCCCGATACGGAAGTCTGGATCTATACCGACAATGCGGCTTGGTTTCAGGCATTCAACGGTGTCACGCTCCCGCTCCATTTTGCTCATATCGACAAAGACAAGATTACCCGCTGGCGCGGCACGATAGATTTCGTCCACAGGGTCAAGATCGAAATGCTTAAAGACTTTACCCGCGACAAGCAGGGCAATGTGCTCTATGCCGATACCGATGTAGTGTTCAATCGCTGTCTCGACGATATTTTTCAGGCTGTTGCTGCCGGCACTTTGTACATGCACGTTATGGAGGGTATTGTAAGCAGCCGCAGCAACCCCATTTTCGCCAAGCTCGATTCCTACCTGCGCGAAAACACCCCAATGCAGGTCAATGGCAAACCACTCTGGGACCTGGCCATGTGGAATGCCGGTGTACTGGGTTTTAATACCAGTTGCCGTTACCTGCTCGACGATGTGCTCACCTTTACCGATACAGAATACCCCAAGTTTCCCAAACACATTGTAGAGCAATTCGCATTCTCGGTGTTCTTCCGCCAGGCAGGTGTTGTCAAAACTGCCGCACCCTGCATTCTCCATTACTGGAATCTCAAGGAGGTGCGCTCGCTGCTGGCATCTTTCTTTACGCACTTCAGGGCGCGTACCTGGTCAGAGCTCGCTGTTTGGAGCGATCTGATTCAGATGCCGGTACTCATGCAGGAGAAGGTCAACTTCCTGCACAATCGGGACATTACCGACAAACTGCTGAAGAAGAACTGGCAGCCGCCAGAATACAATTGGAACGAAATGATAACACAGTTGTAGGATATTTGGTTATATTTACGACGTTTTTCTAAATACAAAGAGTATGGGTTTTATATCAGATTTTAAGGCTTTTGCCATGAAGGGTTCGGTCATAGACCTCGCCGTGGGTGTGATTATTGGTGGTGCATTCGGCAAGATAGTAACCGCAATGGTCGAAGATGTAATTATGCCTGTTGTAGGTGTTTTTACTGGCAAGGGCGAAATGTTTGCCGACAAGTTTCTTGTACTCAAGTCTGCAAAGGAGGGCGAAGTATATGCTTCCCTCGCCGAAGCAAAGAAAGCCGGTGCAAACGTCTTTGCATATGGTCACTTTATCCAGACAATTGTAGATTTTCTCATCATAGCTTTTTTCATTTTCCTCGTTATCCGTTTTATGGCCAGGGTGGTCAGAAAAGAAGAAGAAAAGAAGGTTGCAGCACCGCCGCCACCTATGTCAGGCACAGATATGTTGCTTACAGAGATTCGCGACGAGCTCAAGAAAAAGCATTGATACTTGCTTCGGGGCATCCCGGGGTAACATTTTGCAACCGGACAAATGGTACTGAAACAACTACAGGCGCTGAAGGCGCAACATAAAAGCGGATTCGCAGTACTTGCCGACCCCGACAAAATTGCGCCTGCCGATATGCAGCACCTCGCCCGTTTGTGCAACAACGCGGGCGTCAACTACCTATTTATGGGTGGCAGCCTGCTGATGGCCCACCAGATGGAGTTGTGCATTCAGCGCTTCAAGTCAGAAAGTGACATTCCGGTAGTATTGTTTCCCGGCAGTCCGGCACAGGTTACGCCCTATGCCGATGCGTTGCTGTACCTCACACTCATTTCAGGTCGCAACCCCGACCTCCTCATCGGGCAGCATGTAGCTTCGGCACCCCAGGTCAAAGCAAGCGGACTCGAGATCATCTCTACTGGCTACATCATTGTAGATGGTGGCAACCAGACTGCTGTATCCTATATGAGCAATACCACGCCCATCCCTTGGGACAAACCAGAGATTGTGCTCTGTACCGCTTGGGCAGGTGAGTTACAAGGCAAGCACGTTATTTATATCGATGCCGGCAGCGGCGCCCGCCGCCCGGTTTCGGAGCAGATCATCGAAAAGGTCAGCGCCAATATCGATATTCCACTTATCGTGGGCGGTGGTATCAGCACTCCCGACAAAGTCTATGAAAATTGCAGGGCAGGCGCCAATATTATCGTTGTCGGCAATGCCATCGAACGCGACCCCATGCTCATCAGAGACATGGCGCAGGCAGCACAGGCAATGAATGCACACCGCACCGCCTGATTGGTGTAGATGCGCAATGCAGCCCATTTTCTTGTTGTATTCCTTTGATCTGCAAACTGGAAAATAGCACGACATCTTTCTATGCGATAATTTATTTATAACAAATTGTATACCGTAAATGTTATTTTTACTATCTTGTGTTGGTTATTATTTTATCACTAATTTTTTTGTTTATGAAAAAATGTACTTCACGTATTTTTAAGCTGGTTACCGTTTTAACACTTGCTTTTTTTACCAGTCCCGCTTTTGCACAGTATTGCACACCAGAGTATTTTCAGGGCTGTGCATTGGGTGGCGCACTTGAGGATTTTTCGCTCACTGGCGTCAGCAGCAGCATAAGCGACCTTTCAACTGGCTGTTCCAGTGCTACCGGTTCCGGATTCCCGCCTGCTACTATTGCTTATCTCGATCACACTTCAATGGTCGTGACACTCAACCCCGCATCAACCTATACCGTTGTTGCCAGGGCCACAATAGTAGTCAGTGGCGCGCCCAACGGGCAGATTTTTATTGACTTCAACAATAACTTCAGTTTTGCAGATCCGGGAGAGAGTGTTGGCGGTGGTGTTTTTAACATCATTGGTTCTACCAACTTCCCAATCACAATTCCATCAGGTGCAGCCTCAGGGCCACATCGCCTGCGCATTGTTGTTTCTGGCTCAGAGACCTACCCCGCGGTGAGTCCGTGTCCTACTTCACTGGTAGCACTCAATGGCGAAACCCACGACTATACCGTTAATATTACCGGTAGCACCACAACATGTGCTCCTGTCACTGGCCTCACAGTCAGTTCCATCACTTCCGGTTCTGCCAATGTTAGCTGGACCGCTGTTACCGGCGCCACTGGCTATGAGTGGGCGGTCACCACATCTGCCACCCCGCCTGCATCAGGCACCGCCACCACTGCCACCAGTGTCACAGCATCGCCTCTTACAGCATCTACTACCTACTATGCGCATGTGCGCACACAATGTGGCACTTCTTTTTCTACCTGGGTCACCAGCACCGCATTCACCACACTTGCAGCACCTACTACCTGCGACACCACTACCAGCCTCACTATGAGCAGTATCACCAGTGGCTCGGCCATACTCAACTGGACAGCCGTTACCGGTGCTATCGGTTATGAGTGGTCTGTATCCACATCAGCTACTCCTCCTGCTTCAGGTACCGCTACTACGCTTACCACTGCCACTGCCAGCGGGCTTACGGCGACTACAACCTATTACGCCCATGTACGGGTTAAATGTAGTGCTACACTATTCTCTGCCTGGATCACCCGCTCTTTCTCTACCACTGCCGCTTCTACATGCCCGGCTATCACAGGGCTCACCGCAAGTGCCATTACGGGCACCAGCGCCACCGTCAGCTGGACTGCTGTGACTTCAGGATCACTGGGCTATCAATATGTCATCAACAATACGGTCACTGCCCCCACAGGGTCAGGTACCAATACTACTGCTACCAGCACCAGCCCTACAGGGCTCACGGCAGGCACTACCTACTATGCCCACGTGCGCGATAGTTGTGGTGTAGGCAATTTCTCTCCCTGGAACACAATACCCTTCACCACATTGTCCAGCACCTGCAACGCCGTTACCGGCCTTACTGCCAGTGCTATCACCGCCAGCAGCGCCACCCTCAACTGGACTATGGCTACAGGTGCAGTGGCTGCAAAATATGTAGTTGACAATATTCCTGCCGACCCAACTATTTCAGGCACCCTGTCTACCACATCCACTGCCGCCATTTCTGGTCTTTCAGCATCTACTACCTACTATGCACACGTGCGCGACAGTTGCGGTGCGGCAGCGCTTTCTGCCTGGGTTACTATACCGTTCACCACGCTGGCTACTGTTGGCATAGCAGATGCTGATGGCAATGCTTCATTCAATGTAATGGCATTCCCCAATCCGGTAAAAGGCATACTCACCATTGGTGTCAGCGGCAATGCCGACAACAATGGCATTGTGATCCTTGCCGACATCACCGGCAAGGTGATTGCCACAGCACAGGTAACCGGCAACACCGCTATCTTTGATATGAACGCATTACCCGCTGGTTTGTATATCGCCAAATACACAGACGCAAGCAACACCCGCACCATCAGGGTCAGCAAACAATAATTATACTCTTCAGTTCATTGCCACAAAGCCGCATTGTTGCGGCTTTGTTGTTTTATATTATGTTCACGCTATATTGCCTGTGTTTTGTAGTTTTAGGCAGGGTTTAGTTGTCATCAATGTTGCGCAAGACTTAACCGCTGACAACGGATAAATCAATCCTCAGTTGATCCTCGATTTTGAAACGAATAGCTCCCATA
Organism: uncultured Bacteroidota bacterium; assembly: GCA_903824665.1. Classification (GTDB taxonomy): domain Bacteria; phylum Bacteroidota; class Bacteroidia; order Chitinophagales; family Chitinophagaceae; genus Nemorincola. The sequence goes on along the minus strand of CAIJXT010000003.1, from coordinate 169,681 downwards.
GTATTGATGGCAACATTGTTGCTGCTGTCTTCATGCGACCGTTGGATAATGTTCCATGGAATAGTCCATGACAAGTCTGGTCAACCTTTGCAGGGAGTTCGGGTGTCGCTTTTGGTTAGGGGCGATACTACTGATTACAGAAGCGCCAGCCTGGCTGTCATTTACGATACTATTTACGCAGACGCAAGAAAAAAATTAAGAAAGAAAGGATTGTCCGACGATTTTATTCAGAGCAATGGTCTCAGATTTTACAAACCCATTCCTTTGTATACAAACGATCAAGGCTTATTTGCATCTCGAACAATAATGGTACCACCTATGGCACCATGCCCAAAATGTCAATTAGTATTTAAAAAAAATGGCTACAAAACAATAACGACTCCTGCCAGAGGTTTCGTTATTGATAGTGTTGTAATGGAGGCTATCCATTAAATAACGATCGGATGCATTTCCACAATGCCAGTCGTCTTTTCTATCGACCAATTACCCCCCGGTTGCCGCTGGTATTAATTCGCACATCGCCCAATACTTCAAGTGCTTTTACGGGGGTGCTGCCAACGCCAATTCTTGCGTGCCAGGTAGGGTAAAAGCCCGATGCTGGAGTTGAGGGTAACGGTAGCCATGGTTGTGTTTTTCACGGAATGGCTGACAATGCGATCAACCCGGTCAATAATAGTTTGTGTGTGTTCATAAATTATGAATTTTAATGTAATTAATAAAATGTGAAGTAGGTTATTGACATTTCTTCTTATAAACCAGGAAAGTAACTATCAGTCCGAGTTCTTCTGGCGATACCTGATTGTCTGGCATACTAGCCTCATGTTGTGCATTCTTTACACGAAGGGCATAGCCTGTCAATTGTTCTGGTTTGAAGTCAGGGATGATCGTTTTTCTTTTCTTTTTGGTATTGTGACATTTGGCGCAGTTTATCCCGTAAAGGGTTTTGCCTGTCTCCCATCGCTTTATAAAGTCCTCCCTTATCTTTCCGGTCATTTCGGGAGGGAAATCGTAGGTGACCTTATTTCTTTGTGCTAAGGATATCATAGCAAATGTTATCGCCAGGAGTGTTGTTATTGTCTTTTTCATTTGATCAGTATGTTCCGTTTACAATGCGTGTATTAAGCGCTTTTGTTTTTGATATCGGTAATTTCGCTGGCGGTGTTTCGAAGAACACCTGTTCATCCAGTGATTTTATAAACGCAATAAGGTCTTTCTTTTCCTGTACTGTCAGATTTAGTGAGTCGGATGATAGTGTTTGGTTGGTTACGTTCAAACCTCTTCCTGCGCCACCACCGGCATCATAAAAATCAATGACTTGTTCTAGTGAGGTAAAAACACCATTGTGCATGTAGGGTTTTGTATGTGCTGCATTACGGATAGAACCTGTACGGAACGCATTGCGTGTTTCTTTTGCCGGATTCACGATATATCGGCCCTCGTCTAAGCTTAGCTTTACAAAAGATGTATCGGCAGGTACGCCCAATACCTCAAATTCAGAGCCTATATAAGGTGGTTTTACGCCGTTGAATTGCGGTACAAAGTGACAGGTAGCACATTGCGCTTTGCTCATGAACAAGTTAAACCCGGATTGCTCCTGTGCCCCTATTTCCCCCTTTTTGTTGATTGCATTGTCAAATGGCGAATAGCTCTTGCTGAATTTACTATAGTACCATGTAATACATGATGCTATATGGTCGTAGGTTATCTCTTTTTCTTGCGGTGTGTACTGTAGCAATTTTTGAAGTCGTTTTTTATATTCTTTACAACTCAAAACCTTCGCTAACACTTCGTTTACATTGCAACTCATTTCTGAAGGGTTATTGATAACTTCTTTGGTTTGATGCTGGAGGGTGAAGTGTTTGCCGTCGAGCATTATGAGATGATTGTAAACAGCGTTTATCAACGACGGAGCATTCCGCGCAAGGGGTTCTTTCCGGTTAAAATGTAATGGAGTACGTATCGCCGTGTCGGTGAAATATTGTTTGGGTTTGTGGCATGACGCACAACTACGTTTGTTGTTGCCCGAAAGAATAGGATCATAGAAAAGTAACTTTCCGGTTTGTTCTATTTGCCCCAGTGCTACACTATCATTAACCCGAATGAAAATGCCTTTTGCGTTTTGTCCGTCATACAATCCCTTTTCGAAAATAGAAGTTGCATTCTTGTTGAGCGAGTAGTCGGCTAGACTTTCACTCACCACTTTGTATTGCAATATCAATTGCTGATTGATAGCAAATAGTGGGTTTACGTAATCTCTTATGAAAGTAAAATGGTCAAATAAAGCAGCATCTTTATTTTGGACATTTACAAATGATATGAGATTGCTATATAGCGTAAGATATTCTCTGCTTAGAGGCGCGACTGGGAAACAAGTGTTGTATAGTCTGTATATTTGGTTGACGGACGTGAGCAGTTCTGTTAACTCCGGCACTATTCTATTGGCATTTGGGTTTTCAAAACCCGTTGTATAAATGGCCGCAAGGTTTAATAGGTAGAGCCTATTGCACAAGTAGAAATGATGATAAGTTGCTAGTGCTTTAGTAACCGAGTCAGCGGCGAAAATATCAGTGGCGTCTAAAGAGGATTTGATAAGTAGAATAAGAGTATCCTTTTCAATATGCTCTTCATCAAGATATAGTGTAGCAAGGGTGAGTCCCGCCCCCTCCCGCCTGTAAGGCTTTTCAAACTTTTCAAATACTTCTGTTTCCCACTCTACCCGGAGAGGGCCATTGACAAGTTTGTAAGCCAATGGTTCCAGGTAACGGATCCAGAAGTCCATCGACTTCATTGAGTTTCGGGCGTTTTCTATTGTAGTCTTCAACTGTTGTACGACATCTTTATCATTGATGTCTGCTATTGTGATCATTTTTAGCAACTGCTCCTGGGTTGCTCTGAAAACGGAGAGCTTTTGCCTGTATGCCTTTGTGTAGTCGGAAGTTTCGGTTTCCTTGAAGGAAATAGAAGAGATCGACAATATGAGGAGACATAAACTTAATAGCATGTACTTTCTCATCATAATACATTTCATGAATTGGATCACAAAACTATTTTCGTCTGTAGAACAAAAAATACACATAAATGCATGCAGCAGATGCTACAGCAAGCTTTCGGTAATTACCATGCCAGCAGATAGACACTCATATTTGAATGCATAGGTTCATCAAAAAATATGTTCAGCGTAGGTTTACCCACGCCGAACAGAAGTTAAATCAATTATCTTTTTACAAACTGGATGGATCTTATGCCTCTTTCTCCGGAGAACGTTGCATAATATATACCTGCAGGCAGCGCTTTAATACTTACAGTCATTTCAGTTGTATTTATGGCTTGTTGCAATACTTCCTGTCCCTGATTGTTTTCTATCGTAAACAAAACATAGGAGCCCTGGGGATTTATTATAGTAAGGTCGTCAGTTGCGGGATTGGGAAATATAGTAGGGCCAATAAACGTATTCTTAGTGTGGCCATTTACAGCAGAGGGATACATTACCGCGATCACAACAGACACTCTGCATGCGTTAACAGGCGAGTTGTAGTAGATAGTAGCTGTGCCGATAGCTTTACCAGTTACCACTCCCATATTGTTTACGGTAGCTATAGTGGTGTCACTGGAATACCAAAAGCCACCCGGAGTAGCATCGCTGAGGGTGATCGTTGAGTCGGGATAGACAATTGTCGGACCGGTTATTGGCGCTGGGGTTGGGTGTATGGTCAATGTTGTGGTTGCAAAGCAACCTGTGGATATAGTGTACGTCACGACGGCAGTACCTGCAGCCACACCTGTTACATCCCCTGTAGGAGTAACAACAACATTTGGTGAAATTGATGACCACGTACCGCCACCTACAGCATTGTACATAGCAAGAGTATATCCTTCACACAACGTTGGGATATCCCCAAAGATGTTAGGGGAAGGGATGACTGTAATCGTAGCGATCGGAGGACAACCGGTGGTCACAGAGTAAGAAACAACAGTTGTGCCAACAGCCAGACCGGAAACAACACCCGATGAAGCACCTACTGTAGCAACGGACGGGTCGCTGCTGACCCAGGCACCGCCCGTACTGGCAGTCGTGAGTGTTGTTAGGCCGCCTACGCATACTGTAGTGGTTCCGGTCACAGGGGTAGTTGTGACCGTAACTACTCCTGTGGCCATGCAGCCGCTGGTGGTCACATAGGATATTATCGCTGTGCCTGGTGAGATGCCTGTAACCATTCCTGTAGCGTTTACCGTGCCAACAGCAATATCACTGCTGGTCCATGCACCGCCAACACCGCCACCGGTCATAGCGATTACATTGCCAACGCAAATGGTATTTCCGGGCAGCAAGCTGCTGCATAGGCAATTGCAGGTGTATTTTGCGAGAAAATACCTTTCACCACCACTGGGACCAGCTCCCGTGGTCAAGGTAATACCTCCAAATGTACATGACTCAATGTAATCTCCATTTACGTAGGCATTGCCTGCGTTATCTATTGTTACGCATATCATGTCATCTGTCGTATAGCCATCAAGCATATACCCGCAAAGAACATTACCTGCGCTGTCGAGCCCCACAAGCGTAGAATTATCAAAGCCCGGCCCCGCCGATGTAGAAAATGCGCTTCCATCAAAATGACTAAAGGAGGTAGCAGACGACATGATAATGTAACTTTGCCCCGCAGCATTTGTGGCGAAACTATACTGGTCAAGACCCGTTCCGCCGGTTTTCGCCCAGAGAACATTCCCAGTGGTTGCGCTATATTTGGCGACAAAAATGTTGTTACCGCCAGTTGCGGCAATCGGAATGGTGCCGAGAGTGTCGGTTTCCCAGTATTTCCCCGCAACATATGCATTCCCTGAATAATCGACATTTATATGATAGTCCCTTGGCGCGCCCGGTCCCGCACCGCCGTTGTAATGCTTGCTTGCGGTAACCCATAACAGATGCCCTGTAGAGTCGCATTTCGCCACAAATATCCCTTCGGTCGCGGCGGGGAGCGCAAGAGTAACGACCGAATCAAGTATTTTAAGTGTAGAAGTCCTGAATATCCCCGCCATATATATATTCCCCGAGTGATCAGCCTCCACGCTGTAGACACGTGCATAGCCTGGGCTCGTAATAGTTTTGACCCAGGATACATTTCCCAGCGTATCGTAACGGACTATATATGAGTTTGAATAAGGCGCTGTATTGGATGCAGTTATGCTTCCTGCGGCTATCGCTGTACCTGCGAAATACCCGCTGGTATAGATGTGCCCAATATTATCAGATGTAATGCTCCAGGACCAGAATGGTAGGGTGGCGCTGGTTGTCATCGTTTCCGTTCGACTCCAAATCGTATTGCCAAATGAGTCTACTTTTATGAGCTTGTGTCTGTTTGCTGAGGTGCTATCGTAGTAGGCATACAAATTACCACGCTCGTCAGTAGTAAGTGCGGTGCATTCGAATAAGCCGCTCCCGCTACCTGTTTTTACCCATTCCGTACCCCCGGTAGATGTTTTGTGTTTTATCAGGTTCTTTCCCTTGGAAAAGGTATAAATATTCCCGTAAAGGTCTGCCGTAGCAGTTTGTGCGCCGCCCGCCTCTTCTGTAAGGCTGCTATCAACAGCCCAGCACCACATCTGAGCAGAGACACTGCCGCCGGGAAATAGCAGGGAAGCAACCAAGATTGCTGTCACAGCAATGATTTTCTTTGTAGAGTAGGTCATTTCAATATAGATTTGGTTGTTAAAAAAATCGATCTTTGTACCCGAATTTGCTCGATAATCTGGCTGTTAGATACCCCTGCGATCGTCAGTATGTATTATAAATTTGCGCCATTGCCTGCATCGAAAAAAGGGACAATTAGTAAATGCTGAAGAAACCGAAACAAGTGTACACGGTTTCTTAGTGGTTGTTTTTGCAATATGATTTCCGAAGAAGCTTTTTGTTGTTTTTCTTGGTCTTATCGCAACATTTGATGGATGGGAATTCTGCTATTCATTTCAGGCATTCAGAGAGGGACAGAACAAGTAAGAGTATTTCCGGCATAGGTTATCCTGCGCCGAACTACACCTGACCACCCACTGGCACGAGTTTTGGGCCATAGCCTTGCGCGCGAGCCACACAGTTTAGACAGTTTGTAACTGGCAATTAGTTCACTTGTTCCCGCTTGGTCGCTTATCGCTGCCGCCTCACTCACCGAAGCGTCGCGCTTCCATACCGATACTGCAGCAACCCGCCATCTTCAGCCAGCCTTTTCTACAGTCGACACAAAACAAGTAGGTCCTTATCAATCCAAAATCAACTATCTGTCGCCACACGACAATCACATACACATTTTCATCACATACTGGTACGCCAAAAATAAGTACTTTTCACCCCAAACCGTTACCCACAGCGGCTTTCGATTTTTATCATATACCGCTGGCGTTACATCATATGCCACTGGCAGTCTATTATAATTTTTGGGTTTTCATGCTGCCTTTTTTCAACCGATCTTTAGGTGAGATTAAGCTGCGCAAGCCTGTTTGCATTCTAAAATGGCAGCCACAAAAAATCCTCAGAATAAAGGGTGCCTGCGCAAAAGTGCGCAAAAAGTGCGCAAAAATATGATATTATTATATGGATATTGTTGTCAAAATCAATTATTAACACTAAAAATGGTGCAAACCAAAAATTGCGCTGCAAAGTGCGCAAAATCATACCAGGACTTACCCTGCAACAAACAGGCACCACGCTACTGGTATGCCGTAGCAAACCCGCCAAAACATTCGACATCATGAAAAAAATATTTACCCTTGCCCTCTTCCGTGCCTTTCACCACATATATTTTGCGGGAATGAAGAACTGCCTGGCTACCGCCGCTTTTTGCGCTTCACCCACTTTAGGGTATATTTATGCTCATATTCAAATCGTATAAGTAATGAAAAATAAAATGCCCCTTAAGTGGGCTATTCCGGTTATGGCAATAAGTGCCCAGTTAATGACAGGCTGCGGCAGCAGCAACAACTCTGCCCAGCAGAAAACAGATACAGCAGTGGTTGCCGACGGCTACGACGAAAACTTCGTTACAGAAGCACAGTCCTTTGCCGACCTCCAGTTGCTTCGCTACCAGGTTCCCGGCTTCAATGCACTCAGCCTGCAGCAGAAAAAACTCGCCTACTACCTCTATATGGCTGCCCTCAGCGGTCGTGATATCATCTACGACCAGAAGAGCAAAGACGGTATTATGCTGCGCAAAACCCTCGAAACCATTTATGGTACATATGCTGGCGACAAACTGAGCGAAGACTGGAAAAAATTCGAAACCTATTGCGGCAGAGTGTGGTTCAGCAACGGCAACTACCACCACTACAGCAACGACAAGTTTATTCCGGAATGCGCCTACGAATACTTCGTTAGCGTTGCGATGGCAAGCGATACCGCAAAGCTCCCCAAAGAGGTCGGAGAGTCTGCAGACGATTTTCTGGCACGCATAAAACCAATAGTTTTTGATCTGAAATACAAACCAAAACTGGTAGACCTCAGACCAAATGTGGACAACATAGTCGGTTCGGCAAACAACTTCTACGAAGGCGTTACGCAGAAAGAGGTAGAGTCGTTCTATGCCAGGTTCGATAGTAGCAACACCGCACCGTCGTGGGGGCTCAACAGCAAAGTGGTAAAAGAGAACGGTCAGTTGGTAGAGAAAACCTGGAAGAGCGGTGGCATGTATGGTGCAGCTATCGATAAGATTGCAGGCTGGCTCGAAAAGGCGGCTTCCGTTGCCGAAAATGAAAAGCAGAAAACATCACTGGAGCTGCTCGTGAAGTTCTACCGTACCGGCGATCTCAAAACATTTGATGATTACAGCATTGCCTGGGTGAAAGATACCGGCTCACGCCTCGACGCTGTCAACGGATTTATCGAAGTATACATGGATGCTATTGGTAAAAAAGGCAGCTACGAAAGTACTGTGTCGCTCAAGGATATGGAGGAGACAAAGAAGATTGAAGTGATAGCCCGCGAAGCCCAGTGGTTTGAGGACAACTCGCCCATAATGAAAGAACATAAAAAAGATACCGTAAAAGGAATCACAGCGAAAGCCATTACAGTGATTGTGGAAAGCGGCGATGCGGCACCTAGTACGCCTATAGGTATCAATCTGCCCAATGCCGATTGGATCCGCAGAGATTATGGCTCAAAATCGGTATCACTCAGCAACATTGTACATGCTTATAATTCAGTGAATGCCAAAGGGGGCACCACAGCAGAATTTGCCGTAAATGATACCGTTATAGAAAGACTCAAAAAACATGGTTCACTGGCGTCAGACCTCCACACCGACATGCACGAGTGTATCGGCCATGCTTCGGGCAAACTGAACCCAGGTGTAAAAACAACCGACGTAACCCTGAAGAACTATGCAAGCTGCCTCGAAGAGGCACGTGCTGATCTGGTTGCACTCTATTTTGTGTACGACAAAAAGCTAGTGGACCTCGGCGTGATGCCGTCGCTCGAAGTGGGTATGGCAGAATACGACAGCTATATGATGAACGGCATGATCACTCAGCTCACACGGTTGAAGTTGGGAGACCAGCTCGAAGAGGCGCATATGCGCAATCGTGCACTGGTGGCTCGCTGGGCCTTTGAGAAAGGCAAGAAAGATAATGTAGTGACAATGGTGAAAAAGAATGGCAAAACCTATGTACAGGTCAATGACTACGCCAAGCTCCGTGAGTTGTTCGGGCAGTTGCTGCGCGAGATTCAGCGTATCAAGTCAGAGGGCGACTACAATGGTGGCAAAGCACTGGTTGAAGGGTATGGAGTAAAAGTAGACCCTGTTTTGCACAAAGAGATACTGGAACGCTATGCAAAGCTCAATCTGAAACCATACAAGGGGTTTGTACAACCTAAATTGGTTCCGGTAATGAATGGCGATGAGATCACAGATGTGAAGGTGGAATACCCTGATAATTTCTTCGTGCAGATGATGGAATACGGCAAAGAATTCTCCCTCCTGCCAGTCAGGAACTAATACATTCTATCAGACAGAGAGGGCTCCCCAACGATGTTAGGAAGCCCTCTCTGTTACTTATATTGCCCGGATTGCAGCTATACTACTGCCGCCCCTCGCTGATCGCTTTGTGCATCAGCGCCCTGTATTTCGGCGCATTTACTGAGTCACCCATGTACTTGTAGATGTTGCTCATGCTCATGAATACGTTCGGCGATTGGTCGGGTTTTATCTTCACTGCCCGCAGGTAGTATTGTTCCGCTTCTTTAAACAAGCCCTTATTACCATGCGCAGCACCCATATTAGATAGGGCATCAGCATTCTGGCTGTCCTTGGCCAGCACCCGCGACAGAATCGCAATCGTTTCATCATACCTGCCTTTGCGCAGCAATACACCACCCAGATTCACTGCCGCCTGTGTGTTGCCGCTATCCAGCTTCAGCGTATTGGAGTAAGACACAATTGCCGAGTCTGCATTACCAATAAACTCGTCTGCATAGCCCTTCAGCAGGTACACGTCGCTGTTGTTGGGCAGTATCGCCAGGCTTTTATTAAAGCACTCCGTAGCGTTCCGGTACAGCTCCTTTTTCGCATTGGGGTCTGGTTCTTTCGATATGCTCCGTGTATACTCCACTCCCAGCAGGTACTGTGCACGCCAGCTGTCCTGTGCGGTCTCCATCCCGGTCTTGTAGAGTGTCAGGTTATCGGTCCAGGCCTCATTGCGCGCCATGGTTTTGCCGGCATACAGCACACTGATGCCGCCTATCAGCAAAAACAGCACACGTGCATTGGCAAACGTCATAGTCCGCACATCGGTCTTCAGCACTTTTGCCAGTACCAGCACCAGCGCCATACAGTACCCCAGCGAGCCGGTGAAGATAAATCGCTCAGCCATAGTGGCTCCAATATCCACCAGCAGGTTAGAAGTGATCACCACCGACAGGCCATAGAAAAGTATGCAATAAGCAAATACATCCTTTGCTCTGAATTGTTTCAGTGCATACACAAACATCGCTGCTATTACCGCTACTGCCGCCAGCGCTTTCGGGCTGCCAAAACCAATGATCGGTATCTGGTTGTAAGAGTAGTCATACGATAGTGGGTGAGGGAATACCAGCAGTATCAGGTACTTCAGTTGTATGAAGAGCAGGGTAGCCAGTTTCTCAGCATAAGTACCGGCGGCCATCAGCGCATTGTTGTTCACCAGAATCCGTACTTTTTCACCGTCGCTCTCAATAAACATAGACCGCATGATCAGGTACACAACTGCAACAGCTACGTAGGGCAGGGTAGCACGCACTATCTTGCCGGTGGGCGCATCCCTGAAGAAATAGACGGTCATTGGCGCTATCAGCACCAGCGCTATCGGCGTCTCTTTCGACATCAACGCACAGAAAAACCATACACCAGACATCACCATGTCCTTGGTCTTTTCTGAGTCAATGTATTTCAGGGTTTGCAACAATGTCAGCGCAGCAAATAGCAGACCCATAATTTCATCACGGCTCTTGATACTTGCTATCACCTCTGTATGCATCGGGTGCAGCGCGAAAAGCAATGTGATAAAAAACGGAATGTAGGGCGACATATCCCGGAATATCCGGCGCAGCAGCATGAACAATACTACCACCTGCAGCGCAAACAACAGCAGATTGATCAAATGTCCCGTATTCGGATTGAAGCCAAAAAGATCTTTCTCTGCAGCAAAACTGGTCAGCATCAGTGGTCTGTACGATGCATCATGGTGTTTAAAGACGCCATAATAGGCAGCATGCGTGAAAAACTCCTTTATTGCTGATAGCCCCTGACTCACATTAGGGTTGTCCTTAGTAAAAAACGGATCGTCCAGCGTATAGTCGTAGTTGATTGTACGCACATTCACAAGCAGTACCACTGCGGCAAGTATGGCCATAAACCACTTTGAAGCGGGTGTGCCGGTTGTTGCAGGCTCCGTATTGCTGGTCGTGGCTTTTGCAGGTGCCTGTACATTTGGTTTTGGAGCCTGTGCCGGAGTGAGGTTGCTTTTATTGGGGTGTTTCTGTTTCGCCATAACCTGGTGTAAGTCTGAAGTCAAAAGTAATAAGGAACTATGATAGAATGTGATCCAAAAACAATGACCTGTTCGCCAATATATATTGGAGTTAACAAAATAGGAATAAAATCTCAGTCACCCAAGTGGGTTTCATAACCTTTGTGAAAAGCTGATGTGCCCTCCGGAAAATATATTTCGCTGAAGCACACCGATTTCTCAGTAGTTTTGTAACCAAATCAATTTCGTTTATGACACTTCAACTTGCTTTGCTATTCAATTTCCTGTTTTTCTTCGGTGCGCCAAAAGGCGAAGTTCCAGCGAGTATCTATGATTTTAAAGTCACCTCAATTGATGGAGCGACTATTGATTTTGCTAAGTACAAAGGCAAAAAAATACTTGTTGTCAATACAGCTTCCGAGTGCGGCAATACACCGCAGTACGCCGACTTGCAGAAAATGTATGAAAAGTACAATGGTAAGTTGGTGATCATTGGATTCCCTGCCAACGATTTTGGTGCTCAGGAGCCCGGCTCTGATAAGGAGATTGCATCATTTTGCACAAAAAAATACAGTGTAACATTTCCTATGGCATCAAAGATCACGGTCAAGGGCGATTATAAAGCACCTATTTACCAGTGGTTGACCGAGAAAAAGCACAACGGTTTCCGTGACAGCGACGTAAAATGGAACTTCCAGAAATACCTGATCAATGAAAAAGGTGAGTTGGTAGCTGTATTCGAACACAGTGCTAACCCAATGAGCAAAGAGATCATTGCAGCTATCGAAAAATAGTAGTCCAGTTTGTCATAGGTTGCAGTTTTCATCGGATTTGGTGTTGCTGTTCTTACTGCTGCCCCTACCGCCCCGGCACATCAGGCCGGCCTGTTTTCCCATACCTTTCCCGTGATTTAATCTTTGGATCATGCTATATTTTAGTATGATTATTGACAATTTGATTATTATTGCGCTATGATTGGGCGTATTGTTTCGATAGGCATTGCCGTAGTTTTTTGTTTGTTTTCTTCATTCATTGGTATTGCACAGCAAAACCGAGTTGTTGACAGCCTTTTTAAACAACTCGAATCAGCTACAGACACCACGAGAGTTAATATTCTCAATAAACTCTCCTATAAGTTATATGCTACTGATCAGGACAAGTCAAACGAACTCGCGCATCAGGCTTTAGATCTGTCCCGGAAACTAAAGTATATTCCCGGCATTGTTTATGCATCAAACAATATTGGTATTAATTACGAGCATGGTGGCAAACTCGATAAGGCGCTCGAAACATACTTTTTTGCACTCAAAATCCTTGAGGGTACCGGTGAACCTTCGTGGGAGGCATCACTATTGTCTAACATTGGTGTAGTTTATATTCATCAGGCTAACTACAAAAAGGCCGCAGAATACCTCGAGAAAGGAGTTCATGTACTCGACTCGCTGGGAAAGAAAGACGATGCGGCGCCAAAGCTGATTAATCTCGGTGCGGTTTATGGCAGGTTGGGGCGGTATGATGATGCTCAAAATGCTTACAGCACAGCATTGGAGCGTTTTCTCGCCCGTAATGACAAGAAAAATATCGCCGCCTGCTATTCCAATATGGGCATTTTGGTACAGAAGAAGGAGGGTAGCGGGAAAAATGCACTGCCCTATTATCTGAAAGCTGAAAAGTTATCGCAGGAAATCAATGACGCCGTAGGTCTGCTAAGTAACAGGTTGAATATAGGCGTTGTATACATCGAAAATAGTGAATTTGAGAAAGCTGCTTTTATATTCAACGAATGCCTTGCTCAGGCTCGGGATATGAAATATTTTTCTGCCGTGGTAACAATTTATGCAAATCTCGCTGAATTGTACGCTCGTAAAAATGACTACAAAACCGCTTATCATTTTCAGGAGCTATTTTTTGCTGCAAACGATTCTATGATCAGTGAGAGCAGCACTATGCAGATGCAGGAGTTGGAAACGAAATACCAAACAGCCCAGAAAGAAAAAGAAATTCAGGTCAAAGAACTTGAATTACAGAAAAGCAGGAACCGGATTTTTGTGCTTACGATGGTGGTTGTCACTGTTTTGTTCCTGTCCATAATAATATATGTATACCTGCGACGTGAAAAAATTGTTGCCAAAAAGCTCGAGAAAGCAAAATCGGTCTTCTTTTCCAACGTTGCCCACGATTTCAGAACTCCCGTTGCACTGATTACCGGACCTATTGAGCAAGTATTGGCAGAGAGTGCAGATTGGTCATTGAAACAGAAACTATCCATGCCGCTGAGGAATGCACGATACCTGCTGAGATTGATCAATCAGTTATTGGATGTCTCTAAGATGGAAACAGGAGTGTTGACAATCAACGAGCGTCTGGGAGATCTCAGTTCTTTTCTTTTCGAACTGACGGATCAATTACAGCCGATGGCAGTCGCAAAAAACATCAGTCTCACACTGGATGTACCGCACCTGACCGTAGATCGGTATTTTGATGCCGATGTTGTTGAAAAAATTATATACAATCTGGTGTCTAATGCCATTAAGTTTACTCCGGAGCATGGGCACGTTGTCGTGAATTTGTCAGTTGATGGTTCAGACGCTAAAATAGTATCAATTTCGGTACGGGATAATGGCATCGGAATTGCTGCAAAAGATCAGGATAGGGTCTTCAACCGGTTTTTCAGAAGCGCAGTATCGGAATCCAATTCAGGTGTTGGACTTGGGCTTTCGATCGTGAAAGATCTTACGGCACTTTGCGGCGGCACGGTTACCGTATCAAGCGTTATAGGAAAGGGTAGTGAATTTATTGTTGCTTTACCACTGCGACAGGGCATTCAAAACGCTGTAGGCCAGGGAGTTGCAGATACCGGAGATATCAATGGCTCACAACCGATTGTATTAGTGATCGAAGACAATCACGACATGGTGGAATTTGTTAAATCTGTTTTGTCTGAAAGTGGTTACAATGTACATGTGGCCATGGCAGGAAAGGACGGGGTCGAAAAAGCAAATGAAATTATACCCGATGTTGTCATTACCGACCTGATGTTGCCCGACATAGATGGGTACGAAGTCTGCCGAACCATCAAAGGTCAGCCAGCGACAGAGCATATTCCGGTGATTATGCTTACTGCCAGGACGAGTGCCGAAAAGAAACTGGAAGGGATAGAAAGCGGTGTTGACATTTATATATCCAAGCCATTCAATCCCGCAGAACTGAAAGGCTGTATCAGTAATTTGCTTGCAATGCGAACCCGGATCCGTGAGCAATACAACCAGCCACAAGGCGAAAAAGAAGAGCCGATTACAGACAATTATGCTGGTTTAAGGCAGTCAGAGAACGTTTTTGTTGCCAGAGTGTTTGCACTCATTGACAAAAACTTGTCCGACGAGGAGTTTTCAGTAGATACACTTGCCAGGGAAATGTTCCTGAGCAGAGCACAGTTTCACCGGAAGTTGAAAATGCTAACCGGATATGCTGCCTCAGACCTCATTCGCCGAATCCGTTTGGAGAAAGCATTCGAACTATTGAAGAATGATGCAGGTAGTGTCACAGAGATTGCCTTTATGACGGGGTTCAATAGTCAGCCCTATTTTACCAAATGCTTCACACAGCAATATGGGTACTCTCCAAAAGAAGTAAAAAAATAGACAATATAAGTTGTCGGGTGCTATATTTTGAAATATTTGCCTGAGCAATAGCCGTCCACCGGGCAAGGCTGTTGATGGAATAGTGTGTTTGTTTTACATCTTCTTTTTTGCTTCCACTAAGTAATCATTTTTTGAGGTTACGTTGGTAAGATGGGTACGCCCGTACCCGAAATCAGCCAAAATGATTCAAAAGTGTATAGAAATGCAACATCACTGTTTTTTAAAAAATGGTCACTCGTCTAGTTTTGTCTTGTTCAAAAGCAAGTTACAATTTCAAAAATTGCAGATGCATTATCCGGCATTTTGTCTTTTTTCTGATTAACTAAAGCGAAATATAATATATACAATGGTCGGGGTACTGTTTGCTATGTGGGTGTATAGATTATTTAAGTCATGTAATTGGGTCGCTGCCGAACCAACAAAAGAATCAATTGTGGATTAATAAACAAATAAAAACAAACAATGTCATGAACAAAAAGTCACCGGGAAGATCTACCCTAAAAAAGAGATCACTTATTATGGGCTGCATATTGTCAGTCTTTGGTTCTTTATTTAGTTCGTCTGGTGCCTCGGCCCAGACCACAGGAATGCATTTCGACGGTGTTGATGACCAGGTCAATATTGGGACCAATGTCACACCGCTCGCTGGTGCCGACTTTACATTGGAGGCGTGGGTAAAAACCACAGCAATTAATCAGGGCATTGTTACGCTTGATGTATTTGGTACTGGTTGGATTATTGGGGAAAAGTGTTTCTACATCGACAATCTGGGGAAGCCAGCCTTCGTTGGGCATAGTAATGCATTTATATTTGGTTCAACCGTTGTCAATGATGGCAACTGGCACCATGTGGCAGTGACCTGGAATCAGGGCACTTTTACGGGCAAAATGTATGTTGATGGTAATGATTGTTCGGCAGGCGGTGGCTATACCGGAAACAACGGCGATGTAGGTACCTACTGGATCGGAAGACCCAATTTTGCCGAATCAACCAATTTCTTCTCCGGCTCAATGGATGAGGTGCGTATTTGGAACGTTACACGCACACAATTGGAGATACAGGGTGCAATGAATTGCGATGTGCCTCAGAATGCAAATTTGAAGGGGTATTACAGGTTTGACGAAGGTACACCTGCCGGGGACAATTCTGTACAAACAAAAACGCTCGACTATAGCGGTAATGCGCTTTGCGGCGGATTAGAAGGATTTGCCCTGACAGGCGCAACCTCCAATTTTGTTATCGGCGCCATCAACTCATGCAACACGATTTCAATGACAATACCGGCAGCAATGGGTGGTTCAGGCGCAATTTGCCTGGGCAGCACATCCTTACTTACCAACGCAACTCCGGGTGGTGTATGGAGCAGCAGCAATACCGCTGTAGCCACTGTGAGTAGTTCGGGCCTGGTTACCAGCCTCGCAACCGGAACTACAACCATTGCCTATACGCTCAACTGTAATGCTGCAGGCCTTGTTGTTACCGTAAGTGCGGTACCAACGGCGATCAGCGGAAATCCCAATATTTGTCTGGGTGCTACAAACGCCCTTAGCAGTTCTCCTGGTGGTACCTGGAGCAGCACCAACACTTTGGTAGCAACAGTTAATGCCAGCGGAAGTGTAACCGGGCTGACCATTGGCACATCCCGTATCTCCTATATCATGCCGTCAGGTTGTTTCAGAACGCAGGTTGTGAGCGTTAATCCCGTGCCAACAGCAATTTCTGGTGGAGACACTGTTATCTTTTGTGTGGGACGGAGCACACTGCTTTCGAGTTCACCGAGTGGAGGTTTGTGGACATCAGGACTCCCTTCTGTTGCCACAGTCAATTCAGCAACTGGTCTTGTAACGGCTATTGGGTCTGGGAATGCCACAATTACCTATGCTAATACATTTGGATGTTTTGTTTCCAAACAAGTTTCTGTCAATCCCGCCCTGGCTTCAATAACAGGCACCCCGATTGTATGCCTCGGTCAACCAATTTCTGTAGCTGTACTGAATCATATTATTCCTGGAGGTATCTGGAGCAGCAGTAATGTGGCAAAAGCGAAAATTAGTGGTTCAACTGGCGTAATAAAAGGCGTAGCCCTCGGAACCGCCACAATCACCTATACGCTCACAGGAGGTTGCTTTACTACTACGGTACTGACCGTAAACGGACCTGTTGCGACAATTACCGGAGGCCTTTCCATCTGTCCAGGCGCAACAACAGATCTCAACAATGTTACTCCGGGCGGCACTTGGAGTTCGTCAGACACCAATTTGGCTTTTGTTACTCCTGGTCCGGGACTCGTTACCGGTGTAGGATCTGGCATAGCGACTATTAGCTATATCGTCAATCCGGGATGCTATAAAACCGCAAATGTTTCCATTCTGGGGTCCATGCTGCCCATTGCTGGTGTTGATACAGTTTGTCAGGGCGCGGCTGCAACACTAACCAGTGGTCCTGCGGGCGGTACATGGAGCAGCAGCAATATTGCTTCAGCAACAATTGGCCTCACTTCGGGAGTTGTGACTGGCATATCCACAGGCACAGCGCGTATTACTTACCGTTTGTCGTCCGGGTGTTTTGTTACCAGAGTTGTTACGGTGAATGCCGCTGTACCGACAATTACAGGTACTACAAATGTCTGCCCCGGCGCATCTGCCACTCTGGAAAACGCTGCTTCCGGAGGAACCTGGAGCAGCAGCAATTTGCTCAAAGCCACTATCGATGCATCTTCCGGCACCGTTACTGGTATCAGTTCCGGTACGGCGGTAATTACCTATATGCTGAGCCCTACATGTTACAAAACAACGGTTCAGACAGTAAATCCCGGACCTGCAGTTATAGGTGGTTCCAATACCGTTTGTGAGGGTGCTACTACAACGCTTAGCTCTTCAACAGGTGGCGTGTGGTCCAGCACCAACGCAGCCTCAGCCACTGTGAGTACTGCAGGTTTAGTACAGGGCATTTCTGCTGGTGTGACAACAATATCCTATGTAGTGCCAGGCACCGGATGTGGAGTGGCTCATTCGCTCTCGGTAAACTTGACTCCGGCTACTATCAGCGGGGCTTCAAATGTTTGCATCGGTGCCACCACAGCGCTTACATCTGCTACCGACGGAGGATTGTGGAGCAGCAGCAATACCATTAAGGCTGCTGTTGATACCGGAGGTGGCATTGTTTCGGGCCTTCAGGCAGGCACTGCCAACATCAGCTATACTTTACCAAATGGCTGCTTCCGGAAATGGTTGATCATTGTTAGCCCGGTGCCTGGGTCGATCAATGGTAAGGACACACTTTGTGCGGGTATGTCGACACCGCTTTCCAACACTACATCGGGTGGTACATGGAGCAGTAGCAACACAGGTATTGCAACGGTTGGTCTCACATCGGGAGTGGTTACTGGTATCGAATCTGGTGTTGTAAGCATTGCCTACAATACCAGCGGAGGTTGTGCGGCCGTAAGGTCAGTGACAGTAAACGCACAGCCCGCACCCATCACAGGTGGCTCTTTCATCTGTCTTGGTTCTCCACTTACGCTCAGTTCAGAGGGCGTAGGGGTGTGGAGTAGTAGTAATTCGGCTATCGCATCTGTAAATTCTGCTTCAGGTGTAGTAGCTGGTTTGACCACTGGTACTGCAAACATCTCTTTTACACTTACAAACGGATGTTACCGGAAATCGCTGGTATCTGTTGGCTCAGGAGTGGCACCTATAGTTGGTTCGTCTGTTATGTTTCCTGCCAGCGTGCAACCCTTTACTTCATCAACCCCCGGTGGAACGTGGAGTTCCAGTGATTCCGGAATATTGGCTATAAATCCAGTTTCGGGTTTCGGTGTTTGTTTTGCTCCCGGTACGGTGATCGTTTCCTATTCGTTGTCGGGCTCCTGCTACGACACGATGCTGGTAACTTGTATACCTTTCGGAAGTCGTCCTGCACTTGCCCAATCGGTTGAGAATGTAGTAACAATTGCGCCCAACCCAACATCAGGTGTGTTCAGTATCAACACTATTGAGGCGGGCACTTTGGAGATTATTACCATAGACGGCCGAAAAGTGGCGGAATTCAAGGTGACAGCAAATAATACTTCAATAACATTACCCGAAAATATCGGCGCTGGTATCTACCAATGTCGTTTTAATGCTGCAGGTGGCAACACAACTGTCCTCAGGATGGTGGTTGTTCAATGATAGCACCTATGTAAATATCACCCATCCACGATTGTCAGCTCCGGCGTTTGTCCGGGGCTGATTTTCATTTTAGTAGTATTGAAAGTTACATATCCAGGCTATAATAACCCGGGAGACCACCACCTGCAAGCACATATGCAGGTCAGTGACTTTTGCCTTACCTTAGCACTATGCCTGAAAAGAAACTTTTTCTACTCGATGCGTTCGCACTCATATTCCGTGCATACTATGCGCTTATCCGCAATCCACGGCTTACAACCAAAGGCCGCAACACCAATGCTCAGTTTGGATTCACGTCGACTCTGCTCGATTTGATAAACCGTGAAAAACCCACACATCTTGCGGTCGTTTTCGATACATCTGCACCTACTGAACGACATACCGATTTTGCCGCTTATAAAGCCAACCGGCAAGAGACACCCGAAGATCTGTCGGCGGCGGTGCCGGACATTAAGCGGATCATTCGTGGGTTCAACCTGCCATGCCTGGAGCTGGATGGTTATGAAGCCGACGATATCATTGGCTCACTTGCACTCGAAGCTCGGGATCTGGGTTATACTGTATACATGGTTACACCCGACAAGGATTATGGACAGGTAGTACGCGACAATGTGTTCATTTACAAACCAGCCTCCGGTGGCGGCGATTTCGAGATCCTCGGAGAGAAAGAGGTTTGTGCAAAGTGGGGCATCAAGCGGGTGGATCAGGTGATAGATATGCTGGGTCTTATGGGCGATGCGGTAGACAATATACCCGGCATACCCGGTGTGGGTGAGAAAACTGCAGCGAAACTTCTGGCAGAATACGACACCATGGAGAACATACTGGCTAATGCTGACAGTATTAAAGGCGCTTTAGGCGAAAAAATACGCAACGGGAAAGATCTGGCATTAATGTCTAAGAAGCTCGCGACAATAATAACCAACGTACCTGTTCCATTTCACGATGAGGACTTTAGGGTTAAGGAAAAGAATGTAGAAGCACTTACCGAAATATTCAATGAACTTGAATTCAGGGCGCTTGCAAAGCGGGTATTCGGAGCTGATGCGGCCTCAGATGCTGCGAGCCGTGGCCCTGTGAGCACCGATCTTTTTGGCAACCCGCTGCAACAGAAAAAAGGTGCAACTCCCGCAGCCGCAGCGATCAATTCAGCAGCAGAGGAGCAGCCTGCCGACGAAAATGCGGAGCTATTACCCGGCAACTATGCCACCATCGACACCACACCGCACACCTATACGCTCGTTACTACCGACGCTGAAATAGATGGCCTGATCAGCATACTATCTAAACATAATGAGATTTGTTTCGACACCGAAACTACCAACATCGATGCTAACCTCGCTGATCTGGTGGGCATGAGTTTCAGCGTCGAAAAGGGCACTGGTTATTTTGTAAGTGTACCCGAAGATCGTGATCAGGTAGTTGCTATTCTTGGTCGGTTCAGATCCTTGTTCGATCGTCCTGATATGCTTTGGATAGGGCAGAATATCAAGTACGATATGATAATGCTCAAGTGGTATGGCTTTGAACTGAAAGGACACATTTATGATACAATGCTTGCCAACTATGTTATAGACCCGGACGGTAAACGCAGCATGGATATGATGGCGATCAAATACCTGAATTACCTGCCGGTGTCTATAGAAACGCTTATAGGTAAGAAGGGTAAGGGACAAGGCACCATGCGCGACGCACCATTGGAGCAGGTAAAGGAGTATGCCGCAGAAGATGCCGATATCACCCTGCAGTTAAAGGCAGCGTTCGACCCATTGTTGATAAAGAGCGATGTTAGCACTGTGTTTCAGAAAGTAGAGAATCCTTTAGTGCCGGTACTTGTAGATATGGAGTATGAAGGTGTTAACCTTGACGTTTCATTTCTCAAAGGGTATTCGGGTGAGTTGGAAATTGACATCCGGAAGGCAGAAGACAACATTTACAACCACGCTGGTGTCAAGTTCAACATTGGCTCGCCAAAACAACTGGGCGAAGTGCTTTTTGAGGTGATGAAGATTGATGCCGGACAGAAAAAGACAAAGACCGGACAATATGCCACCGGCGAAGACATATTGCAGAAGATCCGGCACAAGCACCAGATTGTTGAAGACATACTTGCCTACCGGGAGCTCACCAAGCTGAAGAGCACTTATGTAGATTCGCTACCGGGGCTGATCAATCCACGAACCGGTAGACTGCACACCAGCTACAATCAGGCAGTTGCCGTTACAGGCAGGCTCAGTAGCAACAACCCCAACCTGCAGAACATTCCCATCCGCACAGATCGCGGCCGTGAAATACGAAAGGCATTTATTCCCCGCGATTCCGGACACCAGCTCATTTCTGCCGATTATTCACAGATAGAGCTGCGTATAGTTGCAGCAATCAGTGGCGACGAGAACATGATCGCTGCGTTTAAAGACAACAAAGATATCCATACCGCTACTGCCGCAAAGGTATATGGCATAGCAGAGCAGGATGTTACCAAAGACATGCGCCGCGCAGCCAAAGCGGTCAATTTTGGTATCATTTATGGCCAGTCCGCTTTTGGTCTGGCGGAGAATATTGGTGTCAGCCGTACAGAAGCGAAAACCATTATTGATAATTACTTTACGCAGTATCCGTCGATCAAAAAGTATATGGACGGATCCGTCAATTTTGCAAAGGAACACGGCTATGTACAGACTGTTATGGGCCGTAAGCGCTGGCTGAAGGATATTTATTCGGCCAACTTTACTGTGCGTGGGTATGCAGAGCGAAACGCTATCAATATGCCTATCCAGGGTACTGCCGCTGATATGATCAAGCTGGCAATGATCGTAGTGCACCGAGAGCTGAAGCAAAGACAACACCTGAAGGCCCGTATGATATTGCAGGTGCATGACGAATTGGTTTTCGATGTGCCCCATGACGAGGTGGAGGAAGTGAAGGTGATCATAAAGCAGAGCATGGAGCATGCAATGCCACTACCCCACGGTGTACCTACCAGTGCTGAGACGGGTAGCGGCAGCAACTGGCTCGAGGCACATTAATCGCAGTCAGTTGCCTTATGGTGTATCTTGTCCTTTGCTGGTCTTACCGCCATCCGGAGGCATAGACATTGCTAATGCCTGCATAACGATATACGTGCCACAGGTACCATCATAGGTAGTTCTTTTATCCCTAAATTTGTTCGGCGTCGCTTTATGTTTCATGCAAAGTCGGCGCACTTCTTTTTACACAATTCAATCTGCGACGACAGTATGGAATACAGAAAAATGGGTAACACCGGGCTGCGGCTCAGCGTGCTTTCTTACGGCTCCTGGGTCACTTTCTCCAAACAGGTCGATGATAGTGCGTCCGATCGTATTATGGGGTTGGCCTATGACAACGGAATCAACTTCTTCGACAATGCCGAAGCCTATGAGGGCGGCCGCAGCGAAGAGATGATGGGCAGGGTGCTGAAGAACAAAGACTGGGACCGTACATCTTTTTGCATCTCCAGCAAGGCCTTCTTTGGTTTGTATGGCAAGAACAACAAGCCTACACAACATGGCCTCAGCCGCAAACATCTTACAGAAGCCTGCAATGCTGCACTTCGCCGCATGCAGACAGACTATCTGGACCTGTTTTACTGTCACCGCCCTGATCCTGAAACACCCATGGAAGAGGTGGTATGGACAATGAACGTGCTGCTGCAACAGGGTAAGATACTCTATTGGGGCACCAGCGAGTGGAGCGGTGCAGAGATTGCAGCAGCGCATGAGGTAGCAAAGCAACTGTCGCTTATAGGACCAGCGGTAGAGCAGCCTCAGTACAATCTCTTTGAACGGCACAAAATGGAGGTCGACTACTTACCTGTTTTCAGCAAGTATGGCATGGGTACCACCATATGGAGCCCGCTTGCCAGTGGCCTGCTCAGCGGAAAGTACAAAAACGGTGTGCCCGACGGTTCGCGCCTTGCCCTCGAAAACTATGCCTGGCTAAAAGACCGGACATTGGAGGACGATAAGGTAGCCCGTGTCAATAGTCTTGAAAAGATAGCTCTGCAGCTCAATACCTCTTTGGCCACATTGTCTATCGCATGGTGCATTCACAATCCCCATGTTACAACGGCGATACTTGGTGCTACCAAGGAAAGCCAGCTCACCGAAAACCTGCGTGCTCTGGACGTATACCAGCAACTTACCCCTGATATTATGGCAGAGATCGACACCATTATGGGGTCAAAGCCATAATGGTGTCGCTGGCGTTTTGTATGGGTTAGGTTTTACCCCAGATCTATTTCGGTATTGTCGCCTATGTTAAGGCTCTGGCTCAGCCCGCGCACATAGGCGTCGTTGCCTATTATCGACGAGTTGAGCACTACCTGCTGCAGTTCGGCATAAGAGCCTATAATAGAGTCGCGTACGATAGATGATTCTATTTTGGTGTGCTCGCCGATGCTCACATTGGGGCCTATTATGCTATGCCGGATCACACAACCCTCTGCAATGTTTACCGGATGTATGATCACAGTAGTGTCGTACTCAGGCATTTCTTTGCCCGGTTGTGCTTCTTCCATCTGCTTCAGCAGTATGGCGTTAGTTGATAGCAGTGTTTCTTTCTTGCCGCAGTCAAACCAGTTATTCACCCTGAAGGCGTGCAGTACTATACCCTCGCTCAGCATCTCCTGCAGTGCGTTGGTAAGGTGGTATTCGCCATTATCGTCGGGTGGGCCGGCAAGGTTCTTTTCGAGAGCGGCATAGAGTTGTTTGGTTTCCTTGATGTAGTAGATGCCTACCATTGCCATATTCGATTTTGGCATCAGGGGCTTTTCCACCATTCTGGTCACGATGTCCTTGTCGTTTAGCTCTGCCACACCAAAGCTTCTTGGGTCGTCCACTTTTCTTACCCCTATCTGCGACACGGCACTCGATATTGTTCCCTTTACATTGTAGTCACAAACGGTGTCGCCGAGCACTATCATAACCTCATCATTCTGTATAGCATCCTTGGTGAGCCAGATGGCGTGCCCTGTACCGCGGCGGTCGCTTTGGGTTACAAAGGTGCACTTCAGTTGCGGGTAGGTTTTGTCTATATAGCGCTGTATTTTCTCGCCCAGATACCCTATTACAAATACGTATTCGGTAACGCCGGCCTCGATAAGCTGGTCTACGATTACACCCAGTATGGTTTTACCCGCTATGGGTATCAGTGCCTTCGGTTGGGTATATGTGAGGGGCCGCAGCTTGGTGCCTGCTCCGGCAACTGGGATAATCGCTTTCACTTGCTGAAATTGAGCGGTAAATGTACAATTTTATTTCAGCAGCCATACAAGTGTACTGATTATCATCCCCTTTTTAGCAACTGTCGGTTTATGGCAAGTTTTCGGGTAGGTACCGCACATTTTCGTATGTGTTGGCTAACAGTTTATGCACGCTATGCACCGTCAGGCAAACAGTACGCATTTTTCAGGGTATTCAGTTGCATGGCGCAGGACCAGATTTCTGATGTAGTCATTGTCCTGCAGTGGTTCCAGACTATCGGCGAGTGTGTCAATGCTCGTTAGTTGTTTCTGTTTATCGTTCAGGTAGCCCATCCCGTACAGATTGCCGTTGCGTACCAGTATGCAGCTGTGCTCGTTGTCGTCTATGCCCTTATCTATCAGTGCAAATGTGGGCAGATGGTTGCGTATCCATTGCACCGCAGCTGCTGCTTTTTGGTTGTACACCTCCGGGTCGTGGTGGGGCACTGTGCATCCGCAATCGGGTGCTGTAGATATGTTGCAAAGGCGTGTGCAGAGTGCAAACTGTTCGATCAGTTCGCGCAGCATGAAGTGGCCTTCTGTGATCGTATTGAACGTATATACCGGCTTCAGACTTCTTCTTATCTTCTCAACTGCAAACCGTGTATACCCCTGCCGGTCTTCATACAGGAACAAACCAAACTGGGCCAGATAACCACGCTGGCTGCGGTTGTGTACCGGCCACAACTTGCGTATTTCTGCGCTTTCCAGGATGTGTGCCATCAGCTCTGTAGCACATTCTTTATAGCTTACCCGGTGTGTTTCTTTCAGGAAGTCCTGTTTCTGCTTGTTTGTTTTGTTGTTCGAAAAATGACTTCGTACCCGTTTTCGTATGTTCAGTGCCTTGCCAATGTATATTGCCTTGCCGGCAGCATTGTAAAAGTAGTATACACCGGGGCATGTGGGCAGCTTTTCCAGTTCCTCTACAGGCAAGTGCGGCGGCAGGTATTGCTCACTGTTCCGACCTTTGAGCATGGTGGCTATGGCGCCTTCCTTATCATTCCGGGTGATGATAGCCAGCAGATCTGCTGTTGCCAGCGCATCGCCGCCTGCACGGTGGTGGTTGGCATGGGTTATATTCAGCCGTTGGGTTAGTTTGCCCAGGCTGTAGCCGTTGAGGCCCGGCAGCACCTTGCGTGCCAGCCGTACAGTACACAGTTTTTTGGTGCTGAGATCGTAGCCTGCCGACTGCAGGTGGTGCTTTACAAACGAGTAGTCGAAGTTTACATTATGTGCCACAAATACCTTGTCCTGCAGCAACTCGTATACCTGGCCAGCTATTTCGCTGAATGATGGTGCGTTGGCCACCATGGCATTATCTATCCCTGTGAGCCGCTGTATGAAATAAGGTATGGGAACATGGGGATTGACGAGGCTTTCGTAAAAGTTGAGCACCTGCTCACCGTCGTGGATCACGATGGCGATTTCCGTAATGCCGTTGGCGGCGGCAAAGCTTCCGGTGGTCTCAATATCAACTACGGCATACAGCACCAGTTCTCAGTTTTAGGCATTTAAAGGTAGTTCTTTTGGTGGTCGATTGCAATAGCTTGTTTTCTGAATCCATTATGTTATATTTAAGAGTATAAATACCTGCATCAATAACATTTCATTAATGATATTTCCCTAATGGCTCGAAAAATGTTTAATATCTTGCCGCTAAGTCAGTGAAGTGTCCTTCCGGGTTTGTATTTAGTACCGTTTTTAGGGTGCTCCTTTGACTTTTATCCGGTTCTTGCCGCGAGGTAGCATGAAGAATAGCGTTTTACATATTGTGTTGCTGATGTTGATTCCATCTCTGTACGGTACAGTGATGGCTCAGCCTATTTCGGCAGCGCCTGCCCTTGCCATCAATTCTACCAAGGCCGCCGGAGGTAAACGTACCGACAACAGCTCGCCCACGATACCATCGCGTAAAGAGGCTACCCAATTGCTGGGCGACGAGCTGAAGCGTGGCTCGAAAGCAGACATCGCCCGTGTTCGGCAATACCTTGCATACGGTGCAGATATACGTACCGCAGCGCCAGACGGATGGTGTGTGCTGCACACCGCTGCCAGATATGGCGACAGCCGCCTGGTGATGCAGTGCATAAAGGCAGGTATGCCGGTAAATGCGGTATGGCATACGCCCACCAATGTGACCACGCCACTGTTCTGGGCTATTAAATATATGCATGGCGATGCGGCACAACTGATCATAGACCACTATGGGTCGCTGGGCATAAAAAATGGAGTGGGCACCCAGAAATACGATAGCGGCAACGTGTATGTGGGCAACATTGTGAACGGTGAGCGCCGGGGACATGGGACCATGTACTACTCTGACAGCGAAAAATATACAGGCAACTGGGAGAACGGTGAAATGAGCGGCACCGGTGTGTTTTATTATGTAGAGGGCAGCCGGTATGAGGGTAGCTGGAAGAATGATAAGATGTGGGGCAGCGGTACCTTTTATATGTCTAACGGGGACAGGTACGAGGGCAACTGGATCAACGGCAAACTGGAGGGCAGCGGTACCTTTTACTGGAACAATGGCAGCCGCTATGAGGGTAAGTTTGAAAATGGCAAACTGTCGGGGCTGGGTACTTTTTACTGGGCCAATGGCGACAAATACTGTGGCAATTTTGCCAATGGCAAACTGGAGGGCAAGGGTATCAAGTACCTGGCAATGGGTGACCGGATAGAAGGGATATGGAAGAACGATACCCTCTCCGGAATAGCTACCTGTACCGGCGTGCGGGGCGACGTGTATACCGGCAGGTTTGAGCACGACCAGCTGAATGGGCCGGGTGTTTGCAAATTTGCCTGTGGCGACCGGTACGAGGGCGAATGGAAGAATAGTCTGTATCATGGGGCGGGTACTTTTGTATGGAAAAATGGCGACTACTACAAGGGGCAGTTTGCCAACAACAAATTTCATGGTGCGGGCGAGCTCAACTGGAACACCTGCGAGCGCTATGTAGGTGAGTTTGCCGAGGGCCTGCAGTCTGGCAAGGGTAAAATATACTTCACAACCGGCGACCGCTACGAAGGCGAGTGGAAGAACGGTATGGAAAATGGCCAGGGGGTGTTTTACTGGACAAACGGCGACACCTATGTGGGCGAATTCCGCGATGACCGCATCAGCGGCACCGGAACCTGCACCTGGAACAATGGCGACAAATACACCGGCGAATACCTGAACAGCAACCGCCAGGGGCATGGCACCTATACGTGGGCAAACGGCGACAGCTATACCGGCGATTTTGAGAACAATATGCGCTGGGGCGAAAACGGCACTTACAAGTGGACCAATGGCGACCTGTATACCGGCCAGTGGGTGCACGACCGTAAAAACGGTTGCGGTGATTTTTACTGGGCCAATGGCAACCGATACTCCGGCGACTTTGACAATGACCTGCGCCATGGCTATGGTGTGTACTCGGTAGCGGTACATGGCACCTTGAAAAACTGCCCCGGCGCTGTGACGTTCAAAGGCGAGTGGCAGTATGGCGAAAAGCATGGCCTGGGCAAGTGTTTTGATGGTGCAGGGAAGCTCATCTATGAAGGGCTGTTTGTGAATGACAAACCAGCAGGTAACTACCCCTACCGCCCCATAGGCAGGTAAGCAATTTTGCTGGCCGCCAATACAAATTGCGCAGTGTGTGCAAATTTTCTTTTCCGGGTTTCATTTCTGTCTATTTTATTGATTTTCAATGTTTTGTTTTTTTTTACGGTCCTGATTTTTGCGCAAAAATTGCGCACTTGCTTCCCACTTTGTATGTTGCTTCGTCCTGAAATAGGTTTACACGTTGGTTAGATAATCCTGATTTTTGTTTACTGTCATCCCTTTTGGGTGGTTGACTAATGCTAAGCCAGTGGTGTGGTGCCTGATTGTTGCTGGCTAAGCCCGGAAAAATTTTTGCGCACTTTGCTGCGCAATTTTTGGTTTATGCAATTTTTGGTGTTAGTGGTTGATTTTGAAATTAATATCTATAGTGGAAAATTGTGTATTTGCGCACTTCTTGCGCACTTTTGCGCAGCGGCCCCTGATTTTCGTCGATTTTTTTTGCTGTCATTTTTGGTTTGCCAACAGGCTTGCGCAGCCAACCCACACCTAAAGATCGGAGGAAAAAAGGCAGTAAGAAAACCCCAAAATTATGGTAGCCTGCCACCGGTATATGATAGAACGCCGGCGGTATATGATAAAAATAAAAAGCCGCTGTGGGTAAGGGTTTGGGGCGAAAAGTACTTATTTTGGGCGTTGCAACAGGTGGGTGAAAATGTGTATGTGATTGTGCCTCTTCGCCGGTAGAAAAGACTGGCTGAAGGTCGTGGGTTGCTGTAATATTGTTTCGGAAGCGCGACGCTTCGGTGAGTGAGGACGCAGCGAGACGCTGCGACCAGGCGGGGAAATTGGGAGCGGGAAAGAGAGCGGGAGCGGTGGTGGGCTTTAGTGTATTTGACTGCCACCACCGCTGTAGGCATAAACTGCAGCGAACAGTGACCCTAATCATTTCAGATAAAGCCGGGCAATATTTTACTTTAGTGTTCCTATCTTTAAGGCTAATAGCATGGTTATGAAAACATTGGGTCTGATAGGGGGCATTAGTTGGGTATCTACGGTAGATTATTACCGGTATATCAATCAGGGTATCAACGACCGGCTGGGCTGGATAGATTTTGGTCATATTCTGCTGCATTCGTTCAGCTACGGCGAGATAAAACGTATAGCTGATGCAGGCAGGTTTGACGAGCTGCGGCGCCTGTTTGTGGCCGCTGCCGGCAATATGAAGGATGGCGGGGCTGAGGGTATAGTGATCTGTGCCAACACCATGCATATGTTTGCCGACGATATAGAACAAGCGGTGGGGATACCGGTGATACACATCGCCACGGCAACAGCTGCCGCCATACAACAGCAGGGGCTGACAACAGTAGGGCTGCTGGGTACAAAGCCGACGATGGAGCGTGATTTTTACAAAGACAAGCTGAGCAACCACAGTATAGCCACGCTGATACCGGATGCCGATGACCGGGATTTTATACATGATACGATTTTTGAGGAGCTGGGCAAGGGTGTGTTTACAGACAGTACCCGCCGCCGGTACCTGGACATAATGGACAAGCTGGTGGCCGCCGGCGCACAGGGCATAGTGCTGGGCTGCACCGAGATACCGATGCTGGTGACGCAGGCAGATGTGCCTGTGCCGGTGTTTGATACTACCCGCATACATGCAGACGCGGCAGTGGCTTTCAGCCTGGGCTAGTGTATCCCCGATGATTGCGGTTTTTCCGTAACTTTACCAGCAAAACAGCACCCCTGTCCACACGATGTGCGGATGCTGTTTTTTGATAAAAGAAGATAGATAGCTATTTATGGTGCGCACATATTCCGGGTTATTGCTTTTGTTGTTTTTATTGGTGTTTCGTACAGTGGTGGCGCAGCCATTGCCGGGTGTTACAGACACAGGGTACAAGTATACGGGCGACCTGGTGGAGGGTAAAAAATCGGGGCAGGGCACATGCCAGTGGCGCAATGGCGACCGCTATACCGGTGGTTTTCTGAACGATACCATGTCGGGCACAGGCGTAATGATTTATGGCGGCGGCAACAAGTATGATGGGGAGTGGAAGAATGGCATGCAGAATGGCAAGGGCAAATTTTACTGGAAGAATGGTGATGTATACGAGGGCGAGTTTCAGAACAATCATATGCATGGCAACGGATCTTGTGTGTGGGCAAATGGTGAGCGCTACGAAGGGCCCTATATACGCAGCGACCGCACCGGAGAAGGTACCTACTACTGGCCCAACGGTGATAAGTATGTAGGCCATTTTGAAAAGAATATGCGTAGCGGCAAGGGCGTTTATTACTATGAGAATGGTGCACGCTATGAGGGGCCGTGGGAGAATGATAAGAAGAGCGGCAATGGCATATTTTACTG
This sequence comes from uncultured Bacteroidota bacterium, assembly GCA_903824665.1. Taxonomy (GTDB): domain Bacteria; phylum Bacteroidota; class Bacteroidia; order Chitinophagales; family Chitinophagaceae; genus Nemorincola. The sequence continues at coordinate 139,695 of CAIJXT010000003.1, read as the reverse complement.
GAATAATGGCGACCGCTACGACGGCCATTTTGAAAACGATGTAAAGGATGGTTTTGGCAATTACTACATCATATCGCCCAAAGCCAGAGTGACCATAAAATACTGCCCCCGCTGCAAGAAATTCATAGGCCAGTGGAAGAATGGCGAGAAGAATGGCTATGGCCGGTGCTACAACAAAAAGGGCAAGCTGATATACCAGGGTAAGTTTGTGGACGACAGGCCCAAGCAGCGTTATCCGGGATCGCACTAGGTGCGGATAGCCCCGGTTGCATTAATCGAATTTCAGGAAGTCTTTTACCGATACATTGCCCTGCAGCCCGCCGGTATGTATGCACAGCACTTTGTCGCAGGTATTGAAGTAGTTGTCGGCCAGCATTTGCTGCAGCGAGTACATCATTTTGCCGGTATAGACAATATCCAGCGGGATCTTATTATCTGCGTAAAACTCATTCATAAAGTACAGCAGCTCGTCGTTCCACTTACCAAATCCGCCGAAGCGGGTGTCATTCTCCAGGCTCCAGTCGTGGTTTTGGGTGGGGTTCAGGTGGTCGGTTATGTACTGTTGCTGCTCGGTGCTCTGCTTCATGGGTACAAAGCCTATGATATGCTGCGTGGTGGCGAGGGCATTTCTGAGCCCTGCCAGCGTGGTGCCAGTGCCCACTGACAACGCTATGTGGCTGTAGCTGCTGCCGACAAACCGTGTGAGCAGGCCTGCACCGGCGCGGCCCCGCTCGTTGGCACCACCTTCGGGAATAATATAGATCTCGTCGAAGTGGGCTACCATAGCCTCGGCCCATTCGGGCTGGTGGCGGTTGGTGTAGTCTTCGTAGGTTACAAATATGAGCTCCATGCCATATTCGCGGCATTGCGCCAGGGTGGGGGTTATGTGGTCTGCCGAACCGCGCACTATGCCTACAGACTGCAGCCCGAAGCGCTGCACGGCGCAGGCGGTAGCCACCAGATGATTGGAATACGCACCACCAAAGGTAACTATGGTTTTACGGCCATGGTCCGCAGCATAGGCCAGATTGAGCCGCAGCTTGTACCATTTGTTGCCCGATATGACGGGGTGCAGCCTGTCGAGCCGCAGCATATCCATCCCTGCTACCTTGCCCTGGTACCAGGTCTTGCGCAGGGGTTGAATTACAGCGAGCCGCTCATCCATTATAGCCATATTCGCGCAGGTAGTTTTCGTTGTCGCGCCATTTGGGGCGCACCTTTACAAACAGCTCCAGATGTACTTTTTTCTGCAGGAATTCCTCGATCGTTTTGCGGGAATTGATTCCGAGTTGTTTTATCATGCTGCCACCCTTGCCCAGCAGTATCATCTTCTGGGTCTCGCGGCTTACAATGATGTCGGCCTTTATGACATTGAGTGTGGTCTTTTCCTCAAACGACTGTATCAGTACAGCGGCGTGGTAGGGTATCTCTTCTTCGTACAGCGTGTATATCTGCTCGCGTATGAGCTCTGCAACAAAGAAGCGCTCGTTGCGGTCTGAGATGCTGTCGTCCGGGTAGAAGGGCATGCCCTCGGGCAGTGCTTTGAGTACCAGTGGCAGTATCTTGTCGGTATTGGTTTCTTTGCGAGCGGATATTGCCAGTACCTCCCAGGTAGGGTAGCGGTCTTTGTACAGCTTTACGATGCCCTCTATTGTGCTTTTGTCTTTTACGGTATCGGTCTTATTGAGCAGCAGCAATGCGGGTACCTTCAGCTTGAGGGTATTGGATATGGTCTCAAAGTCCTCTATCGGCTGTGTGATGTCGTGCATGAGAATGGCCACATCGGCATCCTCGAGGGCGCTTTTTACCTGCAGCATCATTTTCTGGTGCAGCTTGTACTTGGGCTCTATGATGCCGGGCGTGTCTGAGAAAACGATTTGGTATTCGGGTTCGGAGAGAATACCCAGAATGCGGTGGCGTGTGGTCTGCACCTTTGGAGAGATGATGACCAGCCGCTCGCCCAGCAGGAGGTTGAGTAAGGTTGATTTTCCGGCATTGGGTGCGCCAAAAATGTTGACAAAGCCTGATTTGTAACTACCTGCCATAGGCAGCAAAAGTAGGTTTTTTAGTTCGGATACCGGTATGGGTACCGTATAACGGGCATCTGCCAATGCTGCGGGTGGCAACACTGGCAGATGCGGTTGGTGTTAGCTCAGTGATGCGATCTTGTCGGCATGCTTTGCCGGATGCAGGAAGAAGAAGTTGGTTTCCATTGTTTCCTCTGTCACGGTATCGGTAGGTATCAACCTGCCGTTGTGCGAGGTGTAGCAGTTGTATCCAAACTGGCGGTAGAAGGCAATGATGTCGTTGGGGTGGTAGTTGAACTTAGCCGCCCATTTGCGGAGCATTTCTGTAAAAACGATGGGTTTGTGCTGCTCTATGGTAGCCGCACCGCCCTTGTATACCATAAATTCTGCACCTTCTACGTCGCACTTTATAAAGTCGAGCTTAGCAATGCCACGCTCTTTAACAAAGTTGTCGATGGTGTTGGCCTGGCATTCCAGTTTGGTCATGCTGTCGTTTTCGGTGATGTTGACAGAAGACGATGCACCGGTGATGGTGGGTGAATAGAAGAAAGTGAGGGTCTGAACGGCATCGGAGAAAGCCATATTGTTGAGCGTGATATTGCCGGCAGCATTGAGCTCTGTATTGCGTTTCAGCTGGGCAAAAGTCTCAGGTATGGGCTCGAAAGAATATATCGTAGCACCAGGCAGTTTGCGGGAGAGGTGGTTGGAGTACCAGCCGATATTGGCACCAATATCGAAGATGGTATCGTTATCACTTACCAGCTTGTACAGCATTTCAGAGTCTTCCTGCTCGTACTGATCGAAGTTGAACGTATCTACGGGTGTAATGCGTTTGTCCAGGATGTCGACGTGGAATTTGGCACCGCCGGGGTGAAATGCGGTGGCGCGGGAAGTGAAGATCACTTTTCCGTCTTCGATCTCTATTTTGGCGATCTCGGTACCGGCAAGGCTTTCGGAGAAGTCGAAGAGCACTTTGTGGAACTCGTGCATCCTGTTGATGAACTCAACTTTAGAGATCTTATTGCTCTTAAATTCGTTCTTAACGTCCAGTATATTCATTGTTGTGGTATTATTTGAATGCGTAAAAATACGTTCTAGCTTGCTTAATAAGTCGCTGTGGCCCGAAAAAATCTCGTCGGCGAGCATGAGGTCGTCTTTTTTCAGGGTGGTTTCGAGTGCAAAACAGGTGCAGCCGGCGGCTTTTGCAGCCTGAATGCCCAGAATGGCGTTTTCTATAACCAGGCAGTTCTTTGCCTGCTTGCCCAGCAGGGCTATTGCTTTAAGATAGGGTTCGGGGTGCGGTTTGGTGTCTGTAACATCGTCGGCAGTGATGAGGGCTGAGAGCTGGCTGCTGATATGGCTGCTGAGGTGTTCTGCAATGCGTGCCCGCGAAGCACCGGTAACGATGGCTACCGGTATCTGGTGCCGTGCCAGCAGTTCGAATATCTCTTTAACACCATCGAAAAGACGAAAGGTGTTGTGATTTTTATAGTACAGTTCCTTGGCTTCCACTACGTCGTGGGCGATGGCCGGGTCGAGTCCATTGGCAGCAATGATGTACTCGGCGATCTGGTGCCTGCCCATACCCTCGAGCCGGTAGTAGTCGGCGGCATGCAGCTGAAAGCCATAAGCAGCAAACGAGTGTTGCCAGGCAATGCAGTTATCGGTCATGGTGTCGGCGACTACGCCGTCGAAATCAAAAATTACTGCTTCTATCATGATGTGTGTATGGGCGTTACGCCGAGTTTTTCGGACCAATTGTGGAAGTCGGCTATGATGGCTTCTGATACGGGTATGCCTTCTGCCATGCGTTTCTTTTTGCTGATGTATTCTGGTTGTCCGGGGAAGAGTACATTATCGCCGTGGGTGCTTACCTGATTGATGATGGCTGTGCCTACCGCTGTAATGGTATCTCTGCCACCAAACCTTGCCGGGTCTATTGCGATCACCAATGACCCCAGCTTGCGTTTCTTATCGAGGTCGCGGTACATGGATGTCATGTTGGGGCCATAGTTCATACCATTGAGCGGGCCGCAGAGCATATCTATCATAAACGCCAGCGCGTAGCCTTTGTGTGCAGCCATAGGTTTTACGGCTACAATATCGTCGGGGTTTTCACTGTCGTTGCCGTGCTTGTCTACACCCAGCCCCAGGGGAACGGGTGTTTTTTCGCGCTTGGCATTCATCATGTAGTTCCACGGCACAATGCTGGTGGCCATATCTACACATATGGGCTCATCGGGGTTGGTGGTAGGGAAAGCGATAGAGATGGGGTTGGTGCCAAAGAAGGGTTTGTTGCCGCCATGTGGCACCACCAGCGCATCGGCATGGGTAAAGGAGATGCCCACCATGCCGGCAGCGGTGATCTGTCGGGTATACAGCCCTATGGCACCGCAGTGCGATGAGTTGCTGACACCTACCACGCCTGTGCCGGCAGCTCTGGCCAGTTCTATAGCATGGTTTGTTGCAGCTGTCATGATCACTATGCCATGGCCGTCGTCGCCATCTAGCTGGCCGGTAGCGGCTGCAGTCTGTTGTAGTTGCAGCCGTGGTGTTTTGTTGATGGTGCCGTTCTGAAAACGACCCAGATAATGTGTGATACGCGCTATGCCGTGCGAGTCGATGCCCCATAGTGAGGTATTGACGAGTGCATGCACTATGGTTTCGGCATCCTGCGAGGGTACGCCTATTGCGGTGAACATCCGTATGCCCCAATCGGCAATGACGCTGTGGTGTATGTGTTGGTCCTGCACTGATTGCTGTTGTTTAAATGTCGTTAGCCGGTGTGTGTGGGTAGTTCCAGTTCGGCCCTGCTTTTTTTGGCGAAGTCGAGGAACATCTCGGTGTCAATGCGGTAGTTGAGGTATTTTACACCGAGGCTGCTCCAGTGCTTGATGCCGGCTGGTGTGTCTGTAAACACACCAGTAACAATGTTCTTTGATTTGCAGATATCTATGATGCGGGTGATGGCTGCGGTAACATCGGGATGCCAGATCTGGCCGGTGAGCCCCATAGACTGGCTAAGGTCGTAAGGCCCTACAAAGATGACGTCGACCCCTTCTACAGAGCTGATCTCTTCTATGTTTTCCGCACCTTCTACGCCTTCTATCTGCAATACAATGATGGAGCGGCTGTTGGCCTTTGTTATATATTCTTCCTTGGGTATGTTGGAGAATTCGGCGGCGCGTACAAAGCGGCACAATCCACGCTCGCCCATAGGGTGAAACTTGGCATAGGCAACTGCGCGCTCAGCGTCGGCTTTGGTTTTGATGTGCGGAATCTGCAGGCCACCAATACCGAGATCGAGCAGCCATTTGATGTACATTTCGTTGACGCCGGGTATACGTGCCAGTAGTTTTATTCCTCTGTTTTCGGCAGCGAGTATCAGGGTGTATACATCATCCATATTCACGGTGCCGCCATGCTCGAGGTCGAGAACGCCGAAGTCGTAACCCGCCATAGCGAGCATCTCTACTACCTGTGGACGCGCTATGCGCACAAATGGGCCTATGAGGTGGTCTTTGGAATGCAGCCAGGGGTTCTTTTCCATCGGTTAGTTTTTTATTTGCAATGATTTGGGGTGCAGTGGTACCACCATTTCCTGTTGTAAAACTTCCCTTGTGAGGAAGGGATACAGATCTTCGAGCGGAGGTGAAACCAGTGTGCCGTCGGGGTTGATATTGAATGACGTTTTGGGTGCCAGCAACTGCATGGAGTGAATGAATACCTCGCACAATACCGGCCCGTCTTCGGCGAGTACGGATGGCAGCAAAGTTTCTGCTTCTTGCAGGGTTCTGATCTTAAATGTTTTGAAGCCGAATGCCTCACCGATCTTGCTGTAGTCGGGGCAGGTAACGCCAGACTTTGCGCCTGAACCGGCGAATTTGGAGCCGAACAAATTGTTCTGTGTGTGCTTGATGGTGAGGTAGCCGTCGTTGATATAGACAAACAGTTTTATGGGCAGATTGAGATGTACGATGGTCTGCATTTCCTGCAGGTTCATCATCATTGATCCGTCGCCGTTGATCAGTATCACGCGCTGGCCGTCGGCTGCGAGCGATGCGCCTATGGCGCCCGGCAGCCCGAAGCCCATTTCGCCGAGGCCGGTAGATGTTACGACTCTTTGCTGGTCTGTAACTTCTATGGCCTGATGGGTGCAGGTGAGTGCGGTGCCCATGTCGGTTACGATGATCTCGTTGGGAGCGAAGTGCTTGTTCAGCTCTTTTACAAAAGAGTAAGAATTGAGCATGCCGTCCATTTCTTTGTGAAGACCATCAGGCTCTACAAAAGGATAATTTTTCTTCCAGTTGTTGCAGGTATCTACCCATGCGCTGATGTTGGCAGGGGCAGGAGCTGCCACCTGGTCCAGCAGATTGCTGATGAATGCTTTAGCGTCGGCTTCTATCAATGTAAAAGAAGCATCTGCTGCGAATTTATCGAGCTCGGTGCGGTCTATGTCAACCACCACTTTGTGTGCATCGCGGGCAAACTCGCGCAGGTCGTAACCAACCTGTGGTATAGCCATACGCGTGCCTATAGTGATCACGAGATCTGCGTTTTGCACGACAAAGTTGGCGCAACGCTGGCCATAGGTGCCCTCGCGGCCATAGTTGAGCGGGTGGAGGGAGGAGATCAAGTCTATGCCATTCCATGCGGTGAGGAATGGAACTCCAAACTTATCTGCCAGTGCCTGCAGCATATTTTCGCCACCGCTGAGGCGTATACCATTGCCGAATACGAATACCGGACGTTTGGCATTTGCCATCAGTTGGCTGATCTGTGCTGTGAATGCGGTGCTGTTGTCGGTGGTGTCTTTTTCAGGCACATAGCTTTCCAGCTCGTCCGGATTGATCTGTGCTGCTTGTGTATCGGTAGGTATGTCTATCCATACCGGTCCGGGTCTGCCTGACTCAGCAATATGGATAGCCTTCTGGAATTCGTATTTCACACGTTTGGGATCGGTGACCAGTACGGCGTACTTGGTGATGTTCGATACTGTTTTGGCAATATCGAAACCCTGTACGCCCCACATACGCAGGTCTTTGTGCTTGGTTACGAACTCTGATTTTTCCTGACCGGAAATGATCAGTACAGGAATAGAATCAGCCCATGCATCCAGCGCGCCGGTTATGGCATTGGTAGCAGCGCCGCCCGATGTGGTGATCATGACGCCCAGCCTGCCGCAAATGCGCTTGTATGCGAGTGATGCCAGCACGCCAGCCTGCTCCTGATGCGGATGCACAGAAACGAGTGCGGGATTGTCCGCAATAGAGTTGAGTATGTGTACGTTGCCGGCACCTGATATGGAGAAGATGTGCTTCATGTTGTGCTCCACAAACAGCTGCACGATGTAATCTGATACTTTCATTTGTTGGTTTTTATGGATAGCCCCGATGGGCTGCTTTAAATTCGGTTGAAGACAAGGAATTGATAATCCTTGTGGTCTATGCTGTCGTTCTCGAGTTCTGATGCGCTGATGGCGTAGGCCTCACCCACATCTATGATCTTGTTTGATTTCGACCGTGCGATACCGTTTATTGGTACGATCATGAGGGTATTCTCTGCAGCCGCAGGGCGCTCTTTGCAGAGCATAATTTCTATGCTTTTGAAACGCCAGCCTTTGTAGTCCTTCTCTTCGAAAGGGAAGTACTCGTAGGCAGCAAAGTCGGTAGAGTATTCGTTTGTTTTTTCGTAGCCGGTGTGCTGGCGGCCGTAGGCGTCATGCATGCGTACAAGGTCGCCCTTCATGGGTGGTGTTTCGATCTCCATTATGAACGCACCTTCTTCGGCAATTGCCATAGAGGAGTGAAACACGCAGGGTTCCAGCACTATGGCTTCCATTGTTTTGAGCTGGTATTTGTCGTCGATGGTGGTGCACTGTACAGCACCATCGAGCACAATGAGGGAGGTGCGTTTTTTGGCGTGGCAGTGCAGTGATGTGGCCTGCCCCTTGGTGATGCGCAGGAACCAGATCGCTACTTTTTCTTTCTGAAACCAAAGGTATTCGTACCCCCAGGGTTTATTGACTACGATGTTGCTGTAATCGAAGTTATTGGCAAAGTCGGAAGACTCTACCTTCAGCCGCGACAGGTTTTCGAAGTCGTTTAATGATGGATATACTTTGTAGATCATTACTTTGTATTGATAGCGTAATATACTTTCAGCGTTTCTTTCATCCACGCTGCATTGTCTCTGAAGTGTGGCGCGGTAACGATGTTGCCGTCAGACACCACAGACACGTTCTGGTAGTCTGCGCCTGCATTGATCAGGTCGTCTTTGCAGCCTACGTAAGTGGTCATCTTTTTGCCTTTCACTATGCCGGCAGATATCAGCACCCATGGGCCATGACATACCGAAGCGATCACCTTTCCGGAGTCGTTCATGGTTCTGATGAACTGTAGCAGCTCGGGTATCTGGCGCAGCCTGTCGGGCGATTCCAGTCCGCCGGGCACCACCAGCATATCATAATCGGCTGGGTTCAGCTTCTTGATATCTACGTTCACCTTGATGGGCAGGCCATGTTTGGCTACAATGTCCACGCCACCGTTTGAAGCGACATCAACCGTGAAGTCATCTTCCTGCAAACGATAATATGGGTATGCAAATTCGGTGTCTTCTACCGCTGGTCCTACAACTATTACTGCTTTCTTTATCATGTTGGTTGGTTTAATTGATGCCCAGCCAGGGGCGTTTATTGATGTCGTACAGGCTTTGCATGTACTCTATGTCTCTTTCTGTATCTACATTTTGCCAGAAACCATCGTGTTTCCAAAGTCCTATGTTGTTTTCGCCTATCAGTGTGCTGAAGATCTCAGACTCCAGATTGCATTCGCTAATAGGTGATAGTTTCTCAAACAGTGTTTCGTTGGCTACCATAAAGCCGCCATTGATCCGGGACTGGTGCATTTCCAGTTTTGCACTGGCGTCGTAGGATGAGATCTGATTATCGTTGAGGTAGAATGTGCCGAACCTTGAGGGTGGATTTACACCAGTTACGGTCAGCATTTTTCCGCTTTCTGTGTGGTGTGCCACCAGCTCGTCAATCTTCACATCGGCCAATACGTCGGAATAGGCGATGAAAAACGGGTCGTACTTCAGGTATCTTTCACAGCGGGCTATACGTGCTCCGGTACTGGCTGAGATGCCGGTATCAATCAGTTTGATGGTCCAGTTTTCTTCCGGTATGCGGTTGAGCGATTTCACTTCATTATTCGCGATATTGATCTCTACATCATGCAGCAGCTCGAAACTGTTGATGAAGTATTCCCGTACCTGATCGCCACCCAGACCCAGAGCCAGTACAAAGTCGTTGTAGCCATACTTGCTGAATAACTTCATAACGTGCCAGATCACAGGGCGGTTGCCTATTTTCATCAGGCATTTAGGTATTCGGGTCCGGGTTGCGGGATCTATAACACCCCTTCCGCCGCATAGTATTAAGCACCTCATATATATCTGTGAATTTATTTGTTTCAGCTAAAATGAAACCGTTGCAAAATTAGTTAATTTATCCCGCATTTCTATTTGGTCAAAAAGCTCGAAATTGTGCGTCTGAACCCCTCGCTGACGGTTGTCGCGGGTGTCCATCCCAATTGCGAGATTTTGTCGATATTGGGTGAGTTGCGCAGTATGGGGCTTTTCAGGTAGTTGCTGTCGGTTATCGGCAGGTTCATAACAATCTTCAGCCCAAATTCGGGATATAATCCTACCAGTATGTTAGCCAGTTCCAATATGCTGTGTTCCTCGTTAGGGTTGCCTACGTTGTACGCCTGCCCCTCTTCTCCCTTTATCAGCACGGTGAGGAAGCCCAAAGTGGCATCTGCAAGGTAGCAAAAGGGCCTGATGGCGCTGCCGTCGCTTCGCAGTACGATGTCTTGTTTGCTGACAATATTGGCTACCAGATCAGCAAATACCCTGCCATCGTCTAGTGCCATTCCGGGTCCATAGGTATGAAACGGCCTGATGATCCTCGTTTTTACGCCGTATTGAGCGTGGTAACTTACACATATATTCTCACCCATACGCTTGCTTTCGCCATAGCATGCACGCACGTTGGCGCAGTCCAGATATCCGAAGGTGGTTTCTTTTATAGGGATTTCATCGGCTTTCACCTGACCATATACCTCGCCCGAGCTGAAGAAAAGGAAAGATTCCACATTATTGCGCTTCGCCAGTTCTATCAGGTTCAGGGTGCCCAGCACATTGGCACTCAGCGTACCCACGGGGTCTATGCCATAGTATTTGGGGCTGGCCTGGCTGGCTGCATGAATGATAAAATCAATTTTTTCGCTGATGTCCACAGGCTGGCTTACATCCTGAACAATAATATGCAGGCGAGGGTTGCCGAGCAGGTGACGGAAGCGGGTTTCTGTTTTCTGCAGGTTCCTTACCAGTGCGATAACACGTGTATTGTACGACTCGTGCAGGGCCATAAACGTCTCTACCAGATAGGCGGGCAGGAATCCGTTGGCACCGGAAATGAGCACGGTCTTGTTTTTGAAGCGGTCCCATTCATCAAACCGGCTGATGATTTTTTCGATGTCTTCCTTTATTATGCTGTTCACAGCGTATGATTTTTAGTAGTTTATACCATGCCCAACAACGGATGCTTGCCGGTAAATGTGCACATGATAGTCAAAAATAAGCTTTTCAGAAAATAGCGGAGGTATAGAAAAGACCGGCAGTATGCATTTTGTTGGGACCGCAGCTGTGCTTTTTTCATGCACAAAATCGGTAAATACTAATCTGTTTAAATACATTTGCACTCAACCGGAAAGAAAAAGGTAAGGTGCCAGTTTGTTTCCCCTTCCTAAATACGCCAACAAACACATGAAAAAACATATTTCAGTTATTTCGCCTTGTTATAACGAAGAGGGCAATGTGGCCCTTCTGGTCGAAACAATTGCAAAAATATTTGATCAGTTGCCGCAGTACACCTTTGAGCATGTACTGATCGACAACTGCTCTACCGACAGCACGCCTGAGATTTTGCGTGGTATTGCTGCGGAAAAGAAGCATGTCAAGGTTATTTTCAACGAGCGCAATTTCGGCTGGATCAGGTCGCCTTTTCATGGCCTGATACAGTGTCATGGCGATGCAGTGATCTACATGGTTTCTGATTTTCAGGAGCCGCCCGAAATGATCCCTAAATTTCTGGAGAAATGGGAAGAAGGCTATAAAATTGTGATTGGTATCAAGGAGCAAAGCAAGGAAAATCCGTTGATGTTTGCGATACGCAATTTCTTTTACAAGGTACTTTCCAGCGCGTCTGACGAAGAGCCAACGATCAAGAATTTTACAGGGTTTGGTCTGTACGATCAGAAGTTCATTACCATCATCCGAGGTCTGGACCATCAGTATCCCTACCTCAGGGGGTTGGTTTCAGAGTTGGGTTTCAGGCGGTTTGAGATACCTTATGTGCAGCCGGCGCGATTTGCTGGGCGCACCAGTTCCAATTTCTTCAAGCTGTATGATGTGGCTATGCTGGGCTTTACCAGCCACTCGAAGCTACCTCTGCGACTGTCGGCCTTTATCGGTTTCTTTTCATCCATTATCAGCCTGATGATGGCGTTCGGCTACCTGATATACAAGCTTGTTTTCTGGAGCTGGTTTGATGTAGGGCAGGCACCACTGGTGATCGGGATGTTTTTCTTTTCCTCCGTCCAGTTGTTTTTTATTGGGGTGATTGGTGAGTACATAGGCGCCATCAATAACCAGGTACGTAAACGACCATTGGTTATTGAGCGTGAGCGGATAAATTTCGATTAGGCTGTCTGCCCGGCGGCTTTCCGTCTGTCTTTCATAAATTGCATGATGATCAGTGCTGCAAAAACCAGCAGTGCTCCTGCCGATACCATGGCCCCTTCTGCCATCAGCCGTGGTTCAAATGTCAGATGTACATCGCTCTTGCCGGCAGGTAGCAGCAGTCCGGTAAAGCCACAGTTGACCCTACTCAGTTTCACCTGTTTACCGTTCACAGTTGCTTTCCAGCCTTCGTCGAAGGGGATGGAGTAAAACAGCACTGCCGGTGCAGCCAGATTGATAGAACCTGTTATGTCGTTTTCCCTGAACCGTGTTATTGTCAGGCTGGTTTTCCTCAATGTAGAAGAATAGAGGCTGTAGGCGTCACCATTGAAAGGTGTTGCGGTATCGCTCATGTTGAATTTGCTGCACACTTTCAGCATTTCAGCATCTTCGGGCGCGAGCACACAGCCCCTGAGGAGGTATACATCTCTCTGAAACGGGCTCAGGGTTTTGAATTCAGCTTCGGTGAGCGCCTGGTTGTATGCAAACGCCAGCGGCAGGCTGTGCTTGTTTTTAAACACCTTTACATTTCCAAACATAGCTACCGAATCATACCCGAATCGAAGCAGGTTTTCTCCCGATTTTTTGGTGAGGTTGTACTTGCCGGCGGCAAGCGAAAACAACAGCGGACGATCCATAAGACCAACAGCCCATCTTGTCGCGTTTTCATCTTTCGGGTTCAGCACATTCACATCGGCAAGAAATTTGATGTAGTTCTTCTGGTTGAAAGAGTGGTAAGACGGTGTGCCGAAAAAGCCCTGCGCCTTGGCATCATTGATGCTGGTATGTATGGCTGTTCCGCTGGTGTAGTCTTTGTTGATCCGGTAAAAGCTTTTGTCGGTTTCTTTCAGGTATTTTACAGCGTCTATAGTGTAGTCGTTGTAGCCCACTTTTTCCTTCATCTCAGCGCCGGTGATGGTGTCGCGGTCGTTAACGGTGGGGGTAGAAGAATACAGTACCTCGAGCAGGCATACCAGCAGCAGCAGCATCGCTGAGGTGTTGCGGACATAGCCCTTTTGGGTGATGCCAAACAGTAATGCTGCGTACACAAATATGAGCACTATAGCCACAGATCTCATGCCAACGTTGACGTGCTCCGCGAGTTTCTCTGACGGGAGGTACAGCATACCCAGTAGTATTGCTACCGTTACGCCCAGCAGGATGAGGTTTACCTTGCCGGACTCGATGATGTGCTGCAATCCTTTGGCAGCATAGATCAGTAGCAGCAGCGTGATGACCAGCGAAAAAGTACGGAAGTAGTCGCCGGAAAACGCCCAGAAACAATATCTGAAGAACGGGAAGAATATGGGTAACGTAAAAAGAACGGCAAATACGCCATAAGCGATCTTTTGACCTTTGTTCATCCCTGCAAATGCCTGTGGGAACGCTACAAGGCACAAAATGCCACAATAGAACAGTGGTGCTTCGAGATAGTTCTGATAGCCCACAAAGCTGCTGCCATTGCCCAGTATATCGCTGCCGAAAGCGCGGAATGTAGTAGTGAATCGCAGCACTTCGTCAGCGATTCCAAATACGGGCTGTCCTTTCAGTTTTTCTATAAGCCTGGCTTCGCCGCCTACCCTGGGGCTCTCTATGTATTGCAGCAGGTCGGGAAACATCTGCCATGAACTGATGGCTACTGCAAGCACCCCAAACCCTACCGTTTTCAGAATAAATACCGGAAACTTCGACCATTCGCCGGCACGCACATCGTTGTACCGTACTGGCAGGTACACCATGAGAAACAAGGTATATGGGAAGAGCAGGAAGGGCTGCAGGAAGCTAAGGCAGGTAATGCCAATTACCATCCACAGCCATTTGCCATGATTCAGCCAGCGTTCTATACCAAACAATATGAGCGCTATATACAGTGCCTCGAGCGAGAAAATTACCCAGGAACTGCCCACGATAACATAACCACTAAACGCAAAAAGCAGGGCGCCGATAGTGGCAACGATTTCGTGCATTTTCAGTTCGCGCAGATACCTGAAGAAGACAATGCCACAAAGTATGATCTTCACCATTTCAACCAGGGCCAGCCTGCCGGGTATCGATTCCTTGTCGCCCAGCATGAGTATGTTCGAAAAGAAATCGCTCATAAACAATGGGAAAACGTTTTGACCCAGCCCTTGCGAGAATGTCCAGGTAGGCAGGCCTATTGACTTGATGTAGTCAGAGAACTGCGTGATCAGCGGGATGTAAATATTGATAGAGTCGCTCCCTATATCCTTGAACAGGTATATTTTTTCACCCGAAATAAAATCGGCAAAAATGATGAAGCAACAGAGCAGGGCAATGCCAGCCAGGATGTACAGGAACTTTCCATTCAGCCTGCCACCCAGTATATTCAGTGGCTCAGTGGGGGTGGCAGCCTGTTTCTGAACTTCAGGCTGTATTTCTTTGGCATTTTCTGTCCGTACTTCTTTTTCTGTATTGTTCTTCTTCTTAGCCATCAATTAGCTTTTTTGTGTATCCGGCGTTCGGTTTTTGAGACCATTGCACCGGCTGGTAGTATTTGACGATGCAAAATATGTGTTTTATTGGAAAAAGGAGCATACTCCTGCTGCGCTGCAGGAGGAAAGGCAATCCAATCGCGGCAAAGGGCATGCAAGTCGCAATTGCCCAGCTATACGTCGTATTGGCGCTTTGGTTATTATCCTTAATTTTACCGCTATGAAGTTTGTATTATTTGTTTTTTGTTTTGTCTTGTCTTTTTTATCCGGTTACAGCCAGGTATCGAAACCCACACAGCCCACAGCAAAGGAGCTGGCAACAGCCAAATCGCTGGCCACAAAGGGCGATGTGCCGGCTATGCTGAATATGGGCCAATATTATTATTACGGTACCGGTGTAGTGAAAAACTACGTTACAGCCCGGCAATGGCTTACAAAGGCAGCGACAAAAAACAATGTCACCGCAATGCTGCTGCTGGGAGATATGTATGGAGAGGGGCTGGGCATTAAACGAGATACAGTAAAAGCCCTGGAGTGGATAAAAAAGGCGGCCGAAAAAGGTAGTGCCGACGCTGCCTACCAGCTGGGTGAGATGTACGAGACGGGTGAAGGTGCTCCGGAGAATTTGCAGGAAGCAGTGAAATGGTACAAGGTAGCTGCAGAGAAAGGAGATGCTGACGCGATGATCGCACTTGGTTTTTGCTACATGGAAGGGGATGGAGTGCCTGAAGACAGAATGGCGGGCTACGACTGGTTTCTGAAAGCGGCAGCGAAGGGCGAGCCAACTGCTATGCGGTACATCGGCGATTATTTCTCGCAAAGTGATATGGGTAATGATTGCTTGCAGGCTATAGACTGGTATATGAAGGCGGCAGACGCAGGCGATAGCCTGTCTGTGAAGCCAGTAGGGGTGACGATAACGAAGGATGAGTGCCCGACAGCGGACAAAGCTGCTATTGCAGCATGGATGAAGAAACTTGCCGACAATAACAATCCCGATGCGTGCTTCTATATGGGAGGGTTTTACGTGATGGGTATAGGTGTGAAACGCAGCGCAGCAAAGGGAATGGAGATGCTGATAAAAGAGATGGAGCTGGCAAAGAACTCTGGAGCAGAACGCAATTTCTCTACCAACAACCTGTTTACGCTGTATAACTCCGGCAAGCTTACCGAAGAGCACCAGCAACGATTACTGACCTGGTTTGAGCAGACGGCAGGCCGTACCAATGACGACGAGATGATGTCGGTGATCGCTAACATATACATCAATAAAGAAGCGGCTACCACTGCAGACTACAAGACCGGTTTTGAGTGGGCAACAAAGTCGGCTGAACGCGGTAATCCGGGAGGCTGTTTTTGGTTGGGTTTTGTTTATTCGAAAGGGCTTGGGGCCATCAAAAAAGATGACGTTAAGGCGTTTGCATGGTTGCTGAAGTCGGCGCAGAAGGGAGATACAGACGCGATGAGAATGGTAAGCACCTGTTATGAGAGTGGTACCGGTATTGAAAAAAATAGGGCAAAGGCGAATGAATGGAAGGTTAAGGCCGATGCCGCTACTGAAGAGTAAATGTCAATTCAACAAACTACTATGAACAACCTATTCAGAATCTGTTTATTTGTTTGTGCTATAGCCTATGCGCAGGAACTTTTGGCTACCGAACGCAAAGTGTTTTTTATCGGCAACAGCTATACCTACACCAACAATATGCCTGTAATGCTGCGCGATTTTGCGACAGCCAAGGGCGATACGCTCACCTATGCGATGTCGGCACCGGGCGGCTACACCTTTCAGCAGCATACTACCAACAGCACTACGCTATCCGGTATATACTCGCAGCAATGGGACATTGTGGTGCTGCAGGAGCAGAGTCAGATGCCTGCTTTTCCACCTGCTCAGGTTGCCACCGATGTTTATCCCTTTGCCAGGCAGCTCGATAGTCTTGTACATGACAATGATACCTGCACGCAAACCATGTTTATGATGACCTGGGGCAGGCGAAACGGCGACGTAATGAACTGCCCCAGCTATCCGGCAGTGTGCACCTACGCGGGCATGCAGGGCAGGCTGCGGGAGAGCTATATGCAGATGGCGCAGGACAATAACGCCATTGTAGCGCCAATGGGTGCCGCATGGAAAATTGTGATAGATAGCTTCCCCACGATCGATCTTTACCAGACAGACAGCTCGCACCCGTCTGTATCGGGCTCGTATCTGCAGGCGTGTGTTGCTTATGCCTCCATTTTTCACAAGCCAGCCAGTGGTTGTACCTATCTGGGTGGGTTGTCTGCATCTACCGCAGGTACGTTGCAGCGTATAGCCGACAAGGTAGTGCTCGACAGCCTCAGCCAATGGCAGCAGTATGGCCATTATCCTTTCGCATCGTTTGCGCATACACCCGCGGGGGTTAATGCGCTTTCGTTCGCCAATCATTCACAGCAAGCAGACCAGTACTACTGGTCGTTTGGCGACGGTGGCACAGATACTGCCGTCAACCCCGGGCATACTTATGCATCACCTGGTGTGTATACAGTGGCGCTGACCGTATCCACCAATTGTTTTTCGGTTACCATTAAAGACACGGTGCATGTTGGCGTTTTGCCCAGTGCTATAGAAGAAACAGAAATCAGTGCAGGCCAATCAATCCGGATATTGAATAGTGGGTCAGGTGGAGTAGGGTTTGTTTTTGACGCGAAGGCGGAATGCCATGTGCTGGAAGTGTATGATGTAGCCGGACGGCACATAAGCACCTATCAGCAGCCGTGTGGCGTCCTCACAGACCAGTACGCACCCGGGCTGTATTTTTTCAGGGCTTATGCAGCGGGTGGTGCTGTTGTTGCCCGTGGCAGGTTCTCTGCTTTCTGATTCTCTCAAATTGTATTGCTCAATGTGTCTTTAACTGAAAGTTAATTTTGTGACCGAATTGAATCATCAGCTCGGATTTGTGAAATGCTAAAAAGCATCAGCGGCAGGCATGTCATTGGTGCATTTTTTTGTGTACAGATACCCCTGCCGGCATTACCTTTACATTATGGCAAACAGGTTAATAAATGAGCAGAGTCCGTATTTGCTGCAACATGCAAACAATCCGGTAGACTGGTACCCATGGGGCGATGAGGCATTTGAGGTGGCAAAAGCGGGCAATAAACCTGTTCTGGTGAGTATTGGGTATGCGGCATGTCACTGGTGTCATGTGATGGAGCACGAGAGTTTTGAAGACGAGGGTGTAGCCGCATTCATGAACGAACATTTTGTATGCATTAAGGTAGACCGCGAAGAGCACCCCGATGTAGACCACCTGTATATGGACGCGGTGCAGGCCATAAGCGGCAGTGGCGGATGGCCACTCAATGTGTTTGTGACACCTGAGCGTACACCGTTTTATGGTGGTACCTATTTTCCGCCCCGGCAGGCATACAGCAGGCCGTCGTGGATGCAGGTGCTGGGCAGGATGGATACGATCTGGAAAGAGCAGCATGATGAAGTGATAGCACAGGCCAGCCAAATGCTGCAGCATCTGCGCCAGGCATCTATGCGGGTATCTGCAAAGGCGGCAACCGGAATAGATAGCGGGTTGTGCAGGCAGATCATGGAAAGTCTACTGGCGCAGGCCGACAAAGACAAGGGAGGATTCGGTAATGCGCCGAAGTTTCCCGGCACTATGGCCATCAGCTATCTCATTGAATACTATCACTTTACGGGACACCAGCCAGCGCTCGATCAGGCTTTGGTGAGCCTCGATGCTATGATAGCTGGCGGCATCTACGATCAGTTGGGTGGTGGCTTTGCAAGGTATGCTACGGACCGCAACTGGCTGATACCGCATTTCGAGAAGATGCTTTATGATAATGCGCTGATAATCATTTCGCTATGCGACGCCTGGCGTATTACTGGTAATGAAAAGTACAGAACCGTTATTCACGACACGATCGCATTTGCAGAGCGCGAGTTGAAGCATCCGTCAGGCGGATATTACTGCGCGCTCGATGCAGATAGTGAGGGGGTAGAAGGTAAGTTCTATACCTGGACATGGGAGGAATGGCTGGCAACAGCAAGGGATGTAGATGGTATCGCCGCTCAGCATTTCGGGGTACTACCCGGTGGCAACTGGGAGCATACCAACATACTGCATATTGCGCAGTCTGTGGAAGATGTAGCTGCAGCCAGAGGCATGGCAGCAGAGGCTGTAACCGATGTGATTAATACCGTAAAGCAAAACCTGTTTGCAGCACGAAAAGACCGTATCAGGCCCATCACAGACGACAAGTGTTTGCTGTCGTGGAATGCACTAATGAACATGGCGCTGAGCAAGGCTGGCATGGTGCTGAGCGACCCCGCGTATGTGGCGCTGGCAGCTGCACATGCCCAATGGATGACCGGTGCATTTGATGCCGGGAAAGAGCTGCTGCATACCTGGAAAAATGGTGTGGCAAGGATACCCGCAAAGCTGGATGACTATGCGTATTTCATACAGGCATTACTACAGCTGGCATCGGCATCGGGCAACGATGCCCACATCCTTGCAGCCGCCCGGTATACAGACATTGTAGTGAATACATTCAGCTGCGATGACGGCTTTTTTTATTACACTCCTGAGGGGCAGCACGACATACCGGTGCGTAAGGTAGACCTGTATGATGGGGCTACGCCATCGGCCAATTCGGTGATGGCGCATAATCTGTGGCTGTGTGGCATGTGCATGGAGAAAACAGACTGGATATACAGGAGCGAGCGTATGCTGGAACTGATGGGCGATACTGCCGGCAGGTATGCCTATTCTTTCGGCTATTGGGGCATACTGCTGCAGCGCAAAAACAAGGGTGGAAAAACGGTTGTTTGCAGTGGTTCTGAATCAGCTGCAGCTCATGCTGAATTATGTGCAAAATCCGTGCCACAGGCGTATTTCCTTACTTGCGAAAAAGAAATATCCGAAGTTCCCATTCTCCGAAAAAAATATTTTGACGGTAATTTGTCTATATTTGTTTGTTCGGAACAGGCATGTTTACCGCCTGTAACAGGTGTTAATGAGGCGTTTAACCTTATAAATCAGTAGAAATTAATGTTATGAAATATTTTATTTCAAATTTTTTGAGGGTTTGAATAATTAACATTTTTTTCCCGAAACTTGTATTTTTCAAAAAAACTTTGAATATTGTGCATCGGTTTTGTGCAGAGGGTAATAAAGGTCGATAATATTTAGTTGCAAAAACAATAGACAGTAGTATGAAAAAAACTTCCCTGAAGGTCTCGGCTTTAGCATTGTTAGCGCTTGCTGCCAGCTGCGGTAATCCGGGCTCTAACGGCCAGCTAGTAGGTGATCAGACGAGAATGAATTATAAGCCGCCACAGCCAATTGGCATGATGTACGTTCCGTCGGGATCCTTCAAAATGGGGGCCAGCGACGAGGACATACGCGGCAGAAATGACGCAACCATTCACACCGTGCAAATGGTTGGTTTTTACATGGACGCAACCGAAATTTCGAATCAGGAGTACCGTGAATTTACCAACGATGTAAGGGATTCTATTGCGCATCAGCTGCTTGGTGATTTCAGAGATCTTCCGGATGGCTCGCAACAGCTCGATTGGCGCAAGCCGATCAGGTGGCGCGATCCTGAAGTTCAGGATCAGCTCGCTTCTCTCTACGTTCCTGCCGAGCAATCAGGCTGGGGTCGTAAAGAAATCGATGCTTCCAAGCTCGTTTATACCTATAAGGCATTTGATCTTGCCGAGGCGGTACAGCACCCAACAGAATCACGCAGCAAGTTCGTTCGTCAGTACGACGTTCCTGCTTATCCTGATACTACCGTTTGGCTTCGCCAGTTCAACTACGCGTTTAATGAGCCGATCGCTATGCAGTATTTCTGGTTTGTAGGTTTCAACAGGTACCCTGTTGTGGGTGTTAACTGGAAACAGGCTACAGCATTCTGTAACTGGAGGACCAGGAAGTGGGTTTCTGCCCGCGAAAAAGGCAGACTGTATACAGAGCACCGTTTCCGCCTGCCCACAGAGCAGGAGTGGGAGTGGGCAGCACGTGGCGGTCGCAACCAGTCACCATACCCATGGGGCGGTCCTTATATCATCAACAAAAAAGGCTGTTATCTTGCCAACTTCAAACCATTGCGTGGCAACTACGCGGCTGATGGTGGATTGTATACTGTACCGGTTGATAAATACAATGCAAACGATTACGGTCTGAAGAATATGTCGGGTAACGTATCAGAGTGGACAAACTCGGCTTACTTCGGTGGTTCTTACAACCAGATGGCAGACATCAACCCGAACGTTGGATACAATTCAAGAGAAAACGATCCATTGTATATGAAGCGTAAAGTGGTTCGTGGTGGTAGCTGGAGAGATGTATCTTATTACCTGCAGGTGAGCACTCGTGATTTCGAATTTGAAGACACTACGAAAGCGTACATTGGTTTCCGTTGTGTTTACACCGAGGTTAACCCCGCATTGAGCAACAGGCGCCCGATGAGGTAATTGATATACCAACAGAGCTTACACTTAACACTACACAAATATTAACTTTAACTGAAAAGAAAAACCGGATAAAAAATGAATTCAATTACCTTATTTTTTGAAACCGACAAGGGAAAATATATCAAAAACCTTATTATCGGACTTGGTGCGTCTGTGGTACTGTTAGGTGCGCTTTTTAAAATTCAGCACTGGCCCGGTGGTGGTATCATGCTTACGGCAGGAATGGTGACAGAAGCATTCATCTTTGCGATGCTTGGTCTGCTCCCACCTCACCCAGATTATTATTGGGAGCGTTTTTACCCAGATATCACTAAGAACCCACACGTTGAAGCCTATGAAAAATATGGCAAAGACGCGCACGTGAAAAAAGAATCAGCCGCTAAATCATTGGATAAAATGATGGAAGAGGCACAGATCAATCCTGCTACTATCAAGCGTCTTGGTGATAACTTTGCAAAATTTGGTCATACAGTTGAGCAAATGAAGGACATCACAGAAGTTACCGCTGCAACAGGAGCTTACTCACAGAGCGCACGCGATGCGGCTGTAGCACTGGGTCAGATGAAAGACACTTTTGCCGGTGCAACTAAAACAATGAGTGCATTCAACAGCGCTGCTGATGATACCATGAAGTTCCATGATCAGGTAAAAGTGTTGTCTAAAAATCTGGGTACACTTAATCAGATATATGAAGTGGAACTGACTGATGCCAACAATCACCTTAAGGCTATGAACAAATTCTACAGCAATCTGGTTAATGCTTCTGACGCAATGGCATCAAGTGCAAAAGACGCAACTAATACGAAAGATCAGATCGCTCTGCTTGCTAAGAACCTTACCGTTCTGAACCAGATATATGGCAACATGCTGTCTGCTATGCAGGGTCGCTAAGAGTGAAAAAAGAAGATAAAATAATTACTAACGAATAGTAAAAGATAAAGAATGTCTATACCTAAAGAGCCGCGGCAGATAATGATCAACCTGATGTATCTGGTGTTGACAGCCCTGCTGGCCCTAAATGTATCAAATGAGATCCTCAACGCGTTCAAGACGTTGAGTACAAGTATTGACCGTTCCAATCGATCGATAGAGCAGAAGACTGCTGAAGTTTATGCGCTTATCAAAGAGAATGAGGAAGCACCGGGTCAGAGAGAAAAAGTTCGCCCGTTCAGAGAAAAAGCAGATGAGGTAGTGAAAAGGTCTGATGAGCTTGTGAAATATCTGGATACTTGGAAGAAAAGAATAGTAATGGAAGCTGGCGGTTACGATCAGCATGACAGTACTGTTCCTGAGAAGATGGATAACATTGATGCAACTACTTTGCTGCTTGTAGAAAAACACGGTGCAGATACCCTTAAGAACCGCATGCTTGAACTCAGGAAGTTCCTTCTTGATCAGGTAGGTGCCGAAGAAGGAACGAGTATGATCAGTAAAACAATGCCACTTACTATTACACCGGCAACGAAAAATGATCACAACCCGAAAGCTGACTGGGGTATTGAAAACTTTGAGCACATGCCTGCTATCGCAGCATTGGCATTGTTCTCTAAGTTCCAGAACGACGTTCGTAGCAGCCAGTCATTGATCATCAACCGTCTTTTTGAAGAGGCTCACCTGAAAGATATCAAGTTTGATACCATCGGTGCGGTGGCTGTTCCAAAACAAAGCTATGCACTGGAAGGTGATAAAATTGAAGCGTCTATCATGCTCGCTGCGTTTAACAAAGCACAGCGTCCGGAGATCAAGTCGCTCTCAGGTGGTGGTAGCACCAAGCCAGCTGTGAACGGTGTAATCCCATGGGAAACTGTTGCAAAAGGAACAGGTTTGCAGACTATCAAAGGTCGTATAGAACTGCAGACAGAGCAGGGCACCATCTCCCGCGATTGGAAATTCGAATACATGGTGGGTACCACTGGTGCGTCTATGCAGCTCGATAAAATGAACGTGTTCTACATTGGTGTTGACAATCCCGTTACTGTTGCAGCTGCAGGTTATTCTGTAGAGGATGTATCACTTGACATTCCTGGTGCAGTTGTAAGAGATTCTGCACTTAAAGGTCACTACAATATCAGGGTTGATAAAATCGGAAAAGTTCAGGTTGCTATCAGGGCTAAGACAAAAGAAGGTCCGGTAAAAACAGTTGGTGGAATGGAAGTGCGTGTTAAGCGTATTCCTGACCCAACAGCGAAAGTGGGTGGTGTATCGAGCGGTTTGATGCCAGCATCAAAATTCCGTATCCAGATAGCACCGGCTGCCGTACTTGATGCGTTCGACTTTGATGCAAAGTTCAAGATCATCTCTTTCCAGTTCAGTATGAAGCCACTGGGACGTGACTATATCGGGCCATACAACGCAGAAGACCGCAACGGTACAAGGTTTACGACCAACTCAACAATCCAGAAAACAATGGATATGTCAAGGCCTGGTGATAAGGTGTTCATTGAAAATATCAAGGCTGTAGGTCCTGATGGACAGATCAGAACACTTGCGCCGATAATATTGTCTCTAAATTAATTAACTTAGCAATAAATAACAGAAGGATATGACCATTCTGCAATCATACAAGCTTACACTCGTTTCAGTGCTCATGCTGTCAGGCAGTGCATTGTTTGCTCAGTCAGGTTCGGCAGACCCATCAGTCGCTGCACCGGGCGGAGGCGTTAACAAAGATTGGCTTCCATCCCGCACACCGGATGGTGCTTTCGACAGGATTCCACCATCTCACAGGCTCAGAATGCCCATTCCATGGCAGCATATCCGTGAAACGGACATCCTTTGGAAAAAGAGAGTATGGCGTGAGATCAACACACTGGAGAAGCAGAACATTGGTTTCCGTTATTCGGGAGATGAGCATTCCGGTGGTGGTATGTTTATAGAAATTCTTATCGACGCGATCAAGAAAGGAAAGATTGTGGCATATGGTACTTTCGACGACCGTTTCACTACTGTTCTTACGAAAGAGCAGATCATGGAGCAGGTTGCCGGTAAAGTAGATACGGAAACTGTAGTTGACCCGATAACAGGCGACGAAATACAGAAGACGCGTGTTACCGACTTCAAACCGGAAACGATAACTAAGTACAGGATTAAAGAAGACTGGATTTTTGATCGCAATCAGGGTCAAATGGTTGTAAGAATCGTTGGTCTGGCTCCTGTGCAGGACAAGTATGGTGATGACGGTATCTATCGTGGTTCTCAGGCTATGTTCTGGTTGTACTATCCGGATATCCGTGGTTTGCTTGCCAACTACGAAGTTTTCAACCCAACCAATGACATGTTCCGTACTACATGGGATGAATTCTTTGAATCACGCATGTTTGCAAGTAAGATCACAAAGGTGAGCAACCCATTTGGTACAATTGTTGGCGCAAATGGAGAAAGCTTCCAGGATCACCTGAACCCAATGGAATCTTTGTACGAAAGTCAAAGAACATCGCAGGAGATCTTCAACAAGGAGCACGATATGTGGGTGTACTAGAAACAAAATATTGCTTTAGCCGCATGGCTAATGGCTGATAAACATAAAAAGCCTCCGTTAACGGGGGCTTTTTAATAAGTAATAATCAAGTTAATTTGCGTGTTATAATTTGCTCTGACGATGAATGAGGAAAAACCAGTGTTGGAGGTCTGCCTTTCGCCTGCTTTGTTGCATTTGTACAACACAAAGGGTGCGATTGTTGTTATTATCGACATTTTCAGAGCTACATCTACTATTACAGCAGCACTGCACAATGGCGCCCGATGCGTAATACCAGTTGCGTCTGTACAGGATTGTATTGCAATAGGAGAGCGCATTCCAGATAGCCTGACTGCGGGTGAACGCGACGGAAAGGTTGCTGAAGGCTTACAGCACGGCAACTCACCTTTGGAATATCCGGCCGAATTTATAAAAAACAAAGCACTGGTGTTGACTACTACAAATGGTACCAGATTGCTCCACATGGTGAAGGACGCTGACAGGATTGTGATCGGATCTTTTCTGAATTTGACGGCATTGAGCAACTGGCTGTTGGCACAAAACAAAAATGTGTTGCTGGGTTGCGCATCGTGGAAGGACAAGTTCAATCTGGAAGACACATTATTTGCTGGTGCAGTAGTGCACCGCCTGCAGCATGCCTACGAGATCAATTGTGATGCAGCACGGGCAGCCAAACACCTCTATAACTCTTCGGGAGGGAAGAATTTTATTGAATTCCTGAAAGACAGCTCTCATTACCGCAGGTTATCGGCGTTTGGTCTGCAGCATGATATGGAATATTGCGTGACACCCGATCTGCACCCGGTAGTACCCCATCTGGCAGGCGATGAAATAGTGATTTCTGATACCGGAAGTGTGTAGTTACCCGGCCAATAGCTTACCTGTTTTGGGGCAGAAACCTTCTTTCTGAAAAATATCCTGAGAAATATTTTCATTTTGCTAACACAGTCCGGTTATGCTGCGCCTTATTAACTGCATGCATATAGAGATTGTGTTTTACATTTATTTTGCATAACAACCACATTTTATGAAAAGGCTATACCTCACACTCGTTTTATTTGTCAGTTCACTTACGGTATTCGCCGCATTGCCGCCTATTACCGGTACATTGGCATTATGTCTGGGCAATTCATCGGTGCTTTCTAACCCGGTAACGGGGGGCACCTGGACAAGCGGCACAACGGGGGTAGCAACAATTGGTTCATCCTCGGGGCTTGTTATAGGTGTTACAGCAGGCACTGCTGACATTACCTATACAGACGGTGTTGATTTTGCCTATGCTATTGTAACCATCAATCCACTACCATCACCTATTACCGGAACTTCAGCCGTCTGTGATGGTAGTACAACTACATTGAGCAGCGTATCTCCGGGCGGTGTATGGAGCAGTTCTGTTTTGTCTGTTGCTGTTATTGGTACTGGCTCAGGAGTTGTTACAGGTATTGCCGCAGGCACTACCCTTATTACCTATGTATTACCTACCAGTTGCGCTACTACGCGGGTTGTCACGGTATATCCTACACCTAGCATCTTCGCCGGGTTACCATTGTGTGCTGGTACTACTACACTATATTCTGGTTCGCCGGCTGGTGGTGTATGGTCTAGCAGTGCTGCCGGTATTCTAACTGTAAGCCCTACAGCACTACTTACTGGTGTTGCTCCTGGTGTGGCAAATGTTACCTTTACCCTGACGTCCGGATGTTTTGCCACAACCCCGGTAACTGTAAATGCTGCCATAGGCACCATTGGCGGTACGGCAAGTGTATGCGTTGGATTAACTACGACACTCACGCACCCGGCCACAGGTGGTACCTGGTCATCGAGTGCGCCAGCTATAGCCTGGGTTGCTCCTACCACCGGAGTAGTTACAGGTGCCTCTGTAGGCACAACAACAGTTAGTTACTCAGTGCCTTCAGGATGTTTTTCAACCGTAGTGGTAACCGTTAATAGCACACCGACACCACTTACCGGTACAGCCAGCCTGTGTGCGGGTAGTACTACCACACTCAGCTCTACTGCCGGCGTTGGCGGTACCTGGAGCTCGAGCGCTACAGCAGTGGCGACCGTGGGTACCAGCGGTGTTGTGTATGGCGCAGGGACGGGAACGGCAACTATTTATTACTCTTTGGGTGTCTGTGGTACTGTGAGCCGTGATGTTACGGTAAATTCGACATGTAGCGGTACGCCGGTACCGGGTGGCATTACGGCAAGTGCATCCACGGTTTGCAGTGGCACTCCTGTTACGCTCAATTTGCCCTCCTATACTTATTCCTGTGGTCACCTCATTCAGTGGCAGTATTCACCAGATGGGTTTAGCTGGAGTGACCTTGCCGGAGGCCTCTCTGTTCCTTATGTATTCAACCCTACGGGCAATTATTTTTACAGGTGCCGTATCACCTGCTCGTCTACTGGTATTGCCGCTTTTTCTGGTCCGGTGTTTGTGAATGTCAATTTTGCAATTGGCAGCCACTCGGTAATTTCTACACCATCAACATTTTGTGTACCCTCCCATTTCTATGTTGAGGCTTGCGGGGTTTCGTCCACATTCAGTGTCATTACCTCTTTTGGTGATGGAACCAGCGATACCACTGCAATGACCACAACTGGTGTGAGCAATGCCCATATTTATCATACATATGGCATGCCCGGCACCTATTCTGTGCAGCATATAATGCTTAATGGTACTACACCCATGGATACTGTGGTCTTCAGCTATAATTATCAGTTTTGCCGCACCCTCAATATCAGCTTTTACAAAGACAACAACAGCAACTGCATATACGATCTGGGCGACATCAATAATCTGATACCCATCAATACCCGTATAGACTCTAACGGCATACCGATTGATACCATCAGCGCTACGAGTGGGTTTTATTACAAAGCCTATGGTACTACCGGTACAATTTATGCCTTCCGGCCGCTCAGTATGGCAGGCGGTATGCTGGTCTCCTGTCCATCAGGCGGGGTGCTCTACGATACAATAGGCACCTTTGCCAATACCTATGGCACAAAGAAGTTCGGATTGACCTGCAGCCCCTCGCTCACGCACGACCTGAAGGTGAATGTGACCACACTGACCAACCCTACCCAGCAGCGCCTTACCATATTGGTCACCAACCTCAACTGTACTGTGGTAACCCCAACGGTTACCCTGGCGTTCAGCCCCAAGTTTGGCTATTATTCCACACTCTATCCGTGTACTGCTACCAATCCGGCACCAACTACCGCCAGTGGTACCACTCTCACCTGGACACTGCCTGCAATGGCTCCAGACGCTACGAGAACGATAACTGTGTTCCTGGCTCGACCTTCGTCGCTGGGTAGCCCTCTGGCTCTGGGCGATACGGTAAATGAGACAGTTACGGTAGACCCAATAACAGGCGATGCTAATCCCTCAAACAACATCAGGATAAAGTGCGACACCGTAATAGGCGCATACGACCCCAACGACATTGCTGTATCGCCCGAGGGCTATATACTGCCATGTACGCAATTGCAGTACAGGGTTCGTTTTGAGAATACCGGCAACGACACAGCTCACAATGTATATGTGCTCGATACGCTGTCAGACAATCTGGATCCGGCAACGCTGGAAATAGAGGCCTCGTCGCATGCCATGAATGTGACCGTACTGAATGACGGAGTACGTAATATTGCCAAATTCGATTTTCCGAACATAAAACTGCTGGACAGTGCCCACCACGGTCTCAATGATGGTATGTTCCTGTTCAACATAAAAGCCAGAAGCACACTCGCCGACGGCGACATGATTCCCAACCGCGTAGGTATCTATTTCGACTACAATCCGGTGGTTATGACCAATACAGTAACCAACATAATAGGTATTGCGCCTATACTTGGGCCCAACGATATTTGCCTGGGATACCCCGATACGATGCTGAATACTACAGAAGGGGGAATATGGGCCAGCAGTGTACCTGCTACGGGCACAGTGTCTTCCATTGGTATCGTTACCGGTATCACTTCAGGCACCACGGTGATCAGCTATACTGTGACTAATGCGTGCACGTCCAGAACAGCGACAAAGGCTGTTTCTGTAAATCCGATTGTAGTGCCGGGTATAGCTGTAACTACCGGTACACCAGACACGATCTGTTCCGGATCGCCCGTTACATTCACCGCTTCCCCGGTTTATGGCGGCCTGTCACCAACAATAATATGGCGTGTAAATGGTACCGTAACGGGTGGTGGTATTGCCTATACCTATACGCCTGTGATAGGAGACACGGTTACAGTGTTAATGACCAGCAGCCAGGCTTGCACATTGCCACCAACGGCAGCAGACACAGTTGCCCTTACCGTGATCAATATGGCCATGCCGGTTGCTTCGATTTCCGTAAGCCCCAATGATACTTCGTGTGCCGGCTCGCCTGTATCGTATACCATCACTCCGGCATTTGGTGGTGCTTTGCCGGGTTTCAACTGGTTTGTAAACGGATTGCCAGTGGGCACAGGGTCAACCTATATGTATACGCCCGCAACCGGTGATGTTGTTTTTTGCCGCATGGGTAGCAATTTTATGTGCAGGCTTGCCGATACTGTAAACAGTAGCACCGTAAACATGACTGTAGATCCGCTCTATATTCCCGTAATAAGTGTGGCCGCAACACCGGGCCTCATAGTATCTCCGGGAGAACTCCTGACACTCACCGCAACCGTAACAGGCGCAGGCCCAACGCCGGTGTATAAATGGGATGTAAATGGTGTAGTGGTGGTAGGTGCAACCACAAATGTTTTTACCTCTGCCACACTTGCCGACTATGATTCAGTTACCTGCACAGTGACCGGTAGTGGCGTCTGCAACATCACCGCTTACAATTCAGTATTTGTAACGGTATGGCCTGCTGGTGTACGCAATGTTGCTGCGGGTGGCAACCTGCATGTATTCCCCAACCCTAATAATGGTGGTTTCCGTTTGCGTGGTGTTGTTGCAGACCGCAGTCTTTCTGAAGCAGCGGTATCTATCAGCAACATGCTGGGACAAAACGTGTACTCGGGAACTATCGGCGTCAAAGGTGGCAGTATGGATGTGTCTATACAACTGCCTGCCGGACTGCCCAATGGAATGTACCTGCTGAACATGCAGGCGGGTAGCGAAAACAGTGTGCTGCGATTTGTGGTAGAGCGGTGATGAGTGAGCGGTGCAAAAAGCGTAGTTTTGAAACTACATTATGACAATGATCTCTGTAGCCGAAGCAGCTAACTTAGTGCTTGCTCAGGCAGTTGGTTTCGGCATCGAAACAATACCTTTTTTGTCTGCTGCTGGCAGACGGCTGGCTTGTGATATTGTTGCCGACCGCGATCTGCCTCCTTACGACAGGGTTACGATGGATGGTATTGCCATTCGCGGAGCGGCGTTCACAGCGGGCAAAAGGTCTTTTGTGGTGCGTGCTACAATTGCGGCAGGCGATACACCTGTTCAGATAGATAGTGATGGAGATTGTATTGAGTTGATGACCGGTTGCGCATTGCCCGCCGGTACAGATACTGTTGTCAGATACGAGGACATCGAGATAGACGGAGGAATTGCCACAATAGTTGCCAACACCATTAAGCCCGGCGCCAATGTACACCGCAGAGGTACTGACAAACATGCCGGAGAAACAGTGGTGCCGGTAAATACACTGGTAGACGCTGCTGTGATCAGCATGGCTGCATCTGTAGGGCAGGCCGATCTGCAGGTATGGAAGTTGCCGCGTGTAGCGATAGTAAGTACCGGCAATGAACTGGTGGATGTGCAGGATACTCCCGGCCCCTACCAGATCAGACGATCCAACAGCTATGCGATTCATACCGTCTTACAGCAGCTTTCAATAGCAGCCGATATGGTTCATATCCCCGATGAGCCCTCAGAAAGTACACAGCGTTTAGGTAGCCTCCTTTCGCAATACGATGCAATCATTCTCAGCGGTGGGGTATCTATGGGCCGGTTCGATTATGTGCCCCAGGCGCTCACTGCGCTGGGTGTGCAGATGCTGTTTCATAAAGTAAGTCAGCGACCCGGCAAGCCTTTCTGGTTTGGTGTTTATCCCGTGGGTGGCAAGGCCGTGTTCGCCTTTCCCGGCAACCCGGTATCGGCTTTTCTCTGTTTGTACCGCTACTTTATACCCTGGCTGAAAGCAGGTACTGGTCACGCAGATACGCGTATACCAGTAGCGGTGCTGGCAGCAGACTATATTTTTCAGCCGCCGCTCACTTACTTTCTTCAGGTACATCTGTCTGTGTCAGAAGCCGGGCAATTGTTTGCAACACCGGTAGAAGGACATGGGTCGGGAGATTTTTCAAATCTGGTGCTTGCCAATGCCTTTATGGAATTGCCTGCAGAAATTACTAACTTTAAAAAGGGCGATATCTATCCGGTATGGCCATTTAAACCTGTTTTTTAACAATGAGTCAGTTTACACATCTGGGCGAAAACGGGCAGCCAGCCATGGTCAATGTAGCTGCCAAGGCAGTTACGCTGCGTACAGCAGTTGCTCGTAGCATTGTAGTAATGCCACCCGCTGTATTGCAGCATTTTGCTGATGGTCAAATAAGGTCGCCCAAAGGTGCCGTATTCCAGACAGCGATCATAGCAGGGATCATGGCAGCCAAAAAAACCGGCGAACTGATTCCGCTTTGCCACCCGCTTGGCCTTGATAATTGCAGCATCGAAATCCATGTAAACCAACAATCGGAAGTAGTCATTACCTGTACAGCCTCCCTCACCGCAAAAACAGGCGTAGAAATGGAGGCTCTTGTAGGTGCAAGTATAGCAGCGCTCACCATATACGATATGTGCAAGGCGCTGAGCCACGATATAGTGATAAAGGAAACATTACTGATGGAGAAAACAGGAGGCAAAAGTGATTTCAGAAGAGCAGAATAGCGCCACCCCCCCGCTGTATGGCCTCGTACTTGCCGGTGGCAGAAGTGTGCGTATGGGGCAGGACAAAACGACCATGCACTGGCATGGCAGGGAGCAGCGGTATCACCTGGCCGATATGCTGGGTGCTTTCTGCAATCGGGTATTTATTTCGTGCCGGCAGGAGCAGGCAAATGAAATAGATCCGGCTTACCCTGTCCTACCCGACTCGGTAGAAGGTTCCGGACCTATTGTTGCCCTGATGTCCGCATTCAGCCTGTATCCGGATGCAGCATGGCTGGTAGTGGCGTGCGACCTGCCACTACTTGATGCCGGTACCATCAGTTCACTGGTTGATAGTCGCGATGCCGGTTGTATGGCAACAACTTTTATCAGCCCTTTCGATGGATTGCCGGAGCCACTGATCACTATTTGGGAGCCAGGCGCAGCATCCGTATTAACGGAGCATCTGTCAGCGGGTTTTAAATGCCCGCGAAAAGCACTGATCAGAAACAGTCATCAGGTAAAATTGTTGAGTCCAGCCAATACAGATGCCCTGCTGAATGCAAATACACCAGCAGATAGGGAACAGGCAAATAGCAAACTTCATTCTCGCCTGCAATGAGCCGTTTGCAGATTTGAGCACCAAAAATCACAAGCTGGAGGTCCGGTCAGGGCCATGTTCTATTGGCAGGAAAAAAGCTCCGTTTACAGTGGGGCAATGCGCAGTTATTTGTCAACGTTGCCTTGTGGGTGCTACCACAGCACCAGATTCGTAGCTGTGGCAGGTTTTTCGTTTTCAGCATTTTTCGGAGAAAGGTTTTTTTGCCTGTAAGGCAGGTGTTTTCCATTTTCATTGCGGCTTCTATTATTGGTAATACAGATACCAATCATTCTGTACGCGTTGTGTAGTGTGTTTTTATTTCATATGTCGAAACTACAATAAATTAATGTAGCCTTTCCCAACTATAAACGCAATATCAGCGTCTTTTAGGGTATACCTGCTATCCACCAATTGTTCTGGTGTTCCAAAAAAGACAAATATTAACTGAAAATTATTGGAGATAGTCTAAATCGATTTGTATGAAAAATATTCTCACTAAAAAAGTCGCCGGGCTTAGTTTGTTACTGGTCTTTCTTTTTTCGGCTTCGCACGGTCAGCTCGTTATCACAGACACCGGCGACTGCAATTCTCACACCCTTCATGCCACCCTTACAGGCACCATGCCTACGGGTACTGGTATCACGGCCGATGATGCCTATTCCGGTGTTTTCCCTATCGGGTTTACATTCAATTTTTACGGTACCAACCATACGCAGCTGGTTATCGGCTCGAATGGTGTTTTGAATTTCAATACTGCTCTCGCCGGCGCCTACTGTCCATGGCCCATCACTGCGGCGCTACTAGGTAACCCAGATATGCGTAATGCTGTTTGCGGTCCATGGTGCGATATCCTTATCAGTGCCGGCGGGTCCATTACGCAGTCGACCTCTGGTGTGGCACCCAACCGTAAATTCTCGGTGACCTGGTGTGGCACACGCATGTATTCCTGTACTACACAATGGACTACAAGCCAGATCATACTGTATGAAACATCCAACCTTGTAGAGGTGCACACCGCACACAAAACCATTTGTGCATGGAACAGTGGTGCTGCGATAACAGGTGTGCAGAATGCCGCAGGTACATTGGCAACAGTAGCTCCCGGTCGCGACTGGACCCCCTCATGGAGTGTGATCTCGCCACCAGAAGCATGGCGCTTCACCCCATCGGGCGCTACCTATACTGTCGCTTCCATCCCTTACGCACCTATGCCTTATGCCACATCCGGCATATACTGGTACAACGCGCTTACAGGTGCGTATCTCGGCTCCGGGCCTTTCATTACTGTTAACCCTACAGTGCCTACTACCTATATGGCTGCAGCATTGGGTTGCAACGACAGCACCAAGGCTTTTTATGTTATCAACCCCAACTTATGTCTTAATGCCGAGGCGAATAGTCCATGTGTTGGCGATACGCTTTGGCTGAACGGTAAGGGCGATTCTACAGGTGCTACCTATCAGTGGTCCGGACCTGCACCGTCTACCGCGGTATTTGCCACCACTCAGAAGACATTTATCTTCCCGGCAACAGCAGCACACAGCGGCACCTACCGGGTGATAAAAAATGTAGCCGGCGCCCTCGATACATCAACAGTCGTCGTCACCATCAGGCACAAGCCTACGGTCGTCGCTTCCAGCAATGCACCGTTATGTATCGGGTCGGGTAATACACTACTGCTCTCTGCGGTCACCGACTCGCCCAGCGTCACCTATAGCTGGGCGGCTTACCCACCGTCGTTTACGTCCGGTGTGCAAAACCCCACAATAAGTGGTTTCTCGGCTGCTGATACCGGTACTTACCGTGTTATTGTTACCTCTGTATTCGGTTGCAAGGATACCAGCTCGGTGCATGTTACCATAGTACCTGCTCCGGCACCTCCTATCGTCACAGCGCTTACTCCATACTGTCAGGGCGATGCATTTGTGCCATTCTCAATTGCTGGTGTTGTTCCAGGTGGTACGGTTTTGTGGTACGCGACAGCAACGGGTGGTACAGGTAGCGTTACGCCGCCAGCGGTCAATACCGCCGTTCCCGGTCTTTATACTTATTACTTCAGCCAGATCATAGGCAGCTGCGAGAGTCCCCGCGATTCTGTTAAGGTGCGCGTGAATCCCGTTCCTGCTCCCATCCTGGGTACTACCGGCGTGTGCCAGTACCTCACTACCACGCTTTCCAGCACATCAACAGGTGGCGCCTGGTCCAGTGGCAATCCATCGGTAGCAGCCATCGATCCGGTTACGGGCGTTATTACAGGTATCTCTGGTGCCACTTCGGGCACTACTGCTACTATAACCTACACACTGCCTACATCCTGCCGGGCTACAACAGTCGTTACGGTTTACGGCAAGCCGGTACCTCCGGGCATTCCTGAGTATCGTCCATGCCAGTATGATATACCTGCTGTGCTCACAGTATTGCCCGGAAGCCCGTTGCCGGGTGGGTCTTTGCAATGGTACGGCCTGGGTGTTACAACAGCCAATGCTGCAGCGCCTATGCCACGTACAGATACTGCTGCCGGGGTGTATAATTACTATGTTACACAAACCAGTGCTTTCGGTTGTGTGAGCGACAGTGCACTGTACCCGGTGCGCATCATTGCTCAGCCTGCTGAGCCTGAAGTGCGCGATACGTTCTACTGCCAGCACTATCAGTTTGCTGCGCCGCTCACTGCAAAAGGTGACAGCATCCGCTGGTATACTTCGGCTATTGCTCCACCTGCCGGGTCTGGTAGCTACACCGCACCTACTCCTTCTACGCTTTTGCCGGGAACTACAAGGTTCTTCGTGACGCAGACAAAAAACACCTGCGAAAGCAAGCGTGCTTACATCGACGTGGAAATACTGTACACTCCAGAGTTTGAAATTCTCGCCGACCGCGACTGGGTTTGCCAGTACGACTCACTCAGAATGAAATATGATGGCCCGAACCCACTCGTTAACATGGCTTTCGACTGGCAGCTGCCCATCGGTGCGTCGTTTGTAAATGGTACACATGCCGGCGACAGTATTGTAATGGTGAGCTTTGATACGGTTTGGGGCCAGCATGATGTGTTCCTTACGGTTACCAACTATGGTGGCAAATGCCGTGGCAACGATACCCAAAGAATAAGGGTGGTGCCAGCTCCCAATACACATCCCTACATGAGCCCTGATGTGTGCCTTGGAGATACACTTACACTCGCTTTGTCTGATCGTACACCCAATGCACACACGTTTACATGGATGATTGATGGACAGCCAATGGCCATATCTCCGGCGCTGAATATTGTGTCTGCCAATTCGCACAGTGGTGGTCCTTATGTGATCAGCTGGCAGCAGACAGGTCGCCATACCATTGGTGTGCAGGGGCTTACAGGAGAGGGTTGCAGGTCTGTACCTACTGCCGATACCGTGAATGTGCATGCGTTGCCCGATCCACGCTTCAGCTTGCTGCTCGACTCTGCTGTTACAGACAAGAACGGTAAGAAATTGTGTGTGGAAGACAGTGTGCTGTTCGCCGCCAATGTGAAAGACTATAGCTGGTCTTACAAATGGGAGCCAGGGCATTTCTTCGCCAACGAAAACAAACCCGTTATCTGGGGTAGGGTAGAGCAGGAGCGCAGTATGATCAAACTGACCGTTACTGATCCGTTTGGCTGCACTGCCAGCTATGAGAAGAAGTTCATGACCGACCTCTGCTGTGTAGTATCCTTCCCCAATGCCTTCACACCCAATAGCGATGGTCGTAATGATGTGTTCAGGCCCATATTTGCAGGGTATCGCAGGTTCCATACGTTCCGTGTGAGCAACCGTTGGGGGCAAACAGTGTTTGAAAGCGCCAATACGAATCCGTCATGGGATGGAACCTACAATGGCGTACCCCAGGATATGGGTACCTATTTCTACTTTATCAAATACGATTGCGGCGGAAAAACGCTGGAAGCCAAAGGAGACATCACCCTGATCAGATAAAAGGCGCTTCTATTATAGATTGATGGTTAAATAGAAAACCCAGCTCACCCTACGGTGGGTTGGGTTTTTGTTTTGGGCATTGCCGCTGATGGTGTGTATTGTGACATTGTCACCCATAAAGAGGCCTGCCCGGGGTGTCAAGGTATCACAATAGGTATTACCTTTGCATTCGTTAAAATCAGGCACTGTGTTATTGGAATACATGCTGCCAACCGTTTTATAACTACATTATGCTCCCCCAATTCAGCAATACAGAGATCGCGTTCAGTTATCGCAGCAACAAAGAGTTAAAAAGGGCCAGATTCCTCTTTTCTTCTATGGGTTCTCCCACGCTCACATCCATTGGTATGAAACTCACCAATATTGCTATTTCGTGGAATCTGCCGGTGCAGGGGCTCATTAAGTGGACGCTGTTCAACCAGTTTTGTGGTGGTGAAACAATGGAAGAGGCAGGCCAGACCGCTGCATCGCTGGCCAGGTATGGTGTGAGCACCATACTCGATTACGGTGTAGAAGGCAAGGAGTCTGAGGCGGATTTCGACAAAGCCGTGCCAGAATTTATAAAAGCGATAAAATACGCCGCTGCCAACAAAAATATCCCGTTCATCAGCATGAAAATCACCGGTTTCGCTCACTTTGCCCTGCTCGAAAAAATACACGCAGGTTCAGAGCTGACCAAAGAAGAGGCTGAAGCATGGGGTCGCGTATACAATCGCATAGATAGCATTTGCAGTGTTGCTGCAGCTCATGGTATTATGGTACTGGTAGATGCCGAGGAAAGCTGGATACAAATACCTGTTGATGAACTTACCGACAAGATGATGGAGCGGTACAACAGGGGCAAGGTTATTGTCTTTAATACCTTTCAGCTCTACCGGCACGACAGGTTGGTGTTTTTACGCAAGTCATTCGATCAGGCGCGCCAGAAAGGGTACCAGCTTGGCGCCAAACTGGTACGCGGTGCCTATATGGAAAAAGAAAGAAACCGTGCCGCCGAAAAAGGCTATCCATCACCCATTCAGCCCGATAAAACATCCTGCGACAAAGATTACGACGAAGCAGTAAGTTTTTGCCTCGAACGCCTGTCTGAGCTCGCCGTATTTATTGGTACACACAACGAGGTCAGCTGCATGAAAGCGGTAGGCTTTATGGATGGTCACAACATTCCTGCTACAACCGACAGGGTATACTTCTCGCAGCTCTTCGGCATGAGCGATAATATTTCCTTCAACCTGGCACACAGCGGCTATCATGTAGCCAAATACCTGCCCTATGGTCCGGTAAAAGATGTGATACCCTACCTCATGCGCCGTGCCCAGGAGAATACCTCTGTTGCCGGTCAGACCGGACGCGAACTCTCCCTCATAGACCAGGAAGTGAAGCGGAGGAAGCTATAGCCTGTTGCCATATTTTTCACATCAGTAGTACAAGCGTTGCGTACAGCAGCATCATGCCATCGGTAAGTAACACAAAGGTGCCATGGCCGGGGTTTCTGCGTGCAAAGGCCGCTACACCAACAGTTGCAACCGTCGTCACCACCGACGCTATTAACCTGCCGGGTACATGAAACCGGTAATACTGTACAACACTCAGGAGTATAAACAAAAGCAACGAGCCATATACCAGCCGGTACGAATTGTTGATGCCTATTTTGTTGGGTACTGTGTTAATGTTTCTGAGCTTGTCTGTTTGCATATCCCTGAGGTCGAATAAAACACACAGTGCAAACACAAATGCAAACCGCAACAATATCTCGAAAGGGTAGTTTGTTAGCGGATGATTGATGTATAATGCCGGTAGCAG
Source organism: uncultured Bacteroidota bacterium (assembly GCA_903824665.1). GTDB lineage: Bacteria > Bacteroidota > Bacteroidia > Chitinophagales > Chitinophagaceae > Nemorincola. The sequence goes on along the minus strand of CAIJXT010000003.1, from coordinate 102,218 downwards.
GGTTGTAGCGAGTGTCCACACTGTTGTCAGTACCAGAATTTTCAAAATGCCGTAATCACGTAGTCGTTTCTTTTGTGGTATGGGCAGCAGTGGCAGAAAATAGGCGAACGCAGTTATGCCCAGTATTCCGGCATAGCCAAGCATGGCTCCCGGGAGGCGGATGGCTGTAATGCCTGCAAGTAACACGCCCAAAGCAGCAAATCCGATTCGCCACAGGAAGAATGGGGGCAGTTCACGTTTTTCGCCATAAGATCGGGGTACAAGTCCGGGGATATTGTACACCACAAGAGTACTGCCCGCTACCAGCAGGTGCAGGTCGCTCATTACCGGCAGTACATAGCCTGCTATAAGGCTTTCTGTTGCCATACACAGTCCCAGTGCACATATCGCCGTGAATATGCTCGTGGCTACTACCCAATTTGCAAACCATACCAATGCCTTCACGCAGACAAAAGTAGTGATGACCGGCCTAACAAAAGGGCCGCAGCATCAAACAATTAATCGGGATGGAAAAATAATGGCACAAAAATTGCAATGGATTATAACTGTAGTGTAAACCTGTAAAAACTGTGCGTATGAAAAAGACATTCCTGATACTGCTGTTTATCTATGCAGTAATCATTTCTCTAGCGTTCACATCCTGACAGCAGTTGCCGTGGCTGCGCGGGTTACCTATCCCGGCATCCTTACATTCATAGATCAGTGCTCCTACACCCTTATTACAATGGGATATTGCCGTGCTTGCGTTTCGGCATTTTTGCCACCTTGTTCTCCAGCATTCTGAAGCCTTTTATCAGCTTGGTACGTGTTTCAGAGGGTAGAATCACCTCGTCTATATACCCCCGCGATGCTGCTATGTAAGGGTTGGCAAACTTCTCTATGTACTCGGCTTCCTTCTCCTTTAGCTTTGCTTCAGGGTCTGCAGACTCAGCGATCTCTTTTTTGAAAATGATCTCCGCAGCACCCTTGGCTCCTATTACAGCAATTTCTGCGGTAGGCCAGGCAAAGTTCAGGTCGGCACCTATGTGTTTAGAGTTCATCACATCGTAGGCGCCACCGTAGGCTTTGCGTGCAATAACAGTTATTTTGGGTACCGTAGCCTCGCTGAGTGCGTACAGCAGCTTGGCACCATGAATTATGATGCCATTCCATTCCTGGTCAGTACCCGGCAGGAAGCCCGGAACATCTACAAGCACCAGCAACGGTATATTGAATGCATCGCAAAACCGCACAAACCGTGCACTCTTGCGGCTGGAGTTGATGTCGAGCACACCGGCAAGATAGGCAGGCTGATTGGCAACCACGCCTATGCTGCGGCCACCTATGCGCGCAAACCCTACTACAATACTCTCTGCATAATCTTTCTGTACCTCCAGAAAGCTGTTGTGGTCAGCAAGTTCGTTGATCACGTCCTTGATGTCATATGGCTGATTGGGGTTGGCCGGAATTACATTGTCCAGTGCTGGCCGCGACTCATCCGTAGCTTCGTAGGCATATACCGGAGCGTCATCTTCGCAATTCTGTGGCATATAGCTCAGCAGCCGCTTGATGTTGGTAATGCATTCTACCTCATTGGCACAGGTGAAGTGGGTAACACCCGATTTTGTACCATGGGTATGTGCACCGCCTAGTTCTTCACTGGTTACCTTCTCGTGCGTTACGGTTTTCACCACATTAGGCCCGGTCACAAACATATACGATGTGTTTTCCGTCATCAGTATAAAATCTGTGATGGCAGGCGAGTATACTGCTCCGCCTGCACAAGGTCCCAGTATTGCTGATATCTGAGGAATCACACCCGATGCCTGTACATTGCGGTAAAATATATCAGCATAGCCGCCCAGCGATACCACTCCCTCCTGTATGCGTGCACCACCGCTGTCACTCAGGCCTACTACCGGCGCACCATTCTGCATTGCCAGCTCCATTACTTTCACTATCTTTTCGGCATGTGTTTCAGACAGGCTGCCACCAAATACGGTAAAATCCTGTGAATACACATATACCAGTCTGCCATTTATGGTGCCATAGCCGGTTATTACACCATCGCCAAAGTAGGTCTCTTTCTCCATCCCAAAGTCGCGGCTACGGTGAGTGACCAACATGCCGATCTCTTCAAAAGATCCCTCGTCGAGCAGCAGATGCAGCCGTTCCCGGGCAGTGAGTTTGCCTTTTTTGTGCTGGGTATCTACGCGTTCTTCACCGCCACCGGCAAGGGCTTGTTGCTTCTTTTCTTTGAGAATGGTGATCTTGTCCATAATTACGGCAAACCTAATAATTTTTTGTAAGCGGTTGGCCGCCGGGGCAAAATAATGGCACCCGTATTTCGTTTTTTAACACTGTTTGAGCGATGTATACCGCTAAGCCTGCACCTGGCTGCTGCTCGAGCCCAAAGCACACACAAATCACTGGCTATCAGCCTTTCTTTCCGGTTTGTTTGCAACATATTTAATGTTTGTTTAACCCGCCCTTCATATTGCCTTTATACTAAAGTGGTCAATTTGTACAACCAAATCCTGCAGACAGGGCATCAATGGCAAAAAGAGAAGTGGACATCGTCATTTTATCAGACGTTCATCTGGGTACATACGGTTGTCATGCGTCTGAGCTGCTCCGCTATCTCAAAAGTGTTAAGCCAAAAGCTTTGATTCTCAATGGAGATATTATCGATATCTGGCAATTCAGCAAACGGTACTGGCCAGCGACCCACATGATGGTCGTAAAGCACATTATTGGTCTTATTGCCAAGGAAGTACCTGTCTACTACATTCCCGGCAATCATGACGAGATGTTGCGCAGGTTCAAAGGGTTCAATCTGGGTTCCCTGAAGATTGTGAACAAGCTATCCCTCAAGATCGACAACAAACGCGTCTGGGTGTTTCACGGAGATGTATTTGATGTAGTGATGCAGAACAGCAAATGGCTGGCACGTTTGGGCGCTGTTGGTTACGACACACTTATTCTTATCAACCGGTTTGTGAATTATATATCCCAAAAGATGGGCAGGGGCAAGTTGTCCTTTTCCAAGCGGGTAAAGAATACTGTAAAAAGTGCTGTCAAGTTTATCAATGATTTCGAAGATACGGTCTGTGAAATCGCCGCCGAGAGCGACTATGACTATGTTGTTTGCGGACACATTCATCAACCCGAGATCAAAAATGTAGTTACCAGGAAGGGGAACGTGGTCTACATGAATTCAGGTGACTGGATTGAAAACCTCACTTCTCTCGAATACAATGACGGCAAGTGGCGCATTTACAATTATGCCGAAGATCCTGTTGCCCAGGCCATAGACATAAGCAAGAAACAGCACAACAAGGAATCGGCAAGAGAAATGATGGCCAGCCTGATGCAGGAACTGAATATGAAACAGCCTGACACTACCACACATGTGGCAGAGGTCGTAAACAACGGTGTGTAAACTCTGGCTTTGATTGGTAAGGTTGGTGTATATAAAAGCACTTCGCAGCACAGCCTTTCCCGATGCAACACTACAAAACGATAAATGAAAATACTTTTCGCAATTCAAGGTACAGGAAACGGACACCTCAGCAGGGCCAGAGATATTTATCCGGAGCTGATAAAATACGGATCGGTTGATGTGCTCATCAGTGGTATTCAGGCTGATGTACAGGTGCCATTCCCGGTCACCTACCGCTTTTACGGTATGAGTTTCATCTTTGGCAAAAGGGGTGGGGTAGATATTTGGGACACTGCACGGAAGCTCAAGTTGTTTCGCCTGATTAAAGACATTCGCACATTGCAGGTAGCCGATTATGATCTGGTCATCAACGACTTCGAGCCGGTATCGGCATGGGCCTGCAAGCGTAAGAAACTACCATGTATTTCGCTCAGCCATCAGTGTGCTGTGCTGCACCCTGCTGCGCCAAAACCCGCCAGTGGTGACCCTATGGGCCAGCTGGTACTGCAGCGCTATGCGCCGGTTACCGCAGCCTACGGCTTTCATTTCAAAGCGTTTGCGGAAAACATCTTTACTCCGGTCATTCGCCGCGAGATCAGGGACCTCGAAGTTGCTGATCATGGACATTACACCGTATACCTTCCCGCATACAGCGACGAGACTATTGTAAAGCACTTGTCTCAGTTTCCCAATGCAAAGTGGCATGTGTTTTCCAAGCACAACAAGCAGCCATTCACAACCGGAAATGTATCTGTGATGAAGATAGACAACCGTGCATTTATCGAAAGCATGGCAACAGGTACGGGTGTGCTTTGTGGTGCCGGCTTTGAAGGCCCGGCAGAGGCGATGTATCTGGGTAAAAAGGTACTGGTGATACCTATGCTCACCCAGTACGAACAGCAGTGCAATGCTGCCGGCGCCGCCGCGATGGGTGCAACAGTAGTGCCTACGTTGAGCGAAAAAAACTATCCTACTATTCGCAACTGGATCATAGACGGACAGCCAATAACTGTCGATTATCCCGACCAGACTGCAGCCATAGTAAAGCAATTAATTCATCGTCATGCACCATCACATAAAAAGGCAGGTAGGGTTGCAGCTGGTGTTGGTATATAGCCACGCCTGCAGGCTGGCCATGCTGGCTACAGATCTGCTCGTTACATTGTACCCCTGATCCACAACCCGCATGCCATTCGTGCAGCCCAGGGGTAACTCCATTATTGCGGGTCACTTTTGGGTGTTTCCGTTATTATCAATACCTTCCGTCCAAATACTTTTTATGAAATTGGCAAATTGCATTGCGCGGTACGCGTTGATGGCTTTTTTCTTTGCTGCAAGTGGCACACTGCATGCGAAAGACGAAAATGAAGGAACCGGAAAATACAAGTGGAGCAGCGAGAAGTCTGAGGGCTTCAGTTATAAGTATGTCACCAACGACCCCACCAAAACCAGGTTCTATACCCTCGGCAATGGCCTCACCGTTATTCTGAGTCCCGACCACAAGGAGCCGCGGATGCAGGTTTTTATAGCAGTAAAGGCAGGCAGCAAAACCGACCCCGCCACACATACCGGCCTGGCGCATTACCTCGAGCATATGATGTTTAAGGGCACTGCTGCCTATGGCTCGCTCAACTGGCAGAAGGAGCAGCCGCTGCTGAGCCGCATCAATTTTCTGTATGAAGAATACAACAGAACCACCGACGAGGCAAAACGCACCGCTATATACAAGGCGATCGACTCTGTTTCCGGAGCCGCTGCCAAGTTTGCTATCGCCAATGAATACGACAAGATGATGGCTGCCATTGGGGTAAAAGGTACCAATGCATTCACCTCATTTGAGCAGACAGTTTACACCGAGGATGTGCCCGCTAATGCTGTTGATAAGTTTTTCAAGGTGCAGGCAGAGCGCTTGCGCAATCCTGTGTTCCGTATATTTCATACAGAGCTCGAAGCCGTATACGAAGAAAAGAACCGTGGACTGGACGACGACAACAATAAGGTTGCCGAATTGCTGCTTGCCACCCTCTTTCAAAACCACAACTACGGCAAGCAAACCACAATCGGTACAGTAGAGCATCTGAAGAATCCATCTCTGGTAGAGATTCGCAAATACTACGATACTTACTACGTTCCCAACAATATGGGTATAGTCATTTCCGGCGATTTCGACCCGGATGCGATGATCAAAAAAATCGACTTCTATTTCTCTTTCCTGGAGAAGAAGGACGTTCCCAAATACACCTTTACACCCGAAGCGCCTATAACAGCACCTATAGAGAAAACCGTATTGGGCCCCGATGCTGAATCTACTGTTATAGGGTTCCGCATGCCCGGCGTGCACGATAAAGATGCACTCGTAGCCGAGCTGGTAGGTCAGGTGCTGACCAATGGCCGCGCAGGTCTTATAGACCTTAATCTGGTAAAGAAGCAAAAGCTGCTCCGTGCTTCAGCCGCCACCGATATCCTCATCGACTATGGTTATCTCTACCTGGTTGGCAATCCCACCGGTGGCCAGCCCCTCGACGAGGTAAAAACATTGATGCTGGGCGAAATTGACAACCTGAAGAAAGGAAATTTTGATGATGCGCTGCTTACGTCCATCATCAACAATGCCAAGAAGGCACTGATGAAGCAAAACGAAAAATACGTAAACCGGGCATATGCCCTCATGGGCGTGTTTACCAGCGAAGACGACTGGCGCAATAATGTGGCCTATGCTGAGCGCCTCTCTAAGCTGACGAAGAAGGATATCGTCGACTTTGCCAACAAGTACTTTGGTCAGAATTATGTGGTGATCTACAAAAAGCAGGGCGAAGACAAGAGTATAACGAAAGTGCCCAAGCCACCCATCACTGCGGTAGAGACAAACCGGGATGCCCAATCGCAATTTGTAAAGAACATCATCAAAATGCCCGTAACGGCTGTTCGCCCTGTTTGGCTCGACTACAATAAAGACATAAAAAGGAGTACGGTAGGTCCGGCAGAAGTATTGTATGTAGCCAATACCGATAATGAGTTGTTTCGCATGTCTTATCGGTATAAAACCGGAAAGTGGAACGACAAGCGGCTGGTCGTTGCCGCGCAATATCTTCAGTTCCTCGGTACCAGCGAGATGTCGGCTGAAGAGGTATCCAAAGAGTTTTACAAACTGGCTTGCAGTTATTCGCTACGGGTCGATAATGAATACACAACCATCTCGCTCGAAGGGCTTCAGGAGAATTTTGAAAAAGCAGTAGCCCTGCTCGATGGCTTGCTGGCAGGAGCTCGTGCCGACGATGCAGCACTCACATCGCTCAAAGCAAGCATCCTCAAAAGCCGTGCCGATGCCAAAAAGAACAAAAACTATATCCGCGCCGGTTTGCAGAGTTATGCACGCTACGGTGCTGTCAATCCGTTCAACGATGTGCTTACCAATGCAGCTCTCAATGCCCTGTCGGGCAATGAGCTGGTAGAGCTGCTGCAAAGCCTGTCTTCGGTTAGTCATCGCGTGCTGTACTATGGTCCCGCATCACTCACCAACCTCACAGCATCGCTCAAAAAGCTGCACCAGTTGCCCGCTATGTTTATCCCGGCACCTGCGGCCACAGTATTCAGTTTTGCAGAGCAGGATCAGAACAAGGTGCTTTTTGCAGATTACGACATGGTGCAGAGCGAGATCATGTGGGTGCGCAATGTACCCGGCTACGACCCCGCAAAGCAACCAGTTATAGACCTTTTCAACAATTACTTTGGCGGTAATATGGGTGCACTGGTGTTTCAGACCATTCGCGAGAGCAAGGCACTGGCCTATTCAACAAATGCCTACGCGTCATCGCCCGAGAAGGCCGAAGATCCGTACTATATATCTGCCTATGTAGGTTGCCAGGCCGATAAGTTTGCTGAGTCTGTAACGGCTATGAACGAGTTGCTCAATGAGCTGCCATCGGTGGAGAACAATCTGCAGGCAGCAAAATCAGGACTGAAGAACGAACTGGAAACAGAGCGCATCACACAGGATGAGATCATCAGAAGTTTTCTCGATGCCGAGCGCAAAGGCCTCAGCGAAGACCAGCGAAAAATGATCTATGAAAAAGTAGATAAGCTCACCTATGCAGATCTCAAAAAGTTTCATGCCGACCACATCGCTCACAAGGCTTACACCTACTGCGTCGTAGCCTCGGCGCAAAAGATCAGTATGGATGAAGTGCAGAAATGCGGCCCCATCACCAAACTCACACTCGACGAAATATTCGGGTACTAACATCGCAACAAACTCAACAAAAGGAAAAGGTTCATGAGCTATGTATGCATTTCATACACCCTCATGAACCTTTTTATATTGAATGAACTCAGAATTTTCTCTAAATACTATCGACCAAATACTATCGACTAAATACTTTCTACTAACGACTATCTACTTTCTACTAACGACTTTAGACTTTCTACTTTAGACTTTCTACTTTAGACTAATGACTATCTACTAACTACTACATACTATCTACTTCTTCCTCGCCAACGCCTTCTCAGCCGCAGCTATGATATTTGCAGTCGTAAGACCATACTTGTCCAGTAGTTGTTTGGGTGTGCCGCTTTCGCCAAATGTATCCATAACCGCAACGTACTCATGCGGTGCAGGGCACTCGCGTGCAGCCACATTGGCTATGCTGTCGCCCAGGCCGCCATTTATCTGGTGTTCCTCAGCAGTAACGATACAGCCGGTTTTGCGTATCGATTTCACAACTGCAGCTTCGTCCAGTGGTTTTATGGTGTGTATGTTGATTAGTTCTACAGATATGCCTTTTTCGGCCAGCGCCTTCGCCGCCTCTACTGCCAGCCATACCATGTGGCCGCAGGCAAAAATGCTGATGTCTGTACCCTCTGCCAGTACCTGAGCCTTGCCTATTTCGAAAGGTGCATTTTCAGGGGTGAAGTTGGGCCATTTTGGCCTGCCAAAGCGCAGGTATACCGGTCCTTCGTATTCTGCTACAGCTATTGTCGCAGCCTTGGTCTGGTTGAAGTCGCAGGGCACTATTACCGTCATGCCTGGCAGCATTTTCATCATGCCTATGTCTTCCAGTACCTGATGGGTAGCGCCATCTTCGCCCAGCGTGAGCCCGGCATGCGATGCGCATATTTTTACGTTCTTACCGCTATAGGCCACCGACTGCCGCACCTGATCATATACGCGCGATGTAGAGAAGTTGGCAAACGTAGTGGTATAAGGTATTTTGCCGCCTATGGTCAGCCCTGCGGCTACGCCTATCATATTGGCCTCAGCTATGCCGCACTGTATAAATCTGTCCGGAAACTCTTTGATAAACGCGTTCAGCTTCAGCGATCCGGCCAGGTCGGCAGTTAGTGCTACCACATTGGGGTTGCGGCGGCCTGCTTCCAGTATGCCTTCTCCAAAACCACCACGGGTTTCTTTTTCATTGAGTATCTGTATATCCTGTAACATAAGAGTGAAATGATAATCGAAAAACGTATACCGTTTTTCTGTCGGCAAAAGTAAGCGTATCTTATGGTTTGTAGAATGGTTTTTTGCAGAATATTTATCGACAGTTTTTGGTATTCGTTTATACCGCTATGTTCTTAGTCGTTAAGTAGTATGTTTTCAGTGAAAAATCATAATATAAACATACTTTTCGCTTATCGTAACAGTATCGGCAACGCTGATTTTGGATGTTGAATTTAACCTTGCCAACGGTAATGTCGCAATAAAATTCAGCGTAAAGGCACGGAAAATTGAAGCCAATAAAAGAGAACAAAAAGGTAACTACCAACTTACTTTGGAAGGACAACCTTCAGTTTACTCAAAGCCTTGTTTGCTGCTTCAAGTTTTCTGGGGGCTAGTACCTTACCCTTTAGCCTGTTTAGACTATCGTCAACAACCAACGTAACCTCTTGTTTGAACAGGCTACTCTTGTGTTTTTGGGTACTTTGCTTCATAGTGCAAATTTAAACTATTTTTTCTTTACGATGATTCCCATTACCTCGATATTCTTCTGAAATGGCACCATATCATCTTTTTGCTCAGCAAATAGCTGAAACTTTAACTCCAATTCTTCCAGATTAATGGCTATTGCCATTCTGTACAATCTTGTTCGTTCCTGTGTACTGCCTCTGAAATAGACCCACCTGTCCGGGTATTTGTTTAAATAAATATCTACGGCAAAGGCAATTGTAGCCAGTATTTTGTTCCGGTCACCATTGTTGCTAATGTTATAGTCATCGATTTCGTCATTTTCGTCAATGTCACCAAACGCAAGGTTGTAGACACCCGATACCATTGTCGGAGTAAATTCTATCCTTTTGGGAATATTGCCATTTAGTCCGATACTCTCAAATTCGAAGATGCTATAATCATCTGTTGTTCTAAGTTCATCGTAAACTTCATATTTCATTTTAATTCGTGAATTGCATCAAAAACAGGAACTGGAATGTTCGATTCAAGGATAGATACTACCCAAAGGTTTTTGTAATTTAATCTGGTTTCTTGTTTCTTTACATCAATATTCCGGCTGGCACTAAACCAAAGTACTTGTCAATTCAGACCGATATCCTATTCGTTGTGACTGCTGAGGTCATCGTCACTGCACAAGCTTTGTAACTAATACACGATGTGCCTGCCGTGATATTTATAGTGGTTTCCAAACCCTTACCATCCCACTCTTTCCTCGGTCAGGTAGTCATTGCGGTCGGCAGCGTTGCGCACTACCAGTTCCGCTACAAAGCCTGTCAGAAAAAACAGTGTGCCCATGATCATGGTAGTCAGCGCTATATAGAAAGCTGGTTTGTTGGTCAGGCCCACATTGTCGCCAAAGCGTATCTTCTCAATGATCAGCTCGGTTATGAATGCAAACCCGGTGAGAAATGTGAGCGCGCCCAGCGCTCCGAAAAGATGCATTGGTTTTTTACCAAACCGGCTTACAAACTGTATCGACAGCAGATCCAGAAAACCATTTACAAACCGCTCCCAGCCAAACTTTGAGGTGCCATACTTGCGGGCGCGGTGTTGGACTACTTTTTCGCCTATTTTCTTAAATCCGGCATGTTTTGCCAGCACCGGTATGAAGCGGTGCATCTCGCCATACACCTCTATACTCTTTATCACCTTGCGCTTGTAGGCTTTCAGGCCGCAGTTCATATCGTGCAGCTTTATGCCTGTCAGCCACCTGTTTACCCCATTATACAGTTTCGAGGGCAGGTTTTTGGTGATCGCATTGTCGTATCTTACTTTTTTCCAGCCGCTTACCAGATCATACCCATCGTTTACGATCATCTGGTACAGTTCAGGTATTTCGTCCGGGCTGTCTTGCAGGTCGGCGTCCATGGTGATCACCACATTGCCTTCTGCAGCCTTGAAACCCATATACAATGCAGGGCTCTTGCCATAGTTCCGCTGAAAGCGTATCCCCTTCACCGCGCCATACCGGGCAGACAGTTGCTGCACTACCTCCCAGCTGCGGTCGGTACTGCCGTCATCTATCATGATGACTTCGTGGCTATAATTGTTCTGTTTACATACACGCTCTATCCATTCTACCAGTTCGGGCAGGGATTCTTCTTCGTTGTACAGTGGTATGACTATAGAAATGTCGGGCTGCATCTGCGTGCTAAAATACATGATTTTAGCATAACTGCGTCCGGGCGCAGTACAATTAACAGTTTTGCCACTTTTTATTACCTGATCCCCCCTTTGGTGTTGGTATTATCACCATTGCCAACTGCGATTTAAGACTTTTTTGTTCCGGCCAGAAACAGCTCCAACGCCGATACCATCGATGGTGCGTTGGGCGCAGGTGCCTTAATGTCCAGCCGCATACCGCTGTCTTCCACAGCTTTCGATGTTGTGGGCCCGAAAGCGCCTATCATCGTACCGTTTTGCTTGAATTCAGGATTGTGCTCAAAAAGGGTCTGCACGCTGAACGGACTGAAGAAAACGATCATGTCGTAGCTATCCTTCATCACATCGCCTATGTCGTTCGATACCATGCGGTACAGTGTTACATCGGCATATTTTATGCTGTGTTTCTGCAGGTGCAGGGCTATGTCATTCTTGCCATTGTCAGATACCGGCAGAATGTACTTTTCATTTTTGTGCTTGCTGATCACATCCTGCAGGCCACCCGTACTGCCATCGGCCGAGAAAAACACCTTGCGTTTGCGGTACAGTATAAATTTTTGAAGGTATAGTGCTACGGCCTCGGTGATGCAAAAATATTTCATATCCTGCGATACCTTCACCTTCAGCTCTTCACATATCCTGAAAAAATGATCTACCGCATAACGGCTGGCAAATATGATAGCAGTATGTTCGGCGATATCTACCCGTTGTTTGCGGAATTCCTTGCCGCTGAGACCCTCCACACGTATAAAAGCATGAAAGTCCAGCGTAAGTTCGTATTTTTTTGCAAGGTCGAAGTAAGGAGACTTTTCAGTTTCGGGCCGTGGTTGAGTAATCAAGATACGGTTGACCTTCAGTTCCTTTTTTTCAGCACCTTTTTTTTGTGAACGCACAACTTTGGCCATATACAACAAGGATTATCGGGGTTAGCGCCGGAAATATGCAGTATTAAAGCAGTTTCAGAGTTTAATAAAACATCAATCCCTTCACTAGTAATTTCATCAATACTGCCAGTGGCAATAATTCCGAGGCGCAAAGGTACATAAAAAAATGAAATTTACTGTACTGGAAGAACGACCCGAAAACCTGCCACGACCGTATATACCGGTTCAGCAGCAAAACACCGGAGGTGATAAACGAGATCACCACCACCTGCCTGGCCCATTCATGATCGGCAAATGCCAGTACAATAATGAATGGAACCAGTGCTACCGCCAGTACTTTATTGATCAGAAATACGTTGAACAGATAATGCTCTGTGATACTCTCTACCCTGAATGCCCACCCGCTGAATCGCACTGCTGCATACTTGATAGCATAGATGATACCGGTGCCTGCTATAAGCATAATGATCAGTAGCGATGGTGGTATCACACCAGAGTTGCGGGGCGTAAAGAACTTCACAACATAATATATATATGCCCCGCCCGCAAAAGCAAAAAACAGGTTCATCAGAAAGTTGGGCAGCCCCGCACCCTGTAGCTGGTCTTTCAGTTGCCTGTTGCTAAGGGTAGGGTTCCAGAACGCCCGCCATAGGTTGACGAAATACCGGGTGTCCATATACCTGATCAGTCCCAGCAGCAGGCACAGCGCCAGCAGCAGGTAAAAATCTGATGTCTGCGACACCATGATATGTGGCGACTGTATATCTGAGATCACATAAGGACTCGCGATCATAGGGTGCGATGCCAGCACACTGTCTGTATATGAATGGACATAGGCAGCCAGCGACGCACTGTCTATTGCGATTTCCACACCATAGTCAGCCGGTACCACACGCTGTGCCGGCAGATTGATGCTGAAAAACAAAGTAATGATAAAAAGTAAGATACGAACCATCGCCGGCTGCAAAATTAGCGCTTATCATCCACCATCAGGTATCCGTTACACATTGGCAACAATATATTTATCCACCTGTAGTGTTAATAAGCAATAGTTGTTTTTTTGCCTTCCGCCCTGAACACTATTAAACGCTTCCCACCCCAATGGTCACCACCGCCGAAACCAGATAAGCCGCCAAAAATATTTTCTATGATATACACATAGCTGCACATCATAGATTTTCGTTTTGCCTGGATCCGTTTTTTATCCGAAATTCAGGGTATAGAAAGTGAGATGTGCGCTTGGGTCCTAAAAATGGCTATCCGCGGCAATGCTGAGGTCAATAGCAATTTAAAGTGAAATGATTTAAAGTGGGAAAAGAGTGCGCAATTTTTGCGCAAAAATGTTGTAATATATTTTGTATATTGTATTTACATTCAATTGATTACATTCAAAATGCCATTCAGCTGAAAATTTATACAAAAGTGCGCAATTCCGTCGATTACGACCTTCCGAAGCGTTTCGTGGACAGTAAAAAAATGGCCGCCCCCCAATCCGGGAGCGGCCAATATGTCAAATCGGGTGTTGTAAATATTAACGTACCACGCTAAATCTGCCCGATAGTGTTGCACCTTCGCTCTGCACGTGTACCATATAGATACCGTTGGGCAGATTGGCTATCGGCACCTGCACATCGTGCGTGCCATCTTTGGGCTGGTCGTCAGTTATGCTTGTCACGATCTGGCCGGTCATATCCAGTATGGTGATGGTAGCTGCCACACCTGTGTTGCTGAGTCGGATAGTCACCTGCTCACTGGCCGGATTAGGGAAAATAGTCAGCGCACCTGTTTGTGCTACCCGGTCTTTTACTCCCGTAGTGCTGCCGGTATATTTATAGTATTTGGCATCGATCACATGCATTGTACCGCCTGTAGTATCGTAGTTTACGGTCAGCAGCGGCGAATGGAAACCAGACACATACCAGTTGTAGCTTTCATTCTGGTTTACGTTTACATTGGGCATGCCCATAAAGTTTACACTGTCTTTCATAATAGACACTGTCTTTACCCGCAGTACATTGTTGAATGTGCCATTGGGAAGAATCAGTTTACCCCATGCATCAGCAGTATGGGTGTTATATCCTGTAATGTAGATGTCTGTACCCATCATGCTAATCTCGGTACTGAAAGTATCATTAAAAGTAGTGCCAAAAGAAAGCGGGAAGCGGGTCAGTGTAGAGTTGTTAGACATATGGAGCACATTGCCTCCGGAGTAAGCGCCAATCACTTCTATGCCGTTGGTGCCTGATACGCCATAGGAGTAGTCACTGTTATTCAGCATTGCGATGTTGGCTCCGGGAAAAGAGTCGCAATAGGGAGTGGCGACGCACGTGTAGTACGATGTCGTATCACTATCGTTCTTTACGATGGTGCTCAGCGCCCAGGTGACGTTGGCACCGGTAGCACCCTTGTTTACTCCGGTCGTGTCAACCGTATACCCATAGAATACATCCCCGGCTACAGGGTTGTTGGTAGCCTTAGTAAGTGTAGGCTGTGCAAAAAGTGTGGTGGTGGATGCTGTGATCAGCATGGCGAGGAGAAAATTCTTTTTCATGATTTTGAAAGTTTTTTGGTTTCTTCTTCACTTTCAAATTTCATGCCACTAAGGGGTGGTTAACATTTATTTATGCATTGCACCTGTTATTCGTAAGATTCTTGTTAAAACCCAAAAAGGGGGAGGAAAATGTATCAATTCTGTTGTACCGCACGCACGCAGACACAGCACAATAAGTGCACCACCGCGGCTCAAATGGTGGACAAAGGTTGTATACATCGATCAGCTATAACACCCGCTGGATCAGCATTTCGGCATTTGTGTAACGGAAAAATGGCAGTATGCTATTTGCCTTTAAAAGCGGGTTTGCGTTTCTCCAGAAATGCCAGTACCCCTTCTCTGAAATCTTCAGATCCGCCGGCTATCACCTGCGTTTCTTTTTCGAGAGCGAGCTGGCCCTCTATTGAGTTGCTATAGGTCGCATTCAGCAGGCGTTTGGTAAGGCCGATACCCAGCGTAGGCATTTGGGCAAGGGTTACCGCCATTTTTTTGGAGTCCGCTTCAAAGGTCTCATCAGGGTAGCTTTTGTAGATCATACCCATAGCTACGGCTTCTGCTGCGGGTACTTTGTCGCCGGTCATCATCAGTGCGGCCGCCCGCTGCATGCCTACCAGGCGTGGCAGAAAGTACGTGCCGCCACTGTCGGGTATCAGCCCTATTTTGCTGAACGCCTGTATGAAGGATGCACTCTCAGCGGCAAGCACTATATCGCATGCCAGCGCTATATTCGCACCTGCACCTGCTGCTACGCCGTTCACAGCAGCTATTATAGGTTTTTCTATAGTACGCAGCCGCATGATAGTAGCATTGTAGTGCTCGCGTACCATACGCTCAAAATCTTCCGGGCTGGGGTTCATGGCTTCAGACAAGTCCTGACCAGAGCAGAAGCCCTTGCCTGCACCGGTCAGATATATGCAGCGCACGGTATCGTCTGCGGCGCAGTCGTCCAGATGCTGCTGCAGCTCCATAGCCATATCGCGGTTGTAGCTGTTGTATTTGTCAGGGCGGTTGAGGGTTATGTAGCCCACGCCATTATCCTTGTTCAGAAGTACTGTTGCCATGATCCAAAGGTAAGCGAAAACCGAAAACGGTATACATGTTGTGGTGTACCCTTGTTGCAGAGGCAAACTTAGTGTATGTAGTTTTTCAGGTCGTTTGCCAGTGTATAACTGAAAAGTGTGGATCCACGCTTGTTCAGATGTTGTGAGTCGAAGAAGTTTTGTTTGGAGCGGCTTACGGTGTCGGCGGTATAATCCAGGTAGGGCATATCGTATTGTTTCGAGTAGCCGCTAAACATGCCCTTTATCTTATCGAGGTGGTTTATAAGTGCCAGATGCTCGTGGTACATAGGCGTGAATACCATGATGACCTTGATATCATTGGCCTTGCAGAAAGCCAGATACTGCTCAAACTCGTGTATGATCTCCGGGTTGCGTTCTTTGTAATACCTGTCCGGGTTGGCATCGCCAAACCGCTCAAAGCTGCTGTCCCATACAGCCTCGTGAGCATAGTAGCCCTTGTAGTCGCCGGTAGGTTCGTCCTGAGCGCCAAAGTACAGGCGCACACCTTTCTTCACCAGGTCAAAGTGATTGTTGTACTTGAACAGCGGGAAGTACAGCTCCGGAATGGTGAAGCTACCCTGATACCGGGCTGTGGCGCGGCGCACCAGCGTATCGCTGGCATAAGGCAAAAAATTCTCGTACTTGTAGAAAACCGCCTTATCGGTAAACAGGTTGGGGTCTACTACCTGAATGATGTATTTCGGCTTTTTGTTGTGCTGCATGTACAGCCTGAAAATGGTGTACTGCATATGGAAGCTCCAGCCGTTTACACCAATATTATAGGTGTTCTTTTGCAGCACGGAGTCCAGTATGCGGGGCGAAATATGGAACACCGCACGCGACGAGCCAAGCATGATCACGTCAGCGTTCACCCGGCCGTTGTACACATCGTTCAGGCTCGAATAAGGCATCTTGGCATAGCGCAAACCCTTGTCAACAATCGAACTGAGCCACTGCAGCATAGCCAGCGGTATCAGTACCAGTATTGATATGGTTATTAATTTCTTCATGCCTTAGAACTGAAAATAGATGAATTCACGTTTTTCAAAAACCCCAAAATATAGAATGCAGAAAGCAAAAAAGTAATACACCGCCCAGCGCACCGCCAGTGGTTGCCGGCTGATCAGCGCATTAATGCTGCCCTTGCCCTGTACATAGTGTACCGTCTCCATAAATCCGATGCAAACAATGCTCCACATTATAGTACTCACCTGCACGTTTGCCAGATATTTACCTGCCAGCAGTTTGCCGTCTTTGCCTATGGCAGCAAGCTCTGTAAAAATGCCGCCCATGCGCTTAAAGATGCTCAATGCCTTGCCTACACCATTGGCCCTGAAAAACACCCACGCCACAGACACCAGCAGGAAAGTGGTCAGTTTTTCGATATTGGCATTCAGCCAGCCTATCTTGTCCAGGCCAATGACTCTGGTGATCTTGTTGCGTGCATCACGGGTGATGCCACCTACCACTACAAACATGCTGTGCAGTGCACCCCAAATGATAAATGTCCAGTTGGCGCCATGCCATAGCCCGCTGAGCATAAATACGATCACCAGGTTCACATATCGCCTGCTCACACTTACCCGGTTGCCGCCCAATGGTATGTACAGATAGTCTTTAAACCAGGTAGACAAAGAGATGTGCCAGCGCTTCCAGAACTCATCGACCGAGCCCGCAGAATAAGGCCGGTCGAAATTGCGCATGAGCTTGAAGCCCATTACCCGGCCCGTGCCGATAGCAATGTCTGAATAGCCGGAGAAGTCGCAGAAAATCTGGAAGGAAAAGAAGATGCTGCCCATCAGCAACGCTACCGCCGAGTATTGCTGTGGATTGGTGAATATGGGATCTGTGATACCTGCAAGACGGTCTGCTATCACCACTTTCTTGAATAGTCCCCAGCCTATCAGTCGCATGCCGCTAGCAAAATCAGGGTAGTTGAATTTATGCCGCTCGTGAAACTGGTGCAGCATGTTTTGAGGCCGTTCTATGGGGCCGGCTACCAGCTGCGGGTAAAACATCACATAGAGCGAATAGATACCGAAGTGCCGCTCTGCCTGCTGCTTGCCCCGGTACACCTCTATGGTATAGCTCATAGCCTGAAAGGTGTGAAACGATAGCCCTATCGGCAATACCATATCCAGGTACGGTATGGGGTTCTTCATCCCCACCAGTGTAGCCAGTCCGGTAATATTGCCATTGATGAAGTTGTAGTATTTGAAAACCGCCAGAATGCCGATGTTGGCAATAAGGCTCATGATCAGATATCGGCGTTTCCGGCTTTTTTCAGTCTGCTGCGCTATCAGTATACCGGCGTAGTAATCTATTACAATTGTAAAAGCCAGAATGAGAATAAACTCAGGCTTGAAAAACATATAGAAAAAACACGACGCGGCCAATAGCCACCACCAACGAGACTTGTGCGGAAGGAGGAAATAAAGCAGTGTTACTACTATAAAGAATATTGCAAAAGCAAAAGAGTTAAATAACATCTGTTATAGTCTTGAATTTCCTTTTAGCATGGCTGAAACATAGACATACAGAAAGCTGTTTTTACATTGGCCGATGGCCGGTCACAGCATTTGCAGGTATATATTAATCAGTCATTAGTCCTGGTTTGCTTTTTTAATGTGGGCAAAAATACTCATTCAGTACCAAAGATTAAGGGGTACATGGAATATTATTATCATTGGGTGGCAGGCTACTGATTTCAGGCTGCCGGTGCAATTACAGCGGTCTTTCTCACTGGATGGGCAGGGTTTTATGTTCAGCGCCGATCCGGGCCGGCACACATGCATTGCTCCCGGCCCGGAACCACAATGGGATATTTCATATCATTTTTGGCACGATATTTTCTATATCTTTCGATAAAATTAGTTCCATGCAGGACAATCATTATCTGGTACCCCAAAACACAGCGGGTGTGGCTACGGATATTACACACAGTATGCCGGCAGAAACGACCGAGGATGCAGAAGATCTTTTTGTAGATGCCAAGGATAGGCTGCTCGATGTGAACAACTGGGCGAAATATGGCAATTTAAGCAGGGTACACTTCAGGCTGGCCGATCATCATGGGCATCCGGTATCAAGGCATATGCGCCGTACAGATCATATTGTGATACACATCGATGGATCTGATAACGCTGCTGATGTTGATTGGTTTACTATCGACGCATTGGAATATGACGACTATCCCGACCAGAACGCAGAGACATTTGCAATCAGGTTGTCGCCAACCCAGCAATCAGGCTCAGTTGCCAGCACCGCCGGTACCGATACCTCTACAATTGTGGTAGAGCGGCAGGGTATATCATTGATTGCTACCTACCATGGGCGGAACAACATAACTGATGAAAGCGATGTATGGCACGGATTGGACGTAAAGGAATGGCAACAACTGATGAACGGACTGCTGGAATATTTCTGAATTGGCAGTTCCGGATGCCACCTGGGGGCATCCGGAACAAAGGGTCTATAGGTCTTGCGAATCAAAATAGGTCATTGCCTGTATTTAGAGAAGATCAGGATGCGTACCTGAGACGCGTAGTTTGGGGTAGCTGAAGAGTAGTTTCTGGACACCACCTGCAGGTAGCGCGAGCTGAGCGGAGAGGTGGATATTACCGCAACCGAACTGGTGCGGTTGTCCTGAGAGTAAACAGACCCAGCGCTTGTGTACAGGAAAATGTCCACATCCCTCACATCATCATCGCAGGCAAATGCTGCCACCACATAATTGTAGTTTTCAGAAAAATAGTGCGAAAATGCTGCGGAACTCTGTCCCTGGGTGAGATTGCAATACCGGTCTGCACTTACCGTCCAGCCACGGTCTTCATATTCAGCCTTTACCTGGTAGTAGCTGTTGCATTGTGCTGTTGCCTTTGTATGGGCTGTTATTGCAAAAAGCAACACTACAAATGAGCTGAAGATGGCTTTCATGTTGAACGAGCCGATACTGTTGTTGAGGATGCGGGAAATCTGATTTGTATGTTTCATAAAATTGATTGTTTGAGAAGTGAATGATGTTTTGTTGTGTGTAGAGTTTAGTTGCCTGTACCAGCCATGTTGGCTACAGTATAGCCGATGGAGGTACCGGCTGCAGGTCTGAACGAAGCCAGGTATTCAGAAAGCTCATCGCCGTCATAAAATACTCTGCCGGTGCCTACCGGAATTATGGCTGTATTGCTGAGGTCACCTGTTTTGGCAGTAACGATAAAACCATATTGCATGTCTGCTATCCCTGATGGTGTCATCGTGCCCGATACGATCATAACCTCAGTGTAAGGTGTTGAATTGGACACACCGGATATTTTGCCGAAGATGGTGAAGGCATTACCCGATCCTGATATGTATCCCGCAATGCCGGATGCCGTATCTGTTTCGCTGTAGTTTTTCTTCGATACGGTTATGGCGTCCGCAGTCTGGTTGGCAAACCGGTATTTATAGTCATCTATCACTTGCCCTATGTAGTAATGGTCTGCGGCACTCCAGCGGTGGGAGCAGGTAGTAGGTGCAAAACGGTAGATACCATTCAGGTTGCCCGGAGGCGTTTGTCCGGGATGGATAATGACTCCCCATTTCCGCAGTGAGTCGATATATTCCTGCGATATGATATTCCGGATATTCGTCGAAAAGCTGTCGCAGGTGATCCGGACTGTATTGCATTTGTTGGCTTCTACCGTTATTGATCCCGAACGGTTGCCACTGTTGTCTGTTACGGTATAGGCATAGGTGCCGGCTGCCAGTTGGAACGATGCGGTGTTCTTCTCCCCGCATTTGGGTGCGGTGCTAAAAATCTGACTGATCTGTTTGGATGTACCGTTTATGCTTACGGTTGTCTGTCCGTTGCCGCAGTCTTCGGCAAGGTAAAAGAGGGTGTTAGACACCGGTGTGACCGATCGCTTGCTGCAACCGGTGCCGATACCCCAAAGCAGTGCAATGAGGATCGGGAATGCTAAGCTGACTTTTTTCATAACGTTTGTTTTTTGATTCAACACGAATGTAGTGTTGGTCAAAAGCCATGAAAAATTGGTCTTGAGGTTAGCAGTTCCTGAGTTGAGAATGGCAGGTTCAGTGTGCTGCGGTATACAGTTTCAACCTTTTTTTTAGGTTGTCTTTCCTGCTTTTAGATACTGTAATCTCTTGCCCGTTGTTCAGTGTTAACAGGGCGCCATTCCACTTTGCGCTGTACTTGCTGATGTGTCTTAGGTTGACAAGGTAGCAATTATGTACCCGGCAGATATCAGAGCTTTCCAGGCTGTTTTCCCAGTCTTTTATACTCACAGACGATGTGAGTTTTTTCAGCCGGGTTTGTGGTGTTGCCAGATGAAATATGGTGTACGAATTGTCTGACTCGCAATAGAGTATATTTTTGAGTTCTATTCTTGTCTTGCCTTCTGTTCCGGATATCCATATTTCCTCAACAAGGTTGTTAGCAGATTTCAGGTTGTGATGCAGCGAGCGCAGCGGACCGTTTTCGTGTACCACATTCTCATGATACAGTTTCAGCGCGTCGTCCAGATCGGCCTGTATCAGCGGCTTGGGGCGGAAGTCAAGCGCACAGGCCCGTATAGCACAAATAGTGTTGTTGGTGCTGGTGTGATTAGTAGTGAATACCACAGCAAAATCGGGCTTGTCGAATTTGTGCAGCAGATCAAAACCTGTTTCACCTTTTCCCAGATCTATATCCAGAAAGATCAGGTCTGGCTTCAATTTCAGTATGCTCGCATATGCTGCCTCTACGGTAGTACAGACAGCCAGTACGCTTACTTCGGTTGTAGTTTTGCCCAGTAGCTCCAGCAGATTATTGCTATCACGCGGGTCGTCTTCCACTATAATTACGCTGATCATTTGTCGGGTGATTTATTCTGCCAGCCTGTAAGGCATTGTAAACAATGCACGTGTACCTGCAGGCTGCTTGTTATTGTCAAAAAGATCAATGATGCTGAACGATGTGTTGCCACCCTCGGTGCTGCATGTGCGTACCAGACGTTCTGCCAGCGCACTGCCCATTGATGTGCGTTTTATTGCACCTTGTTTTTCACTACCTGATTTTTGTCTGCGTCCGCCACCATTGTCTTCTACTGCGCATTCTATAGTGCCGGTGTTTCTTTGCACGGTAATTTTAATGAGCCCACCTTCAGTCTTACTGAAACCATGTTTAATAGCATTCTCGGCAAGCACCTGTAATACCATAGGTGGCACCAGTGCATTTGCAGCGTCTACCTCTGGAGCTATATTGATTTCGTATTGCAATCCATTGTCTGAAAACCGCAGCTGTTCCAGCGTCAGGTAATCCGATAGCAGCTGCAGATCGTCGCGCAGCGGAATCATTTTTTCGGCCGAATTTTCTAAAACGCGCCGCACTAGCCGGCTGAACAAAATGAGGTATTCACTGGCTTTTTCTTTGTCATTCACACGTATGAAGTTGTTGATCGTGTCTATAGTGTTGCCAATAAAGTGGTCGCTCATCTGTGCATTCAGTGCTTCCTGTCGCACTTCGGTTATTTCTTTATCAAATTTATTCTTCTGAGCGCGGCGGTAGTATAAAAAGCTGATGAAACCTATAGCCAGCAGCGATGCTCCGGCCATTCCCCCTAGTTTCAATTTTGCGCGATTTGCTTCTGCAGCTACTGCCATTCGTTTTTCGTTTGCCGCTGTAATTGCCGCAGTTTTTTTGTCGTAATCGTACTGCATTTGCATACTGTCGATTTTGGTCTTGTTGCGATTGCTGAAAATGGAATCCCGTACAAATTGAGCTTCTCTGTAGCATTCCAGCGCTCGCTTATAGTTGCCTGCCATAATGTATACGTCTGCCAGATGGTTGCTGTACTCCATCAGGTGCTCATTGATATCGTTCTTTCGGCACAGCGCTATGGCTTCCTCCAGGTAGGCTAGAGATTTTGCGATGTTTTCTTTTTTTGTTGGGAGACGGTATTTGCTTGGTTTTCCTGTGGAATCTCTGGCGTAATATTTATACAGTGTGCCGATATTGCCCAGGTTTATTGCGATATAATATTCCTGTCCTATTGCTCTGGCAAGTGGCAGGGATTCTACCAAGCAATCCATAGATTGTTCGTAGTTATTCTGCTGATAATGGAAAATCCCAAGGTTGATCAGGTTCGTTGCGATTCCCCCTTTGTTGTCAAGTTCCCTATTGATGGTCAACACTTTTTGCGTATACTCCAGCGATCTGGCCTGATCGCCAAGATTGCCATATGCTGATCCGATATTATCTAGGTTGGTAGCGATACCGTTTTTGTCCCCGATCTTCTCAAACAAACGCAAGGCTTGCTTGTGAAATTCAAGGGCTTTCGTAAAGTTGTTCTGATAACTATAGAGTATGCCGATGTTGGTAGCGTTGTTTGCCTGTCCCCGCTCACTTCCTATTTCGTCGCATATTTTTAGCGCTTCGTGAAAATACGTTAACGCTGTGGGGTAAGCCCCCATGTACATGTATGCATTGGCTATATTACCGAGATTGGACGCTGTTGCTTTTTTGTTTTGCAGTTTCTTGTTTATCGCCAGAGCTTTCTGAAAGTACACAATGGACTCCTGAAACGAAGATTTCGAGAAGATGTTGTTGCCAATGTTGTTATACGCACGCGCTAGTCCGGTATTGAAGTTGAGTTGTATTGCCAGCGATACGGCCTGTTGCCCTATCGTTATGCCTGAATCCGGGTTGGAGTCGTGCAGCATAAACGACAGTTCACTCAGCAGGTTTACTTTGTTGGTGTCTTCTTTTGCATTTGCCAGATGGGTACTGAGCGAGTCGATATATTGTATGCCACGTACCTGGCCATACACACAGCAGGGGCCAAGCAGGCAGGCTATCAGCAGTCTTTTCATGGGTATATGATTATAAGGAACTGATATCACTTACCTACCAAAGATAATAAACCTGTCAATCAATATATGAAATATATGTTACTAATAACAAAACCCCGGCAACACCGGGGTTTTGTTAATCAATGTCTTTTATCGATGTGCTATTTCTTCACGGGTGGCTCCATAACAGTACCACATTTTTTGCACGTCCTTTTACCTTCATCCGAATAGAAACGTTGCATTACCGGCGGCAGTTGCGCTACAATGTCAGAAACGTGCAGATACTCCTCGTAAAGCTTTTCGTGGCAGTTTTCACAAAACCACAAGAAGCCATCGAGCTCTTCGGTTTTGCGTTTTATTTCCAGCACCAACCCCACGGTATCAGCCCCCCTTTGCGGCGAGTGTGGTGTGCGCCCGGGCAGCAAAAACATGTCACCTTCTTTTATCGGGATATCTACAATCTTGCCATCTTCTACTATGCGCACATTTACATCGCCCTGCAGCTGATAGAAGAGTTCCTCGCCTTCATTGAAGTGAAAATCTTTTCGGCTGTTGGGGCCGCCCACTATCATCACAATAAAGTCACCAGCATCTTTGTACACACATTGGTTGCCTACTGGAGGCTTCAGCAGGTGGCGGTTTTCATCTATCCATTTTCCGAGGTTGAACGGGCGTTGTACCGGCATAATCTTATTGTTGAGTAGTTTATTGATTAATGACTGCTGCTGCTATTTTAGCAGTTTCATTTTTACTGTTTCTATTCTCGTATGCGTTACCAGCAAGATATCAAATTCATGCCTGCCGATAATGATACGTTCTTTTATCTTGGGTATTGTTTCATGTTGGGTAATGATGTATCCGGATAGTGTTTCAGACTCATCAGTTGGCAGATTGAAGTCGTACTTTTCGTTAAGGTAATCAAGCTCCAGCCTGCCTGAGAAGATGTATTCATTCTCGGCTATCTGTTTCTCTACAAATTCTTCCTCGTCATACTCATCATTAATATCACCAAATATTTCTTCCAGCACATCTTCCATGGTTACTATACCTGCAGTACCACCAAATTCATCAATTACCCAGGCTATACTTTTACGTTCTTTTGTAAACCTGTTCATCAGGTCTACCGCGCTCATCGCTTCCGGCACAGGCGTTATCGTGTGCATGATCTCCCTGATCGTTGCAGGTCGCCTGTTCATATCCAGCTGGTGTATATAGCCCGATATGTTGTCGATAGAGTCTTCGTAAACTATGAGCTTCGAAAGACGTGTTTCTATAAATTTCTCCCGCACTTCTGCTATAGGTGTAGACATTTCTACAGCTTCTATTTCATTACGTGGCACCATACATTTTCTCACTTTCACATTCACCAGGTATAGTGCGTTCTCAAACAGTTCCTGGTTTACTTCGCTGTTTTCGTTCTCGTGCCCGTGCATGCTCTGCTTTACAAACAGTTCCAGATCTACCCGGTTGAAAACCTGCTTGTTTTCTTTGATCCGCACATTGAACAGGTACTTGAGTATGAATTCGGAAATAGAAACAAATACACGTGCAATGGGAGAGAAGATAAAGTGCATTCCTTTCATGGGTATGGCAAACACGGTGAGCACCGTTTCTGCCTTGTGTCTGAAAATTGCTTTAGGCAGAAACTCAGCAAATACAAGGATGATAATTGTGGCGAGCAGTGTGTCGATGATCAGCTTGGCATAGGGGGCTAAATCTATCTTGTAGTGTTCCAACAAAATCTCCGTGAGCTGCGATGTGAGCAAACCATAGATGACCAGTATTACGTTCACTCCTACCAGAGCGGTACCTATAAACTCAGCAGGGTTTTCCATAAACCTCGCCAGTATCTTCCCTGAGTACCTTCCCTGCTTTTTCAGCAGTTCTATATTCAGTTTGTTTACAGATATGAATGCAATCTCCATACCGGCAAAAAAGCCGATAAGCAGGATACAGGCAACAGCATACAATATCAGGTGGGACACATCCATACGGTCAAAGATAGTAAAAAGGGTGGATTGCAATAAAAAGGCGATACATCAGGGTATCGCCTTTTCTGTTTGCATATTTATTTCTTTAGCTTATCCTTAAACACCTTTTTAAATTTCTCCACTTTTGGCCCTACCACAAACTGGCAATAAGATTGTGTCTTGTTATTGTTGTAATAGTTCTGATGGTAATCGTCAGCTATGTAAAATTGCTTAAAGGGGGCGATCTCTGTCACAACAGGCTTTTCCCAGGCTTTTTCGTCATTCAGTTTCTTCTTGTAGGCTTCAGATTTCGCTTTCTGTTCGTCATTATGGTAGTAGATCACAGACCGGTATTGGGTACCAACATCATTACCCTGACGGTTCAGCGTAGTTGGGTCGTGGCAGGTCCAGAATGCCGCCAGCAGCTCGTCGAAGGTGATTACGGCCGGGTCGTAATATATATTGCATACCTCAGCATGGCCTGTTGTGCCATTGCATACTTCCCGGTACGATGGGTTGTCTACATGCCCGCCGCTAAATCCTGATTCTACCAGCCGTACCCCTTTCAGCTGCTGAAACTGCGCCTCCGTGCACCAGTAGCACCCCGCGCCAAATGTAGCTGTCTCTTCCTTGTGCACTTTTTCCTTGTTGGTTGTTGCGTTCATTTCTTTAAAAGTTTTGGAGCTGTGATAATTGTCTTTCTGTGCACATGCCTGCAGTTGCATCAGCACGAGCAGCAGGCATAATTTTGTGATCCGTATCATGTGTGTCAAATTTACCGGTATATACGTTACAATTGTTTGCTTTGGTTTGTGCAGTCTAGCTGTTTAGGCAACCTTTAACAAAACTATCCTCTCGTTACCGTTCAAAATATTTTTTGTCGTTTTACTGAGTTTACTACATTTGTGAAACCAAAAGGTTACATAATGAACACCCGTTCATATTTTGTTCTTGTGTGGCCAATGCTAAAACCTTGATTTTTTAACCACCCTTGCTGAAAGGGGGCATATTTATATTATGAGCAAACAACCATTTGTAATTGAGCGGTCATTCAAAGCACCGGTCACCGCGGTCTGGCAAGCTATTTCTGATGTTGAGAAAATGAAAGCGTGGTACTTCGATATGGAAGGATTCAAGCCCGAGGTGGGCACTGCGTTTACTTTTACCGGCTGCGGCACCAAGGGCGATAAGTACGTTCACCTATGCCGCGTGCTCGCAGTGATACCAGAACAAATGATTTCCTATTCGTGGGCTTACGATGGTTTTCCCGGCAGTTCTGTTGTGACTATAGAGCTGGAGGCTGAGGGCACCGGTACCAGACTGAAGCTGACTCATGCTGGTCTGGAAACCTTTGGTACCGATAATCCTGATTTCGCAGCCGGCAGCTTTGCATCTGGCTGGACCCAAATTATCGGCACATCATTGGGGGCATATCTTACCGCTGAGCAGTAATACGATAGGACCAATCTACTTGCTGCACAAAAAAAGGTTAACCACTATTATACTGTGTGGTTAACCTTTTTTAAAGTAATGCGGATGGTATTACAAACCCAGTTCTTTGCGCTGATGGTCGTCTATCGCTGACGGTGCATCGAGCATCGTATCTCTTCCCTGATTGTTTTTTGGGAAGGCGATGTAGTCTCTGATACTCTCCTGGCCGCCCAGCAGAGCACACATACGGTCAAAGCCGAATGCAATGCCACCATGGGGTGGTGCACCATATTCGAAGGCGCCCATCAGGAAACCAAATTTTTCCTGTGCTTCTTCCTTGCTCATCCCCAGCGCTGCAAACATTTTTTCCTGCAGGTCGCGCTGGTATATCCTTATCGATCCTCCACCTATTTCGGTACCATTCAGCACTATGTCGTAGGCATTGGCCTTTATGTCGGCATACTTGCTCAGGTCGTTCATCCAGTCTATATGTTCTGGCTTTGGCGATGTGAATGGATGGTGGCGGGCTACCCAACGGTTTGCCTCATCATCATGTTCAAACAGCGGGAAATCGATCACCCAAAGCGGTTTATACACATCCGGTTTGCGCATACCCAGTCGGTTGCCCATTTCCAGTCGCAGTTCGCTCATTGCTTTTCGTGTACGGTCTTCACCACCTGCCAACAGTAATATAAGGTCTCCAGAGCCTGCTCCACAGTGTGTTGCCAGTGCCTTCAGTTGTTCTTCGTTGTAAAATTTATCTACGCTACTCTTGAATGATCCGTCAACATTGCACTTCACATATACAACTCCGGTCATCCCAATTTGCGGGCGTTTCACCCACTCAGTCAGTTCGTCCAGCTGTTTTCGGGTATACTCGCTGCAGCCAGGTACGGCTATCGCCAGAATGGTAGCCGCATTGTCAAATACGGTGAAAGGCGCACCAAAGTCATAAGAAGTGTTGCGTACAGGTGTCTTCAGGTTTTGAATTTTCATTTCAAACCTGATATCCGGTTTGTCATTGCCATAGTGCCACATCGCATCGTCCCACGTCATACGTGGAAATGCTTCTGTGATCGTCACACCCTTCACATCATAAAATACGTGCTTGAACAGACCTTCAAACGTACTCAGAATATCTTCCTGTTCCACAAAGCTCATCTCGCAGTCTACTTGTGTAAACTCCGGTTGACGGTCGGCGCGCAGATCTTCATCTCTGAAGCATTTTACGATCTGGTAATAACGGTCATAGCCACTCACCATCAGCAGCTGCTTGAAGGTTTGCGGGCTTTGCGGCAATGCATAGAACTGGCCTTCATTCATGCGGCTGGGTACTACGAAGTCGCGTGCGCCCTCTGGAGTGCTGCGAATCAGGAATGGGGTTTCTATATCCCAGAAGCCCTGCCCGTCCAGATAGTTACGTACAGACCGGTTCACTTTGTAACGCAGCTCCATGTTCCGGCGTAGGGTAGGGCGGCGCAGATCCAGATAGCGATACTTCATGCGCAGCTCGTCACCGCCATCGGTTTCTTCCTCTATTGTGAATGGTGGCGTGGCCGCACTGTTGATAATGGTAAAGTCGGTGACGTCCAACTCTACATCGCCTGTGGGCATTTTAGGGTTTTTTGATGTGCGCTCTACAACTTTGCCGGTTACCTGCACCACAAATTCGCGGCCCAGTGGGGTTGCGTCCAGGCGGCTGTTGAGTTGCTCACTGAAAAGGAGCTGGGTGATACCATACCTGTCGCGCAGATCAGTGAAGGTGATGCTGCCAAATTTCCGGATAGTCTGCACCCAACCGGCAAGGGTTACTTCGGTGCCTGCATGTGTCATGCGCAGTTCGCCGCATGTATGTGTACGAAACATAGTCGATATTTAAAAAAATGAGTGCGAAGATAACTATTAATCCTCTGCTGCGAGGTGTGTACTTGCCGGGGCATATTGCAGTCATTTTGTTTCGCTCAAAAAGATTTGACAGACCTGTACAATTTGGCAATAGTCCTGATTCGGCGAACGGTTTTCAGCTGCGTTTATTTTGCCGGGCAATTATCGTTTACAGTGTTCACATTTTTTGGAAAAAACATAGCTGTATCACTGTAGGTAATACAATGAAATCAAATAAAATAAATTATATCATAAAAACCAGATAAAATTTGAAAAATAGATCAATCGAATGCCTATTCAATCGTGCAGATATCGGGAATGCAACTGCTTGCAAATCTCTTTCGTAGCCGGTTACACAAGCGCTTTTCGTTGAGGTGGTGCCCTCGATTTCTACATTCTGTTTTCGTTCCGGAAAGTGCTGAATTTTACAGTATATCGCAAAAGAAAGTGATTCGTTTGGTTATATGTATGTTTACTGAAAATTACCATTTTATGAAGTTGTGAAAAATTATTTAACTAATATGATGTAATTTCTCGAAAAATATTAGTAATATAGCAATCCCTTAGCCCTGTCGAATCTATATTTACTGTTAAAATAAACATTGCTTTCATGAGAAAAGTTGTACTTTTTTTAGTCACCCCCTTACTGTTATCCTTTGTATTTGCTGCATGCAGCAACAAGGTTTACACTGCAAAACCTGCTGAAACTGCAGCAATCAATCCCACTGATTACGTTCCGTTTTCTAAGGATCTGAAATTCCGTCTGGAACACGACAAAGCAGACATCCGGAAGGTTCAGTTTTACCTCGATAAGCCACTTGTACTGCGCAATATCGGCACATCTGCCGGAGGTGCTATCAAGCAAGGTATGATCACTTACGACAATGTTCAGGACGTAACCGAAATCACGATTCCTGCATACACACCAGGTGTATGTGAGCGTGTACGCGGCGACAGTTTATATATAAGCTTCGACGCACCGCAAAATGCGTTTGTGTTTGCAGCCATTTATGCCAATGAGCACTTTATGCTTCAGGGTACAAATTGGTACAACGGCGTTACCGATGTAAACTACGACGGTAAAATATACAAAGCTTCTTGCGATGGCTGCGGTAGTGCTGGTGAAGCAAAACTGCTGATAAAGAAAAGCAGTGCCGGAAATAACGCAGGTGGTGCACCGGGAGGTGGTAAAACACTGGCTGGCAGGAAGTTGAACTAGCAAAATATGTAACTGAGAAATAAAAAAAGTTACAGTTTTTTGATAATATGCTGATATTCAATTAATTTGGCACTTCTTTCCGAAAAAAATTAGCCCAAGGATTTTAAAAAAAAAGTAAAAAGTCTCTAAAATACATGAACATGAAACGATTATTTTTGATGTTGCTATTGAGCTCTATGAGCATGGTGGGTTTTGGTCAACTAATCACGTTGATTGACCCCAATGGTGATGGTGGGTTTGAAACCGGAACAACCCTCGCCGCGAATGGATGGACCTATGCTGGTCATGCTTCTATTAATGCATGGTACGTTGGTTCGGTTGCCGTGTCTTCAGGATCCAGAGGTTGTTATGTTGGACAGTCTGTAGCCGATAACAATGGTGGCAACGGTGCCCCAACAACCAATCACATTTACAGGGATGTAACAATACCGGCAGGTGCCAGTCAGGTGCTTTTGTCGTTCAAATTGCGTTACACAACATCCGAGCCCCTTTGGGATCGTTTTTGTGTGTCGATTTATCCAACTTCGATTACACCAACCACTGGTTCGTACACTCCGGCATACCCATTCACCGGAACAACTGGTGCGATACCTCCTGGTGTTACTTCGAAATTGTATGAGAACTCGAATGTAATTCCTTCATTTATCACAATCAATTCAGCAACTGCAGCAACAGGAAACGCGACTTCTGGTGCATTGTTAAACCTGACAGCTTATGCAGGTCAGACAATACGGCTCTGCTTTACATTTACCAATGCTGATCAGTTCGGTACTGCCGGAAACCCTGCTGTAGATGAAATCTCTCTTACTTACTGTCAGTCAATCCCTACGGTTGCAGTTGCACCGGCAACAACAACCGTTTGTGGTGCAGCTCCATCTACTATGACTGCTACAGGAACGGGTAATAATATTCTTGACTTGTCTTCCGGTGTTGTTAATCAGGTAATACTTGATGCGAATGTTGCAGGTGGTATCAATACGCTCAATACAACAGCGATTCCAGCGGGTGCTACTGTAACCGGTATTGCTGTGACTGTGAATATGAGTCACACTTGGGTAAGTGATATGCAGATCAACCTCAAGGCGCCTAATGGAAATATCCTTAATCTGTTTAATGGTCAGGGTGGTTCGGGCGATAACCTTACCAACACCGTTTTTAGTTCGGCCGGTGGTCCTAACATTTCTACTGGAGCGCCACCTTTTACGGGTACATTCTCGCCGTTCGCAACAATTGGGGCCGGACCAACTGGTTTCATTTCGAATGTTGCCACATTCTCATCATTGTTTAGCGTTGGTAATGGAGACTGGGTGCTGGCCATGAGAGATCAGTTCAGTGGCGATGTGCCAACACTTATTTCGTGGAGCGTAAGAATAACCTACACAACGACACCTGCATTTGTTTGGTCACCAACTACCAACCTTTTTACTGATATTGGCCTTACAACACCATACACAGGTACCAACCTCGGTATAGTTTATTCAGGCAATCCTTCACCAATTACATATACGGTTACCGGAACAACAGCGGGATGTTCAAATACAGCAACATCTGTTCGTAACGTTAATCCGTCTCCGGTTCTTACTGTAACGCCAACATCATCAGCCGCTTGTGCAGGAACAAGTACAACATTGAGTTCTGCGGCTACGATGACACCGGTATCAGTGGCTTCCGGTACAATAAATCTTGCAGTTCTTGATGGAAATATTGCCGGAGGTACCCACACACTCGCAGCGTCAGTCCCTGCCGGTGCAACTGTTACCGGTGTATCTGTCACTATTAACATGGCACATACCTGGGTTAGCGATATGATCTTTAACCTCAGAGCGCCAAATGGTAATATATTGAATTTGTTTAATTCCCATGGTGGTAGTGCCGATAACTTTACTAACATGGTTATCAGCTCCTCCGGAGTTACAGGCCTGGGCACCGGCGCAGCACCATTTACGGGAACATGGGCGCCAACCGCTACGGTTGGAGTAGGGCCTACAGGTAATGTCTCCAATGTATCTTCATTTGCAAACCTGTTCAGTGTGCCAACCGGCAACTGGGTGTTGGCAATGTATGACCAGTTTGGCGGTGACGCACCAACGCTCAATAACTGGACGTTGACTATTACTTATACCTTGCCGATTACATACAGTTGGGCACCAACAGCGGGTTTGTTTACAGACGCTGGTCTTACTATTCCTTATACCGGCACAAGTATTACAACCGTATTTTCTAATCCGGCTTCTACTACTACGTACACGGCTTCAGCTACAGCCGCAGGTTGTACTGCCAATACACCGATCGTAAGAACGGTAAATCCATTCCCATTGGCAATTGCAGGTACACAAACTGTTTGTGCTACTTCAACCACCACTTTTTCTACTTTGTCAACTGGCGGTACCTGGTCTAGTGCTGCAGCTGGTACAGCATCTGTAAATGCTGCGACTGGTTTGGTTGGCGGTATACTCGCGGGCAACACTTCTATATCTTATACATTCGCTACAGGTTGTGGTGTAGGAAGAACAGTTACAGTGCAGGCTGCGCCTAACTTATCTAACTTCACATCACCAACAGCTACTACGGTTTGTGTTGGTTCTGGTTCTGTAGTTACTGTCAATTCTACTTCGCTGGGTGCTGGCTCTTACACGGCACAGTTCACTTTGTCTGGTGCTAATACCGGTTCGAGCACAGCAGTACTGACAATGGGTGCATCAAACGGAACATTCACGATTCCATCTGGTTCGCTGCCCAATTCAGGATCTACTACTGTTACCATCACTGGTATTCAGAATGCACTCACCTGCGTTACCAGCCCGGCAAGCAGCAATACAGCTACTTTCGGCGTAAATGCTAATCCGAATCTTACCAACTTCACATCACCAACAGCAACAAATGCATGTGGTGGCGGTAGTTCTACAGTAACGGTAAATAGTACGTCTCTGGGTGCAGGTACTTATACCGCAACATTTAATATTTCAGGTGCCAACACTTCATCCAACAATACCGCTACCCTTACAATGGGTGCATCAAACGGTACATTTACAATTCCTGCTGGCTTATTGCCGAATATAGGTGCCAACACGGTAACTATTACAAGAATCACAAATGCATCTACCTGCTTTACAAACGTAGCTAGTTCCAACACTGCTGCATTTAATGTGAGCGCTAATCCAAACATCACCAACTTTACTTCACCATCTGCAGTAAATGTTTGTCTTGGCAATGCAACTACAGGTCAGTTGAACAGTACATCAATGGGTGCTGGGACATTCACAGTTAATTACTCTTTGTCTGGTGCAAACGTTTTCCCGGGTAATACTTCAACCGTGACAATGGGTGCAACCAGCGGAACATTCGCAATCCCTGCTTCGGTGCTTACTGCGAGCGGTCTTACAAATCTTACAATAAATTCAGTTACTAACGCTGCAGGCTGTACAGTTAATACAACAATCAGCAATACAGCAAGTTTCACAATGGGTGCAAATGCCCCACTCCATACCGTTACCGGTGGTGGTACATACTGCGTTGCTGATGGCGGTGCAGTAGTTGGCCTGTCAGGTAGCGCCGCTGGAAACACATACCAGTTGTATCAGGGTACTACCGCTGTAGGTAGTCCGGTAGCTGGTACTGGTGCTGCAATCAGTTTCGGCCCACAGGCTACTGTAGGTGCTTATACCGTTCGCGCTACAAACACCAGCAGTTCATGCCAGCGTGGAATGCTGGATACAGTTGACGTTCTTGCTCCGTTCACGCCGGGTACTTACACGCTTTCTGGCGGTGGTGGATACTGCGTAGGTGGTACTGGTGTTACAATCAATCTGAGCAGTTCAGACAACGGTGTGTTCTACCAGCTTTATAATGGTGCAGCACCAGTTGGTAGCCCGATATTGGGTACTGGCGCTCCATTCAGTTTTGGTGTTTTCACTGCATCTGGTACTTATATGGCAATCGCCAGCCCCGGTACTTCATGCGCTACTTCTCAGACAGGTACACCTTCTGTTATCATCAACCCACTGCCTACCAGCTATTCTGTAAGCGGTGGTGGTAACTATTGTGCAGGTGGTTCAGGAGTGGCGGTTGGCCTTAGCTTCGGTAGCTCAGGTACACAGTATACGCTTTACAATGGTGCTGCACCGGTATCTACCGTTGGTGGTACCAATGCTGCATTGTCTTTTGGAAATATGACTTCTGCAGGTACATATACAGTATCTGCTACCGTAACTGCTACTGGTTGTTCAAACAATATGTCAGGATCAGCTACAGTTGGCGTTACAGCATTGCCCGTTGCATTCAATGTAACTGGTGGTGGTAACTACTGCTCTGGTGGTTCGGGTGTTGCGGTGGGCCTGGCTGGTTCTGCAAGCGGCGTTTCTTATCAGTTATATAATGGTGCGTCTACAGTAGGTTCTCCTGTTGCTGGTACCGGCGCTGTTATCAGCTTCGGCAACCAGACATCTACAGGCATTTACTCAGTGCTTGCAACAACTTCTGGTTGTTCTGCAGCAATGACCGGAACAGCTACAGTAATTATGAATGCTACTCCACCGGTGTTTACTACAGGTGGCAGCACTACATATTGTGCTGGTGGTACTGGTGGTATCGTTACTTTGAACGGTTCTACAGCAGGTGTTAACTACCAATTGTACATTGGTTCTTCAACAGTCGGTGCTCCGGTAGCTGGTACAGGTGCTGCGCTGAGTTTCGGTAGCTATACCACAGCAGGTACTTATACTGTTTCAGCAACAAATCCTGCTACTACTTGTACTTCAAATATGTCAGGTAGTGCAGTAATCAATATCAACGCAACACCAACGGCATTTACAGTTGGCGGTGGCGGCGGATACTGCACTGGTGCGATAGGTGCTACAGTTACATTGTCTGGTTCACAGCCAGGTGTTAACTATCAGTTGTATCGCTCAGGTATCCCTGTAGGTGGTCCTGTTGCCGGTTCAGGTAGCAATTTGAACTTCGGTTATCAGACAGAAGAAGGTGTATACACTGTTGTTGCATCTAATCTGCTTACAGGTTGTACAGCTACTCAGGCTGGTTCTGCAGTAATTTCTGTTAACGCTCTTCCTACTATTTATCCGGTAACTGGCGGCGGCAACTATTGCGCCGGTGGTACGGGTATCGCAGTAGGTGTGGGTGGTTCTACACCTGGTGTTAGCTACTACCTCTACAATGGTGCAACACTTATCGGAGCTCCGGTTGCAGGTACCAACCTGCCGATCAGTTTCGGTGTGCAGACACTCTCTGGTACTTATACCGTGTTCGCTCTCAATACAACAACAAACTGTACTAATAATATGAGTGGCAGTGCCTCTATCGGTATCAACCCACTCCCTACTATTTATCCTGTTACAGGCACTGGCAGCTATTGCGCTGGTGGCACAGGTGTTGCAGTAGGTTTAAGCTCATCTACTACAGGTGTTAACTATAGCTTATTCAATGGTTCTTCTCTGGTAAGTGTTATTCCTGGTACAGGCAGCCCGTTGTCTTTCGGCAACATGACTGCAGCTGGTACTTATACGGTTCAGGCAAACAATGCTACAACAGCTTGTACGCAGCCTATGTCGGGTAATGCAGTTGTTACGGTTAACACACTTCCTTTGCAGCATACAGTTAATGCTTCCGGCAGCAGCTATTGCGCTGGTGGTTCAGGTATAACAATCGGATTGCTCAACTCAACATCTGGTATCAATTATCAGTTGTACAATGGTGCAACTGCAGTAGGTCTGCCAGTGGCTGGTACAAATTTGCCAATTTCATTTGGTCTTAACACAGCGGCAGGTACTTATTCTGTAATTGCAACAAATCCACTTACAGGTTGTACGAAGATGATGCTAGGTGACGCTACAATTGCAATCAATCCATTGCCTGTTGCTTATGCTGTGACTGGTGGTGGTAGCTATTGCAACGGTGGTACTGGTGTTAACATCGGATTGTCAGGATCAGAAATCAATGCAACATATCAGTTGTATGATGGTGCTGCTGCTATCGGTGCTGCTGTTCCTGGTACTGGAACTGCAATCACTTTCGGTGCTCAACTCGTAGGTTCTACTTATACAGTTGTAGCTACTAACACAAACGGATGTGTAAGAAACATGTCAGGTTCTGCTACGGTTGTAGTGAACACACTCCCAATCGCTCAGACAGTGACCGGTGGTGGTGTTTATTGCGCGGGTACAACAGGTGTTACTGTTGGTCTTAGTAGTTCATCTACTGGTGTTAACTACCAGTTGTACAATGGTACCACTGCAGTTGGCAGCATGGTGGCTGGTACAAATGCTGCACTGAGCCTTGGTGTTCAGACAGCAACCGGCACATACATGGTTTCTGCTACAAACGCTACAACAGGTTGTACAAACAATATGACCGGTTTTGCTACGGTTTCTTCAAATCCGGCTCCGGTTGTTTACACAGTAACAGGTGGTGGTAATTATTGCGCCGGTGGTACTGG
Organism: uncultured Bacteroidota bacterium; assembly: GCA_903824665.1. Classification (GTDB taxonomy): domain Bacteria; phylum Bacteroidota; class Bacteroidia; order Chitinophagales; family Chitinophagaceae; genus Nemorincola. The sequence continues at coordinate 65,919 of CAIJXT010000003.1, read as the reverse complement.
TGTTAATGTTATGCTCAGCGGTTCATCAAGCGGTATCAGCTACCAGTTGATGAACGGTACACTGCCAGTAGGTACTGCTGTTACAGGTACAGGTGCTGCGCTTGATTTTGGTGCACAGACAACTGCGGGTACTTACTTTGTAGCTGCAACTAACGGCATCACTTCATGCTCCAGCACAATGGCGGGCAGCGCTTCAGTAGTTATCAACCCATTGCCTACAGTATACGCTGTAACAGGTGGCGGTAACTATTGCTCTGGCGGTGTTGGTCAGCATATTGGTCTCAGTGGTTCTAATTCAGGTAGCGCTTACCAATTATATAATGGCTCTACTCCGGTTGGTTCACTGGTTTCAGGTACTGGTCTTGCTCTCGACTTCGGTCTGAAAACAGCAGGCGGTACTTACAGCGTTATCGGTTACAATCCAGCAACTACTTGTTTCTCTAATATGTTGGGTGCTGCAGTTATCAATGTAAACACCCTCCCAACTGTACACACAGTTACAGGCGGTGGTTCATATTGCAATGGTGGTACAGGTGTCAACATCGGTCTGAGCAGTTCAACTCCTGGTGCTAGCTATCAGTTGTATAACGGTACAGGTACTGCAGGTACACCTCAGTTGGGAACTGGTGATGCTATCGATTTCGGTTCTTTCACCGGCACAGGTACTTACTCTGTACTCGCTACTACGATCAGCACAGGTTGTACGAACGCAATGTCCGGCACAGCTTCAGTATCTATCAATGCACTTCCATTGGTGCATACAGTTGCAGGCGGCGGCACAATCTGTCAGGGTTCTGCTGGTGCACTCGTAACGCTTAACAGCTCTAATTCAGGTATCAACTATCAGTTGTACAATGGTTCTACTCCTGTTGGTGCTCCGGTTCCTGGTACAGGTGCTCCGATCAGCTTCGGCAATCAGACCGCTGCAGGAACATACACTGTTATGGCAACCAACGGTACTACTGGCTGCGTACGCAATATGAGCGGCGCGGTTAATGTAAACGTAAATGCACAGCCTACTGCTTACACTGTTACAGGTGGTGGTAACTACTGCGCTGATGACAATGGTATGGCTGTTGGCCTCAATGGTTCTAACACTGGTATCAATTACCAATTGTATCTTGGAACTACCACAGTAGGTGGTCCGATACCAGGTAACAACGGTACAATTTCTTTCGGTCTCCAGACTACTGCAGGCAACTACACAGTAAAAGCAACAAACGCCCTTACTGGTTGTACTAATACTATGACAGGTAGCGCCAACATCGGTGTGAATGCACTTCCAGCTGTTTATAATGTAACAGGTGGTGGTAGCTATTGCGCAGGTGATGCCGGTGTAGGTGTTGTGCTCAGTTCTTCAACAAATGGTATTTCTTATCAGCTGTACAATGGTACAGATCCGGTAGGTACACCAATGATCGGAGCTGGTATCCCTGTAAACTTCGGTCTGCAGACTGTAGCTGGTACATACATGATCATCGCTACAAACGACCTTACTGGTTGTGATGTTTATATGAACGGTAGCGCTGCAGTGGTGGTTAATCCGCTCCCAACTCAGTACGCAGTAAACGGCGGTGGTGAATACTGTAATGGTGGCACAGGCAGAACAATCGGTCTGTTCCCATCAAACACTGGTATCTCTTATCAGCTGTACTTCGGTGGTGTTGCAATGGGTAGTCCGGTTGCAGGCAACGGTGGTGCTATCAGCTTCGGTCCTCAGACAGTAGCGGGTGCTTACACAGTGTTGGCAACTAACAATACTACTGGTTGTACCAACCCAATGACAGGTGGTGCAAGCATTATAGTTAATGATCTGCCTACCGCCTACAATGTTACAGGTGGTGGTAGTTTGTGTGCAGGAGATGCTGGTGTAGCAGTAATGCTCAACAACTCTACTGCCGATATCGAATATCAATTGTACAATGGCACAACTGCTGTTGGTGCTCCGGTTACTTCTGTAGGTGGTGCCATTAACTTCGGTCTTCAGACTGTTGCTGGTACATACAAAGTAATGGCTACCAATACGATCACAACATGTACCTCAGAAATGACCGGTGCAGCTACCGTGATCGTTAACGCTCTGCCAGTTGCTCAGAACGTAACAGGTGGTGGTAGCTATTGCGCTGGTGGTACTGGAGTTGCAGTTGGTCTCAATAGCTCTGCAACTGGTATCAACTATCAGCTGATGCTTGCTGGCAATCCTGTTGGAAGCATAGTAGCTGGTACAGGAGATGCAATTTCTTTCGGTATGCAGACAGCTGCAGGTGTCTACGATGTTGCTGCTGAAAATACAGTGACTGGTTGCACTAACATGATGAACGGTGATGCTACAGTGATAGTTAACGACCTTCCTGGTAACTTCGCAGTACTGGCAAGCGCCAGCAGCTATTGCGCCGGTGATGCAGGTGTTACTATCTTCCTCAATGGTTCAGAGACTGGTAAGAGTTATCAGTTGTTCAATGGGACTGCAGCTGCAGGTTCTGCAATTGCTGGTACAGGTACTATGATCGACTTCGGTCCACAGACTGCACCAGGTATGTATACAGTTGTTGCAAGCGACAACGGTACAGCTTGCTCAGCTACAATGTCAGGCAGTGCTTCTGTAGTAGTTAATTCTTTGCCTACAGCATTCACAATGACAGGTGGTGGTGGTTATTGCGCTGGTACTGCCGGTGCGGTGATCAATCTAAATGGTTCTACAGTTGGTGTTAATTACCAGCTCTACAACGCTCTTGGAGCAGTTGGTGCTCCGGTAGCTGGTACTGGTACTCCGCTTACTTTCGGACAGCACACTGCAGGAACCTATGTTGTAATGGCCACAAACCTTTCTACAACATGTACTAACACAATGACTGGTTCACTGGTTGTTACAGAAAACGAGCTGCCTTTCGCTTACCCTGTTAGCGGTGGCGGTCAATACTGCGCTGGTGGTGCTGGTGTGGTAGTTGGTATACTTGGATCTGCAATCGGTGTCAACTATCAGTTGCACAATGGTGCAGCCTTGGTAGGTGGTGTTGTTGCCGGTACAGGTGCATCGCTGAGCTTCGGTTCACAGACAGCTGCCGGTACTTACATGGTTTCTGCAACAAATACTACAACAGGTTGTACCAATATGATGAGCGGCGATGCTACAGTAGTAGTGAACGCACTTCCTGAATTGCATGCAGTAATAGGCGGTGGTCAATACTGCGCTGGTGGTGCAGGTATGAGTGTAGGCCTTGCAGGTTCTAACACAGGTACTAACTACCAGTTGTACAATGGCATAGCTCCTGTTACAGGTGCAATTCTCGCAGGCGACGGCAATCCGTTGAGCTTCGGTTTGCAGACAGCAAGCGGTAACTACGGTGTAATGGCAACCAGCACATCTAACGGTTGTTCAACTTCAATGACTGGTACAGTAGCAGTGATTGCTAACGCATTGCCAATTGCTTACGCGGTTACAGGCGGCGGACACTATTGCGCTTCTGCAACTTCAGTTGGTCTGCCAGTTGGAATGAGCAACTCAGATGCTGGTATCAACTATCAGTTGTATAAAGATGGTGTTGCTACTGGTACAGTAGTTGCAGGTGGTGGAGCTATCAGCTTCGGACCTCAGACTGGTGCTGGTGTGTACACTGTAAAAGCGACAAACACAACTAGCTCTTGCACAAACACGATGGCTGGCAGTGTAACAATATCAATGAGCCCTGCTGTTACTCCTGCTGTTACAGTAACATCAAGTGCAGGTACTACGGTTTGTATCGGAGTACTCACTACGTTCACTGCAGCTTCAGTTAACGGCGGTTCAACTCCAGCGTATCAGTGGCAGGTAAACGGTGTGAATGTAGGTCTTGGCCTTAGCACTTACCAGTATGTTCCTACAGATGAAGACGTGGTGAGCGTAACAATGACTAGCAGCGAAGTATGTGCTGCTCCGTCTACAGCATCTGCTTCTGTATCAATGACAGTAAGCAGTCACCAGATGCCAGTTGCTAATGTATCAGTAATGCCAAATGATACTATTTGTAAGGGTACTGCGGTTACTTACAACGTTACACCTTCATTCGGTGGTACTGCACCAACCTACAGGTGGTTGAAGAATGGCGTTCCAGCAGGTACTGGTACATCTTACACAGTGGTTCCTGCTGATGGCGATGTGATCACTTGCGAAATGACCAGCAACTTCCCTTGCCGTCTTGATGATGTTGTTTCTACTGATGTTAAGATGAACGTTGTAGAACCAGTTGATCCTGTGGTTACCATATCTGCTAATCCTGGTCTGAATTTTGCAGCCGGACAAAACGTAAGGTTTACAGCTTCAGCTACAAACGCAGGTGCTAACCCTACTTACAAATGGGAGATCAATGGTGCTGCTGTTGCCGGTGCTACCAACTCTACTTTCATGACAAACACACTGTTTGACAACGATGAGGTGAGCTGTACAGTGGTAAACACAAGCGGTCCATGTCTGCCTACATCTGGTACCAAGTCAGTGATTGTTAACGTAACTTCTGTAGGTGTAGCTCAGGTTGCTACCACAAGTGACATTAGGTTGATGCCTAACCCTAACAAGGGCGACTTCATCCTGAAAGGCACAACCGGTACAACTGAAGACAAAGAGCTTACTATCGACGTAACAGACATGCTTGGTCAGGTAGTTTACACTGCTAAGATCATGCCACGCAATGGTAATATAGATGAGAAAGTACAGATCGGCAATACACTTGCAAACGGTATGTACATCCTCACACTTCGCTCAGATAACGAGAAGAAGACATTCCACTTCGTGTTGCAGCAGTAATCTGCAGAGTAGCTCTTAATATGGAGCAACTTTGAAATCTATAAAATGAAACAGCCGGCTTTTGCCGGCTGTTTCATTTTATTATTGTTGAAGGCAATACCTTTTTTGCTGGTTTCAGCCGCATTCATTTGGTTTTAGCCACATTTACTGAAGCTGTATTTGCCATACCTCAGATTGTTCGCATACAAAGCAGTATTGGTGACGTACAGTGCAGCGAAAGGGCAAGAGATACCGCATGCATTCGCTGGAATAAAGATGTTGCCTGTCGTGGATTGGCCAGATTTGCCCTGCTAATTGTATGGTATTCAATGACTCTACTAACCGATACTACCCTTATCCGCTTATAAGCATAGAATCGCAGCAATTGCCGCATAGTTCCCTGTGTACTACCATTCAGATAGCGCAACTTACCCAGCTCGTTCCGTATTCCTCATCCTGTGCTGATCCAATAAGCTTATTTTAGGACTGGTGAGAAACGGTTGCCAATAGAAATGTCCGTTGTAGTAGCCTGCAAAAAGAAAAGGTCACCCGCAGGTAGCCTTTTAAATATGATGCATTTTTAGTCTTGATTTGTACCGTTGTAGTAGCCTGCAAAAAGAAAAGGCCACCCGCAGGTAGCCTTTTAAATATGATGCATTTTTTAGTCTTGATTTGTACCGGATTTATTTGCTCTTTTTACCGGTGATCATTTCGTACCCTTTTACAAATACGCAGATCATGGTGGTGAACAGTATATTGATATCCAACGACACGCTCCTGTTTTTCATGTAGTAGATGTCCCACTGAATACGCTTGCGCAATTCTCTTTCTACACTTATTTCCCCTATGTAATCTTTTATCTGGGCCATTCCGGTCATTCCGGGCTGCACTTCCAGACGCAGGTTGTAGTAAGGAATACACTCAGAGTAGTACTTGGTATGGTACAGCATGTGTGGACGGGGACCAACAATGCTCATATCGCCCAACAGCACATTGAAAAATTGTGGTGTCTCATCCAGGTGCGTAACCCGCAGAAATTTTCCGATTTTCGTTATCCTGTTATCATTGATCGATACCTGCCTTACATCAGCCTCATCATTTACATACATTGTCCGGAACTTGAAACAGTCAAATTCGAGACCCATATAACCGGTACGTTTTTGAACAAAGAACACCGGACCCTTAGAAGTAAGTTTTATTAGTATTGCAAGAATAGGGGTAAGCCACGACATAACACCAACAATGAACAGTGCTGACAACGAAACATCCATGATGCGTTTGACAGCTACATAGTAAGGTGCAGGTTGATGTTCCAGGTATTGTTGGTTCATTTCCTGGAACATATAACGTATGCTCGCCATGTCCGTCTGCGGGATAGCTGTATTCTGCACCTTGGGTAGTGGTAAATCCAACGTTGTTTGTTGTTTCATTAAATTCAAAAAGGTATTTTACTACTTGCAGCAAAAATCGTGCTAAACTATTAAAGGCTTTCAGTTTTTTTTGGTAAAAATTTGCAAATACTCATTTCCCCGCTCCAGGGCTGATTAAAACTACTTTTTATCCCGCTTTTTTTAACCCTGAGCTCCTATATTTTGTTACACAATTCTCAGATGATCGATTGCCTTGTAGTTCAGTTTACAATCGATATGGATTTCTTATTTTTGTTATTGCAGAGCAAAGAAACAAAAAAAAACTAACTTTGTAAATTCCTTTGACCCAAAATATTAATATTTGTCAGGGAGAAGTTGCTTGCCTTATTACAACGGCAATTTACACGTATACCCATCATGTAAATTTCTATCATGAAAAAAATCAGAAAGTACTTTGTCTACATACTTAAGTTTTTCAAAAGTCCGGTCAAAGGCATCATCGTTACCGAGCTACTGAAGGAAGTTAAGCAGAAAGGACTGGTTACTGGAATACAAAGTTTCCTTCATTTAAGAGTCGATTATTTCTTCCCTGGCTACGATAAGGAATCGGGCTACGACCCCATCATGTCGCTGAGCAAAGAAAGTAAAGAGCTTAAGATTATCCTCCCCTATACTGTTACACCCAAAGTGTCAATTGTAATACCTATTTACAATCAGGTAGAACACACTTATTATTGCATCAGATCCATACTGGAGCATAATGAATACAGCGACTATGAAGTAATCATAGCCAACGACAACTCTTCTGAAGATATTTCTTTCCTCAGCCGCCACATCCAGAATCTGATCATCATCAGCAATCCGGTCAACCTCGGCTTTCTCAAGAATTGCAACAATGCTGCTTCAAAAGCACGCGGCGAATATATCCTGTTTCTCAACAACGATACACTCGTAAAGCGCGACTGGTTGTACGAGTTGCTTTCTGTATTCGAGAATTTTCAGAATGTAGGGCTTGTAGGCTCAAAGTTGATATACCCCAACGACAGCCTGCAGGAAGCCGGCGGTATCATTTGGCAGGATGGCACTGCGTGGAATTACGGCAACACCGCCAACCCACACCATCCCGAATACAACTACATCAAAGAATCTGACTATGTTTCCGGAGCATCAATGATGATTCTCAAAAGCCTTTGGGACGAGATTGGTGGTTTCGACGAACGGTATGTTCCTGCTTACAACGAAGACAGCGACCTGTGCTTCGAGGTACGTAAACACGGCTACCGGGTATACTACAATCCATTCTCTGTTGTAGTGCATTACGAAGGCATTTCGCACGGCAAAGATGTAAGCAAGGGCGTAAAAAAATACCAGATTGTCAACCACAACAAGTTTGTAGACAAGTGGCGTGCAGAACTCGACAAGAAATCCAGGAGAGGACAGGACGTTTTTCTGGAGCGTGACCGCAGCCGTCCGTATAAGCATGTTCTGGTCATTGACCACGACATACCAATGGTCGACAAAGACGCCGGCTCGCGTACAATCAGCAATTTTGTAGATACCGTATTGGGTCTCGGCTATCGCGTGGTTTTCTGGACCACCAACCCCAACTCGTTGCAGATATATAAAGCCATGCTGCAGCGAAAAGGGATAGAGGTAATATGGGGCGAACGCCACGATTACCTCCTGGCAAACATGCATTATTTCCATGCAGTGCTCCTCAGCAGGTCGCACACGTGCATACCTTACATGATACTGCTGCGCAACAACGGCTTCTGTGGAAATATCATCTACTACGGCCACGATCTCGGTTACCTGCGCATAGACCAGGAGACCAGCCTCAATCGCGATGTAGCTTTCGATCTTCGTGCCAAAACCACAAAGGCAGAGGAAGATTTCATGTATGAGCAGGCCGACCATTCACTCGTCATCAGTTACGAGGAGATGGAGTTTCTGAAAACATACGTATCGCAGCCCCTTCATTACATTCCCCCTTACTACTTCGATGTTGCCGACGATGTGGCACCATTTGAAGGCAGAGAAGGTATTTTCTTTATAGGCGGTTTCAATCACACGCCCAATCAGGATGCTATGCGGTGGTTCCTCAACGAGATCTATCCTGCGCTGCACAATGAAGGCATACCCATGACCATCACGGGCTCCAATGTGCCATCCTTCATTTTTGAATACAAAAAGCAATTCAAATTGCTGAATATTGAATCCAACATATCGGTCGAAAATCTCGACATACTGTACAATAAAACCAGATTGTCGGTAGTGCCGCTGAGAGTAGGTGCCGGTGTAAAGGGTAAGGTAATAGAAGCAATGTCCAAAGGAATGCCGCTCGTGGGTACATTCATCGCGTTCGAGGGAATACCCAAGGATGAAGATTTCCCATACAAAGGCTGCAACAGTGCAGAGGAAATGATACAGGCAATTTTGCGCACCTACAACGACAAAGCCCGCTGGGAGATGCTGTCGGCCTATGGGCGCAGTTATGTAGCCCACAACTTCAACAAAGGCATTATGAAGCAGACGCTCAATCAGATATTGAGCCTGCCACCCAAACGCCGTAAGCCAGTGGAAAAAAAGGAAAAGCTCAACGCCTGATTTTGAGTGTCATTATATCAAACAACACACCTTCAAACAGTTTTTATGATCACAGCCCGCCTTCGCAATCTGCAGGAATACCAGCAACACAAAAAGAGCAACGAGCGTATTTACAACAAGATCAGAAAACTGGAGGAAAACCTCGAGAAAAACAACGGTCGCGAGTTTAGGGTAAAGGGGTTTTCTTATCCTGCCCAATGTGAGGTCGATTTTCTGGTTGACTACCTCTACGGGAATGGGGTGAACATCAACTGGCGCGAGCGCGTGCTATGCCCAGTTACCAACCTCAACAACCGCTTGCGGGCCGCTGTGCACTTTATCGACTTCGAGCTCGACCTTACACCACAAAGCAACATTTATATAGCCGAGCAGCTTACTCCTCTGTATAGCTTCCTCAAGGCAAAATACCCTGCCATGATAGGCAGCGAGTTTCTCGGCCCTGCCGTTTCTCCGGCATTCGTCAATACTGCCGGTATCAGGCACGAAGATGCTACTAACTTATCATTTGCCGACAACTCGCTCGACTGTTACCTCAGTTTCGATTGCCTGGAGCATATTCCCGATTTCGATGCTGCATTCAGAGAAAGTTTCAGAGTATTGAAACCCGGTGGCGCACTCTTCTGGACCGTCCCTTTTGCTATGAACGATTATGCCAACATCATCAGAGCGACTATGGCACCAGATGGTACCGTTACCAATATACTGCCACCAGAGTATCATGGCGATCCGGTAAACCCGGACGGAGGCATTCTTTGCTTTCAGTATTTTGGCTGGGAGCTGTTCGACCGCCTGCGTGCCATAGGCTTCTCCGATGCCTACGCACTCACTTATTGGTCCGATTCGCTCGGCTATTACAACGGCGATCAACTGGTGTTTTGTGCGATAAAGTAGTGTGTTGCAGTGAAAAAAAATATTTCAGAAAAATCGTTTCGTCATTGAACAATTTTCCATTGCTGTAGTTCCCATACTTTTCTTATCGTGTCTTTCATTAGCCTTAGCTTGACGAACCCGATATCTTTTTTTATATAAAATGTACTGCTGTCTGGCGTTATTTGCACTACACTATCAAAAGAGATACCATTTGATGAGTGTATCATAAGTCGTGTCGGGTCAGAAAAATACTCGTAATTTACGCCAGTGCCATACTTAAAATGAGGGAAGATATACGTTGCAGAATTATTCATCAAGCTAAAATATCCGCTAAGAATATCTGGATCTTTGCTACACCTTAACTCTATTCTTTGAATTTCGATTAGAGTCTCGCTACGGTAAGGATCTCGTTCTGTGATTGTGGTTATATTGTTATAAACGGTGAATGTATCCATGCTTCCCGTCAGCGAATCTCTGTATATCCAATAACTTCCTTCCTTAAAGTTGAAGTGTTTCTTTAGTTCCGGATTTATATAAGCTGTATTGTCCTGTTTTTTACAAGAGTGCAGAAATGCAGTTTGTGCCGCCGCAATCAAAAAAATAGTCCTGATTTCCATGGTATAGGTTCCAATTGTGATTTCTGATATTCATCCAATGTTCATGCCAGGTTTTACTTGTTATTTCTGATCGTATGTAGGTCGGAGATTTACCCACATAGAACGATCTGATTTTTGGATGTTGAAATCATTATCCGATTTTTAGAAACACATTAGTAAATAAATAAAATTCAACTACCTTTGCCGGTCCCTACACATACAAAATTATGAATAATAAATATTTAAAATATTTTCTGGTTGGTTACCTGCTGCTGATCCCGGTAATCATCTTTATTTATTTTCTGAAATACCGGGCTACTTCAATTTACAGCGACGACATAGCCTCCTATATGACATACTTTGCCCAGACCAACACCTGGGACAAGTTAAACCTGTCAAGGTTATATCAGCAATTTCGCCCCGTCCGAGATCTCGCGCTGCACCTCATGCTTGGTACATTCAAAAAGCAGATTTATGCATATTATATTTTCAATGTGCTGATGCTAGCCTTAAATACCTACGTTTTTGCAAGAATTATCAATTACATACTCAAGGCTCCTTTGCTGTCCCTAACATTGGCATTGCTGCTGCCGCTGTCCCGTTTTTCTTATTATGCTGCTACGCAATTGTTCATCGGTGGCCTTATGGAGGGCATAGCACTCGTGTTTAGCCTTGTATCTGTTTTGTTCCTTATGAAAATAATGACAGAAGAAAAAACTGAGCCAGACAAGCGGCAGTCATCGGCGGTATTATGGAGTATTCTGTTCGCTAATTTGTCCATGTATACCCATGAGCGATATATGGTTGTACTGGCTTTTATAGCAGGTGTTGCTTTGTTTTTTCCCTGGTTGCGACTCACGATACTCGCGCGGATAGGGCTTGCTACATTGTCTTCCCTGTCTGTTTATCTCAATTTTTTTCTGAAGAAAAACGTTTTTCATGTAGCAGTAATGCAGGGCACTGGAGGCGCAAATATTGAATTCTCTATTCCCAGCATCAAGACATTTTTTGGCGAGGCAATATATTCCATATTTCAGGTCAATACTGGTCCATCTTACATCTGCGGCATGCCTTATGCCGCTCTACAACCTCTTACCCAGAAAACTGTCATGGTGGCTGTTGCGCTGTTGGTGGTAGCTATTGTAGGGCTCTTGTTTGCATTTGCTGCTGCGTCAGTCAGGCATTTCCGCAGACGGGAGAATGGCTCGGGTTCCTTCACAGGATACGTTGCTGACCTGCAAAACAACCCCTCCATCAGAAATGGAGTTATTGCTTTTTTCCTTTCCGGATTATTTCTTTTGCTGTTGATTCCGGCAATCGTTACGATCAGGGTTGAGCAGCGTTTTTTATTGGCCCCATTCTGTATTCTTGTTATTATTGTAGCAATAGCAGCCAAGGCTATTTTCTTAGACAGGCAGCTTTTAAGGGCTACTGCGCTCATGGTAGTGGTACTGGTTTGTACGTTCAACGATTATCATTATCTGCAGGGTACAAAGAACCTATACTATTCCAGTACCGATAATGCGGCCATTGCGTTTCACGATGCTATGGAGACCGGAGTAATACGACCTGAGGCAACTAATTTGTACATTTGGGAGAAGCATCGCAACCCCGACCGGGAGCGCGAAATCGGCTGGGTGATTGGCGGTGGAAATTTGTTTGTCATTTACCAGGGAGCAAACAAGAACATGGTATACCTCGATTCTCTTTACCAAAAAACGGATTCGGCTTATAATTACGCATTGGCAGGATTTGATAAGAAGAACTCACAAGTCATTTTCCTCAATATTGAGAATAACGGGGATGCGTTCAGATACACTATTCAGGATATTACTCTGGGGTACCTCACAGACACTTTGAGAACATTTATTGACACGCTAAAAAAATAAGCTGTTTGTTTGTGGATGTATTTGAGATACACTGTGGTAGTGGTGCTACATTTGTGGTTATTTTGATGCATTAAAACCTTTCAGGGAATCTTTCATAAACTCACTAGTCAGATCTTTGAGTACGGGTGCCCAAAGGATGATCTGATCGGTTGTTGTATCAAACCCGGGAAACGAAAAGTAACAGGTGCTGTCTGTCTTTGTGAAAATTGAATCAGCATAAAATATCTGTTTTTCTGTTCCGCCATAAAACCTGAAGAGATACCCGCTGTCTAAAACCCAGGTATTCCCGTTCTCCATATTCTGATCCCGATTGCCGGCCCATAGGTAGAGCTTTTTCGTGCTCTTGCGGATAATGTTGTTGTCCTGTGCGTCTTTAAACAGTTTGGCAGTTCTTTCCGAATCAAACATGTATGTGTTTTTCAGACCAATGTCCAGATAGCTGTAGTTCGTCCACAGCATACCACATGCAAGGGCAATGATAATCAGGTACTTCAGTTTCGTCCGTTGGTGAAACACCGTTTCGATCGAAAACGCCAGTAACAACATAAAAACACTTAACGGCCCGGTTAGCCAGCGCTGTTCAAGACGTATAGTTGACACAGCTGGTATCATTAACAAGCATAAAAGAACGAAAAGGAAAAATAAAACTGTTAGTTTTCGGGGGCGGTAACCACCCCTTTCCAATACTAATGGGTCTCCGTTTTGTTCCGTGATTACTGCCTTTTTGAGGCCCGTTATCGGGGCTATTATTGGCAAAACAACCGATACGAGGCATGTTGTGATCACCAACATCTTTTCCCGAAGGGGCAGGGCTGCATATTGAATGCCAACCAGATATTCCGGGCCGGAATTGATTTGCAGAATAGACAACATTCCGTCGGCAAGGAAGCCTAGGGAGCGGGCTAAAGAAAACGCAATCATTGTTTTGCCCGTACCCACCAGAAACGGAATATGGAATAAGCCAACTTTCACATACACATTGAAGGCTACCGATGCAACAGCCAGCGCCGATACCAGCACCGCTTCTTTCTTTTTCAAATTGCCGGTCCAAAAGCAGTAAAATGCCACCATCAGTATAAAAGCAAAAGTGCCAATATACCTTTCATGGCTATAGATACACAGGTTGGCAAACACCAAACCCAATAGTAAGTGTTGGGATACTTTTTCCGGTTTTAGGTCTTTTCGCCAAAGAACAATTGTTGTGTGGTACAAAACCAGTAAGAAAAAAGACAGAGCAACACCTTCCAGCATACCACCAACAAGTAGCTGCCCCATGAAAAAATAAAAGAACCGGGATAGTGAAAAAGCAAGGCTGAACAGAAATGCCAACAAGTACGACTCCAGCACTATGTTCACCACCAGCATGAACAATAACGTATTTATTGCGTGTATACAAGTGTTCAGCAGAAAGTAGGAGTGGCTGTCATTCTGAAACCATCCCACTACATTACTGAAAATAACTCCGAATACTGGGCGGAATTTGTCTGACGAAAAAGTGATTTCAAATTTTTCGGCAAAACTTTCTGAGGCAAAATAACTCTTGAACAAAAACAAATCGTCGCCGTAAACGGTTTTAGTCTCCCACTTCAGGAAGAAAAAATACACAGCGACAAATGCTGCCACTAAATACAGAATCAGAGCGATGTTTATGGCCTTTTTCATGATCGTTTTATTCCACGCATTCACAACTTACTGCCCGTTTTTTTCAAACAGAGACCCGCTGTGCACCTTGGCCACAGCGTGTGTAACAAGGCCGGGAGTACGTTTACCCAATCACCTTCCTAAACACTTCCTTCATCCGTTCACGGTTAAAATACTTCGCCACATACTCCTTCCCAAACACGGAAAGTTGGTTCCAGGTGTCCTTGTTGTTATAAATGTAGGCAATATTATTGGTCAGTTCTTTGGCTGTGTTGTGCGCCTTATAGGCAAAGTCTTTGTCCTTCAACAGTCCTTCAAAAGCCCGTTCTGTGCCCGCTATGGGTACGCCCTTGGCCATCGCTTCCAGCACCTTGCCCTTTATACCCGCACCCAGCCGCAGTGGCACTACTGCTATCCGTGTTTTTGCATACAGTTCGTTCAGTTGTTCTGTGGGTACATCGGGCATTATCGTCAGCGATGCAAACCGTTGCTGGTAGGTATACAGCACCTCTGGTATTTGCGCTCCGGCTATGGTCAGGTATATCCCTTGCTGTTCCAGCGTGGCATATGCTTCCTCCAGAAACCACTTCATAGCATCCGTATTGGGCGGATGCCCGAAGCCACCCACAAACAGTATGCCGCTCCGGTCTTCATACTCCGGCTGCCGTTGTTCCACCTCAAAGAAATAAGCAGGCACATGGTGTATCGGCTTGGCTATGTAGGCTTTCATGTAGGCTATCTCCTCCTGGCTTATCATCAGCGAGTTGTCCACATTCTGGTACATATAATCTTCATTCGCCTTCACCCTGTCTGCTATCTCCAGCAGTGCGGCATCACCCTTCAGCGCAGCTTCCTGCCGCGCTGTCAGAAAGCCCAGATCATGACCGTAGTAGATGATGTTGCCCGGATACCGGTGCCGCCGCAGGTACTTCAGTATGGGCAGGCACACCGACGATCTGCTCAGCAGTATCGCGTCTATATCGTCTATCTGCGTCATCAGGTACTTGTCCCAACCCCTGCTCCACGACACATATTCCTCGCCATGCAGTACAGTCACCCCCTTGTCTGTCAGCAGTTTTACATAGTCGGCAGTGGGGTACATATTCGGTACCCAGAAGGTTACATGATAACCCAGGTCCAGCAGTGTGTCTACAAAGTTGTTGATTGTCCTCGATCCTGCATCCTTGTCTACCGTAGGCACGTTATGGTCTACCACCAGTACATTCTTGTGTGTTCTTGGTACAGGTGTTGGTGCTGGCTCAGGTACGGGCGGTGGTGCATCCTGCTTCAGCCCGAAGTCTGTTACGGTGATGCTCAGGTTGGGGTTGTAAAACGGATCGTTATCTACATACTTTTGCCACTTACTTCTGAAGATGCCAAAATCATGTTCGTGCTGCGCCCACGACTCCTTACTCTGAAACGGATGCCCCCTCGTTGCCGATTCGTAGTGGTAGATCTCCACATCCGGCACATACACATTGTAGTAGCCATGTGCCACAAACTGCAGGCACAGGTCCACATCATTATATTCTACCTCCAGTGTTTCGTCCATGCCGCCTACCTCGTTGTACAGCTCCTTGCGGCACATCATGCAGGCTGCCGTTACCGCTGAGTAGTTATTCAGCGATTTTATGTAGTTGAAGTAGCCCCGGTCATTTTTGTGCATGTTCACAAACACATGTCCTGCCGCGCCGCCCAGTCCCAGCACTACGCCGGCATGCTGTATCGTATCATCCTTATACAGCAACTTCACACCTACGGCACCTGTCGTTTTACGTTGTGCAAACGATACCATTTCAGTCATCCAGTTGCCTTCTATAACCTCTATATCATTGTTGGCAAACAGTATGTAGTCGCCCTTGCTCAGCCCTACGCCCAGATTCATCAATTTGGCAAAGTTGAAGGGGAATGTAGCATCCACACATGTGAAGATCGCACTGTGCTTTTGCTTGTATTCCTCCATCAGCGCAAAGAACTCTGGTGTGTTGCTGTTGTTGTTCAGCACTATGATCTCATAATCAGGGTATACTGTCTTTTCAATTATAGAATCTATCGCGCATTTCAGCAGCTTCACCTGGTCCTTGGTCGGTATGATCACGCTCACCTTTTTGGGTGTTGGTATGTCATACCGCATGCGGTACCCACCCAGTGTATCAGCTATCAGCTCCACTTTGCCCGGAGTGCCACGGCGCACCAGTGCTTCCTCCAGCGCCTTTTGTGCCGCCAGGTAGGCATATGGCTTGGCCTTGGTGTTGTTTGCTACAGACAGTTTGTGTATTCGCCAGTGATACAGCACTTTGGGTATATGGCCTATATGTTTGGTCAGTTCAGTAGCACGGAGGAGAAAGTCGTGATCCTGACTGCCTTCAAATCCCAGTCTGAATTCACCAACCTTTGCCATCAGATCTTTATGTGCCACTATCACATGGCCCATATAGTTGCGCGATAGCAGGTTGTCAGGTGCCCAGTCTGGCTTGAAGTGCGGCATCGAAAACACCCCTGCATCATCCACTTTATCCTCATCAGAGTAGATCAGCTGGTCTTCAGGATGCGCATTGATATGTCGTACAAATTCAAAAAGACAATTAGTTGTCAGCAGATCATCATGATCCATAAACAGCAGGTAGTCGCCTGTCACCAGGCTCAGTGCAGAGTTGGTGTTGGCAGATATATGCCCGTTCTTTTCCCTGAACACGACCTTTATACGGCTGTCTTTCGCCATATATTCCTGCAGTACTTTCTTTACTTCTGGTTTTGGCGAGCAGTCATCGGCTATGCAAAGCTCCCAGTCGCCGTAAAGCTGATCCATCACAGAATCAATGGCTGCCGAAAGAAACGATGGCGTCGGATTGTACACCGGCATCACAATCGAGAATTTCGGTTGCACCGGGCACAGGTATATAGCGTTGTAGTATTCTTTTCGCAGCGCTTGTGTGTCCAGCCTGGCCGTTATCCATTCATTATACCCATAATGGTGCTCTTTAAACATTCCGAACTTCCGAAGCACTTTTTTGGCTACTTTCTTCAGCAGGTTGAAACCCGGCTCAGTAAGCACAAAAGAGGCAAATTTGAACAAACTCTTAAGCTTACCTTGTTCCGAAGATATTTTCGCAAAGTTTTTTTTCATTGCAGGTATATTGTTATAAAGCTATGCCAGTAATCAGGAAATTCAAAGGAGGGCAACAGAAAAGAAGGAAAAAACAACCGGCAATCTGCAGACTGCCATAAAAGAATGGTACTTAAAACAGTTTTTTATAATTATTGCAGATTTCCTTTGCGTCACCTGCATGTGTGATACGGCCATTTTCAAGCAAAATAGCTGTCTCACATATTTTCAGCACATCATCAGGAAAGTGCGATACAAACAATATGGTCTTACCCTGCCGTTTGATCTCGTAAATTTTCTCCATACACTTGGCCTGAAATCCCTGGTCACCCACTGCCAGTACTTCATCTATGATCAGTATATCAGAATCATTGGCGAGAGAAATAGAAAATGCCAGACGCGCTACCATACCAGACGAGTATTGTTTTACCGGCATGGCCAGTACCTCATCGGTCAGTTCAGAGAATTCACTTATTTTTTCTATAGAGTTCCCCTGTGAGTTCTTGGTACCGTACAAGGCCAGCAGCATCGAGATGTTCTCATATCCTGTCAGTTCTAGTTCCAGTCCCGCGCCTATGGCAAGTATTGGTGCAAATGTTCCGTTTACCGTAATTGTTCCTTTCTGTGGTTTTATAATACCGGCTATCGTCCTTAGGAGTGTACTTTTTCCCGATCCGTTTCTGCCCACTATACCCAGGCTTTGACCCCTGAATACCTCTACATTTATATTATTTAATATCGTTTTCGACTTAAATGGGCTCTTACGTTTAGTGATAAGATCCTTAAGTGAATACACGCCAACATTATTTTGCCAGAAGCTCACACTTACACCCTCAACCTTTATTATGGCCTCTTTATTCATCACAGAGTATTAGATCGCTGAAATAAATTGATTTTTTAATCTGTTGAAAACAAACTGTCCGATCAGAAACATAACCACAGCGATCAGCATACAACTGCTCCACTGGTGCCAATCGGGTACTTCGGTGCTATAGAATATATTCCTGCCCAGTTTTATAAAAGAGTAAATAGGGTTCATTTCTATGATCGCACGATACTTTTCGCGGATATTGCTTTCGGGATAGGCAATAGGTGTCAGGAAGAACATAGCGGGCTGTATCGTGCCCCATATAATGCTGATATCTCTGAAAAACACATTGATAGAACTCAGCAGCAGATTCAGCCCGTATATAAAAACAGCAAAAATAAGCGCACACGGCACTATCAGCAGCAATCGGGGGCTGTATACCATACCTGCCCAGTTCATCAGCAGCAGAAATACGATCATCGTCAGCAGCAGATTGAATAACTCGCCCAGCACTTCAGACAATGGAAAAAAGAAAGAAGGAATATTCAACGACTTCAGCAATCCCGCCGACCCCACTATGCTACCTACCGATTGGCTTGTGGCATTCGAAAAGAAAAACCACAAAATCAGCCCCGATGTTACATATAAAGTATAGTTGTTAATTCCGGAATTGTCAGCAAATATTACTGTAAATATCATCAGGAACAACAATGGCTTTATAAAACCCCAAAGAAAGCCAACAAACGAATTTTTATACCTTAAAATTACATTGCGCTTGCTTAAAGCATATATACGGGATATATTTTGCACGTTGTTGTTTTTGTTGATACTTTGCACAGGAAAGCAATTTTCCTGTCATAGATAAAATGAAAATATTTGTAAATGCCCGTTTTTTGTCGCAACCGGTTACCGGTGTGCAAAGGTACGCAATAGAATGTAGCAGAAAAATTAAAAAATTGCATCCGGATACCACTTTTATTACGCCAAAAAATATATTCAATACAGAGGTCGCCAACGAGCTGAATGCTAAGGTAATAGGCACCAATACCGGCCATTTGTGGGAGCAGTGGGATCTGCCCCGGTTTCTTAAAAAGCACAATTCACCGCCATTATTCAATCCCTGCAATACCGCACCCGTTTTCTACACCAATAACTATACTACCCTCCACGACCTCGCCTTCTACCACCACCCACAATGGAATTCTAAAGCTTTTTCGCTTTGGTACAACGCCATCATACCCCGTATCGTATCCGGCAGCCGGCACTTGTTCACCGTCAGTCATACCATCCAAAAAGAAATAGCGGCCACCTACCACGTACCTGAATCGGGAATTTCAGTTACTTACAACGGCATTGGCGACAATATGTTGCGAAACGGCAGGCAGGGTAGCGCACCGAAAGAAAATATCATTCTTGCTGTGGGGAGTTTTAATATCCGCAAAAATCACCACAACCTGATTAAGGCTTTCCTGGCAAGTTCGCTCAAAGACACATTTCGTCTGGTCATTATTGGCGACACCAGCAAAGTTTTTGCAGAAACAGGCATTGATGAGGCAGGGTTACTTGCAGGAAATATAGAAGTATTGCGAAATGTTGGCGAAGAGGAGCTGATCAGTGTTTACCGGCGTGCTTCCGTTGTCGTTTCATTATCCCTGTACGAGGGCTTTGGCATTCCTGTACTCGAGGGGCTTTTTAATGGTTGCAAAGTCGTCTGCTCCGATATCCCGGTTTACCGCGAGTTATACAATGGACACGCCTTTTTCAGCGACCCCATCAACCTCGACCGTATAAAAGACGCAATGTATGCTGCCGTAGCAGCGCCCGCACCGCTTCCAGAGGCTATAGACGCCTTGTTGTCGGGCTATAACTTTGATACATCAGCAGCGGTAGTGTTGCAACACATGCTGCAGCAGTCTGCAAAATAAGCAGTACTATACCGAAGCCTTGGTAAGCGTAAACCCGAATGACGAACCCACACCCTGCTTGCTTCGCACATTTACGGTTTGTCCGTGTGCCTCTATAATGTGCTTTACTATGGCCAGCCCCAGCCCGGTGCCGCCTATGGCACGTGCCCTGCTGCGGTCAGCCCGGTAGAATCGCTCAAAAATTCTTGGCAAATGTTCCTCAGCTATACCCGGTCCATCGTCCGATATTTCGATATACACATGTTTGTCGTCTACCTGGTAGCACCCGGCGATTATCGTGCCATGATCATTACCGTATTTTATGGCATTATCCACCAGATTCACGATCACCTGCTTTATTTTCGGCTTATCGGCCGTTACATATATCGGACGCTCGGTGCCTTTTTTCAGTTGTAGTGTCACTTGTTTCGACTGTGCTTTCAGCAGCAGTTCCTCATACACATCCTTGATCAGTTCCTGAATACAAAAACTCTCTTCTATCACAGGTATCTTACCCGATTCCAGCTTCGATATCTCATCCAGATCATCCACCAGGCGCACCAGCCGGTCTATGCCTTTTGATGCATTGGTGAGAAATTTTACATTTACCTCATCGTCGTGCAGCGCGCCGCCCAGCAACGTATCTACATAACCCTGAATCGAGAAAATAGGTGTGCGTAATTCGTGTGCCAGATTCATCAGAAATTCTTTTCTGAATTGCTCATTGGCTTTCAGCAATTCTATTTCATCTTTTTTCTGCGATGCCCATTGCTCCACATCCTTACTCACTTCGTCTATCGATTTTTGTGGAAGCACATTTTCATAAAAATACTCCTCCCGTTTCGTCGCCTTGGTCTGGTATATAAATTTATAAATGAGCTTTATCTTTCTATAGATGAATCGCTGAAGGGTGTAGTGGTATACAAGGTAGATAATGCCAAACGTGAGCACAAACACAACAATCGGTGTCTGCCATTTGTCATTGATAAACATGCTCATTACCGCATTGGCAGTTGCGATCACCATTGCGGTGATAAATGAAAGCAAACCAGGAGAGAGGTTTTTGGTGTTCAGCAAAGACATGCTACTAAGTTAGCGGAATTGAGTTAACCCTGTGCAGAAATAATATTATATTACCGATAAATAAAATCTCCGGCATCAGGGACACCAGAGATTATTACAATGTTCTTCTTTATTAAAAGGTCAATGTTCTTGCCTCAGATCAGGGCATCTCAAATTTATAGCCTACTCCCTTCACTGTAGTTATCAGATCTATGCCGGCTTTCTGTCTTATCTTACGGATGTGTACATCTATTGTCCTATCGCCCACTATTACGTCCGTACCCCAAACCCTTTGCAATATCTCATTTCTCAGAAATACTCTACCCGGCTTTGATGCCAGCAGCGACAGTAACTCAAATTCTTTCTTCGCCAGTATAATTTCTTCTCCTTTATAGGAAACGGTAAACTTAGTCTTATTGATTTCCAGGTCTCCGAATGTCTGTTTCTGATCCTGGTCTTCGTCCTTACGAAACCGCCTTAGTGCAGAGCCTATGCGGGTAGCGAGCAGTTCAGGTTTGATAGGCTTGGCGATATAATCATCAGCGCCCGTTTTCAAACCTTCTATTTCGTATTTTTCGTCATTCAGTGCGGTGAGAAAGATGATTGCCGTATCGTCAAATTCCGGCATATTTCTTAGTTCCTTGATCGTTTCTATGCCATCTTTATTGGGCATCATTATATCCAGAAGGATCAGGTTCGGCCTGAAGTCTTTGGCTTTCCTCACAGCTTCCACACCATCGCGGGCAGTCGCTATAAGGTACCCCTTGCTCTTCAGGTTATAACTGATGAACTCAACAATATCTGGTTCATCGTCTACGATCAATATTTTCCCCGGGAATACTTCCATGTTGCTCACGCTAATCGGATGCAATATTAGGCTACGGCTGCTGAACTAAAAAAGAAAGGACATTATGTAATTGTTAAGGTATACTTGGTCGTTATAACAACAAAAAAAGGATGCGGCAATGTAGTAATCATCGCCGCATCCACTATCGTTGTCATACAGTTTATTTCAGATTTACTTCGCCCTTGCCTATGGTGTAGCCATCGTTGTAGATCTCTATTTTGTACACACCACGTACATAGTCACCTTCCTGATTCCAGTCTACGATCACATTCTTCAGTGGTTGGTTTTGAGTCAGTGGCAGGCTTTTAGACAGTGTGTACGAAAGGTGGTCGCCCTTGGTAGTGGTCATCATGCCAGATCCGTTTGCAGGGTTGCTCAGCGTCGTAGCGTCAGGTGCCACTATACGCATATATACCATTTTGGTACCGCTCTCAGCTATCCTGTTTTCATCTATATCAAATGTCACTCTCAGCACATCAGCTTTCTTAGCTTTTTTGGTCTCTTTTTCTTTGCCATTACGTTTCAGGTGCAGCGCTTCCATCCGTATGTTCGATGCATGCAGCACAGACGCCAGTTGCTTGATCGCGATATTCTGTGTTACAGTAGAGTCGCGTTCATTGGTCAGTACTTTGTTCTGGCCGGTCAGAATCGTATTCTCTTTCTCCAGCTCGGCAATGCGTGCTTCGTAGGCCTTGGTTTTATCGGTAAGGCTCGCAATCATGGTCTTAGCTGTTTCCAGCTCAGCCTGTGTGGCATTTTTCTTATTCAGTATGCCGCGTATCTGACCCTGCAATTTTTTCATTGCGTCCTGGTCAGACTTCAGCAGGCTGTCCATCTGCGCATTTTGCGATACCAGTTGGTCTATTTTCGCAGATGCCGCATCAAAGTCTGCCTGCAGGGTTGCCTGCTCAGTGCTCAGCGAATCTATGCGCTGTTGCTGCTGTTGCTGCTGGCCTGCGTTTTGCTCTGCCATCTGGCTCTTGCTCATAAAAAGGTAGATACATCCTGCCAGCAGTATCAATATCACCACCCAGTACACAAGCGAGTTGTTTTTTCTCGGTTGCATGTTTTTTGGCGGTTCTTGTGGCGTAATTTGATTAATTTGGCTCATGATTTTATGTTGTTTTGGTTAGCAAGTAGCAAATATTTTGCAAATATAGTGCACAAATTTATATAATGGAACAGTTCGGCGGCATTTTGTTTATTGATATCGAAACAGTGCCTGTTCAGCAGCAACTCGCTCATTTACAACCAGGTATGCAGGCCGAGTGGGTGAAGAAAGCGCGGCTTATTAAAAATTTAACAGACCCCGCCCCCGACCCTTCCACCGTTTTCGAAGAGCGCGCCGGTATATATTCCGAATTCGCAAAAATCGTATGTATCAGCTTTGGTAATATCCACAATGATGCCGGTATCTGGAAAATCCGGCTGAAATCAATCGCTGATGACGACGAAGCCAGATTGCTCACTAATTTCGCACGGGTTGTCGACCGTATGATTGCGACATACAAAGACATCCGTTTTTGTGGTCATAACATAAAGGAGTTTGACATCCCCTTCATTTGCCGCCGGTTCGTGATCAACAATATTCCACTACCGCCTTGCCTCCAGTTGTCAGGCAAAAAGCCCTGGGAAATCACCCACATAGATACTATGGAGCTATGGAAGTTCGGCGACAACAAGAATTTTACGTCACTTTCCTTGCTGGCACAAGTATTGGGTATTCCCTCTCCCAAGAATGATATAGATGGTAGTCAGGTGGCCGGCGTATACTGGAACGATCACGACCTCCAACGCATTTCTACCTACTGCATTCAGGATGTCTATACAACGGCCAAGGTTTACCTGAGGCTTAAAGGCACCTCCGGTATAGACCTCGTAGCAGATTATGTAGACGGGTAGCATGCAATTTGGGTCGCATATAACATCGTTGAATTTGCCCTCAAACCAACTTATCGCCATTTAAGCCTGTCTGTATCGGTAAACTGCCACTTTATGCCGCCCTGTGGGTGTCAATAACTTCTGAAAAGTTTTTTAAAAATCTTTATCTTGCAACTTCTGAAAAATAAAATTCAATCTATGCAACAACGTTGGAGTTTTCTTTTAATGTCTTTAGTGGCTTCATCAATGCTGTTCGTTTCCTGTAAAAAGGAGTACAGCCCCGATGAAACACTACCGATTTCCTATTCCCCTTCTGTGATCGTGGGCAGCAACAATCAGGTGCTCTATGCCGTAAAGCCTACTTCCGGCGAAAAAAACTGGGAGATCGGTTTGCCATGCCCCATCGTTGCATCGCCTGTTGTGTACAATGGTAGTGTCTATGTTGCCTCTTCCAATGCCGATACTATTTATAAGATCAATTCCAGAACAGGACAGATCACCAAGAAAATAACCTATAGTGGTGGTGGTGCCGGTGTCAAAGCTACCCCCATCACTGATGGCAACCTCCTTTATGTTGCCGCAATGAATGGTACACTTTATGTGATCGATACTGGTACCTACAATACAAAATGGACATTCAGCGCCAGCGGTCCGCTCGAGTCATCACCTACAATTCATAACGGCAAACTTTATTTTGCCAGCACAGCCGGTACCGTTTATTGCCTCGACAAAACCAGCGGTGTTGCTACACCACCTGCCATATGGTCGCTCAGCATACCGGGTGCTTCCTTCGTTTCTTCACCTGCTGTAGCAGAGCCTTACCTCTACATTGGCAGTATCACAGATAGCAATATGTATTGTATTTACCTGGAGGTGCCTAATACCACCACTACAGGTATCATGCGCTGGTCTTACAAAACCAAGGGTGCCATCCGCAGCTCCCCTGCAGCCTACGCAGGTACCTGCATTTTTGGTTGCAACGACTTCCGCGTATACTGTCTCGATACTGCTATCGACATACCTATGGGTATCACAACCCCCGAGTTGCGCTGGGTAGATAGCATGCATAGCGAGGTGGTTTCCTCTCCTTTTGCCTACAATCAGGTGGTATATGTTGGCTGCAAAGACTACCGCGTTTACGCATTGCGCATCATCAACGGTGGTGTCAAGTGGTCTTTCTCTTCAAATGGTGTCATCACTTCCAGCCCTGTAGCTTACAACGGCATGGTGTACATCGGCAGCTACGACAAATACCTTTATGGCCTCGATACAGCCAGGGGTACACTTAAATGGAAAGCCAATATCAACGGGCAGATAGAATGTTCACCTGTTGTAGATGATCTGAGCAAAATTACCGGCTACAACAGCCAGGTGAGCGGGATGACGAACTGATGATTGGAAACAATAATTGATACAAAACGTACGGGCTGCCTCTTGAGGTGGCCCGTATTTTTTATACCAATTGGTCCCGCTCCGCTACCCTGCAAAATCTGCAGCCATTACTTTCCTCTTATCCGGTTGATGAAGGTAATGACGGCCTGTGCGTCCCAGTTGGCAAAGCGACCTCTCTGTACCACCAGGTCATTAGCTCCCGTCAGTTCCGGATAATAATAGAAAACACAATGTGGCGTGCTGTCGGCCCATCCTGCGATCTCTCCAAACCGCAGATCATTGAACAGCAGTGTGTCATGCGCCGTAGTAGCTGTATAAAATCCCTGCGAAAAACGTACCAGGCGCGCTATGTCCTCTTTGTTTTTAGCCTGTTCCAGCAGGTAGTTGTTCTGGCATGCATACCGCAGGCGCGTGGTCGGATGTTTGTCGAACAAAGATCGGTAGCCAATATAAAATCCCGAATCACTCTTGGCTACCACATACCACAGTATGCTGTTCAGTGGGGTAGGGGTGCTGAAGTAGTCCTGATGCGATATGTTGCGCGAAGCAAGTTCTTGCTTTATTTGCCGGTCTACCGTGTTCTTGTTCACGATACCGGTTATCAGATAGGCAGCACTCAGTACAAGCGCTATACCCGCCCATTTTGTTCTTCCTCTGCTTTTGGTTTTTAGAACCAACAGCGCAATAGCCGCGACAAGCGGCCATAACGTAAACAGCGGATCCGCAACAAACATCGTATTGAACGAAACACGGTAATGGCTGAAGGGCTCAAACCATCCCGTGCCATAAGCATTAAAACCATCAATGAATATGTGCAGGAAGATCTGCAGTCCCCATAGGTACATCCATCGCCACCTGCTCATTGCAGCCGTCGGGAACAACCTCGCAGACAGATACGAAAGCAGCGGCGTCACCAGCGCCAGAAACAGCAAAGAGTGGGTAAACCCGCGGTGGGCCAGCAGGTCGGCAGTAAGTGGCAGGAAGAATGAAGCAACTATGTCAATGTCAGGCAGGCTGTTGGCCACAGCACCTATCAGCAGCGCTTTTTTGCCCAGCTGCTTACCGCCAACCAACTCACCTACACAAGCACCTACAACAATATGAGTAACAGAATCCACCGCTGTAAAAGTAGAGATTCATTCCCATTGGTCTCACAAATGTCACAATTAATACCAGCGCCGCCGTTCATCATTACTCCGGTCAGAACTGTTGCGTTAACAATACTTTATCTATACTTAACCTATAAATGATTTTCGGATAGGTATATTTCGTACCTTTGCACCCTGAAAAAACACCCCCTTCCTGTTTTTATCACTGGGAAGGGTATTTTTTTAGGTGAAGACAAGTTCAGGTGATGCCTGATACTATAAATCGAAACAATATAATAGAAACACAAAAAAATGGATATTCGTAACATTGCCATCATTGCCCACGTTGACCACGGAAAAACTACTTTGGTCGATAAGATCTTACACACCACAAACGTTTTCCGCGAAAATCAGGAAACAGGCGACCTTATAATGGACAGCAACGACCTCGAAAGAGAGCGTGGTATCACCATTCTCGCTAAGAACGTTTCCGTTACCTACAAGGGTGTAAAGATCAACGTTATCGATACACCAGGTCACGCCGACTTCGGTGGAGAGGTAGAACGTGTACTCAAAATGGCTGATGGTGTATTGTTGCTTGTCGATGCGTTCGAGGGGCCAATGCCACAGACTCGTTTCGTGTTGCAGAAAGCACTCAACCTCAATCTGCACCCCATCGTCGTGATCAATAAGGTAGATAAGCCTAATTGCCGCCCCGACGAAGTGCATGACGCGGTTTTCGAATTGTTCTTCCAGCTCGACGCTACCGAAGAGCAGCTTAACTTCCCTACTATTTATGGTTCTTCAAAGCAGGGCTGGTTCAATACTTCTTTGACACCAACTGCCGATATCACTGTATTGCTTGATACCATTCTCGAAAAAGTACCTGCACCAAAGGTGGTGGAAGGTCCCGTTCAGTTGCAGATCACTTCACTCGATTATTCTTCCTTCCTCGGTCGTATCGCTATCGGTAAGATCATTCGCGGCGTCCTCAAAGAGGGTCAGCCGGTTATGCTCTGCAAGGTCGATGGTACGATGCAGCGCAGCAGAATCAAGGAATTGTACGTGTTTGTCGACATGGGCAAGAAGCGCGTTTCAGAGGTGCAGTGTGGCGATATCTGTGCCGTTGTAGGCATAGAGGGTTTCCAGATTGGTGAGACAATTGCCGATGCCGAAAACCCCGAAGCAGTAGAGATCATCCCTATCGATGAGCCTACTATGAACATGCAGTTCAGCATCAACAACTCTCCTTTCTTTGGTAAAGAAGGTAAGTTTGTTACCAGCCGTCACATTCGTGATCGCCTTATGAAGGAGCTCGAAAAAAATCTGGCATTGCGTGTTGAAGAAACCGACGATGCGGATAAATTCCTCGTATACGGTCGTGGTATCCTCCACCTGAGCGTACTTATCGAGACCATGCGCCGCGAGGGGTATGAGTTGACAGTAGGGCAGCCACAGGTTATTACTAAAGAAATCAACAACCGCAAGTGTGAGCCTTACGAAGTACTGGTGGTAGATGTGCCTGCTGAGTTCAGCGGCAAGGTTATTGACCTCGTTACGCAGCGCAAGGGCGAAATGCTCATCATGGAAACAAAAGGTGAAATGCAACACCTGGAGTTCGATATTCCTTCACGTGGTCTTATTGGTTTGCGCTCACAGATGCTCACCAACACTGCCGGCGAAGCCGTTATGGCACATCGTTTTGCAGAATACAAGCCATGGAAAGGGTTTATCCCCGGCCGTAGCAATGGTGTGTTGCTTGCAAAAACTGCTGGTAAGGCAACAGGCTATTCTATCGACAAATTGCAGGATCGTGGCGCATTCTTTATCGATCCGGGTCAGGAACTGTACGAAGGTCAGGTGATCGGAGAGCACATCAAGCCGGGCGATCTGGTAGTCAATGTTGCGGAAACCAAAAAACTCACCAACATGCGCTCAAGCGGTACAGATGATTCGGTGAGGATCACACCAAAAATCCTGATGACTCTCGAAGAGTGTATGGAATACATTCAGCAGGACGAATGTATCGAAGTTACTCCGCTCAACATCCGTCTGCGTAAAATACAGTTGAACGAAGAAGATCGTAAAAAATTCCAGAAAATGATGAAGGCTGATGCCTGATCATGATTTTAGAAACGTTATAAATAAATTTATTTGTCAAAAATGCCCCTTTTTTAAGGGGCATTTTTGATGGCGTAACTGTCATATTCATTAACTGAAAATTAAAATGACTACTTACTCAGGTGCATTTTATTAATATTTAGCCTTACCCATCCAGTGTGCTGGTTTTGCATGTCTTATAGTATACAAACTATAGGGTGTAGGTGGATAAATAAAATTCACCTATATTTATCCTGATATTTCACAATATAAGTGCCGGAGTCCGATGAAAAAGATATTACTATTCCTATTTATTTGCGTTGTGGCCTTCACAAAGTCGTTCGCGCAATTCACCGCTGATCTCGATGGTTTCCCGTTGGTAACTACCGGTTGGAACATCGGTGGATTTGGTACAGTGGTCGATAGTACTGTTCGCCTCACATCTCCCTCTACTACCCAAAACGGGTATGTTTACTACAATACGCCCGTCAATCTTACCGGTTGTGGGCAGTTTACCGTCGATTTCGATTACCGCATACAGGTGTCTCCAACCTCTACAGTTGCCGATGGTATTGCTTTCTGGTACATCAGCAATCCACCCAGTGGCTTCTCTACAGGTGGAGGTATTGGTCTTCCCAGTTTCGCCAACGGGCTAATTATGATCATGGACACCTACGATAACACAGCTCCGGTCAACGTCCCACTCGCTACCTTGCTGGGGTACGATGGCTCTATTGCTGGTTATACTGAAGGGTCCACAGCAGGCTTGCTTGCCCCTGTCGTTGGTACTTTGCCATACATCACAGATGGCACATGGCGCCATTGCAAGATCACCTACAATGTTGGTACAGTAAATGTCTATTTCAATTACAGTGCCACACCTACACTCACTGGTTTCTATCCCCTTACCATCAGCGGCTACTTTGGGTTTAGTTCCAGCACTGGTGCGGCTTACAGCACACAGAGCGTAAAAAGCATACACATTACAGCACTCATTTCTTTACCTGTTCCTACAGTCACTACACCGGTTACTTATTGTCAGGACGATGTCGCTGTGCCAGTTACAGCCACACCGGTTACTGGTGCCACCATCAGGTGGTTTTCTACAGACACTGCGTTAGTAGTTTCACTACCCGGCGCCCCTACACCCAGCACTGCTGTTCCGGGTACCTACAAATACTATGTTCGGCAGACAGCCGGTACCTGCATCAGCCCTGCCGACTCGGTTACCGTTATCGTTAATCCCCGCCCCGATCCGCCAACCATTACAGGTGCTACCATCTACTGCCAGAACCAGACTTTTATACCCTTCACCGTCACTGGTGCTGGTATCCTTTGGTACACTGCAGCCACTGGTGGCACAGGTAGTGCCACCGCTCCGGTAGTACCTACTGCTGTTCCGGGCACATACAAGTACTATGCTTCCCAGACATTACTGGGCTGCGAAAGCTACCGCGACTCTATTGAGGTAGTGGTCAATCCTACTCCTGCCACTCCGGTTTTGTTGGCAGGTAGCCTCACATACTGCCAATTCGAGACCTTCATACCCTATGTCGTTTCCGGTATCAATACGTTGTGGTACACATCGGCCACTGGTGGCACAGGCACGCCCACAGCTCCAGTCATCAATACCAGCACTGCGGGTGTATACGACTACTATGTAACACAGACTTCTGCAGAGGGTTGCGAAAGTGCCCGCCTGCATTTGCACATTACTGTGTATGCCAAGCCACCGGTACCTACCGTTGCGCCTATTACACATTGTCAGTATTCTTTAGCGCCACCGGTAATAGCAGGTGGTACAGGGCTCACCTGGTACGGCCCCGGCCCTACACCGGGCACACCCATAGCACCTGTTCCATCCACAGCCCTGACCGGAACTTACAATTACTACGTCACCCAGACGATCGATGGTTGTGTCAGCGACAGTGCTATGTTACCTGTTACCATAGACAGCACACCCGTCACTTCTTACGCTACCAGCAATAGTCCGGTATGTGAAGGCGACACCCTGCATCTGAGGTCTTCATCCCTCACAGCAGGCGTCTTCTTTGGCTGGGGCGGCCCCAATTTCTTTGTTGCTTCCGATTCAGTAGCCCATATTCCTAACGTCACACTCGCGGCTGCTGGCTTTTACACAGTTACCGTTACGCTCGGTGCATGTTCTTCATCATCATTGGTTAGTGTTGTGGTAACGCCATTGCCGCCGGTACTGATCACCAGCAACTCGCCTGTATGTTCCGGTGTCAACGACACCATCAAGCTGCATGCAGTCAGCAATCCCGGAGCTACATTCACCTGGACTGGTCCATATGTCTTTACTTCCAATGCGCAGGACCCTGTGCGCAATCCGGTGAGCACAGAACATGCCGGAGTATACCATGTTACAGCCGTGCTCGACGGTTGTACTGCCACTACCAGCCACACAGTAGTCGTGAACCCCACACCACCAGCACCCTGGGTCAAGTGGCTCACTTATTGCCAGTATTACGATGCCCCATACCTGCAGGCCTTCGGTAGCAACATACTCTGGTACTCATCGGCCGCTCCCGGTGCTGTGGGTAGCCCGGTGCCGCCAAAACCGCAGACAAATACGCTCGGCATCACCTTCTATTACGCCAATCAGACTGTACTCAATTGCCCCAGTGCCATCGACTCTATTAGGGTGACCATTAATCCATCACCTACTGTTACTGTAAGCCCCGATGCCGTTGTTTGCCCACTCGATTCAGTTCAGCTCGTTGCGGTAAACACAGATGCGATTGCTTACTACCACTGGTATCCACCTATGTACCTCAGCGATACTGCCGGCGACAAAGTAACCGCAAGACCTGAAACAGACATGGAGTACTATGTTGTTTCGTCTAACATGTACGGTTGTACCGACACAGCAACCGTATCCGTTAGGGTCAAAGCAAATGCAGTAATTCACCTCGAAGATTCTGTAACACTTTACCCCGGCGAAAACTATCAGATCAATCCAATGACCAATTGCAGCATATTCAGTTGGACGCCATCTGGTGGTCTCAATAGTAAGTACGTTTCCAATCCCGTTGCAGCACCGCAGGTCAGCACTAAGTATGTCGTTACCGGTGTCACAGAGTGGGGTTGCAAAACCAAAGATTCAATCAACGTATACATCAATACAGAACCTGTTTTATCAGTACCCAACGCTTTCGCACCGGGTGGAGTCAACGGAAAATTCCGCCTGATAAAAAGAGGATTCGCAACACTTCGCCATTTCCGTATTTATGATCGTTGGGGCGTTGTCGTATTCGAAACCAGCAATATTGAAGAAGGATGGGATGGTACATACAAAGGTGTGCCACAACCATTGGGTGTTTATGTCTACGACATAAGCGCCATTTCTTCTACCGGAAACGCTTTCAGCAAAACCGGTAATCTGACGCTGCTCCGCTGATAACACCAGACATTGTTGTGTTATATTTTTTGTTTTGTGAATGGTATTGTATTCAGTATCTATCTGAAACGACATACCCTTTATAATATGTACTTTTCTGGCTTTTTCTACCCATCCTCAACGGCTTTTTCACCGTCTTTAGTGTATATATACCTGAATTTCGCTATTTTTTGTAAATAGTGAAAAATTCTTTATTTTTATACGCTCGCCCATTTTTTGCGAAAAATGGCGGCATAACAAGGACGTTTTAGAGTGTTTAAGCGCAGTACTATGAAATTACAGAAATATATTTTGCCGTTTTTGCTTGGTGCATTGTTCATGACGGGAACACCAGCAAAAGCCCAAATGTTCGGAGATCAGATCTTTCTGCAAGGCAAAAGGCTCGAAGTTGGTGTCGCTCCAAACGGTTCATGGGGCAATACAATGCCGGTCCCGGCAGGTTACCACAGCCATTCAGCACCTACCGATGTTTTTTTGAGTTACATAGACCCTATTACCGGGGTTATACCGGCTGGCAATGGTCTGGACTTTAGCTTCGATCCCGGAAACGACGGCTGGACCGTTGGCTCTCCCACTACTACCAATTGTTGCCATTATGGTCCTTACTTCCTCCCTGGTACGCCCTTCGATGGCTGGGCAGTACAAATGAATGGAGTAAGAAGCGACGCATATTTTACAGACGAGGGTTTCAACCTCGGCGTGGGCGCCACTTTTTCAGGTACCAATGTCGGCTACATCCAGACCCCCGGTTCTCCATGTGGTCCATATATGCAGAGCACAGCAGCTGGTTATTGGGCGGGCAACTACGCAGTGGGTGGTGGTAATCTCTCCATCCGCTCCATGAACAGGGTCGACACAAATGCCGGATGGGACTTCGTTACCGTTACCTTTAGAAACACAGGCGCTACTCCTATCACAGGCTTGTACTACCTCGTTACCGGCGACCCTGACAACGATGTTGCTACACTCGCTCCGGGCTCCTATCCCAGCAACAATCACATTTGTTATCAGAACGATGCACAGCACCGCGTTGAGGTCAATTCAGTGCCTCCCGGCGGTATTCGCCCCGATGCTTTCGTTGGTCTGGCCACCAAAGACTGCCGCGCAAAAGCCATTATTTATGTTGCCTGGCCTTCTGCAGTTACAGTGCAGCTCAGCGATATGTGGGCCGGTACTACCCCGGCCAGCGCATCTCCCTACTATTCTGCTTTGTACACCACTACGCTAAGTCAGGACATAGCGATGGGGCTCGTATACAACCTCGGCAACCTCGCACCCGGCGACAGTACACGTATCTCGTTTGCATGGATCTTCACAGACTCTACAGCAGTTGATAGCGCTTTCCGTCAGCCACGGCTGAATGTGAATTGTGCACTTGCACCCAATGTCGATACCTTCAATGCTTGTGGTATGACGTCAGTTCCGGTAAATATCGTAAATGGAGAATGGGGCTGCACCAACTGGACATGGTCGCCAGCTACTGGTCTTGCTGCCACAACCGGCATCACCAATAGCATAAATCCGGCACTGATCGGATCAGGTATTACCTACACCATCACTAGCTCTGATACTTCAAGTTGCAACACCTTCCAGTTCACGCTTTACCTGCCGCCATGTTTCTCCGCTTCTAGTAATAGTCCTGATGTAGCCCGAATCTGTGTCGACGATACACTGAGGCTGTTTGCTCACGGCGATTCTACAGGTGCCACTTACAATTGGTATGGCCCGGGTTTACCCGGCACGTTCAGAGGCGCTACTCAAAATGTCAAAATACCACACATCGCTATGGTTGATACGGGTTGGTATTATATCATTAAAACCGTAGGAACGGTAGTGGATACCGAGCGTACACATGTGCTCCTCAAACCCAAGCCCATCATTACGGCTACTTACAATCCGCCGGTATGCTCTGGCAACACGCTCATCTTGTATTCCAACCCCGACTCAGTTGGCGAAACATGGGTTTGGACAGGGCCTGCAGGCTTCAGTTCTACCTTCTCCGATCCTTCCCGTGTCACCGCACCTACCTCATACTCTGGTGTCTATACCGTAGTGGCCACGTTTAATGGTTGTGTAGACAGTAGCTCGGTAAGTGTAACCATCGATTCTACTCCGGCCACACCTGTCATCAGCAGCAACACGCCGGTTTGCGAGGGCGACACACTCTTCCTTTATTCAAACAGTGCCACCCCGGGTGTGACATATAGTTGGAGTGGTCCGTCTGGTTTTACTTCAACGTTGCAAAATCCGGTGATGCTCAATGCACCGCTTACAGCCTCTGGTACATACACAGTAACGGCTTCCCTGGGTGCTTGCAGTAGTCGCAGTACTACTTTGGTAGAGATACGGCTCACTCCGGTACCTGTGCTGGGCACCAATTCGCCGGTATGCTCAGGCAACCCGCTTAATCTCACAACCACTGCGCCTCCGGGTTCTACGTTCGCATGGACCGGTCCGCTGTCGTTTACATCTACTTTGCAGTATCCTACAATCAACCCCGCTATTACAGCCAACACTGGCACCTATTCGGTAGTGGTTACTTTAAATGGTTGCTCTTCAGCGGTCGAATCTATTTTTGCGGTAGTCGATACTACACCTACTATCACTTCCATCACAACTAACAGTCCTGGCGCGCCCGGCCCTAGCATTTGCGAGGGCGATACGCTTACACTGGCTGCCAGCAGCGGCACAGCAGGGGTATCCTACAGTTGGACCGGACCAAACTCATTTGCATCCACAGATCAGAACCCGTCTATATTGAATATCACTACCGCTGCCAGCGGTGTGTATACACTTGTTGTGTCGGTGGGTAGTTGTTCCGTTGCTGCTGTTATTTCGGTGAGTATTACTGCTACACCATCTATTGTCGCCACCAGCAATTCGCCGGTGTGCTCAGGTAGTGGCGATACACTCATGCTGCATGCCATAGCGGCCACCGGGGCGTTGTTTACCTGGTCTGGTCCCTATGTCTTTGCTTCCAACGCACAGGATCCGGTACGCACACCCGTTAGTACAGAATACGCCGGTGTTTACCACGTCAATGTGCTGCTCGATGGTTGTACCAATTCTGCCAGTGTCACAGTGGTGGTCAATCCTACACCGCCACCGCCATGGGTTAAGTGGCTCACTTATTGCCAGTACTACGATGCCCCATATCTGCAGGCATTTGGCAGCAATGTACTTTGGTTCTCATCTGCCGCTCCGGGTGGTATAGGTAGTCCGGTTCCACCAAAGCCGCAGACAGATCTTACGGGTATTACTTTCTACTACGCCAATCAGACGGTCATGGATTGCCCAAGCGCCATCGACTCTATCAGGGTAACCATAAATCCAACACCCACAGTGTCTGTTAGTCCTGATGTTGTAGTTTGCCCGCATGACTCTGTATTGCTCACAGCCATCAATACTGATGCTATCGCCTATTACCATTGGTACCCCGAAATGTACCTCAGCGATACGGCAGGTGCCAAAGTAATTGCACGTCCGGAAACAGATATGGAGTATACAGTTGTCACAAGCAATATGTATGGCTGCACAGACACGGCAACCGTATCTGTAACAGTCAAGGCAGCAGCCGTTATTCACCTGCAGGACTCGGTAACGTTATACCCCGGCGAAAACTACCAGATAGATCCCGTCACCAATTGTAGTATCTACAGTTGGACCCCGGCAGGTGGCCTCAGTAGCAAGTATATCGCCAACCCGGTTGCTGCACCACAGATCAGCACTAAGTATGTGCTCACAGGTGTTACAGAGTGGGGTTGCAAAACAAAAGACTCAATCAATATCTACATCAACACAGAGCCGGTGTTTACAGTGCCCAATGCATTTGCCCCCGGCAATGGAGCCAATGGTACTTTCAGGCTCATCAAGCGTGGTAACGGAACATTGCGTCACTTCCGTATCTATGATCGCTGGGGTGTAGTGGTTTTCCAGACCAGCAATATAGAGGAAGGTTGGGATGGTACGTACAAAGGCACGCCTCAGCCGGTGGGTGTTTATGTGTACGACATCACCGCAATTTCTACCACAGGCAATGCATTTAATAAGACAGGCAATGTCACTTTACTTAGGTAAACTGATGTTTCCCGGATGATAACTCGTGAAAGCCGCCCCCCAAAGGCGGCTTTCCTTACTATTGACAGTATGAATAAGATAAACATAGCAGAGAAACTATCGTTGTTTTCAGATCACTGGAACCCGCGAATTATTGCAGCCCTCAACGGTCAGCATGTCAAGCTCGTCAAGTTTCAGGGCGCTTTCGTTTGGCACAGCCATGAGCATGAAGACGAGTTGTTTTATGTGCTCGATGGTGCATTCGATATGGAATTCCGCGATCGTACGGTATCCCTCACTACCGGCGAAATGCTGGTCGTACCCAGAGGGGTAGAGCATCGCCCCGTTGCTGCACACGAAGTGAGTGTGTTGTTGTTTGAGCCCGCAGGCACACTCAATACCGGCGATGCTGGTGGCGGGCTCACACGTCATGATCTGCAATCGTTGTAAAAACAGTTTCGTATTTTTGTTCAAACAACAATCGTCAAATGAAAGGGCACCACCACTACCAGTTGAAGATCGAATGGACCGGCAACGCCGGCACCGGCACCACCCACGCTGCCGCCTACCAGCGCAGTCATACAATGTCTGCCGCCGGAAAGCAGGACTTGCATTGTTCGTCCGACCCGGCTTTTCGTGGCGACCCCACAAAGTATAATCCGGAGGAATTTCTGGTAGCCGCCATTTCTTCCTGCCACATGTTGTGGTACCTGCACCTCTGTGCCGATGCCGGCATAGTGGTCACCGCCTATATCGACAACCCCGAAGGCAACATGGTCGAAGCCACCCCAAAAGAACGTGGAAGGTTCACCGATGTCACCCTCAATCCGGTCATCACCATCACCGCTGCCACAATGAACGAAAAGGCACAAACCCTTCACGAAAAAGCCCATGAAATGTGCTTCATCGCCAACTCCTGCAATTTTCCGGTATATCACAAACCAGTTTTTATTATAGAATAAGATGAGGAAATACATTCTGGTATGTTTGTTGTTCGTTACCGCACTACCACTTGTGCGGTCGCAAACCCTCAAAAAATACCCCATCGATAAGTCCGGTTGTTCTGCCTATTTCTTTTGCGACCCCGGCAAGTTCGACCTCGAAACCAGCCCCGATTCATCAAAGGTCTACACCGGAGAATGCAAGCAGGATGGGGTAATCTATGACATCATATGTGTCCGCATGAAGGACCGCATTAAAGAGTTAAATGCCGCCGAAGAAGTACTCCTTCAATACCTTGATTACCTCAAATCCAACTTCCAGATCACAGGGTCCACCGGATATGGAAAAGGCCATAAACTCCGTGGGCGGGAAGACACAAGAGGAATCATCGACTACTGGACAGACAAAGACAAGAATAACATCAGAGTCAAAGGCTGGACGGATGGTCAGTTTATCGCAGTCCTGATTGTAATTTCTCCCACCGCACTCCAGGACACCAAAGCCAACCTCTACCTCGATGGCATTGTCTTTCCCACATCGAAATAGTGTTATGTACCCACCTGCTCACCTTTCTCTCAAGCTTCGTTGCCTGGCTACATTGGCCTGCACAGTTCTTTTTATCGCCATGGGTACTCCTATGGCTGTTGCAGCACAGCACGTACCCACCGCATGGCGCGACCTCTACTACGCTGCTTATAAAGACAAAAATGCCGCTCAGAAGTTATTGGATATCACTCAGGCACAACAGTCACCCACACCCGTATTGCAGGGTTACAGGGCCGTAGCCGCTATTATGATGTGCAACCATTTACAGAATCCCTACTCCAGACTCAAATACTTCTACCGGGGCAAGAACGAATTGGAGAAAGCCATTGCCCTGAGCCCCGCCGATACCGAATTGCGATTCCTGCGTTTTGCTGTGCAATGCAATGTACCCGGCATTCTGAATTATGCTCAAAACATCCCCAATGACCGGCAATTGCTGATCACCTACCTGTTGCAGACACAAAACCGGCAGACTGATGAAGATTTGTACAAGCGTATCCACCGGTACATGACCAATAGCAGTGATGTTTCGGAACACGATCGTAAAAGGCTGAAGGCCGTTCAGGGGTAGGGTAGGTAAGTGTTATAGTGCAGACCGCACTATTCCTGCACCAGCAGATTTTCAGCAAACACTTTAGATACAGTAGTGTGTGTGCTCCCATCTATCACGATCGCCATCGAATCGTCAAATGCTATTTTTTCAGTAAGGCTTATCGTTGTTCCTATGCCTATTTCCAGGCGCTTCAGGTATTGCAGAAAAGCGGCACTGGTGTCTTTTACAGCCACCACACGGCAGGTTTTCCCTTCCGGTATTTCGGCCAGCAGTGTTTTGTAGCTAGTTGCACTCTCTCCGTTGGCTTTGGGTATGGGGTCGCCATGCGGGTCATACTGCGGAAATCCAAGAAATTTATCAAGACGATCGGCAAGATCCGGGTGATACACATGTTCCAGCTGCTCAGCTATGTCATGTACTTCGTCCCACCCATAGCCAAGTTTCTCCAGCAGAAAAGCTTCCCACAATCGGTGCTTGCGCACTATCGATATCGCCACTTTCCCCCCGGTTGCAGTCAGTTTTACCCCCTTGCTTTTTTCGTATTCTACCAGTTGTTTGTCAACCAGTTTTTTGATCATATCAACCACCGATGCAGGATTATTCCCCAGTGCTTCCGAGATCGCCGTAGGTGTGATCTTGGTCAACCCTTGCTTGTAGAGATTGTATATCGCTTTGAGATAATTTTCTTCTGATAGTGTATGCATAATACCTGACGCTGTTGCAAAGGTAGTTTTTTACCAACGTTCTATCACGGGCATTCTGTTTTCAACAGGTACTAAAGTACAAGGTGCGTGCATCAGGGTGCCTATCAGGAATCTTGCCATCCTACCATACCGGCACTCTGGTCACACCAAATGAATGAGCATTCGCCAGTTTTACGATATACATACCTGCCGCGAAAGAAAGATCGGTCACCGCAATTGAATTTTCACCGGCCTGCAATGCAATTTGCTGGTGGTGCAGTTGCCTGCCTGCCATGTCGGTAATGGTAAGATCATATTTGTTTGTTGCTGGTACTCCCAATGCCAGCCTAAGTGTGCCGTTTTGTACACTGCCCGATACCTGAAGACGCTTACTGTTCCCCGGCAATTGCTCCACATTCACCAGTTGCACAGTTGTCGTCCTGATGTTGTCAAGATACCACCTGCTGCCGTTCGTGCCATCAAAAGATACATACCTGAAACCAATATAGAGTGGCACCACCGATTTGAATGGCGTCAGGTCTACCTGGTGCGTCACCCAGTCTGCCTGATCCGGATTGCCAAATATCGGTGTCATTGCCGGCGTAAGATTATAAACAGTATCGCTCGTCGATGCCAGAGTATCGGTTCCCATTGTAGAATCCTTCGATGCCAGTATCTCCATCTTTGCGCCAAGGTTGTAATTAGATGTTTTGGTGTCAAAATTCACATAGATATCACCCGCATAACCCGTAAGGTCCAGTTCAGGCGATACAAAAATAGATGTGTCGTGATGGTAGGTCAGTGGTGTCCCGTATAGCCCCGAGCAGCTCGTACCCGGCGTGCCACTACGGCCACTTGTGGCAGCACATTGCCACTTGCCTGCCGGCGATGTGCCCATTATCGGATTATACGTGATCCACATCGGTGGATTGTAACCTGTAGGACAGCTGGTATTGAAGTTCTCATTCAGAGAGGTAACCTGGCAAAAACTGGAAATCGCAATCAGTAGTGTGGAGCAAAGGAGTATTATTTTTTTCATACAATAGTTTTTTGCAGTTACTTTTACAATCGGTGGACATCATTACTGCCGGGTGAATTGCTATCACAAAATACAGACTATTTTATTCAATTTGCAGTCAATATTTCCAACATTTTATTTCACTTTCGGCAATACATACAATTCGCCATATCTATTGACGAGAGAAATGAGTAAAACGTTAGGTGACAACATTATTTTTTTTTCAGGCTAACATTTTCATTACACCAGTCGTCTATGCAGATAACCGAATGTTTATAGATCGCATGGGCAGGTAAAAACTCGTAAGAAAAAGAAGTGCAAGGGAATAGTAATATATATAATCCACAACCGCAATCGGGCAACAGTCTGCAACCAGAAAATGAGCTGTATGTGCTGGTTAAGGAGTGTATTGCCGAATCCAGAAGCGCTCAGAAAAAACTCTACGATTTGTATGCGCCCAAAGCGTATGGTGTGATAAAAAGATATATATACAACAATGAAGTTGCTGCCGAAGAAATACTCAACGATTCTTTCTACAAAGTACTTACCAAACTCGCTCAGTATTCTTTTCAGGGATCTTTCGAGGGATGGATCCGCAGAATTGTTGTAAACACGATCACCGACTATATGCGAAAAGGCATTACCCGGGAGAACAATAAAGAATTACTGGCCGACGATGCTTTCGTCAACAGCGAACCGGTAGGAAAACTCGCTCACAAAGAGTTGCTCGAATTGGTACATAGCTTACCCAATCTGCAGCGAACGGTTTTTAACCTCTTCGTCGTCGAGAATTACGCACACAAGGAAATTGGAGAATTATTAGGTATAAATGAAACAAACAGTCGATGGTATCTGAACGATGCCAGAAGGCGGTTGAAAGAAAAAATAAATTTCATCAGTAAGTAACACAACGATGGAAAACAACATGAAAAATTTTGATGACCTTTTCCGGGAGGAATTCGCAGATTATGCGGAGACGCCCCCTCCTGCCGTCTGGCAGGGGCTCGAGAAAAGGCTTGACAAGGATAAAAAGAGAAGAGCATTCCCACTAAGGTGGTATTGGTATTTTTCGCTCATCTCTTTCATCACCCTTCTGGGCGCCGCCCTGCTTTG
Source organism: uncultured Bacteroidota bacterium (assembly GCA_903824665.1). Lineage (GTDB taxonomy): Bacteria > Bacteroidota > Bacteroidia > Chitinophagales > Chitinophagaceae > Nemorincola. The sequence continues at coordinate 25,667 of CAIJXT010000003.1, read as the reverse complement.
GAACTACAGCAGTCACGAAGCATCGCTGGCTGTTGCTGCCGTTGTTCCGGCAGAGGTTGGTACCATCACAGCCGAAAGTCCCACGTTGCCGGTCGGTCCCGCAGACGATCCATTGTCTGGTACAGCCCCCCGCCACCCAGCGACAAAAGGAAGTAATGATCTTCAAAATACCCCAAAACATACTGATAGAAACAACACCCCAAAAACAACTCCACATACCGCAAAACACAGCATAGCAAAAGCAAAACAAAAAAGGTCAACAGTTCCAGCCCCCATAAACGCCTCAGACGATTCATATACATCTACAGAAGAGCCCACAACAGATCTGGCAGGCACTAATGCCCCTGCTACTGGCACCAGTATGCATAGCTACGATGATTTCGAAAATGAAATCGCGGCAGATAATTCAGTGAAGCCCGCAGCTGCAGTGTCAGGCAATGGTTTTATTGCACACAAAGCCCGTAAGAACAAAATGGTAGTAGTGCAGGATATTCCGCTTGCTACAGCTACTATTGCGCCAGTGACGCCTGCTACATCCCCCGGCGATGAACCCCTGCAAACCGAGACTCGTACAGATCCACAGCCACAACCTGTCGCCACGGTTCCCGCCGCAGGTTCGCCCGCAGCAGACAGTAAAGAACGCAGTACAGCCACAGTGCGCAAACAAAAGCAGTCCCAAAGGCAAGCCCCAGCTCCAGCCAATACCCGGTCTGTTGCAATGAACACAAATAGAAGTACCCAAACTTCGGGTGCACATGCTGCTGTTGTTCCACCAAAACAGATCGAGACAGAGCAACAACCGGCCCCGGATCGCAGTACACCACCAACAGCCACACCTGCCCGGAAAACTACCAGTCAGTTAGCGCAAAAGGAGTCTGTAAAAAGCACTGCTCCAATTGCCAGTCAAAAAAATGGCGGTCAAAAACACACACCGTCAATTGCTACAACAACTACTACTAGCAGCAATGCAGCCACCAGGCCAACCCCGTCTCGCGAAAGCACAGCAGTTGTTGGTGGGCAGCCGCATGGTCAGCACAGCAATACCGCTACACACAATACCGTTGCTGCAACTTCCGTAAATACGACCGGCAATGTTGCCAAGAAACAAGCCAAAACTCCGGTGCCACCTCGTGCTGTCGCATCATCTGTTGCCACAGGTGCTGTTAAGAAACCCGCACCCGTTGTACCGGCTAAACGCCCGAAAGAAGTAGGTAACAGTCTGGCTGTAACACCGCCCCCTGCGCGATCTGCTAAAGGAGTACCGCAGCACAGGCAGAAAGTAAACACACCGGTTCTGGCCAGTGTGCCACCATCCTCAGCAGCAGAAGTGGTTCCCCCCGGTCAGCAAACATCTGTTACAGATGTGCCTCACGTTTCCGGTACATCACAAAACGGTGATGTAGATGTTCCACAGAACAAGTCAGGCAAGTCAACGGCTGAAAAGAACGTTGTTCCGCCTGTTGCCGCTGCGCCTGCTGTTCCGGTTGCCCACAATAAGCCTGTGGTTGCGAAAAGCAAACGCAACACGACGGCAAATACAAAGAACACAGGTAGCAATGTTGCAGCCAAAAAGACTACCGCGAAACCTGCTGCTTCCGGTATTTATGCAGCAGTTCCGGCAAACAGTTCTGCCAAGCCCCGCCCTGTAGTTGCTGCCACACCAAGTCCGGTTGCAAACAGTCCACAGCCTGCACAACCTATTGCTGCCGCCCCTGCCGCTCCGCAGTTGGCAGCTTCACCTGCGCTTGCCAGCCCTGTATTGCCACCTCCGGCACCTGTGCCCGTCGTAGCCCCAGCCACAGACTCTGTCGCTGCTGCCATACCAGAAACACCCGCAGCTGATTCGACTACCGCTACCGGTCGGTTTAGTTACGGACTCAAAGTAGGTTACGAAACTGCTACCCAAACCAAAACAGCCAACAAAGGCGTATTCGCTCCTTTTGTCGAGTACAGGCTCAGCAAAAAGTTGTCACTCATGATACAACCCGCTATCAAAGCGTCCGCAATATCAAGGCGCAACTTTGGCACCACAAACAGTTATTATGAGGTCAATGCAGGCAGCGGCGCCTACGAGTTCAAAGATAGTGCCCTCACCGTACTCGTATTTACTGGCGACTCGCTTTGGCGCAGAAACTACGAATACACCGAAACCCACGATTCTATTGTTAAGACATACAGCACAGGTGGTACCTATGTAGAGGTCGAGATGCCGCTGCTGCTCAAGTACAACCTGTCTTCAAAGTTGTCTGTATGTGGTGGTATCAATACTGCCTATGGTCGGCTTGCTGGTGTACGGGAGCATACCGCCGTCACACGCAGCTTACCTGTCACTGGTTATGTATCTACATTGGCCGCTCTCAATGCCCCGGCGCCTCCGGTCACAGAAACAGGTATTGTGTACACCGGAAATCCGATCTCCGGATATACAGGCCCTGCTTACCCCGCGCCGTCTGGCAGCATCTTCCGTATGGGCTACATGCTGGGTTTCAGCTACGAGATACGCCGCCGCTGGTTGGCCGATGTGTTGTTGCAGCAATGTTTTACCAAAAAGAATATCCAGGGCGGGGTCGATATCAACGCGCCGCTGTCAGTACCATATGTCCGTTTATCAGTCGGCTATCGCCTTTCAAAATAATACTGAAGACCCTTTCCACCTGTAGACCCTTCTTTTTGCATGGCAGATAAGACCCGCGCTCAACCGCGGGTCTTATCATGTTCACAACCACTCTCCACCCTTCTTAGCAAAGTTCCATATCAAAGCACTCATTCGACCTTACCCTTTGCTGGTGCAAAGCCTACTACTCATGTTTTGTCATGTTGATCAAGCGCATCGCCCCGCGGGCAGCCGCGCAGAGAAACATCTATACATACCATCAGTACTTTTTATCGCTGTAGATAAGAAAAGCACGAACGTATGTGCCAGGCAGTACTACTCGTGTTTTGTCATGTTGAGCAAGCGCATAGCCAGGCGGGCAGCCGCGCAGCGAAACATCTCTACATACCACCGGTACTTTTTTCCACTGTAGAAAAGCACGAACGTATGTGCAAAGAGTACTACTCGTGTTTTGTCATGTTGATCAAGCGCATCGCCCCGCGGGCAGCCACGCAGAGAAACATCTATACATACCACCAGTACTTTTTATCGCTGTAGATAAGAAAAGGCGCGAGCAGATGGGCAGACAACACCTTGCTGATAGTAGAGTTGCAGCCCAGCCCATGATGGCACCTTTTGCTGTCGTAGATGTAGATCCGGTAGCACCAAAAACATACCGACGATCAACCTGCACAGCTGTCCATAAGCAGCACCGCATAGGCAGCAAACCAGTGCCATGCAGTCCCATAGCGCCGAAGGAAAACAGCGTAGAGCTATTTTTTTGCCGGCGGAGCCTTTGGCAAAAAATCGACTTTTTCTTTTGCTACTTTTCTTTTTTGCGAAAAAAAAGAAAAGTAGGATAATGAGGGCAGGTAATGAGTGGTTTCATTCCGCTGTTGTAAGCTTGCGGTTTTCCTGCACGGGTCAACCGGAACCGCTAATAATACTCCACTTGCGACGGCCTTCATCTTGAGGCAAATTCATTGAAGCACATTGCTTCGTTTCTACTAAAGAGGCTCTGGCCCGGGTTTGAAACGCCAGGGAACACACCCGTTTCCCAAACGAAAATTTACCCCTCCGAAATAAAGCACTTTTCACCCCAAAACCCGCGCCCACAGCCGAAAGAACTTTTTATCATATCGCGTATACGTCTTATGATATACAGCTGGCTGCATATCATATACACCCCGTTTGCCCATCCCCAAAACCCACCCGACCTTTAACCCCCAAAACCTAAAATCAACGCCATGAATACCGAAAAAAAGCAACAAGCCCGTAATCTCTACTTCCAGACCGGCCTCAACAAAACCCAGATCGCCGCTATACTAGAGATCAGCCGGCGCAGCCTCTCTTACTGGGTCAGAGAGGGCGACTGGGACCGCCTCAAAAAATCGGCCGAGCACATGCCCGCGATTCTGGTAGAGAACTGTTACCACATCTTCGGCAATCTCACCGAGCGGTACCTGTCAGAGCGGCGCGTCACAGACCCGGTCAAACCCGTAGAGATCGATGCACTCTACAAGCTCACCCGCACCATCAAAAACCTTAAAAGCCGTGCCGCCCTCAACGAATCCATCGAGTTGTGTGGCCACTTTATGGACATGCTCCATGCAAAGAACCCCGAGCTGGCCCAGGCTGTCATGCCCTACCTCGATGAGTATATGACTTCCCGTGCCAACATCAACCGGGATACACTCCTTCCTGCCCATTTCACCGGCCTCTCGGGCACCATCCCATACCCCGACCCCGACAGAACCGAAACGCTGATCGACCATCGCGAGGCATTCTTCTCCGATCCAGAAACCGTAGAAACCTACGAGCGTTGGGGCATTCCGTTCCCAAGCGAAGAAGAGATCAGCACCCTCCCCGGTACCCCTAAACAACCGGCAGACGAAGAAAATATCGACTGCCCAAACGAGACAGAAGAACAGCAAACCACCGAACCGGAAATCCCTGGCAGTGAGAAGCAAGTGCGCAAAAACTGCGCAAAAAGTAAAACCATCAGAATTCGTAAAGGTCAGATAATCAGTAAATTAAGTAGAAAAGAGCGAAAACAGGAAATTGCACGGAAAAGTGCGCAAAAACACAATACCGCTCCTCAGCATCACCGATTTGCAAGCAGTGGAGATCAGGCTGCTCGGCATTACCAGCACCAACTACAAGGCACTACCGCCGCATAACCCAAAAGATAATAGGCAGTTGAGCCAGTTGGATAGGTGGTAGCCACTTCTCCAAAACTTAAAACATACTTAATGTTATCTCAAGTCATTTACCGCAACTATATTTCATGTAAATTCGTTAAAACCCTTCAAAGAAGCGCGATGAAACAGATCCTGTTATTTACCGCCTGCCTGCTCTTTATCAATTCATCATTTGCACAGAAGCAGTTATGGGGCATGGCTGGTGCCAATGGCACCGTTAAGGGCACTATATTCAAAACCGACAGCGCTGGCGACAACTATTCAGACGTATATACCTTCAACGATCCCACCAACGGCCTGGAACCCTATGGCTCCTTGGTCAAGGCTGCAAATGGGTATTTGTATGGCCTTACCTCGCGTGGAGGCACCAAGGGTTTTGGTGTGTTGTTCCGGCTCGATCCTGTGACCGGGGCTTACACCAAAAAACACGACTTCGATTCTGTTAATGGCAAGACACCCTACGGATCGCTGGTGCAGGCACCCAATGGCAAACTATATGGTATGACCTATAGTGGTGGTTCGTACACAGGAAATGCAAACATAGGCGTCTTGTTTGAGTTCGACCCCGCTACGGATGCATTTGCTGTAAAGGTCGACTTTCTTCTGGAAAATGCTGCCCGGGCTTATGGGTCATTGGTAGTGGGCAGCGATGCCAGGCTCTACGGCCTCACCAGCGGTGGTGGTGCGGACGCCTCCGGCCTTTTGTTCAATTTTGATATTCCAACAAATACTTTCACTAGACTGGAGAGCTTTATCTCCGGACCAGGTTGGGAGGGGTTTGATCCAAGGGGGCAGCTGGTTCAGGCTGCAGATGGTTCGTTTTACGGCCTGTCGCGCTACGGCCAGGCAGGTTGGTCGGGTGGTGGGGTTGTTTTTAGGTATGATCCCGCTGCACCTTTGTTTAACAAAATGACCGCACTGCATAAATTTATCGATACTTTGCCCGGTTCGCAGAATGGCAACGACCTCATGGGGTCCCTCATCCAGGCCGTCAATGGCAAACTATATGGCATGACCCGTCTTGGTGGCATCAACGATGCGGGCACTATTTTTGAGTATGATCTTGTCGCAGATACATGTACCAAACTTTACGACCTCAACAACACCACCGATGGGTTTGGGCCTTACGGCTCCCTCATGCAGGCCTCCGATGGAAACCTCTATGGCCTTACCACCAGCCAGGGTGGGCAGGCCCGTTTGTTCCGGTACAATATTGCGGTCAATACGCTTACTGTAAAAGCCAATGTGACCGGCACACCACATTATACCGCGTTGATAGAAGCAACGACAACAACGGGCCTTAACAATCACCCTTTTAATGCGGCGCTAAAGATTTACCCCATGCCCGCCCGAAACATCATATACCTGGATATACCGGTTGCACATCGCTATGGCACCGTGGTCATCACAGATATTTCCGGAAAAGTGACAAAGAGGCAAGACGGCGAAATAAACACCATAAATGTAGCCGACCTTCCGACGGGTGTTTATTTCCTTGCAGCAACAGTTGACGGCAATGTATTGCACGGGCAGGTGGTAAAGAACTAAGTGTAGCCAACACTCCAAACAGTTTTGCCGTATTCCTCGTATCCGGACGCGCAACACTTTCTGAATTTGAACATCACAAATGTCGCAGTCAGGCATAGCCATTTTCCCGGCACTCGTGGTTTAAGGCATTTATTCTAACTCGCCAGCCGTCGCAGAGGGTAGCGTAGCGGCACCCCTTTGCCCCCTTCCGTAAATCCCCCGCAATTTCACGTGCCCCAAAGCCTTGTAAATAGCGATTTTCCCGCATGTTTGTTGTACTTTTACAATCCTGATTTTTTTAAACAAAAAGTATATTATGAATTTTAGAAACACATTGCTCGCAGGTATTGCCGTATTAAGCATGGCATCCTGTGGTCAAAAATCCGCCGAAAACTCATCCGTTGATGCCGCAAGGAAATTACTCGACCCGGCAAACATGGATACTACCGTTCACCCCGGCGACAATTTCTTCCAGTACGCCAATGGTGCGTGGCTCAGCAAAAACCCCATTCCCAAATCAGAAACAAGATGGGGTAGTTTCAACGAACTCGACGAAAACAATAATGCCGTGCTGCATCAGCTGCTCGACAGTGTAGCTGCCATTACCGCCGCCCCCAAGGGCAGCATTGCACAGATGGTAGGCGATTTCTACCGCACAGGCATGGATAGCGCTGCCATCGAAAAAGCAGGACTTGCCCCGCTGAATGCACTTATCGCACGTATCAATGCCATTGCCGACGCCAACGGCGTCATGGCAGAGATCGCACTGCAGCATACACAAGGCATTGGTCAGTTGTACAGCTTTAGTGTTTCGCCCGACGACAAAAATGTAACCAAACAGATTTGCCAGTTCGGCCATGGTGGTCTCGGAATGCCCGGTCGCGAATACTATTTCGATAACGACCCCCGCACCAAAGCTATCCGCGATGCATACCAGACATACCTCGCAACACTGCACCAGCTCATGGGCGACGATGCAGCCACAGCAGCCAAAAACGCAGCAGATATTTTCCGCCTCGAAACCGCACTCGCCAAGGCGTCGCTGTCAAGAGTCGACATGCGCGATCCCTACAAGCTGTATAACAAATTTACCCCGGACGCGATCGGCAAACTCACTCCTGGCATCGATTGGACAGTAATGCTCGGACAGCTGGGCGTTAAAACTGCAGATTCCATCATCGTAAGTAATCCTGCATTCTATGCCGAGATTGGCAAACAACTCAAAGCAACACCTGTTGATATATGGAAGAAGTACCTCCGCTTCCATTTAGTTAACGATATGGCACCATTCCTTAGTTCGTCATTCGATCAGGCGCGGTTCGGCTTTTACGGCAAGGTTATGCGCGGACAGCAGGAGCAGGAACTCCGCTGGAAACGCGTACTGCAGGTGGTCGATGGCTCAGTTGGTGAGCTCCTCGGACAGATGTATGTCGAAAAAACTTTCAAGCCGGTGGCCAAAAAACGTATGATAGAGCTCGTGAAAAACCTGCAGCAGACTTACGCAGAGCATATTCAGCGCCTCGACTGGATGAGCAACGAAACCAAACAGAAAGCACTTACAAAACTCAACGGCTTTGTAAACAAGATCGGATACCCCGATAAATGGAAAGATTATTCAGCAATGACTGTGGTCAACAATGATTATGTAGCCAATATTCTGGCTTCATCTCAGTGGGCTTACAACTACAACCTTGCAAAACTCGGTCGTGCGGTCGATAAAACAGAATGGATGATGACCCCACCCACTGTCAATGCATACTACAATCCCGGTTTCAATGAAATCGTATTCCCTGCTGGCATTCTGCAATATCCGTTCTTCGACGAGCATGCCGATGATGCCGTAAATTATGGTGGTATCGGCGCCGTTATTGGCCACGAGATGACCCACGGTTTTGATGATCAGGGCAGATTGTACAACGCTGATGGTAACCTCAGCAATTGGTGGACATCGGAAGATTCTGCAAACTTCACCACCAAAGCAAATGTTGTTGTAGATATGTACGGCAAAATTGTAGCGATCGACACCACTAAGGTCAATGGTCTGCTTACTGAGGGCGAAAACCTCGCCGACCTCGGCGGACTCAGTATTGCTTACGATGCCTTCAAAAAAACAAAACAGGGGCAGAGCAATGAGAAAATCGACGGTTTCACCCCCGATCAGCGTTTCTTCCTGAGCTGGGCTCAGGTTTGGAGAGCCAACACCAGACCCGAAGAACTGGCACAACGCCTGAAAACCGACCCACATTCACCCAATGAGTACAGGTGCAACGTACCGGTAAGCAATGTTGAGGCATGGTACAAAGCATTCGACATTAAACCAACTGACAAAATGTACAGACCTGAAAATGAACGTGCTATGGTTTGGTAACTAATATAATATAATTAGGAAGGCCGGCTGATATATTGCCTCGCAATTTTTAGCTGGCCTTTTTAAAATAACTAAACATATAATTAATATATATTCATAGACAAACCAACCACAACAGCCTGTTTCTCTGTCTAATACAATGAAATCAAGGTTAAATTTCGAACAATATTTTTTTTCATTGTTTTTCGGTTTTTTAGCTGGTTTTGAATATATTTATATTTGATTGGGTTCGCCGGTCAGATTTTTGCTAAAACTGCTTTGCGTTCTTAAAAAAAAGTAACAGTATGAACAAACGCTACTTCAAATTAATTGTTGCATTATTCCTTCTCGGCTACGCCGCCAATTCATCTGCACAGCTGTCAGGTACCAACTGCTTTTTGCAGGGTAGTTTCCTCGAAATAGGAGTGCTGCGCAATGGTGCTTTCGGTGCCTCCGGAATACCAGCTGGTTACCATCCTCACCTGTCTGGTACAGGTATACCTCCTGCCGGAGGTAACCTTGCAGAAGTATACGATTATGGTCTCGACGGCTGGGCAGTTGGTGCGCCACCGTACATGGGCGACTATACATATCCCGGATCTCCTTTCGAAGGATGGGGACTTCAGGTTAATGTCGGTCGTACCCATGCCTTTGTGCCTGGTACATTCAACAGTGCTGCGGGTGGTTCCCTTACAGGGGCCATTAGCGCAGTTGGCGGTTATATCAACGCCGGTGGCAGAGCTATCTGTAACTGGAATGGTACAGCCTCTGGCGGCGGCATGCTGGTAAGGCAGGAAACAAGGATAGATACCATGGCATCATGGGTTGTGATTACCACAGTAATGACAAACACTACCGCCGCAGCAATGCCGGGAGTGTACTATCTGCGTTCATGCGACCCAGATAACAACCAGACCTGGGCTGGTGGTGGCTTCCCTACCAACAATCAGATCATGTATCAGAATGATATACAGCACAGAGTGCTGGTAAGAGCTACAAGTTCTACAGGTCCTGCTTCTTACTTCGGTCTCGGTACACGCGACTGCCGTGCAAAAGTCTTTATTTACAACCAATGGTCTATGTCTACTGCGGTTGACTTCGCAGATATGTACAACCAGACAGTTCCCGCTGCTTCTGCAGGCGCATATTACTATGATTTCGTGAATCATCCCGGTGATATCGGTATTGGTCTGGTGTACAATATTGGCACCATCGCTCCCGGCGACAGTGCTATTGTTTCATACGCTTATGTATTCAACAACGATGCTGGTCTCGATCAGGCATTCCCGCATCCACAACTTGTTGTCAACGGTACGCCGTTCCCGGTTGTGGCACCACCTGCGCCCAACTACGATACGTTCGACGTTTGCCTCTATCCCGGTATGACCACACTCCCTGTCAATATCAACTTCGGTAGCGACAAAAACTGGAGTTGGAGCAAATGGACATGGTCTCCTGGTACTGGCCTCGCTACTACCACAGGTGTGGTTAACACCATCAATGTTGGTTCATTGCCTCCTGTTATTACCTACACCATCACTGGTACAGATAGTGCCTTTGGCATGTCTTCCTGCAACAACAAGGTGTTCTACCTTACCATCCTCACCTGCAATGGCGCAGAGAGTAGCGATGCTTGTGTAGGTGATACGATCTTCTTCAATGCTCCCGGCGATTCTATAGCTGCTACCTACCGCTGGTATGGCCCGGCTCCGTCTACGGCAGTATTTGCTGTTACGCAGTCTACTTACAAATATCCGGCTACAATGGCCGACGCCGGTTTGTACAAAGTGATCAAAACGGTAGCAGGTATACCAGACACGTCCGAAACAACTGTTGCTGTCTTTGCATTGCCTGTATTGGCTGTCACCAGCACTCAGGCCAATTGTAAGCCTGTTGTTAACCCGCTCAATCTTTATTGCAATCCCGATTCGGTTTGTACAGACTTCGACTGGACCGGTCCAGTGGGTTTCACATCTACCATGCAAAACCCCATGATCGCACCGTTCGACTCATCAATGGCGGGCTACTACGTTGTAGAGGCCACCTCAACACATGGTTGTAAAAACAAAGACAGTGTTGAAGTGAAACCCGGCCCATGGGCTAAGTACCTGTTCGACCGTATGCCGGGCTGCCCCAACGACACTGTTATTTTCACAGACTATTCCTGGAATGGCAGCACTTACGAATGGACGTTCGGCGATGGCTTCACCAGCTTCGATCGCAATCCGCTTCATCTCTACACCGCAGGCCACAAACAGTATTCTGTTAAGCTCACAGTAAGAAGCGCCAATGGTTGTACAGACGACACTACAATGACTGTAGATGTATCTCACGGTGTTACTGCCGACTTCAGCTTTGCTGATGATACCATCTGTAACATTACCGAGCAGGGTATTATAATAGACGCTTCCACATCTTTCGATGTTACTACTCCGGGTCAGCCAATTGCTGCATGGGATTGGGATCTTGGCGACGGCACTACCGAATCAAACGCAACCGGCGCACCCGCCAACCATACCTATCCGTTCGAAGGTCCTTTCACAGTAAGGTTGAAGGTAACCGATGCATTGGGTTGTGTAGACTCTACCAAAAAAGAGATACTGGTGTTGCAGCCTTACATCCGTGCCCTGTCAGACACTACATTCTGTCTTACACAGCCGCTCCAGTTGTTTGCTGATGCCTATACCAACAAGCCCGGTATAGAAGGCCTCGACGACTACTCTTACGCATGGACAGGTGCAGGTATTGGTAACCTCAGTGCTACTACCGGCAATACGCCAACATTCACAGGTGTAGGTGTTTTTGTATACACCATCACGGCTACATTGGCTGGCGAAGGCTGTCAGGGTACACACCAGATGACACTGAACTCTACACTGCCCAAGCAGCTTACGCAGGTTACCAAAGATGTTACGATCCTGTATGGCAGCAGTATACAGTTAAATTCAGATAGCGAATTCCTGTACACCTGGACACCAAACGATGGTAGCCTCGATAACCCAAATATCAACAACCCGATAGCTACACCTACCGTTACCACTACTTATACCGTCTACGGTATGGACTTCTACGGTTGTCGCGATACTGCCTGGATCACTGTTAGGGTGGATAGCTCCAAAACAGAATTCATCCCTACAGCATTCACACCTAACGGTGATGGACTCAACGATGAATTCAGGTTGATTGGCTCTGCATTCCACAATATGCTCGAGTTCAGAATCTACAACCGTTGGGGCGAGCAGATTTTCTACTCTACCACCCTCGATCATGGTTGGGACGGTACCTATCAGGGTCAGAAGATGGATATGGGTGTTTATTACTACACCGTTATCTGTGCAAGGCCGGGCCACCCTACCAACAAGGTCATAAAGGGAGAGGTCACATTGATAAGATAACGTCTTCCGATAGTCATAAAAAAGCCCCGCACTACCAGTCGCGGGGCTTTTTCATGCCCGTCCTTGATCACCGGCTTTTGAGTGCAGCCAATCATTGTTATCTTCGCAACACAAATTCATTTATGGCACTCATCAAATCTATTTCAGGTATCAGAGGTACTATCGGTGGCGTACCGGGTAAGAGCCTCACTCCCGTCGACCTCGTGAAGTTCACCACCGCATATGGCGCATGGATAGCCACTCAGGGCGATAACAAAAAAATAATAATCGGCAGAGACGGCCGTATCTCCGGTGCCATGGTCCGCGATATCGTTGTGGCAACACTCCAGAGCATTGGCTGCACCGTTGTCGATCTCGGGCTCAGTACCACACCAACGGTCGAGATGGCTGTAAAACTAGAGCATGCTGCCGGTGGCATTATCCTCACCGCCAGTCACAACCCCAAAGAGTGGAACGCACTCAAGCTGCTCAATAAAGATGGCGAATTCCTTAACGCTGCCGAAGGCCAGTGGATACTCGACTATGCAGAGAAAGGTGATGTCACCTATGCCGCTATCGACGATATCGGCACAGCTACCACCGATGATTCATACATACAGAAACACATTGACATCATACTGCAACACCCACTGGTAGATGTGAGCGCTATTGCCGCCATGAACTACAAAGTAGTGGTTGATGCCGTCAACTCTACCGGAGCCATATCGGTACCACCACTGCTCTCTGCATTGGGCGTTACCGACATCATCGTCATCAATAAGGAAGTCACAGGCCACTTCGCCCACAATCCCGAGCCGTTGCCAGAGAACCTCGTAGAGCTATGTACCACCGTTGCAGACAGCAACGCCACACTCGGCATCGCTGTAGACCCTGATGTGGATCGCCTGTGCTTTGTTTGCGAAGATGGTAGCCTTTTTGGAGAGGAATATACACTAGTAGCAATTGCCGACTACATACTCACCCACAAACCCGGAAACACCGTGTCCAATCTGTCCTCCACCCGCGCCCTGCGCGACGTGACCGAGAAACATGGAGGGCAATACTTCCCAAGTGCTGTGGGAGAGGTCAATGTAGTGCGGAAAATGAAGGATGTAGGTGCTGTGATTGGTGGTGAAGGCAACGGCGGTGTCATTGTGCCCGAACTACACTACGGCCGCGACGCGCTCATCGGTATCGCCCTGTTCCTTACCCACCTCGCTAAGTCCGGGAAATCGGTAAAGCAGTTGCGCGGCACTTACCCCAACTACTTCATATCCAAGAATAAAATCGAACTCCGCGAAGACGTTGACGTGAAGGCGATTTTTGAAAAGATCAAAGCAAAATACAGCAGCCAGCCCATCAATACCGAAGACGGTCTGAGAATCGATTTCGACAACAATTGGGTACACCTCCGCACCTCCAACACCGAGCCTATTATTCGTATCTACTCCGAGAGCGGATCTGAAACCACCGCCAACGAACTGGCCCAGCGCATAATGAGCGACATCCGGGAAATGATGTCGTAGCAACAACATTGACAAATGAGAAGGGAGCCGCATCATATATTGCGGCTCCCTTTCATGTAGTTTGTAGCATCACTTTACTTTCACTGCAAGCTCCAGAAACACGGGGCAATGATCAGAGTGGACCACGTGTGGCAGGATCTCAGCGTGTTTCAGTTTGTCGGCAAGTGCCTCTGTAACATTGATGTAGTCTATCCGCCAGCCCTTGTTATTACCTCTTGCATTTGCGAATGCACTCCACCAGGTATATTGGTGCGGTTCCTTATTGAAATGGCGGAAGGTATCGACAAATCCATTTTCGAAAAGTCTGTCCATCCATGCACGCTCCTCCGGCAGAAATCCGGTATAGTTTTTGTTACGTACTGGGTCATGAATATCTATAGGCTTATGGCAAATATTGTAGTCGCCGCAAACGATTACTTTCTTTCTCGTTTGCCGTACTTCATTAATATAGTTGAAGAACTCATCCAGCCATTGATACTTGTAAGTTTGCCGGTCATCACCACTTGTCCCGCTCGGGAAATATGCATTGATCAGCGTGATGTCACCAAAATCAGCTGTTATAACACGGCCTTCTGTATCGCTTTGTAGCATCCCATTGCCATGGGTCACATTAGTGGGTTTAATACGGGTGAGTATTGCTACGCCGCTGTAGCCCTTCTTTTGCGCCGAAAATGAATAGACCTCATAACCTGCAGCATTGATGTCGGCTACGGGCACATCTTCTTTATTCGCCTTGATCTCTTGCAGGCAGATCACATCTGCAGGGTTGCTTCTGATCCACTCAATGAATCCCTTTTTAGCAGCGCTTCTGATACCGTTTACATTGTAAGTGATAATCCTCATAGATTTTTTGCGTTTTGTGCCGGTTTACCGGTTAGTAAAAATAAGAAAATTATAGCGTTAGCAATGTTTCCAATGACGCAAGCTATAGGTAGCACTAATTGCCAAAGATGGAGGGAGCCTAAGCGCTGAATAAGTGGCCACGCCTGCCAACACTAGATCAGCCCTTCGTCAGCAAGACTCAGGTATTCGTGCCCTGCTATTATAATATGGTCCAGCAGCTTGATATCCATGACAGATGCAGCTTCTTCTATCTTCTTGGTCAGTGCTATGTCGGCATGGCTGGGTTGTTTATTTCCGGACGGATGGTTGTGCGCAACTATAATCTGGCTGGCTCCATACAGCAGACAGTTTTTGAGTATCATCCTCACATCGGCTACAGTCGCTGATAACCCGCCGCTGCTCAGTGTTTCTGTTCTGATCAACTTGCCGGCAGTGTTGAGATACAATACACAAAATACCTCATGACCCAGATCCTGAAGTAGTGGCATAATCACCGGAACCGCGTCTATGCTGCGTTTTATTGATGTTCGCTCAAGCCCCTCACTTACTTGCCGCCTGCGTCCCAATTCCATTGCAGCACCTATCGTGATTGCCCGCGCCGAGCCAATGCCCTTAATCTTTTGCAACTCCTTTACTGATAGCCGTCCCAATTCACGGAGATTGTTGCCGGCAAGGTCCAGCACATCGCGTGCAAGGCCTATGGCCGATCGCTCCTTAGTGCCGCTGGCAATGAGTATCCCTATCAGTTCCGCATCCGAAAGTGATGCAGCTCCCTTTTGCAGCATTTTTTCGCGCGGCCTTTCATCCTCAGACCAGTTTTTTATGCTCTTATTTTCGCTCATTCTGAAATTGAAAGTACAGCTACTTTGCGAGAGAAAAAAAGAGAAAGTCGATGTTGGTCTTTGTTACTGGAATTCATACAGCAGACGCAATGATACCAGATTATTGAATTGCCCCCTGCTGCCATATCCATATCCCTGCGGAATTCGATCAGATGGCCGGATACTTGCTATTGAATACTGGTAACGTGCGTTGACCAAGATGTGCTTGTGTACACGTCTGCTGATACCGAAAACATAGTTGAAGTCTGAAGTGTTAAAGCGGTTGGTTACCTCGTTGATTGGAACAGAGGGTTGAACAACAATCCACTCACTTGTTTTTACCAGCCGTGCATAAGACAAACCGGCTTCTGAATTGAAAAACTTATTCCGCAGTTGCAATGTCACCGGCACCTCAATATAGTTCAGCCCGATATGGCATCTGGCCACATAGGTGCCGAAGTAAGACGACTCAATGTACGCATCGCCACGGCTGCCCTTCTGCGAATAAAGAAACTCTAAACAGGCACTCCACCGTGTGGTAAAATTGATACGTACAAATCCACCGGCACTCACTCCCGGTTTATTGAATCCGAAGTAACGGTCACCGTCAACCTGTGCCAGATTAATTCCACCCGAAAGCCCGCCAACAAATGGTTTCGGATTTTCGGTATCATCAAATTGTGCAATTGCCACGTGTGCGCTCAAAAGAATAAAAGACATGAAAAGCACATGGCGGAAAAAATCACACATGGCATAAAGTTACCAAAGTGTTACAAGACATTAGAATTCCTCCCGCTTTTCCAATTCTCCTTCTTCAGTATAGTATTCCCAATACGCTGCTTTTCGCGGAGTATATACCGACTTGGATACCGTTTTGCTGAGCTGTTTTCCTGATACCGGATCTTCAACAATTACTGAATCTGTTTTTCGGGTCCGGTCGGCAGAATAGAACCCTGAAATTTTCAGTTTCCCATCTGGGAAATACTCCTTGTACTCGCCCGAAATGCAGGTATTCATACCGTCCTTGTCGCTGATGATAGCATAATGATACAGAAGCTTCAATGTGCCATCAGCATAAAACTCAGACCACTGACCTACAGGTTTGCCATGATGATAGCTACCTTCAATCTGCTTTTTGCCATTGGGGTGGTATTGTATCCAGTTACCCTGTTGCTTGTACCCTTCGCCCTCGGCTACTATGCCGCCTTCCGCCATGATCTTTTTACGCGAGCGTTTGTAGACCTGTTTGTAGTACAGTGTTTCTTCATTGATTGTTACAGCCGCACTTGTATCGCCGGTGGCTGCATAGAATCGCACCGAATCATTTTCTTTCAGCAATTTGTTTTCGTCTTCAGAAGTGTACCTGAATGGTATCAACGTTTGTGCTGAAACATTTGTTGCAATAGTCAATAAAAACACAATGCTAAATAGTACACTTCTTGTCATGCTGCAAACTGATTTTTGTGCTAAGCCAAACCACTTCCGGTTCCGTTATTTTTCCTTTTTCCTTTTACTGTTACCTCCCTTTACCAGATCATACGAATGATCTATCTGTTCCATGATCATCTTACGGCTCATCACATTATTGATCACAATCGTATTCCAGTGCTTTTTGTTCATGTGATACCCTGGCAGGACATTTGTATACTCATCGCGGAGTAGCAATGCACGCTCCGGGTCGCACTTCACATTTATCTGCAAAGGATGATCCGTCAAGCCCATTAACAGAAACATCTTTCCGTTTACCTTAAACACCAGCGTATCTTCATCAAAAGGGAAGCACTCCTCTACATGCTCTTTTGCAATACAATGTGCTCTTATGTCTTCCAGATTCATGGTTGCCATCTTAATACTCCTGTTTGCATTTACCCGGGATCGGCTACAGTTCTTTCCTGAGGCGCGCCACGGGTACATTCAGTTGTTCCCGGTACTTGGCTACTGTTCGCCGTGCAATATTATAACCTTTCTCCATTAGCATATCCGTAAGGTGTTCGTCAGACAGTGGTTTACGCTTGTTTTCAGCGCTAATCATCTCGTGCAAAATGTTTTTCACTTCACGGGTCGACACTTCCTCGCCATTTTCGGTATGCAATGCTTCCGAGAAGAAGAATTTCAGTTTATAGGTGCCATACTCAGTCTGTACAAACTTGCTGTTGGCCACCCTCGATACGGTAGAGATATCCAGACTCGTCATCTGTGCAATATCTTTCAGAATCATTGGTTTGAGTACTGTTTCGTCACCAGTCAGGAAGAACTCTTTCTGAAATCCAATAATAGCCTGCATAGTATGCAGCAGCGTGTGTTGCCTTTGTTTTATCGCGTCTATAAACCACTTGGCAGCATCCAGCTTTTGCTTGATGAACAGTACTGTTTCCTTCTGGTTTTTGTTTTTCTTTTCACTCCGGTCATAAGCTTTCATCATTTCTTTGTACCCCTCAGAGATTCTGAGTTCCGGCGCATTCTTTGAATTCAGCGTCAGCTCAAGTATACCATTGTTATTGAACACAAAGAAGTCTGGAATGATATAACTCTCTGCCTTGTTAACAACAGTAAAAGCTGCGCCGGGCTTCGGGTTTAGCTTGATGATACTATTGATAACGTGCTTGAAGTCTTCATCAGATAGTTCCAGATGCTTCTGTATCTTATCGTAGTGTTTCTTTGTAAATTCGTTGAAATACTTGTCCAAAACCTTTATCGCATCGCGTACCGGCTTTGCATCGGGCATGCGTTTCAACTGTAGTATCAGGCAATCCTGAAGCGTCCATACACATGTACCCGGCGGATCGAACAATTGTATCTTCAGTATCAGTTCATTTATTTCCTCTATCGAGGTTTCAATATTCTGGCCAAAAGCAAGATCGTCGGCAATAGATCCTGCTTCGCGCCGGAGGTATCCATCTTCATCCAGGCTGCCTATAATCTGCTCGGCAATTCTGTGTCTGCGATCATCCAGTTCCAGCATTCCCAACTGATCGAGCAGGTAGTCATGAAAGCTTGTTTCCACTCTTGCCGGTGTCACCTGCTTGTCGTCGCTTCCTCCACCATAATAGTCATCGCTGTAATCATACCCAGCACTTTCATCGTCCTCGCGGCGCAAAAAATCATCGAGATCTACCTTTTCAGCTGCATCATTACTCAATTCAACTTCTTCTCCGGGTTCTGTGCTGTCGTCGTCACCTGTTTTGGGGTCTTCAAGTTCGTATGTGTCCTGATCGGGACTAGTATTGTCGAGCTCAAACTCCAAAGCAGGATTTTCTTCAAGTTCTTCTTTGATGCGTTCCTCCAGATTGGCCGTAGGTATCTGCAACAGTTTCATCAACTGAATCTGCTGCGGAGACAATTTCTGTAATAATTTCTGTTGTGTCGACTGTCTTAACATAGTACGGTTTATTTAGCCGGAGGGTTAAATCTGAAAATGATGTTATCAATATTTATTATTACGGCCAATACATCCGGATGATTTGCCCCTCTGGCAAAGCCTTATCCTATGCAAAAATAAAATTTAAAGCCACAAAACCACAATGCCCTTGTTGTAGTTGTTGTTAATGTTTGAATTAACAGAAGGTTGTTTGTTAATGTGCTTCTTTTGTAAGAAGTAATATTGTATATTGTCGATAGTTAAACTAACCCGTTTGCGGGCATGAGTAAAAAGCCATACATATCTCCGTCATTTTCTTACGTGCCGCTCGAGGAGACGCTGCAGGTTACGCCCAGAAGAAAGAAACTGTTTATAGGCATACCTAAGGAAACCATATTTCAGGAAAATCGTGTTCCGCTTACCCCCGATGCCGTTTCGGTTTTGGTGAATGATGGGAACGAAGTGATCGTGGAACATGGGGCAGGTGATGGTTCGTTTTATTTTGACAACGACTACAGCGAGGCAGGAGCACAAATAGTTTACGACAAAGCAGCACTGTATAAAGCAACAACGATTATCAAATCGGCACCGATATCTGAACAGGAGGCGGCACTGCTGCAGCCTAATCAGGTGGTAATATCGCCGATACATATGCCGATGCTCAAAGCAGAGACGCTGGAACAGCTGATAGCTAAAAAGATTATCGCCATAGCCTTCGACTCTATAAAAGACGATGCCGGAGCATATCCGATTGTGCGATCGATGAGCGAGATTGCGGGCAACTATGCAATACTTACAGCGGCGCGGTATCTTGGCAACACGGATAACGGTAAGGGTGTGCTGCTTGGCGGTATCTCCGGGGTTCCGCCTGCGCGGGTATTGATCATTGGAGCAGGGGTTGTTGGTGAGTTTGCTGCAAGGGCGGCATTCGGTCTGGGGGCCTCGGTGAAGATATTCGACAACTCGATCTATCGGCTCATGCGTCTTCAGAACAACATTGGCAGGCGTTGCTTCACCTCTGTGATAGAACCGGTAACACTTGCCGAAGAGCTCAGAAATGCTGATGTTGCTATTGGCGCACTGAAACCTGTAAACGGCATAACACCAGTGGTTGTAACTGAGCAGATGGTGAGCAATATGCGTGCCGGCTCGGTGATCATTGATGTGAGTATGGACCGTGGCGGCTGCTTTGAAACATCACGGCTGACCTCTCACGAGAAACCGATTTTCAAGAAATACGATGTCATACATTACTGTGTACCCAATATAGCGTCGGGTGTGTCGCGGACAGCATCGCGAGCGATCAGTAATGTGCTGATGCCGATCATGCAGCAAAGCGCTGATATGGGCGGTGTAGAGGGTATAATATTGTCTAAGAGCGGCATCAGGCGCGGAGTGTATATGTATAAAGGCTGCATCACCAACGCACCTATCGCACGCAAATTCGGGTTTAAGTATACAGATCTGGATTTGCTGCTATCATCGCAAAGCTGATTTTACTTTTCATTCGTATATACAACTATGCCAAACAACCGGATGAATAAAACAATAGCAGGTTATCACCTACTGATGATCCTTTCGGCTGTTGACTACAGGGTCAGCGGTAAGGAAGATATGGTGATACGCAATTACCTGGCAGAAGAGTTTCCCTTCAACGTTAATCTGGACAAACAAATGGAAGTCATCAGTAACCTGAAAAGGGATGACTGGGAACGCCATTATTACAAGGCAATGGACGACTTCTATGATGACGCAACTCCAGAAGAGCGAAAGAAGCTGATCAGTTTTGCATTGCAGCTTGCCAAGGCCGACGATGTGATCACCCACGAAGAGAACCACTACCTTAATCTACTGTTCGAGCACTGGGAGGGTCTGTAGTTATGTATTGGATCGGGGCCGCCAACTGACCGCATTACAAACAACCTACTTTGCTACCTGACCCTCTTCAATTACAACCGCATTAACTGCTATTGGTTTTCCTGAATAATACAGGCGATCCGGTATGCTGCGTCGCTACCGAGCGCAACGCCCATGCCCCCCATGCGGAAGGCACCGTATACCCGGTGTGATATAGCCTTCACAATGGGATTCTTGGTGGTGCCGAAGGCCATTATCCCTGCCCAGCGCTGATCGATCCGAAATTCGGTTCCGGGCAATATGATGGTGCGGAGTTTTTCCTCAAGGTCTGCCTGGATCATACTGTTGAGCGCTATGTCTGTTGTTCTTTCGGTTTCGAAGTCGAGGTTGCGGCCGCCGCCAAACAATACTCTTCCATCTATCTCCCTGAAGTAGTAGTACCCTTTATCGAAATGAAAGATGCCCCTGAACTTTAACCCCGGTATCGGTGCCGTGATGAGCACCTGTCCGCGGCCGGGAACCACATCCGCGGCAGGCAGCAGACTGCGGGTAAACGCATTGGTGCAAAGGCTGATGGTGTCGCACTGCAATAACCACTCCGCTTTGCGGAAGGGATCTTTTACTGTAACAGACACTGCAGCGGGTGCTTCTTCGAATCCCATTACTTCAGCACCGGTCTTTATCTCTACTCCGTACTGTATGGCCATATCGGTAAGTGCCCTCATCATCTTTCCGGTATGCAAGCCGCCCTCGCAGGTATTCTCAATGAGCGCCCGGGCATATGTGCCGGCAAAGCCGAAGTCAGCGATACGGTCGTTTGCCGGTTTGAAGGCCGGTGCGCCCGTTAAAGGTTTGAGTAGCTCATTCAGTTCGTCCAGCCTGTTGAGCAGGTGGTATTCGCGATCGCCGATGAGCTCGAAACCTCCGTCTGCCTTGTAGCCGATGCGGTCGTCGCCGAGTCTGTTTCTCAATTTTTCGAGCCCTTTTTTGCGGGCTGCAAATAGCCCGATCACTTCATCGGTGCTTGTAGTAGTGAGATCGTCGAGGAGCTCTGTGGCGCTGCCCATGCAGGCAAAACCGGCATTGCGGGTGCTGGCACCAACAGGTAGCAGTCCACGCTCCAGTATGAGTACCCGAGAATGGGGAAACCGCTCGCGCAGCTCTATTGCCAGGCTGAGCCCTACGATACCGGCACCAACAATAATATGGTTGTAGTGAGCAAAACTCTGCTGCTCCCAGTAACTAAACATACGAACGGTTATGTGGTGTAATACAATTATTGCTTTACCAGCTTCAGTACCTGCTGCTCTGTGGGCGACACGGCTCTGAGCATATAAATGCCTGACGGAAGGCCAGCTATTGAAATACTAATTGGGTCATTGAACCCTTTGTTGAAAAAGGCATTGTCGGAGTAAACCTCTCTGCCAGCCATATCGGTTATGGTAAACTGCACCCGCTGTTCGGTGTCGGGAGCGACGATGAGGGTGATCTTGTCTGAAAAGGGGTTGGGCGCTGCTGCTACCCAGGTGGCCGGAGAAAACGGAGGAGGCGTATCCGGAATGCTGAGCATGAGCTGATGCGAACAGCTGAAGTCGGGAATGCCGTACCCAATCTGCGCACCGGGAGTTGCGAAAGAACTGGCGCACCTGATAATGGCCTGCCGGATCTGGAATGGAGTGGCTGTGGGGTAAGCCTGCCACAAACATGCCGCCCAACCAGCTACCTGGGGTGTGGAATAGGATGTGCCATTCTGATTGATAAAGCCCGAACTGCCGATGAGCAATGCGGCACCCTGTCCCATAGCACACACATCTGGTTTTACGCGGCCGGCAGCATTAGGTCCGAAGCCGCTATTGGGGGCGTTGGCACCGGACACATCGACAGAGCCAATGGTGAGTGCGCTGTCGGCATCGCCGGGCGTAAGGATCATGTTCCAGCCGCCGCCGCCCTCATTGCCGGCAGATGCCACAAAGAGTATACCCTTGGTAACTGCGGTATTTGCAGCCTTTGCTGCAATGGTGGTTTTGCCATCAAAGTCTGTAGCAAATACAAAATTGTCTGTAACGTTATCGAACGTATTATAGCCGAGGGATGTGGTGATGATGTCTGCCCCTAAACTATCTGCACGCTCGCAGGCAAACAACATATTGACCAGCTCTATAGGCTGCTCAGAATTGCCGTCTTCTGTGATATATAACGCATAGGACGCTGCCGGAGCGCTACCTACATAGGTGCCTGGTATATACCCTGCCATAGTGGACAATGCCTTTGCGCCATGAGTGTCGTAACCAAAAATGAAGTCGGTGGCGAGGGTGAAATTGTATTTGTCCAATACACGGCCGGAAGACCACATACTGCTGAACCCGACATGGGTATCGGCATCGATGAAGCCTGCATCAAACACAGCGATCAGCTTGCCGTTGCCGGTGTATCCATCGTCATGAAGGATATCACCTTTTACCCGTGCGGTCTGGTTCCAGGTGTTGCCGTAATGGGCACTTCCACCGGCGGTAGTTTTTGCCGCCTGACGACCGTTGGTATCTGCGGGTAAGGGTCTGTGCAGGCTGTCGGTATAGAATGCTATGCGTTTGTAGCTATGTATATATGGCTTTCCGTTCAGTGCATGAATAGCATTGGTGTCGGGTAGTAATACAACACAACTGTTGATCCAGCGAGAGGTGCCATGCATTTTGCCACCTGTAAGGGTAATGACACTGTCTAAATAAGCGGTATTTACCGGAAGGTCTGTACTGTCAATAGCGATGCCCTGAGAAGTGCGCCTGTCGATGGAACGGGAACTAAGATAGGCCAGTGGAGAGGTGAGGCTGAAAGGGGTGTTGTTTTTGTCTGTGAATTTTACAATATATGCGAACTGCACTGCGGAAACATCACCGCACAGCAAACCAGCAGCTAATAGCAATATCACTCTAACACCTCTGCACATATTATCAGTTATGGTCTATAGCACGCATCACCACGGAGTATCCGTTCACACATTGTGAGTTGTCGGCCTGGTAGGTCCAATGGGTCAGTTCGCGGTAAACGAGCCCTACATTGTACGCATATACAGCCTTGGAGTAAGTGCGGTAAGCGGCAACTCCGGAATCGACATTGGGATAGTTTACAGATTCATCGTTTTCTAGAACGGTGACTGTGTTATCAAAATTGACAAAGCCGGTATTGTAAGATTTGCGGAAATCGCGGTATTGATAATTCCAGTCTTTCAGGAATGTGAAATCAGCGTCATTAACGGGTGCAGCGGCATTGCCTTTCCAGCTGAAGCCGTCCTGAATGGGGAACATCATTTTTGTGAATTTCACATTGTCCTGTGTCCAGTTGAGCCCGGTAGCAGTAGGATTGAGGATAATAACACTAATGGGTTTCCACATAGCGCCGGCGTAAGGCCTGCTGAACACATCGAGTATGTAGGACAGTTTATTGTTGAAGTTCTTACGGTCAGAAAATGTGTCTGTTACCACATATTTCATCTGAGATTTTACGCGGTACTGCGTACACAAAGCCTCGTTGTAGTATATGGAATCGACATCGAAAGTAACTGACCTGCCGAAAGTGAGCGGGAAATAGTTGCGCGTAGGGTCGGTTTTGGGTTCGCTGTATTTTTTACAAGATACAAACGTGGTGGTACCAATAGCAGCCAGCAAGAGGAACGTTAAAATCTTTTTAGTCATAAGATTCCGCAATGTAAATATTTCACGTAAATATAAGGAAAGAAATCAAATCAGGGTAATAATTTCAGGAATGCAGCGGGATTTTGGGGAATCAGGGGGTATTTCGCATCAGAAAAGCACTGATCGATTTTCAAAATCTTTGGACTGCTGTGCCGGAAACCCTGCCTTATCTGATGCGTGCTGCCGCAAGTACTTCAACGGTACGGCAAATGGTGTTTAGTAAGGGTGCGCCGGGGTGATCAATTCATGACCGTTTCTGGTTTTTGCGCACTTTCCGGGTAATTTTTTTGTTTTCTGGTTTTGTGGCGATATGCTTTGATTCTCAGTTGTTTATGGTTTTTGTGAGCTTTACTTTTTGCGCACTTTTTGCGCACTTGCTTCCCAGTGGGGGGGATTTCCGGTTCAGTGGTTTGCTGTTCTTCTGTCTCGTTTGGGCAGTCGATATTTTCTTCGTCTGCCGGTTGTTTAGGGGTGCCGGGGAGGGTGCTGATCTCTTCTTCGGAGGGGAAGGGGATGCCACAGCGCTCGTAGGTTTCTACGGTTTCGGGGTCGGAGAAGAATGCTTCGCGATGGTCGATCAGCGTTTCGGTTCTGTCGGGGTCGGGGAAGGGGATGGTACCTGAGAGGCCGGTGAAGTGGGCCGGAAGAAGGGTGTCCCGGTTGATGTTGGCACGGGAGGTCATGTATTCATCGAGGTAGGGGATGACGGCTTGTGCCAGTTCGGGGTTCTTTGCATGGAGCATGTCCATAAAGTGGCCACACAGCTCGATGGACTCATTGAGTGCGGCACGGCTTTTGAGGTTCTTGATGGTGCGGGTAAGTTTGTAGAGCGCATCGATCTCTACGGGTTTGACCGGGTCTGTGACGCGGCGTTCTGACAGGTATCGCTCGGTAAGGTTGCCGAAGATGTGGTAGCAGTTCTCCACCAGTATAGCGGGCAGGTGCTCAGCGGATTTTTTGAGGCGGTCCCAGTCGCCTTCTCTGACCCAGTAGGAGAGGCTACGACGGCTGATCTCGAGTATGGCGGCAATCTGGGTTTTGTTGAGGCCGGTCTGGAAATAGAGATTGCGGGCTTGCTGCTTTTTTTCTGTATTCATGGCGTTGATTTTAGGTATTTGGGTGTGAAGGTCGGGTGGGTTTTTGTGGTGGGCAAAAGGGGTGTATATGATATGCAGGCAGCTACATATCATAAGCCGTATACGCGATATGATAAAAAGTTTTTTCGGCTGTGGGCGCGGGTTTTGGGGTGAATTTATGTTTGGCAAACAAGGGGTACTATCTGCCCATCTGTTCGTACTTTTTTTCTACAGCGAAAAAATGTACCTCTGGAATGTAAAGATGTTTCTCTGCGCGGCCACCCGCATTGCTATGCGCTTGATCAACATGACAAAGCACGAGTAGTACTGCTTTGCCCATCCGCTCGTATTTTTTCTACAGCGAAAAAAGTACTGGTGGTATGTAAAGATGTTTCTCTGCGCGGCTGCCCGCGGGGCGATGCGCTTGATCAACATGACAAAACACGAGTAGTACT
>CAIJXT010000002.1 GCA_903824665.1 uncultured Bacteroidota bacterium | reverse complement strand
AGAAACTGCAACAGGCCAATCGGGCGTACAGGATGATGCCTCGCAAAAGAATGTTGTTCAGATCGCTGTCGGAAGCAAAGATCATACTACTTTGGTAGCCGCAGTTAAGGCTGCTGAGTTGGTCGATGTTCTAAGCAACACTGGGCCATTTACTGTTTTTGCACCAACAAATGCCGCATTTGACCTGCTACCAGCAGGAACAGTTGATGGACTCTTGAAACCCGAAAAGAAAGAAGACCTGGCGGATATACTTCAGTATCACGTGTCAGTAGGGGTATATAAGGAAGAACAGCTACAGGACGGACAGTCTTTGGGTCAAGTAAATGGTAGCAACATTACTATTTCAAAAAAGGACGGGAAGACAATCATAAATGGTAATGCTACAATAGTAGCATCAATACCTGCTTCAAACGGTATTATTCATGTTATTGACGGCGTATTGCTTCCGCCCAAAAAATAAACTCAACTTTGTGGTTAATATTGGTAGAAAGGGGCTGCACTTATCGCAGCCCTATTTTTTATGCTACAGACTGGATTTTTTCGTCTGTATTCTATTCATCGGCAGGCATGATTTTAATCTTCATCACAGTAGATATACTCAATGCTCTTTGTTTCGCAAGCTCTGCTTTTTCTCCTTCAAAAAGCTCGTCTACAGTCTCGATAAAAAGGTTTTGCCATTGATTGAAATGGTCTTGAGTCAACGGACAACGGTTGTTGATATTCTGGTGCACCTTTAATGGGTTGCCAGAATAGCCGCCAGTGTAGAATAGTGTGTTTTCCCAAAATGAGTACATTACCGGAAGGTGTTGTTCCCAATTGACATGCGCAAACATAAACCCAATCACAGGGTCTACCTTAACTTTCTCATAGAACGTGTCTATCAATAATTTCAATTCTCCGTTGCCTAATATGTCAGTTTTCATTTCTAAAGATCTTTTCGGTTGAATTTTTTCAGAGAATATAGTAGCGGCAAAGCTATCCACAGAACCATGACAGAAAGTGAAACAATCAGCCCTTTGTCTGTTCCGTAAAACTCTTTGAATACTGCACCAGTATAGCCCATAAGTGCCGACACATCCATTTTAAGCAAAACAAGTATGCGCCCGAGATCTATTGGGTTGAGGGCGCTGATACCAATCATTGCTTTCTCCAATGGATAATCTGCAAATTGGAATAGCAGAAATAGCACAAGCCCATCAAATAGAAGAGAGAAGTATATCCAAAGAAGTATTGCAAACCCGATTCCTTTTGCTTTATCTCTTGTATGCACAGCCGCCAGCATTGCTATAGCAACAAATATTACAGAGATCAAAAAACCCATGAGCAGCAGCATGAGCCCGGTGGGAGATGGCTCATAAAACAACATGGGTAGACCTGCACCGGCAAAGAATGCAAGGGACAATGCGCCAGCCAGACCTACGAATATACTCAACCAGATACGGCTTCTTTTTAGTGGTTGGCTCACCAGCAATTCAATGAATTCTGAGCTATTATATACGTAGATTGTAGAGAATATGACACTAACCAATGGCACTATAAACAGTACAAGGTTCAGCATGCTTAGCAATCCTTTTAGAGTGCTGTCTTCAAGGCTGAAGACGGTAAACGTGATTGCAAACAAGAATACTGCATAACCCAATACCATCTTGTTGCGCAAAATGTCAAGAAGTATATATTTTATGATCTTTATCATGACGGTTTATTGGTCATTATATGTGCAATTGCGCGCGATAATTTTGTTTCTCCTGTTTCTTCTTTCAGCGCATACAGTGTTTTATATAGTAGTATACTTCCGTCTTGCATGTACACTATGTCTGAGATAAGTTCATCCAGCTCGCTAAGTATATGTGAGGTGATAAGTATTAGTTTGCCCCTTTCTTTTTCTGCAAGCACTTTCTCTTTTAGTATCTCTGATGCTACCGGATCCAGTCCTGCAGTTGGTTCATCCAGTATAAGTACGCTTGCTCCAAATAAAAAGGCGATTGCCGCACTCACCTTCTGCATCGTACCTCCCGACAAAGTTCTCATTCGCTTGTGATAAAGTGCTTTAAGTGCAAAAGCACTGATTAGGTCGTCGTCTATTGTTTTGTGGCTCTGCCGTATATCAGTGAGCATTTCTATCACCTGGCCAATCTGCATGTTTTCAGGGTAGCGCCCTACTTGCGGCATATATCCCACTTCAGACCGGTATTGCCACCCTGAAGCTACATCCTTCCCCATTACTGTTATTGTACCGGCGTCTGGTACTACCATACCAAGTACACACTTGATGAATGTCGTTTTGCCGCAACCGTTAGGGCCTATAAGGGCAATACATTGCCCTGAATTGCAGGTAAATGACACGTCATTCAGCACTTTCAGTTTGCCGAAACTTTTATTTACTTTGTATGCCGATATCATAATCGTAAGGGTTTCATCAACGGATGGTTATCTTTCAGTTGCTCTGGAGTGAGGCTTGGTATTACCTTTTCAGACCGGTCCATGAGCGTTGTTATAAGGCTCCGAAAAAGCATCATTGCCGGCGGGTTCTTTTCCACAACCATACTGAACATGCTAACTGGCCGGTAAGGAATGTCTCCGATTTTATCTTTATTCAGGTCATATCCCTCATACTTATCCCAATAGTTATTTTCGAAGGTATTCAGCACTAACGACCCATTAGTACCCACATCAAAAGTATTGCCCCTGAAATTGTTGTATTTCAATACAATCTCCATACAACTGGCTTGTATCTTCAGCCCCCAGCCATTTTCAGTAAAATCATTATTATACATCTCAACCCTGCTAACACCTTCCAGAAATATGCCACTAGTGTTGCGCACAAAATAGTTGCCGTCGATGTAGCTGTCTGATATCTCCTTCAGCAATATGCCATAAGAAGCATCACCCCAGTTTTCGATAAAATAATTGTGATACATTTTCACCTTTTTCGAAAACATTACAGCAACCCCTGCACCATTTTTTTCAAAGACGTTTGCAGCATAGGTGTCACTGTTGGAAAACATAAAATGCAAGCCATACCTAATATTCCCAAATGAAATATTCCTCCAGATTATAGAATTTGTTACAAATTCAAAATATATCCCATCCCGATGTCCGGTTATAGTATTTCCAATTATTTGTAAACTGTCACTCTTCCAGCAATGTATGCCATTTCCACTTTGTTGTTCTAGTTCCTGGTGAGCAGTAAGCTTGTTGTTTTTTATGATACAGTTGACAGAATATTGAGAGTAAATGCCAAAAAAGCAATCTTCGAGAATGTTGTTTACTATAGTTACATGGTGCCTGTTGTGGATTTTTATTCCTGCATAGTCTACAATGCTGGAGATACCTGAATTGCGAATACTGAAACCACTGAAAGTCACACTATCTGCTTTTATTGATACATTTTCGTATTTATGTTCACCTTCTATTATTGGATGGTCAATGCCAATGATTACAATAGGTTTATCTATTACCAGATTGTGTTCATGATAGATGCCGGTTTCTACCAACAAAGTATCATGTGTGTTAGCATTTATGATACCTGATCGTATTGTTTTGTCTATATGTGATGCACCCACCATCACGGTTCTGCTGATGGCTATATTGCTGATGCTGGCAATGCACAACAGAAGAATAGCTATCGTTTTCATTTAATTGATTCCCAGTTGGTTTGCTCACCATTAAACATACTTTTTACTGCATTGAGACTATCCTGATTGCTGAATGCGGCCATATGCCCGTCCATGGGGCATTTTAGTTCTGGACTGTTGAGCAAAAGAGCATTACTCGATATTGTCAGTTTATGATCGCTGCTGAAATCAGAGAAGTATACTGACGGGTCCTTACCGAGATCTGCTTCTCGTGATTTCATAAAATCTTTCAGGCACACAATGTCATCAAATTTGAATGATTTTCCCTTGCTTGTCAGTAACTCAGCTCCGAATCTTGGATCTGAGATTGTCATTTTGCAAAATGCACAATTGTCCTTGCCGATCTTTATAGGATCGGGTTCAGCATTGCAACTACTAAAGACTAAGGGTAACAGCAAAAGCAGTGAGGCTGGCCGACCGGCAACTTTACCTCTTCTTCGCCATTCTATTACAACACAAAATAAAAGTAGCGCACCACAGCCTACAAATATCCATCCGCCTATGTCGGGAATAGAATAAGCCCCGAAATTCAACAGTTGTTTGAACCCGATAAGGGGTGGTTGGTAAGCCATGCCGGGAACTACGATGGCTGCGTGTGGATCCAGATTGTGGCCGTAATCATATTCCCATTTCCAGAAATCGACCATTGCTATAATGCCAAACGAAACAAAGAGCAGGAAACCAGCATAAAACCATTTTTTTCTGTTGAGCAATGCAATAAGTAAAAAGCATACCACAAAAAATCCGATACAATAGGGAAGAATAGTAAACTCCGGAAAATCGTCCGTGTGTAGCGTTTTCATGCCTATATAGTGATTTAGCCCATTAATGATATCTACGTCCCCTTTTATTGCATTTGCATAGATTTTTAGTCGCAGGCCTTCAGGGTATTGTGGGGCGTCAAGGTCTATCCTCCACATAGGAACAAATAGAACAGCTACCAGGCTTATGCCGCAGATAGCTGTAATAATTCGGGTTGCAATATTTAGTTTTTCGTTCTTCACAATGATCCATTTTATATTGCCAATTAAAAAATCAGCTTGCCATGTCAGAAATTATGACTCTGTATGGCAAGCTGATTTTGTACGTTTGACAACAGTCAAGTAATTATTTTCCAGTGGATTTATTTACTTACCATCGGCCTCTGCGGGGAGGTTCTTGCCGGTACTGAATAACAGCGGCACATTGCTGCCAGATGGCGATACCCGCACATAGCCCGACATTTCCTGATGCAGCGCACTGCAGAAGTCTGTGCAGTACATAGGAGATATGCCTACACGATCTGGTACCCATTTCAGTGTCTGCGTTTCGCCTGGCATTATCAGTAATTCAGCATTTAGCGCACCCTTTATTGCAAATCCATGTGGCACATCCCAGTCTTGCTCCAGATTAGTGATATGGAAATAGACCTCATCGCCCATTCTAATACCTTCAATATTGTCCGGTGCAAGGTGAGACCTTATTGCAGTCATATATACATGCACTGTTTTGCCTTCCCTTACCACTTTTGTAGTGCCTTCACCTTTTGATACATACTGGTGGGTATTTTCCTCTAGTTTAAAGAACTTAATTGATTTCCCTTTGATAAGGTCAGCAGATACGGCTTGGGCATAGTGTGGCTCTCCAATAGTTGGGAAGTCAAGTATTAGTTGCATCTTCTCCCCGCTAATATCAAACAATTGCGCACTTTGAGCCAATTCTGGTCCGGTTGGCAGATATCTATCCTTGGTTATCTTGTTGTAAGCTATCATGTACTTAGGATTTGGCTTGCGACTATCTCCACCTGGTACACAAAGATGTCCCACTGAATAGTATGTTGGCACCCTATCTACAACTTTCAGATCTTTGATATTCCATTTTACAACTTCACTGGACACGAACATAGATGTAAACGCATTGCCTTTGCCGTCAAATTCTGTGTGCAGCGGCCCTAAGCCTGGTTTCTTAACTTCACCATACAATGCTGCTTCATATTTTATCACCGGGATTCCTTCGAAATCACCCTCAAATGCTTTGTCCGCAATAGCCTTCTGTATTTTGTCGAAGCTAAAAACAGGTATCAGGGCAGCCAACTTACCACTACCTACAATATACTCACCCGTTGGGTCTACATCGCAGCCGTGAGGCGATTTGGGGCATGGTATGAAGTAGCATATGTCTGCAAATTCCTTTGTGTTCAAAACTAATATTTCTGTTTTGATCTCTGAAGTGGCTGTATGCGTCTTATCATTGTATACATTATGCGCATACTTTACTGCTTGTTTTTTCCCCTTGCCTGCTTTCACATATTCTTCTGCTTTCTTCCAATTCACTGCCATTATAAAATCTTTATCGCGTTGTGATGCGTTCACTTCAAGCAGCGTATTGGCTTGTTCCGTATTGTAACAGCTAAAGAAGAACCAGCCATGCGATTTCCCTTTACCGGAATGGGATAGGTCAAAGTTTACACCTGGACATTCTAGCTGAAATGCGATTTCCATTTTGCCATCCTCTTTGCCCACACTAATAAAACTAATGTGACCTTTAAAGTTCTTCTTGTATGTGTTTATGGGAATATCTCCATCTGCATCATCAGGAGGTACGCTAAACCGGGTACCAGCGATGACATACTCGGTATTTTCTGTTATGAAAGGTGAACTGTGATTGCCTCCACTATTAGGCAATTCAATGATTTCGGCAGTTCTGAAAGTTGCAAGGTCTATTCTGGCAACGCGAGGAGTGTTGTTTGCATTGCCGAATATCCAGCGACCATCAATCTCTCCATTTGTCTGAGACAACTCTGTATGGTGCAGATCATCCCATGGAACAAAACCATGAGATGTGGTAAGCATTGGCTTTGTTTCTTCACTATAACCCCAGCCCTTTTCAGGATCCACTGAGAATACCGGTATCACTCGCAATAGCCTTCCACTAGGTAGTCCATAAACACTCATCTGACCACTAAAACCACCTGAAATGAAATTGTAGAATTCATCGTATTTGCCCGGTGCAACATAAGCTTTAGCAGCTGCATTTCCTGTTACGGCATTTCCTGCATTCTTCGGCTTACAGGCATTTACGCCTATTACAAGTGCAGTGGCACCTATAATGGAAAGATATTTGAGTCGTTTCATAAAAAGTATTGATTGTTAATAATTGTTTTGTCTGAGTACTATTTTACACCATCATTTTTGCGCATAAATTCATACAATGCCCTGGCCTCTTCGTCAGCTACATTCTGATTCGGCATTCTTACAAGGCATAGTTCCAACTGTGCCTGTGCTTTGGGGTCTTTGTCCAACATGACATCCGGATTGGTAACAAAGTTCATGATCCACTCGGCTTTGTAACGTTGGGTTACGTCTTTCCATCCGGGGCCTACTAGTTTTTCTCCGGTCAGCTTATGGCAGCTGTTACATTTCACCTCATATACTTTTTGTCCGCTTGCGGCCATTTTTTCATCTAGGGTAGGAGCAACATCAACCTTGGTAAATTTACCTTCACCTCGTTCAGGGTCATAAGATGGATTTGCATTTGCTGCAGCTTGCGCTTCCGGCGTTCCACCTTCCATAGCGTAAGGATTTTTTTCAGGCTCGGAGCCACCTCCTCCACATGCGGCCATAATGGCGCAAATGACGGATAGATAAATTAGTTTTTTCATGTCTGTATTTTGTTGGTTTGAATAATGACACAAGATTATAGCTATATTTAGCGTTCATTTATGCGTTCAATCATAAAGCGAAAATATTTAACTGACATTTATTGCCTTTTTCTCTTAATAAATTCAGTGTAACGCTTGCCAAGCAATGATTGTAGCGTTCTTGCTTCCCAAGTAAAATCATCAATATGATTCTAATCATTTAATCTCATGCCGATGGTCATTGCTATGTTATAATATGCCGACTACTTTTATCAGAGATTAAACTACTAGTTTATGATGGTTGACGTTGATTTATTGCTGGCGTTGGGGGCTTCCTACAAGAAAGTATTTCAAGGAGAAATAATTTTTATGGAAGGTAGCCGATGCAACTTCTATCATCAACTTGTAAGTGGAAAGGTTCGTTGGGCTAACATCAATGATGAAGGAAAGGAGTATTTACAGACAATGGTAGAAACCGGTGAGTGTTTCGGAGAATTACCTCTATTTGATCCTGGACCCTATGCGGCTTCGGCTATTGCAGAAGAAGACTCTGTAGTTTTAAAGCTACATGAATCAACATTCCACCAATTGCTTGAAGAGCATCCTGCGATATTGCTTTCCTTCTCGAAATTGCTGGCACAAAGGCTCAGGTTTAAATTTTTCATGCTGAAGGATTTACTTTGCAACGAGCCTGAGGAACGCATTGCTTCTTTGATAGCATACCTGCAGTATACTAAACATAACTTCTGCTCGCAGTGCGGTAAAATAAAACTGACACGGCAACAAATTGCCAATATGACCTGCCTGCGGGTAGAGACGGTTATTCGTGCCATGAGACATATGCACGAATTAGGCACAATCAATATTCGTAAAGGGAAAGTTTATTGCGGCAATATGACTCCAGTCATAAGGGGTAGATGCACAAATTAGTTGCTTTGCAATTAAATTGTGATTTCCGGATGAATTTTAGAAAATGGCTACAGTTATCTTTTTTGAACTTGCTGATTGTGGCAGCTATCGGGGTTGTGCTTAGGTATAAGATTGCATACTCACTTTCATTCATTGACCAAAAAAAATTATTGCACGGACATTCTCACTTCGCATTTAGTGGCTGGGTGTCATTAGCTTTAATGGCATTTATTGTATCTCGTCTGTCTGTTCACCGGGGGCAAGACCTTTTCAAAAAATATAACCGGATACTCTTTGCAAATCTACTTTGTGCCTACAGCATGCTGGTGAGTTTCCCAATACAGGGGTACGGTTTATTTTCAATTCTATTTTCTACTTTATCTCTTTTTGTTTCATATTGGTTTGCTATTCTGGTTTGGAGAGACATAAAGGAGATCGCAGATAAAAATATATCTTTTTTATGGTTTAAAGCAGCAACTCTTTTTAATGCTGTATCATCTATCGGCGCATTTGCTCTGGCGTTTATGATGGCTACAAAAACAATGCACCAGACCTGGTATCTGGGTGCTGTGTATTTCTTTCTTCACTTTCAGTATAACGGCTGGTTTTCATTTACGATACTGGGACTTCTATTTGAAAAACTCCAGGAGGTAAAGATCCCTGTTTCTAAACTTAAGAGAATATTCTGGTTGTTTGCCATGGCATGTGGACCTGCGTATTTCCTTTCCGCTTTGTGGATGCCTATGCCCGGCTTTGTGTATCTGTTGGTGGTATTATCCGCTATCGTACAGTTTACCGCGTGGATGTGGGCTATAACCCTAATTTACAAAGAAAGGATAGCGATAAAACAAAAGATACCCGACTTGGCTTTCATCACCCTGCAGTTGTCCCTGATTGCAATGACTATAAAGCTATTCCTCCAGTTAGGTTCCACAATTCCTAAACTAAGCAATCTGGCTTTTGGATTTAGGCCTATTGTTATCGGATATCTACATCTTGTATTGCTGGGTTTCACCAGTCTGTTCATACTCGGTTATGCTATGTATTCAGGTGTAATGGCGTCAGGAAACCGGAGCAGAGCCGGGATCATTATTTTCATTTCAGGCATTATTCTGAATGAGATGGCGTTAATGGTGCAGGGGGTAACCGCTATGGGCTATATAGTGGTGCCATATATCAATGAGTTCTTGGTCTTAATATCGCTTATTATGTTCACAGGGCTGTTGGTATTGAACATACCCTTTTGGGGAAAAAAGAAAAAGGCATATCAATTCACTTTGCCACAGTAGCTCATACGTTAATTGTATTGTTGTTGTGTTATAGGATATAAACATAAGAAACTGAAAAAGCTGGCAACTATATCTGTTTTGCTAATCCTTTATACAGCGTATAGCTGCTGGGTTTACACATCCGGCACTGCTATTGCTGCCGATATGCCTTTGGCCGCTTTGCATGGCAAACAAATTTGGCAGCAGCATAATTGCCAAACCTGTCATCAGCTATATGGTCTTGGAGGCTACATGGGACCAGATCTCACTACCGTGACCTCGGATAAAAACAGGGGGATAGCTTATGCAAAAGGTATTATGCTCAGCGGGGGTAATCGAATGCCTAATTACCATCTACCGGAAAGGGATGTAGACATGTTGATTGCCTACCTGTCATATGTCAACATCACTCAAACCAGATAGTCAATGCTATGAAACAACAAACCGTTGCGAACAATTTTATAGTGCTTGGTTTTGCCTGCCTTCTATTAAGCATTTCATTTGGCGTTATTGCCAGCTTCAAATATGTATTACCCTATTTCCCTGACGAACTTCTTTCGTTTCAGCACACGCGACCTTTGCACGTGTTCCTCGCTATCAGCTGGATATTTGCTTCAGTTACGGGCATTATGTACCGGTACATACCGGAGGTAGCCGGAAAACCTTTGTATTCAGTCGTGCTGGCAAATGTTCATTTTCTGCTTCAGTTAGGGTCTATCATAATAGCTGTTTCCGGCTTTTTTATGGGCCATTTCTCAGGGCGTGAATACCTCGAATTTCCACCTTGGGTTACGCTTATAATATTCCTTTATTGGATACTTTTTGCCGTCAATTTTGTAATGACAGTGAAGCCAGTACTTAGAACTGCCCCCGTATATGTTTGGATGTGGTGTACTGGCTTGCTGTTTTTTTTGATCACAATCGTAGAAGCCAATCTGTGGCTGCTACCTTACTTTAACAATAATATAGTAAGGGACATAACGGTGCAATGGAAAGCAAACGGCAGCATGGTAGGCGCATGGAACATGCTAATTTACGGCTCAACTATGTATGCTATGCAGCAAATAACAGGAGATACCAAAATGGGCTACAACAAAGTGTCTTTTGCTTTTTACTTTCTTGGACTTACAAATCTAATGTTCAATTGGGGGCACCATACCTATGTTGTTCCGGCTCATCCGGCTGTAAAGAACGTGGCATACCTGATAAGCATGACGGAACTGGCATTTCTTGCCAATATCATGCTTAATTGGCGGAAAAGCTATAACAGGTTGCCTGTTCAAGCACACCGGCTGTCTTTTCAATTCTTCAAGATGGCAGACATTTGGATATTGCTCAATCTGGTGTTGGCAATTGCCATTTCCATACCCTATGTCAACCAATACACCCACGGCACGCAAATTACTGTCTCTCATGCAATGGGAGCTACCATTGGCATTAACAGTTTGCTACTGATGGGATCGGTGACATTTATTTTCGAAAAGCAGTTGAAAACTAATTTAAATAGAACCATATTGTTGGGATTAAGGGTGATTCATATTTCCTTGTTGTTTTTTTGGTTCTCTTTGATCGGCTCAGGAATAATGAGGGCCATTGCGCTTTACCAGCACAACTATTTTGCGCAAGTGTCTGAAAGAATGCTCCCGTATTTACAGTTGTTTTCTATGTCAGGCATCTTTCTTGCTTTAGGTATTGGCATCGTTTCTATAACCTATATAAAAGTGATACTGTCGAAAGTACAAGGGCAGGTATGCGCATAAAAGAGGGCAGCAACGAAATGTCATAGCTGCCCTCTTTTGTAATTTATCGCCTATTATATTCTTACTATAAATCCCACTTCAGATCTGAACTTCGTTTTTACAAAGCCACTCATGTAGTGCTGCGACAGTGGCTCGTAACACATTAATTGTATGCCCACCCTTTTGTAGTATGCCTGGATGCCTTGTGAAGCGAACAGTTGCCAGCCACCGCCATCTTCGTCCATGATTCCAGACGAATAGTATAAGTAGTCTTTAGCTGCTTGATCGTATCTTACGCCTGCCAGTGGCAAAATTGAAATCTGCTTCAAGCGAAGCTGGTAAAACCCCGAAATACCCATGCTCGTGCGATTGCCAAATTTATAGTCTTCCTTGTTGGCAGTGGTTGCAGTATAACTCGCATCCACATTCATGCCAATTGCCTTTCTCCTCACCGTATAGTTTGCATTGGCAACAAAGTCCCATGAATTCGTACCAGGCTGCATATTAGGCAGTGTTTGCCCACTTTCTACAGACTGAGTGTTATAATTTCCAGTTGGCAGCTTCACGCCGCCACCAATCAACAAGGTTTGTTGCAAGGAGCAATTTTCCTTGTTCACCAGTTTGAAATTTGCAATTAGCGTAGCGTCCCCAAGTCCATCTATGGTATTCGCATGCTCACCTTCTTCATGCTGGGTGTTTATCGAATATGGCAGGATACCAATTAGCTGTATTCGCTTTGAGATATGTACCCTGCTCCACACCTGAAAAGTTCTGTAATGTTCATTTGCACTTTCCACAGATGCAGACCCGTGATGTTGGATATTAGTGTTGAACTTTCTATCTATATATTGAAAACCTATAAAATTTGTCTGGGTCTGAGGCAATAACCCAAAGTAAGGGTTGCTGGCGGCACATCCACACGCCTCACATGCCATGATATGAGAATTCAGTGCTGGCATGAGTGCCAGACATAATAGTAACTTCTTCATTTTTTGAAAGTATTTTTTGGTTCAGATAAATAAATAGTAACTGAATTGATAGTAAGAACTAGTCAATTTTACATACACGCACTACCCATCTTAGGTTTGGGCGGATGATAAACCAATCTTTCATGCAGAAAACCATAGCGGGAACCGGCCTTCCCGAAATATACAGCAACCCTGACCGAATTAGTATGATTGAGCGCAAAGTAATCAGGAACTACAAATACGGGGTAGTCTTCGCCATCCGCCTTATTATTGCTTGACCTGGCAGGTGCATCACCATTTTGGTTCAGCTTCTTCAGTTGTTTCTTTAAATAACATTTACCATTACACTTTAGCTGTGGTTTGTCTTTATTCTCACAGTGACGACTGGTAATATAATCCCTGTTGAGCTTATACCAAGCAGTAAGACCTATGCTACCTAACAGATGGCTGAACAGGCTAATGAGAATAATTATTGCGATGATCTTTTTCAGAAGATTATTTTTGACGCTTAAATATTTAACAAAAGTCTGCAAACGTATCGCACTGTTTTATGACTTGAGTCATAAGTATTCATAAAAGATGCCCCGACCTTTGATTTTCTGCCGATTATCAATCCAGAAAACATCAAAATGCACACATTTCATATTCCGGTTTTAGGCCTTAGTTATTCAGTGGACACTCCATTGAAAGTAGCGCGCTACGGCATTTCTTCTGTTGTGTCCATCATTGAAGATGAGTTAGTGGAGAAAATGAGAGCATATCATAGCCTGAAGAGCGGAGAGCCTTATACTGCGATAACCACAAAGGAAAAAGACTACCGGGCAAAGCGAATCACTGCATACCTAAACCTGCTCGATAAGCTGGTAAAGCGCCAGCGTCTTTCACTAAAGAAGATGCCTTTTGATCAAGGCAACGAATTAGCTAGGTACTTTGAATTGTTGCCGGATTCCGATAATGCAAAGAAATTGTACAATGAAATGACACAATCGCCAGAGGGAGTGCCAAAGGCATTGTTACAACAGCAGTTACGGCAGCAAATTGTGGCTGGAGCAATTGATGTAAATATCATGGCTAAAGTAGACAATCTGAATTACCTTCCAGATGGCACACCGTTACCTGTCGAATATTCGGACGCGCTATCGGCACTGCGTGGCTTTGCAAACAGTGACCTAGAGTCATCTGTAGTTCTCTCAGCGGGTTACAATCCACGTCTATACAGTTACCTGGAGAAATTCAATGATTTTTTCCCCGATCAGGATGAGCAAATCAGAAAGAAAGTCACCTTGAAGGTCAGCGATTATCGCTCTGCACTGATACAGGGGAAAATACTAGCAAAGAAGGGGGTATGGGTTTCAGAATTCAGAATAGAGTCGGGTCTCAATTGCGGCGGGCATGCTTTTGCCACTGATGGGTTTCTGCTCGGGCCTATATTGGAAGAGTTCAGACAAAAAAGAACAGACCTGGCAGGCGAGTTGTTACAATTATGCAATAACGCAAATGAAGCAAAAGGAAATCCTACGTTTACCACACAACCCGCTTTAAAAATTACTGTGCAAGGAGGTATAGGCACGGCAAACGAAGATGAATTCATCAGGGAATATTATGAAATTGACGGTACTGGATGGGGAAGCCCCTTCTTACTGGTGCCAGAAGCCACAAATGTAGACTACAACACTTTGGAACAACTCGCAACTGCATCGAAAGAAGACTACTACTTAAGCCATGCTTCTCCACTCGGTGTACCGTTTCATAATTTCAGAAAGAGCACCTCAGAGCAACAGCGAAATGTTCGGATAAATAAGGGTAGACCAGGCAGCCCGTGTTACAAAAAATTTCTGTCATCAAATACAGAATTCACCACTACACCTATTTGCACTGCATCGAGGCAATACCAGAATTTAAAGATTAAACAATTAAAAGAACAGAACCTTCCGACTAATATATATAAGGCTGAGTTGAAGAAGGTAACAGAGAAGGACTGCCTTTGCGAAGGGCTGTCAGTGTCTGTGTTGCTTAAAGACAATATTAATTTGTCGCACAATCTCAGTGCTGTTGCGATTTGTCCGGGTCCCAATCTGGCATACTTTTCCGGCACATTTACATTGTCTGATATGGTAAGTCATATTTATGGGAGGAAGAACATACTAAATCCTTTGCCACGCCCCAATATGTTTATTAATGAACTAAAACTATATGTCGACTATCTAAAGAATGAGATTGATAAATGCTCACAAATACTGAGCCAGAAAGAAGAAAACTTCTTATATAATTTTAAGGTCAATCTGCTCAACGGAATAAATTATTACAAAACACTGGCACCCGAGCTGAAAAAGGAAACGGCAGAATACATAGACAGAATGATACATCAGCTAAGCGACTATCAGGAACAACTTAATACGCTACCAATAACATCAAAAGTGTTTATTCGCAATTAGAAGATTGACTGACTTTTAAAACTCAGCATTTCGGGCACTTCGGCCAGCTAAGACACACCAATTGTAAGCATAAACGACATTGGTCTTTTATAGAGCTGCTAAGGCATCAGTAGAGTCTTCACCTATTTTTTTTGAAAATTTCACTTTCGCCATTTCCACCATACCTGGGCTTGCCCTCTATAAACTCCTATTAAAAGCAACAGCAGTAGCAATGCATGTTTGTGAATGTTTACTAACTTCATTAGTCAATTTTTTTTACTTAATGAGCAATAATTGGCTTTCAATCCTTCCTTGTACCCAATGTTTTACCATTGGCGCAATGTTTACATAGTCTCCCGGCATTAGTGTAACTTTTAGGCCATTTTCATTTTCAAAAATCACCTCTCCTTCCATACATATCAGAAGCGCCGGTGTTTTTGTTATGTGTTCTTTTAATATCCCGCCCTGCAAAATTTGTATGGCGGTTGCATTGCCCAGTTCACTTTTAAAAAGAGCAATTGCTGAAACTGGTTTTTCCTGTGTATGTAGTTCTTTTATGTTCATTGGAAATATTGATTAAATGTTGTGAATGAAATCTGGATGTTGTCAAATTGCTTTGATGCTTCGGTGTCGTTTTTGGCTTCTGAAAGTTCATTTACCATATCAATGTAGGGCAACAGCCATTTGTGTAGTTCATCGTGGGCCTGGCCTTTCATTGTACAATTGGAAGTAAGTAGTTCGATATTGGATTGCAACTTTTCGGCTAGTGATTTGTAGTCTTTTTGTCGAGCTTTAGAGAAAGAAATGACATCATTTT
>CAIJXT010000001.1 GCA_903824665.1 uncultured Bacteroidota bacterium | reverse complement strand
TACACCCACAACTTGAAGGTCATTGCGATCACCGCGCCCGGCCCTGTGCGTTGCCGCGGTGAGAAGCAATCCCGCGCATTGAGGGAATAGCCGGCCTACCTTCCCATCATTGCCGATACACCCACAACTTGAAGGTCATTGCGATCACCGCGCCCGGCCCTGTGCGTTGCCGCGGTGAGAAGCAATCTCGCACATCGCTGGACTGATTTTTAGGTGATGATTTATTCAATGATCCATTTGGCTGTGAGCTGTTGCCCATCTATTGAAGAGCTTATGAGGTATGTGCCACACGGCAGGTGCGCTGTCGGCAGGGGTACTGCCTGATTGGTATTGGCTTGAAAGCAAAGTACACTGACACCCGACATATCGGTAACAACCACACGGGCTCTATCGCTGGCAGGGCTTGTAATGTTCATTGTGCAGTTGCTACGACATGGGTTTGGGGATACCCGGATGCGATATTCCGCCTTTTCATACTCTTCCACTTTATCTACCATGCCAGTAGTGAACATGCGTACCCGGTCGTTGCCAACATCTCCGATGAAAATGTCACCAAATGGACTAACTGTAATACCCGATGGCCCATATAGCTTTGCATTTATTGGGTTACCACCATCGCCAAAGTATCCACCTTCTCCCGTGCCACCTATTGTACTAATAACTCCAAGTATATCAATCTTGCGAATACGATGATTGCTACCATCAGCTATAAGAACATTTCCTGCTGTATCAATTGTAATGTCATTTGCTTTTATTTGAGCTGAAGTAGCAGGGCCACCATCGCCAGCGAAACCAGAGATACCTGTGCCTGCAATTGTACTAACAATTCCTATGGTGCTTATTTTGCGAATTCGAAGGCTGTCGTAAAAATAGAAATTTCCTGCCTTGTCAATTGTCAATGAAGTTGAGCGTTTTATTTGCGCAGCAGAAGCTGTGCCGCCATCTCCACTATATCCTGCAACACCGGTACCTGCAATTGTTGAGATCACACCGAATGTGTCAATTTTCCTTATCCTGTAGTTTTTTGAGTCTGTGATATATACATTTCCAGTATCGTCTACAGCAACAGCTGTTGGTGCATTGAGGGTTGCAGCTGTGGCTGGTATTCCGTCTCCATTGTACCCTGCGGTACCCGTGCCTGCTATGGTGGTGATGATTCCGCCAGATACCTTGCGTATTCGGTTATTGCCACCGTCTGCCAGATACAAACTGCCATTAAGATCTACAGCCATATTGTACACGCCATTCAAGCTGGCATAGATTGCAGGTCCGCCATCACCGCTATACCCAATGGTGCCATTGCCAGCGACAGTACTGATAGTGCCTCCTATGGCAGGGCTTACTTTTCGCACACGTCCATTAGACATGTCGCACACATAGAGGTTGCCAGCATTGTCGAGCGTTACCCTATAGGGCGCATCGAGCATGGCTGCGGTAGCGGGGCCACCATCACCCAGCGGCCCGGCAAGGCCGCTACCCGCCACCGTAACAATAACCTGAGCCCGCAACATCAACGGGAGTAAAAGGAGGGAAAGAAAGAGCGTTTTCATAAATAGGATTAGCCGTTGGTACAATGAAGTTATGAAAAACACAACAGAAATACATATTTATACCATACGAAAAATTCATTACAATCTCACCTGTGAAGCTACACCCACAACTTGAAGGTCATTGCGATCACCGCGCCCGGCCCTGTGCGTTGCCGCGGTGAGAAGCAATCCCGCGCATTGAGGGAATACCTGCAATGCCTCCCCTTCAGAGCACAGATAGCGTTGCCAAACGCTATAGTCCTCCCTATACCGCAGTGATTTTATCAACAATTTTCCAGCCAGCTACTTTTTGGCTCGGTATTTGTGGCTACTAATAGCACAGACAAAAAATCAGATATTGCATTTTTCTTCATGGCAGTAAGTGCGCAAAAACTGCGCAATTTTCAGAAACTATACCATTGATTATCAGATGTTTATCATTTTCAGAAAAAAATTGCGCACACTGCGCAATTTTGTTGGCAACCCACGTTTCCGGCACAAAACCTGCCGGTAAAGAGTCAAAGCCTAACCCCTTTACCTGCGGAGCGACGAAGCAAAGGGCGGCGTTTTTTGGATACTTTTTTCGCTGTAGAAAAAAGTACGAGCGGATGGGCAGATATCACTGATAGCACATGCAGAAAATCAGATATTGCATTTTTCTTCATGGTAGCAAGTGCGCAAAAACTGCGCAATTTTCAGAAACTATACCATTGATTATCAAATGTTTATCATTTTCAGAAAAAAATTGCACACACTGCGCAATTTTGGCCTGCAACATCATTGGCACTAGCACATTCCCTTTCATTAACTTTGGAAAGTGCGTACCATCAAACTGATATTAAGAGCTATAGGTAATGCTTTCGCATACCTGATAGTGGGGATGATGACCATCGTTTTTATTAGTGGCGGGATATCCATTCTGTTCAGCCCTACGGTAACGCCTGATAATATAGAGGTAACATCTGTAGCAGGCACGCTGGCTGAGCATCCTGCAGCCAACACTTACGGTCGCTCGCAATACATCAGGCTCCGGCTG
This sequence comes from uncultured Bacteroidota bacterium, assembly GCA_903824665.1. Lineage (GTDB taxonomy): Bacteria > Bacteroidota > Bacteroidia > Chitinophagales > Chitinophagaceae > Nemorincola. The sequence goes on along the minus strand of CAIJXT010000001.1, from coordinate 319,410 downwards.
AAAGAATACCCCGATTGCGTATTTAGTATAGAGGGCGATGCTCTGGAAGCCACCAAATGGGGCACTATTGATGAATGTGTGGGTGTTGGCGATTCGGTTTTTCTGAATGTGGATAGTGAAGACTTTGACGCTGGGCAATCATCGGACGAGTCGACAGACGGGCCCTCTTTCCATGCGGTGTATAGTTTCAGAACAAAAGCCTGTACACTGCTGAAACTGGACGACTATTGCCGCGAAGCCAATTCCAACCAATGGCTGGGCTGGGGCTTCCTGCTTTTTGGTGCCGCGCTTGTATGGGGTATCGTAGCTGGCATTGTACGGTGGCTGCGCAAACGCTCCACGGGCACCAATGCAAATGCAGTTGACAAGTAAACCGCAAAAGAAAACGGATGCCCCCGGCAAAGAGACATCCGCTTTCCTATAATAGAGGTGCACTAGCTTGCTTCGGTTACCCTGGGCGGCATCAGCTTGTAGATAACCGGTGTAACCACCCGCGACAGCAGGGTAGAGCTGATAAGGCCGCCTATCAGCACTATCGCCAGAGGCGAGATCAGTGGATTGGTAGATACCGCAATGGGCATCAGGCCACCTATAGCAGTAAGCGATGTAAGTACTATGGGCAGGAAGCGTACCTCGCCCGCCTCCCGTATCGCATCATCGAGGCTGCGGCCCTGCTCGCGCAGCTGGTTGGTAAAGTCTACCAGTAGTATGGTATTCTTTACCTCTATGCCCGCCAGCGCTATAAGCCCTATAATGGCAACAAACGAGAGCGAATTGCCTGTAAGCCACAATGCCACTGCAGCACCCACAATACCCAGTGGTATCACAGATAGCACAATAAGCGTACTCTTGAAGGTGCGGAACAGCAGTATGAGCATGGCTATGAACAGGAATACAGTGATGATGATAATATTGGTAAAGCCACCGAAGGAATCTTTGCGCGACTCTATCTCGCCACCCATCTCATAGCTGTAACCACGTGGCAGCGGGAAGCGATCCATCTTAGCGATCACATCATTGATCACACGGTCGGCAAGGAATCCCTTGCGCAGGTTGGCTTTTACAGATACCACCCTGTTCTTTTCCTGGTGATTGATGTTTACGGGAGATGTCTCTAACTGCAGATCAGCAACCTGGCTCAGTGGTATGGCCACACCCATATTGTTGTTCACATACAGGTTATTGAACACGTCGAGAGTAGACCGCTCATCTTTGTCGCGGGTCAGCAGTATGGTGTAGTCGTTTTCGTTCACATCGGTATACTTGCCTATGGTTATGCCGGCTACCGCCATACGCACCGTCCGGTCTATGTTTACCGTGGCTATACCCAGTTGCTGTGCCTTATCTTTATTGATATGCACACGTATGTCTGATTTGAGCACACTTACCGGATTGGTCACGTAGATAGTACCCTCGGTTTTCTGCAGCATGTCTTCAACCCTTGCCGCCAGATTGCGCAGTGTGTCCAGATTTTCGCCAAACAGGCGCACCTCTACCGGCGCAGCTACCGGCGGGCCCTGCTCAAAGTTCTTAACCTCGATCTTGGCACCCGGATAAGATGCCCACATCTTGCGGAATTGCTCTATCAGTTCCAGCTTTTTGTCCGGAGCGGTAGACTCGTTCAGCTCCACAAATATCTGGCTGAAGTCGGTACGGCCATTCTCCTGTATCTCATTATAGTAGATCCTCGGATTACCCTTACCAACATTCGACGCGAAGTATTGGATCATCGTTTCCTTCTTCAGTACAGCTTCTATGTCGCGCGTCACCTTATTGGTATAGGCTAGGTTAGACTGTGGTGGCGTGGTGATGTTGATGAAAAACTGTGGCTTCTCGGATGCAGGAAACAAACTGAACCCTACCTGCCCAAACAGCATCACAGACCCTGCAAATATTATCACGGCAGACACGATAGTGATCACAGGCTTGTTCAATGCCACATCAAGCAGCCGCGAATAACTGCCATGGATCAGGCGTTTCAGCGCACGCATAAACATATTGCCCTCCGGATTGCCCACATGGTCTTTCAGTATACGGCTCGACAGGAAAGGGATGATAGTAAGTGAAACAAACATGGATGCCAGCACAGACAGGATCACAGCAAGCGGAAGGCCCCTGATAAAATCGCCGGCACCCTCTGGCAGAAACACCAGCGGCATAAAGGCTATGATAAGCATAATGGTACAACCCACCACCGCCTTGCCTATCTGCTTCGTAGCCTTGAGTGTGGCCTCCATACGGGTGTTGCCCTCCAGCAGCCAGCGCTCTATGTTCTCTACCACTACAATGCTATCGTCTACCAGCAGACCCAGCGCTACCACAAGTCCCACAATGCTGAGCTGATTGAGGTTGTAGCCAAACAGATTGAGCAGAACAATACCGATAGAGAGCGACAATGGAATGGATATCATCACAATGAGTGCGGGCCGCAATCCCAGTGGCAGCAGCGTTATAGCCACCAGCAGTATAGCGATCAGGAAGTCTTCTCCAAGACCTGTCAGGCGTTTGTTCACATTATCTGCCTGGTCAAAATTCTGCACCAGATCTATGTTGGGTGGCAATGTCTTTCTGAACTGCGCTATCACAGGCTCATACTGCAGTTTGGTTTTACTGATGTTCTCATTCTCTTTCTGGGCGGCTACCACAAATACGCAGCGGTGTCCGTTAAGGCGCGTCAGGTATTTGTCGTCCTCAAAACCATAGTACACCTTGGCTATGTCTTTGATACGCACATTTTTTCCGCCTGCAGAGAATGCCACGGTGTTCTTGATCTCTTCAATAGATTGATAGTTGCCGCTGGTTTTGATATTGAAGGTTCTGTTGCCGGCATCAATACTACCCCCGGGTATATTGGCCACTTCGCTTTGCAGGCTGCCTATCACGCTTACCAGTGGTATGTGCATGCGTGCCATCTGGTCCAGTTGCAGCTCTATGCGCACCTGTTGTTCCGGCAGGCCATGAATCTCCACCTTCTTCAGTGGTGGCAGTTTCTCCAGCGCATCCTGCAGTTTCTCTGCATAGTACTTTATGCTGCTGCGCGATGCGTTTTCAGAGATCAGTCCCAGCTGTATGATATTCACATCAGACGGCTGAAACTTCTGGACATCAATATTCATGATGTCAGCAGGCAGCTCGCTGCGCTTGTTGTTCACCACGCGTATCAGCTCCTGGTACTTGGATTCTATGTCGCTGTTGTACTTGTACTCTACCCGCATTACCACCAGGCCATCGCCTATTGTTGTGCGTATTCTTTTTATGTTGTCGAGCGAGGATATTTCCTTCTCCAGCGGCTTTACCACAAGCTCCTCCATGTCTTTAGGACTTGTGCCGGGATACACCACCACCACAGGAAAAATGGGGGCATGCATTTCGGGGTCTTCAGACCGACCCATATTCATTATCGTGGTCAGCCCCAGCACTATGATCATAATAAATATGACCAGGGTGAACTGATAGTTCTTGACGGCGTAATCAGATATTTTCATTGAAGTAGTTTTTAGAAGTATTATTTTATGGCTATAGGGCTCTGGTCATTGAGGTATGCACCGCCCATTGTGATCAATAGTGTTGCTGTTTCAAGGCCCTTGCTGATGATGACACTGTCTTTCTCTATGCCGGCTATCTCTACCTTTACTTTGGTAGCCGTCTTCCGGTCGTTGGTCACAAACACATACCCCGACCGGCCATCACCATCCAGCAGTGCGTCGTATGGTATCGCGATACCCTCAGCCTTTCTGCTACCGGTGTCTGCGGTTACTGCAATGGTTGCTTTGCCATACATACCAGCTGCCAGCGCCGTAGGTTTCTGCCCCGAGAACCTGATGTCGATGGTATACAATCCGGACATTGCATCGGCTGCTTCCGATTTGTGCACTACTACGCCTTTGTATGTTGGCGCCGCATCTGCACCGGCACCAATCAGCGCCTGATCGTTTAGCGCTATTGCCGACCACTCCTTATCACTCACTGCCGCACGCAGCAGCCAGTTACCAGACCGTGCGCCATTGATCTGGAATACAGGATTTCCCGGGGCGGTAAGCTGGCCTTCAGTGGCCATTTTGCGCAGCACATAGCCGCTCTTTGTAGCGCGTATTTCTGAGTAGCTCTTATTGAATTCCGCTACTTTGAGTTGCTGTTTCGCCAGGTCGAGTGCGCTACGGGTATTCTGTAGTTGTTCTAGCGTGGCCACACTGTCGTTATACAGTCGTTGTACGCGCTGGTAGTCGCGGTTCGCTTTTTCAAAGCCTATCTCTGCCTGTGCTACCTGTGCGCTTATCTCAGTCATGTTCAGCGTTGCCAGCAACTGGCCCTCGCGTACTGCATCGCCCTCTTTTACAAAGGTCTTATTGATAATGCCTCCGGTCTTGAAAGACAGAAAGACTTCATCGTCGGTGGTAAATTGCCCTGATACCTGAAAGGTAGCTGCTGCGCGGCCCTGAGCCAGCGACATAACCTGTACCGGTATTACCGCGTTTTCAGTATTAGTAGTGGCTGGCTCCTGTTTTTTGCCGCATGAGGCTGCCAGTATTGCAAAGGCTAGTGTGAGTGTGAGATTGTACTTTTTCATTGTATCGTTTTTAGTTGTTTGTGTTGATTGGATATGTAGCGCGTGTTCTTTCGAGATCGGCAAGGGTGGTGAGTACATTTGCTCGGGTAATAGATAGTTGTATCCGGGCATTTGTCAGCTGATTGAGCGCATCCAGCAGCTCTATGTACAGCAGCTGTCCTTCTTTGTATACTTTTACCTGGTCGTTGTAGTACTTCTCTGCCAGCGCCAGTTGTGTACCTGCACTCCTATTGTTCGACACCGCAGTAGCGTAGTTATTGGTTGCCTGCTCCAGTGCCAGTTGCAGTGCCTTCTCGGTATTGTCCAGTTGCAGTTGCGCGTATTTCACCTCGCTCTCTGCCTGCTTTCTCTTGTAGGTGTTTCTACCCGATGCAAAGAGGTCCCACTGCAGATTGATACCGGCCATGTAGTATTGCGACTTGTTATTGAGCTGCCAGTCGAACCCCTGTGAGCCGAGGTCGAGAAATGTATTGAGTTTGGGAATGATGTAGGCCTTCTCCATTTTCGCGCCCAATGCGTAGGCGGCTATGCCTGTTTTCAGTTGTGTCAGTTCCTCGCGTTCGCCTGCGGTAACTGTGGCTGCGGCAAGGTCAGCAGCATCAGCCTGCAGTGCGGTAGTGTCTATAATAATCTGCTCATCCAGTTTTTTGTTGAGCAGAAAATTGAAATATGCCTGAGCGTTCTTACTATTGTTTTCGGCCTGTGTTATCAGTGCTTCTATCTTTTGCTTTTCTGACTGTGAGCGGGTAAGTGCAGTAGTGTTGCGCACCCCGTTATTCACCAAACTCTGATTGATGCGTATGTTCTCGTTTACCAGCGTCAGCGAATTGCGGTATATCTCTACAGCCTTGCCTGCCTGATAGTACATGTAGTATGCACTTTTGATATTGCGCACCAGTTCGCGCTTGTACACATTCACGGCGGCCTGCTGCTGCGTGATCAGCTCTTTCCTGATCTGCTTGTTGTAGTAGATCTCCGCATTGATCAGCGGAAGGGTGGTTCTGAACTTTGCATCATAGAAATTGTCCGGATTCAGCAGTATCGAAGCGTTCTTGATCTGTGGAAAATTGTTGGATGCTGTTAGCTGGTTGAGTGTGCTGTACACCGGGTTGAGCAGGTCGCCTATGGGCAGGTCTATCGTTCTGCCACCATTGGCACGTGTATAGGTGCCCAGCAAACTCACGCCGGGCAGAAAGAGTGATCTCGCCTCGCTCAGTTTGTACATTGCCTTTTCGAGCTGTACCTGCTGCTGTTTGATGCCGTCGTTGTTGGCAAATGCCTCGCGGATGTAGTTATCTATTACTGCTTGTTGTGCGCTGAGCTGCACTGTGCCTGCAAGAAACAGAAATAACATTAACGTTATTCTTTTGTTGATGGTTGTTGACATAATGAACACTGTTTATTAATATGGCGAAAAAAAAGACCTGCGGCTACAGGCCTACTAATTATTTGTATGTTTTTAGTTCTTTATCAATTTCAGGTATTCGTTTACAGAGGCTGTTATAGCGTGTACTACGCCCTCTTCTTCCATTTCCATCACCTTCATCCGGCAGCATATATCGAGCGACACCAGACCATGTGCCATAGACCACACCGACAGGGCTGCAATCATGACATTGTCATACCTGATCTGCTTTAGCTGAATGCATTCGTGTATACAAGTGGTAAGAAACGCAAAACAGTCATCACCATTTTTCCAGTACTCCTGTTCTTCAATTACGTTCATAGGAGCTTTCAGAATGAACATCAGGTTGTACATCTCCTGGTTGGTAAGACCAAACCTGACGTAGGTTTGGCATATTTGTGTCAGGCGCTCAAAAGGATCTGTTGCAGTAGCCCTTGCCTGAAATTCTACAAGCAAACCCTGAAAAGCTTCCTTCTGTACATCATACAGCAGCTCGTCTTTATCTTTATAGTAGAGATATATGGTGGCCGGACTGTACTCAATCTTTTCAGCTATATTTCTGATGGACGTCTTTTCGTACCCCTCAGTCATAAACATGTGTATGGCTCCCTGAATGATTCTTTGCCTCATTTCATTCCTTTCCCGAACTTTTCTTTCATTGATGCCCATACAGAATGTTTACAGTGCAAATTTAATGAACAGTGTTCATTATTTCCAAGAAAAACAACAAATATTATTATTCACTTCGTTTTGTGTATTGGTATTCATAAAATTATATGAAAAACACATTTTACTCAGATGGCAGCAAAAGCGCAACTCATGATACCGGCGAAGAGTTGTAGGTCCTATAACGAAATGACATTTTATTGTCAACAAAATTATATATTTGTTGGTACACAAAAGTCATGGAAAACTATAACCCCGGTACACATATTCTCTCCACATTCACGGCACCACAGGCGGCCCTGACAGATATGGTGCGCTGTGCTGATTTCTTCAGTGGGCAGGTAGCTGCTCTGGGGCTTACTGCGGTAGGTACTGTATATCATGCTTTTGACAATGGTGGCTTTACGGCAGTGGTCTGCCTGGTAGAATCGCACATTTCTATACATACCTGGCCCGAACATGGGCTGGCAACATTCGATGTGTTTCTCTCTAATTTCAGAAACGACAACGGAGACAAAGTACAGGGAATATACCGCAGCACGCTCGAATTTTTTGGTGGTACCGAAACTAATCTGCAAACGGTAATGCGTTGAATATGGCAACTACTTCCACATCAGAAAACGCATTACAGCCTGCAGGGGTCGCGTGCCCCGGTTGTGGCACTTTGGTGCCCAATATTGATACTGAAAACAGTTGCTACTTCGCCTGTGCGCAATGCTATACTTTTTTCAGAAAGAAGGGCAAAACACAGCCTGAAATAGTAAAGAAATTCTACCCTTCAGAAATGGTAGTGCCGCCGATACCCGTTGGCACCACCGGCACACTCGATGGCAAGCAGTTTACCGTGGTGGGATTCATGAAGAAAACAGATACCACACACGAAAACAGGTGGCATGAGTACCTACTCTACAACAATACCCTGGACAACTATTTCACACTGGCTGAGTACAAAGGCCACTGGACGTTGCTGTGGGTATCTCAGCTCAAAGGAATCAAGCTATATGGCGCTGGAAGCTTTCACGAAATGAGATCGTTCTCTCCCAACCGCACCTTCCGCCAATACACCAAATACAGCTTTGAGATCGAGTGGGCATCGGGAGAGTTCGACTGGGACATTACCACAGACGAAGGACCCCATATGGAGGTGTACGAATTTGTGGATGCACCCGACATCATTGTGACCGAAGAAGACGGAGATAAAAAAGTATGCTACCAGGGCAAATTTGTTGACAGAACGGATGTTGCCGTTGGCTTTGGCGTCAGCCTCAGCAGCCTACCCCCAAAATTTGGAGCGGGTGTGCTGGAAATACCAAAGTTTATAGAGCAGGAAAAACCAATGAACCGGTTTACACTGCTGCTGATCGGTATCGTACTCCTCTCTCCGTTCATCATTAGTATGTTCAAGCCATCAAGGTTGGTATTCAACGAGGTCTACAGGACTACAAAAGATACATCTGCATGGTCGTCCATCAACCCTATCGTAACACCACCATTTGAGGTAAAACACTCGGGTGCATTGAACGTAGAATTTGTAACCAACATCACCAACAACTGGATAGAACTGCAGGCATCGCTGGTGAATGATAAGACCGGAAAGACCTACGAATTCACCAAGGCACTGGAATTCTATCAGGGCTACGAAGGCGGCGAGTCCTGGTCGGAAGGAGATTTCGAGAGCGATGTGAATTTCTCATCGGTACCTGCCGGCACCTACCACATTAACCTGTACCCTTATGCCGAAACAAGCATACCCATTGATATTAATGTGCGGGTAGAACAAAACACAGTACTCTACTCCAATATAGCCTGGATGCTTGCAGCAGTGCTAACGCTGCCTATACTGCGCTCATGGCGTAAGAGTGCCTATGAAAACAACATTTTCTAACGATTAACGATAGCTGATGAGCAACTTTTTTGATGGATTCGGTAAGATCAGATATTACATCATCGTGATGTCCGGGCTGGTAGGTGTGTACCTCTGGGCGAGTATAACCGGCACACGCTTTTCGGGCGATGATAATGAACTTAAAGAAGAACCGCGCGGCAGAACTCACGCACACGGAAACGGCTTTTATCATAAATAACTAACAACAGAAATTATGGAGATCCTAAAAATGAAATACCTCGTTGCGTCGCTAGTATACTCGATGCTGGGCATAGTAGTACTGGTGGTGTGCTTTGTGATCATAGAGAAAATTGCTCCGCAAAACCTGTGGAAAGAGATCATTGAAAAGCAGAACGTAGCACTTGCTATTCTTGCAGCCGCTTTCACGCTGGCGGTTGCCATCATCATCAGCTCTGCCATTCATGGATAGAACAGCCGCAGACAGCGGGCTGCGCCGCGACCAGAACATACTGCTGTTTTCGGTTTTTGCCATAGCCACCTGCGGGCTGGTCTACGAACTTGTAGCCGGAACATTAGCCAGCTACCTGATGGGCGACTCCGTAACGCAATTCTCTACTATCATCGGCACCTATCTTTTTTCAATGGGTGTGGGTTCGTGGCTGTCGCGGTATATCGAAGACCATCTGTTACGCTGGTTTATCCTCATAGAGGTGCTGGTGGGTGTGGTGGGTGGGTGCAGCGCGCCGCTGCTGTTCCTGCTATTCGAGCATATCGCGTCATTTCGCATCATACTGTATTCATTGGTTGGCATCACCGGCATACTGGTTGGGCTGGAGATACCCATTCTGATGCGCATACTCAAGGCCAATCTCGCCTTCAAAGAGCTGGTAGCACGTGTTTTTACCTTCGACTATATAGGCGCGCTCATTGCATCGCTTATTTTCCCGTTGGTGTTGGTACCCTATCTGGGGCTTATACGCGCCTCGTTGCTTTTCGGCATTATTAATGTCAGCATCGCCGGTCTGCTGCTCTACCGGTTCGACGAGGCCAAACCCTTCCGCAGGTCTTTTTCTGTTACCATTGTTGCTTCAGTTATGCTGCTGCTGGTGGCATTCGTATATGCCGACCGCATCATGACCTTCTCAGAAACGCTGGCATTTCAGGACAGGGTGATCTTTGCAAAGAATACACCGTACCAACGCATAGTGCTCACCCGCAACAATCGTGAGCTGCGGCTTTTTCTCAATGGCAATTTGCAGTTCAGTTCGGCAGATGAATACCGGTATCACGAAGCATTGGTGCACCCCGCGCTGCACTCGCTGCCACATGCCCAAAAGGTGCTGATACTGGGTGGCGGCGATGGCCTGGCAGCACGCGAAATACTAAAGTATCCCAATATCGATTCTATCACACTCGTAGACCTCGACCCCGCGATGACCCGCTTTTTCAGCAGCAACACCATGCTGCGCAGGCTCAACCATGACGCCCTCCTTTCCCCTAAACTGCACGTGGTCAACTCTGACGCATTCAACTGGGTGAAGAATAGTCACGACAGCTTCGACCTTGTAGTGATCGATTTCCCAGATCCTGCCAACTACTCTATCGGCAAGCTTTACTCAAGTGCATTCTATGAAGAGTTGCATCACATATTGCGCGAACGGGGAATTATAGTAGTACAGTCCACTTCGCCCTACGTGGCACGGAAATCATACTGGTGTATTGCGCACACGCTGCAGGCATCCGGCTTTATCACGGTACCCTACCATGCGTACGTACCGTCGTTTGGAGAGTGGGGCTATATCATGGCTATGGAGCAGTACACATGGCGCACAGATAACCCCCTGCCCACAGGACTTCGCTACATTAGCAATGCTACCATTAAGGACATGCTGTATTTCCCGCCAGATATGAGTGAGTTGCCCACGGGTATCAACAAATTAAACAATCAGGCACTCGTAAACTACTTTGAGGATGAATGGGCCCCATACATACACTGACGGGCATCAACCAGCCCGAAGAACCTTTCTAAAGCAAATTGCATCGCTTTTTGCAGTGCCCTTTGCCGTGTCTCCTATAGCCGCATGCAATACCAGCACAGACAACAGACACATTACCGGTAGTATGGCCGGCGCTAATGCAGCTACCGGGCACCTGCTGCGTACCGGCAATTTTCCCGCAGCAACAAAGACACTGGATACCGAAATACTGATCGTGGGCGGCGGTGCTACCGGACTATCGGCAAAAAGATGGCTGGAACAACATGGGCAAAACAATGTACTATTGCTGGAACTAGACAAACAGCCCGGAGGCAATTCTGTTGCCGGAGCCAATAGTGTGTCAGCATATCCCTGGGGTGCACATTACATGACGCTGCCCGACACCACTAATACCGACCTGATCAGCTTTCTCCGGTCAGCAGGAATCATCACATCGTTCGACAGCAATGGCTTGCCTGTCTACAACGAATACTATCTGTGCCACGACCCCGAAGAAAGATTGTACATCAACGGACATTGGCAGGAAGGTCTGGTACCCCGGTTTGGTACCGGCAGTACTGACAGGCTGCAGACAGAACGTTTTCTGAAAGAGACTGAACGACTGAAACATGCCGTAGGAAATGACGGACAGCCTTGTTTCGCTATCCCGCTCGATACGTCGTCTGCCGATGAGGAATACCGCCGACTCGACAATATCACCTTCGATCAATACCTAACGGAAAACGGGTACACATCCAGATACCTGCGCTGGTACCTGGAATATTGCTGTAAGGACGATTACGGCTCCACACTGCACCAGACATCGGCATGGGCAGGTCTGCATTATTTCGCATCCAGAAAAGGCAGAGCAGCCAATGCATTATCATCAGCAGTACTGACCTGGCCCGAGGGAAACGCCTTCCTCATAAATGCACTCAAACATCAGGCCCCGGACAATGTCAGAACAAATATGCTGGTGCATAACCTGGAGCTTACAGCCGGTGGTGTGCTAGTGCAGTGCTACAATGCAGCTAGCAGATCTTGCACTACAATCAGGGCACGCAAGGTGTTGCTGTGTACACCTCAATATATCACCAAACGAATTGTGGGCACGTTGCAGTACCCGGCTTCAGCACCATCGTATGCACCCTGGGTAGTTGCCAACGTGACGCTCGACCGGTTTCCAGCCAGCAGTGGCTTCCCGCTGTGCTGGGACAATGTGATTTATGGGCAGGAGTCTGTAGGATATGTAAACGCCCGTCATCAGAACCTTGGCCATCTCCCTGGCAGCGTGGTTACTTACTACCTGCCCGTTACAGGTGACGATACCCTGGCTTCGCGCAGATCTATCCGAGAGTTGCCCTATACCCACTGGCGAGATCGGGTGGTGCAGGATCTGGAATTTGCACATCCGGGCATCAGGCATCGCATCACCAACATCGATGTGTGGATCTGGGGACATGGTATGGTACGCCCATCGCCAGGATACATCTGGAGCAATGCCCGACAGGCAGCCCGACAGCCTATTGACAACAGGGTGTTCTTTGCACACACCGACCTCAGCGGAATTTCTGTATTCGAAGAGGCTTTTTTTCAGGGTGTTGAAGCAGCAAAAAAAATATTGCAAACCTCATGACCCGCGCAACCACATACAGGCAGCCGTGGCTGCATTCAGCCATATTCGATATGGTGTTTATTGTATTGCCCGGGTTTATGGCTTTGGCGGTTACTTTTTTGCTGCCCGATGTGTATAAAACTACCGACACTACTTCTCTGGCTGGCTGGGTTGTGCTCATATTGCTGATCGATGTAGCACATGTATACAGCACACTATTCAGAACCTATATGGACAGAGAGCGGCTGGCAAAAAACAGGGTGCTGTATACCATAGTTCCCGTGGCCTGTTATGCCACTAGTGTGCTGCTGTATGCGTTGGGTCCGCTGGTCTTCTGGCGGGTGCTTGCCTACCTGGCGGTCTACCATTTCGTTAGGCAGCAGTATGGTTTTATGCGCCTGTATGCCCGGCAAGACAGCCGGCCGGATGCCTACATGCGAATAGACAGTGTAGCCATTTATGCAGCAACACTTTATCCGCTGGTATACTGGCACTGCACACCGGGTCGCAATTTCAACTGGTTTGTTGCCGGCGACTTTATCATTCAGGATCTGGCCCTTGTACGGCAGCTTGCCGGGTATGGCTACATAGGCATCATAGGTACTTACCTGCTCAAAGAACTGGTAAGCTACCGGCAATTCCGCACTTTCAATCTGCCCAAAAACCTGATCATAGCCGGTACATGCATGTCGTGGTACTTCGGCATAGTGTACTTCAATGGCGATATGGTTTTTACGCTGCTTAACGTGGTAGCGCATGGTGTGCCCTACATGGCCCTCATCTGGATGTACAGGCAGAAGGAAGCCGGGTATCCTGTCACCTCCATTGTGTCGCGGCGTTTGCCGCAATTCACATTGCTGTTTTTCCTGCTCACCATTGTAGCGTTTGCCTATCTCGAGGAGGGCTTGTGGGACGGACTGGTCTGGAAAGAACATAGTCAGATATTTGGTATTTTTCAAGCCTTGCCAATGGTGCACAGTAAGGAGCTGCTGGCACTGCTGGTGCCACTGCTGAGCCTGCCGCAGACCACACACTATGTGCTGGATGGTTATATCTGGAAGAAACCCCGCAAATAACCGACCCCACCAACGAATGCCGATAACACCGGATTCCATCTGTTTCCGGTAGTTGCTGTGGTTGTATTTCGACGGGCACTTCCGCGCCGCTATGTGTGATACATGTAACACAATCTCTCCTGATTGTAATGCTTTGCGACGCAGATAGGTGCACCTTTGCAATGAGAACAGTAAGTAATTTGGAATTGGGGATAGAAAACCGGAACCAAACAATTTTAAGCCATTACTTATCACTATGAAACGGGAAGGGCAGCTACGGCTGCCCTTTTTCTTTGTGCAGCGCTACCATTGTATTATCGTTCTTGTTTTTCCGTTAATTTTGGAGCAATGAACAACCACAAAATTGCAGGCTTGCCCATTTCCGGCCCTGCTGCCGGTACCTGCACGGTTGCCAATTACCTCAAAGACCTTCGTGCCAGATGTCGGGAGGGAAAGCAAGACAAAAATCTCGTAATTCATACGGGTATTGCCGATGCCCAAAGTGATATAGAATGTCTGAATCGCAAAGCAGCATCTGCACTATCTTACCGCCACCTGGAGGTTGCAGAGCGCTCACTGCCCGATGTGGCGTTCAGATATGTGTCGGTGTATAAAGACGGCGATCTGGTTTTGTTCGTGTATTTTCAGTTGTTCACACTCACTGCACGCAGCTTCAACCTGCATCTCGATAAGAGCGTTGCCAAACACATCCTGAGTCTGATACTGGACCTCAAGAAAGCCAAAGTACTGGTGCTGGGCAATGCGCTGCGTACAGAGGCGCGCAGCTTCTGCTACGACCATGAAGTATTTAGCGAAGAGCAGGCATGGGATGCCATTGCTGCCGTGGCCGACTCGTTGGCTATAACAGAAAGCGCATCGGCGGTGATTCTGAACGGAGCAACCACCAATAGCCGGCATGCAGCCAAAAACATGACCGCAATGGGGTACTCCATGCCGCTCGAGGATCTGCTGATGGAGATGAATGTTAATCTGGAATGGAATTCGTTGCAGGACTATACAGCCGCTCTGACGCGCAAATACAAAACACGGGCAGCAAAAGTACTCGAAGCCGGAAAACAACTCTCCGTAAAGCCGCTTTCTGTTGCCGAAACAAAGCAATGTCAGCCTGCTATCTCGCGTTTGTTCGGCGAGGTCACAGATAAGCAGCCATTTCTGTTTACAAGATCAGGAGCCGAATACATAGTAGCATTAAAGGAATTGTATAAAGATGAGTTTGAAGTAATGGGATTCTACGACGGTACAACACTGGTTGCATTCTATAGTGCTTTCATTACGGAAGATGCATACGAGCTGTTCTATGTAGGTTTTGATACTGCCCTCAATACGCAATACCAACTGTATTTCAACCTCATGCTTGCAGGTCTGGGCCAGACTATTGCGCTGCGCAAGGCTTCGCTGAAGCTTGGCAGAACTTCATTCGATGCAAAAGCAAGCCTTGGGGCAAAACCGGTTCGGGCCAACTACCTGATCAAATTCCGGCAGATACCCGATGTGGCCATAAAGTGGCTTACCACATACTTCTCTGCAATGGAAGATACCCGCTGGAGGCAGCGCAACCCCATGAAAGACTAACCTTTTTCTGGCAGCAGTGACTGCACAGCGTTTACCGCATACTCGTTCGACCTGTTGATAGCGCGCAACATATTGAGCATAGACGACAGATCTACCTCCTGTGGCAATGTTGGTATGGAATGATACAGAATTGTTGTTTCATCATTGTAAAACTTGCGTTGCATCTCATTGAGCTGATTCAGGTCGCTTTCAGCAACGGTGGTGATCCCGGCGAAGATCGTCATCAGTTCGGCATTAAACTTCTGCTGGCGTTGCTCTGTTTCGCTCAGCAGCAGGGTTGCATCCGGCGACACAGCATTCCGTAGTGCCGCAATATTATGTTGCACATCTTTAAGGTCTTTAGCCGAAAGTGCCGCCTGCCGTACCGCATCCGTTAGCCTGGTCAGTTTTAACGTTTCTGCCCTCGTGATCTGCAATTGCTGCATGGCCAGAAAGAACTGCGAAATTTCGTTTTCGTACTGCTTGATATTGAGATATGCTGATAAAAAGGTGCTTTCTGTATCGGACGAAATAAAGAAAGAACTATTGAACGTCAGTACCTGTTCCATAAATACTACAGTTTCTTTTTCCAGCAACTCTATACCCGATACACTTTCTGCCGGATTTCCGGATGAGATATATCGCGATACCCTGCGCACTTCCCCCTTTACATAGCGCTCCATCAACCCGATAAAGAAATTGAGAAACGGTAGCAGAAAGAGTATACCTGCCAGATTAAACAGGCTGTGAAACAGCACCAGCGAGAATAAAGGATCTGATACATGCAGCAGCTGCTTGATTACGTAGAATAAGGGCGTAAAAATCAGCAGGGCGATCACTGCGTTAAGCACATTGAAGAAAAACTGCGACAGACCTATTTTGCGCCGCATGGCATTACCATTCAGCGACCCGATCAGCCCCGTTACAGAGGTACCCACATCAGAGCCTATTATCAGAAATGCAGCCTGCGGCAGTGTGATGATACCAGCCGCAAGCGACGACAAATAAATAGTCATGGATGCCGAGCTGGACTGTATCAATGCGGTGAATACAAATCCAAACATTACAAACAGGATGAACGGACTATCCTGCATAGACGAAAGGTCTACATGGGTGGCAATGGCTACAAAACTGTTCTTCATGTAGTTGAGCCCCAGAAACATAATGCTGAAACCCATAAGCAGCTTACTAAAGCTGGCGAGTTTTTCGGTTTTCAGAAAAGCTATGCCAAGCCCGCCTATCGCCATCAGGGGCATGATTAGGGTTTCGATATTCATCTTAAACCCCACCAGCGATACCAGCCAGCCGGTAGCTGTGGTGCCCAGATTAGCACCAAGTATCATCCCTATTCCGCTGCTCATCCCTATCACTCCAGCGCCAGCAAGCGACATCACCAATATGGTTACCAGTGTACTGCTTTGCAGCAGCATGGTCACTATAGTACCCGACAAAATGGCTTTGATCCGGTTGCCGGTATACCTGCGCAAAAATATCTTGAACGAGCGGCCCGCGAGGTTTTTCAAAGCCTCTTCGAGCATATACATGCCGAACAGGAACAGACCCAGACCGGCAACTACCGGCCACCAGTGTATCTCCCGCCAATCAATTACAGCTAGCAGCATTGGGTGAGGTAACAGCATGATCAAAATAACCATACCACATGTCGGGAGGGTGATCCAGGGCGCCACAAAGGTCTGTGTCTGTTCCCTGGCATACCGTTTTCAACAGTCACTAAAGTTATGAATAAAAATGGCGTGCAGACTTCCCTGAAAGCAATCGGGGTGATGATTCAAATCACCACCCCGATATCTAATGCCGATACAGCGTTTTCCGCATCAGCCTACAGCAATCCTCTGATATTTTCTATAACAGTTGCAAGGCCGCCTACATCAGAACCACCGGCTGTAGCCATCGATTTCTGTCCGCCGCCGCCACCCTTTATCAGGCCGGCAACATGCTCCTTAATAATCTTCCCTGCATCCAGGCCCCGCGCCGCATTCACCTTATCATCTACACCTACGGCCACAAATGCCTTGCCGTCTATATTGGCACACAATACTATTACGTGATCGTTGAGGTGTGACTTCAGGTCGCTGCACAATTTCTTCAGCGAGTCCAGCGAACTCACGTTCACCATTTGGCCCACGAAGGATATCTGGTTGATGATCTCATCCTTTGTTAGCAGCTCGTTGCGTATACCCACCAGTTGGCGAGCCTCCAGGCTTTCCACATGTTTTTCCAGTTGCGAGCGTTCTTCCTGCAGTTTTTCTATTGCCCTTACCGGGTCTTTTGCATTTTTGAGCTGTGCCGCTATGTTCGCTATGAGTTGTAACTGCTCATTCACAAATGCCTCAGCAGCCGCACCACTCACGGCCTCCATACGGCGCACGCCGGCAGCTACCGCCGACTCTCCGGTGATCTTGAAAAAGCCCAACTGACCTGTGGCGCCCACATGGGTGCCTCCACACAATTCTATTGAGTATGCCGGATCCATGATCACTACACGCACCATGTTGCCATATTTTTCACCAAACAGTGCCATTGCACCCATCGCCACTGCTTCATCCTTCGACATTGTTCTGATCACCACCGGCACGTTTGCCCGTATTTTTTCATTCACTATCGCCTCTATGCGCGCTATCTCTTCATCGGTTACCTTGGCAAAATGCGAGAAGTCGAAGCGCAGGTGCTCATCATTAACGAGCGATCCTTTTTGCGCCACATGGGTGCCCAATACCTGCCGCAACGCCGCGTGCAGCAGATGGGTGGCACTGTGGTGCACCTCTGTAGCTGCTCTGGCAGTTTTGTTTACCCTTGCTACGGCTGGTGCCGATACATTTTCCGGCAGCGCCTCCGCAAAGTGTATGATCATCCCGTCTTCTTTCTTGGTATCTACGATCTGTATCCGCTCATTGGGGAATACCAGCTCGCCGCTATCGCCCACCTGACCACCGCTTTCGGCATAAAAGGGTGTGGCATCCAGCACCAACTGGTATTGCTCTTTCCCCTTGCTGCTCACCCTGCGGTACTTCATGATGCAGGCATCGGCCTCCAGTGTTTCATACCCTACAAAATCCGTTCCGCCGTCCTTCAGCACCACCCAGTCGTCTGTATCCAGCGCTGTGGCAGCACGGCTGCGGGTTTTCTGCTGGTGCATCTCTGCTGTGAACGCCCCCTCATCTACATGCAGCCCATGCTCACTGCCTATGAGGCGGGTGAGATCTATCGGGAACCCAAAGGTGTCGTACAGCTCAAAAGCGGCTTTGCCGTCTATGGTCAGTGTGTCTCTGCCCTTTGTTGCAGTAATGATATCATCTATCTTCTTCAGTCCTTTATCCAGTGTGCGCAGAAATGCGTCTTCTTCTTCTTTCACCACCCTGCTTACCAGATCTATCTGCTGGTGCAACTCGGGAAACACACCGGCAAACTGCAATGCCAGCACAGGCATAAGCTGGTGCAGCAGTGGTTGCTTATAGTCAAGGTAAGAGTAATAGTAACGCACAGCACGGCGCAGTATACGGCGGATCACATATCCGGCTCCCGTATTAGAGGGTAGCTGGCCATCGGCTATCGTGAAGCCAATAGCGCGAATGTGGTCAGACAACACCCTGAAAGCGATGTCTTGCCTGCTGTCGGTATATCCATATTTTTTACCTGTTATCTGCTCTATCGATGCTATGCTACCCGTAAACAGGTCAGTGTCGTAGTTGCTCTGCTTGCCCTGCAGCACGCGTACCAGACGCTCCAGTCCCATACCGGTATCTACATGTTTTGCAGGCAGTGGCACCAGATTGCCATCTTTCTGCCGGTTGAACTGCATGAACACATTATTCCATATCTCTATCACCTGCGGATGATCGGCATTTACGAGCACTGAACCGGGTACCATCGCCTTTTCGTCATCCGTGCGGCAGTCTACATGTATCTCGGAGCAAGGCCCGCAGGGTCCGGTATCGCCCATCTCCCAGAAGTTGTCCTTCTTGTTGCCCATCAATATCCGGTCTTCTGCCACCAGTGCCCTCCAGTAGTCATACGCTTCCTGGTCCATGGGTAGGTTTTCAGTGGCATCACCACCAAAAACAGTCACGTACAGCTTGTCCTTTGGTATTTTATACACATCAGTAAGCAGTTCCCAACTCCACTCAATAGCCTCTTTCTTGAAGTAGTCCCCAAAGCTCCAGTTGCCCAGCATTTCAAACATCGTATGGTGATAGGTGTCTACACCTACTTCTTCCAGATCGTTGTGCTTTCCGCTTACACGCAGGCATTTCTGTGTATCTGCTATGCGGCTGTGCTCGGGTGCACGGTTGCCCAGAAAGTAGTCCTTAAACTGGTTCATTCCGGCATTGGTAAACAGCAATGTGGGATCATTCTTCACTACTATTGGCGCAGAAGGTACCACCTCGTGGCCCTTGCTGCGAAAAAAATCCATGAACTGGCGGCGTATCTCGTTTGCAGATTGCATCTATATAGAAATTATCAGGCTGCAAAACTAATGGAAAAGAAGTAAGGTGCGATGACAAAATAGGCTTAGTTGGTATTTCTATGCCGGGGAGGCTGCCCTTTTCAAAAAAATGGGTATGCATTAAGTTTACGGGAGCCGGCTAGCTTACCCATTCGCAATTGTTTGTTGGGATAACGTTTTGGAGTCGGATTTTTGATACACCCACACCAATTAATTCATTTTCGCAGGCACGATCAGCATAAACTCAGGGATAGCCACGTTGAGCTTCTTCTTGTTGAACAGGTTCTCCATCAGGTAAGTGCCATACATTTTGCCTATATCGCTCATCAGGTTTACACCAGATGTATACTGGTAGCTATCGCCCGACTGTATTACCGGCTGCTGCCCCACTACACCTTCTCCTTCCACTTCTCTGTGAGATCCATTGCTGTCCTTGATATGCCAGTGACGGCTGATTAGCCTAACAGGGTATATGGTGAGATTTTCGATGGTAATGCGGTACGCGAAAAGGTGTTCGCTTTTCAGGGGATTAGATTGCGAGGGCTGGTAAAATGTTTCAACCATTATACTTACGCCTTCTGTAATCTGCTGGACCATAATATTCATAGTTGGTTGGGCAAATATACGTAGAAAAAAGTAATTATGGCCAACAGCCTGTTGCTGAAAAATAGATCCCCGTGTAGTCCTGCACTTATTAGGCAGCGAGTTAGGGCAATGTCGTACACCAGCTACTTACAGGAACCAGGTCACAAAAAAAAGGCTGCCCCTTATGGGACAGCCTTTTTAATACCTTTTCTATTTTTCTAGAAGTTAGAAGGGAAATACTCCACATTAGCTTTTTTCACCAACGATTGCTGTATTGCCTGATCGATTACATTCCTCATTTGCTTTTCCTGCTGCATACGCTGCTGGGCTATGATCTGATCCATCATACCACCATCCGGAGGCAGCGGATTGTTCACACGGTTCAGTACAGTGATAAAGTACATGCCACCCTGACCTTTTATACCCGGAGATACTGTGTTCGGCTGGAAGTTGCTGTTGAAGGTATAACCCACTACTTTAGGCTCATAGCCAAGATTGGCTACATATGTGCCGCCCAGAATTACAGTATCAGCCTGCTGAACGGTCTGCTGTGTTTCTGCAGCTATTGCATCAAGCGATTTTCCGCCAAATTTTTTAGCTATGATTTCCGCTTTCTTTTCTTCTTTCACCTTCTGCTCCAGCATTGGACGGTCTATTGGGTTCAGCTGCTTCAGGCCTTTCTCATGTACAGCAGCCAGTTTAGCAACCACATAACGTGCATCACCCAGCTGAAATACCTGAGAGATTTCGCCTACTTTATGCTCATACATCCAGCGCACTACTTCACGGGCTGGTCCCAGACCATCTATATTAAAATTGGTTACTTTTATGTTGTCACCTATACGCTTGTCATACTTCATTTTCTTGGCAGCAGCATCAAATGCTTCTGCGGTAGTGTTCTTACCAGCAAACTCATTTGCTTTGCCATAAAGCGCATTTACCGTGCTGTCGCTTGGCGTAAGGTTCTTAGCTATCAGTGCCAACTGTACACTTGCACCTGTTCCTTTCTGCTCGAGTATTTCTATGTAGTGGTAACCTGCGTAGTTATCGTTAGATACTTTTACTTTCTTGCTTTCTCCGGCTTTGCCTTCGAATACAAAATCACCAAACTCTTTCGAGATATTGGGGCGGTCAGCAAGTGTAAATGTATACTCGCCACCTTTCGCCTTACTGCCTTCGTCTTCTGTGAAGAGCGTTACCACCGAGTCGAACTTTCCTCCTGCCTTGATAGCTGCAATGGCGCTGTCTATCTTCATGCTGGCTGCAGTATCTGTTTTAATGTCGTTACCCTGATCCTTGGTCTTAACCAATATGTGGCGCAGTTTCACGCTGTCCGGAAGTGTTTTGCGGTCAGTTACTTTCACCAGGTTATAGCCACCGTTCTCGTAGTATGGTCCGAATACCTCACCCACTGGCATAGTCATCAGTGTATCAGCATTGCGGGTGGTCAACGTACGCTTATTGTAATAAGTCTCTGTGTAAGAGTTCATCTGGTCGCTCTTGCTGTTCACAAAAGTCTCATGCTCCTTGGTTGCAGCAAACTCAGCCCTTATAGCTTCGAGCGATTCTATAGCACGCGCTGTATCTGCTGATGCCGGCACAATTTCAAAGCTTACATACTCTATGCTGCGTGTAGCAACGTCATTTTTATAGAGCGCCTCATGCTTCTGCATGTACGCTTTTATTTCTTCGTCGGTAACTTTTACGTCGTTATCCGGTACTGCAGTGAAAGGCACCTTTACAAAACGGATAGAGGCATTCTGGTTCTGGTCGCCCATCATGCGCTTCATCTGGTATTTAGGCACATAAGCTGCATTGGTAAACAGTGAATTGAATTTGCGAACACGTGCAGACCGCTTCACATAAGCCACCACAGCAGTCCATTGCTCACGGATCTTGCCCGATGGATCTATACGGTCACCATTGTCGGCCATCTCTTTTTCAAAACCCTTAACCCTTGCCGGATCAAACTGCTTTGTCTGCGGATCGTTAAATATCTGGTTGCCCTCTATCTGGAACTGGCGTACCATTCCATCAGCATTGCCACCGTATATAAGCTCTTTCTTTTCTTCTTCAGAAACCTCGATGCCCATTTTATCGCACTCTTCGTTCACAACGGCTTCATACACCATCATCTGTGTAAGCTGTTCGCTCATCTGCGCACGCGTTACGTCATCAATCGGGCGACCACTGTTAAACATCGTATAAAGCGTTTCGTATTCTTTTACACGACTCGTATATTCCTGAGGATCTACTTTAGTCCCATTGATGTTCATGACATTAGGGTCGCGTCCGCTAAACAAACTTGCGATAGAGCCACTAGACGCATCTGAGATAATGAAACCAACCAGCGCAACCGCGATTACCCCGCCCGCTATTTTACCGTACTTATTTCTGATTGTTTGAATTATTGCCATTGTAGGTTTGTATTGTGTTTTATGCTAAGTTTTTTCTAAGGACGGCAAATTTATGGGAAAAATTGAGATTTTATACAGTTATTCACAGAATATCGCCTGTATTTATAAATATATTACTCGTTTACACTTTAATTTCCGCCTTTTATGCGCCTGATTTCGTATTGCCCGTTTGCAATTCCCGGAAAACAGCACCTATATATATAATAGGTGGCACCTCGCAGCCAGGTCTGTTGTATAATAGGTAACGCGCACTCAGGGTGCGCGTTATCTACTATTTTATGTACTAAAACAGGGTCATTTTGTCTGACTACCTGCTTAAACAGCAAAACTATCACCACAGCCACAGCTTCTGCTCGCATTAGGATTGCTGAAGTGAAATCCCTTACCATTAAGCCCGTCTGAAAAGTCGAGCGTGGTATCGCACAGATACAAAAAGCTTTTTAGATCCGTCACCACCTTCACGCCCTGGTCTTCAAAAACCTGATCCTTGGGTTGCGGCTCATTATCAAAGTCGAGCTTGTACGACAAGCCCGAACAACCACCGCCCACAACACTCACACGAAGAAAATATTCGTCAGTCAGGGCAGCATCCTGCCGCAACTGCGCTACTTTTTCCTTGGCTTTATCACTTACGTAAATCATGTTTTCTTTTTTGTACTTAGTCTATAGCAATCAGTGCTTAGTGTGCATTACACAAACTACCACTTACTATCAACCATTTGCGCTTAATGTGCTTTCTTTTCAGCCACAAGTTCTGGCAAACCATTCTTCACCCTGTAATCATTGATCGCTGCCTTTATTGCATCTTCTGCAAGCACAGAGCAGTGAATTTTTACCGGTGGCAGGTTCAGTTCCTCAACAATATCCATATTATCTATGGTCAGCGCCTGATCTATGGTCTTGCCCTTCAGCCACTCTGTAGCCAGAGAAGACGATGCAATAGCAGAGCCACAGCCAAATGTCTTGAACTTGGCATCGCTGATCATGCCGCTTACTTCGTCTACTTCTATTTGCAGGCGCATTACATCACCACATTCCGGTGCTCCTACCAGGCCAGTACCTACGTTGGTCTTCGCCTTGTCAAGTGTTCCTACATTTTTCGGATTGGAGTAATGATCGATTAATTTATCTGAATATGCCATGTTTTCTGTTTTTGTTTCGGTGTGGCCGCATTGCTGCAGCCAGCTTTTGGTTTAATAATATAATGCCTATACTTATTCTTTATCCGGATGCCGGTTAGTGGTGTGCCCACTCTATCGCATTCAGATCTATTCCTTCTTTATACATTTCCCATAGCGGGCTCATTTCGCGCAGCTTCAGTACAGTAGTCTTGATTGCGTCTATCGTAAAGTCTATCTGCTCATCTGTAGTAAACCTGCCCAGTCCGAAACGAAGTGAACTGTGTGCCAGATCATCTCCCAGGCCCAGTGCCTTCAGTACATACGAGGGTTCCAGCGATGCCGAGGTACATGCCGAGCCGCTCGATAGTGCTATATTCTTATTAAAGCCCATCATCAACCCTTCACCCTCTACATATTTAAATGATATGTTGGCAGTGTGTGGCAGTCTGTGCTCACGGTTGCCGTTCACATAGGCTTCTTCCAGTTCCAGCAGCGCATTCTCCAGGCGGTCACGCATTTTGCTCAGGCGCAATCCTTCACTTTCCATTTCATGCATGCACAGTTCGCAAGCCTTACCCAGACCCACAATACCCGGCACATTCAGTGTACCACTGCGCATACCGCGCTCGTGGCCGCCACCGTCCATCTGCGATGTTACTTTTACCCTTGGGTTCTTCCGGCGCACATACAGCGCACCTACACCCTTAGGGCCGTACATTTTATGACCGCTGAATGCCATCAGGTCTATACCATCAGCATTTACATCCACCGGTATTTTCCCTACCGCCTGTGTTCCATCGGTAAACAGCAGCACACCGTGCTTGCGGGCTATTTTGCTGATCTCGCGCATTGGCTGCAACACACCTATCTCATTATTGCCATACATGATGGCGATGAGTATTGTTTTGTCGGTGATCGCGGCTTCCAGTTCTGCGAGGTTAATAAGGCCGTCTGCAGCTACCTCCAGGTAAGTCACCTGTCCGCCATGCTTTTCTATATGCTTGCAGGTGTCCAATACTGCTTTGTGCTCGGTAGTACAAGTTATAATGTGATTGCCTTTCGATGCATACATCTCAAAAACACCCTTCAGTGCCAGATTGTCTGCTTCAGTAGCTCCGGATGTAAAGATGATCTCTTTCGGATCAGCATTGATCAGTTTCGCTACTTGCTCACGTGCATAATCCACTGCTTCCTCCGCTACCCATCCGAAGGAGTGATTGCGGCTGGCTGCATTGCCGAATTTTTCTACAAAGTAAGGCAACATCGCCTCCAGTACCCTCGGGTCCATGGGGGTAGTGGCGTTATTATCGAGATATATTGGTAATTTAAGTTCCATATAATTAAGTTCTCAGGAGAGATTTTAAGCAAAATTACGTCAAAATGATAACTTTACGGTCTTACCATCATATGGGATTACCTATTAACCCATATCTAAAAACTATTGCCAATATGCTGAAAATTGAACATCTGGGAATCGCCGTGAAGAACCTCGGGATTGCTGTACCACTCTACGAGCAACTGCTCAATACCCCCTGCTACAAGCAGGAAGATGTTGCCAGCGAGGGGGTGTCTACAGCCTTTTTCCGTACCGGCGACGCCAAAATAGAGCTGCTCGAGGCTACTTCCGACAACAGCCCCATAGCAAAATTCATAGCCAAAAAAGGAGAAGGCATACATCATGTGGCTTTCGAGGTAGAGAATATTGAGGCCGAAATGAAACGACTGGCCGCACTTGGTTTTGAGCTGCTCAACGAAACGCCCAAAAACGGTGCCGATAATAAACTCGTCTGCTTCCTGCACCCCAAAACCACCAATGGTGTGCTGGTAGAATTATGTCAGGAAAAAAGATAGCTCTTGTTTATCCTAAATTATATAATTTGCACATTACTCTTAAACAATGTAACTACAACTGATTAACATGAAGAAGGGAACATTATTGTTAACAACCGTTATCGCCATATCGATCAGTGCACACGCGCAAAAGAACAAAGTGAAGATCGAGACAGAATATGGCAACATCGTTTTGATGCTCTACGACAATACACCCCTCAACACCAATAATATGGTGAAAATGGCACGCGAGCATTTTTACGACAGCACACTGTTTCACAGGTGTATACCACAGTTTATGATTCAGGGCGGCGACCCTGACTCTAAGCAGGCAAAACCCGGACAGGCACTGGGCAATGGAGGCCTGGGCACTACCATTCCGGCAGAGATCAATGACGTAGCCTACCACAAACGTGGTGCAGTAGGTGTAGCAAGAGACCAGACGCCCGATAAGTCAGGTTCATCCTGCCAGTTCTACCTCGTATCCGGCAAGCAGTTTACCGATGCCGAGATAGACAATATGAGCAAGCGCACAGGTCGTACCTACACTGCAGAGCAGCGCGAAATGTACAAAACCAAGGGTGGCACACCACACCTCGATGGCAACTATACCGTATTTGGAGAGGTGATAGAAGGAATGGATGTGGTAGACAAAATAGCTGCCGAACCACGCGACTCCAACGACCGCCCCAACAAAGACATACGCATGCTCAGTGTGCGGGTCATCAGCGACAAAGTTTCTTTCATGACCAAGGTGAAAAACCTCTTCAAGAAGAAGAAAAAAGCCGCCTGATAATTACTTAAAGACTTTACATAAATCCATCAGCCTCGCTGATGGATTTTTTGTTTCTTATTTCGCCTTGTAGAAGTAGTCAGGGAATATAGCCTGCTTCTCGCTGTTGCTCATTTGAGCATAGCTTCTTACAGAACTTACAAACTTCTTATTCACATAAATCACTCCCAACCTGCCATCAGCTGCCCTGTAGCACTTTGCCACTATGCTGCCTGCCTTCGGAAACTTAATAGCAGAGGCCTTGTAAGTGCTTGTACAGTCGCACGATTTGTAGATCAGCAGCAGCGTATCGTCGCGCATACGGTTGCTCAGATCCAGAAACATCTGGTTGTTAAAGATGTTCCAGGTCGATGTTCTGTTCTCTATCGTGAGCACGCCGCTTGTGTGCTCATCTACCTGAGTTTTACTTTTGTCGTTTGCCCACTTGCCTGTCATCGCCGCAGGCTGCGCCTGTGCTGCAAACCCTGCCAGCAGCAGACACAACGAAATAGATACTCTTACTGAAGAAAAAGAAATGTGCATATTTGACCAGTTTTCAGGCCAAAATTAACCCTCCTGATGCTGGTAAGAGATGATCTGCGTCAGTTGCTGTTTCCTGTAGCTGGTGGCATCGCCGCTATCAGCGGCTTCAGGTCCTCTATCAGCATCTTTGTAAACCGCACCGACCCTTCCTTGTTCAGGTGCTGCGAGTTGTAGTAATACTGCTTGCTCGAGTCCAGATAGCAGTGCGTATAGTCCAGATAGGGCAGGTTGTATTCAGTGGCAAATCCTTCCAGCACCTTCTTTACTTCTGCATGGTTCAGTATATACCGGTCCAGCTCGTAGTAGAACGGTGTATACACCATGATCACCTTTATATCGTTGGCCTTGCAATAGTCCAGAAACTCGCGGTACAGCGCCACTGCCGATGGCTCTACGGCCCACCTGATCCCCTCCGGATTGCTGCGCACCATATTGCCAAACGAGCTATCCCACTGCTTCTCCTGCCCCAGATACCCTTTGTACTTCACCGGTGCGCGACCCTTGCCCATATAGCTCCATATCCCTTCCTTCAGCACAGGCAGCTGGTTGTTGTATTTGTACAGCGGAAAATACCGCTCCACCAGTGTCACCTTGGGGTACAGGTTTTTGTACACACGCCACAGTGCCGTATCGTGCAGATAGGGCAGAAACTGCTGAAACAGTGGCAGCGATTTAGACCGCATCAGCGTGGTATTAAAGCCCACCTCCTGCAATATGTACTTCGGCTTTTTGTTGTGCCGCAGGTATATCTTGAACCGTTCATACTGCATATCAAACGGTGCTGCGTCCATACCCAGATTGTAGCTGTTGATGCCAAATGCACTGTCCAGCATCTGGGGCGAGAAGTGCACCCATGCCCGCGATGTGCCCTGTATGATCAGGTCTGCATTGATCTTGCCATCATACAGATCATTCCATTCGGCATAGTAGAAGTGGCGCGACTTGTGCAGCCCCGCGTCTACCACATACCCAAGCGCCAGCAGCCCCGCCATTGGGGCAAGACAAAATATAAGCAGCCTGGTGATAAATCTCTTCATTGCCTAAAACTGGAAGTATATAAATTCTCTGTTGGTAAACACACCAAGATAGATGATTGCAAACACCGTAACATAATAAACACCCCACCGCAGGTAGCGCGGCTGCTGGTCAAACACCACACTGATCGCTTTGTCGCGCTGCATAAAGTGCACCGCCTCCATCAGACCTATCGCCAGTACACACATGGCCAGCTTGTACGACTCCAGGTGCAGCCCTGAGTTGAATGCCCCCTTGCGTATCATGCCTCCTATCTCACCAAACACATCCGGCAGCCGCCCTATCATATAGGTAGCGTCGCGCAAATGGTTAGAGCGGAAAAAGATAAGCGCTATTGCCACCAGCGAAAACGTGATGGTGCGCTGTATACTGTTGTCCAGCCATTTCAGCCGGGTCAGGCCTATCACCTGCCGTATCCGGTAGCGGATGTCCTTGGTCAGGTTAGCAAAAACCAGGTACACACCGTGCAGCGAACCCCAGATGATGAAACGCCAGTCTGCCCCGTGCCACAGCCCGCTCATAAAGAACACGATGAAGAGATTGAACTGACGGCGTACCGGCGGTACCCTGTTGCCACCCAGCGGTATGTACAGATAATCTTTAAACCATGTAGAGAGCGATATATGCCACCTGCTCCAGAACTCTGATATAGATAGTGCGCTGTGTGGCCGGTCGAAGTTGCGCATCAGCTTGATGCCCATGATCCGTGCCGACCCTATGGCAATATCCGAGTACCCCGAAAAGTCACAGAATATCTGGAAGGCAAAAAACGCACTGCATATCGCTATCGACACCGCCGAGTGATTGTAAGGATCGTTAAAGACCATGTCTGTCACTACCGCCAGCCTGTCTGCTATCACTACCTTCTTAAACATACCCCACAGCATCAGCCGCAGTCCGGTAACCGTATCATGGTAGTTAAAGAACTTCTCTTCATGAAACTGGTGCAGCATATTCTGCGGCCGCTCTATAGGCCCCGCCACCAGCTGGGGGTAAAACATCACATACAGCGAGTAGATACCAAAATGCCGCTCTGCCTTCTGGTGACCGCGGTACACCTCTATGGTATAGCTCATGGCCTGAAATGTGTGAAACGACAAACCAATGGGCAACAGAATATTCAGGTAGGGTATCTGGTTTTTATACCCGAAAAACTGGGCGATACCCGTAATATTATCATTAAGGAAGTTGAAGTACTTAAACACCGCCAGCACGCCTATATTGGCTACCAGGCTCATGATCAGAAACTGCTTTTTCTTTTTCTGGTCCGTCTGGTTCTCCAGCATGATGCCCGCGAAATAGTCTATAACGATCGTGAAACCGAGTATAAGAATATACACCGGCTTGAAGAACATATAGAAAAAACACGACGCAGTAAGCAGCAGCGACCACCGGTACTTGTGTGGAAGCAGAAAGTAGAGCCCTGTTACGGCAATAAAAAAGACAATAAATTCAATAGAATTAAACAGCATATTGCGAAACAGGTAACTAAGCGGCGAAGATAGTTAATAGCGCGAAATTTTTATGTGCATTGTACTTTAGTTGCAGGCCACCCGATGCCCGCACCACTTATGCCTCCATCATAATACAGCTACCAACACCGCCAACACATTATTTACACCCGCCATGTAAACAGGCCACGCTCTGTAAACTGGTAGGGGCTTATGGTACCGCCAAATGCCTGCAGCGCCCGCGCCACCTCAAACCGGGTATTGGCAGGACAGTAAAACATCATAAAGCCACCACCGCCCGCGCCCGATATTTTGCCGCCCGTGGCGCCGGCCTTCAGTGCTGCCTCATATATGGCATCCATAGCATCGTTCGATATGCCCTTGGCCATCTGCTTCTTGAACTTGAAACCATAGTCCAGTATCCTGCCTATATCGTGCACATTGCCTTTCAGCAGCGCTTCCTTCATCATCTGTGCCTGCTCCTTCAGTTGGTGCATCGCCTCTATCGACTTCTGGTCCTTGTCCGTGACGTTCTTGCTCTGCGCCTCTATGATGGTCGACGACAGCCTGCTGGTAGCCGTAAAATACAGCAGCAGATTGTTGCCCAGCTCAAAAAGGTATTCGGGTTTTATACGCAGCGGGTTTACGATCACCTTGTTGTTATCATAAAACTCCATAAAATTCACCCCGCCAAAGGTAGCCGCATACTGGTCCTGCTTGCCGCCGGCCATATTCAGCTCCACCCGCTCTATGTCGTAGGCCATCTGCGCTATATCATACTCGCCCAGCGGCAGGTTCAGCCATTCGGCAAACACACCTATTATGGCTACCACCAGTGTAGACGAGCTGCCCAGCCCCGACCCCGCCGGCGCGTCTACTATGGTCGTAAGCCTGAAGCCCGATGGCACAGCGCCATACCTGGCTACCAGATGATTGTATACACCCGTTGCCAGGTCCAGCGTGCCATCTATCGGCAACTGGTCGGCCAGCTCGTAGGCGGCGCTTTCGTTGCGGTCGAGCGCCTCAAAAATCACCTGAGGCACCGTCAGCGGCTCTATTGTAGCTGATGCGTACAGCGATATCGTTGCATTTAGTATTGCCCCACCATATAGGTCGCAATAGGGGCTCACATCTGTACCGCCGCCGGCCAGGCCTATGCGTAGCGGTGCCTTACTCCTGTAGATCATAGTTTTTTCCGATGGCTAAGTTAGGGAAATATCAGCAGTAGTTGGGTGCTGTGCCAGAGTATGGGTTTGGGTGGCATATATTATCTGAATAAATTTTGTGACTGCCACTTCCCGACCGCCCAACACATTTTTGCGCACTGTGCGCAATTATTTTTTGAAAAACACTAAACGGTTGATTATCAGCTATTTAGTTCCGAAAAATTGCGCAGTTTTTGCGCACTCATTGCCCACGTTGCATTTGCCCAACCTAAAAATTGCACACCTGGAGGCACTGAATAATACTGCCACAAAAATCGCGCCGGAAATTGAGGGGCCGTGAGATTTGTGCATTCCCGTTGCCACCATTTACCTGCAAAACTATTTTCATTGTTCAGGGGTTAATTGTCTGATCGTCTGTTTTTTACTCCTTCATAAACCGTTGTACCCATCGCTCATTTACCTTTATCAGGTACATGCCAGGTGGCAGGTGCCCGGTGGGTAGCTCTGCCCGGCGGGTACCTGTAAACCTTGCGGTATAAACCGTTTCTCCTACAAGGTTGCTTATCGCAACGGTGACCATATCGTAGGGCGATGATAAGGTGAGCGTAGTAGTGGCAGGGTTGGGGAATACTGAAAAATCAGATCCGGCAGGTATCGCCATCAACCCGGAGGCACTTGCAGCAATTATGTACGGAGCTGCGGTAGCACTGTCATAGCAGCCGTAAGATGCGGTAGATACCACTCTGGCTGTAATAGTATCTATTCCGGGTCCCTTTACGTAGGTAACTGACGGGTAGGTTGTAGTAGCAAATATTATACCCTTATTCATCCACCTTATCAGGTAACTACTGCCGGCATTGCTTACAGTTGCATTTACGGTTACGGTACTGCCTATGAAGTACGAAGAACCAGAAATAATATGTATTGACATGGTATCGTCGAGCTCGAAAATTACCTTCCTAAGTCGGTGATTGGCGAAATCGGCGATAAATAGATTTCCAGCACTGTTGCATGCTACGCCCTCAGGGTTAAATAAATCTGCAGCGGTTGCAAGGCCACCATCACCGTTGTATGCTGCGACACCTGTACCAGCAACCGTGGTAATAATACCCGAAAAATCTATTTTGCGTACTCTTTGGTTGCCTTTATCTGCCACATAAACGTTATCGTTGCCATCTGTAGTCACTGCAACAGGGTTGTAAAACTTCGCTAAAGTAGCTAATCCTCCATCCCCGCTAAATCCTGTTATTCCCGAACCGGCTACAGTTGATATTATACCGGTAATTTTGTCCACTTTTCGTACACCAACACTGCCCCCATCCACAAAATATACATTTCCAGCTCTGTCACAGGTGATACCCAATGGTAGGGAAATTTGGGCATTGCTCGCAGGTCCCAAGTCGCCAGTGTACCCACTTATTCCGGTCCCGGCATATGTAGAAATTATACCAAATTCATTCACCTTCCGTATTCTGTTGTTGCTATGGTCAGAAATGAAAAGATTCCCAAATGTATCACATGCCACTCCGGGAACGCCATTAATTGAAGCATCAGTAGCTGGGCCACCATCGCCTGAAAAACCAGAAACTCCATTACCAGCAAACGTTGTAATAATACCTGTTATCGCATCTACTTTCCTGATTCTATAATTTAGTCTATCATTTATGTACATATTCCCACTTTTGTCAAATGCAACGCCTAATGGAGTATTTAACTGAGCAGTTGTTGCGGCACCTCCGTCTCCTGAAAAACCGGGTGTACTATTTCCTGCCACAGTACCAATAATGCCACATGGCGAAACTTTCCTTACCCTGTGCGCATTTTCGGTGAAGTAAAAACTACCATTATTGTCGAATTGAACCAACGTTGGATAGAATATTTTTGCGAGTAACGCGTCTCCACCGTCACCTGCATATCCTGGCATGCCATTGCCACAAACAGTTGTTATCAACTGTGCGCTGCTACAGAAAGGTAGTATTACGAATACTGTAAGTAGTTTCAGCATTAAATTATTATAACTATATACCAATGTACAATACTCTTGGATTCGAATCCGGCGCGGGCGGGGTATCCCAATATATTTGACCTGGAAGTGCATCTACTCCTCCAGGAATAAATGGTATCGCATTTGCCCACAATCCATTTGCATGTAGCGTGTCCGCCAATACGGCAATTATCCCGCGTTCGGCAATATGCACTTTGTTTAACCCACCATCATTATTGCCGCTGGCCCCCAATATGGCAGAGCCGCTACCAGACACCGTATTGCCGGCACCGCCCAGTATAGATGGATGGTTGGTGCCGGGGGCTATGGTGTTGAGCTCGCCACCGGCATTGGTACCGTATGTGGTCGCTCCATTACTGCTGTCAATACAGTTGGCGCAGCCTCCGCCTATAAAACCATGATGCGATGAGAAAAAATTGCCACCGGGCGAGCCATTAACATTGGCCTGGCCGCCAGCTATTACAGCGCCGCTGGCGGTTAGCTGCGCTTCAGCACAACCCGCTATCGCCACCGTGTACAATTGTGTGCCTTTCGCTGGTGTAAGCATATATTCATTTTGTCCTGTATAAAATTAATACATTTTCGTTCTTTAGCCTAAAATTAAGTTCATTTTTTATTGCTCCACTTTTACCGTCACAAGCACCTATAGTCCTTATTACAACCGCTGATCAACAACAGCTTCCCGCATACCCTATACCTACCAGCCAGCCAATTTTTGGCGCGGTTTTTGAGGCATAATACCCGTAACCCCGGGCAAACCGATTTCGGGACGAGGCACAACATATTAAAAATTGCCCGCGCGCAAAAGTGCGCAAAAAGTGCGCAATTTTATTTTGCCAATCGATTGGTTATCAGCACTTTAGTATTTTCAGGATTTTTTTGCGCAGTAGTGCGCAAAAATCTGTCTGTACCGCCCGTAGGTTGTAATTCGGTTGCATCCGGCCGCCGGCACCACCGCCGCCCGCATTTTGGGGGAGCTGCCACAGCCCTAGGTACAAATTGTTGATAAAAATAGTGGCCTTTTTCGCGCCTACACAGAAACAAATAATCAAAACAAATATTACACAATGCCACACCCACATCAGCCCTGTTTACAAGCCCGCCAAAATCAAACCGTCAACACCGTCACCATGTTTGCCGTACTTTTGTCGCTATACTATTCATTATGACCACGCGCTACAAACACCTGTTCTTCGACCTCGACCACACGCTCTGGGATTTTGATAAAAACTCAGAGGCCACGCTGCGGTCGCTATACACCGAGTACGATCTGCCGGCACTGGGCATCACCGACTTCGATGCGCTGTTCCGCTCTTACAATGTACACAACGACAAGCTGTGGGCACGCTACCGCAATGGCTACATCAAGCGCGAGGAACTCCGCTGGAAGCGCATGTGGCTCATGCTCCTCGACTTCAAGGTAGCCGATACCACCCTTGCGCACGAGCTCAGCACCGCCTACCTGGAGATACTGCCCACACAAACACTGCTCATACCGGCCGCCAAAGAACTGCTGGAACACTGCCGGGGCCGCTATGATATGCACCTCATTACCAATGGTTTTGAGACCACTCAGCGGCTGAAGCTGCAGTACTCGGGCATAGCGCGCTACTTCAACCACCTGATTACCTCTGAGAAAAGCAACAGTATGAAGCCCCACCGCGACATATTTGAATATGCACTCACCGCCACCGGTGCACAGGTAGCAGACAGCATCATGATAGGCGATGCCGTTGAGATCGACATTCTCGGTGCCATCAATGCCGGCTGGGACAGTGCCTACTTCAATCCGGTAAATGCGCCGCACGGTCACAAA
The DNA here is from genome assembly GCA_903824665.1 of uncultured Bacteroidota bacterium. Classification (GTDB taxonomy): domain Bacteria; phylum Bacteroidota; class Bacteroidia; order Chitinophagales; family Chitinophagaceae; genus Nemorincola. The sequence goes on along the minus strand of CAIJXT010000001.1, from coordinate 285,502 downwards.
CCCACATACGAGGTCACCCACCTCTCAGAGCTGATGAAGGTGTTTTAAACAGCAGGGTTACGGATCAGGTTATTGCAGCAGTATGTTGCCTGTCATCTCTGCCGGTACCGGCAGTCCCATATAGGTCAGCATGGTGGGTGCGAGGTCGCCCAGCTTACCGGGCTTCAGCGTACCATTATAATCGTTGGAGATCAGAAACAGCGGCACCGGGTTCAGGGTATGCGCCGTATTGGGCGATCCGTCTTCGTTGATCAGGTAGTCGGCATTGCCATGGTCGGCCGTCAGAAAAATGGCATACCCCTGCGCCAGTGCTACAGGTACTATGCGGCTTACGCATTCGTCTACCGTCTCTACTGCCTTTATTACTGCCTCCCATACGCCGGTATGGCCCACCATATCCGGGTTGGCAAAGTTGAGGCAGATGAAGTCGGCGCTTTGGGCAGCTATCTCTGGCAGTATAGATTCGGTGAGTTCACGGGCACTCATCTCTGGCTGCAGGTCGTAGGTAGCTACATTGCGTGGCGAGGGGGCCATTATCCGGCGCTCACCCTCATAGGGCTGCTCCCTGCCTCCTGAGAAGAAGAAAGTTACGTGCGGGTATTTCTCTGTTTCTGCAGCGCGGATCTGTGTTTTGCCCTGCTGCTCCAGCACTGCGCCCATGGTATTGATGAGGTCAGAATTGCCAAACAGCACCTTTACATTATTGTAGCTTTTGTCGTACTCCGTCATGGTTACATAGTAAAGATCCAGCGGGTGCATATTCTGCTCATGAAACGCCTGCTGAGTCAGCACCGTAGTGATCTCGCGGCACCGGTCTGTGCGGAAGTTGAAGCACACCACCACATCGCCGTTTGCAATCAGTGCGTTGGGCGCGCCGGTCTTGTCGCATACTATTATTGGCTGCATGAACTCGTCGGTAACATCGGCCGCATAAGATTGTTCTATGGCCTGCAGGGCATTGTTGGTTTGCTTGCCTATACCATGTACCAGTGCGTCGTAGGCTACCTTCACACGGTCCCACCGCTTGTCGCGGTCCATGGCAAAGTACCGGCCGGTAACGGTGGCCAGCAGGCAGCCGGTTTGGTCCAGGTGTTGCTGCAGGCGGGTCATAAAGCCCAGTCCGCTTTTGGGGTCGCAGTCGCGGCCATCGGTAAATGCGTGTACAGCTACGCGCAGTACGCCATTGGCGCGCGCCAGCGTACACAGTGCCTCCAGATGGCTGATGTGGCTGTGCACACCGCCGTCGCTTACCAGCCCCATGTAGTGCAGGGTACCACCACCCTCACGGGCGGTCCTGAAAGCCTCCAATAGCTCGGGGCTGCGTGCAGCTTCGCCGTCGCGGAACGCCACATTGATACGCTGCAGCTCCTGATACACTATGCGGCCGGCACCCAGGTTCAGGTGTCCTACTTCAGAGTTGCCCATCTGCCCGTCTGGCAGACCCACTGCCTCACCACAGGTGATGAGTTCAGTATTGGGATAGCGATCGTAGAGCGATCTTACAAATGGAACATTGGCATTAGCGATAGCATCGGCCGATGGCACCTTGCCATGACCCCAGCCATCCATTATGATGAGCATTGCTTTGCGGGACATACTGCAAAATTACGAAAAATAGAACAGGCAGGAAAGCAATACAGTACGGTATTACCCCATAAACCTGGTGCGTGGCAAATGTTGCGGGATACAAAAGGGAGTTCCTGACCGGGAGCAGCAGCAATACCACAGTTTTAACATACCCCTTCAAAACATGGTATGGTTTTTGAACAGGTATTAATGCATTCCGGATAGTGTGTGTGTTTGATGGAAATTTAAGGGAAGGGATGCCCGTATTTAGGTTTCCACAAAGGGTGTCTTTCCAGATACCCTTTTCTTTGTTTTATTGCACTCGCTGCACCGTTTGCAGGATTTCTACAGACCGGTAAGGCATATCCCAATGGTCATTGGTGTAAGCGCCGGCCCTGCATTGTCCTTAAACACATTGGTGATGTTGTACGATGCGAATACGGTAAAGTTGCCATAACCTACGCGGGCAGTAGCGGCAAAGTTCCATGGGCTCACATAGCGCTTGGTATTCAGTTTGTCCTTGATGTTGGTGCCTTCTACCGAGCGCAGCCCCTTGGTATGCGCCCCCAGAAATGTACCTACCTGCAGCCCTATTGCAGCCTTAAAGCCTTTATTGCGGTTGTACTGGTTACTGAAGTACCGCAGCTCGAACGGGGCCTGAATGTAGGCGGTATTGAATTTGTAACGCTTGTAGTTGGCGGTGTCTGATATGAAGGTTGCATCAGCGCCATTCAGTCCTGTATCAGAGAGTGCCAGTTGCTGCTTGTCCAGGTATACAGTGGTGGTGTGGATACCTATACCGGTTGCAAAGCTCATCCTGCTTTTCTTGATCGGGAAGTCATAACACAGGTAGGTATTGAATGTATATGCAAATGGCTTGGTGTATACACCGCTGTCGGGGCGGTTTACCCAGTTGGTGTACCCAAACTGTACCATCAGAAAATCGCGCGATGGCTTGGTGATCTGAGGCAGCTTGTCCTTGCTGCTTCCTTTTACATCCAGTGAATTTTCCTGTGCCATTAGAGGTGCGGCAGACAAAAGCAGTACAGTAAATATGGCAAGGAAATTTCTCATAAACAGATATTAGTGCGCAAATATAATGGCTGTATCACGGATATTTTGTTAAAACTGTAAAATGAAAGGGTGCCGGTATGCCACCTCAATACCCATGCTTTTGATTAAATATAATCTGGCATTATGCTAAAGAACCTTGTGTAATGCTCCAATGGTCAACCCATTAAGGCCATACAAATCGCAGAACACCCGGAATGGCTTTAGAAGAAGGCTCTGGCGGCAAGTTGCCTTTAACAAAACAGGCAGCAAATAAGCAGTATTTCGGCTTGATTATTGCGGGTAGTTAATAAACAGATAATTTGGAAAAAGCGGAGGGAACCATGAACAGTGAGAAACTAATCAACCTATTTACAATCATATTTATTGTTGTAATGGCATGTACAGGCATATTTTATCTTAGCTACATTATGCTGAAGTGATAGAACACCGACTATACCATCAGGGGTAATGGTACTGCTGCAGGGCTTCATGCATTATGTCATATACCCGCTGCTTCAGTTCGTCGAGGTCGGCCATAGTGAGACCGGTTACGGGTACAGGTGGCAGGTACACAGCCCTGTTTTCGCCCGGCCATATTTTCCACCAGGCGCTGTAATGCCACCGGTGCACGGTGTCGGGAAACAATACAGGGAGTATTGGTGTCTGCGTAGTGATAGCCAGACGAAACGCGCCGGTGTAAAAATCTTTTAGCTTGTTGCCGGTCTCGTTGAACGTGCCCTCAGGAAAAATGAGGATGCTGCTTTCATACTTCAGCACCCGCCACATCAGGCGCATGCTCACCGCTCTGCTCTCTGGGCTGCTCCGGTTGACCATAATCACGATCTGGCGGTAGAGGAAGCCCATGACAGGCACTTTAGCAAACTCTTTCTTTCCCAAAGCGCGGAAGTAGCCCGGCAGTCCCGGAAAAACAACCACCGTATCCAGATAGGAAATATGATTGGCGACGATGATGTATCTGCCCCCGGCAGGTTTGGGACCCATAACCCGTAGTGGCATACCCGTAACCCACAGCCAGCTGCGTGCCCACAGCCTGATGATACGGTAAATGCGCTCGCGCCGCCGCACATTGCTGCCAATACTGAGCACCACATAAAACGGGAATGTAATAAACAACCCGATAAGAAAAGTAGTAACCGCGTAAACGGTGAAAAAAGGCTGCAGTATTTTTCGGAGCACAGTGCTATTATGGGGTCATGTGTGGAATGTTGGGCCGGCCAACCACCTGCTTGCTCTGCCACGGTATCATGGCCACAAAAATGCCAAGCGCTATAAACGAACACCAAAACAGCCGCTTGAACTTGCGGTCATCATCAATGTTCTTTTTCGTAACCGTGTAGCCTACATGCACCAGCACAATAGCGATGACCATAGACAGGCTGTGCTCTACCGCGTAAAAACGGCTGTACACATCTTTCATCACATTGCCTGCACTGAACATACCGGCTGCGATCACCTTCTGGTAATACAAAACGCCACCCAGCACCAGCTGCAGATCGCAGAATATGAGTAGTGCCAGCGCCAACTGTTTGTTGACACTTTTAAACTTGCGCTTTCCCATCATCCCTACGAGACTCTGAATAGCTACGACCATTGCAAAAAGCAGAATGAAGTAGCGCAGTATGCTATGCAGAAACAATATATTTTGCATAAATTTTTGAGTTTGCTGTCTTTTGTTTGCTAAGATAACAGGTAATTTTTGAAAGTAATTAACTGTAATAGCATTTTATGATAAGAATAGTAAAAAAGCAGTGCAATCACCAGCCCATACGCTCCCGCAGGCCCATAATGTGGCCCGTATGGTGCCGGCTGTGCCAGGCATAGAGCGCTACCATGTCCCACAACGGAAACTCGCGCTTGTACTCCGGATGGTAGTAGGTACGCTCCCAGTCGGTGGCAGACATATGTTCCAGCACAGCTACCAGCCGCCGGTGCACTGTGTGCAGCATAGTCACCGACACGTTCACCGGCACGGTTTCCACATCGGCCATCAGTGCCCATGCATCCTGGTTGTAGGGATTGATAGTAGGTGTATCCTGAGTGAGTGCCAGCTTCAGCCGGATATAGGCATTCATATGGCTGTCGGCCACGTGGTGTACCAGTTGCTGAATGGTCCAGCCGCCGTCGCGGTAGGGCACGCGGAGCTGGTGGGCATCCAGGTTCTCAATGCAGGCATCCATCCAAGATGGCAACGCGCGCAGCACGGCCATCCACTCACCCAGATCCTGATGTGTATAGGTGTCGGGGCGCTGGTAGCGGCCTATAGGATATTTTAGTTCTTCCTGATTGTTTTCCATAGTCACTGCATTTGCTGTTGGTATCAATTGGTTTTGGTCATTTGCCGGTAGAACTGCTCTTCGAGTGCCGACGGACGGTAACAACGCTCTGATCTGGAATACCGGTTGCGGTGTGTAAAATACTCGTCGAGAATATCGCCACCGCTGGTACAAACCACTACTATGTCTGGTTCGGTATACCGGGCCTTCTCGCGGTACAGCGACAGGTAGTCGTCCATGGTATAAGACAGGTTGCCGGCATTTACGATCTCCTTTTCCGGAAACCTCGCCTGCAGGCGCTCTGTAATGGTGTACTGGTCGTCCATGTAGGGGTTGAAAATACGGGAGTCGCCCAGAAACAATATCCGCTGGCGGGTTTTGGGGAAGGTGAGCTCGTGCCCCATTCGGAGCCCCTGCTTATTGATGGTGAGTTTGTATGGTCCTCTCTTTTCTCCGTCTTGCGGGTTGAGTTTGCGCTTGTCCTCATCTTCTTCGTTGATCTGCCGTGCATCGCCAAATGTTGCGGGGCGTGCAGCGGCTTCAAATGTGGTGCGGTTGCGGTATTCTTCGTGGGTAGAGACCACTCCGGCCAGCATATCTGCAACAAATGCTGCACCCTCGCGCGACCAGTTGCCCCCCACAGGCATTCGCCCGGGTTCGTTTACCGACGACCACTCTGATATGTCGGGGGTGAGGTCTATGCACTCAATACCCTGGTTGCCGCATATCTGTACTATAAAGGGTACACCATATATATTGGCGTTGGTGGCAAACTTACCTACCTCGGGTGTCATGATCACGATCAGCAGCTTGGCATGATCTCGGTCTGTCTCGGCCTTGAGGGCTACCAACTGCTGCGAATAGCGGTTTTGCAGCTCGCCATAGATGCGGTTGCCGGCTGTCTCCCGTATCAATTCTTCGTTGAATACTTTGGGGTAATCCTCCACCATCGTCTTCCGGCCAATCTTGTTGGCCATTGTACTCAGGTTCGACTTACCGTCTTTACCACCACCGCAACCCGTGTTGATGATCAGTGCGGCAACAAGCATAACCGATATCGATTGGGGGATTTTCATAAACTATTTTGACCAGGATGAATACCATTCCGGAGCTTCCGGAACGGCAACATCAGACCTAAAATTAAGCGTAAATTACCAAACCGGTGGTACCAGATTAAGAAAGCCCCGGCAATGCGGAGCTTTCTTAATGAAAATTTCATGTTATGTTACTTTTGGGGCGCAGGTCGCTGAGAAGAAGTTTGCCTTTCGAGCGCTTCGATTTCTTTCACCACTTTGCTGTTGGGGTCTATGCCCAGTATTTTCTCTTTATAGAGCTTTATGTTCTCTTTGTCTTTGGCGTTGAAGTAGTTGTATAGCATGTACTCGTACGCGCCCTTTACATCATTCTTCTTTTCGTAGTTCGATCCGCCTACTTTGTCGAGCCACTTGGTGTAGAAGGGTATGGCCAGACCGGTAGTAGCCTCAGAGTCTATAGCCGCAGCCACACGACCCTGCCAGTAATATGCCGAAGGCTGGTTAGCACCATGTTTGGCTTCAAAATCGTTGGCAGCAGTCATGGCATTGCCAAGGTCTTTGCAGTAGTAGAACATTATCACACGCCATACATAGTCGGCGGCCTGCGCTTCAGGATTAGCCTTCACGAGGTTGGTGTACCACTCTGCCGACTTGCAATATTCTTTCTTAGACTTGAATGCCTCTGCCACTTCGCGGTATACATCAGTTTTATTACGGGCGGTGTCGCCGTTGATGCCCTTGGAGTAGTAGAAACCAGCAGAGTCGAGCAGACCCAGCTTCAGGTACAGCTTACCATACTCTATATATGCACCGGGCAGTACTTTCTTAGGGTCCTGCATTGCAAAGTACTTGCGCAGATTGTTTACTGCCGCGGTAGAGTCACCACAGTTGGCTTGAGAGAAACCGAGTATACCTGTAAGTTCTGTCAATCTTGTAGGATCAGTCTGTGAGCCTATCAGTTTTTCGGCCAGCTTGGCAGCGTCGCAATAGCTCTGCGCCTGGTAGAGGGCGCGGGCATATTCCAGCTGATCGTCCGGTGTATTGTCTGAGTGCGACAGGTACTCTTCCAGGTTCTGCAATGCCAGCTTGTACTTGCCCGAGCGCGAATAGGCGTCGGCCAGTGCCTTGTAAGGCAGCGGGTTGGTATTGTCGGCATCTTTGGCGCGGGCGTAGTTGTCGAGTGCGCTCTGGTAGTTGCGCGCCTCGTACCACAAGTCGCCAATGCGCGAGAAGCCCAGCGAGTTAGACTTGTCCTTGTCGGTTACCATTTCGTAGTTGTTCATGGCTTCGCCGCCACCGCCCGGTATCTTGCGCATTACGTCGCCCAGACCGATGTAGTTGTCGGTATTGTCGCCGGCCTTGTTTTTCTCCAGCACATCTTTGTACCATGCTGCTGCCTGGTTGTAGTCGCCGCCGTCTGTGTAGGCAATGGCGTCGGCAGCATACTTCTGCGGCATCCAGTCTTTTTTCTTTGCTCTGGCAGCCAGGTCTTTGGCTATCTTGTTGCCACCAGCCACATCTTTTTTGGCGAAGGCTACACGGGCTGTACCGGAAATATTGGCCAGATCCTCAGGAAACTTTGCAAAGGCAGCACTTGCCTGGGCGAGGTTGCCGGTCTCGATGTAGATCAGCCCGAGGTAGTAGTTGGCCAGCGGGTCTTTATCGGCCAGCGGAGCCAGAGCTGCCTGTGCCGACTTGTACTTTTTGTAACGATACATTTTGATCCCGTTTTTCACGGCTGCATCCTGTGCGCCTGCCACGAAGCCATAGGCTACGAATGCGAGCATCATTAAAATTCCTTTCATTGTGTACTGCATGATAACTGTTATTCTGTTTGCTGTTTAAAAAATCATTTACTATTGATCTGTGCATCCCGTATGACCATTTCTGAGCGTACCGGAAACATGTCGGCGTGGAAGAAGATCAACTGACCACGCTGATAACTTAAGAAGTTTGCAAAACCCGTGCCAAGACCCGGATAGCTTTCGCTGTTGATGTAGTAGATGTGGCGGGTGAGCGGATAGGTTTTGAGCGCTATATACGCCTGATACGGCTGTAAAAACTCGCCGGTCTGCTCGTTTTTGATGGCTACAACTTTAACACTTTTTATGAAAGATCCGGTATTGTTGGGGTCGGCGGTATCGGCTACATAGCCCAAACCTACAAAGCCTATCGCGTCGGGATTGTTCTTCACGTATTCTACCACCTCGCTGTTGCCCTTTGCGGCAAACACATTGCTGCCCAGTTTTTCGCCCCTGAGTACAGAGTCTGTTATGAACCGCACCGTGCTCGATGCAGAATTGTCGAATACTACCGTGTACTTTTTGCTGTACTGACCGGTGAGAATGCCCTTGAGCACGGCCATATCCATGAGGGTATCACCAGTGGCGGCATTGTTGAGGATCACTGCTACCGCGTCGCGGGCCAGTGCCAGCGCGGTGGGGTATATCTGCCGTTGTTTGCAGGCTTCTTTTTCTTCCTTCGACAGATCGCGGGTCACCAGTATGAGGCGGGCCTTTTTGTCGAAGTAGTCCTTAAAACACGCAGCCTCGGACTTGTAGTGAATGTGCACCCGGGCATCGGGAAAACTGCTGTCGAATACCTTGCTTTGCTCTTCCATCACCGGCCTGAAGGTCTCATCAACCGATATATCTATCTCGCCCTTGCCCAACGAGTCGGGGTGTGCCGGCCTGTCGTCGCAGGAAAACAGGAACACACACAAACACATGAGCAAAAACTTAGCACTGATTCGCATAAGGAGCGCAATTTTACTTAATAATTTACGGAATACGGAGTGTTATATCTGCTGTAACAATAATTTAACAGCCCTGCAAAAGGGGTTATAAGGCAGCCTGCGCACGGTGTGCAGGGCCAATGTTGGCTGCATGTATTTGCCGTAATAGCTAGGCAGTATTGCGGCTACCTGGCTTGCGGCGGCGCAGCACCACTACCAGGCCCCTGTATATACGAAACGCACCATATAGTGCCAGCACCGTACCCAGTATGTATGCCGATGTGGGCGGCAGCTCTATAGCGCCAAAGTAGCGCATGCTGAAGAGGATAACACCCATTACAATATATATAGCGCCCATGCCAATATCGAGGCTGGTACGAAAGGCAGAGTAGGTGCCGCTTTGCTCCATTCGGTCGTCGAGGTTCATTGCTGATGCTGTTTTGGTTGGTAAAAGTAAAGAAACGCCGGCGGAGGGATTCCATAAATTGTGGGCTGCAAATAAATGTTAAAGCGGGTCCGGGGCACGCTAAGCAGGGTCGTGCGTTCAAAATTGCGCAATTTTGCCTGGTTTTTCGTACCAAGGGCTATTTTGTGCTATAAGACTCTTTATCAATGTCTTACGAAATTAATTGCCCAGTATTTTTGCGCAAAAATTGCGCACTTTCTTCCCACTTTGCGCAGTGCAGCGTCCTGAAATAGGTTTACGCGATTGTTAGATAATCCTGTTTTTTGTTTACTGCATGATGTGGTATCTGTCCCATCCACCCGGACCTTCTTCTACCTCGAAAAGAAAAGAATACCAGAAGGAAACGTCACCCTTTGCCCTATCGCTCCCAGGGCAAATTGGCTGGGCTTCGATTCTTCTATTGGCAGGGTGTTGTGCCGGAAACCAGGGTTGCCAGCAAAATTGCGCAGTGTGCGCAATTTTTTTCAGAAAATGATAAACATTTGATAATCAATGGTATAAGTTTTGAAAATTGCGCAGTTTTTGCGCACTTACTGCCATGAAGAAAAATGCAATATTTGATTTTCTGTGTGTGCTGTTAGTAGCCACAAATACCACGCCAAAAAGGGGCTGGCTGTAAAATTGTTGATAAAAACTTAGCGGGAGTGGGTAATGTCTGTAATGGTGAGGAGTTGTTGTATCGGCTATAAACAGCCCGGTGATACCAATGACCTCAAATTGTGATGCATTGTTGGCAACCGGAACATTGTATGCCTCTATAACTAAACCTGTTGTCAGGGCAATTTTGCGCTGTGATCGACCACCTCCAGAAAGTTATCAAAGATTATACCAAGCGATTTTTGTAGCTTAACAACAAGAAATTACCATTTATATGTTCAGGCACAGAGGTAAATCACGTACACCCCGACACAACTTCAGACTCGCAATTTTTTTGTCTTTCGTTGCCGGATTAGTTAATGTTTGCGGTGTTCTGGCTTTAGGTGTACTGACGACTAATATTACGGGGTACTTTGCATACTTCGCAGAAGAGGTAACAAAAAAAGCAGATGCATATGGGGCATATTTTCTCCTGTACATCATTTCTTTTCTTGCAGGCTCATTCGTGTCCAGTTTCCTTACCGAGTATTTTCTTATCAGAGAAAGCAAAGCACCACATAGCGCATCGATTTTTTTAGAGATATTAATACTACTAACATTAGGTTTGTTTGGTGATTATTTTTTGGGATGTGGATTTGACCACCGTCTTCTGGCAAATTTCCTGTTGTTTGCTATGGGATTGCAGAATTCGCTGGTGAGCAAAATATCCAACTCCACCGTGCGAACAACCCATCTAACGGGCTTGTTTACGGATCTGGGCATTGAGTTATCGCAATTGTTCTTTTACAAAGAGGATGGTGAAAGAGAAAAACTACTACGCAGTATCAGTCTGAGACTAGCCATTATTGCGTTTTTCTTTTCTGGCTGTGTTTCAGGAGGCTACTTATTTTTGTCATTGAAATTCAAGATGTTGCTTATTGCGGCTTTTATAATGATAGTTGCCCTGGCTTATGATACTATACTATTGAGGTATTACAAAATCAAAAACAACATACGCCCCAATAGCCAACTGTAAAACAAAATGTAAACCAAAATAAAAGTTGGCTGACATTTGCCGATGTTAAAGCGTGACAGGATGAAAGATTTGCCAGCCGGATGCTGAACTGACGCAATGCATCTTGAGTATGGCAGGGCAAAGACACAGCAAAGCGGACTCAATGCTGAGCACCTTTGTCAGCTATTCAGTGCCAATTTCCAATGAAAAAGCTGTTCTGTTTCGCCGGTTTTAAGGAAACTATTTTTTTGAAGCACCTTGAAAGAGGCGGTATTTGTCCTTTCTGTTGAAGCGACAATAGATTTTACTATTGGCTGCGTCTTTGCCCATTCAATAATTCCACCTACAATTTCCGTCATAAATCCCTTTCCCTGAAAATCGTCGTATGTTCCATAGCCAATTTCAATTTCCCCTTCTGCATTGGGTTCGCCAACTATGCACAAGTCTCCTATCATTTTGTTTTCATCCTTTGATATTGCAGTCCAAAGTGTTGAATACAAATAGTTTTTGGTTTTGTCTGCCACATTTGGAAGTATTGTCTGTTCAAACGCTTCTTTCAGTTCAGGAGAGATGGTTCTGGATGTTGTGTTTAAGTTCAATTCCGCCTCAAGAGAATTGTCGCATAGTGTGTATTTTACCAACTGGTCGTAGGTGAGTGGTTTTATAAGAAGTCTTTTTGTTTCGATCATTTGCCTGATTTTGTGTTTTATGCATTTTGCTACCCCGGGAGACGATGATTGCCGATACTGAAAATACCAGGAAAAGGTAGTTGCAAGTTTATCTGCTGTGCAATTTACATTTCGCAACAGATAATCTATCACTTTGATTTGGTGATACGGTAACTATTCTTTGTTTGTTACGCAATCTGCTATCCGAATGGCTGGTACTTGCCAGGGATGTACCGGTGGAGTATAAGCGCGGAAATATTCTATTACGGAGCGCATACTAACTACTGTGAGCAAAGGGCCGCCGTAATGTAGTGGTGAGTTTTGAAGGGAAACCATTTGTGACCATACAGACTTCTAGTATGTTTGTTTCCGAAAACAAAGGGCATATAAAAATCGCCGCTGGTCAAAGTACCGAAAATGAAAGTAAGAGATAAAGCTCCTAAGATTGTGGGGGGCAAGAAGTATTTGCTTCGATGAATACCTTTGGAGAATTATAATATGCACAATATTTTATTTTCGGGTATTGAACTGTCGTGCACAAAGAAAAACCCAGACCTGCCACCAGCTATTAAAATGGCGGAAATGTCGTTTCAGTTTTTCGCTGATGCTGGGGGCAAGTTGTCCTTCTTTTATCCACAATACGGCATTAGGGTAAAATTTTGGTTTTATTTCAAATATCTTTGTTCGAAACATACTACACCAATGCGATTTATAGTTACATCATCCACACTGCTCAAAAACCTCCAGCAGATAGGGGGCATTATCAGCGCCAACAATGTGCTTTCTGTACTCGAAGATTTCCTTTTCGACCTGAGCGGCAACACACTCACCCTTACCGCTACCGATCTTGAGACAATGATGCGCGTGCACATGCAGGTAAATGAGTCGGAAGGCGAAGGCAGAATATGTATACCATCGAAAATAATACTTGAATACCTTAAAAACCTGCCAGAGCAGCCCATTACTTTCATCATCAACCCTACGGATCTTTCGATAGATATGTCGAGCAATTCGGGCAGATACAGGATAGTGGGCGAAAAGTCGGATGATTTTCCGAAAGAGCCGGCACCAGGCGATACTTCGTCTTTTAATATGTCGTCGATTGCGCTGATAGAGTCTATTAATAAGACGCTGTTTGCGGTTAGCACCGATACGCTGCGCCCGGCAATGACGGGTGTATTCTTCGAGATGACACCGAACAGCATCAGCTTTGTATCTACGGATGCGCACAGGCTGGTACAGTTTCGCCGCGATGATGTAAACTGCCCTGAGCAGGGCGGTTTTGTAGTGCCACGCAAGCCACTGCAGCAGCTGAAAGGTACATTGCCAGCAGACGAGTCTGTGCTGCAACTGTCGTATAACAGCAGTCACCTGTTTGTAACCGGTGAGCATGTGAGCCTGAGCTGCCGCCTGATAGACGCACGTTTCCCTGACTACCGCGCAGTAATACCCGCAGACAATCCATACCGCCTGACGGTAAACCGTGCGGAGTTTGCCAGTGCACTGCGCCGGGTAAACATTTTTGCCAACAAGACCACCAATCAGGTGCTGCTTGATATTGTGGGTAACAGCATAAACATCAGCGCACAGGATATAGACTTCTCTTACGAGGGCAAGGAATCGCTGTCGTGCCAGTATAGCGGCGAGGACATGAAGATCGCCTTCAACGCAAAGCTGATGGTAGAGATCGTAAACAATCTGGATGGCGAAGAGGTGGTACTGGAACTGAGTACACCTTCTAGAGCCGGTATCTTCAGATCTGTAGACCGCAGTGAAAACGAAGACCTGATGATGCTGCTGATGCCACTGATGGTGGGAATATAATACTAAAGTCGGGCTATGCAACCCCACGGAGCATACAATGAACGGAACAGGTGTACCGGGCGCTACCTGCAACGATAGTTGCTTACCGTGCGCCCGGTGTTAAGAAGAGCGATTTGGACATGTTTTCAGAAATACGCAGATACAGCATTGCTATTGCCATTGCAGCTTTTATGAGCCTGCTTGCGTCCTGTATGCCTGCGCCCCATTACCAGAAGCAGGAAGCGATACCCGGCAATGCATGGACGTACAACTTCAAACCTGTTTTCACCTTTGAGATCACAGATACCACGGCTGTGTACGAGCCTTATTTTATCATAAGGCATACGCAGGCCTATCCCTACAATAATATATGGATGTGGCTGTATATAAAAACACCGGGCGACACGGTGGCATCGAAAGCCCGGATCAATATAGTGCTGTCTGAGCCTACCGGCAAATGGCTGGGCCGGGGCATGGGCGAAATATACGAGCAACGGGTGCGCATATCGCTTGGCGACTCTGTGAATCTGAGCCGAAAGGGCACCTATGAAGTAGCAATGGAACAGAATATGCGCATCAACCCACTGCCAGAGATACTGCATGTGGGCCTGCGGGTAGAGAAAGCTACCGTGAAAAGGTAGCCTGTGCATGCGACAGCCCAATAGGGTGAAGGTGCATGCTTTTCTGTGCCAGAACCCTTTTTCCGCTAAATTTGCAGTTTTCAATAGATCGCATGGACTTACCACAGGGTAAAAAGATATACTTCGCATCCGATTTTCACCTGGGAATCCCTGACCATGCCACGAGCAAGGACCGCGAGCGGCGGCTATGTGCATGGCTTGACGAAATTGCCCCAACAACCGAACAACTTTTTCTGGTAGGCGACCTGTTTGATACCTGGTTTGAGTATCGTAATGTGGTACCGCGCGGTTATACCCGTTTTCTGGGCAAGCTGGCACAGCTGCGCGACGGAGGAATGCACATAGAGGTATTTACGGGCAATCACGACCTTTGGATGCTGGACTATTTTGCACACGAACTGGATATACCTGTGCATCACACACACATTACCCGAACGATCAATGGCAAAAAATTCTTTATTGCCCACGGCGACGGACTGGGACCAGGCGATACCGGGTATAAGATACTGAAAACAGTGCTGCGCAGCGGGCTGTCGCAGTGGCTGTACCGCAGGGTGCATCCGGATACGGGGGTTGGTATTGCGGGTTGGTTCAGCCGGCTGGGGCCCAAACATGCCGATATGCCTGAGAAGGAGTTTCTGGGTCCTGAAAAAGAAATGCTGGTACAGTTTTGCCTAGAAACATTGAAGAAAGAACATTATGACTACTTCATCTTCGGGCACAGGCATATAGCAATAGAATACCCCTTGCCGCAGGGCAGCCTGTATGTGAACCTGGGCGACTGGATCAGGTACGACAGTTATGCTGAATTTGACGGCAGGGACCTGAAGCTAAAATATTACAAGAGCAAGTAGCTGTTGAATAGATAAGCATTCAGCATTAATGCCGTGATTTGATCGACTTTCATATTCGATTTCCAGCAAATTCTTATCTTTAAAGAGAATCAGGACTGTGCCAATACTGGCACACCCCACAACAACCGAACCACTATTCCGAACAAATACGAAATGAGGCGATTTTACATTTGCATTATTTTATTGTTTTGTTGTAGTGCAATAGCTTTTGATAGCTATTGTCAGAGTTTCGATTATAGTGAGAACTCCGTATATATATTCAATTTCATCAGATACACATCTTGGCCCAATAATCAGAACACGATAAAGATTGGCATAGTGGGCATAACCCCTGTGGAAGGCGCGCTGAAAGACCTCATATCGAAGAAAACAAACAGCAACTCGACCTACACAGTGCGGAGGATAACAATGGCAGAAGTAAGGGATGTGGATGTAGTAGTGATTGCACAATCAGCGACCGCGAAGGTGAAAGCCATAGCTGACCTGACTGCAGGAGCACCTATACTGATCATCACTGAGAAGGAAAACATGGGGCGTATGGGTGCCTGCATTTCCTTCTTCTTTGATGAAGATAATGACTTTAAGACCGGGTACCAGTTGAGCTTGCGTAATTGCAAGCTCAGAGGGCTCTCTGTAAACGAACAAATTCTCAATAACGCCGAATTAATATGGTAGCATGAAGAACAGGATATTACTTATTGTATTTTTCTTTTTTAGCGTGATTAATTGCTTTGGTCAGGAGGCTAAGTCGGATACGAACGATTTGACGAACCTGAGTATCGAAGAATTGTCGAAAATGAAATCGAAATACAAAGCCACGGATATGGAAAAGACCATAACGCTGGCAATAGAAGCGGCATCGCATAAGCCGCTGCCACTGAGAAAATCGCCATCGATCATATCAGTAATCACCGACGAAGAAATAGAACGAAGCGGTGCCACCGATCTGATGGATATATTTCAGATGATACCGGGCATGGAGTTTAATGTGGATGTTGAGGGGGTTGTGGCTCTTTCTTTCAGGGGATTGTGGGCCAATGAGGGCAGCATATCTATGCAGATAGACGGACAGGAAATAAACGAAATTGCATACGCATCGCTGCAGTTTGGCAATCACCACCAGATCAGCCAGATAAAGAAGATCGAGATCATCAGAGGGCCGGGCTCGTCAATGTATGGTGGGTGTGCCGAGTATGCTGTGATTAATATCATCACGAAAAAAGGCAGCGATATAAAAGGGATGAATGTGAATGCGATTGCAGGGCAGACAGCAAAAACCTATACTAAACAGAATATTGGGGTAGCCGTCGGGAATCAGCATAAAGACTTCAGCTATCATGCAGCAGGAATACTGGGCAGAGGGCAGCGCAGCGACCGTGATTACCGCGATGTGTATGGCAATAGCTACTCCATGATCGGCAATTCCGACCTTGACCCAAGCGGCATAAGTGCGGGGATGAAGTACAAATCGTTGTCGCTCAATTTTCTGTATGACAACTACCACACAACAGCGCGGGATGAAACCATAGGCATCATGAGCAAGGCATACCCACTGGACTTTGTAAACTGCATGACGCAGCTGAAATATGCTGCCCAACTGAATAGAAAGATACAACTGCAAGTACGCCTGGAGCACAAGTATGCCGAACCCTGGCGTTTTAAAGGCATGCCCGACGCTGTGGATTCGCTGTACCCCACTTACCATCTGAAGGCCAACTCTTACCGTGCGCATGTAAGTACTCTTTTTGATCCCTTGTATTGGTTGAACCTGAACATTGGAATAGAGTCGTATCTGGACAACGGACGAATGGTATCAGGGCAGCAGTTCAGGGCCGATAGTACCGATCAGGTGAGTTACCTGAATGTTGCTCCATTTGTGCAGGGGCTGCTTAAGACATCGGTGGTGAATATGACGATTGGCGCGCGATATGATATCAGTAGTGCCTTTGGCAGTGCGTTCAATCCGAGGTTGGGTGTAACCAGAAGGGTTGGGATATTTAACTTCAAATTTTTGTACGCATCGTCGTTCCGTGCTCCTGCGATAGAGAGTATACAACAGGGAATGTTCAAGATGCGGCTGAAACCACAGCGATCGAGTACAATGGAGTTTGAAGCAAGTGTAAAGCTGCGCAAGGACATGTACCTTTCGGTTAATGTTTTTGATATCAATACCACTGATGCGATACGGTATTTCGTAAAAGCAGATTCACCGATAACCGGATATCCAGATGGCTACCGTAACAGCAGGGTAGCTATAGGCAGCAAGGGCCTGGAGCTGGAGTATAAGTACAAATCTGATTTCGGTAGTTTCAACTTTATTTATTCGCATTATTCTGTGGGTAATAAAGGTGTAGACCGTGGCAACAATGTGCCTGCAGACCGGACGCAAACGCTGGGTATAGCAAAAAACAAACTGACGATAGCAGGCAGTTTCAATATCACCCCAAAAATTTTCCTTTCCCCCTCTCTGAATATACTAGGCAGGCGGTGGGGCACGACGGGAATCGATTCCAATGACCGAGGAGTGTTTTCCGAATTCAAGTCGCAAACCACCATAAACCTCTATGCGGGCAGCAGCCTGCTGGTGCGGAATATGACCATAGGTGCAGGGATCAGAAATATCACAAATACTGACATCATTTATATACAGGCGTACAACAGCCTGCACGCGCCGCTACCCGGCATGGGCAGGGAATACTATCTGAAAATCAGCTACCAGATACCGTTCAAAAAACAGAGTTAAATGAAAGAAGGGATAGCACGAAAACTTATACGAACTTACTTTATCATCGTAGTAGCAACGTTGGTCAGTGGCGTGTTCTGTTTTTATGTGCTGGGCGTGAACCTGCGAACCAATTCGGAGATGAGGTATGTGACCATGCCGTCGCTGGAGAACCTGAAGGAAATGAAGCTGCTGATGCAGGAAATCAAAAAACTGACCAATACATGGGTGTTTATAGCTAACAACAAAGATCAGGAGCGCCTTGAGGAGATACTGTCGACCGACTATCCGCTGCTGGATAGCAGTCTGGATGCGAATTCGCGGGGATGGACAGATCAGTATGAGCTGAGGTTGTACAGCAATTTAAAATCACGCAACCGGCAAATTATCGATTCGATAATAAAGATAACTGAGTTGCTGAAAATGCCTGAATCTTATACCAACGACGGGTTGGTAGACAATGCAGCGGAGCTGAACAGGCTGGTTGGTAAGCAGATAAAATCTGCAGACCGTCTTTATGCAAAGCTGATAGAAACTAAAAAAGACAATCTGATACGGCAGCAAAATGAAATCAGCTCGCTGCTCGATTCATTATATGTGATAGTGCTGTTGTCTGTGCTGGTAGTGTTTCTGGTTAGTGTAATACTGTCGCGCTACTCTAAGAAGAATATAGTAGACCCGATATTAGCCCTGAACAAGACCATAATGGATATGGCAAAAGGGGAAGTACTGGCAATAGGGGAGGTAAAAAGAAGCGACGAAATAGGACAGATGCATAATGCGCTGCACATTATGATCAATGGTATCATTCAGAAGATCCACTTTGCAGTAGAGATAGGCAGCGGCAACTACGAATCCGGCTTCACGCTGCTATCAGAGCACGACAAACTGGGACAGGCATTGCTGGCGATGCGTAATGACCTGAAGACATCTAATGAGGCCCTTGTAGAACAGGAACGCAGACTGGTTGATGCGCAAAAGATGGCCAGAATAGGTAACTATTTTTACGACATAGAAACCGGAGAACTGGAAAGTTCATCAACACTGGACGACATTCTGGGTATCGACAAAAACTTTGACAAATCGAAAATTAACTGGAAGGATCACATATTGCCGGAATACCATGCGGACATCGCCGAAAGGGCTGTACAGGCGATAAAGGGTCGAACAAAGTTTGCGCAGAACTATGTGATAAAGCGGTACGATGACGGCAAGAAAAGCTGGGTGAATACCATTAGCGAATATAACTACAATGCAGCCGGCAGGGCGATATCCATGTTTGGGACGATACAGGATGTGACAGAGAGCAAGCTGCTGGAGCTGGAGTTGAATAACTCATACAAGGTTGCAACAGAACAAAACAACCGGCTGCTGAACTTCTCCTATATCGTATCGCATAACCTGCGAATGCATGCGGTTAACATTCACAGCCTGCTGGAACTGATCAACGAATCTGACTCTGTTGAAGATAAACTGGAGCTCATAGCGCACCTGCATACCACATCTGAACAACTTAATGAGACTATGCACCACCTCAATGATGTGGTTGCGATGCAGAACACACTGGGACTGGAAATAAAACCACTCCTGCTCTCGGAGTATATCAGTCACACTACAAGCTTGCTGAAGACAAAAATAGACGAGAAAAAAGCCCTGATCCACAACAATGTACCGGATAGTGTGGTCATCAACTACAACCCGGCTTATCTGGATAGTATTCTCCTCAATTTTCTGTCGAACGCTGTAAAGTACAGCCATCAGGACCGAACACCGGAAGTAACCATATCCTGTACACCCTGTTCAGATAGCGAATCACTACATCGCTGGGTGCTGGAAATAGCAGACAATGGGATGGGTATAGACCTGGAGCAAAACAAAGAGAAACTCTTCGGGATGTACAAAACCTTTCACGGAAATAAGGATGCTAAAGGAATTGGTTTATTTTTGACAAAGTACCAGATAGAGGCCATGGGTGGCAGGGTAGATGTAAGCAGTATAGTAAACGAAGGAACAACTTTCAGAATCTTCATAAAATAGTGCAATGAAAAAGATATTCATCGTTGACGATGACGAAATGTATCAACTGATACTGCGGCGAAATCTGATCAAATTGTGTCCGGAATTGACTGTAAAGTCTTTTGGGCACGGTGGCGAAGCGATCAACGAGTTGAAAAACATCATTGCTGCGGGAGATCCGCTCCCCGACGTGATACTGCTGGATATCAATATGCCTGTAATGGACGGATGGCAGTTTCTGAAAAGCATAGAACCGACACTGGAAGGAAGAATAATGGAAACCAAGATATACGTGGTAAGCACATCGCTGGACGCACGTGACAAGGAAAAGGCGCAGGGCAATGTGCTGGTGACAGAATACATTTCCAAACCGATCCCGGCAACAAAGCTTAGAGAGATCCTCTGTTGTGATAAGCCGGAATAGCCACGGCCAAGATACCTGAAGTCATATATGACCAGGAGAGATAAATGACGGAATGCTACGCTGTGCCGGAAAGGTATAAAACGATACACAGCAAAGAGGAATAAGCGGGCGGCTATCATTTTTGCAGGTAACTATTTGCGCACATAAAGTAGAAAAATTACCCTTATGGCAAAAAGAACAAATGGGCTAATAGCCGCTCTGGTGATCTTGTTGGTATTGGCTATTGGGGCACAGTCATGCCGGCCAAGAATAACCGGGATATTCCCAACATCCGGCCCACCCGGAACGCTTGTCCATGTAACCGGTATAGACCTCCTGGGTGGCCTGGTAAAATGGAATGCCGGCACCCCTGCCGAAATCACTATTCCCGGTGGTTTCCTTGCCGCGAATTTTTTTACTGTACCGCCGGATGCTGCGCCCGGTGCCTACAACGTACGACTGTATGGCGGTGGCTCATACTCTGCGGGCACGATGGTATTTACAGTTACCGGTGGTACGCGCCGGCCTGCGCCACGTATAGATGATATAACCTGCCGGAATTTTTCTATCGATACGATGACGATGCCGGCCAGAGCCACTTTCTTTCTGCTGGTGCACGGCGCCAATGTAGATGCCGGAGCACAGATACTGATAGATGGTGTAGCTCAGCCAACCTATCTCTGGCGAGGCCTGAGCAATCAGCAGAATATGCAGGTGCGGGACCCTGCTACACTTGGGTACCCGATTTTTCATTACGGCACGTTGATCTGCGCTCTGGCAAATGTGGCGCCGGGCAGTATACTGCGCAATATCACAGTAGTGAATCTGGGGGGCACCCGATCTGTGAATTCAAAGGAATATGCTGTAGCATCCAGCATGCGCCACCTGGACAGTGACGGAGATGGCCTGAGCGATGTATGGGAAACCTATGGAGCAGATATAGACACGAATGGAACAATAGATGTAAACCTGCCTGCCCTGGGAGCAAAGCCACTGCGAAAAGATATTTTTGTAGAGGTAGACTGGATGACCACCAATGTGCCCGGAAATGAATTGTGGCCTTATGCCGACAGTGTATTTGCACAGGCACCCATACTGAACAGCGATGGAACGAGTGGAGTATCGCTACATGTAGACCACGGGCAGCCCGGTGCCGGCGGCGGTGGCGGATCGATAATACCTTACTATTTCGGCATTTATTTTCTTAATATTCCCTGCCCATATCCACCGGCACCCGAATGGTCGTGCCAAAGCTTTTACAGACTCAAAAAGGACAACTTTGATTCGATGCGATTGCCAATATACAGGTATTGCATTTTTGGTCATGATGGCGCAAATGGCAGTGGATCGGGAGAGTCAGAGGGTCGTGTGAGTAACGACTTTATGGTAACTCTGGGAACGTATACAGGACCACGCGACACGCTGGTGCGCGCTCAGACCTGCACGTTTCTGCACGAGTTCGGACACACCTTCGGGCTACTGCATGGTGGTGGTGACGGCATTCGCCGAAAACCGAATTACAATAGTGTAATGAGCTACCTGTATGATAACGAGGGTGTAGATATGGATTGCAACCCTGATACCCGTGAGTATATCTATACCTTCTCGCAAGGTATGCGCAGGGACCTGGATGAAAACTGCCTGAATGAGCCAATGGGGATTTGCGATAATGTGGCCCGTGACTGGGATGGTGATGGTGTGGCTACCGGAACATGCGTAAGGGCTGTTGCCGACCGTAAGGAGCCTTATACCGTACTGAGAGACTATTGTGACTGGAGCAACCTGGTCTATAAGTTCACACGAGATACAGCATGGCGTTTCAACTGATTGATAACTGAATGCATTGCTTTAATTGTATAAATGCAATTTTAAGATGAATACTATATCCGTTTGCAATTATGTTAATGCCTGTTTGCTACTCTTAATGACATCATGCGCTGGTGATAAACCTGCAGTACCGAAGGGCTTTGAAAATGCACCTGTTCCGGAGGCTCCGTTTTCGATGTTGCCGGCATCTGGTCCGGTGTTTTCAGGTAACGGAAGCAACGACTATTCGTTGTCGCCGGTGCATGGGTTCGCCTTTCTGAGTAATGGCAAAGTGACCGGAGGCGCAGTGGAAGCCAATGGTGTAGTGAAAAGTGCAACACAGGGCACTGTAGATATGCAAACTGCAGGCGGCTCATTGTCTGTACGCTACAAGCTGCCCGGCGGCGCGCTGCTGCCCCTGCATCAGGGCGATGAGATCAATATTACTTATGTGCCGGGAACCGGCTATTACATTGCAGATTTTGTAACGGTTATTACCGACAAAGTTTTGCTGCACGCATCTGCCAGAAAAAGCAATAGCCATCCGGTAAGCGTGAAAATGCCCGGAGATATTGAAGTAATGCAGAAGCCGGATGGCGATATGGACGAGGCAGCACAGCAAATGCCTGTGTATGTAAGGCATAGGAATAAAATGATCCCCATTCCGGGTAAAGCCGTTGTGGAGATAGACCACCAACAATACCAGGTGCAAATACTGATCAGCACAGGTAGCATCCCCAAACCCGACAGCCTTTCGGTTACTGAATCTGAACCATACCTGCTTTCCTTTGTTATCACAAGAGTATTGTAGTCTGCTCTGCTTGTCGTGTGATTAATCACCCTACTGATGTGTATAGGTGAAGGGCCTTCTATTTATGTAATTTATAGAGGGAATTGTGTAACAATCGGCGCTACCGGGCTAAATACCTTTGCAATAGTGAAAATGTCTTCGCTAAAAAATCAGTAGCTATGAAAACATCAAGAGTGATAACATTGGTTGCCCTGCTGGCGATGACTACAATAGTATCGTGCAAAAAGGACTATACCTGTACCTGTACAACAGTCATCACCACCGGATCGTTTGATGTAAAGCATGACATCAAAAATGCGAATTACAGTGATGCGAGATCATCCTGCAAGAATTATGAAGATCAGGCCAACAGCTCGTTGCCTGGTGGCACGACATGCCGTTTGTAATTAGCTAATGAAGCCCGGAAGTATTTTCAGGGGCACTGGCATTTGCCGGGGCCCCTGTTTATAGTATAGGCCATAAAAGGTCGTGCATTTGATCGCGAAGTTTATTTTGTTTAATATTTTTTCATAATTATTAAACAAAATGAGTAATTTTCGGCCGTATTTACAACGGCAACCTTTATGAAATCAATATTATCGCTATTGTTTGTGTTGACCTGCTACTCCAATGCAGGTGCTCAACCTTATCAGATAGGACATGTTTCCATCACCTTCACAGACCCTGCAAGAGGCAACCGTGCTGTGCCAACGGAAATCTATTACCCTGCAGATGTAACGGCAGACAATGCAACATTTACCAGTGCCATAACCGGCCCTGTGCCGGCAATAAGTTTCGGGCATGGATTTGTTATGGCCTGGAATGCATATCAGAATATCTGGGAAGCTGTGGCTGGTGCGGGCTATATCATTGCGTTCCCCACAACAGAAGGATCACTATCGCCCAACCATGGCACTTTTGGCGAGGACCTCCGATTTGTGCTGCAACAACTTAAAGCTCAGGGCAACCTTGCATCGTCTGTACTGTACAACAGGGTAGATACCGTGACCTGTGTGATGGGGCACAGCATGGGTGGCGGTGCGGCATTTCTGGCTGCAGCTGCAGACCCGACGATTAAAGCTATTGCAACCCTGGCCCCGGCAGAAACAAGCCCCGGAGCCATAAGTGCTGCAGGCACCATTGCCACCAATGCACTTGTGATAGCCGGAGCCAACGATTGCGTGACGCCACCTGCAACCAATCAGGTGCCGATGTACAACAATCTGCTATCGGCCTGCAAACACTATATAGCCATAACCGGAGGCAGTCATTGCCAGATGGCGGAATCGAATGCTGCCTGCAATTTTGGCGAAAGCACGTGCACACCTGCGCCCGCAATATCGCGCGCGACACAGCATACCATTATCAATCGTTACCTGCTGCCATGGCTCAGCAGCAGGCTGAAGAACTCATGCACAGCAGGCAGGCAATTTGACTCGACACTGAATGCAGACGGCGAAATTACATACCAGAAAAACTGTGCATTGTGTAGTGGATCCGGGATAGCCGGGGCAGATAATAGCGCCCGGGTGAGTGTATACCCAAACCCGTTTGGAGCAGTACTGCATGTGCGCACGCCGGGGAGTGCAGAAGATGAATTTGTACTATACAATGTTACCGGAAAAATTATGCGCACAACTACAGCCGACAGCACAGCTGATGTGAGTACAGCGGATCTGGCATCGGGTGTATACTTTTATGAAGTGCGATCAGCAGCCGTAGTTGTGAAAAGGGGTATTGTTGTAAAGCAATAGCGCACTGCTATTGCTTTACAACATTCTTCCATATCCTGTGCACTGATTACAGCACAGTCAATTTTCTAGTCTGCGGTTTCTGTCCCGGTATTTCGATGGTTACAATATACGTGCCAGCCGGCAATGACGGTAATTGCAACATAATCGTATTAGCACCTTTGCGTAAGCGCTCCTCTACTTTACTTACCTGTGCACCAGCGATGTCATTGATAGTGAATACTGCGGGACCGGATGGAATGCCCGGAGCAGCAATGTCGATTCTGGTCCAGTCTTTGCAAGGGTTAGGATACAGGCTGGAAACCGACCAACTTTTGCCTGGCTGGCTAACCTGTACAGAACCATAGTTTGTAGTATCGCTGTTTACAATAATATACTGCTTGTTGAAGACAGTGTCATAGCTTCCGTTTTTCCAGGTGAGTTTGCTGTATGCCGAAGCATAAAGCAATGTTGCGGCACTATCGAGCTCTGCACTCCAGGTATTGCCAAAGTCGCCTGTGGCACGCCTAAATAGTTTGAATGCCCCGGGGGTGTAGTCGGGGAAGGCAATATTGAGCCTTGAAAACACAACGCTGTCGGGAGCAGTGAACAGACTATTGTTGCCATAGTTATTGACCACAAAATAGCCGGGAACAGCGGGCCTAACATCCGGCCTCGTATCGGGAGGGCTCAGCAAATGAAATGCAACAACCTCTCCATCCGGGTAGGTGCCGCCAGTGGCCAGGTGCATATCTACATCGGCAGCAGGGAAGGCATTGAGACCGGCACTATTTACAGCCGGATTACGGACTACACGCCCTGTGCTCACCGGTGCGGTAGATGGAACGATATTGGCAGAAGGCACAAAAGAACTAAAATTGGCTTTTACATCATACAGACTGCCGCTGGTAATGTCGTACTGGTTGAACTGAAAGTATTTTATCAACCCTGTCTCTGCAAACGGATCTGATATGAGGTGCATTTTTTCGCGCACTTCGCTCTGGCTCAGTGTATAGTTATAGAATTTTACTTCTTCTATCTTGCCTCTGTACTTTGATCCCTGTCCGCTATGCACATCGAGGTTTGCGAGGAAGGGTGTCTGCGACAAATCTATAACCGGCATCGGTCCATTGTTAACAGTATCAGCAACGCCATTCAGGTATAATACCACTCCAGCCGGGCTATACGTGAGTACTACAAAATTCCACTTTGTACTATCGCACACCAGTGTGCTGGAGTTGCTGTAATTGACAATACTATCTGTGTAACAGAGGATAAGGTTAGGGGTATAGCCATTGAACTTAAAGCCAAGTCCAAAGCCATAGCTGCCAGAACCGGGATAGCGGCCGTGCCCTACAATCTGGGAAAAACTGCTTTGCTTGCCGGCCGGCTGAATCCAGCAGGATATGGAGAATGTATTGCTGTTGATGTTGGCAGTTCCCAGGTTTACTGTTTGGGCTGTACCATTGAGCTGCAAACATTTGCCGGCTACTGTATCGGGGCTGCAGTGATCATCGCTTACAACCACCATGCTGTCTATTGTTTTGGAATGCGTCTGCGCCAGCGCATTGGTGACAGTAAGGGTAACGCTATAACTACCCGGACCTGGATAGACCACTTTCGGACGCAGATCGGAAGGACTGCTTACCCACAAAGCGCCCGGGAAGTTCCAGACACGTGTGGCGCCTGCATGATCATACATAGAATAATCGAAGAAGTTGACCGTGTCTCTGGCGCAACCTACATACTTTTTGTCGGCCATAGGCTGAGCAACCGGAGCACCGGTAGCATACAATGGCGACTCCCAAACGCTGCAATTACCGGCAAGACGCATTTTGCTGTCGCGGTAGAAGAGCAATCCACCGACCCTGGCTTCGAGACTGGCGGGTAAGCCTGTGCTGAAATCGACCCAGTCGGCCATGGTATTATCCCTGTAATACACCTTGGATGGCTTAGCATTGGTGATTGCATAAACACCGCTATTGGTACCACCATGAAACTGAAGGAAGGCTACCTTCTTATTGTTGAGCATAGTACCTGTAATATTTGTCCAGGTGGTGCCTCCATCCAGTGATTTGAACACCTTGTTAGCAGCGGCACCATTGGCCATGCAGAGGTAAACCTCCTGAGCATTGAGCGGATTGACCGCTACATCGGTATTGTAGTACTGCCATGCAACAGGTAGGGTTATTGTAGTCCAGGTAGTGCCGGCATCGGTTGTTTTGTACATACCGTTAGTGGCACAGACATACATAATCGCAGGATTGCTTCTTGCTATCTCAAACCGCCATACCTTGTTGGTGTTGCCGAAGTTGTGGAGCGAAGCATAAGAGAAACCGCGGTTCTCTGACTTCCACAAAATACTGTCTTTGCCAAGGTAGAAAATGTTGGAGTATCTGGGGTCTATAACAAGCTTGCTAGAAAACTGACCGTAATAATTGTCCTGCGGCCACATGGAGTTTGGCACGTTGGGTGCAGAATACTGCACAGTGCCGGTGAGTGTTGGTGGCAAATTGAGGTTGCCTATGTCTCTGAAGCCTGCGGTTTTGGAATGCCCGTGATAAACATGACCTGTAGCGTCTTCGCCACCGCCAAGTGATAGTGCCTTGCCGCCTGTGTATACATCGAAAATAGCGGTATTGCCATTGTGGTACCTGCCGCCCACTACAATGTCCTCGTCCCAACCCTGACCGAAGCCCCAGAAATCGGAACTGCGAATACCGTTGTTGCGAACAGACCAGTTTGCAGTATTGGTGAAGAAGTCGGTAGAGTAGTTAACACCGCCATCGGTTGCCAGATATGCATCGCCGCCCAATGCTACAGCCTGCTGCAGATCGGGGTGTAGGCCAAAAGTGCCGGAATAGCCACCCAGCGGTGCAAAGTTGAAACCACCATCGGTAGACTTGTACGTAGTAGTGGTACCAGCTATCACATGGTTTGCGTTGAGTGGAGAAACCATAAGGCTCAAATCGTAATAGCCCTGACCATTTGACATGCCGAGACCGGTGGTAGCAGAACTGCCGGTAAGGCCTGTAGTTGTAGAACTGACTGTAATGCCCCATGTGGCACCCCTATCAGTAGTACGGATGATAGATGGCGGAGATGTAGAACCGATATTAACGCAATATACGTAGTTGCTGTTGGCAGCAGTAACGCCCAAACGTGCGCCGGATGTGTTGAGCGTAGCAACGGCGCCTGTAACATCTGTAAAACTAGCGCCACCATTGGTAGAGCGGAGTAAGACCAGCAAGCTGCCCGATGTACCCCCTACGGCATAGACAGTGTCGGTGCCAGCAGGATTGAGTACCAGATCGTAAAATGAGCCAGAGACGGTACCACCAGTTGCGGCGGTCCAGCTGGTACCGGCATTATCGCTGTAATATATAGCGGTAGAACCGATGATCAGGATACGCCCTGTATTGCGATTGATGGCAATAGCATTGCCACCGCCACCAGTATAGGATGATACTGCAGACCATGTAGCACCACCCGTTGTTGTTTTCAGGAGCACATTTGCGGATCCATCGTAGGTATACACAATGTTCTCATTAAAGGGATCAACAGCTATAGAACGTGAACCACAACTCGTAAGTGACTCGCTCACCGAGGTCCAATTAAGCCCTTTGTCAGAAGATCTGAAAAAAGTACCCGGCTCACTGCCGGCATAGAGCACCGAAGGGTTGGACGGAGCAATAGCAATACAATAGACATTGGCCTGATAGTTGCGCAATACACCGGAACCGGTGTTGTATGTCTGCGTCGGGCCCAATATTGTCCAGTTGGCAGGTGCGGTAGTTTTATTTTTTGTGTTTTCCGGCGTGGCAGATTGCTGGTTTTCCAGTGCCCTGAGCAACTGATTGCGTGCATAGTCGGGTTCGTATTTTACACTGCCATCCGCTTGTATAAAAGCGTTCATCTGGTTTCTCCACCTGATATACGCATTTATGTAAGGATCTTCGCGAAAGCGGTCTTCCTCCGTTTCTCCCGTAATGCCCATGTGTTTTTCTTCTTCCTCCTGTGTTGCAGAAGCCTTGTAAACTTCGATCAGGGAATCGATCCTGCGTACGTTTGGTTGCTCCCAATTGGTAAGCGTGACCCAGGAAGGAACCGGCAGTTCGCCGGGCAGATTAAACGGATTGCTCTTCTGCGCATACGCTTTTGGCCCACTCAATAGTGCAGAAACACTAAGGATACTAACTAAGCATCCAATTCTTGCCGCTTTGCATTTACTCATGGTTAATTTATTCATCTTGAAAAAAAGAATAAAGTTAACAATAATTTTCACGGATTTAAACACGGGGGGAGGCACATAGCAACAATTAGCCGAAGATGAACTGAAAGGGCAAAACTGCCGAAGATACTCATCTGCCCCTGAAACGATGGTTTGCTACGACAATTCAAATGTGCGATCAATAAAAATCTGGTTCAGGAAATACGTATCGTGAGAAACGACCAGCAGTGTTCCATTATACTCCACAATCGCATTTGTTAGTATTTCTATGTTCTGAATATCCAGATTATTGGTTGGCTCGTCGAGCACGATAAGGTCAGGTGCTGTTTTTCGAATAGCAAGGTAACAGAGGATCAGTCGCATTTTGCTGCAGCTCGCAGTGCGTCTACAACGGCACAATCACTGAGATGACCTGTATTTGTGGCAGGTAAAAGGGCGTTGTACTGGTCTGCAGCTTACCGCTCGACAGGGGCAAAAGACCCGCAAATAACCTTAACAACGTAGATTTTCCTGCGCCATTGTTGCCAGTAACAGATATCTTATCGTAGCGTCCGATTGCAAGATTGAGGTCTTCAAAAATAGCACCATGTCCGGATGCCGATAGGAAACCTGTTGTAAAACAATTATGATTTCTGTCTAAAAAATGAACCGAAAAAATAAATACTCCCTACCGTTTTGCAAAATCAGCCAACTCTAAAGCCTATAGCGCTATCTACCGCCGGTAAGCACAACTATTTTATTCGAATCCCCTTCCGGGCAGCCTCACAGGAATTGCAATAGGTTTTTCCGTCGCAACCTACTACGCCCGGGCAATCGGCGGTGCAAAATGCGTTCTCATAACGGCGTGCCAGCTCGCGATCGTAGCAACCTGTTTCCTTGCGGCAGGAGGAAATTGAAATCAAAGCCACGATGAGCAGGGATGTTATTCCCAGTGCTACCAATTGAAATTTTTTCATAACAGGGTCTTTAAGGATTTACAACGGGATCAACAGAGTTTTTATTGTACAAACTGCAGACACCAACACGAAATAATTCCGGGACCATTTTATGCAGGCAGGTTCGCTATCCACTGTTCGATATACCCTGCTACCTCCTGCCAGCCGGCTTCGCCACAGATATAGTGACTCCTGCCGGGGAATGATTTAAAATCAGCAATACTGCCATTATGTTTGTAAGCCGCGGCTATACGTTTAGAGAAACTTGCCGGGAAAATATTGTCGTTTTCGCCGGCAATAAACAGCAACGGATTGTGTGGTAATTTATGATTCACATTTGCAAACGATTTCAGCAGTGTATCTCTGGCTATTGTTCTGCTTTCGGGTACAGCAACTCTGTCGTATTCCCGATCACTTTGCTCGCGGGACATGTTGTTGAAAAAGGCGTAGTGGTACCATTCGCGGCTACCCATGTAGGCTCCACCTTTGAAGAAGTTGACCACAGGGAATACAGTTTTAATCGTCTGGAAAGGAGGCAGTACATTTTTGGGTGGTGCACCGTCAATACTGATACCTGCCGCTGCCTTGTTCATTTCGATCAGCTTCTGTACCACCAGTCCGGCAAGTGAATGACCAATCACTATCGGCTTTTCGGGCAATGTATCTATCAGGTTTACAATGTTGGCAACCACATCTTCGAGGCCCACTTTATTGAGAGCAGGGTTGATACTTGCACGAAGTGAAGAAGGTGTGCCATCGTGATGCGGATTGGCAGGGGTGTATACGCTGTAGCCCTTTGCTTCGAAATAGGTTTTCCATTCTGACCAGCTGGTATTGTTAACAAACAAGCCGTGGATGAGGACAATTGTTTTTGAGTGTGTCATGTTATTTGGTTTTTGTTGACACAAAGTTCATCCAACTTTCCGGCGATAATTTTAACCTGGGTTAAAATCGGTTCAACGCCCTGAAATTCTTTTTCGGATGCGGCTCAATGATGGTCCCTGTATACCCAGATAGGACGCTATATGGTACAGTGGTATGGTATTGAAAATATCGGGATGGTGTTTTATAAGATCAAGGTAACGCTCCTCTGGTGAGCGGAACAAAAATCCTTCGGTACGTTCCATCACTACATTGAAGGCTTCCTGTGCCAGTATTCTGCCGAAGTGTTCCCATCCGTGCGAGCCTGCATAGAGTTTATTGAGGTCATCAATACCTATACACAATACATTGGCATCTGTGAGCGCCTGCGTATGATAGTCGCATGGAACCTGATTGATGAAACTCTTGAAAGTAACTACAAACTGGTTGCCTGAATAGAGGAATACATTTTTTTCTTCGCCCGATTTTTCATCAACTATGTAAGATCTGAAGACGCCGTCCAGTGCAAATCCCAGGTACTTGCAAACTGACCTGTGCTTATTGTAAAACTCGCCCTTCCGGTACTCACGGTGCTGCCAGAAAGTTGCCGAAAGTGACATATCCGTAGCCGTAAGGTTGGCAAATCCTGTAATAGCCTGAGTTAGTTTTTCAAAGTCGGTCATAGCTGCGAAATTCAATAACGTTTGTAGGTCCAATCGATGCTTCGGACCGCGCACCGGAAATATAAAGTTAGTGATCGATTCATTACGAAGTATTGGGCACTGGTGCATCCGGCAACAAGTAAAAATAAATCAGAGCTGCCCGGCGGGCAGCTCTGATTGTGTTCAGGTATATTCGCAATATTGTTTGGTCGGTGTGGCAACTGCCAGCCGACGGGTGTATTCTTGGTTTTACAGCAATTTCATCTTGATGAATTTGCCGACCCGGTCATTCTTTTTGCCGGCAACACCGAGAAAAACCACCTCCTTGTCGTTATTAAATAACACAGGACAATCGTCGAACAGTGTGTATTCGTCTTCGCCACATACCTGTAATGCTGAAGGCGTAAAGCTGGCCAGGTCTATCTTCACCAGTTGCAGCTGCGGTCCATCGTCATTTCTCTTTCTGTCTTTAATTGTATGGTCGTCTCCGCCCATAACAAAACCTATTTTAATTTGCGTAGGCTCCTTTCTTGTTGCAGTGACAGTGAACTCGCTATAATCGAATATGGCCCAATACATTGTTTTGCCGTCGGCGGTAAAAAACATTCTCGAATCGGTATAGTTTTTCTTGGGCAGGTAATACACGTGTTTCAAACTGCCATCAAGCCCTATAGCCATGATGAATTCCTGCTTTCTGTCATCGCCTTCCTTTCCGGGACTGGTATTCTGACCGGTTATCAATATCTGATCGTTTGTGAACTTTATTTCCTGAAGGCGAAAGTATCCCGATGGGTTGTTGCTGCCTTTCGTACCCGGAATATTCTTCTGAATTTTTTCGATATCATCAGGGGTTATCACCTTGATATGGGCCATTTTTCCGCTCTGCACTTTCATGATCTGGTAGTTTTCCAATTCATCAATCCTTACTGAGTTCTGAAAATTACCGCCTTCTGACACAGGAAATGGGCCATACCCATACCCTGTAAGTTCAACTTTGTCTGATGACTGACCGAACAGATAAATTGCACCATTGTGCTCAATAGCGTGTTCTAACAACCACTGGGTATTGACGGCAGTGAATGTGAAGCGGTCCTTCAGCTCCATGGTCTGACCATCAATACGGAAGTACTCAAATTCGAGCGGGTTGGTTTTGGTTTCAGCAACTTTTATGCCGTATTTGTTCCAGCCGGATGTAGGTTGCAGCACCATAATATAGTCGTAAGAGCCATCCTGCTTTTGCAGTTTTACGAAGCGAGCCGCGAAATTTTTGTAGGGAACACCGAAGCTGGTTTCTTTTTTCTTGACACCATCGTGGCCATACAGGCGTGGCAGTACGGTTACCGACTCTGTGCCAGGTGCTGATGTGTAGCAAATTGTGGCTACGCCGTCGGGTCTGGGGTTGTGGTAAAGAAAACCCTCTCCCTTGAAAGAAATACCGATATCCGTTTTCTTGGCTTCAAGCCTTTCGATACAGCCGCTGCCAACCGCGCTCGTGCCGGCAGACGCATAAATTTTGGGGTAGTATCTGTGCTGATTGAGCCATGTACCCTCCCGCGATGCACCCTGTACATACCCGTAAGGCTCATTGATTTCTACGTTTCGCCCAAGTACCGGTGCTATGGCCAAAGCCTTGCCCATACCCAGAACGGATTCCTGTTCGAGTTTTTTGAAATTGAGCTGGTTGTCGAAGATCAGGTGTTCGAAATTGTAGTTGGTACCTTCAAACTCGATTGTTGCTCCAAGATCATGTTTCTCGCAGGTGCGGGTGGAGAATGTCATCCTGATATCAGTAGTACCGGCTGGCTGTGAGGCACCCACAAAGCGCGCTTTCATGCTCTTGCCGTTCGCACTGAGATCTACTGTTTTAACCTCTAACGCTATCTGGGCAGAGACCGAGCCTGCCAGCAGCATAGCTGCGATAAATGATCCTGACTTTTTCATTTTCTTTTGTTTCTATTGATTCTGTTTAAATCGTTGTCTTTTGTCCCTGATCCGGTTTATGCCTGTTCATCTGACAACTCTACGAAATGCGATGCCTCTGATGATCTGCTTTAGCGCGTAACAAATCGCAATAATTATCATGCTGCAATGTTACAATAGGCGCAGAGGCCGGGATTACGTAGTATTCAGTATTCTGCTACGCAGTTTTGCGTATTTTCGTTTGGTAGTCAATTCACTTTCATCCTTACGTATTATGATTCTGTTGGCCAACAGGCGTTTTCGGTTACGTGTTCCGGCGTTGCTACTGGTTTGTCTGCTGTTCGCTGCTTTGTGCAGTGGCAGCACACCAGACACTGCCTACATAGACCAGGGCATTGCCAGAGTCCGGGTTTTGAAACAGGAGGATCCGGAAGGTGCTCTGAAACTCTGTGACTCGCTGATGCAGATGGCGCGGGAACTTAAGAATGCTAAGCGCATTTCGATGTGCTATATTTCTTTTGGCACAATTTACGATGACATAGGCGCTTACGAAAAGGCATTCAGCAGCTACGACTCTGCGCTGGCGATAACAAAGGCCAATAATTTCAGAAAGGGTACCGCCAATATATACAACAACAAGGCGCTGATCTATAGCAAAACAGGCAAGCTGGAACAGGCGCTCAGCAATCATCTGGAGGCGCTGCGAATACGGAAAGAGCTGAATGATACTGTAGGTGTCACGTCATCGACCGGAAACCTAGGGCTGACCTATCATAAGCTGAAACAATTCAAAAAATCGATCGAGTGTATTGAAGAATGTATCAGAGCGAAGCAGGCGCGAAATGAGTCGGAAGCAAATCTGGCAAGATGGTACAACGGCCTTGCAGTGTCTTATGACGATGATGGCCAGGAGATGAAAGCCCGGCAATATTACGAAAAGGCGATTGCCGCATCAGAGGCCGCAGATGATCAACAAAATCTGGGGTTTGCCTACGGAAATCTTGGCAGTAACTATATGGATAATGAAGACTATCCGATGGCACTGCACTATATGATGAAAGCCTATAAACTGCTGAAGACTACAGACGAGCCCGATGCGTTGGCACTAAACACCGCAGGCGTAGCCAGCCTGCTCAATGAACTGGGTAGGTACAAAGAGGCAGTTGGGTACGGTCAGGAAAGCCTGCGGCTTTCTACCGATCTGCACAGCTTTGACTGCATGTACAATGCACACCGGGCGCTGGGGCAATCTTACGCACTGCTGGGTAATGGTAAACTTGCCGATTCACACTACCAGAGCGCGTTGCGTGTCAAAGACTCGATGTACAACAAGGACATAGCAGATGCAACAACAGCAATGGAAGCGAAGTATAAAAATGAAATAAAGGAAGCGCAAATCAAGACATTGAAGAAAGACAACGAAGTGAGGCAACTTACGATCGATGCGGCACAGGCATCACTCACCACTACAAGATCTATTGCAGCGCTGCTGACCCTAGCCCTCGTGGCGATTGCAATTGTGTTTTTCGTGACGGTAAGCCGGCTGAAGATCAAACAGCAACTGCGCCTGGCCGAGGAGCGGGAGCAACAGCAGAAGGCAGGCATAGCTGCAGTGATACAAGCACAGGAAGAAGAAAGACAGCGCATAGCGCGGGAGCTACATGATAGTGTATGCCAACAGCTGGGCGCCATAAGAATAGGGCTGCAACACCCCGCAACAACAGCAGCGCCAGCGCTGAAGCAACTGGATGCAATAACAACAGAGGTGCGGGGTATAGCCTATCAGATGCTGCCGGTGACATTGCAACAATACGGGCTATCGCCTGCACTCAGCGAACTGATCCAACACACCTTCAGCAATTCGGCTATCGAAGCCCGTTTTGAGGATCTGGGCGCACAGACGGCGGTGAATGGCGATGTAAAGCTTACCATGTACAGGGTGGCTCAGGAACTGGTATCGAATGTGGTGAAACATAGTGCAGCTGCAAGAGTGAATATGCAGCTGCTGTCGTCTAAAGAAAACCTTGTACTGATTGTAGAGGATGATGGCAGAGGAATAGCGGAAAACAAAACCGGAGGTATGGGGCTACTGAACATCAGGACAAGGATACAACAGGTAGATGGCTCGATGACAATGGAAAATAATACCGGCCATGGCCTGCGCACAATTGTAAAAATCCCATTAGCAGCATGAATATGCAGATAATTATTGCAGATGATCACCAGCTGTTTCTGGACGGACTGATGCTGATTGTGAACGAAATGCCCGATGCAACACTTGTGGCAAAAGCTGCCAATGGACGTGACCTGCTGCGGCTACTGCACAGCCACCGGGCCGACATTGTGCTGCTGGATATCAACATGCCCGTGATGAACGGATTTGAGGCCCTGAGAGCCATAAAAAAACAATACCCGGAAATACGGGTTATCATCCTCTCTATGCATTTTGAAAAGTACATGGTGGGGCAGGTATTGCAGGACGGTGCAGATGGGTATGTGGTTAAAACCAGCGACAAGGAAGAGTTTAAAACGGCGATCAGGACTGTATATGGTGGCGGCAAGTATTTTTCCGGCGATCTTACCAGCCAGCTTTTCAGTAAACCAACTGCAGAACCGGACAACAGAGCGGCCTTGCTTACGCGAAGAGAAGTGGAGATCATAGCACTATTGGCAGAAGGACTGGGCAGTACTGAAATTGCCGAAAAGATATCTATAAGTCCACGCACTGTAGATACACACAGAAACAACATCATTCAGAAGCTGGAGCTGAGAAACACGGCCGAGTTGATCAGCTTTGCTTTTAAGAACAAACTGATTTCGTGATTCGGCTGAATAAAGCGAGCGTCAGTCAGGCATAGCGTCAGAGGCAATTGTGTATTTCGTTCGGCGGACGTTTCGGTGTTTCAATTGGTATCCTCCAGTAAAATGCAGTGCTCCGGTTGTTCACGGTTTTTTTGCAAATCACAAAGATGCCGCAGTAATATGCAACCCGGATCGTCTGCCGTGGTTTACAACAAAAAGCCGTCGTGATCTTCCCATCACGACGGCTCTGTTATTTCTATTTTTCGATTTAGGGCTGGTATACCAGCTTTCCAACAATGACGGTACCATTTGCTCCAGAGAGGTAACAAACGTATACTCCCGGACTCAGATTGGTGGGCAATGTAATTGCGGTTGCTGTGGCTGTTACGGGAAACTGAGCAACAATTTTGCCATCCATGCTGCCGATAAGCAACACACCTGTTTCTGAAGTCTCTATATTGATAACGCCTGCTGTGGGGTTGGGGTAAATTCTGAAAGATGTTCGATCTTCTGGTATCGCTTCTTCAGACACGCCTCTTGCTGCTACAATGCTTATCACTCTGGTCACGACACATCCTAAAGTGGTCTGGTAAGAAAGCGTTGTAGTGCCGGCGGCAATACCGGTAGCCCTACCGGTTGCGGATATCACGGTAGCCGTAGCCAGATTAGAGCTCGACCATGTGCCGCCCGCTGGTGTGCTGGTGAAGTTTGCAGCAGTACCCTGCACTAAAGTAGCAGGCCCTGTTATTGCTGCAGGCAGCGGGTTTACTACGGCCGTTATACGTCTGAAACATCCTGTTGGCAGCATATAGGTGATATTGGCTGTACCCTGACTGATCGCTGTTACCAACCCTGTCAGAGAATCGACAACTGCTTTCGCATTGTTGCTGCTGCTCCACATACCTCCCAAAGGAGATGAGCCCAGAGCCGATGTAGATCCCTGACATATAGCCGGTGTGCCGGTTATACTTCCGGGGTTTACGTTGACAGAGATGTCTTTGGTTGCCACGCAGCCATTGGTTCCGGTATAGGCGACTGTAACAACCCCAGGGCTGACACCGGTAATGTTTCCGGCAGCAGTGATTGTTGCCAGTGAATTGTTGCTGCTGCTCCATGTGCCACCGGCCGGTGTGCTCGTCACGGTAGCCGCGGAAGACAGGCATACCGATGATGCACCACCAATTGGTGTGGGTACGGTTTTAATGGTTTGTATCATGGTCCTGTAACAGGCAGGTGCAGTCGTATAGGTGATCACCGCTGTGCCGGCACCTACACCGGTTAACAAACCGCTTGTAGCATCAATAGTTGCAACGCCGGGATTTCCGGTGCTCCAGGTTCCACCAACATCAGCATTCGACAGGGATAATGTTGCGCCGGGACAGATGTTTGCAGTTCCTGTGATCGTTGCCACCGATGGATTTATAGTTATCACCTTTATGGTGTAACAACCTGTAGAACTGTTTTTGTACGAAACAACTGATGTGCCTGTGGCTACTCCGGTGATCTGACCGGTAGTAATTACTACAGATGCATTGGTGTTGTTGCTGGTCCATGTTCCACCTGCGGGGCTACAGGTTAGCGTTGCCGACGAACCCTGACACATCACATCGTTACCGGTGATGTCTGCCATAGCACCATACACGGTCAGCGTAGTCGATTTGTAACATCCTGCATTTACAATGTAGCTGATTGTTGATGTCCCTTCAAACAGGGCGGCGAATGAGCCACCAGTACCTGCCACCGCTACCGAAGTGTTGGTGCTGCTCCAGGTGCCTCCAGGGGTAGTGTTGCTGAGCGTAGTGCTACTACCCGGGCAAATGTTGATGTCGCCGATTATAGGTGCTACTGCGGGATTTACTGTTAGTGTGCTTGTGCTCATACAGCCCGACCCCAGTTGGTAGGTGATGGTTACCGTACCCAGAGAGAGGCCTTTTACCAGCCCCGTGATCTGGTTGATAGGAGCGATTGAGGGGTCGCTGGAACTCCATGTGCCCCCGGGCGTAGCATTTGTAATGGCCGCAACCGAGAACGGCTGTCCGAGGCAAACTATTGGTGTTCCTGCATTGGGACTGGCAGCGGCAACAGCTACAACCACACTGCGCGGGCACTGACCGGTGATCGTGTAGCTGATAGTAGTTGTACCTACGCCCGCAACGCTGGTTACGAGCCCGGTGGCGGCATTTACCGTTGCTATGCTGGTGTTGCTGCTGGTCCAAATGCCACCGGCTGTAGTGCAGCTGAGTTGGGTACTTGAGCCAGGGCATGTGGCAGGCGCGCCTCCTATAGCAGCAGGAGCAGCGTTTACAGTCAGCGATGCGGTAGCAAAGCATCCCGCGCTTTGTGTATACGTTATCACAGCGATACCTGTGTTGATGCCTGTCACTACACCAGTGCCTGCATCAACAGTTGCCTTGGAGACGCTGCTGCTCGACCATGTGCCGCCTGTGGCACCTGCAGCCAGTGTAGTTGTGGCGCCAGGACATACTTGTAGTGTACCCGTTACAGGGCCGGGCATTGGCGTTACTGTTACAATCACCGATGTGCTGCAACCTGCAGGCAGATTGTAGTTTATTGTCGCAGTACCCGGGGTGATGCCGGTCACTTTGCCATTGCTCGCAGTGACACTCACCGTGGCATCAGTGCTGCTCCATGTGCCCCCACCGGGACTATTTGTCAATGTCGTTATCGCCCCGGGACACACAGTCAGTACACCGCTTATTGTAGCCGGAGCTGCATTTACAGTGATTGACTTTTGTGCATACCTGTTGCCGCAGGCGTTGCTTACAGTATAGGAGATAGTGGCTACGCCGGCAGCAACACCCGTTACCATGCCAGAACTATTGATTGTTGCTTTGGTTGCATTGGACGAAGACCAAACACCGCCCGATGGACCAGACATGTTGATTGTACCTCCGGCACACAAGGCCGAAGGACCAGTGATCGAGTCGGGCTGACCCGGCAATGGGCTCACTGTTACTGTTTGTGTAGCTGCTGCGGTACCGCATGCGTTGCTCACTGTGTACGAAACGGTCGTCACACCGCCATTTATTCCCGCAAGCACGCCGGCAGGTGATATTGTGGCAGCCGCAGCGTTGCTGCTGCTCCATACGCCGCCTGTGGTACTTATGGTATAGGTAGCCTGGCTGCCTGCACACAAAAGTGAGGCACCAGATACAGTTGCCGGAACGGACCCTGCATTAACGGTAACCACCCTTGTAGCGGTAGCTGATCCGCAACTGTTGGTCAACGTATAAGAGATTACGGCCGTTCCTGCGGCAATGCCCGTTACCGAGCCGGTAGTGTTTACACTAGCAACGGTTATATTGCTGCTCGTCCAGCTGCCATCCGGCAGACTGGCGGTCAATGTTGTTGCCGATCCGGTGCATATATTGGCACTGCCGGATACCGTTGCCGCCGAAGGTGCAGGCAGTACAGATACCGTAGTGGCCGTGCCAGCAGTACCACATGCATTCGTCACTATGTAAGAGATGATACTTGTTCCCGCAATGATGCCTGTCACGATTCCGGTTGCCGTTATTGTGGCAACAGATGTGTTGCTGCTGCTCCAGGTGCCCGCGCTGCTTCCACCTGCAGCCAGCGTGGTATTGTTACCGGCGCATACTGTAGTAGTGCCTGTAACCGGATTTGCAAACGGCTGAGGAAGCAGGGTAACGGTAGTGGTGTTTGTGCCTGTTGCAGCGCATTCATTTCCATCGGTTACGTTTACGGTGTAAGCGCCATGAGCAGTAGTGTCGGCAATGACCCAGGGATGCTGAACGGTTGAAGAAAAGCCATTCGGGCCTGACCATTCAAAATTCATTGGCGCTGTACCTCCGGTTGCGGTGCAACTTAGTTGTACGGTGTCGCCTGCGCAGGCTGCGCCACTGTTAGCCACTGCGGTTAATACTAATGCTGCGGGCTGTGTGATGGTAAAGCTGCGTGTAATGGTATTCATGTTTGCGTCGGTGGTGGTGCAGGTGTATGTTCCCGCACATAGCCCGGAGGCAGTAGCTGCCGACCCTCCCGATGGAAGCCAGGAATAGTTGTAGGGAGGTGTACCTCCGCTTACGGCTACCGAGGCTGTGCCATTGCACACACCAAAGCACGAAACGTTTTGTTGGCTTTGGCTTGCAGCAAGGGGTACTATGGTTTCAGATATCGTTACAGAGAAGGTATACGCCCCACTTGTGCAGTTGGCCGTAGCCACGGTCAGCGTACCTGTGTATACTCCTGCTACCGATGTTGCAGGCATGGGAATTGTTATAGAGGGACCGGATATTGTGGCGCCCGATACATTGCTGAAGCCGAAGGTCAATGCCGGTGCGCTGAAGCTGATGCTGTACAGTGTTGGTGATCCGGTTGATGCAGTTATAGGTAGATCCGCTCCGGTGGCGGATATAGATACCGTAGGGTGGGTACCCAGCGTGATCGCCGGCACCGGATTCACAGATACCGTGTATATGGCAGAAGCGCTGCAGCCATTGGTGGTGCCCGTCACTGTATAGTTTGTCAGCGTTGTCGGGCTCGCAGTTACGTTTGCTCCCGTTGTTGAAGAAAGACCAGCTGCAGGTGCCCAGGAATACGTGCTCGCACCGCTCGCGGTTAACGTTGTAGACGAACCATTGCATACCCCTACGTTTGCGCCGGTCATACCGGGTGCAGCTTTTACCACTATTGTTTTTGTTGCAGTTACAGTAGCACATGCGGTGGTTGCGGTATAGGTTGCTATAGTTGTTCCTGCGGCTATCGCAGTAAACATGCCTCCCGCAGACACTGTACCTGCACTGGCATTGCTGCTGCTCCAGGTACCACCAGCTATCGTTGTGCTGAAAGTTGTCGTGCTGCCCGGACACAGACTGTCTGCCCCGACAATAGTGTCTGGTGCAGCCGTTACTGCCACGGTGAAATTGCATGTTGCTGTACCGCAGGTATTGGTTGCTGTTGACGTTACGGTTGTGACGCCTACTGGAAACGCTGTGCCGGATGCCTGTGAATAGGTCACCACAGGGGAGCTGCCTGTGGCAGAGGCGGCACTGTACGAAACGTTGGTAGTACACAGTCCGGCAGCGGCACCCGCGGTCACATTGCCGCTGCAGCTTATCGTCGGTGGTGTACAACCCGATAGAATTATTGCTGTGTAGTCATGCGTTTCGCCTGTGAACAATGATGTGCAGGAATTGATGTTGGGGTAAGTTGCCGGGTTGCCCACTCTAATTCTCATTCTGAAGGTACCTGCGGGGGCATCGGCGGGTATGTTCACAGTAAACGTGCCGGTTCCTTTCAGGCTGTTTATCCCCCCTATGGTTTCGCTGGCAGTAAAGACGCCGTCTTCTCCAAAGTCGATCCATACCTGTGCGCCAAGCGGGTTTACCGTACCTACCCTCAGCGTGACAGTATAAGATGAACCCGCCGCAAACGATACAGGTGGAACGGCCGTTGTAGCATTTCGGTAGCCTGTGCCGCTGCCACCATATCCGGTATTGAGGTGTGCTATTGATGTACCACTTGCGCCGGTAACGGAGAAATCGTATATGTACGAACCCGTAGTCGACGACTCTCCTCCGTCTCCAACGCTGGGAGTACAATAGTTACCGCTTT
Organism: uncultured Bacteroidota bacterium; assembly: GCA_903824665.1. Taxonomy (GTDB): domain Bacteria; phylum Bacteroidota; class Bacteroidia; order Chitinophagales; family Chitinophagaceae; genus Nemorincola. The sequence goes on along the minus strand of CAIJXT010000001.1, from coordinate 244,322 downwards.
GCATAGGAGCTGTTACATAGCAGCTCCCTATCGTGTAAGATATCGTAACTGTTCCGCTGGCAATACCAGCAACAATTCCTGTAGTACTCCCTATCGATGCTATCGCTGCGTTCGAGCTGCTCCAGATGCCTCCGGGGCTGGCATTCGTCAGCGTTTTTGTGGTGCCCAACAGCACCGAGGCACTGCCTGTGATGGCTACCGGTGGGTTTACTGTCAATACCGCCATAGCGCGGCAGGTAGGTGTAGTGGCATAGCTGATAATGGCAGTGCCCCCAGACTTTCCGGCTACCACGCCGGTAGCTGATCCAACAGTGGCTATGGTAGTCGCAGACGAAGACCATGTGCCACCTGGAGTTGGGTTGGTCAGTGTGGTGGTACCACCACCACAGAGCGTTAGTGTGCCCGATATCGACGACAGTGCTGAGCCGACAGTTACATATACCAAAAGCGTATCAAGACCCAGATAGGCACCATCGTTCACTACTATGCTGAACGTGTCATTTCCGGAAAAGCCGTCGTTCGCAGTATAGGTGTTGCCTGCGGGCGTAACATTGGTGGTGGTCGCCAGCGCGGTACTGCCGGTCACTACCGAACCGTGAGCAGGAGCCCGCAGCAGCGTCCAAGTGAGTGTCTGGCCTGCATCGGTATCGTGTACCTGCAGGAAACTATTTATTGCTGCAGCCCCAGTTAACTGACAGTAGGTGACTGTAGCAGAAGCTCCGGCTGTGAACCGCGGTTTGCGGTTCTGTATCGGCATGTTTTTAAAGATGTTCAACTTGTTGTTCGTAATAACAACGACGTCGGGTATCGTGTCGTTATCCATATCGCATACGGTCACGTCAAATAGGTCTGGGGAGTTTGCTCTCATCTCAAACCAGCCGCTGTTGGCAGCATTAGAGAATGGGGCGAAGTTGTTTGTTCCTGGTGTACTCAGGTTCCTGCGTATAACAATCAGGCTGTCATTTGCGGCGCTTGTTTTTCCGTTTCCAAACACTACATCCACCTTTCCATCGCCATCTATATCACTCAAATCTATGCCATGACCCATCACGTTGGTAGAGATTGTTTCTCTCTCCGAGAAACTGCCATAGGTTATCATTCCACCACTGTACAGGTTTCTCCAAACACTCAGCGACGAGCGGGCCATATAGCTTACTATAATATCCTTCTTTCCATCACCATCGATATCTCCCGTTGTCAATCTATGCACTGTTGGGTTTGTCGGTGGTGTATTCGGTATTGGCAGCGTAGTTGCAGGTAAAAATGAACTGGTGTTCACGATGCCTGTGCCTGTGGTGTTCTGAAACACAAATATTTCGTATTGATTTGCTGCCAGTATCTCTGGTCTGCCATCGCCATTGAGGTCTGCTGTCGTGACATTTTTCGGAAAGGATCCAGCAAAGAAATTCACTGCCGTCTGAAAAGATGCAGCATTCAATACGCCAGGTGTTGATGTATTACGAAGTACTGACACCGTACCGTTTTGCCCGCCAGCACCAGAATTGGTGACAATGAGATCTATTTTTCCATCTACATCGATATCGTCGGCAACCACAAATTGGGATTGCTCTCCTGTTGAATACGTTACGCCTGCTGCAAAAGAACTGCTGTTGATCACGCCTGTGGTGGTTGTATTCCGTAAAACAGTTACTGTTGAAGACACTCCTATACCGAGATTGTTAGCCGCAACAATGTCTGGTTTCCCATCCCCGTCAAAATCGGCTATGGCTACATTCCGTGGCACAGTCCCCACGCTGAAATCTACCTTTGCAGCAAACAATCCTGTGCTTATGGTGCCGCTGCCGGTATTGCGAAAAATAGAAATTGTACCCGCATTGTAATTTACGGATATTGCCTCCGGCTTGTTGTCTCCGTCCAGATCGGCCATGGTAACAAAGCCCAAGGTGGGAGTGGTGGCGGCTGTAAACTCAACTCTGGGACCGAAACGGAATTTGCCCTGTACATATTTTGTGTTGTTGTATCCTGGCCTGAATATAGACCTGCTGAAACTCGTTGTTTTTGTGCTTGCATTGAATACGCTTACCGTTTTATATGTAGCACCCAGCGGCACTACCACGTTCAATTCTGTTGCTGTTGCGCTGGCTACTGTTGCTTTTGCCGGGCCAAAGTATACCGTGTTGTCAGCCGGTGTGGTGTTAAACCCTGTCCCCGTTATCGTCACTGTATCGCCCGGATATGCCGATACAGGGTTGATCTCACACCCGACAGGCACCGATTGTACAATTGGCGCATTGCCCATTACGTTTAATGTAACGTTGCCTGTCCCTATCAGATCAGGGTAGTTGTCGCCATTCAGATCGCCTGCGGCAATATATTCTGCAGGGGGTTGTGCCCAGAGTAGCACCGCTTCAGCCAGCGATGCTGCGGATATGGTGCCCGGTGTTGCTAAATTCCTATAAATGCGTACTTTATAGCTTCCTGCTGTGTACACGGCAATGTCGGTTTTTCCGTCTCCATTAAAATCGGCAAATGCAAAACTGCGGCAGGGTTCGCCACCCGTAGCAAAGTCCACCGGTGTCGCAAAACGCATCGTGTCCGGATCGCTGTTGTTGCGGTATACTACAAATTTGTCATCAAGGCCGCCAGGACTCGTAAATGAGGCCATGACATCTGTCTTGCCATCGCCATCAATATCCGCTATTCCTAAGTTTGATATTTCACGTGGCTGTGTTAGCTGCATGCTCATGGTAAACGACGAAGCGTTAAACACACCTCCCGTCATAACATTCTTACAAATCGTGATACCGCGACTAACAAAATTTCCGGATGTATCGTTATTTGTGGTCTTTATTGCAAAATCTAATTTGTTATCACCGTCAAAATCTGCTACCACAACCTCTCCTGAGCCAGTGATAGATAGTGGGTGAAAAAGTGCATTCACAGAAGATTCCATATTCAGCACCACAGATCCGGGAGTACTATTGTTTGAGAATACGCGAAAATAGGCGATGTAATTAGAGGTGATAATGTCCGGTTTGCCATTCCCATCAAAATCTCCGACAGCCAAGCCGCTACAGTCGTTGTTGATAAAGATGTAATGCACTGGCGTTGCAAAACTGATCGTTCCAACTGTGCTTGTATTTCTCAGAATGGTTAAAAATCCGCCATTAGCGACAGCGAGGTCAGGTTTCCCATCACCGTCTATGTCCACCACGCGAACCTGCGACGGTGCTGCCGATAGTGTACCTACAGAGTTACTCACTGAAATGTCCGTTTTAACGAATGAGCTAGTCTGGAACGGTCCTGCAGACGAAACATTCCTGAATACAGAAACTATTTTTGCACTTTGATTCGTTACAATTACTTCCGGCTTACCATCACCGTCTATATCCGCGATTGTCGAAGACATCAGATCATCTGTTAAGGTGCTTGTCGCGGTGTAGGTTACTGTGTATTCAAAGTTAAAATGATCGTTGTAAAATGCTGTATTGTTGTAGGTAGGCAGGAAACTCGCACGGCTGCTAGCCGATAGCCCGGTTGCGGTATTCATCACCGATATGGGCATGTAGGTGCTGCCTGTGGGCACCGTTACGGTAAGTGCAGTTGCCGACGCCGCGGTTACAGTCGCTTTTGCCGCGCCAAAGTAGACCAGGTTGTTGGCAGGGGTCGTATTGAATCCGTTGCCGCTTATGGTCACAGTTGAGCCCGGAATGCCTGTGGCGGGTGAGAAGCCAGTAACAACCGGCTGCGCAAAAGCAATGATACCCGGCAAGAAACACCCGAAAAACACCACTAATCGTAAAACGGTCACCGGGAGCCAATGCCCCGATTGCTGGTCACTATCCTGCGTGTTTTGTGCGGCAAAAAGAGGTGCCGGCAGCAGACAATCTACAGATGATTTTTTCATTTTCGTTCGTTTTTTGGGGGTTGATTTACGACTATTACAAACACAAACATTACTTTTATAGACTATAAATCGGCAGTTGTTGGGAAGATTTCCGGAATTTTTGGGACAATTTCCGGAATTTTTGGGTCCGTATTGCTACAATCATAGCATTGTTTTTGCCATACTGGTGCCTTACTCGACTACATTATCCGACATTTGCATGTTGCAACATCTATTGTGTTGTTGTATGCTTTGTCTGTTGTTTGGTGGCCGTATTACAGGCTTCCTGGCTACTCAATAGGCAGTCACTTGATAGACCCTGATTGCAATCTGTGCTTTTTGATTTTTTGTATGTTCAGTGTGAAAGTTAGTTTATGGGTAGCCTGTAAAAGGCAATTGGGCAGCACCAGCGTTGTTTTGCTGACCCTTATTGTCGTGGTACTACTTTCAGCTTGCGGCAGGCATTCAGATGCGCATGTACCTTCCGCACATTCATTATGCGATTCCTTTTACCGTGCCGAGATACGACGGTCTGCCATCGGCAACCGGGCAGGATTCCATAAGCGCTTCGATTCTTTCGTTTCCGTCAGTGGAAAACATCCCGCTTCTTGTCATTTTACCCGCACAAAAAGCCTCAGCCGCATATACGCAGATATTCCTCAGCTCGATACAGCCCTGATTTTCCTCGACAGCGCTATCGCTATTGCAGAAGCAGAAGGCCTTGCATCCGACGGAGCATTGGAGTACTTCTATTCTCTCAGCGCCAAAGGTGAATTGTTGTATGCAATGGGCTATTTCGACCTCGCCTACGACTACTATTTCAAGGGCAAGGTAATCGCCGCCAATGCCATGAACATCCCACTGACACACTATAATGACTACGGATTGGCTATGATCTGCTACCGACAGAAGAAGTTCGATTTGGCCGCCCGGTATTTTAAGGGTTCATGCGATTTGCTCCGAGACAGATATGGCACATTTGGTTTTCAGCGGGAGGAAAACATGGACAACATTGCACTGTGTTATCTCCAGATGAACCGCTTTGACAGCGCAGCCATATACTTTGATTCCGCATTGTTGCTCGCCGTGCTGCACGAAAAAGATGACGACCCCCAACTCGTTGCCAAAGCCAAGGGCGTTGTTTACGGAAACATGGGTACCATGCTGCTCAAAATGGGGGCTCGCGACAGTGCCTTAAAGTTGTTGAAAATGAGTTACGACATCAACATACAGCCCACCCGCGACAACCACGATGCGCTGCTCATTCATTTAAAGTATACTGCCGCCCTGCTAGACGCAAATGAACTCAAGCCCGCTGATAAAGAACTTACAGCGATTCGTAAAGAGCTCGATACCATCTACCACGATGTAGAACAGGAAGCCACCTGGACCGGCCTGAAACTGCAGCTTTGTGAAAAAACAGGTGATCTGGGAGGAGCTATGAATTGGTACCGGCAGCATGTGTTGCTCAAGGATTCTTTATTCGCCCAGCAGAAAAGGCAATTGCAAAGCGATGTAAACCGTGCACTCGACGGAAAAGAGCAGCGGTATCGCTACGGATTGCTCGAAAAAGAAAACCGCGACAACCGCAATTACCTGCTCATCGTTGCCGCTTTTCTGGCCATGTCGCTCGTTATCGTTTTTCTTATCTTCCGAAACTTCCGCCGCGGCAAACGAAACATCGCGCTACTCACCGAACTGAACGAGAAAGTGTCGCAGCAGAAGAATGAGTTGGAACTTAAGAACAGCGAAAAAGATCGCATTCTGCACATCGTTGCGCACGATCTCCGCAACCCTGTGAGTGGCATCATGGTGATCAGCGAAGACCTGCAGCAGAAGGCAGAAGGGCCGTCTATGAAACGTACGCTCGGCATGATCAGACAAACTGCTCAAAACACGCTTGCCCTCATCAACGAATTGCTGCAGCTTAACAATGTCCCGGCCCAAACAGCCGACCAGACGAGGATTACCAACCTCAATCTGCTGGCAGAAGATGCTGTGGCTCTGCTGGCAGGCAAGGCTGCGGAAAAGAAACAACAATTGGTACTGACAATTGCCGACAGGCCAGCAAACGCGGCAGTGATACCTGATCAGGTCTCCCGTGTGATCGGCAATCTGCTGGCAAACGCCATCAAATTTACACCCATCGGCGGGGTCATATCGCTTACAATTCAAACTGAAAAACAGGAGGCCGTCATAAGGGTTCAAGATAACGGCATAGGCATTCCGCCCGAATTGCGCCCGGTAATCTTCGATACCTTCTCGGCGGCAAAACGCAGTGGCACATCCGGCGAAAAATCATTCGGCCTGGGTCTGTCTATCTGCCGACAACTTACTGAAGCCAACAAGGGACGAATCTGGTACGAGCCCGGGCCAGAGGGTGGTACGGTGTTTTATGTCGCTTTCCCTTTGAAGTAAGTATAGTACCTGGTATTGCCGTTTGAAAACCAGTAGGCTGGCATATAAAAGTGAAGCATGGCATGAAGGGCTGCAGGAAACGACAATCAAAAAATCACTGAAAATTGTTATTTTTCGGAAGATTGAGAACAATGAATGACGAGATAAATGTACTGATCGTAGAAGACGAAGATATCTGGGCTGAATATCTGGCCACCAAACTGGAAGACCTCGGGTACGCCATTGCAGGAATTGCCAATACATTTGAAGCTGCCGTACAGCTGCTTGCCGCTACCCGGTACGACATTGTTTTGGTAGATATCAACCTCAACCACCGCAACAGCGGTATCGAGATAGGCAAACTCATCTACAGCCTGTACAAAACACCATTCATATTCATCACAGCAAGTTTCGAACCACAAACCGTGGCCGATGCCGTTTCGGCACATCCCTCGGCATACCTGCCCAAACCGGTCAATCCCACGTCCCTCATGGTGGCGATTCAGAATGCAATCAATAACCATCAGGGTGGGCATATTGCTGCGCACACCACACCGGCCGATGATGTTTTATTCTTCTTTGTAAAACAAGGCAACAAATACAAAAAGATCAACTGGGAGGAGGTTGTATACCTGAAAGCTGGTAAGAACTATACTATGCTGTACAATGCACCCGACAAGACAGTGTATTCTGTAAGAAGTACATTTCCCAAAACACTAGCCGAAATGGTACCCGCCAAATTAAGAAACCGGTTTATTCAGGTCAACAGGGCAGAGGCCGTGCAGTCGACCTATATCAATGAAATGAGGAGTGATGAGATTTTTACGTCCTTTGGGAATTTCTCTGTTTCCGAAACATTCATAAAGACTGTGAAACACGACCTGAAATTGAAGGCATAGTTTGTATTGTAAAACAGCACCGTGAATCAAATAAATCTTAAGCCAGCTACTTCATCCATCGGTTATTGATCCCAGATAGCTGCACTCTGCCCGGGTAAACAAACCAGCAGATATTGAGCCCCGACTTATTAGCCTTAATGCCTGAATACCGGCTCCAGATCAGCAGCCTCCTCAGGAGTAAACAGCCGTGACCGAATCATAAAACGGAAACCACTTGGTATTTCTATTGAAAAGCTGGAACCTCTGCCGCGTACTACATCCAATGTCAGTTGGGTATGCTGCCAATATTCAAACTGATCATTGCTCATCCAGAATTCGTAACCAGCTACATAGCCCAGCCTGACATCGCTGGAGCCTGTTTTGAAATCGCCTTTCTCAAAACACATGGGGGACGACCCGTCGCAGCATCCGCCACTTTGGTGAAACATAAGGTCTCCAAACCGGTCTGTCAGTTTTGCAATCAGTTCCAGTGCTTCTTTTGTTGCTGTAATCCGCTGTGTGTGTGCCATACGAAAAAACCACCGGAGGTAAGTCCGGTGGCTGAATAGAAAATGTGAAATTAAAAGAAGCCCAATTTTTGCTTGTCGTAAGAGATGAGCATATTCTTTGTCTGGCGATAGTGACCCAACATCATTTTGTGAGTCTCTCTGCCAAAGCCCGACTTTTTGTAACCGCCAAATGGCGCATGGGCCGGATAGGCATGGTAGCAGTTTACCCACACACGCCCTGCCTGTATAGCCCGGGGCACGGTGTACAGCTCATGTGCGTCTCTCGTCCACACACCCGCACCCAAGCCATAAAGTGTATCATTGGCGATAGCTATCGCTTCTTCGGCTGTTTTGAAAGTTGTTACGCACGTCACCGGCCCGAAAATCTCTTCCTGAAAAACGCGCATCTTGTTGTGACCTTTGAAAATAGTGGGCTGGATATAGTACCCACCTCCCAGTTCGTCAGGTAGTTTGCCGGCCTCACCACCGCACAGTACTTCCGCGCCTTCTTCCCTGCCTATATTAATGTAGGAGAGAATTTTTTCATACTGGTCGTTCGATGCCTGTGCACCCATCATTACAGTACCATCAAGCGGATTGCCCATATTAATCGCCCTGGTGCGGGCCAGCACCCTTTCCATAAATTTGTCATAGATACTTTCCTGTACCAGTATACGCGACGGGCAGGTACATACTTCTCCCTGATTCAGTGCAAAAAGCACGGCACCTTCCACGGCTTTGTCGAAAAATGCATCGTCGGCATATGCTACTGATTCGAAGAATATGTTGGGCGACTTACCACCCAGCTCCATAGTTACCGGTATGAGATTTTCCGACGCATATTGCATGATCAGCCTTCCCGTTGTTGTTTCCCCCGTGAATGCCACTTTATTGATGTTGGGCGATGTAGCCAGTGGCTTACCAGCCTCCGGACCAAAGCCGGTTACCACATTCAGCACTCCTGCCGGCAATATGCCGTCTATGAGTTCCATGAGGCAAATGAGTGATGTAGGTGTCTGCTCAGCTGGTTTTACAATCACGCAGCAGCCTGCCGCAAGGGCTGGAGCGATCTTCCAAGCAGCCATAAGCAGCGGAAAGTTCCAGGGTATTATCTGACCCACAACGCCCAGCGGCTCATGCAGATTGATGCTTACTGTATGTTCATCATGCTCAGAAATTGTACCCTCCTCTGCCCGGATGACCCCGGCGAAATACCTGAAATGGTCAACAACCAATGGCAGATCAGCGGCTCTTGTTTCCCTGATAGCCTTGCCATTATCTATCGTTTCTATCGTAGCCAGGTACTCCAGATTGTCTTCCACAACCTGTGCAATCTTCAGCAACAGATTACTGCGATAGGTGGCAGGGGATTTGCTCCATGTTTCGAAGGCTTTCCTTGCCGCGGCAACCGCCAACTCTATGTCTTCTTTGCCCGACCGGGCGGCCTGTGTAAATACCTTTCCATCTATCGGGGAGATATTGTCAAAATACTCACCATTCACCGGCGGCACAAACGCCCCGCCGATATAATTGTCGTACTTCGCTTTGAACGAAGGTCTTTGTGCTAAATTGCTCATGATTTCAAATTTTGTAACTGCAAATTGTGCATAAAGGCACAGCTTATGCTTCAAATTCGTATGTATGATTAGCACAAAATTCCCAATTTTATGAACTGCGCAACTGAGCATGCGTGGAATTGTTATATTTGGTAGTATAATTTTCGCTGGATGCTATGTATCATTTAACCCCGGTCCGAACAAGTGCGGTGGCCCAACTCAGAACGGAGATTGAGCAAAAGACAACGTTCACACTGAACCGGTGTGAACTGAGCATATTTGAAACACACAAGACTGCAGAGAATATCAGATTGACATTCGGTGGGTTTACCATTACTTCTATGATGCGCGGCAGAAAGGTTATTCATACCAATGATTCGTCTTTCAGCTATCTGCCGGGCGAAACGCTGATGGTGCCGACAAACGCTGAAATGGTTATTGACTTCCCGGACGCAAACCATTCAAGCCCGTCTCAATGCACAGCGCTTATTATCGAAGATGCTCACCTGAGCAAGCACCTCGAATACATTAACGACCTATGGCCCCGCGATACAAATCAGGGTAGTGAATGGCAGCTCAATCCCGACTTCTTTTTTCTGCAGAATGATGAGCAGGTTGCCACATTGAGTAACCAGCTGGTTCGCTTATTTTCGGGCAATGATCCGATGAAAGATATACTGGTTGATATAAAAGTGAAGGAACTGGTGCTGGCCATAATGCGGTTGCAGCACTGCGGAAGTATAGATCAGGGTATAGGCTCAGGGCATGTTAACGAACGATTCAAAGCTGTAGTTGACTATATACGCAGCAATATCCGGGCCGATATCAACTGCCGGCAGCTCAGCAAGATCGCATATATGAGCAAGTCTGTTTTCTACCGGATGTTTACCAACGAATTTGGGATATCGCCCAACAAGATGGTGCTGAAAGAACGTGTACGCTACGCCAAGGCGCTAATGAACAATCACGCAACCAATATTCGTTCTCTTTGTTACGAGGCCGGATTCTCTGATCCCAACTACTTTTCTCGTGTGTTCAAAAAAATTGAAGGCATGACACCCAGCGAATATCTAGCAAAAAATGCTACCAACAGGCAGTCTTCCTGACAAGATGTGTATTCGCCGAGCCGTAAAGGTGCTTGAAAAGCCCGTCAGGCTATTCACCATAGTTCTTAAACAAATGCTGCTACTGGCTAGTGCCCGGAAGCAATTTTAGCCCTAAAGCCCCAATCGAAAATGTTGTTTCGGTTTGTTTATTTCTGTTTCTTTTGCATTTAGTGTACCCCCATCTCCTCCAGTACCGGTTTTACAAAGTTTGCCAGTTCCTGTATGTAAGCCGGCGAAAAATCGAATCTGATACCTGCTGTTGCATACAACTCTTTCAGCGTTTTAGTATATCCCAGACTCAGTGCATTCATATAGTTTTCCAACGCCTGTTCTTTATTGTTGCGATACTGCCGCCACATGGCTATGGCTCCCAGCTGGGCTATGCCATATTCTATGTAGTAGAAGGGCACTTCGAATAGATGGAGTTGTTTCTGCCAGAAATTTTTGCGGTATGTTTCATAACCACTCCAATCGGTAATACCGGTTGAAAACTCACCAAGAATAGTCAGCCAAGCCGCCTCACGCTGTTCGGTAGTATGGCCCGGGTTGGTGTAGATCCAGTGCTGGTATTTGTCTATTGTAGCTATCCACGGCAACACAGTTATTACCCTTTCCATTTCTTCCAGCTGTGAGCGACGCAGTTCGGCAGAATTTGTAAAGAATACATCCCAATGTTCCATCGAGAATAGCTCCATGCTCATGCTGGCGAGTTCGGCTATCTCCATCGGGTACTCCTTAAATGCTGACAGTTTTAAAGGATGGGACAAAAATGAATGGACGGCATGCCCACCCTCGTGCATCATGGTTATCACATCTCCCATTGTACCGGCAGCGTTCATAAATATGAAGGGGACGCCTGTTTCGGCCAATGGGCAGTTGTACCCACCGGGAGCCTTTCCCATACGGCTTTCCAGATCCAACCGATTCATGTCGCGCATGGTTTGCAGGCAGCCGTTGAAATAGGGCGATAACCTGTTGAATACTTCCATGGTTTTTTCGGCAAGCTCGGTGCCGTTGGTGAACGGGCGCAATGGCTCAGTGCCAGCAGGCTCCGCATCGCCATCCCATGGCCGCATCACATCTACGCCCAGCCTTTGCTGCCTATGCTTTACCAGCATAGCCTGCAGTGGTACTATATTTTCCTTGACTGCCTGATGAAATGCAAAACAATCGTCTACAGTATAGTCAAACCGACCCAGTTCCCTGAACTTGTAATCACGATAGTTTTCGAAGCCGGCATTTACAGCTATTTGTTGCCGCAAGGCCAGTAACTTATCGAAGAGGGTGTTCAGTTCGTCTTTGTCTTGTAGCCTGCGTGCAGCCACCTTGCCAAAAACATTCTCCCGTAATTCGCGATCGGGGCTTTGCAAAAATTTTGCGGCTTGCTGCAACGTGTATTCTTTGCCATTGATTTCTACACTCATGGCTCCCGATATTACACCATATTGCTGTGCCAGCAGGCTCATATCTGCCTGCAACGGCACATTGGCATCCCTGTAAATCTGCGAAGCGTTTTCTACTCCCCGCAGATATGGAAAGTACTGATTGGTATCCAGATCCTTTGTAAAAGGGCAAGCAAGAAGCTTCTTGTTCAATTCAAAACCATACGGTTTCATTTTGGGCTCTATTTCCATACAGAAGTAGGTAAATGCAGCCTCGAGATCTTTGTTTGCTGTATCACAGGTCATGCGTATTTGTCGCCAGCAAGCATCTTCGCTGATCACGGCTTCCACCTCGCTTACGTTTTCGAGCCACAACGTAAGATCATCAGGCGTTGCAATGGTTCTGTTTTTCAATTCTTCAAAGTAGGGCAGCAGTGTCTCCCAATCTGTTACCGAAAAATCTGCCGGTAAAAATTTCCGTTCCGATACTACTAATTGTGTAAATGCCCGATCCATAAAACTCATTTTTATCCCGCAATGTACACCTAGTCTATATTTTGATGAAAAATGGCTTTATATTTTAATTCAATGCATACCATTTGCCTGTTTACACGAGACCAAAACGCTGTCCACAACAAAGATTAAAACGAATCATGTAATGGTTTTCGCCTTTTTCCGGTCAAAAATGGAGCCAATTCAGGAAGAAAATCAAATTATTCTTTCCACCCATCTCGTTGAATTGTGTTTTTGTGTTATATCTATAAAACTGATTGCCGAGGTTGACAATTCCATTTTTTTCCTACCCCCCTTGGTAGTATATTTGCAACAAGTTGTGAATTTAATGGGTTAGTAAGTAAGAGCTGCTGGATTCCTCCGGCGGCTCTGTTTGTTTTACGAGTACCCATTTTTTGACTTGCGCCGGTCTATTCGGGACATGCATTCCCTTTTCGAAAGTTGCAGCCCTCGAGGTATTAGCTTTTCATTTTGGGCTTTTCCAGCCGTAAGCAAATCGCGTAGCCGTGAAGGGCAGCATCTGATCATAAAAAACAAATCGGGGTATGCCTATTAGCCATACCTCCAAAAACAAACAGTGTACAGTACCTAAGCACTGTACACTGCATCAGAAATATTCTTTAAGAAACTACACCCTTCGCTTTTTTTGAACAAAAAGCATCACCATAGCTAGGGCTGACCCATCTTCTTCAGGTGCGAAATGTGCGAGGCAATGGCACCGGTCATTCTTTGGTGTTCGAGATAAGGAACACCGAGTTCAATACAGGTGTTTTTTATGATCTTGCTGATCTGTGGATAATGCGCATGCGATATCTTGGGGAACAGGTGATGTTCGACCTGAAAATTCAGGCCGCCCACGAACCAGGTTACGATTTTGTTGCTGGTTGCAAAATTTGCGGTCGTTTTCAGCTGATGCAGTGCCCACTCATCTTCCATTTTATTTGCAGGCTGTATCGCTTCCGGAAAAATAGTTTCCTCCACTGTGTGTGCCAGCTGAAACACAATACTCAGCACAACTCCACTGGTAAACGTATATACCAGAAAACCTACCAGCCAGGGGAGAACGCCGCACAGGAATATAGGCAGTATCACGTACATGGTAAAGTGCATCAACTTGAAGCCCCAGAAAAGGATATGATCCGTCACACTCAGCTTTTTGATAGGCACACTACCCACCATACCAGTAAAGTACTTTCTATAGTCAGTGAAGAACACCCAGAACAAATACAGAAATCCATACAGGAACCAGAAGTAAATGTGCTGGTACTTATGCAGCATGTAGTGCTTCTGTGTAGGTGCCAGACGCAGAAACGGTTTAGCTTCAATATCGTCGTCTATTCCATCAATGTTGGTGTACGTATGGTGCACTACATTGTGCTTATTGTTCCACATAAAGCTGCTTGCACCCAAAAAATCAAGAGTGAGCGCAGCCATCTTATTTACCGGCTTGTATTTGCTGAAGCTGCCATGGGCGCCGTCGTGCATTACATTGAACCCTATACCTGACGTAAACAATCCGAGTGCAATACACTCAAGGATGGCAAGCCACGGTACAGGTGTAAAAAAAACAAGGTGAATATAGATCGCCACGTAACCAGTGATCAGAATGCCTGCTTTAATGTATAAGTTAGTACTGCCTGTTGGATTTATGCCCTTGGTTGCAAAATATTCATTGACTCTTTTCTTCAGTTCTGCATGTACTGATAATGTTGAATGAGCAAATTTTGGTGTTGCCATTTTATTCTTTTTGTTCTATTTAATCTGTTCTCTAAACTTACTATTTACGCCGCCTGATTTCAATCGGTCACTGGAAAACACAAACAGTCTTACAATGACACAAAGCGCCGTCAAAAATAATAAACACCGTTTTCAGTTGCAATGGTTTTCCCGATCACAAACTCCCGGGAACAATATACAATTGCTGCGACAGCGGGCAGTACATATTACTTTCGGAATGCAAAGGTAGGTAAATGAGCGGTAGAAAGTGATGTAAAATATATGCGTTAAGACATATTGTCGTCATAAAAAACGCTGTTTGTAATCAGGATGCCGGATAGTACAGCCACAATAGCATTTTTAATGCCATGGCAACAATAACGCTTCACCGGTTATTGCATATACTACGTGTATACTTCTTCTGTACTTTTGGTAACAGATGCGAATAACAATTCTGGGCAACAATTCTGCGCTGCCGGCATTTGGCAGACATCCTACCGCGCAGACCGTGACGGTATATGGTGAGATATTGTTGCTGGATTGCGGAGAGGGCACTCAATTGCAGATGCAACGCTACGGTATCAAGTGGAAGAATGTGCATCATATCTTCATCAGTCACCTGCATGGCGATCACTATTTCGGTTTGCCGGGACTCATAAACAGCATGAGCCTCCTGGGCAGAATTGCTCCGTTACATTTGTATGGGCCTGCCGGGCTTAAACCCATCCTCGACGCTATTCTTGCTGCTGCTAACACAGTACTCTGTTACGAGCTGCATTTTCATCCCCTGCCCGTAGCGCCTTCACTACTTGTTGATACCCCTTCATTCCGTGTAGATTGTTTTCCGGTGGAACATGGAATAGCCTGTTACGGCTTTCTCATAGCTATGAAAACACGTGGCAGGAAGATCCTACCGGTGCAATGCAGCGAGTATGGCATACTGCCGGAGCACTTCGAAGAATTAAAGCTGGGACATGATTTTACCGCTGCGGACGGTACTGTGATTAAAAACGAATGGGTGACCGCCGATGGTCCCAGCCCAAAAAAATACGCGTATTGCACCGACACATTATTTACTGAAAGTTTCCTGCCTTCGATACAGGGAGCAGACATGATCTACCACGAGAGTACCTATCTGGAAGCAGATGCCGAAAAAGCTGGTGCACGGTTTCACAGTACGGCAATACAAGCAGCAAAACTTGCAAAGCTTGCCAACGCAAAACAACTTTTGCTGGGGCATTTTTCTTCGAAGTACAAAGACCTGGAGGCTTTCAGAGAAGAGGCTGCAACCTATTTTCCGGATGTGATCGTGAGCGTTGAGGGGACCGTATACGATCTGTAAATTCACAACATGGGTTATGTTGCTTGTACCGGCTACATTTTTTACAAACTGCTTTCAAATTCCTGCATCAGACCCACGAGCGTCTCAACAGACGACAACGGAATTGCATTGTATAGCGACACCCTGAATCCGCGGGTGACGCGGTGTCCTTCAATTCCTACTATACTTTGCCGGGCACATAATTGCATAAACGCATCTTCTGCCTCCGGCGATTCAGCTGTAAAGCAAACATTCATCAGGCTGCGATGAGTTGCTTCTGTTACTCTGGCATTAAATACTTTGCTTTTATCAATTGCAGCATAGAGGGCTTTTGCTTTCAGGTTGTTTTCAGCGGCTATATTGTCCAGTCCTTTTTGCTTCGTCCAGCGCAGCATCAGCAGTGCGGCGTACACGCCTGCAACATTGGCGGTATTTACTACTGAGTTCTGTTTTACCTGATGCTGATAGCTGAGCATCGGCGGCACCTGTCGGGCCGTTTTTTCCAACAAGTCTTTCCTGATCACTGCCAGGGCCACGCCCGCTATACCCAGATTTTTCTGTGCTGCGGCATAAAACATAGCATACTGCGTACAGTCCCGTTTTCCACTCAATATATCGCTGCTCATATCTGCGATAAGATGTGTGTTTACTTCCGGCAGGTTGTGCCATTGGGTACCATAGATCGTGTTATTGGTAGTAATATGCAGGTAGGCTGTATTGTCAGGTAAGGTCATCGGCCATTGGGGCAGCTTGCTATACTGCACAGAAGCTGAAGTGGCCGCTATTGTACATTTACCATAATATGCTGCATATTCTGCGGCTTCGTGTGCCCAATGCCCTGTATCAATATAGGCAGCTGTACTTCCGTCGGGTAGAAAATTCATGGGCACCATACAAAATTGCAATCGGCCACCGCCCTGCAGCCATACTATTTCATAATCGTCATTCAACGCGCACAATTCACGAACCAGTGTTTTTGACTCTTCAATTATGTCGGTAAACGCTGTACTCCGGTGTGGCAATTCAAGTATGGAAAGTCCGGTGTTTTTATACGCACGGACGGCGAGGGCAAATTCTTCTTTTACCTCATCCGGCAATGCCGCAGGACCGGGATTAAAGTTGATTTTCCTTTCCATTGTTGTTATGTTCGGATTCTTCTACAGTTGTGATCCCACCGCTTACTGCAAATTTCATTGCTTCACCTGCCGTCATCGAGTCTACCGGTTTCACCAGCGATTTATCTACCAAAATAACCCAACCCGAAATAGCATAGGAATGTGGCAAGTAGACTGCAACTTTTCCCGGCAGGCCCATATTGCCCATATCGTCCTGGGTCAGAAACCCAATACGCCATACTTCCGGCCCCTGATTTACACATACCCATACTGGCTTGTTGAATCGCTTTTTATCGCCCACAAAAGAGCTGATCACATCACGAATGGAAGAGTAGATATACTTTACGCCCGGGGTATGGGTCATCAGGTAGGAAAACGAATCGAAAAGCCACTTACCAACAAAGAAACGCGTACCCAGATACCCGATAACCGTTACAGTTCCAATAATGAGCAAAAACCCGATGCCCCGCGGCAGCGAAGGAACAAGGCTGTCTATACTATTAAAAATGTAATAGAGTAGGTAACCGGTAAGTGCCAATGGACTCAACAGAATGAGACCCTGCAAAAACGAACGTAAAAGTATGGAAGCAATGCGCCGCATGCGGCAAAGGTAATGAAAACAAAAGCGCACAAGTTTTATAAGGCAGGCTGCAAGTTAAATCTTTGGTCATTTTTTAACATGGCGACATACTGGCAACTTGCCTTTACTGCAACCGATGCCAAACCCAGGTCGTAGCGGGAGAAAAATATCCGGATTCAGTTTACGGTTGGCGTTCATTGCGGTAAAACTCGGCATAATGGTTGAGTGTGTTGTGCCACTGCTATTGCCAGCGGTGATACATTTTCTTTAGCATCTCTGCCCCATCACCCACGGGTTGCCCTAGGGTGTAAAACGGCAGCAAAAGTAAGATGCGCATATGATCAGAGCGTTTTTTCAGGTGGGCACCACTTGGTCAATTGCTTAACGCATGCAGCCATATCACGTGGTAGCGGGGCCTCTGCCTCAATCAGTGTGCCATCTTCTTTCTGAAACTCGAGGCGATATGCATGCAGTGCGAGCCTGCTCAGCAGAGGCTTTTCTTCCTCATCTTTTTCCGACATCCGGTACTTGCGCTTGATTGCGGATAAGAGAAATGGCTTCCCGTCACCATACACCTCGTCGCAAACCAAGGGATGCCCTATGGACCGCATATGCACCCTGATCTGGTGGGTGCGGCCGGTATGTATCTGAAACTGCATCAACGCATATAGTGGCCACTGCTCTGCCACTTTATAGTCGGTCACAGCCAGCTTGCCCTTCTTTGCTACCATCATACGGCCATTGCCTGCAGGATGCTCTGTGATGTACCCTTCTATCCTGCCCTGGTCGGGCACCACTATACCGTTTACAAGACCCGCATAAAACTTGTTTACATCGCGCTCCTGAAACAGAATGGACAGATAGCGGTGCGCGGTTTCATTTTTGGCAAAGCAGATCACGCCACTGGTGTCGCGATCGAGCCTGTGTACCACCCATATCTTACCACCCATTTTTTGCTCCAAAGTGCGGTTGAGGCTGGGCAGCAATGCGTTGAAACGGTCTGGTACTACCAGCAGCCCAGCAGGTTTGTTCACAATCAGCAGGTCGTCGTCTTCGTAGAGTGTTTCTATGTTCATTTGTTTTTGTTCTTTACAAGGTAATACCCACAGTCTTTTGCGTTGCGAAGGTCAGTCAATTTTATAATTGAAAAATATAAAATAGTTCGAAACGTTATAGTTGTTGTTCTCTATTAAACCACCAAAGTGTTTTTCATTTATTAAAGAAAAGTGAGCGGTTGAATAATAATCATTGTATGCCAATGAAAGTACCGCATTGTTTTTCACAATATAACCCGGATGATAGCTGGTCCTGCATATAACAGTAGCCAGCGCGGTCTTATGTTCAAGTGCGCTATCCTGACGAATAAACCGGCTAAAGACAGATCGTTTTCTGGTGATTTCGGTATGATGCTCGCCTAATTCACAGATGAACCTTTGTGTCCCTATCTGTTTTGCCAGGTTCATTGCCATAAATTTATCCCGTCGTGCAAATTTTCGTTCTGTGCAGGGGTTTTCAAGAATGCTCCGTACAATCTCGTAGTCCTCTTTTAGTAATTCTTTAAGCCGATCCTTATCATCAGCGAAGAAGTGTCTTGCTTTAGAGTAGGTTCGCTTTCTAACTTTTGTGTGCCGCCTTTCTAAGGATGAATAGCTACAAACAGAATCAGGTATACTATTTACGTACTTAAATAATGACGTACTCCGGGCATCATCATGTTTCTTAAAAATATTCTTCAGGACCTTGACGAACGCCATTCGTTCAAAGTCGATTCCGTAAACGCGGATCTGGTTTTCAGGGGCCAAGGTCCTGTTTATCGACCTCCATTTTTCGAACACCTGTAGTTGAGTCGGCTTGAAGTTGTAGAAAAAAATAGAAGAGTCATTTTTTTGGATGTAATCATTGATGATTTGAGCCGCTGAGTGGCCAATTTCCAATACAACATTTCTCATATTACATTTTTCGTATGCGAACTCTGTTACGGAACTGAGCAGCGAATCTCTGTCTCTTAAATAATGAAGCTCTCCAACAAATAAATAGTCGGTTTTTTCGTAATCAAAATCTCCGATAACACGTATTTTCTTTTCTGTTTGAGCGGAACTATATACGCAGGACAAAAGCATCCAAAACAGTGAAGTGAAGAATATCCTGTAATACACACGCGCTAGCGTTTTTTTGATTGATATTGCCATTGGTACTAATAACGCTGTTTACTATAAGCCTCCAGGCATTCGTACTCTTTCTGCCGCATCAGTTTTATGTCGGCTGCTTTTTTGTCTTTGAATCCGCACAAATGCAGCACTCCGTGAAAGATAACCCGGTGCAACTCTTCGGGATACGGCACACCGAACCTGGCTGCATTTTCCTTAACCCGTTCAGTACTGATGTATATCTCTCCTGTGAGCTGATTGTCTGACTCGCTCAGGTCAAAGGTAATGATGTCGGTGAGCGTATCGTGTTGCAGAAACTGCTGATTGATGCCCAGGAGGTGCTCATCTGTACAGAAAATGTAAGTGATCGAAGCAGTTTTTACTTCTGACCGGTATGTGGCAACCACACTGTCGATAAACACAGAGAGTTGGCGTTTCTGCTTCAATCCGGACTTAACATCCTGTTCGTAAAACCTTGCAGGCATACAGCAATTTTTGGCAAAGGTCGGATTAAATTCGGCTAGAAAGTGTGGTTTTGTATAACAAACACCGAATCGGTTGCGGGCTGAAACAAGCTACCCGCCCTGAGGGGCGGGTAGCGGTATAAAGGTTCAGAAAAATCGGATTAAAGTGCCAGATCGCTGTCGTCGCCTGCAGGAGGCTCGTTGCGCTGTTCTGTAACTTCTATTTTAGGCTCCTGATGCTCGCGCTGCGGGCGGTCACCACGATCGCGGTTGCCACCGGGGCGGCCACCGTCTCTGCGGTCGCCACCACCCTTACGGTCGCGGTCGCCACCACTGCGGCGGTCATCACCACCTTCGCGGCGTTCACGTGGGGGTTGCTCTACATAACCCTCAGGCTTTGGCATCAGTACCTTGCGGCTAAGACGCAGCTTACCTGTTTTAGGGTCGGTGCCAGTGAGCTGAATTTTCACCTTATCGCCTTCTTTCAATACACCATCCAGAGTATCCAGACGCTTCCAGCTTACCTCTGAGATGTGCAGCAAGCCTTGTTTGCCGGGCATGAACTCTACGAATGCGCCGAAAGGCATAATGCTCTTCACGACACCTTCATAAGTTGCACCGATCTCCGGTATTGCTACTATGCTGCGAATCCATGTTGTAGCTTTATCAATACTTTCTTTGTTGGCAGAAAATATCTTGATGATACCTTCCTGGCCTACCTCTTCGATATTGATCTTAGCACCTGTTTCGCGCTGTATTTCCTGTATTATTTTGCCACCCGGTCCGATCACCGCACCGATAAACTCACGGTCGATGTTCATCTGGATGATACGTGGAGCCTGTGGTTTCAGGTCTTCGCGGGCTGTATCTATGCAACCATACATACCATCGAGGATATGCAAACGGCCACGTTTTGCCTGCTCCAGCGCCTGCATCATTATTTCCATGCTCAGGCCATCTACTTTGATATCCATCTGGATACCGCAGATACCATCGCGTGTACCGGTAACCTTGAAGTCCATATCGCCCAGGTGATCTTCATCGCCAAGGATATCGGTAAGCACTGCAAATTTGCCATTTTCACCAGATATGAGTCCCATTGCCACACCACTTACGTGTTTTGGGAAAGGCACACCAGCATCCATCAGTGCCAGTGAGCCTGCGCACACTGTAGCCATTGATGAAGAACCGTTTGACTCAAGAATGTCGGAAACCACACGTACGGTGTACGGATAGTCTGATGGGAGCATTTGCTTCAGCGAGCGCATAGCCAGATTGCCATGGCCTACTTCGCGGCGGCTTTGTCCGCGCATCATTTTCACCTCGCCGGTAGAGAATGGCGGGAAGTTATAGTGCAGTATGAATTTGAGGTAGTCAGATGTCTGTGCGGTTTCCAGCAGCAGCTCATCGTCTGTTGTACCCAGTGTTACTGTGGTAAGCGACTGTGTTTCGCCACGAGTGAACAGTGCAGAACCGTGTGGTGAAGGGAGCAGATCAGTCTCCATAGTCAGCGGACGCACCTGATCGAGGCTGCGACCATCAAGGCGCACACGCTCGTTGAGCATCATCTCGCGAATTACTTTCTTTTCGAGATCGTGGAAGTACATACCTATCAGCGCAGCATCTTCAGCAGGCAATTCACCTTCTGCAACCTGGGCTTTGTATTCTTCCTTTATTTTTTTGAAGGCATCGCTGCGCTCGTGCTTGCCCAGTGCGGCTTTAGCAACGGCATAGATTTTTTCGGTACCGAAAGCTGCAATTTTAGCTTCCAGTTCGGGGTTGGTGTATGGCTTTGTGTAATCACGCTTGCCGGTAACGCCAACTTTGTCACGCAGCTCAAGCTGTAGTCTCACCTGAGCCCTGATGGCTTCGTGTGCAACTTCGATAGCTGTGATGAGTCCTTCTTCTTCGCACTCCTTACCTTCACCTTCCACCATCATGATGTTCTTGTCTGTAGCAGCAACTATGATGTTGATGTCTGCGTCGAGCAGTTGGGTGCGGGTAGGGTTTACTATATATTCTCCATTGATGCGGCCAATGCGCACTTCGGATATTACTTCCTGAATAGGCACGTCTGATACTGCCAGAGCAGCTGATGCTGCCAGACACGCCAATGCGTCGGGCATGATTTCTGTATCAGATGATATAAGAGACACAAGCACCTGCACCTCGCACAGATAATCGTCGGGGAACAATGGACGGAGCGCACGGTCTATGAGGCGCGATGTGAGTATTTCGTAATCATTCAGTCTTGCCTCACGCTTGAAGAAAGAACCGGGGATACGGCCTGCTGAGGCAAATTTTTCCTGGTAGTCAACAGTTAGTGGAAAGAAAGACTGTCCCGGCTTGGGTTCTTTTGAGGCTACAACTGTAGCCAGAACCATACAATTGCCCTGACGCACTACTACGGCGCCATCGGCCTGGCGGGCCATTCTGCCCGTTTCGATGGATATTTCACGTCCGTCGGCTAATTTAAGCGATACGGATATGGGATTTGGAATCATACATGAAGTATTAAAATAGTTAATTCATTTTCAAAATTCAGGGCAGGGCAAAACCGGTATTGCCGGGATATGCAGTCATGCTGATTTTGTTTAGTCATAAAAAAACAATTCCCAACCGGTAACAGTTGGGAATGGCTTGTGTTACTTTGCTTATTTACGTAAGCCAAGTTTTTCTATCAGCGAACGATAAGACTGGAGGTTCTTATGGCTGAGGTATTGCAGCAAACGTTTGCGGCGTCCTACCATCGACATCAGTCCGCGATTGCTTGAGAAGTCTTTTTTGTTCTCTTTAAGGTGAGCAGATATGTGCTGTATACGCTCTGTGAGCATTGCAATCTGCGCTTCGATAGAGCCTGTATCTGTAGAGCTACCACCGTAAGTTTTGAAAATATTCGCTTTTTTTTCAGCTGTAAAATGAGACATTTGCATCAAAGTTTTAAATAAACTACACTTTTTTCAGGCGGCAAAGATATGTAAATATTGTAAAAAAAGTAGAATTTTTTCTGCGTTACCATTCTTATAATACTAATAATGTACCTGAAGCTCCATTTCCTACGCTTTTTTGCCTGCCAGAGCTGCCTATGTGCCTGATTTATAACATGTTTACAGGCGAAATCTGTTTACGCGTTTCTGCACAACTTTTTCGATGCTGCGTTTCGGGTGCGTTTCAGGTTCACTTCAGCAATTTGATCAGCCGCTGCACTTCTGCCTGATTGTAAGGTTGGTCTATTGATTCGTACAGGTCTTCTTTCTCCTTCTGAGTAAGGTGAAAATTGAGTGCTGCGGTTTTCTTGAACTCCTTGGGTATGTATTGCATCGTAATAAAAGAGAGCCTGCCATCAACATAAGCCGGAGCAAAGTCTTTTACATAGTTGTAGCCATAAGACTGAAACGCCTCCCATTTGTTTTGTATTACAAACAAAGGGTCCATAAGCATAGCACCGAGCGATGTCTGGTCTACATTGCCGCTTACATCGTTTTCGCGGGTGTCGCGTATTTCCAGAAATATGACCTGGCCTGCATTCTCCTTGAGCCATGCACGCATCACATGCAGATAACGGCTTGCTACCTGTATGCCGAAGTTGTCGCGCAGGCCGGCATCCATAATATTCATCTTGGGTTGAGAGGGCAGCTTTACTACTGGCAGGATATAAGGAAATGTGGCATTCATTCGCAATGCAGATGTGAGATTCAGCTCACCGGTATTCTGCTCGGGAAAGAAGGCCCTGAAGTCGACAGCATCGATGGGTGGACTGGGCATTTTGAGCGAATACTCTGGCTGTGTAAGGAAGGCTATGGGCTGGTTGCAGATCATCAGCTTGCGTCCGTCATTTACTATTGTGCTGTTGATGATCAGTTGTGGTATCTCGCCTTTAGCTTCGCGCTCTTCAAAGTAGCCTATCGGCTTGTTGAGTATGCCCTCGGTATTGCGTGCCAGCTCCAGCTCCAGCGCATAGCCACGGTCTGTGGTATACCTGTGCCCTGCAAAGGTGATCTTGTTGAAGGGGGAAATCATGTCGACACTGGCAAAGGAGAACACGATCGAGTTCAGCAGGTCTTTACCAATGTTGTCCTGATAGGCTGGGGAGTAGCGTTCCTTGAGCAGCCCGCGATTGTACGCAGCATGCAGGTTTCGCCAATATGCGGCACCGATCATACCCCCCGACGCACCGGTGAGCAGCACCGTATTGTTGAACAGCTTTCCGCCCGACAAACTATCGGCATACTGCAACACCCTGAAAGTCCAGTAGGCAGATCGTGAGCCACCGCCGCTAACCGTGATCACCACCAGGGGTGGTTTTGCAGTGTCTTTGGCTACCCTGTTTTTCCATTTATCCAACCTGCCTGCCTCCCTTTTCTTATCGGAGTTGTACCGCACTGTGGTAAACAGGCTACGCAATACACTGTAGTGGTAATGCTGCTCCAGGGACTTGTGGTAGTCCATACCATAGGCTATGCTGCGGAGGTCGAATGCGTTGTACTTTACTAAAACAGAGAGTAGCAGGATAAAACCTGCCCAACCCAAGGTTTCCCAGCTGCGCATAAAATACTTGAACGCGCCTGCAAGCCCCATCATGATAGAGAACAGCAGGAGAAAGCCAGCACCAGCGGGTACACGCATTACCGGGTTTTCGATGAATATACCCATCACGAGCAGGATGACGTATGCAATGAAAGTTGCAAATACGACATTGCGGTGGTGGCGCTGCAAGACGGTACGCATGACGCGCGGCTGCATGCGGCTCATGACCTCGTGATGCTCTATAACGAACCGGGCAGAGATAAATGTACGTGAAGGAATAACATCGGGTTCATATTCAAACGCATCGCGCGGACGCTTTCTAGCAAAATTCTTTACAGGTGCTGCCAGCTTCTCGAAATTGTTTTTGAAGAAATCGCGGCTGACCCTGAAAAAGTAGGCAAACGACACCAGCACTATGGTGAGGAAACCCAGATAAAAACCCAACTGCAACGATAGAATGTTGCTGAGCGGCGCATGCTCGTCGATAAGCTGGTAACGGACCGCCATAACGGAGTAGAATATCAGGAATGCACCAGGAATGATAGAGTTGTTGAAACAATACACCAGAAATGCATGTCTTGTGGCACCCATATAAGGTATTCGTTTGGAGTGAATGATGAAGGTGGTGATATGCCACATCATCATAAACACACAAAAGGCACTGCCCAGCAAAAACATGCTTACATAACTGATCTTGCCGATGTACTCTGGAGCCAGAAACAATGAAGAGGCACCGAAGTTGGCAGCGAAGTTGCCGGTAAGAATGAAAACCAGCATAAACCAGAACGCAAGCAAGAGCTGGTACCTGCGAAAGTGAAGCAGCAGTAGCTGAACAGGCAAAAAGTAATATATTTTTTTCAGCGGGTTGTTCATTCTCTACTGCCAGGATTGTTTGTCAAGCTACACAAATTTTCTGAAATATGGAGCAGGCGAGGTGGTGGGCAGCCAACATTGCCAGGAAAACTGTCACTGCCATTCCTGATACTGAGGTTACCTTCTACGCCACTTCGGTGCAGGTGCCCGGAGTGAAATTGCGCAATTCTGGGATGATTTTCCATAAGAGGGTGCTTTTTGCATGATTGTATTGGTATTCAATGGTTTATGGTGTTTTTGTGCTATTAGTTTTTGCGCAAAAATTGCGCACTTTTTGCCTGTGCGCAATTGCGTAATCCCGAAATGGGTGTACACGGATATGGCATGGACGGTGGTTTGCAACACTAAGTTCGGCTGAACATACGGCTACAGCAAAATACATTTTTATGGCAGTGCAATAAACCGTACATGATAAGCAGCTATGTGTATATCATAAAATTTGGTTTGCGCTGTGGACAAGGGTTTGGAGGAAAAAAGGGCATGCAGCTTTATGTGTAAAAGGATGACCCGTGAGCTTGCTGCACTGTTGTATTCTTAAATCGCCATCCAAATCGGCGAAAAGAGAACCGGCGCAATGCGTAAAACCAAGTAATGTGACCAAACCATTAAATTAAAACTGCGATTTTGGCCGCCTTCGGAAATTATGGGGCAATGTGAGAAATAAGAATTACCTTCAATGAAT
The DNA here is from genome assembly GCA_903824665.1 of uncultured Bacteroidota bacterium. GTDB lineage: Bacteria > Bacteroidota > Bacteroidia > Chitinophagales > Chitinophagaceae > Nemorincola. Next base: position 218,709 of record CAIJXT010000001.1, on the reverse strand, counting down.
TCCCCCTTCCTTCATTTTTCAGCCAGATAAAATACAATTATGACGATTACTCCTGACCTGCAGAACAAATTCAACGCGTCCTTTCACAGGATCATGAGACAAACACCAGCTGAATTACAGAAAAAATGGGGCGGAAAAATAGAGTGGAGAGATATGAAGTCTTTTCCAACTATAGAACCCCAGATCATATCTGAGCTGCCTGATGGAGCCAAAGCTGCCTACGTAACGCTGCTGAACAAGCTGAGCCGCGGCACGATCTGATCAATTGGGAGAGACGAATGTTGGTATACCTGGTTGCCACACGGTGTGGCAGCGTGCTGAGCAATGCCTAAAGAAATAACGATGTCAACAGATAATGAAGTATTCAGAAAGATCAAGGAAATAAGTACGCGCACACTGCAGCCGCGGCCACTTGTGAATACCTATGAGCTGGCCAGCGAGCTGAGCATTACCCGCGAAACACTGATGCCCTGCCTGGCACGGCTGAAACAAACCCGCCTGCTCAATTTCAACGACGCACAGGCTGAAAGTGTGCGGCTGACACTGCTGGGTACGGTGGTGAAAAGAGACAAATAACGCAAAGTACATCACACTGTTGCCGGCGATAAAGCGCCGCAAACATTACTTCACCGCCTTTTTATTCATGATGTATACGGCCGCAATGCCCAGCACACCACCTATTGCGGTGTGCGGCAGTATGCGCTCGCCAAGGAACAACCATGAGGATAATGATGCCGCCAGCGGTACCAGAAAGATAAAGCTGCTGGCCTTCTCTGCACCGAGGCGCGTGGTAGTATAAAAATACATGGTGGTGGCACCGGCAGTAACTATCACCGAGCTGAAAAAGAGATTGAGCCAGAAAACGGAGTCGGTGATGGCAAATGCCGCTTTCAGCTCCGGCACATCCATAAAGGGAGCCAGACAGGCCAATGTGACCACATACTGCCACAAACTGAACCCCAGTGAAGAACCATACATAGCCCCCCGCGAGGTGAACTTGCTCATGACCGCCCAGGTGAGCGCAGAAAGAAGGAAGAACAGATTGCCGGTATCAAAGAGTGCATTGGCATTGTGCCATAACTGCAGCAGTATACCACCGGCAATGACACCCAATATAAGTCCTATCGTTTCGTTGCGGGTGGGCCAGCGCCTGTTGAGGAAGATGCCTATGGTGTAAGCCATAAGCGGATTCATGATGGTGACCAACACGCCACCGGCACCAGCGGAGCCTGCCTTGATGCCTCTGAAATAGAAGTAGCTGTAACCTGCCAGCAACACACCTGATATAAGAACAGAGCGGATACCCGCCCGCTGCACCCTGAGGCTGATACCGAGTGACAAGAGCAGCACCAGCATAGCTGCAATGACAAGTACATACCGGTACACCGAAAAATTGATGGCTGTGCAGTACTCAGACAATGCCTTGCCCGACGGCCAGCTGAGCCCCCAGAGGAACATGCTGAAGATAACACCGGCTGTAAGCAGTGTGGCGGAAATAGGTTTCTGCGGCATTTGGAGGGCACTATTGTGGTCGCGAAGATACAGTACAATTGGCGGGGCACAATACTACCAAACTACCGCGCCACAGCAATCATCACTTTTTTGTTCTTGATCTTCTCCTGTTTAATAAGTTGCAATGTAGCGGATGCCTTTGATTTGCGGATAGCCACAAAAGAGAAGAAATCCTTGACCTCTATGAGTCCGATATCCTCTTTTTTAAGCTCACCCTTGTGCGAAAGGAAGCCTACAATATCAATCTTATTCACTTTGTCCTTTTTACCGGCAGCAATGAATAGTGTAGTCCACTGTGGCGGATCGGGCAGTTTGAGATCGTCGGGCAGTTGTATTTCTGTGGTATGCTCCGTATCAATGTAATCGGGCAGGGTTTCGTCGGCAGAGTGTATGAGAATGGCTGTACCTGTGGCATCCATACGGGCTGTACGACCGTTGCGGTGTGTAAAACTATCGGGAGTGAGCGGCAAGTGGTAGTGAATAATATACCTGATGTGGGGTATATCCAGGCCACGTGCTGCGAGATCTGTAGTGACGAGAAAATTCACTGTTCCATTTCTGAACCGGGAGAGGGCGCTGTCGCGCTGCTGCTGCTCCATACCACCATGGTAAAAAGTGTTGATAATGCCTTTGTCGGAGAGTATGGCACTGGTGCGCTCTACAGACTCACGGTGGTTGCAGAAAATGATGGTAGGCCGGTTGCCGAGGTAACACAGCAGGCTGAAGAGCGTATCGGATTTGTCTTTCTCCGGCGAAAGTATGGTTTGTATCGTAAGCTTTTCTTCTGCTGTACCGTGCTCAGGCAGAAAGTCGATAGTGACCGGCTCGTGAAGACCCAGAAAATCCATCAGCTCTACCGCCTCTGTGGCAGAAGTAAGTATACGACGACTAACAGCGGGTAAAGACCCGATGATAAAAGACATCTCATCAACGAAGCCCAGTTCCAATGTTTTGTCGTACTCGTCGAGAACAACGGTTGTGATGGAATCGACAGTGATGTTGTTGCGCCGGATATGGTCTGCCAGCCTGCCGGGTGTACCTACTATCACGGCAGGCGGCTGCCTGAGGTTGTTTTCTTCGGTTTCGCGCAGGTGACCGCCATAACAGGCGGTTATCTTCAACCCTGTGCCCATAGCTTTGAAAACTTCTTCTATCTGCTGTGCCAGCTCGCGCGATGGCACTATGATGAGTGCCTGGGTGTTTTTCTCCTCTTCACTCAACATTTGCAACACCGGCAGCAGGAAAGCCAGTGTCTTTCCGGACCCTGTAGCGGAAAGCAGCACCATGTCGTTGGTACCGGATGCAGCAGCAATTGCTGCATGCTGCATAGCATTAAGTTCCCTGATATTCAGGTTTTGGAGTATCTTCTCTACCGGGTATTTCTGGATCTGCATTGGCGCAAAGGTACTGCAATTTGAAGGGAGGGCGTTTTTTAAAACTCCGACCGGCTCAAAAAGGATGTATACCGCTATGTCGACGGCAGATTTGCAACGTTAACGTTGCCGCATGGTGCAAAGGTTGCGGACAGTACGGGAGCATAAAAACTACTACTTGTATACTTTAATACAACCTTCGGAGATGACGATCTTATCGCCCTCATTTACCTCTACCTCGCCGCAACTGGTAAGAATGAAACACGCACGGTTGCCGCCCTGAATGGTCACATGGCCAGATGCACCTATCTCGAACCGAACATCTTTGTAAGCCCCATCGATCCGCACCTTCATGATGTGGCCTTTGGAATCGCGATTGTCGTAGGTGATGAAGACAGAACTGAATGTGGAAAATGAACCTGCAAGAATTGCAGCAGTAAAGATGAACTTTTTCATAAGTTTCAATTTGGCTGTTGACCGGCAAAGAGCCGATAACCAAATGTAGTAAAAAGGTGGTTATCAAATTGCGCAGACTTCTATTGTGCAACACCTTTCAAACATTTTCCCTGTTAGTTTGTAGTTTTGCGGCACCGGAGCGTGAGCGCTATAAACAACTATAACAGACTACATGATACAGATCACCCGCACAGACGCTGCGAATGAGGACTTCAGGACAATGGTGGCAGCACTAGACCTGGATCTTGCGATAAGGGACGGAGACGAACATGCGTTCTTTGCCCAATACAATAAGTCAGACCATATAAAGCATGTAGTAGTAGCCTATGCAGGCAATGAGCCGGTGGGATGTGGCGCCATAAAAGAGTATACTGCGGGCACTATGGAGATAAAGCGGATGTATGTGCCGCCCGAACGACGCGGGCAGGGCATAGCCTCGCTGGTGCTTGCGGAGCTGGAACTATGGGCGCGGGAAATGAACACCATGGCATGCATACTGGAAACCGGTGTGAAACAGCCGGAGGCAATAAGACTGTACCAGAAGAACCAATATACGGTAATACCCAACTACGGGCAGTATGCCGGGGTAGAGAGTAGTGTGTGCTTTGAGAAGGTGCTGGGGTAAAAGTCTAATGGGAATTTCTTTGCCACAGCAGTTTTTTAGCTAAACAAGACTGTTTACAACGTGCATACTATTCCTAACGTCAGTATAAGTCGTATTAAAAGCAAAATCCCGTTCCTGAAGTGAGGAACGGGATTTTTTAATGTGATTGTAATAAGATTATGCGAGTTTCTTCAACTCTTCTACACGTGCCTCGTTATCTACTTCCTGGCTGAGGCTACCGCTCTTGTCGGCATCTACCAGTATTGCTGACGCTACGAAGATAGAAGAGAATGTACCAGTGATGACACCGATAAGCATCGCGAATGCGAAACCGCGTGTAACCTCTCCGCCAACGATGAAAAGTATGAGCACCACCAGGAATACGGTAAGTGATGTCATGATGGTACGTGGCAGGGTATCATTGATGGCACGATTAACAACGCTCTTCTTGTCTTCATTTGGCGACTTGCGGAAGTACTCACGAATACGGTCGAATACAATGATCGTATCGTTCATAGAGAAGCCGACAACGGTAAGCACCGCAGCGATAAAGTGCTGATCGATCTCGAGTGCGAAAGGCACGCGGCCACGTAGGAACGAGAAGAGTGCTATGGTAGCACTGATGTTGAAGATCAGCGAGAAGAAAGTACCGAGTGAATACTGCCATTTGCGGAAACGCGCCAGGATGTATATAGAGATACACAACAGGGAGATGATCGTAGCCCACAATGCACCCTTGATCAGGTCATCGGAGATGGTAGGGAGAACGGTCTGAGAGCTTTGAATGTAATTGGAAGTAAACTCCTGCAGGGTAACCGTAGATGGTATGAAACCTTCCTTGGTAAGACCTTCATACAATTTTCCCTGAACCTTGCTTTCTACGTCTCCGGGCTGGCGGATAAGGTAAGCTGTAGTGATATTGATGTTGTTATTAGTACCGATGGTTTTTACGATCGGGAATTCACCAAAGTACTTGTTCATTTTTTCGCGCACACTGGCTACTTCGATTTTCTTGTCGAACTTAACTGTGTAGCTGCGACCACCGGCAAACTCAACGCCATAATCGAAACCATTGAAGATGGCGGCTACACCACCCAGCAACACCACCGCGGAGATGATATATGCTGTTTTGCGTACACGCATGAAGTCGAAATGAGCCTTGCGGAAAACCGCCTTAGACACCGGAGTGAAATATTTGAAGTGGCGACCGTTCTTTGTATAGATCTCCTTGATAAGGCGAGATACGAGGATACCGCAGAACAAAGAGATGGTGATACTAAGCAACTGCGTAGTAGCGAAACCAAGTACAGGACCAAGACCGAAGTAGAACAGGATAGCGGCAGTGATAAGCTGGGCAATGTGACCATCGAGTACCGGTGCGTTGGAACGTCGATAACCATCAATAATTGCCTGCTGGTGATCTTTGCCGAGGGCGAGCTCCTCCTTGATACGCTCAAAGATAAGTACGTGCGCATCTACCGCCATACCGATACCCAGTACCAGACCGGCTATACCCGGCAGTGTAAGCGTGGCATGCAAGGCAGACAGAACACCTACTGTAAAGAGCAGGTTGAGGGTAAGTGAAATGTTGGCTACCCAACCGCTGGTGCTGTAATAAACCAGCATGAGGACGAAGATAGCGAGGAACGAAAGTACGATAGCGGTGAAACCAGCCTTGATAGACTCAGCACCCAAAGTTGGACCTACTACCTGCTCCTGTACGATGTGTGCCGGTGCGGGGAGTTTACCCGACTTCAGGATGTTAGAAAGGTCGGTAGCTTCTTCAGCAGAGAAAGAACCTGATATTTCGGTGTTTCCTGAAGCGATCTCGTTTTCAACACGTGGGCAGGAATAAACCTTGTCATCGAGCACAACGGCTACATACTTGCCTACGCTGCGTGCAGTCATGTCTTTCCAGATACGTGCGCCGGTCATGTCCATTTCCATGGTCACGTTTGGCTGACCTGTCATTGGGCTGTAGTCGGCACGTGCATTGGTGATGTGCTCTCCTTCGAGCCTTGAACCACCACCCGGTGCGAGCTTCATCGCATACAATGCCAGAACTGCATTGGGGTCGCGTCCTTTTGTTTTGCCATCAGCACCATACAGGAAGCGGATGTTTGAAGGGAATTTGTTTTTTACAACATCGAGAGCCAGATATTTGTTGACTTTGGCAGTATCTTTCTTAGCTACATAACCTACGACAGGGCTGGCAAAATAGCCTTCTTCCACCGTACCGTTTGGCATAATGAGTGCGCTGAGCGGATTCTCTTTAATTGCTTTTTGCTGTGCAGAAGTATCTGAACCGGAAGCAGAAGGCGTCTTGCCGCCTGAAATTACGCTTGCGAGGCTGCCCGTATCGCTTTTCGGAGCAGTGGCGGCGCTATCGGCACCGGCAGCTGCCATAGCAGTGTCGGAAGTTTTGGTAGTATCTTCTTCTTTGATACCGGAGAGGTAATTGTACAGTGGCTTGTTGGCAGCACCGATCAATGGCCCGATCTCCTGGTTAGAGTAGGTTTCGAAGAACTGGAGCTTTGCTGTAGCCTGCAGGTAAGAACGTACACGCTCAGGATTCTGCACACCAGCAAGTTCTACGGTGATGATGCCCTTGTTTTCGTCGAGGTTAACATTGGGGTTGGTCACACCGAATTTATCGATACGTGTCTGCAACACCTTGTGTGTACGGTTGATAGCTGCTTTCGACTCTTTATTGAGTTTGGCGATCACCTCGGCATTGGTAGATGTAAGCGTGATATCTTTCTCAGAAGGCTTGGTGAACAGATAAGCCAGGCTCACACCTGCATTCTGTTTTTCGAATATCTGCCCGAACAAAGTGATGAAATTGGCTTCGCTGTTTGCTTTTGCTGTGTTGGCATCGGCAATAGCACGGTTTAACGCTGCATCACGTGGGTTATTAGACATAGAGCGAACGAGCTCATCGAGGCTAACCTCAAGCGTTACGTTCATACCACCCTGAAGGTCGAGACCCAGACCGAGCTCCTCAGCCTTAGCTGCTGAATAGGTGTATTTTTTCAGTCCTGCACTGAAAATCACCTCTCCCTGCATACTATCAGAAATCGTCTGAAAATATTTGTCCGTCAGCTTGTCGAGGGCTGCCCCTGTAGCGTTAGGATCCTCTTCCTTAGCTACGCGCTGGGCACGCGCCCGCATTTTCTTCTCTTCATTGCGGACAATAAATGTTAAAGAAAGCTGGTACAGCGAAATGAGGATAAGCATTGCCGTAAAAAACTTCACTAAACCTTTTAAATGCATGGGTTTTTATTGAAAAAATAGATAAAAAAAATAAAAAAAATCCACAAAACACAGGTATCCCGTGTCTTGTGAGGGGTGCAAAGATATGATTTAATATAAAAAAATAAAGCCCTATCCAAATTTTGCCTGTTTTTTCGTTAAAATAAATTTTCACCGATATAATATACTGCAATATCTAATGCGTTTAACTATTGGGCTAAGGCCCGATTTTCACCGTATCAGACGTACTTTGGCCGGTTTGGGGCGTTAACCGGTGTTGAGAAGGAACGGGTTTGGTGCTGCATGCCGGCAGCCGACAAATACGAACCATATCAATGTGAATCAATTTTTTCGGGTCTACAGGTTAATCGGTTAATTTTGGTGTGATATGACTGCGGGGTGGCTCAGGAAGATAATATTGGTGTGTGCATCAGTGGCTGTGACGCTGCCGTCGTTCTTCTGCAACAGCCCTGACAATAAGGGGCAAACCGTGCCTGATGACGAAGTGCACACCTCGGCATGGCGAAATGTTTATGATACGTCGGCGAAGTATGTGGGTATGGATGTGTGCAGGGGCTGTCATCCGGGTATCTATGAGACTTATATGCAAACCGGTATGGGGCAATCGTTTGGTGTGGCAACACGGGCCAAGTCGGCGGCAGATTTTTCGGCGGCACATGCACTGGTATATGATACGGCACTGGACTACTACTACAAACCCTACTGGGCAGACAGCGTGTTTTACATTATGGAGTACCGCCTGGAGGGCCGGGATACGGTGCACAAGCTGGTGCAACGGATTGATTATGTGGTAGGATCAGGGCAGCACACCAATTCGCACCTGTTCAACAATAACGGCTTCGTGCATCAGGCACCGATCACGTTTTACACCCAAAAGCATAAGTGGGATCTGGCACCCGGATTTGAAAAGGGGGCGAATACCCGATTTGGGAGGATGATACAACTGGAATGTATGACCTGTCATAATGCCTATCCTGATTTTGTGAGCAACAGCGAGAACATGTACAACAAAGTGCAGGGCGGCATAGATTGTGAGCGCTGCCATGGCCCAGGCAGCCTGCATGTATATGACCGACAGAACAGCAAGCCAGTAGACACATCGGCAGGGCCGGACTATACGATCGTGAATCCACGGAGGCTGCCGGTAGAGTTGCAGAACAACATATGCCAGCGTTGCCACCTGCAAGGAATTTCAGTATTGAATGACGGCAAGACGTTTTATGACTTCAGGCCGGGTATGCGCCTATCGGAAGTGATGAACGTGTTCATGCCGGAATATGAAGGAGCTAAGGATAAGATGATCATGGCGTCGCATGTGGAGCGGATGAAGAAGAGCGACTGCTATGTGCAGTCGGGGAAAATGAGCTGCATTACCTGCCACAAACCTCACGTGAGTGTAAAATTCACACCCCGGGCGCAGTACCTGACCGCATGCCAGGGCTGCCACAGCGGACAGAAAGGGCAAACAGCCTGCAAGGAGCCAATGGCGACACGGGCCACAGTCAAGGACGACTGCGTGACGTGCCATATGCCCCGCAACGGCAGTATAGATATACCCCATGTGGCTGTTACAGACCACTATATACGCCGCAAGCCGGTGGATGATACAACGGTGAGCAAGATAACTGCCTTTCTGGGGATGAAGTGCTATAATAACGACAAACCGGACGCTATAACAGTAGCCCGGAGCTACATGGAATTTTATGAGCGCTATGCACCATCGAAAGGACTGCTGGACTCGGCGTTGCTGTATCTGGGCAGGGCAGGCAATGAGGAGGCAACGAGGAAACAAAACAGGGACTATATTCGGGCGTACTATCTGCAAAACGCCTATGATAAGGTGACGGGGTATGCACCGGCGATGCAACCGGGTACTATTACCGATGCATGGACCGCATACAGGATAGGTGAAAGCTACTTTCAGACGGGGCAGGCTGCAAACGCGCTGCCGTGGTACCTGCGGGCCACCGAGCTGCGGAAATATGCACCTGATTTTCAGAATAAGTATGGAACCTGCCTGTTGGCGCTGGACAGGCTGGCGGAGGCACAAACCGTATTTGAGTTTGTGCTGAGTATGAGCCCGGGGCATGTGAGCGCCAACACCAATATTGGCTACATCTATATGCAGACCGGCAAGGGTACTATGGCTTATGACCACCTGATGAGGGCTTACCATTCAGATCCTGACTATGAGCAAAACCTGATCAATCTGGCGGTATGGCACTATAGCAATAAGCAGTATGATAAAGCAAAGAAACGGCTTGAGCACCTGCTGAAGAAACACCCGGAAAACGAAAAAGCACGGGCCATGCTGCTGGATCTGGAGGGCATGTAGAAATCTATATGTAATTGGTTTTCCTGCATTCTTTCTATATATTTGTTGGTGAAATATTTATACCTTATGAAAAACCTAATTCATATTGCGTTGGCGGTAATATCCTTTACATCATTTGCACAGAATGACGCGCCTGAAAAAACGGAAGAGGTAAAGAAAAAACCGCGCTGCTCGAAGGTGTACTTTGATCTGAGTACCGGGATCAATAACAATGGTGGGCTGCTGGGTTTGGGTATAGATTACCATGTGTCTAACGATATATCAGTGAATGCCGGTATAGGCCCAATGAGCTCGTGGGGATATAAATTCTACCTGGGTGGGAAGGCTTACCTGAAGCCCTGCCACAAAGGGTGGGCGCTGGGATTCGGGGGTACCTACAATACCGGAATAAACGCGCTTTCTATGAGAGTGGAGACCGCACAATCTAAATCGGAACTGGTGGAGCTCAACTGCCTGCCACAGGCGAATGTTTTTGCGGCAGCGTACCGCCACTGGCGTCTGGGCAGAAACAAAAACCGCATCTACCTGCAGTTGGGCTGGTCGCTGCCGGTGACAAGCAAAAAATTTGAACAGATATCCGGCAACCCGATCACATCTGAATCAGCGGCAGTGGTAAGATTTCTTTCTCCCGGTGGTCCGATCATAGGACTGGGCTTTTCATTTGGCGGATAACGACCTGACTTTTGTAAGACAGCGAAGGCATTTTCCCACCGGAAAATGCCTTCGCTGCTATAGCACTGACGTATTGGTTATTTTACTACACCCAACTCTCTGCCGACCTTTATGAAAGAGTCGATAGCGGTGTCGAGGTGATGCCTGTCGTGACCAGCTGAAATCTGCACCCTGATACGCGCCTTGTCTTTGGGCACTACGGGATAGAAAAAGCCTACCACATAAATACCTTCTTCGAGCATACGTGCGGCAAACTTCTGTGCGATGACCGCATCGTAGAGCATGATGGGTGCGATGGCATGCGTACCGGGTTTGATATCGAAGCCGGCATCGGTCATGCGTTTGCGGAAGTACAGTGTATTTTCCTCGAGCTTGTCGCGGAGCGCGGTAGTTTCGCTGAGCATATCGAGCACAGCGATGGACGCGCCAACGATAGACGGAGCAAGCGAATTGGAGAACAGGTATGGGCGGCTGCGCTGGCGCAGCATGTCGATAATTTCCTTTTTGCCGCTGGTGAAGCCGCCAGAAGCACCCCCGAGCGCCTTGCCCATAGTACCGGTGATGATATCGATACGACCCATAACGCCGCACAACTCGTGTACCCCCCTGCCGGTAGCACCCATGAAGCCAGATGAGTGGCTCTCGTCGATCATGACCAAAGCATCGTAGCGGTCGGCAAGATCACAGATCTTGTCGAGCTGGGCAATGGTACCATCCATAGAGAATACGGAGTCGGTAACAATGATACGGGTACGCGCATCCATATTGGCCTGAAGCTGGGCTTCGAGATCGGCCATATCGTTGTGTTTGTACCTGCCCCGGCGCGACTTGCAAAGGCGCACACCATCTATAATGGAGGCGTGATTGAGCTCGTCGGAGATGATTGCATCCTGCTCGCCGAGCAATGGTTCGAACACACCGCCGTTGGCATCGAAACATGCCACATACAGAATAGTATCTTCTGTACCGAGGAATTTAGCGAGCTTTTCTTCGAGCTCTTTGTGAATGTCCTGAGTGCCGCAAATAAAGCGCACAGAACTCATGCCATAGCCGCGATTGTCGATAGCGCGGTGGGCTGCCTCAATGACTCTGGGGTGAGATGACAGACCGAGGTAATTGTTGGCACAGAAATTAAGTACGGTGCGGCCATTGACGGTGATCTCTGCACCCTGTACCGATTCTATGATACGTTCTTTCTTGAAGAGGCCGGCATCGGCTATTTCCTGCAGTTCCTGCTGCAGCCTTGCATAAAATGATGGACTTGACATAATTAGGTATTAAGCTGTGCCACACTACCGCAGACCGGCAGCGTGCACCGGATTATTGTTTTGTAAGTGTAACATTGCACGCCTCGGGGAAACCGCCGGGCGTAGTGGATGCATTGTAATAAATGGTCATTGTGTTGTCGGTAAAAGTACCTGAGCCCTGCAGGTTGGTACCGTTGCCAATGTTTTGTGCCGGTATGTACAGTGAGTCTTTGTTACAATTGAGTATTACCCTTGTGGTAGTTGTTGTGCCATAACCTCCGAAATTCGTTATGTTCAGCTCGTTGGCAACACCTGTAGCGACACCAGTGGCGACATAAGTGAAGTTGCGGGCGGTGCATGCATTGGCACCGTTAAAATTGCCCCACAGCGATGATGCACAATCTGCGAATGTAACTGTGAGGTTGAAAGTATATGTTTTTGGCGCTGAACCCAAGGCAGTGGCAGTAACTGTGATGGGGTAGGTAGCGTGTTTGGCATTGGTGGTTTTGAAAACGAAGTCAGCGCGGTAAGTAGGGATGTTGACAATAGTATCCTCGACTACCTTGATATCTGCAGGCAGGCCGCTGATAGTGAGTGTCACCTTGTCTTCGTGGAATCCACCCAGATATTTGACGAGCAGGGACATGGTGTAAGAACCAGCATCGGGGATATAAATATCGGCAGGCGGTTTGTTCTGCAGATTCTCTACAGCATACGACAGCGGTGTTTTTTTAGCTGTTTTGCGACAGGCTACAGTAAGGGCGCACAAGGCAAGGAAGAAGAGAACTATTTTTTTCATACTTTACTTTTAAAGTGGAAAGATACATTCATAACATTAAAAATCATAGCCATTTCACTTTTTCCGACACCTGAGTGTGTCTGACTCCCGGTTTTGCAGGCTCGTCAGTATACCCCAGAAAGAGTAAACCGAGTACAATATCGTGCTCGCTGAGACCAAGGTGATCGCGGAGTGCGGGGGAATGGGTCATACCGCCAGTGCTCCAGAAAGACGCAATACCCAGCGACGCGGCACCAAGCAGGATGTTCTGAATAGCTGCTGATGCTGCAGCCACCTCCTCTATAAGCGGTATTTTGGGGTTTATGCCCCGTTTCATGGCTGCGATAACGAGGTGTGACGCCTTGTCTACATTATGCTCCAGTTTGGTGTATGTAGCTTCAAGGCGCTTTTCTTCGGGCGTATGTGCCCAGTACAGATCAGCATGCGTTTTGCCAAAACCAGATAATGCGGCACCGCTGTATACCCAAAACTGCCAGGGCTCTGTGCGTGCATGGGTAGGCGCCCAATGGGCCAACCCGAGCAGATCATTCACGACTGCATCAGGTATCAATCCGCCGTTCATCTTTGCCCAGCTTACTGAGCGGCGATCTTTTATCACTGCACTTACGTGCTCAAACAGGCTATTGGTCATTACGGGCAAAGTTATGGTGTTGGCTTATAAAAACGAGTACACACGATTAGCACGTTCAATAATATGCTTTGACAGTCCCAAAACAAAGGGAGAAACAATGGGTAGATATAGGAATACACGCAACAAACGTGAGCGCTATGGAGCGATTACTCAACTCTACTCCTGGCTATCGTTGGATTTCGGCCCTGAAATATGATCGCGGAGATTATTATCGTGTTGTTGTCGAGAAAGAAGTGCAGAGCAAAAGGGAAAGTGTCGGTGTGTGCTATACGTACGTTCTTGTAACGAATGGCGAAAGCATAGGGGTTTGACTGTATTTTTGATACCGTGTCTCTTACTGATTTGGCAAATCGGTTGCTAAGTCCTTTCACCTTCAACTGCCGGTACCATTCGCGTGCTAACCGGAACTCTTCCCTTGCCGGGGGTATGATGTAAAGTTTATACTTCATCATCCGTATCCAATTCGGCTATAAAATCTTCTATTGGCACCAATTGATCCGGATGCTTTTTGATGTAATCAAGGCGCTGGTCAATATGCTTCTGTTCCCATTCAGGAATGTCTTCAATATCCGAATACTTCTCCGTAATACTATTCCAGTCTTTTATGGGAATGAATACACCAATAGGATTTCCATTATTGTCGTAAGTGTATTGAGGTGTCATAATGAAACAATAAAGCTGTATGTAAAATTAAGACTATTTCGGAGATATGCGTTTATCGAAATTTCGATAATTTTTACAGTTACGGTATACTAGTCCTTTTATTCCATACTGTTTACCCGATAGCGCATCCTGCTTACGTCCACTGTAGTGAACAACAGACAAAAGCAATTGGGCGATTGTGAATCGCGGTGACGCAGTGAGCTACTATGCCAAGCATGGCCGATGAGACTGTATTAGTGGTATTTATGTTTTTGCGCAATTTTTCGAAAATTTTTCTGTTTTGGTGTTCTGGAGCGTTACTTGTTGATTATCTATTGTTTGCATATTATTATTGTTTTGATTTTTGCGCAGTTTTTGCGCAGTTGCTTCCCACTGTGCGACGGTGCAGGGGGATGCATCTGATATTTTGTTACGTACGTATGGCACACTTTGGAAGTGTGCCATACGGTGGTATTAATAAACCTACCGTATTGATTTACATAAGTGTGGCACACTTTTGGAAGTGTGCCACACTGTGATATTGTGTTTTTTTCACTGTTTGTAGTGATCTGTGCTATCCGTCTACGGCTTCTTCGGGCTTGATGGCAGAGGCATGATCTATGCTGAAAACGATCTTCGTTTCAGCTTCGCTGAAGTCGGCGGTAACTGTGTCGCCGGCGGTAATGCGGTGATTAAGTATCTCCTCTGCCAGCGGATCCTCGAGGTACTTCTGGATAGCGCGGTGCAGCGGCCGGGCACCAAACTGCTGGTCGTAGCCTTTTTCTGCAATGTACTTCTTTGCACCATCTGATAATACCAGGGTAAAACCGAGGGTGTTGAGGCGCTTGAGCACATCTTTCATGATAATATCTATGATCATGCCTATGTGCTTCTCCTCGAGGGTATTGAAGATGACAACATCGTCTATACGGTTGAGGAATTCGGGCGAGAAAGTACGTTTGAGTGCTTTTTCGATCACACCGCGGTTATTTTCTTCCGTATTGGATGTTTTTGCTGTTGTAGCAAAACCCACGCCTGCGCCAAAATCCTTGAGCTGGCGTGCCCCGATATTGGATGTCATGATGATGAGGGTGTTTTTGAAGTCGACCTTGCGGCCCAGACCATCGGTAAGCTGACCATCATCGAGCACCTGCAACAGAATGTTGAAAATATCCGGGTGTGCTTTTTCAATCTCATCAAGTAATACTACAGAGTAAGGTTTGCGACGTACTTTTTCGGTAAGCTGTCCGCCCTCTTCGTACCCTACGTATCCGGGAGGCGCACCGATGAGGCGGGAGAGCGAAAACTTCTCCATATACTCACTCATATCTACCCTGATCAGCGCATCTTCGCCGTCGAACATATATCTTGCCAGTGCGCGTGCGAGCTCTGTTTTACCTACACCAGTAGGGCCGAGGAAGATAAATGATCCTATGGGCTTGCGTGGGTCTTTGAGACCAACCCGGTTGCGCTGAATTGCTTTTACGATTTTGCTGATAGCCTCGTCCTGGCCAACGACGGCGCCCTGGAGGTCGTCGCCCATGCGGCGTAGCTTGGCGCTTTCGGCCTCTACCATCCGCATCACCGGAATTCCGGTCATCATGCTGATCACTTCGGCAATGGCTTCTTCGTTGATTGGGAAACGTTTGTGTTTGGCTTCTTCCTCCCACTCTGCCTTGGCACGGTCGAGCTCTTCGCCCAGCCTTTTCTCGCGGTCGCGGAGGGCAGCAGCTTCTTCGAAACGCTGGCTCTTTACCACCTTGTTTTTTTCCTGCTTTATGTCTTCGATCTGCTTTTCGAGGTCGAGGATATTTTGCGGAACATTGATATTCTTGAGGTGTACACGTGCTCCGGCCTCATCCATCACATCGATTGCCTTGTCTGGCAGCAATCGGTCGGTCATGTACCGGTCACTGAGACGAACACATGCTTCGACTGCCTCTGCGTCGTAGATGACGTTGTGGAAGTCTTCGTATTTGGAGCGAATGTTGTTAAGTATGATTATTGTTTCGTCTATACTTGGCGGCTCTACGAGTACCTTCTGAAAGCGGCGGTCGAGTGCACCATCTTTTTCGATGTACATGCGGTATTCATCGAGCGTGGATGCACCGATGCATTGCAGATCGCCACGTGCCAGAGCAGGCTTAAAGATGTTGGAGGCATCGAGTGATCCGGAGGCGCCACCGGCGCCAACTATAGTATGTATCTCGTCGATAAAGAGGATGACATCGCGGTTTTTCTCGAGCTCATTCATGATGGCTTTCATGCGTTCCTCGAACTGGCCACGGTACTTGGTACCTGCTACCAGCGCAGCGAGATCCAAGCTAATAACGCGCTTATCGAACAGCACACGTGACACTTTGCGCTGTACAATGCGCAATGCCAGACCTTCTACGATCGCAGTTTTGCCCACACCAGGCTCGCCGATGAGTATGGGGTTATTCTTTTTGCGGCGGGAGAGTATCTGCGATACACGCTCAATCTCTTCTTCCCTACCGACAATGGGGTCGAGGTTGCCGAGCTCGGCGAACTTTGTGATGTCCCGACCAAAATTGTCGAGTACGGGTGTTTTTGATTTTGTATTGCCTGCGGCAGGTTTGCGCTGCTGGTACTGGCGGCGCTCGTCGTCGTCGTCGAACTCTTCAGAACCGGGATCGTTGTAATCGCTTGTGGGGTTGGAGCCCTGCAGAATGCTGAGCTCACCTTTGAAGCGTTCGTAATCAACATCGAGATTGCCGAGAATCTGTGTGGCCACGTTTTCTTTGTTTTTGAGGATAGATAGCATCAAGTGTTCTGTTTCCACTGTAGGGCTTTTGAGTGCTTTAGCCTCGAGCACAGTGATCCGTATCACTTTTTCGGCCTGTTTGGTGAGGGGCAGACTGTTGATATTGATCAGTGGTTTGTTGTTTTTGTCTTTGATGGCTATTTCGAGTTCTTTGCGCAATTCAAACAAATCGACCTGCATACTTTGCAGTACTTTGAGGGCAAGACCATCGCCCTCCCTGATAAGGCCAAGGAGCAAGTGCTCAGTGCCTATGAAATCATTTCCGAGCCTCAATGCCTCTTCACGACTATATGAAATGATCTCTTTTACTTTCGGCGAGAAATTAGAATCCATGAATTGTCCCGATTTTTGATTAATTAAAGTTAACGATTTTAAAAGTATAGAAGTATTGCCAATTATTATACCCGTATTTTAATAGTAAACCGGTTTGATCCGATAAAATATATACGGCAAAAAGCCTGCCAATGATTTATTCAGTTTGACTTTTTACTTTTGGGCAACATTAATACGTTGCCAGATGGACTTCAAAATTGATACCAGAGACACATTTTCAGTTATAACGCCGGTTTCGGAAACAATTACGGCAAATTTGACAGGTGAATTGCAGGCTACCTTCGAAAAAATGAGGCAAAGCGGCAGTCAGCACTTTATTGTGGACCTGCAACATTGTACCCAGATGGACGCTGAAGCGATGGAGCAACTGGTAGCCATGCATGAGGAATGCTATTCGATGGGCCGCTCACTGGTATTTACGGGTATAAAGGGGAAGGTGATGACTGCACTGAAAGAAAATGAGACAGACCTTTTGCTGAACGTAGCTCCGAAAATGATAGAAGCGATAGACATTATCAGTATGGAGATACTGGAACGCGACCTGTTTGGGGAAGAGGGCTGAGCAAGCGAATAAATCTAAACGGGATTGCATGCTTTTAATTAATTTTGTTTCCCCGGATCAAATGTCATTGCCGACCGGGAATACGGATCTGATCCCAACTGTCGACAAACAGTTGTTTAGCTATACACGAAAGCATAACACACTATGAAACGCACACTGCTGATGATCAGGCATGCAAAATCGAGCTGGGCAAACCCATTGCAGAGCGACTTTGAGCGGCCACTGAACGAACGCGGGCAGCATGATGCGCCATTAATGGGCAGAAGGCTGCAGCAAGCGGGCATAGTGCCATCTGTGATTATATCGAGCACGGCGAGGCGTACCCGGGAAACAGCCGAACACATAGCGGCGGCAACGGGTTATGACCCCGGCGCGATAAAATGGGAAGAAAAACTGTATCATTGTATCCCTTCTGTTTTTGAGGAACTGATCTATGAGTTAAACGACAATCTGAAAACGGTTGTTATTATAGCCCACAATCCGGGTATCACAGAGTTTGTAAACCAGTTGTCGCCAGAGTTCTTTACCGGCAACATGCCTACCTGCGGTATAGTAGGTGCTCAGTTTGAAGCAGCTAGCTGGGAGGAATTCCCGACAGTGAAGAGAAAAGTATTTTTATTTGATTATCCACGAAACGAACATGATTCCTAACAAATCGACCGTACAGGTTACCAGCATTCTCGAAAAATTATTTGAAGAACACTTCGAAAAAAAACCGGAGACCATAGAAGCACTGGCTGTTTCGGGCTCTGACCGCCGGTACTACCGGATCACCTCGGGAAAGACAGTAGCCATAGGTACTTATAATACCAATGTAGCAGAGAACAATACCTATTTTTACTTTACAGAGCTGTTTCGTAAGCATCAGATCAATGTTCCGGAGATCTACAAGATCAACAAAGACCGCAGGGCGTACCTTCAGCAGGATCTGGGCAGGACATCGCTTTTTGATCTGGTAATAAAGGAGGGGTATACGGAACCGGTAAGAAAGCTGTACCATAAATCGCTGGCCCAGCTGGCTAAAGTGCAGTGGATAGCAGGCCGGGAGGCTGACTATAAGCAGTGCTTTGCCTCCAAACAGTTTGATGAGAAGGCGATCATGTCTGATCTCCTATATTTTAAATACTATTTCGCTGACCTACAGGGCATCTCCTACGACCGGTCGCTGCTGATCAGCGAGATGGAGCTGCTGAGTAAGGACCTGGGGCGTGTGCAACCCCAAACACTTATGTATCGCGACTTTCAGAGCCGCAATATCATGGTGCATGAGGGCAAAATTTACTTCATTGACTTTCAGGGTTGCATGCAGGGACCGCCACAGTACGATCTGGCGTCGCTGCTGTGGCAGGCGCGGGCGCAGTTGCCCGAGTCGTGGAAGGAAGACCTGCTTAATGGCTATATCAGCAGTCTTGCAGAGCTGCATGTGCCACGTATGGATGAGATCCACTTCAGGCGGGGTTATGTACAGTTTGTGCTGGTGAGGCTGCTGCAGGTACTGGGTTCTTATGGATTCAGAGGATTGTTGCAACACAAGGCGCATTTTATAACCAGCATAGGCCCGGCACTGAAAAACCTGGACTCCTTCCTGTCTAACCATCCGCAGGCGCCAGCTTACCCGGAACTGCGATCGCTGCTTGAAAAAGTATCGTCGAGAGAGATGCAGGACAGGTACACAACAGTGGCGAGCGACAAACAACCAAAGCTGGAAGTGCAGATCTGCAGCTTCTCGTACAAATCGGGCATACCCAAAACCTCCAGCCCGCATGGCGGCGGCTTTGTGTTTGACTGCAGGGGGATATTGAATCCCGGCAGGCACAACGCATATAAATACCTGACCGGAAACGAGGAGTTAGTGGTTCAGTTTCTGGAAAGGGAAACACGCATGCCTGACTTTATGAACCATGTATATTCGATAGTGGCGATAAACGTAGAAGATTATATAACCCGTGGTTTTGACCAACTGAGTGTGTCGTTTGGTTGCACAGGAGGCCAGCACAGGTCGGTATATGCTGCCAATCAACTGGCCATGCACCTGAGTGCACGCTATAATATAGCAGTAACGGTGACCCATCTGAATGAAAAAAAGTGGGTGCTTAAAGAAGAAAATGCAGAATAATGGCGGTATAGGTACATCTGTATCAACTTAGCCACTATCTGTATCAGTTTAAACAATTCAGCGTACCGCAATATTTCAGTAATTTTGTGGCAAATATTAAGATTATGCTTAAGACAGGCAATACCATAGTGAGTATATATACCGAAATGACGCCCAACCCGGAAACAATGAAGTTTGTTGCCAACAAACTATTGTATCCAGGCAAGAGCATTGATTTCCCTGATGAGTCTTCTGCTGCCCCATCGCCACTAGCCAAGGAGTTATTCGCATTCCCATTTATACGGAGTGTATTCATAGCAAGTAATTTTGTGACGCTGTCTAAAACCAGCGATACCAACTGGGATGATGTGATCCCTTCTGTAAGGCAGTTTCTGAAGGAGTATCTGGAAGACGGGCGTGTAGTGATCAATGAGGATCAGGTGGTGATACCTAAAGACAGCAACATAGCCAATGCTGACGATACCGATGTGGTAGTGCGCATCAAGGAACTGCTGGAAAACTATGTGAAACCAGCTGTTGAAATGGATGGTGGTGCTATCAGTTTTAAAGGTTTTGATAATGGCACAGTGAAGCTGATGCTGCAGGGTTCCTGCTCTGGCTGCCCGTCGTCTATGATCACCCTGAAAACGGGAATCGAGGGTATGATGAAGCGGATGATACCGGAAGTGAAGGAAGTAGTGGCTGAGGCTGAATAAACAAGCAAATAAAAATAATTTTGAAACGGCGGCCAGATGGTCGCCGTTTTTTTGTAATCTATTTTGTACATTCGCTCAAATAACTATACTTATGAAATATCTACCCCTCGTATTAATTGCTGCATGCGCGGTAAACCTGGTTTCCTGCAAAAAGAAAAACAAGGATGATGCAGGCACCCCCGTAGTGGATTCGCAGGCCTATATGATTTCCAACATTCAGGATATCACCTTTACGAATAACGAATCGATGATCTGGGACCTGCCAGTGGAGTGGAAAACAGGAAAACAGGAGAAGGTAACTGTGACCATTGGCGGCCTGCCTGCAAATGTTACGGTAACACCTGATACCATTGCAGGATTGCCGACATTTAAACCTGAATTCACATTGACAGCACGGCACGCAACCCCTGGCACCTACCCAATAAATGTGTATGCATCGAGCGCCACACTGGGCACTAAAAAATATGATGTAAACCTTACGGTACTTACCTCTGCAAACTGTGTTTCAGAATTCATTGGCAGCTACCCATCGACCACACACACGTATGGCGACACTACAGATGGCACTTACAACGCCTCTATTGTTTCTGGCGGGCCTTTTATACTGAGCATTACCTGCTCGTCTCTTTCCTATAATTCGATAAAAGCAAATCTCAATTGCGATAACGGCACATTTGTGATCCCACAGCAGAGTTCGAACGGAGGAGTATTTGGCAGCCAGATAAAAGGAACGGGGCAAATGCTGGATAATGAAAAAGTGGTGATCAAATATTCTTATCTGTACGGCTCAAGTACCACATGGAGAAACTACATAGACACCTTACAATGACCTTGTAAGGATATGTGGTCAGACGCTGTGCTGACGCCAATATTTCCAAAACCCCGCTCCTGTAAACTAAAAGTACAGGAACGGGGTTTTGGACTTTACATGGGTTAATGAGCAACTAACTTGAAATTACCTTATTTTTATGCCGCTTTAATTCAGTAAACGGATATAGCAAGCTTCAGGCATTACCAATTACCCCGGACAGCCTACTTTATACTTTTGACACGACATGAACATTCAGAATAACTATGTAGCCATTATGGCAGGCGGTATCGGGAGCAGGTTCTGGCCCGAAAGCCGCACCCATCACCCGAAACAGTTTCTGGACCTGCTTGGTACCGGCAAATCACTGATCCAATGGACCTATAACCGCTTCAAGCATGTATGCCCAAAGGAGAACATATACTTCATTACCAATGAGCAGTATATGGGTACGCTGAAGAGCCAGATACCAGAGATCAGCGACGACAACATCATCAGTGAACCATCTCGTAAGAATACTGCACCCTGTGCGGCCTATTTTGCCCACAAGATCATGGCACTGAATCCGGATGCCAACATCATTATGTCGCCGGCAGACCACCTGATCATGGATGAGCACTCTTTTGAGCGCACGACGCAGGAGGCGCTGGAATTTGTATCGAAACACAAATCACTGCTGACGCTGGGTATAAAGCCCACGAGACCCGACACCGGCTATGGCTATATACAGTATGATGCCGAGCAGGAGATAGATAAAACCTACAGGGTAAAGACATTTACAGAGAAGCCCTCACTGGAGCTTGCGCGCACGTTTCTGAAGAGCGGCGACTTCCTGTGGAACTCGGGGATATTTGTATGGAATGTAAAGACCATAATGGAAGCGCTGGAGCAGTTTCTGCCAGAGATGCACGAGGTTTTTCTACAGGCCACGTCGGTGTACAACACACCGGGAGAGCATGATGCGATCGTTCGGCTGTATCCGCATTGCACCAACATATCGATAGACTACGGTATTATGGAAAAAGCACGCAATGTGTATGTGATACCCTCTTACTTTGGCTGGTGCGATCTGGGTACATGGGAGTCGGCGTATGACAACTGTACAAAGGACTACCTGGGCAATGCCGTACTGGGGAATAATGTGATGGTGATAGATGCCACACAATGCATGGTGAAGGCACCCAATGAAAAACTGGTAGTACTGCAGGGCCTGGAAAACTTCATAGTAGTAGATACGCCTGATGTACTGCTGATCTGCGAACGCAACCGCGAACAACAGATCAAGGAGTATGTAGCAGAGGTAAAACGGAACAAGGGGGACAAATTCCTGTAGCCGGTATAGTGTTCTATTTTGCGCGTACCGCTGCGACCTCGGCTGCTGTTACGGCTGTACCTGTATTTCCAAAACTGCTGTAAACATAAGAGAGCACTGCGGCTACTTCATCATCATTGAGCTGCTGTGGCGGCATAGTGTTGTTGTATGTTTTGCCATTCACGACCAGCTCGCCGCTGCTGCCTTTAATGACCTGCAGAATCGTTTTTTCTTTATCAGTGATATAGTCTGACTTGGCGAGCGGCGGATAGACATTGGCTATGCCATCGCCACCGGCCATGTGACAACTGGCGCAGGCACGCTTGTAAATATCTTCGCCGGAGGGCGCACTTGCAGCAGGTGTACCTGACGCTTCAAAAGGCTGTTTTTCGGTTTTGCTGCCGCTGTCGCCGCATGAAATAATAAGGCACCCTGCCAAAGCCAATAATGAGATAATACCAGCGAACTTCATTTTTTGAATGGTTGTGTTTTGGTGAACTGCGCGATGATGCGGGGTAAATTTATACGAAAATCGCCGAAACTGGAAATGCATAAAATATTGTTTACATTTAGGCTTAAATCAAAGTGGTCAGTTAAAAATCAGTTGTTTCGCCCCTGCTTGTATTGAGAACAATTGCTACATATCTAAACCTGTTTCAGGCAATATGCCTGCTGCTGTTGTGCTCGTGTGGCAGTAATGACCGGGTGGCCGAAGTACCAGTAGCGGCTGATACGGACCTTGTAAAATATCCTGAAAAAGGTGCTATGCGCCTGCTGACCGACCGGCCACCCCAACTGGAGACACCGCTGGAGGTATTCAAACAGGATATAACGCCCAATGAGTATTTTTTTGTGCGGTGGCATCTTTCGCAGCTTGTTACCCGGATCAATATTGACACCTTCAGGCTGCGTGTAGCAGGCGCAGTGGCGCACCCGCTGGAGTTGTCGATGAACGACCTGAAGACAAAATTCGCACCGGACAGCACCATAGCACTGGCAGTATGTGCAGGCAATTCGCGGTCTACATTTGCACCGAAAGTACCCGGCAGCCAATGGAAGAACGGAGCTGTGGGTACCGCCAGGTGGAAGGGTGTGCGGGTGCGCGACATACTGGCGATGGCAGGTGTGAAGCAAGGAGCTGTAGATGTTACCTTTCGCGGAATGGACAAGGGTGCTCTGCCGGGTGTACCCGATTTTATAAAATCGTTGGGCATAGACCATGCCATGGATGGAGAGGTGCTGATAGCCTACGAAATGAATGGCGAGCCCATACCGATGCTGAACGGATACCCGCTGAAGCTGGTGGTGCCGGGCTGGTATGCATCGTACTGGGTAGGTGCACTGGGCGGTGTAGAGGTGCTCACATCGGCATACAAAGGCTTCTGGATGGAAAAGGCATACAGGATAGCTGCGAACCCCGGCATGACTGAGAAACCAGACAGCCTGGCAAAGGAGACAGTGCCACTGACGACCATAAAATTGCATTCGGTATTTGTATCGCCGGCACCGGGAGCTGCGGTAGCGGCGGGCAAACCGGTAGCAGCAGAAGGTCTTGTGTTTACGGACGGAACAGCGATAAGTACGGTATCCTTTTCAGCGGATAGTGGTGCAACCTGGCATCCTGCTCAACTGAATCCGGAGATCAGCAAGTATGCGTGGCGGCGGTGGAAGTACAGCTGGACACCACCGGCACCTGGTACGTATCAGCTATGTGTACGTGCTACGGATGCAAAAGGAAATACGCAACCCCTGCAACAATGGAACCGAAGTGGCTATGCACGTGGCTTTATTGAACGCATAACTGTAACTGCCCGATAGTGTGATGAAAAAAATAACTGTACCCTCTTTGTTAATGTGTTTGCTGATAATGCTTGCAGAAAACAGTTGTAACGAGCCCAAACCACAGGCCCCGGCAACCAAGGAACCACCCAAACACACCTTTACAAAAAACGGCCCGTTGCGCGAGATCAGCATATGGCCTGAGGAAGCCAACTTCCCCGAGCATCCCGGGAAAACGGAATTTGTCTCTTATTGTGGTATCTGTCATTCGCTGAAGTATATCACTGCCCAACCTGCGTTTCCGAGGGCAACATGGGAAGCAGAGGTACATAAAATGGTGGAAAAATACGGAGCGCCGATAGACAGCAGTGTAAGCAATAAAGTGGTTGATTATCTGATGGCCATAAATGGTACTACGGAGCATTAGCTATCCGGCAGAGCGGCCGTGCTCATTTCCTTTTGTTTTCGCTGCAGCTGCATTTTCAGGCCGCCCCATATTTTGGTTTGCTTTGCAATTTTAGGAAAAGTCTCCAGCAGCTTAAAGTGTGCGTCGATGCTTGCGATGGCTGGCGTGATGACCTGATCAGTAAAGTACTTAGTTGCGGCCTGCATGCGCTTGGCAGCCTGTTCGTTGTTGCCGGCAATGAGCAGCCGCTGGAGCTCTATACCAAAATTAGTGGCATGCCCCTGAGCCTGAGACAGGTTTTTCATCAGCTCATCGAGCAAATCCAGCCCTTCCTGCTTCGGACCTGTTTTGCGCTTCATGAGGTCGGGTTGCTGCTGACGGGCAAATGTTAACAGCTCGGTGAAAGAAAACACCTGCTGCAGCCTTGTGGCAGTGGCCCTTCGTTCGCTTTCGATGAGTACTGCTTCCAGCTCATCTTCATCAGATTCATTTTGCGAAAAAGCAGTGACCCTTGGGTCTACGATCACATTGTCGATATGCAGGCGGGTACGTAGTATCAGACCGCCGATAGTAGTGCACCGACTGAGCGCCACATAAACCTGCCCGGAGGCGAATGCCTTGCTGAGGTCTACGACAGCTTTTTCCAGTGTGAGCCCCTGGCTTTTGTGGATGGTGACTGCCCATGCGAGCCGAATGGGATATTGGGTAAAGCTACCCGTTTCTTCCTCGTCTATCTTGCCGGTTTGCCTGTTGAGTGTATAGCGTATGTTCTTCCATGTTTCCTGGGCAACGGCAATCTTCTCGGTACTATCTGAAAAACTGACCCAAATACCATCGGGTCCGAGCCCAGATACCTTGCCTATTTTGCCGTTGTAATACCTGCGCGGTGTCTGCAGGTCATTTTTAATAAACATGACCTGTGCACCTACTTTCAGCTGGAGGACGGACTCTGCTGTTACATTCTTCAGGTTGAACTCGTTTGTGACCTTTCCTTCAAAACTGTGCACCGGTGCTTTGATCTCTTCGAGTGCGTCTTTGTTGATGGCATCGGCGATGTGATTGTGGGTGCAGAGCATGATGTAACCTTCCCGGTTTAGGGGAGCCGGGTCGTAGTGTTCATTGAGCGTAGCAATATCATCGTAAGTGACATCTCCGTTTCGCACTCTGTTGAGGATATCTATGAAGGTTTGATCTTTTTGCCGGTAGATCTTCTTCAGCTCTATGTATACCGGCTGGAATTGGCGCAGCACCTGCGAATCGAAAAAGTACAGACCGGGGTAGAATTCACGGAGAATTTCCCACTCCTCCTCGCGCGCTACGGGTGGCAGTTGAAACGGATCGCCTATCAAAACCACCTGAAGGCCGCCGAAAGGGGCAAGGTAGTTTTGCCGGACATGACGCAGTACGAGATCTATGGCATCCATCACATCGGCACGAACCATACTTACCTCATCAATGATAAGTACCTGCAGCCGCCGGAGCAATTTGATTTTGGTTTCGCGCAGGCGCAGGTTGGCTATGAGCGAGTGCTTGTCCTGTGTGCCCTCTGCCCTGCGGCCAAAGCCACCACCACTGCCCGGCACAAAGGGACCCAGCGGCAATTGCAGGAAGGAGTGAATCGTTTCTCCGCCGGCATTAATAGCAGCAACGCCAGTAGGTGCCACCACAGCACATTCTTTACCGCAGTGTTTGGTAATGTATTTCAGGAAGGTGGTCTTACCGGTACCCGCCCGGCCTGTGAGAAAGAGGTTTTCGCCCGTATTGGTCACAAAGGCAACGGCCTTCTGAAAAACGGAATTGGAGACATCAATCTGTGTAGTTTCTTTTTCTGCGTCGGGCATGGGTATGGATCGGTGATATTTGACAATTGCCACAACCGCCAGGGCAGCCTGTACAACTGTAGAGGTAAGCAGCAATTATTCTACCGCTCAGAAACGGTTACTCTTTGTACATAAACCATTTTGCCAGCTCTTTGTAACTTGCTTTCTTGCCGTACATGAGGATACCGACCCTGTAAATGCGCGCTGCAACCCATGTGGTGCAGACAAAACCGAGCACAAGCAGGAACATGGACAATGCGAGCTGCCATGCAGGCACCCCGAATGGAATACGTATCATCATTGCGATTGGCGAGGTAAACGGTATCATGGACAGCCAAACGGAAAGCGAACTATCAGGATTATTGATAATAAAACTCTGGGCCAGTGCAAATGTAAAAATGAGTGGCAGCGTTATGGGTAGCATGAACTGCTGGGTCTCGGTCTCATTATCGACCGCCGAACCTACGGCTGCGAAAATGGCACTATACAGCAGGTATCCGAAAAGAAAATAGAACAGAAAACAACTGATAGTATACACCACCGGGATACTCTCTATAGACTGCATAATGGTCTCCATGCTTTTGTCGGGTGTATTAACCTGTTTCAGTTCTTTGCTGTTTCCCATTGCCCGCTGCGCCTGTGTTACCTGAGCCGATTGTGCGGCCCGGCCAGCCATGAGCGTTCCGCCAACGGTAGACAAACCTACCGAAATAACGATCCAGAGTAGAAACTGTGTAAGCCCAACCATACCCACGCCAATAATCTTGCCCAGCATGAGTTGGAATGGCTTGACAGATGAAATGATCACCTCGACAATGCGGCTGACTTTCTCCTCGATAACACCTCTCATAACCTGAGTACCGTAGATGAACAGGCAGACATAAATGAGGAATGCCGAAAGAAACCCGATTGCGTAGGCGGTATAGGTTTGTGCGTCTTTTTCGCCGGCTTCGGTAATT
This sequence comes from uncultured Bacteroidota bacterium, assembly GCA_903824665.1. GTDB lineage: Bacteria > Bacteroidota > Bacteroidia > Chitinophagales > Chitinophagaceae > Nemorincola. Next base: position 191,590 of record CAIJXT010000001.1, on the reverse strand, counting down.
TGTTTCGCTTTTATAGATACCTTTTTCTGAGCAGCTGCAAGTACGCTGGTGTCTATTCCTGCCAATTGCAACCTGCGCGCCTCGGCAATATTGCTGAGATTGGTTTCAACGGACTCAATCGTTGATGCACTGGGTTTTTTCTCACTGAACAGTTCTATCTCATCTGGTGAGGATGCGGGTGGAATGTGCAATAGAAAATTGTATCCGTTGGCTATGAACCGCGTTCTGGCACTATCGAAGTTTTCGGAGGAGTATACATAGGTTACAGAATGCGTATTGCGCAACTTGCCTGCAAATGTGCCGCTTTCATCGATTACCTGTATTTTTTTTTCGTCTGCAAGATCATCGCCCTTAACAGCCAGATACCCGATACCTGCAAACATGCCGATAAATAACACGGGCACCAGAATGGTCAATACAATGAACGATTTTTTCTTTACGCGAGACAGGTATTCGCGCTGTATGATGAGTAGTATCTTGTTCATTATTTAGTCTGTTTATTAACTGTGCTGATGAATATTTCGTTCATATCGGGGACTATTTCCTCGAAACGGGTGATGGATACCAATGGCAGCATGTAGCGCAGCACATCATTTGCGGTTGCACCTGTATTGATTCTCAGTTTCAGCCGGTGGTGTTCGTCGTTTGTGTCATCGGTCAGCAGCTCAAAAGGCGCGGTAGCGTCCCATGCGGTTTTATTGCCTTCATACTCGAGCACATAGGTTCCATTTCGAAAGCTGTTCTTTATCTGCTTCACTTTTCCATCCAGTATTTTGTGAGACAGGTTGAGCAGCGCGATAGAGTCGCACAACTCTTCTACAGACTCCATACGGTGGGTAGAGAAAATAATGGTTGCACCTTTTTTGTTAAGCTCCAGTATTTCGTTTTTTATTATTTCGGCATTTACGGGGTCAAAACCTGAGAAAGGCTCGTCGAGTATCAGCAATTCGGGCTCATGCATAACCGTGGCTACGAACTGGGCCTTTTGCTGCATTCCTTTTGAAAGCTCTTCAATTTTTTTGTTCCACCAGCCCTGTATTTCCAGTTTTTCGAACCAATACTTGCTACGGCGCAATGCTTCTGCCCTGCTCAGCCCTTTGAGCCGAGCGAGGTAAACGATCTGCTCGCCGATCTCCATTTTTTTGTATAGCCCCCGCTCTTCAGGCATATACCCGATCATTTCTATGTGTTTGCGGTTAAGGTGCACACCATTAAAGAGAATTTCACCGGAATCGGGAGCCGTTATCTGGTTGATAATCCGAATGAGTGATGTTTTGCCGGCGCCGTTTGGCCCCAGCAAACCAAAGACCTTTCCTTTCTCCACCTCGATGCTTACACCGCTAAGCGCCCGGTAGCCTGCATATTGTTTTACGATGTTTCGGATACTTATCATTATTCGTTCGGTTACAGGTGTAAAATAACTAAAGTTTTTGACCACAAGTGTAAATTGCCGATCAGCGTAACGAATTGGAGGACAGGAGCACACAACACATTGTGATAAATTTCGAATTTGAATATCACATATTTGAATTGGTTTTTGCTTTGATAGCCCAAAAAAAATTGTAATTTTACTAACCATTGGCCCATAAAGCCTGTCTTTATTGTTTTGGGAGCATGCTGTTGCACGAAAGTGAGGCAACAGTTTGCTGCTATATGCATTGAAACCGATAAATACTTATGACACGGAAATTTTACTTTTTAGGATTTGCACTCGTTGTACTGTCGTTATTAAACAGTTTTTCAGCCCGGTCTCAGGTTACGGTCGCCAGCAGTGATTCATTGTCCTGCACGGTACCCTGTACTGTACTTACCGCAAACCTTGTAGGTGATGCACCTACTAACTCAGGCATTTCTATTGATGATATATACTCTGTAGTGCATCCGATAGGGTTTCCATTTAATTTCTATGGCACCACTTATACTGACGTTGTTATAGGACCGAACGGAACACTTTGTTTCGACCTGACCCTGGCGGGAGCATATGACCCGTGGCCAATAACGGCCGTATTGCTGGGCAACCCGAGCAAACGGAATAATATCTGCGGCCCATGGTGTGATATTGACATCTCTATACCAGGTGGTGGTACGATAACCTATTCGCTGACCGGTATAGCACCATTCCGCAAGTACATCGTGACCTTCTGCAATGATGCCATGTTCTCCTGTACCACACAGCGCACCAGCACGCAGATCATACTGTACGAAACTACCAACATCATAGAGACCCACATTGCCACCAAGCCAGTATGTGCTACATGGAACAGCGGACGCGCAATAATTGGTGTGCAAAATGCGGCAGGCACTGCTGCTACGGTAGCACCGGGCCGCGACTTCCCTTCTGTATACACCTGTACCAACGAGGCATGGCGTTTTACACCAGACGCTACTTATGCATCTTATGCCGTTGCGTCAATTGCATATGCACCCGTACCTTACGCATCATCAGCCATTCACTGGTACAACGGCAATACAGGTGCTTACCTGGGTACCGGGCTTACACAAACGGTATGCCCCACTGTTACCACCACCTATCGTGCAGGAGCACTGGGCTGTGCTGATACATCATTCGGATATTACACCGTAACACCATCTCCAGCATTCACGATCACGCTTTCCTCTACCAACCCAACACTGTGTGAAGCCTGTGACGGAACGATAACACTAAGCGGACTGACACCTGGCATGATAGACACAATTACCTACAACCTGGGTGGTGTGCCGCAGCCAACCGTGATCGCTACTGTGACAGGCGCGGGGACAATCACTATTACCGGTCTGTGCCAGGGCACCTACGATAATTTTATAGGCAAACAAGGTGTGTGCGAGTCGTTGCCCGCCGGGCCGGTAACACTGACGCACCCGGGCATCACCATCAGCGGTGTGACTCAGGTACCTCAATCTGTTTGCGGTGCATGTGACGGTCAACTGATCATAGAAGGATTGTATCCCGGAAGGATATTTACGATCAACTATACCTTTAACGGTGTAGCTCAGGCACCATTTATCGCCACCTCGTCGGCGACGGGTACAATAACACTGTCGGGACTGTGCGAAGGCGTTTATGGCAACATTATCGCATCGTTTGGCACCTGCATCACGCCGCCAGTTGGGCCCTATACATTGGCAGGACCACCTCCACCACCCGGCATCATTGTAACATCGGTAAATCCCACTGAATGTGGTTTCTGCAATGGCAGCATTACATTGAAAGCAGTGATACCATTCTCTTCCGACACCGTGCGGTACTCGTTCAACAGTACTCCGCAGACACCTATCATCACATCGGCAATGGGCGATAGTACCATATACCTGCCGGGATTGTGCGAGGGCACTTATTCGGGTTTCTCTGTCAAGATAGGCAACTGTGTAACCAATATTCTGGGAGGTGTAACTCTGGCCGCACCACCAATTGATGCGCTGTTTGATACTACCTTCCGCCTGGGCTGTAAGGGTGATACTGTGTTTTTCCACAATCATTCCACGTCAGCAGGACCACTGTTCTACGTCTGGAATTTTGGTGATGGCACTTCGGACACCACCACCAGTCCGTACCATGTGTATGCAGCAGGGACTTATACGGTGAACTTGCTGGCAACAAACCATTACTGCTCAGACAGTATGAAAATGACGTTTACATTCGGACATCCGCTGGATGCGATCTTTGTGAATACACCTGCAATAGTGTGCCAGAACGAACCAGTATCGTTTCTAAATACTTCGGTTGGTGCTACTGGCGCGGCCTGGAGTTTTGGTAACGGTAAATTTGATACGGCGTCGAACCCGGCTTATACCTACGTTAAAACGGGTGTGTATACAACGCGGCTTGTGGTTTCTAACACGATACCCTGCTATGATACTGCCTACTCTGTAGTGGAAGTAGATACGATAAGTGGTATAGACATGAAACTAACCGACACGGTGTTGTGTGCGGGCACCTACATAACGCTTACGGGATTGTTTGCCAGTCTGGGTAATACAGGAGTGACCTGGAACTTTGGTGATGGCGATAGCCTGAAGAATGTAAACCCCGTGTATCATGCATTTGGCAGCCAAGGGGTATACACGGTATCAGTTAATGCTCATTACCGCGCATGCCGCGATACTGCCACAACACGCACTGTAACCGTGTTTCAGCAACCAAGTATTGATATCGGCAGGGATACATCCATCTGCAAAGGCAGCCAGGCAATAGTGCTTTCAGACAAAGGCAATGCTGGCAATCCGCTGGCAAGTTGGTTGTGGAGCACAGGTGAGCGCAGCAGATCGGTAAGCATAGTATCGCCCGGTATTTACCATGCTACCGTGAGCATCAATAATTGTTCGTCAACCGATTCTATTGAGATTCACAATGACTGCTACATAGATATTCCAAATGCTTTCTCGCCAAACGGTGATGGTATTAACGACTACTTCCTGCCAAGGCAGCTGCTTTCGAGAGGACTTACCGGATTCACTATGAGTATCTATAACAGATGGGGTCAGGTGATATTTGAATCGACCTCTCTGGATGGCTCTGGCTGGGATGGCAGACTAAATGGTATGGAGCAGCCAGTAGGTGTGTATGTGTACGTTATAGATGCGCAATTTAAGGACGGGCAGAAACAGCGCCATCAGGGTAATGTGACGCTGATGCGGTAAGCAACAAATAATCGACATTTTATCAAAACGACCCTAATGAGGGTCGTTTTGCAATTATAGATATTGGGTAATGGGGTATAAAAGACCCCACTCGTGATGCTGCGTTTATTGACCTAACTTTGCTATATATATTTTCTATGGAAGGAATAGTAAACAAGGTTGCAGAGAGCGGTATCATGACACTGGACCTGGCACCCTATGTGGCCGGAAACGAGGTTGTATCGTTTGACCTGAAGCCGTTTCTGTACATGGAAATGATACTAAGAGAGAAAGATTACCGTGCGGCTTTGCAGACACACGACTGGGAACAATATACCGGCAAGGATGTAGCAGTTTTCTGCAGCGTGGATGCGATAGTTCCGGTATGGGCCTATATGCTGGCAGCATCGCTGCTGCAACCGGTGTGCAGGAGTGTATATTATGGATCGGCCGAAGAGCTATCGAAAATGCTTTTGGTAAATCGTATCAATGCTATACCTCTGGAAGAATATGCCGACAAAAGGGTAGTGATAAAGGGCTGCGGCGATACGCCAATACCCGACGCTGCATACCTGGCGGTAACAGCCCATCTGCGCCCTGTAGCTAAGTCGCTGATGTATGGTGAACCATGTTCTACAGTGCCGATCTACAAAAAAAAATAGAAGAACACAGATAATGAATATGGCGGGAACCCAGAAGTTCCCGCCATATTTGTTTCTACTTGGTTCTGGAGGTCTCTGCGATGGCGACGTACATCTGCAACTGCACGATGCTATTCAGGAAAGATACATTGGTATACATCTTCCCGGCTTGTGCGTCATCTGTCTGCAACACAGTTTTGTCCAGGGGTATGTGCAGGTCGTGATCGGCAACAGAAGCATTATAGGCTACTACTGACTGACGAAGCCGATGAAGCAATTGTACGCCAGCACCCTGATTATCGAATTCGGTGCCGAGGTTACCTTCATTCAGGTGAATATTCAAATCTGCATAGTTTTCGGGTACGGAAGTGTAGCCTATACTTCTCTGCAGCACCAGTGCTTTCAGGTCATTGCTTGTCGCATTGATCTCTGAAGCCATCTTGCCGAAAACGAAGCCACTCTGCATTCTTTTCAGCAGTGCTTCATTCTGCGCATAAGTATCCATACGTATCCGGAGCTGTGAGCCTGAAGGACGCAGGCGAACAATAGAAAACTGCAACCCGATGACACCAACAAGGATAATGGACATGATGATGGTATTGAGCTTGGTCTCGGGCCGGCGAATACCAGTAAAGAAATAAGCAGGCAGCAAAATGAAGGCAGCAATGCCAATAGCCGAAAACAACATGACATTGGCTCCGGGCCAGTGCATGACAATGAACAGGATGGCCAGCGAAAACAGGATACCTACAACTGAGGCAACAGCAATAACCGCTTTGTCGCTTGTGGTCTTCACTTCGCGCGCCTTGATGATGAACAGGAGCGGTAAGAACAGGAGGCTAAACGAGCCGATACCTAATGTGACCAGGATACCTGCACCTGGCCAATACATATATTTAAACAGAGAACCGGCAACGAATGCCGCAACGGAAATACATCCGCTGGTAATCAGCACTTTTTTCATACCATAATAGTTTTTGAATGTTAATAAATTGATGGTTTCCTCCTCTATCTCCCGCAAATTGTGTTTGTAAAAACGCGTTACGGTTTGGTGATACAGGCGCTCAAAGTCATCAGTTTCTTTGAGCTCTTGCTCTAAAATGCAGCAAATATGATCCAGGAGGTTATACTGCAGGTCCTCCATTTCAACTCCATTACGTCTAATATCGTTGAGGATATATTCTATCTGCTCATCAGTGATGCAATACATTTTGATCAGGCTGTTTTGGGTTGTATGTTCAGCAATAACTTCATCGTGTCCATAAAATCAGCTAATTCGCTGATACGTTCGTCTGACTTCGTTTTTCCGTCGCTGCTCAGCCTGTAATATTTCCTTACCCTTTTCCCAATATATTCGATCTCGGTGGTAACCAGGCCATCTTCCTCCAGTGCATGCAGTGTAGGGTATAGTGCGCCTTCGGATAGTTGTATCCGGTCGGCGGTCAGCTCTTTCACCTTTTGTGTGATCTCGTAGCCGTACATCTTATTGTTGTCGGCCAGCAATTTCAGCACTATTGTTTTGAGGGTTCCTTTTATCAATTCTGAAGAAAAAATCATAGTCTTTGTCTTTTTACCTAAGGCAAAGATACATAAGAGTTCGATGCATTGCACAACAATGCACAAAATTTTTTTTCAGAACAAAAAAAAACCACCCTGCCGGAGGCAAGATGGATGTTGTATAAAAATGTATGGCTGGCGTTACTTGCTCTCCATGCGAACAACGGGAATGATCATCTCCTCTAGTGAAATGCCGCCATGCTGAAAGGTGTTTTTGTAGTAGTTGACGAAGTGATTATAGTTGTTTGGGTAACACAGGAAAACATCGCCTTTGCCAAAGATAAAGGTAGAGCTGACATTGGGAACCGGGAGCCCTGCCTGTTTGGGGTCGCGAAAGGACAATACGTCTTTTGCCTCGAACTGCAGGTTGCGGCCATGCTTGTAGCGCAGATTGGTAGTAGTAGCGCGGTCGCCTACACACTTGGATGGCGTCTTCACACGCACGCTGCCGTGGTCGGTGGTGAGCAGCACCTGTATTCCTTTCTCGGCGATTTTCTTTAATGCACGGTACAGGGGCGAATGCTCGAACCAGCTTACTGCCAGCGAACGGTAAGACACCTCATCGCCAGCAAGCTCCTTCAGCACTTCCATTTCTGTGCGGGCATGCGACAACATATCTACGAAGTTGTACACGATCACGGTAAGATCATTGTTGAGGCAGTTGTGGATATTATCTTCCATTGCCTTGGCATGATCGTTGTTGGTGATCTTGATATACTGCGTTTTCAGATGATCCAGCTTCAGGTGTTTCAACTGATTGCGGAGAAAGGTTTCTTCGTACAGGTTTTTACCACCGTCTTCATCATCATTCTTCCACTCGAGCGGAAAGTGCCGCTCGATATCTACCGGCAACATGCCTGCAAACATAGCATTACGGCAATACTGTGTGGCAGTGGGCAGAATACTATAGAACAGATCATCTTCAACAATTCGGAAAGACTCTGCCATAATGGGCTGGAACGCTTTCCAGTGGTCAAGGCGAAGGTTGTCGATGACTACAAGAAATGTAGGTTTGCCCTGCTGCAGGTGCGGCGCTATTCTGCGTTCAAAAACCTTGTGCGACAGCAGTGGCGCATCGGCCTTACCCTTTACCCATTCTGCGTAGTTTTTGGAGATATACTTGAAAAACTCAGTGTTCGCCTCGGCTTTCTGGGTTTGTAATACCTCCATCATTTCTTCGCTGTCGCTTTTTCCCATTTCGAGCTCCCAATACACCAGTTTTTTGTAGAGTTCCTTCCACTCTTCGTGATTGGGGTTGTTGCTGAGTGCCATGAACAGATTGCGGAAATCCTGCTGATAGGCGATAGTGGTTTTTTCGGATACAAGCCGCTTACCTTCCATGATCTTTTTCAGCGACAGCAACACCTGATTGGGGTTTACGGGCTTGATGAGGTAGTCGGTGATCTGCGCGCCCAGCGCATCTTCCATAATATTTTCTGCCTCATTTTTGGTGATCATGACTACCGGCAGCAGTGGGTAAAGTTCCTTGATGCGTGCCAGTGTCTCGAGGCCGGTAAGACCGGGCATGCTCTCATCGAGCAATACCACATCCATGGTACGCTCTTTAAGCAGCTCCAGTGCATCGTAGCCGTTGCTGAGGGGGGTGACCACGTAACCTTTGTTTTTGAGAAAAAGAATCTGTGATTTAAGTGAATCGATCTCATCATCCACCCATAAAATTTCTGCCTGTGTATTCATTATAGTGTGTGTATATTTTACGTGTGGCAACCATTGCCAGGATTTCCGGGTATTAATAAACCAATGCGATCGGCTCACTTTTCGTTAATAAAACCGAGTCTTCTGAAAATCAAGATAAAAATATTACTAATTATATTCACCTTGTATATCCGCGGTTCAGTTTAACGCAAATTTGGGAGCAAGTATGCAATGACTGGCGGGCTACGCCCTTTCATTTGGAATAACGTGCATAAGCCTTTAGTATTGCACAACAAAAAGTTAAACAATATGCCTTCGCCAATACTGATCAGAAAAGCAACAGCAGCCGATTGCCCACGAATGATGGAACTGGTGCGCGAACTGGCATTGTACGAGCGTGCACCCGAAGCCGTGACGGTTTCTGCCGAACACTTCCTGGAGAGTGGATTTGGACCGAACCCTGTGTGGTGGGCATTTGTGGCTGAGGAAGGTGGAGTTATACAGGGATTTGCGCTGTACTACATCCGGTATTCTACCTGGAAGGGGCAACGTATGTACCTTGAAGATATACTGGTAACAGAAACAGCAAGAGGGCGCGGAATAGGTGCACTGCTGATGAATGCCCTGATAGCAGAAGCCCGGGAAAGAAAATTCAGTGGAATCACCTGGCAGGTGCTAAACTGGAATGAACCTGCACTGAACTTCTACCGGAAGTTCAATACGCGGTTTGATGACGAGTGGGTGAACGGCATACTGGAAATGTAAATGCCGCCAGCTGGTTGGGATCAGGCAGGCGGCATTGGTTAGTTTTATGCTTGAATGATGTTATAGCTATTTTCCCATCAGGTCTTTGATAGCGGTTACGAGCTCGGTACGGGTAATAGGTACGCCCTTTATCTTGTTATATCCTACGGCATCTACCATATACTTGTCACGGATGATCTTGATAAGCTGACCGTTATTGATCTCTGGTATGAGTACATGCTTGTAATTGCTGAGCATTTCGCCCAGGTTGCGGGGGAATGGGCGCAGGTGGCGCAGATGCGCATGCGCCACGGGAATACCTGCTGCCTGGAGCTCCATAGCGGCACTCTTGATAGACCCATAAGTAGATCCCCAGCCCAGCACCAGAATATCGCCTTTCTCCGGACCACTGTCCAGTGTCTGCAGCGGTATGTAATCTGCTATCATTTCCACCTTTGCTTCGCGGGTCTTTACCATATGCTGGTGGTTCTCGGCGTCGTAAGAGATGTTGCCTGTAATATCCTCTTTTTCGAGTCCGCCGATGCGGTGTTCGAGTCCGGGTGTGCCGGGAACAGCCCATGGGCGTACCAGTTTTTCATCGCGCCGGTAGGGCATGTATTTAGGCTCGTCAGCTGCAAGCTCTTTCTTGAAGTGAACGATGATAGGATCAAGGCCGGCGCTCTGCGGAAATTTCCATGGCTCAGCTCCATTAGCAATATAACCATCGCTGAGCAGTATTACCGGTGTCATGTGCTCTACGGCTATTCGCACGGCTTCGTAAGCTGCATAAAAACAATCACTGGGTGTGGATGCCGATACTATTGGTACAGGGCATTCGCCGTTGCGGCCATGATAAGCCTGCATCAGATCGCTTTGTTCTGTCTTTGTTGGAAGACCGGTTGAAGGGCCACCGCGCTGAATGTTTACGACCACCAGAGGTATCTCCAGCATCACAGCCAGTCCCAGGGCTTCGGCCTTCAGCGCCATACCCGGACCTGAAGTGGTTGTGATGCCGAGGGCGCCGCCATAGGAAGCACCGATAGCCGCAGTAATGGCTGCGATCTCATCCTCAGCCTGAAAAGTGCGTATGCCAAAATTCTTGTGCCTGGAAAGCTCATGCAGTATATCTGATGCAGGAGTGATAGGATAAGAACCGAGGAACAGTGGCAATGCGCTTTTCTCAGATGCTGCTATAAGGCCATAGGTAAGCGCGATGTTGCCTGTAATATTGCGGTATACTCCGGGCGGGAGTTTTGCTTTTTCTACCTTGTAGCGTGCAGAGAATGCTTCTACTGTATCGCCATAGTTATATCCTGCCTGCAGGGCTTTGATGTTGCTCTCCAGTATCTCTGTTTTCTTGCCAAACTTGTCGTGCAGAAAGGAGAAGGTACTGGTGAGATCGCGGCTATATAACCAATAGAGAAAACCCAGCACAAACATATTCTTGGCTCTGTCTTTCTCCTTGGTACCCATCTGGATGTCCTTAAGCGCCTCGCGGGTGAGCTTGGTGATATCCATCTTGTGCAGATCGTAGCCGCTTAGTGTTTCATCTTCTATCGGGTTGGCACCATCGGTATAGTTGGCCAAACGGAGATTTTTGCTATCAAATCCGTCGGTATCCACGATAATGATACCACCGGGTTTCAGTGTTTTCAGATTTACTTTGAGCGCCGCAGCGTTCATGGCTACGAGTACGTCGCAGTTGTCGCCGGGGGTATAAATTTTATTGCTGGAGAAGTGTAGCTGAAACCCGCTCACACCCGGAACAGTACCCTGCGGAGCTCTTATCTCTGCCGGAAAGTCGGGGAATGTAGACAAGTCATTGCCTATTAGTGCGCTGTTGTTGGTAAACTGGCTGCCTGTAAGCTGCATACCATCACCACTATCTCCGGCGAATTTAATCACCACATCATCCACTATCTGAACCGGTATTGCCATACTATAAAAATGGGTGCAAAGGTACATGATTTTGAGGGATGTATAAAGCGCCAGTCTGCGGACCCCAATCGGAAGATTTGTTTTTGAGACAACAAAACTGCACCCGAATAGCGGATTTTCGCTTGGGTTTTGCCTTGAAGTGCCTGAAAATACGGACTCCGCGTATACCCAGAAAACAAAAAGCCATGCCCGAGGGGCATGGCCTTGCTTGAATAGCATAAGAATGTATCAGGGTACTTCTACCACATTCAGGATATCGTTGAGAATCTGCTCGCTGGTTACATTTTCTGCTTCTGCCTCGTAGGTAAGCCCTATACGGTGGCGCATAACGTCGTGACATACAGCACGCACATCTTCGGGAATGACATATCCGCGACGTTTGATGAAAGCATAGGCTTTTGCAGCTAGTGCCAGATTGATACTGGCACGTGGCGAGCCACCGTAGCTGATGTATGGTTTGAGTTTTCCAAGCTTGTATTCTTCCGGGAAACGGGTGGCAAAAACAATATCTAGTATATATTGTTCTATCTTCTCATCCATATACACCTCGCGTACCAGGCCGCGAGCCTTGATGATCTGCTCTGTGGTCACTACCGGATTGATCTTAATTGCACCAGCCGGATTGAGGTTTGTGCGGATTATTTGCCGTTCTTCGTCTTTTTTGGGATAGGTGATCACGATCTTGAGCATAAAGCGGTCTACCTGTGCTTCGGGGAGCTCGTAAGTGCCTTCCTGCTCTATGGGGTTCTGTGTAGCCAGTACCAGAAATGGCTCATCGAGTTTGTAGGTATTATCGCCAATAGTTACCTGGCGCTCCTGCATGGCTTCGAGCAATGCACTCTGCACTTTGGCAGGGGCACGGTTAATTTCATCGGCGAGTATGAAGTTGGCAAAAATAGGTCCCTTGCGCACAGCAAAAACATGCTCCTGCGGATTGTATACCATAGTACCCAGTACGTCAGCGGGCAGCAGGTCGGGGGTAAACTGAATACGGGCAAAACGTGCATGAATAGCTGACGCCAACGATTTGATGGCAAGTGTTTTTGCCAGTCCGGGTACGCCCTCCAGCAGCACATGGCCATTGGCAAGCATGCCTATCATCAGCCTCTCTACCATGTGCTTTTGTCCTACAACGGCCTTATTGAGCTCCATGGTCAGCAAATCAATAAATGCGCTCTGCTGGTGAATGCGTTCGTTGAGTTCACGGATGTCGAAAGATGAAGATATTTCCATATTTGTTTGAATAGGTTTGTTTTATCAGGAACCAAAAATATAAAGGGAAACTGAAAATCAGGTATATTACTTTTAGTTTTAACTTTTTTTAAAAAGTGGAGCGACAGCCGTTCCGGACCTTCAAAAAAACACATTGGGCAATGGGCTGCTTCGTCAGATTCGGGCCCTCCAGGGAATTTCAGGTGCGTTGTGAATGTGACCGATATAGCGTGATAACACAAACAAAAAATCGGACAGCCTGTTGAGGTATTGCAACACGATTGGAGGTACAAACTCCTGCTCTTCGTGCATGGCCACACATATGCGCTCTGCCCTGCGGCAAACACAACGTGCCACATGGCAGGCAGATGACGCAAGGTTGCCTCCGGGCAAAATGAAGGAACGCATTTCGGGTAAAGTTTCATTCATGGTGTCTATACGTTGCTCCAGCCAGGTCACGTCTTCATCGTGCAAATCGGGCAACTTCATTTTCACTTCCTTTCCAGGATCTGTAGCCAAAACCGACCCTATTGTAAAAAGCCGGTCCTGTATTTCCCTGAGCCATTCACCTATTACCGCATTCGCAGCCATGTCGTTGACCATACCTATATAAGAGTTCAGCTCATCAACTGTTCCGTAACTTTCTATCCGAATATGGCTTTTCGGCACCCGTACACCACCTATCAGGCTGGTACCACCCTTGTCTCCGGTCTTGGTATATATCTTAAACACTGTATAGAATTGAAAGTATAAAAATCAAAAAGACTTCATTTTCATTTATTGGGCGTGTACTGATTTGGCCTTTTGCGCTATGTCTGTTTCTACCAACCCGTCGCGTATCCGAATTACCCGCTGTGTATAGTTGGCTATGTCTTCTTCGTGGGTGACCAGCACTACGGTATTACCCTGATCGTGGATATTTCCAAAGAGCTCCATGATCTCAATTGACGTCTTGCTGTCGAGGTTACCTGTGGGCTCATCTGCCAGTAGTATACTGGGGTTATTGATCAGTGCACGTGCTATAGCCACACGCTGGCTCTGCCCGCCAGAGAGCTCATTGGGTTTGTGGTGTGCCCGGTCGCTCAGGCCCACTTTGTCGAGCATGGCTCTGGCTCGTTCTTCACGTTCCTTGCGATTGGCTCCGGCGTATATAAGCGGCAGGGCAACATTTTCCCATGCGGTAAGCCGGGGCAGAAGGTTGAATTGCTGAAACACAAAACCGATCTCAGTATTGCGTACATCGGCGAGCTGGTCGTCGGCCATATTACTTACATCCTTTCCATTAAGTACATACTGTCCGCCGGAAGGTGTATCCAGACAACCCAGAATATTCATCAGCGTAGACTTGCCCGAACCCGAAGGCCCCATAAGGGCAACGTATTCGCCGCTGGCAATCAATAGCGATATTCCTTTCAGAACAGGTAACTCCTGCCTGCCCAGATAATAGCTTTTACGTATGTCTTTGAGCCTGATAACTTCTTTCATCAAAACAACACATTATGGCTGTGCGTTTTCAAAAATACGCATAATTTCACCCTTTGTATGATTTGCTTCCCGAATTGTAAGATCAACCTCGGCTTATTCATAACGCATCGCAGAGCAGATGGCTACCACGACCTGGAGACAGTATTCCTGCCTGTCACCAAGGCTATACTCCCTACTGCACCACAGGCTCAGGGGGCTGAAATTGCTACCGTATTAAATGATGTACTGGAAGTAGTACCTGCACTCAGCACCTCTAAAATGCACCTGAGTGGCAGGGCTGTAGGTGGCAATGCTGATGACAATCTTGTATGGAAAGCCTACAAAATGCTTCAGTCAGATTTTGGCGACAGAATACCTGCTCTTGATATTTTCCTGCACAAAGCTATACCAATGGGGGCCGGGCTTGGTGGCGGATCGGCCGATGGTGCATTTATGCTCACCCTGCTCAACGAATATTGCCAGCTTGGTTTATCGGCATTGCAGCTTGGGGCATATGCGCTCCGGCTCGGATCAGACTGTCCATTCTTTATCTATAATACTCCGCAATTTGCTACAGGCCGGGGCGAAATAATGCAAGCCATAGATGTAGACCTTACCGGTTATGAGCTCAGGATCATTTGCCCGGAAATACATGTATCCACCCGCGATGCTTTTGCACTTATCCAACCACGTCCCGCACCCTTTGATCTGCGCAATATCGGGAAAATACCTGTTTCTGATTGGAAGAACGTTGTTAGTAATGACTTCGAAGGTCCTGTATTCAACAAACATCCTGAGCTGGCACAAATCAAGAAACAGTTTTATGAAGACGGGGCATTGTACGCTGCTATGAGCGGCACAGGATCTGCAGTGTATGGCATATTCAGCAGAGCATAATCGCCTGAAGCGCTATACAGAAAAGGGTTTCAGGTATTGATCACTTGCCATAATGAAAGGAAAAGCAATAGTATCCGGAGAACACTACAGATTTATATTACGCCAAAACTAGGGCATAGAGTGTACATTTGGCGTAATATAAAATAATCTTATTGCGCCAAAACTATGTATTATTTGGTACATTTGGCGTAATATAAAAAGAGCACCAATGGATATTCTGATCGGCAGGAATGACGAACAGGCACTCCTGACAGCGATTGCACAATCTGGTGAACCGGAACTGATCGTTGTATATGGAAGACGCAGAGTAGGCAAGACGTATCTTGTACGCAACTTTTTTGCGAAGGAAATGGCATTTGAACTTACCGGAATACACAATGCAAATCTCAGCACACAACTCGACAACTTCGGCACCGCACTTTCGGGATATACGGGTAAGGCAGCTATAACGAAACCTGCCAACTGGATTGCAGCATTCAGCATGCTGGAGCGATATCTTACGCCCCTCATCAAGAAACAGAGAAGAGTTGTATTTATAGATGAGTTTCCATGGCTCAGTACTGCCCGATCCGGATTCATACAGGCGTTCAGCCATTTTTGGAATACCTGGGCATCCCGACAGAAAAACCTGATTGTGGTTATCTGCGGGTCGGCTGCAGCATGGATGATACAAAAAGTGATCAACAACAAAGGTGGGCTGCACAACAGGGTTACCCGGCGTATCAGACTGCTACCCTTTACGCTCAGCGAAACAGAAGCCTTTCTGAAACAAAGAAAGATCAATCTAGATCAGTACCAGTTGCTGCAGCTATACATGGCTATCGGGGGCATACCACAATACCTGAAGGAAGTACGAAAAGGAGAGAGTGCCACACAGGCCATTGACAGAATATGCTTTACAAAAGATGGTCTGCTGCAAAACGAATTCAGGAACCTGTTCCTTTCGCTCTTCGACGATGCAACATATCATATGGCTATTGTACGGGCTCTGGCTGCAAAGGGCTCTGGACTGAACCGTACTGCTATAATCAAAGCATGCAAGCTTACATCGGGCGGATGGGCCACTCAGATACTTGATGAGCTTACCGAGTCGGGGTTTATTACGCCCTACATCCCGTTCGACAGAACAGCCAAAGACAGCATATACAAACTGACTGATGAATACTCCCGTTTCTATATCCGGTTTATAGAAGGAAGCCGGGTAAGCGGCAAGGGTTCATGGATAAAATTCTCGGCAGGTGCCTCGTGGAAAAGCTGGTGCGGGCACGCTTTTGAGAGCATCTGCATGAAACACGTAATACAGATCAAAATGGCACTGGGTATAGAAGGCGTACACACCGAAACATCTGTATGGAGAAACAACTCCGCACACACAACCGGTGTACAGATAGACCTGCTAATAGACAGGCAGGATCAGTGTGTGAATATCTGCGAAATGAAATTTGCTACCGGCCAATATGATATTACCAGAAGCTATGCGGCAGCGCTCGAAAACAAGCGGTCAGTTTTTCGCGAAAAAACGGGCACGCGAAAAGCACTGTTTCTGACAATGGTTACCACTCACGGCATAAAAAATCCGGACAAATTTGCAGGACTTTTACAGAGCAATATCACCATGCAGGCACTGTTCAGGTGATGAAAACACAATGTTGGGTAGAATCTATATTACGCCAAAACTATAGTTTTTATGGTACTTTTGGCGTAATATAAAAATGGAAAGGCGGATTATAAGTGTGAATAAAAGTGCTGAAATGGCCTGCTGTGGCAGGATACAGCTAACTGATCTTACCCCATTGCGACTGATTGCCCTGCTGTGAAAGCATGTATCGCAGCGGCTGATTATTGGGCATAGTAAGCCCGGGATCATTTGTCAGCAGTGCTATTGCGGCCAGGCGGGTTTCTTCAAGTATTCCACTATCCTGTACAATATCTGCCAGCTTGAACTTCAACAGACCGCTTTGTTTGGTACCATACATATCGCCAGGCCCACGCATTGCCAAATCTTCCTCTGCTATCCGGAATCCGTCTGTGGTGGATACCATTATCTGCATTCGTTTATAGCTCTCGTCTGATGTTTTGCTGCCGGCCAGCAGTATACAGTAAGACTGCTCTGCACCACGACCTACCCTGCCTCGTAACTGGTGCATCTGCGACAGCCCAAAACGCTCGGCACTCTCTATCAGCATCACCGATGCGTTGGGCACATTCACACCCACCTCTATTACGGTTGTTGCTACCAGTACATGAGCCTCGCCCTTCACAAATCGCTGCATATTGCGCTCGCGCTCTCCTGCCTCCTGCTTTCCATGTACCATGGCTATGCGGTAGGTGTTTTCATTAAACCACATCTTCACCTGCTCGTAACCGGCCATAAGACTTTCGTAGTCCATTTTCTCAGACTCATCTATAAGCGGGTATACTATGTATGCCTGCCTTCCTTTGTCTACCTCTTTGCGCATAAACTCCATTACTTTGGCGCGCTGGCCATCGCGGGCAAAAATGGTTTTTATGGGTTGCCTGCCTGGTGGCAGCTCATCAATCACCGATACGTCCAGATCTCCATAGAGGGTCATTGCCAGGGTGCGGGGAATGGGTGTAGCAGTCATTACCAGTATGTGCGGTGGCATTTCATTCTTGGACCATAGCCTTGCCCGCTGACCCACCCCAAACCGGTGCTGCTCATCTATTACTGCCAATCCCAGATTTTTGAACTGTACATTGTCTTCGAGCAGCGCATGGGTACCCACTACTATCCGCAACGAGCCATCTGCCAGTTCCTGCAATATTTCCTTTCTTACTTTTCCCTTTACGTTTCCTGTCAGCAGTTTTACAGGTATACCCATTTCCTGCAGCAAAGCCGAAATGCTGAAAAAATGCTGCTGAGCCAGTATCTCGGTGGGTGCCATGATACAAGCCTGAAAGCCATTGTCCAGCGCCAGCAGCATAGACATCAGCGCTACTATTGTTTTACCGCTGCCTACATCGCCCTGCAGCAATCTGTTCATCTGCTTTCCGGTGCCTGTATCCTGTCTTATCTCTCTCAGCACACGTTTCTGTGCATTGGTCAGTTCAAAGGGCAGATGGTCTTTAAAAAAACCATTGAAGTTGTCGCCTACTTTCTCAAAATGCCAGCCGCGCTGCACAGTATGCTTCAGCCGCAGCCTGCCGATCTTCATCTGCGACACAAACAACTCTTCCCACTTCATGCGGTGCCGAGCCACATGTTCGTGGTCTTCGGTGTCCGGAAAATGCAGCCAACGCAATGCCTGAAACCGACCGCACAGGCGGTACTGCTCCCTGATGTCTACCGGCAATACTTCCGTAACGTCTCCTGTCGATATTTTTTCAAATAATGCCCGTGTAAGCTTTGCAAAAGACTGATTGGTGATCCCCTTTATTTTCAGTTTTTCTGTGGTGGGGTATACCGGCTGCCTGCCGGGTATTGATGTTTCGGCATTCAGCAGATCTATTTCCGGATGGGCTATGTTGACTACGCCATTAAATACGTTCAGCTTTCCGTAAACAATATATCGCTCATTTTCGCGAAGCGATTTCTTCATCCATTGTGCGCCCTGAAACCAAAGCAGTTCTATTCGCCCGGTTTCGTCATAAAGGGTGGCTATAAGGCGCTTTTTTCTTCCATCGCCCTCTTCTATGATGTTGATCAGTGTGCCTGCCAGCTGCACATACTCTGCTCTGGGATCAATAAACCCTATTCTGGTAACCTGCGACCTGTCGGAGTAGCGGTATGGGTAGTGATGCAGCAGATCATCAAACGTGCTGATACCCAACTCTGTGCGCAGCATCTCTCCTCTCTGCGGGCCTACGCCTTTGAGAAATTCGATAGGTGACTCTAGTATGGATTGAAACTGGCTGATGGCACAAAAATAAACGATAAAGGCAGCACTCCAACACCAGTTAATACGGTCTGGCTTTTAGGCCCATAAAAAAAGCCCTGCTGATGCAGGACTTTTTCTAAATAGCCTTCAACCGAAATACTATGGGAACTTAATACCGGGGTACTTATTCACATCTGTTTGCGGTATTGTTGAATGATAATAGTTATTGATCGTGTTAATGATATAGTTGGCCACCAATGCATTTCCACGTGCGTTCAGGTGCACACCATCGAGTGAGAAGGCGCCGCCAGAAACGAACTCAGTAGAATAATTGATACCATTATATGCAATGCCGGAAGAGAGTGTCTTCATGAAAGAGAACATATCTACATAGGCCAACTTGCGCAACTGGCATTCCTGCTGTATTACGTAGTTGAATTTGCTGACAGTATTCCTGATGTTCTGGAGCTCGTCAGTTGTCAGCACATATTCTTTTGGTATTGGTGTTGTGCTTCCCCAACCTGCGCATTTCAGCGAGTCACGTGGTATTGTCATCAGGATAAGCTCACCGGGAACAGCCTGACGTGTCTGGCCATCGTGATCTTTGATGATATAGTAGTTGGCACCTTCCTGAAACACCTTGTCAAACATGATCGTTGAGTACATTGCCTGCAGTGTGTCTGCAAATCCTTTTCTAGTAATGTTCAGTCCGTTTGCAGGCACAGTAGTAAAGTAAGGCAACGCTGTGATATCAGGAATATTGAGCAATGCGCCGCTTGCAGACGTGCTGGTGAGCGCGGTAACGATACTGTCGTAATACGCTGTGAACACTGTAGTAGGCGTAATGTCGGAAGAGTTGTAGATGTTGAGCGTCACTGGCACTGCGGCACCTGTACCATCTCCCTGTCCGCCTGATGCTGCATAACCCAGCACATCGGTCACACCCAGCCACAAGGTAAAGAAAGTAGGGTGCAAATTGAAAACACGCGAGTACAGCTCGTCAAGCGGACGTTTTGAAGGATCGTAGTAAAAACGCTGCGCATACTTGTTCAGCCCACCATAACCTACTACTGGATAATCGGCAACACGTATCCTTGGCACAGATATATTGTTGATCTGGCCATTGTTGACTGGGCTCAGGTAGCGCCAGCTGCCATTGGAATCAAGTGGCAGCGTAGTGCTTACCGGCACCATAGCTATCTGTCCATCGCAATAGGTTACTTTACCCAGCACCAGTTTGGCTTCGGGGTAGCCGTTATCACCTGTTACCAATGGCTGAATGAATGGCCCTTTTGCGCCGTTTGTATTTATAGTCTCAAACTGTTCAAATAAACGCTGCGGAAACGAGTTCAACTGACCCGATACGGTAAGGCTTTTATCGCCATAACCCGAGCTGTATGAACAACCTACTGCCATGTAATTGGTGAATACCACATCTCCTGCTTTGGCAGGCGTTGTAACATTCACACTGGGTTTGCAGGCAGCAAACAGTAATGCAAGCCCGCCAACGATATATACTTTTTTCATTTTTCTCGTTTTATTCGATTTTTAGAAATTGTAGTAAAGGCCGATACCCGGAGTTGCGGCAGATGTCTTGTAGATACCATTAAATCCGGCATGATCGTAAGTACCATTGCGCTTTACAGAGTTTACACCTTCAAATGCAGCCATAATGGTAAGGCCCCTTGCCGGTTTGATTGATATTCCGCATGTGAGCACGATGCGGTCAGCATCAGGAAGATCCGGAGATACAAAACCATTGGTTACAGGAGTTGGGTCGTAAGCACCACCAGCCATCAGCGATACTACATTGCTGAGTTTGTAGCAGGCACCCACCCTTGTGGTGAGTGTATTGCGGTAATGGCGCGGAGCACGCACATTGCTCAATGATGATGTAGTTTGTTTAAAGTCGAAGCGGAGCGTATCGTATGAGTTCCAGCCAGTATAGTTAAGATCGGCCTGGAGGGTCACATCGCCCAGGCGCCAGCCCACACCAAATGATGCTACCTGTGGTAACGGCAGGCGGGAATCGAACTTGGTATTGGGGAAAGAATCTCTGAGTGATGTAGGTACGTTGAATGTGGCAGCACCTGCACTTACATCCATGTTAACCTGTGAGCGATAAGTAAGACCGAACTGAAGATTTTCCCTCATCTTGATCTGTGCACCCAGGTTGAAACCAACGCCTGTAGCACTGCCGTGAAGGTGTGCCTGACCATCGTCGACGTCGGCACCCAGCATGCCGTGTACCGGCATAGCCTGCCTGAAATCTATAGTACCGGCGCCGAAAACAAACCCGCCGCCTACAGACAACCATTCAGTGGCCCTGTAGGCTACCGTTGGCTGAAAGAATACACATTTGAGATCTATAGACTGTACGATGTATTTGCCCAGCCAGTTGTCATCCCACTTGAGGCCCGAACCGAATGGTGTATAGATACCCAAACCCAGTGCGAGACGACTATCTTCGTGCACACGGCCGCCAAAGTACAGATTGAACGGTGTGAACGTCTGGCGCACACTCTGCTCATTAGACGAAGTAACACCTGAATTATCGCGGTTGCCATATGCAGTAGATGGCATTATAAACATCATGCTTCCATAAACCTGTACGCCCTTCAGTCTTGCGAGACCACCCGGGTTATAAAAAATCGTTGAGGCATCCCATGGCCAGGCCGTACCCGACCCACCCATTGCAAGCTGCCGCAACCCCTGCAGGTTGAGCTGGAAACCGGCACCAAATGATGTCATTACAGACATTAATAATGATGCCGTTAATACATGTTTCTTCATAATCTTTTTTGTTAAAAAATTCAATGAATCAGTGTGTGTGTTTAATTAATCGGGTATTAAGGTATACTGAAATAACTATAAAAACAAATACCTCAATCAAAAACACTGCAAATATAAGTGTTAAGATACGGCAATCCCAATGGTTGCAATGCTTATTTTTACATTTTCTACAGCCATCAGCGCCTGTGCGCAGGCCTCTATAGTAGCTCCTGTTGTCAATACATCATCAACTATAAGTATGTGTTTGCCCTTCATTTCCGGCGCATTACGCACCGCGAAGGCCCCTGCCATATTTTCAGCCCGCTCTGCGCGTGTTTTCCGGGTCTGGCTTTCGGTGGCCCTAACCCTCACCAGTGTATCAGCCCTTGCCACTATACCGGCATGTTTCGCCATGGTCTCTGCCAGTGTCATGCTTTGATTATAGCCCCTTTCTGCCTCCCTTTTGCGGTGCAGCGGCACCGGAACAATCATATCAACTGCTGATAACCAATCACTTGCAGCCAGACTGTTTGCAAAGCGCCTACCCAGATACCGGGCTATATCTTTGTTGTGACGGTACTTGAGCCCATGCAGTAAATGTTGCAACAGGCTATCGTCGGTAAAGTAGGCAAATGAAGTAGCTTTTGTGAACGGAACCCTACCCGCAAACCGCATTGCGGTTTCATTGTCGGGCATATCGTGATAGCGTGTTTCGGGAATTTGTGCGTCGCAACCTATACATACCACAAACTCGGCAGCGATAAGCGGGCGATTGCAACCCTCGCACAACCGTGGATAAAAAAGATGCAGCAATCCTTCTTTCAGATCATGTAACGAAAGGTTTTTCATTCTTTGCTGCTTTTTCAGGACACTGCGACCCGGTATGGCAGCCCGGCACATGCCTTATTTATCTTCATTTGGGTTGCTTCAGGAAGTATTTCATTCCCTCTTCTTCCAGTATCATTTCGCCATCCTGGCACCGTGCCACGATAAGAGTACGCGGGTTGCGGCCATCGCAGTTCAGCGTTTGCCCGCCTCCCAGTTCCTTTATATACCACGAGGGGTAGTTGTCGGCATCGGTACCACTGTATATATACCCTTGTTTGCCATCGGTAGACGGGCCGGTAATATATACCGATCGGATATTTTCCGACTGATCTACCGTTCGCGGACCGTCGGCTACCCGTTTGTACACCGTCCATTTGCCGATCATCACGTCGATATTGGTGACCGGGCGTGCTGAATCCTCCTTTTTGATCAGAATCACTTCCGACGTGTCAGACTTATCTACCTCAAACTTGTAAATACCCTTCTGGTTGCTGAGCACCATGAGTGCAGGCTTGCGCGACACCACCCTATATTTGCCATAGCCCATATCCAGCACACTGTCTTCGTTTATGGTATAAACACCCTCGTAAATAAACCCCTTGCGATGGTGGAAGGAAAACGAATCTTTGGGCAAAAACGCAATGTAAAGCGTATCTGTAAACGGCTGCAGCGTGCTATCGGGCAGCATACGTGCTACTTCCCTCCATCTGCCGGGCACGATGAGCTTCGCTTTTTTCTTATCTATGGCGTGCGACAATACAGGTAGCAGCAACACCAGCAGAAAGTACAGTTTTGTTTTATATTGCATTGTTACAAAAGTATGAAAAGCAGGTAATAGCCATACCGCACAAAATGCAAAAAGTTTCTGACCTTTAGTCTTTTACCGATTACATCACTGTTCATTATGTCGTCACAGTTGCATATAACGCTCATACAGCCCGATATAGTATGGGAAGACAAGGCCGCCAATATGGCGCGGTACGAAAAAATGCTTTCGGGCATAACCGGCCCGCGGCATGTGGTGGTACTGCCAGAGATGTTCAGCACCGGTTTCAGCATGGCACCTGAGCAACTTGCCGAGCCTATGGACGGTGCAACCGTGCAATGGATGGCCGGTATGGCGGCGCAACACCGCTGCATACTTACGGGTAGTCTCATTATAGCCGACAATGGGCAATACTACAACCGCATGCTGTGGGTGCAACCCGATGGCACCATAGGGTATTACGACAAGCGGCATTTGTTTGCCTATGCCGGCGAAGACAAACACTATGCGGCAGGCGATACCCGCCTGATAGCACAGGTGAACGGCTGGCGGGTCAATCTGATGGTCTGTTACGATCTGCGCTTCCCGGTTTGGGCGCGCAATACGGGTGACGACTATGATGTGGCCATCTATGTGGCCAACTGGCCAGAACCCCGCAGCCTGGCATGGCGCACACTGCTGCAGGCGCGCGCTATAGAAAATCAGTGCTATGTAGTAGGGGTAAACAGGGTAGGAAAGGATGCAAAAGGCAACAACTACCTGGGTGAAAGCAGCGCCTTCGACCCACTGGGGCAGCTACTGTGGCAACATTCCGACACAGAAGCGGTACACACGGTGACGCTGGAGCAGCAAACACTCTTCGATATCAGAACGCGACTGCCTTTCCTGGCAGATGCTGACCGGTTTATGCTGTTGTAACATTCTCCCCTCACTCTATGCCCAGATCTTTGTTGTAAATATCTACTGCCATAGTGCCGGAGAAAAGCAATGTGTTATTGCGCGGATCATAAAAATTGACGTAGGCCAGTGTATCGTCACGCTGCACCGGTTCTATATTTACAATGATCTCCCGTACCCGTTTGCGGCGCGGACTCACGATCTCCGCCCGCCCAGCCAGCAGCAGAAACACCCCACCCCCCGCTGCATCAAAGGCTGCAGGGGGCTGCGGTATTCCATACGCAGGCCATTGTATAGTTCGGTGTAGTAGGCTTTTGCCGTATCGAGCCCCGAGGTACTCCCAAAAACCGAATCGCCGGTTTCCGCCAGCAATGCCAGCGTTCTGTCTATGTCTTTAATGCGAAATGCAAGCTTGTATCCCTGAAAAAGTACATGTACCTCAGGCTTTGCCCACAGATTGTTCATCTTTATAGTGCGCTGGGCACAAGTGGTAACTGTAAAAAGAAACGATGCGGCAAGTAGTAGTACTGGTTTCATACCGCTGGTTATTTTATCTACTAAAGTAAGGAAATCAACTAATTTTAGCACCAAATACTACTGATGAAGAGTTTTGCAAGTGACAATTATGCCGGCGTACTGCCTGAGGTGATGGAAGCGCTGAGCCAGGCCAACAACCAACATGCGCGCTCTTATGGCGCAGACGATATTACTGCCCGCACTGCCACTCTGGTGAAAGATCTGTTCGGACCGGCAGCGCAGGTGTTTTTCGTGTTCAATGGTACCGGGGCCAATGTGCTGAGCATCAGTAGTGCCACGCAGTCGTTCAATGCAGTGCTGTGTGCTGATACCTCTCATATTTACTGCGACGAATCATCGGCACCCGAGACGATTACGGGGTGCAGATTCTTTCCACTTGCTGCCAATGATCAAGGGAAGCTGGATCCGGACATTATCCGTACACGCCTGATACGGAAGGGCGATGTGCATTATGCACAGGCTACCATGGTGTCTATCACTCAGGCTACCGAATACGGTACGGTATATACACCTGCTGAGGTGGCAGCGATAGCCGCGTTGTGCCGGGAACATGGTTTGTACCTGCACATGGACGGTTCGCGCTTTTTCAATGCAGCAGCATCGCTGGGTTGCAGCCTTGCAGACATAAGCATTAATGCAGGTGTGGATATACTGTCGCTGGGTGGCACCAAGGCCGGCATGATGTTTGGCGAGGCGGTAGTTGTGTTCAATCCCGCCCTGGCTCAGCACATAGCCTTCAAGCACAAACAGGTGATGCAACTGGCATCCAAGACCCGTTTTATAGCCGCACAGTTTGAAGCTATGCTGCAAAACGATTTATGGCGCACTACTGCCAGCCATGCTAATGCTATGGCACAGCTGCTGCGCAACGCGCTTGCTGCTAGCCCCTCTGTGAAGATCACAAGACCGGTACAGGCCAATGCAGTGTTTGCCGAGATACCCCGCCACTGGTACGAGCCACTGCAGCAGCACTTCCCTTTCTATGTTTGGAAAGACGACACCCACGAGGTGCGGCTGATGTGTGCCTGGGATACCCGGGAGGCAGATATAGCGGCATTTATAAACGCCGTGAAAAGCCTGCCGGAATAAGCAGGTATCAATAGAGTTTTGATATAGCCACGATCAGCTCTGTAGACTGCTGCGGCGTTGGTGGATTTTGGACTGCAAAATTTCCATTTGTATCTACCAAAAAGTAGGTGGGCAGGCCCTGCACGCCATACGCCGATACCTCCGGGGAATACCAGCCGCCGGTTGTCCAGACAAAATGGCTTTCGATCTTCAGCGTTTTCATCAGTGCGGCAGCAGCTGTGGAGTCGTCGTCAAGTGATACGTACACGAAGGCGACAGGTTTGTTTTTCAGCACCTCCTTTACTTTGCGCTCAGCGAGGCGCATTTCGCCCACACAGGGTTTGCACCATGTGGCCCAAAAACCAATGTACACTGCCTTTCCCCTGAGATCAGACAGGCGAAGGTGTGTACCATCAGGCGCAGTGATACGAAGGTCGGGTGCGAGCTGACCGGGCGACAGGCGTTCTGTAATGGCGGTCTGCTTGTCCAGTAATTTCAGGTATTCACTGGCAGGCCATTTTTTGCGAAAGGCAGCTAGTTCTGTGTGCGTGCGCTCTATGGGCTGACGCCTGATGCGGGCATACAGGCTCTGTGCTACAAAGTACTCGCCGCTTTTATCGGGTAATTGCTGGTAAGCAAGTGTATTGACACTATCGAGAAACCGGGCAGCATTGGCAGGCACAGACAATGGGTAGGCAAAGCCAGCCGCCTTGAGCCGCGCCTCGAACACGCCTGTCAGGTACAACAGGTAGGGAGGTACCTGCATCAACCGGTCGCTGAAGCTGTCGGGTATAGCCTGCAGCACCGCATAGTTCTCTTCGGGTACCGTATCGGTATACCGGCGGACCACCATCATTTGGTGCATCTGCGGGTATTGCTGCAGGAAGAAGTAATTGTAATAGGTGTAGTAGGCTGTCCAGTAGGCTACAAATGCCACCGGCAATTTGTTGTTGTTCTTTTCCAGAAACCTGAACTCATCTGCCTTCTCCTTTTCTGCTGCCTGCATATATTCGGCGGGGTTCTTCTCCAGCAGATTCTTCAGCCTTACCGAGTACTGGTTCATGCGGCCACTGGTAATGGTGTGGCGGGCTACAAAATTGGCAATAATGCTCCCCCTCCCAGCGTATTGTATCGTACTGTCGAACGAGGCTGCATCAACCGACAGTACCAGGCTGTCGCCATCCTGCAGCATCAGGTCGGCCAGGTGAATGCCATGTTTGATCTCTGCCTGTGTATACACATCCGCAGGTACATCAAACTGCATAGAAAAATTTCCCTTCTTGTCCAGGCGCGCATAAAACTCTTTGGGGTAGTAGGCCAGCTTGTTGTCGTTATAGCTGATGCGTATGCTGTCTGATGCCGGATGCAGTATGCGTCCGGAAACCTTTACAACGGCAAAAGCAGGCTGCAGGCACAATACCGGCAGCAACACAAAAAGACAACAGGCAACAGTACGCGACAGGTTCATGATGTGGTAGCTTGGCCGGTTACGCCTCTGCCAGTACCGGCAACGGACGTGGTGCATAATTTTTCACTGCCGCAGCAATTGCTGCTATGTGTGGTGGAGTGGTACCGCAGCATCCACCCAACATATTTACCCATCCCTCTTTTGCCCATTCGCCTACTATCTCGGCGGTCTGGTAAGGGGTTTCGTCATACTCACCCATCGTATTAGGCAGGCCGGCGTTGGGGTATGCACTTACATAGCATGCTGCGATATCTGCCAGCTCTTCCACATGTGGGCGCATCTCTGCAGCGCCCAGAGCGCAGTTTAGTCCTATGCTTATGGGGTTGGCATGCATCACTGATATGTAAAAAGCTTCGAGTGTCTGCCCGCTTAGTGTTCTGCCAGATGCATCTGTGATCGTTCCCGATATCATCACCGGCAACTTCTCTTTCTTGGTGTCACGGAAGTATTTGTTCACGGCATATATGGCTGCCTTGGCATTCAGCGTATCGAAAATGGTCTCTATCAGCAGTATATCCACACCACCTTCTACCAGTCCCTTTATCTGCTCATAATACGCATCAGCTACTTCATCAAATGTGACAGCACGGTAACCGGGATTATTCACATCGGGCGACAGCGACAAGGTTTTGTTCATAGGTCCCAGCGCACCGGCTACAAAGCGATCGCTGATGTCGGTACCGGTTTCGGCACCAAACTCTGCTATGGCCTGCTTTGCCAGCTTTGCAGCTTCCACATTGATCTCAAATGCCACTGCCTGCATATCGTAGTCGGCCATAGATATCTGCTGTGCGTTGAAGGTGTTGGTCTCAATGATATTGGCACCTGCTGCAAGGTATTCCTTGTGTATAGCCTTTATGATCTGGGGCTGAGTGATACAGAGCAGATCATTATTGCCCTTTACGTCACTATGCCAGTCTTTGTAGCGGTCACCACGGTAGTCGGCCTCCTGCAGTTTGTAACGTTGTATCATAGTGCCCATGGCACCATCTATTATGAGAATGCGTTTATTGAGTAATTCGCGCAGTTTGGTTTCGGTATTCATATACCAAAGGTAGGAAATAGGACAATAATACAGACGGACAGTTGTTACAACCCTGCCGGGGCGGGCCTGGTAGCTACATACAGATTCACAACGAGCGACATAAGCAGGAACATGGCCACAAGCTGATGCAGCTCTGCCAGTGTTTCATACAACCCGAAACGCGCAAACGTGATAAGTGGTGCACACAGCAAGGTAACAATACCCAGCAACACCTGCAGTAACACCAGAGCCAATGGCCACCACCGGGTGGTACCCAGCAGGCTGCCTGCGATATTGCGAGCCCTGCCCGAAGCGTATATAAACCACCAAATGATGACGGCCAGCAGCAGGTATGCCAGCCCGCGGTGCATAAAGTGCACATTGATGGGGTTGTGCACAAAACTGTGCTCCATCATTCCGCCGGGTATCCAGTTGCCATTTATCGTAGGCCAGGTGGGTGCGCTTTTAGAAGCATGCAGCCCTGCCATGAAGGCACCATATGCCAGTTGCACATACATAAGCACAATAACACCCAGCGTGCTCCGGAACAGTGCGGGCGATGCAGCCTTACGGCCGGGTGGCACCAACAATATCAGCGCAAACCACAGCGTATAGCACATGAGCGTGAGCGCCGACAGGAAGTGTGCTGCCAGCCATGTATGCTTTACATACAGGTCGGTATCGTTGAGGCCACTGGCCACCATACGCCAGCCTACGTACCCCTGCACACCACCAAGGATAAACAATACTATAAACGGCCGCACCATACCCTTATCGAAGTACTTTTTTGAAAGGAAATAAACGAATCCAATTGCAAATACCACGCCCAGCATACGGGCCCATAGGCGGTGTGCCCACTCCCAGAAAAAGATGAATTTGAAGTCTGGCAGGGTAAAGTGGCTGTTGAGGTATTTATATTGGGCTATATTCTTGTAGCTGTCAAATGCATTATTCCATTCAGCCTCATTGAGTGGCGGCAGTGTGCCCATTATCGGCTTCCATTCTGTAATCGAGAGCCCCGATCCTGTAAGCCGGGTGACACCACCCATAAAAAACTCTATTATGATCATTATGATCCCGGCAATCAGCCACCACGCTACCGCTCTTCTTTTATGATTATCCACTCGGCTAGGAAATTTTTGGCAAAAATAGGCTATGTCGGCTAAGCCATAAGTCAAAAGTTTGCCATGATCCAAACTTGGCGGTATAAATGCATAATATCTTATTAATTTGTGCAGTCAAACAGCCGGGATGAAACAATTATTGCTACTACTTTGCTGCCTCGAGGTGTTGTTTGCCACATTTCTGGTCAATACCCTGGGTCCGTATTTGTCTCCGGTAGTATTCGTTTCGCTGTCGCTGGGTATCGGTTTTGTGTATCTGCGTATCAGTAGTGCACCTGCGCTGGCGGTAACCGTCTTGCGCCCCGGTAGGATTATCAGTATAGTACATTGGGCACTGTTTTTAGGGTTGTCGTTTTATGTGATCTCACAGCTCAAGCACTACTGGTGGTACCACCTCAGTTATGGCGATACAAAAAGCAGCTCCGATGTCATTCCGCAGATCACAACGCTGGTGCAGCGCTTTCTGCAGGGCGAGCAACCCTATTATACTATACAGTTTCCGGAGTATACGCTGTTTCCCACCTATCTGCCCTTTCAGTGGATGCCTTACATAATCTGTGAGTGGCTGCACAAAGACTACCGCTGGGTACCCACATTAGCCCTG
Organism: uncultured Bacteroidota bacterium; assembly: GCA_903824665.1. GTDB lineage: Bacteria > Bacteroidota > Bacteroidia > Chitinophagales > Chitinophagaceae > Nemorincola. Next base: position 161,937 of record CAIJXT010000001.1, on the reverse strand, counting down.
TGGATCGTATCCTGCTATCATTTTATCAACAGCAGAAAGGCAGCGACTAGCGTTTTCCTGCAACTCTTTGTCCCCATATGGCCGCTGCTGGTATGGCTCGTTTTTATTCTTCACGACTGGAAGGTGTTTGTGTTTACGGTAGAGGGGCTTATCGCCGGATACTACTTTTTTGTTGCTGCTGGATTGAGCAGAAAACGCCCTTGGTTGTTCGTGCCTGCAATAGCGCTTTGTCTGCTTTCCCGGTACAGCATCGTTTTCTGGGTGCCATTATGTTTGTTGCTACTTTTTGTAGCGGGCTACCGCCGGCAAGCCATTGCTACCGGCGTCACCATTTTAGCCTGCTTTGTGCTCTTTTACTGGATGCCTTTTTTGCGAAAAGACCCACAGATATTCATGAAAGGATATGCCTACCACACCAATGCCGCCTATGGCGAGTGGCTACGCGACCTCAATACTTTTGGAGGAAAGGTGTACCTGCTCAATGGATTGGGATTCACATCGTACGCCCTAAAGTGGCTACCGGGCGATGAGGGACATATACTAATGCTGTATAAAAACATTCATCTCGCGGTTTGTGCGATCACAGTATTGTTACTGGGCGGATACTTTATCCGCTACCGTACCCGGTACGACGTCAACACCTTTCTGCTTTTTTCATTCAAGGTTTATCTGGCGGTATTCTATGCATTTATTCAGATCCCATACAAATACCTGATGATCGTACCGATAATGGTTAGCGCCGCGTTGCTGGGCAGTGTTTTCCGGGGTCATACTGTTAAGGAAAGATAAACATTGGCGACCGCTGGCAGTCATTCCGTGTATGGGCTCGAAATATGCTGTATCTTTAATTTTAAAACAACCTCACTTATGAACATTTCGGCAAAATCAATCCTGATTGCGGGTGCATTGGTGGCCTGCACGGCTACCACTGATGCACAGACGCTGAAAAGCCTGATGAACGATGCTAAAAAAGCAGTTGGATCGGGCAAAACGGGTGGCAGCAACAAGGGCAGCCTCACGGATGGCGAGATCTCCTCTGGCCTGAAAGAGGCGCTGCAGGTAGGCGCTCGCAATGCCACATCCAAGGTTTCGTCTGTCAATGGCTTTTTCGGTAACCAACTGATCAAGGTGCTGATGCCGCCGGAAGCGAAAAAGGTAGAGTCTACTCTGCGCGCCATGGGTATGGGCGCACAAGTAGACAAAGCGATACTGTCTATGAACCGTGCAGCAGAGGACGCTTCAACGAAGGCTGTACCGATCTTTACCAATGCCATCACCAGCATGACCATACAAGATGGCGTTTCTATACTCAGGGGAGGCAACGATGCCGCCACACAATACCTCAGGGGCAGAACCACCAACGAGCTCACATCTACATTCAGACCCGTAATACAGGCATCGCTCGACAAAGTAAACGCAACCCGGTACTGGAGAGAGATCATTAACATCTATAACAGGCTGCCTACTACCCGCCAAAAGGTAAATCCTGATCTGGCAAGCTATGTTACAGAGCGTGCGCTGAGCGGGATTTTTGTGTATGTGGCCGAAGAAGAAAGCAAGATACGCACCAATCCTGCCGCACGGGTTACAGACCTGCTCCGGAAGGTGTTTGGGTAACGAAAAGGTGATTTTGCCAATATTTCGGGGTGCCCGGCTTGTGCTTAATACAAAATAGCTTTATATTGCGGGGTAAGTAAGGGTCCGGGCGCAAACAATCCCGGGCGGTGTTTGTTTATTGTAATAAAATACGGTTGAAGTTATGTCGCAGGAACAGAATCAGGAACAGGAACAGAGTCAGAATCAGGAACAGCGTTTTGATATCATTTCCTGGTGGAGTCAGGTATCGTTTGACGGGAAGGAGTCATTTACCCTCACAGAAGATGGCAGATTGGTGTTGTATGCCGGAGATAGCGCAAAAGAGCGTCTGATAGCCGAAATCACCCCCGAAAACAGTGTGGAGATGATCAGTGCGCTGGGCGAAAAATACTACCAGTTGCAGGGTAAAATAGCAGAGCTGGCCGCCGAATGGGCAACGACCGAAGATAAGCTGAAACTGGCAGACCGGGTAGCGCAGTTGCGCAACCAACTCCACAATACCCCCATGCTGGGCAACATAGACCAACTGCAAGGTGAAACTACTGTTTGGGACAAGGCTATTCAGGCGATACTGGATGAGCACTATGCCGCTAAACTGGCCATAGCAGAGCAGGCAGAGGCACTGGCAGAAAGCAATGACTGGAAAGAAACTGCAGTAGTGCTGCGTGATATTACCGAAAAATGGAAGCAGGCAGGACACACCGACAAGCACAGAAGTGACAAGCTCTGGAACCGGATTGAAGCTGCACGTGCAAAGTTCAATGACCGCAAACAACGCCACTTTGAAGAGCAGGAAAAAGACCTGCTGCACAATCTGGACCTGAAGCTGGATCTGGTAGAGCAGGCCGAATCGCTGACCACTTCGGTGGAATGGAAAAAGACCAGCGAAACCTTCCACAGGCTTACTAACGAATGGAAAACGATAGGTCCTACGCTCAACAAAAAGAACGAAGAGTTGTGGCAGCGCTTTATTGCCGCCAAGGCTGCTTTCTTTGACCGTAAGCGCGAGCACAGCGAGCGTATACATGTAGAGCAGGAGCAGAACATAATAGCTAAAACCGCACTGGTTGAAAAAGCCGAAGCGCTGAAAGAAAATACCGACTGGAACAACACTGCTGCAGCCATGACAGCGCTGATGGACGAGTGGAAAAAGACCGGTCGTGTAAGCGGCGAAAAGGGTGAAGAACTCTGGAACAGCTTCCTGGCTGCACAAGATCATTTCTTTAATGCCCGCAAAGCACATACTGAAGGCATCAGGGCGGCACACGAACAGAACTACAATCTTAAAATGGAGTTGCTGCAGCGTGCCGAGCGCATTAAAAACGCTACCAACTGGGCCGACACCACTGCCGAACTCAATGAGCTGCTGGATGAGTGGAAAACCATAGGCCCCGTAGCCCGCGAGCACTCTAACCGCATATGGGAAGCTTTTCTGGCTGCACGCAAGCACTTCTTTGCACGCAAGGATGCAAACAGAGAACAGCGCAAGCAGCAATACGAAAGCCAGAAAGAGTTGCGCACCGTTCAGGCTAAGGAAATGGTAGGCAAGCTGCTGCACGACATGCAGGAAGAAGAAGACAAACAGGTAGACTTCAAAACTGCACTGGAAAATATAACACCCGGCAAAAAAGCCGAAGAACTGCGCAAGCACCTGCAACAATTGCTTACCGAGGGCGAACAGAAGATTAAACGCCTGAAGGAAAAATATGCTGCTGTGCAGGCAGAATACGGCAAACAAGCCGAAATAGCCAAAGCAGCAGTGCAAGCGGCCCAGGTTGCTGATGCTGATACGGCTCCAGCTGTTGTTGCTGAAGATGCCGGAATAAGTGCAGAAGAGGCGTAGGCTGTAGTCACCATTTATAAACTGATCTGCTGGTGCATAGCACCACTAATGCTGATACCGATGTCTAAAAAACATACACCGAGACCGGATGGGCTTGCCTATTCCACCAACAAGGATTTTTTCAACGACTACCCTGCTGAAGAAGCCACCGAAACGCTGGCCGAAAGCAAGCAGAAACTACGTGTGAAGCTCGATACAAAACAAAGGGCCGGCAAAGTAGTGACACTTGTAGAGGGCTTCTCTGGTACCAACGACGACCTGGAAGCACTGGGGAAGAAGCTAAAGACCAAATGCGGAGCCGGTGGCAGCGCAAAAGAAGGTCTGATCCTCATTCAGGGTGATTACAAAGAAAAAGTAGTGCTCTGGCTCCGTGAGTGGGGCTATGTGCTTACAAAATAACCGATACACTTATTGCACGTTACAGATCTGCAGCCCAAACCGCGGGCTGTATTTGTATATGGAGGATTGTTGCAACTTGCTGTTTTCCCAGATCAGAAAGGCTTTACATTCCACCAGATACGGCTTCTTGTGGGTACACGGTATGCCAGAGTGATGGCGAGCGACGAATACGAATCGTTGTTGCCCGGATTTCCTCTGAGTGTGCCGGGAGTGCTGGGCAGCGCATTGTTATAATAGGGCACCTTGTCGGCAACCTGCATAGCCAGTCGGGCATTGCCCGGCGACATGTTCTGGTTAAACTCAAACGCGCTCACATACTTGCCGCTAACACCATCCAGATAGTCGAAAAAGGTCATCCGGTAGATGTACTCGATACCCAGATTGAGGTGGTCGCCCAGATCCCAGCGGTAACCGAAGCCCAGTGGGATTGCAGGCTGGATGCGTGCACTCTTTTTGGGATAGCTTCCGCCCCAACCCTGACCTTCCAGCGAAAGATCGTGTGTTTTTATGAATGTAGGACTTGCGGCAACAGTACTGTATGGTGTGTAATGAAACACTGCAAGACCTGCCGCAATATAGGGCTGCCTGCGCTTGAATGCCTTGTAAGCCACATGAAACCTGCGAGGGGTATACTCCAACATCATAGAACTCTCTATTATTGTAGCCTTGGCGGTTTGTGCCCGCAGGTAGCGCTGCACATAGTCGGTTCCTTCTATCAGGCTCACGCCTTTCACACCATCATAATTCCAACCATCTGTTGCATAGACACTGCCGAAGTTGAGCATAAAGCGCACTGCAAAGCAGGGGTGGAAAGAGTAACGGCCAAACATACCGCCCATAAAGGTGACTTTATCGAAATAACGGCTGTTGGTGTAGTGATCAATAAATGACTTTGTGCCCACATCGCCCCACATATCGCTCATACCGACATTCATACCAATCGACCAACCATCAGGTTCTACATAATCACGGAGCGGCCTGTTCCTTTGCGCAACTGCAATATTGCTGATCAGCACGATAAGACAGAATACAAATAATATACGGATAACCCTAGTATGCATGTACTGAGATTTTTTAAAGGTTGAAGATATAAATTATTTTCCTTTAAACGCAGGTTTTCTTTTTTCATCTGAAACCCGTGTGTGAACCCTACCTGCAACGGACCACAAACGAGGCTCCCTTGTGGCGGCACCGTATCGGGAATTAGGACCAGGGCCGCCCGGACAATACTATAGCAGCTCCTTTCGGTGCTCATTCACCCAACTGTCAATATACGATGCGATATCTGCAGTAGAGGTGCCGGGCGGGAACAGTGTGCCTACCCCAAGCGCCTGCAATGCGGCCATATCCTCGTCGGGTATGATGCCGCCGCCTGTGAGCAGCACATTGGTCATTCCCTTGTCTTTCATCAGCTGAATCACCCTTGGGAAAACAGTCATGTGCGCACCGCTGAGGATACTGATACCCAATGCATCCACATCTTCCTGCAGGGCGGTATTCACCACCATTTCCGGCGTTTGTCGCAGCCCTGTATAGATCACTTCCATACCTGCATCCCGCAGCGCGGTAGCGATCACCTTGGCACCACGGTCATGTCCGTCGAGGCCTACTTTTGCTACCAGCACCCGTACCGGGCGTTTCCGTTCGTTACTCATTCCTTTCTTTTGAAGCCCTAAAATTAATGATTTACAGCAGGTTTCCATCATCCGGGCTGCTATATGGCTGGTACTTATGGCGGTATCTTTTTGAAATCTACAGACGATACCTGAGTGAGGATCAATTTTTTAGTTTAAGGTATGCAACCGGGATTACATGGACTTTCCCCTGTTTATGCAGTGTATTCGAAAATTTTTCCGCTTTTACTGAAAACTGCTCCGTGTATTAAACGGTGTATATGTCTACAATTTTCAACATTCCACCGGGCTGTGAGGTGTGCAATTCTGAAATTGCGCACTTTGGCAGAAAAATTTTGAAAAACATCAACAGGTTGATTATCAATATTTTATCAGAAAATTCTTGCGCACTTTTTGCGCACTTTGCGTCATGTGCGCAATTTTAAATTTCTGCATTCCCTTTGTTGTACCCGAAAATCGCTGGAATTTCTCTTACTGTGGTTGTTATCATTCCAACGGGCTGACGGGTGTGCGCTGCTGAAATTGCGCACTTTGGCAGAAAATTTTTGAAAACACCAACAAGTTGATTATCAATGTTTTATCAGAAAATATTTGCGCACTTTTTGCGCACTTTGCGTCATGTGCGCAAAACTGCGCCACGTGGTGCAACCTGCCATACATATTGCCACAAAAACCAAGCCAAAAATGAGTAGTGGCAGGGATTTTTATCCTGAATATTTCAAGGTGATTAATTAAAATTCTGCGACTTTTGTTTGTTGGGTACAATTTGCTCGGAAATACCTGCATCAGCAAACGTTGTAATACCTGCCGATGCTTGTACAAGTGTATAAAACCTTTTTATATAGGGGATATGTTGCTACTATTATGGTGTATCAGTAATATACTTTAGCGTTCTTGACAATGTTTACAAGCTTACCCATTAGTATTGGAAACATCGTCTTTGTTACATTTAATTCCTGAAGACCGAGATCTGCCCCCAAAATACCTTCGTGTTCAACGTTGAGAAAGTAAGAAAAGAAGATCTTCATTCGTTGTGTCCTTTTTACAACTTTTTCAACTATTTCTACCTCGTTTCTAACTGAATCGTTTGCACTTAGCAGTTGTGCCCAAAGCTCATCATTAAAAACTGGAGTTTCGTACATTATTGATTCCAGATACTCGAAATTGTTTGCCAAATAGCTTATATAGTAACCCCCAGAACCATTAATGAAAACAGTACTTTCTTTCTCTAAGCTTCGAGAGTCTACCAAACTTAACAACCTGTTATCCAACAAGTAATTTACACAATTGAATATTTGGTATTCAGACGCCCCCAATTTCGCAAATGTTTCAATAATCGTGTTCATTTTTGTCTCTATTGTGCTTTTGTCTGCCGCTCGCAAGTACAGTAGCTTTAACACATATGCTCTCAAAAATTGAAGAGATTTCGAGTTGTAACCTGAGTTGAATATGTTTACTAATTCTGCCCGTTCTTCCTTGTAATATTTCCAGGGTCCTAAAACACAACCTTTGTACACTTCATGAAATGGCAATGCCTTAATAATATTACCATTCAAATAGTTATACAACGCTCTATCTGCCTGGATATGAGCTGATGTTAAGAAATTAGCTACCAATGAAATTCCTTTTCTAATATTTCCGTCTGCAATGGATTCTATGAATCTCGCTTGTGGACCGCTAAGCAGGGTTGCACTTGCGATATCAAAGAAAATACTCAAGTCTTGTATTTGTAGTGTTATGTTGGTATATTTTACTGTACCTCTCTTATTTTTTAATACACTACCTGAAAACTTCAAACGCTTAGATAAGACTTCACGGAATGGAGGTGGGTCAATCCAAAATTTCCTTAGTTCATAAGCATTAAAAATTGACTCGTTTTTATGGTTAATAAAAGTTGTGTCTCGTATCGAAACAATCACACTAGCCTTAAGTTTCTTGGACAATGCTACTCCCTCAGAAAAAACATCTATTTCCAAAGAAGAGTCTTCATACAAATCGATATTATCCAAAACAATTACACAAGTGTATTCCTGTGAAATGTATTTGTATATCACATCAACATACGGCTCAACGTGATCAAAATCCGCTTGGATTTTCTCTTGGATTTTTTCTTCAAACTTTTCCTTGTTTTTTGCTACTAAGCCGAATGGCCCTCTTGCTAGTGCTTTAATTTGCTCGTCGTAAGCTTTACTAACTAAGTTCTCATAATCTGTTGGAATATATTCATGGTCCCTGAGAGTCAAATCTAGCAACGTCTTGTATATAAAGTTCCTTGGATTACCGGTCTTTCCCATTTTTTCAAAGTCAATATATACCCAGAACACTTTCTTCTCTCTAAGCAAGTCTTTGCCGTGAATCAATTCAAAGTGAGATAAGTAAGTTGATTTTCCAGATCCGACCGATCCAAGTAATAACGTTACAGGTGATCAAATAGAACTCATGTTCTTTACCACCTGCTGAAGTTCATCTTCTTCTTTAGATTTTTTTATTCTTTTTGCAGGAGATATTAGAGGTGACTTTCTATCGTTTATAAATATCTTTAATGTGTTGTCGTATTTTGTTCTCGCGTCAGTATTTACGAAACAATACTCAAGCTTGTCTTTGTCGTCAATTATTGACTCGCCATGAAAAGCGAAATCTAGTGCTGGAGCAATTAGATCTGCGATACTATTTCTACCTAGTCTTGCATCTGCTTCTCGTTCTGTGTTAATTAGGCATCGCTGAATTGGGAGTGGTGTTTCAGACAATATGCTTTCTAAACTATCACCTTCAACGCTCGGCAGGCTAAAATAGGAGAAAAGTTGTTGAGCATCTGCGACAGAGTCAAGTGGGAAAAGCAAGTATGCATAAGTACTATCTCTTGGCGTATCTTGTTTATATGGATAAAAACACCAACATCTGCCATTAGTTACACATACTATGTTTGCATTCTTATTTTTGGCATATTCTTCGGCTTGTAGTAACGCTGCATTGATGGCACCAGCACCAAGAATACTACCTGTTAATTTCAACCGTTTCTTTCTTGAAAAGTTTGGAAAGGTTGATCCAAGTTTTTTAGCTTCAATAACAATCCTTGTGTCACCATAGCGTAAAACGTAATCTATGAACCCCTTTTTGTCAAGTTTTTTATCATCGTATTCTTCAACTGTGATCTGGCCTGGTTGCCATTGTAAAATATCTCGAATAAACTTGTCAATTATATCAAATCTGGTTTGGGCTTCATTTGCATTGTGTAATTCACAGCCCTTACTGTACTTTAAAATATCGTCATAAATAGATGATACCTCTCCCCAATCTTTGTAAATGCTTGCATTCATAAGTCAAGATATCGGGTTTCGTTTTTTATATCAAAAGCAAATATAAATTTTCTGTTGAACCAAAACAACTATGGGTATCTTCCTGAAAAATTTAATCACGTTGGATGCGGATTATCCTATTGCAATAAACAGATTTCCATTTTCGTTTTTTCTAGCCATTCTTAGGCAATTTACACTCGCTCCTACCTCGGTACTGTTTTGCCATGTGATCGCAGGAATTCCAGTACATAGAAGCAGAGCAGGTACCATTTGCTAATACAAAAAAGCCCCCAACTTCCGTCGGGGGCTTTGGTATAAAAATACTTGAGAACTATTACTTGAACTGTGGGATGAGGTCCTGAGCGAGTTTCACCATTTTGGCGATACCTTCTTCGGGCTGGTTGCCTGACCTGAGTTCTCACTGTATGTTGGTGGGTTCAGCAGTTCATGCAAACTAATTTCACTATTTTTGTAACTATTGAGCAGCCGGCGCCTACATTTTGTATAGGTAAACCAACAACTATGATAAGAACGACAATTACAACCAGTACAGCAGATATTTCAATTCACCTGCCACAAAACTATATTGGTAAGAAACTTGAATTGCTTGTCTATTCTGTTGATGAGCTAACAGAAGATGTTTCAACCGATACCATCGTTGACAACAGTACTTTCAGAGGTGCTCTTCACCTTACAGATGATCAATATCTCGATTTTCAGCATCATACCGCAAATCTCCGCGACGAATGGAACAGGGGTATCTGATAGACACGAACACTGCAATAGATTATTTGAACAACAGGTTGCCGGCTAAAGCGAACATCATCATTGATGGTCATAAAGTCAATATTTCGGTTATTACACGTATGGAACTACTTGCATGGAAAAATGCAACTCCTCATCAAATAAACGTACTTGAAAACTTTATTGCAGCATGTACAGTACACCCTCTCGACGAACAAACTATTGTAGCAAGTATTGCAACACGCAGAGACTTCAATATAAAACTCCCTGATGCAATTATCGCATCTACAGCGATAGTTAACAATTTCACTTTGGTTACCAGAAATATCGCGGACTTCAGATCAATACCCAATCTGGGAGTGATGAATTCCTGGGAGTGAATCTGATCTTCCTGGCAAAAATGTTCTGCAGCAAAACTATCCCTGATATTAATAAACACGGAGCACAATCATAGCCTTATTCATATTGTTTGAACTTTCTACCAATACAAAAAAGCCCCCAACTTCCGTCGGGGGCTTTGGTATAAAAATACTTGAGAACTATTACTTGAACTGTGGGATGAGGTCCTGAGCGAGTTTCACCATTTTGGCGATACCTTCTTCGGGCAGGTTGCCTTTCTTGAATTCTTTCAGTACATCGGAAAGTTTCAACTCCATCTGCTGCAGGAACATTTCTTCGAATGCTTTTACATTCTTCACTGCTACTTCGCGGATGAGGTTGTTGGTACCGAGGTACACCATTGCTACCTGCTTTTCTACGCTGTATGGGTTGTACTGCAACTGCTTGAGGATCTCCACGTTGCGGCTACCCTTGTCGATGATGTTTTTGGTAGCAGCATCGAGGTCGCCACCAAATTTAGAGAAGGCTTCCATCTCGCGGTAAAGTGCCTGGTCGAGTTTGAGCGTACCTGCTACTTTCTTCATTGACTTGATCTGTGCATTACCACCTACGCGGCTAACAGAGATACCCACGTTGATGGCAGGACGGATACCAGAGTTAAACAGGTTTGACTCGAGGAATATCTGACCATCGGTGATCGAGATCACGTTTGTAGGGATGTAAGCTGATACGTCGCCGGCCTGTGTTTCGATGATAGGCAATGCGGTGAGCGATCCGCCACCTTTTACCATGTGCCTGATGCTTTCGGGAAGGTCGTTCATTTTCTGAGCTACCTCGTCGTTGGCGATCACCTTGGCAGCACGCTCGAGCAAGCGGCTATGCAGGTAGAATACGTCGCCGGGATAAGCCTCGCGGCCCGGAGGGCGGCGCAGCAGCAGCGATACCTCACGGTATGCCACAGCCTGCTTGGAAAGATCGTCGTAGATAACCAGTGCCGGACGGCCGGTATCGCGGAAGAACTCACCGATGGCAGCACCCGCAAATGGCGCGTAGAACTGCAATGGTGCAGGGTCGGAGGCAGAAGCGGCTACGATGGTAGTATATGCCATTGCGCCAGCGTCTTCCAGCGTTTTCATCACACCGGCTACGGTAGATGCTTTCTGGCCTATAGCTACGTATATACAGAATACAGGCTTGCCTGCTGTAAAGAATTCTTTCTGATTGATGATGGTATCGATACAGATAGCGGTTTTACCGGTCTGGCGGTCGCCAATAACCAGTTCGCGCTGTCCGCGACCGATAGGGATCATGGCGTCGATAGCCTTGATACCTGTCTGCAGTGGCTCTTTTACAGGCTCACGGAAGATAACACCTGGTGCTTTGCGCTCCAGCGGCATCTCGTACAGATCGCCTTTGATAGGACCTTTACCATCAATTGGTTCGCCAAGTGTGTTTACCACACGGCCTACCATGCCTTCGCCTACCTTGATAGCGGCGATCTTGTTGGTACGGCGTACTTTGTCGCCCTCGCGGATACCAGCGGAGTCGCCCATCAGTACGACACCCACGTTATCTTCTTCGAGGTTGAGGGCTATCGCCTTAACACCGTTGGTGAATTCCACAAGCTCACCCTGACGAACGCCGGTAAGACCATACACACGGGCGATACCATCGCCGATCTGCAATACGGTACCTACTTCTTCAAGGCTTGCGCCGCCGTCGACCTGTGCCAGCTGCTGGCGTAAAATCGCCGAAATTTCATCCGGTTTAATATTAACCATGACTTATGTATTTATAATTTGTTAGTTATACTCTATTTACTCAAAAAACAAGCTTACTTATATTTTAGTCTCGTACGTGTGATCGATAATACGCGTCCTGACATCGGCCAGTTTCTTCTTCACACTTGCATCAAACAACTGGTCTTCTACTTCCAGCACAAATCCACCAATCAGACTTTCATCGACACGGGTTTCGAGGTTCATGGTGTCTTTGGGCATGAACGTGCCCACCTTTGTAACAATGCTTTGCTTCATGCTATCCGTAACGGGCGATGCTGTTGTCAGCTTCACGGTCCGGATATTCTTGAGCAGGTTGTACTGGGTAATGAAAGCCGAAGCAATCTCTGACAGGTTTTGTTCACGGCCTTTGGTTACCAGCAACCTGATAAAACCATTGGTGATCTCATTCAGTTTCTGACTGGCCAGTACAGCCATGATCACAGCCAGCTTTTTGTCGCCCTTTATTACGGGGCTCTGCAGCATGACCACGAACTCCTGGCTTACGGCGCAAACCTCGTGCAAAGTGCGCATATCCGCGAGCACAGCTTCGAGGCTATTTTTTTCTATAGCCAGATCCAGTATAGATTTCGCATAACGCGACGCAAGACGGGGATTCTGCATAATTTTTTAATGTATTACTCTTCAACTGACCGCTACCCAGCCGGGCAACGATTTTTCAACGCTTCAATATGGTAACCGTTTCGTACCGCCTGCCGAAGCAAACCGGCAATGAAACCATTAATTAAGTTTAATATCTTCAGAAAGCAACTGCATGTATGCCTCCTGACCCTGTGCTGCACTAAGCTCTTTGCGCAGAATCTTGCCAGCAACCTCTACAGCGAGATTACCGATCTCGTTCTTAACCTCTGTAAGAGCGGCCATCTTCTGCTGCTGAATCTGGTGCTGCGCATCAGTAATGATTTTGTTCGCTTCTTCTTTAGCCTGATTCTTAGCTTCGTTGACGATACGGTCTTTCATTTCTTTTGCTTCCTTGAGCATAATAGACCGCTCTTCGCGAGCCTGTGCCATCAGTTTTTCGTTTTCTGATTTCAGCTGGCTCATTTCAGCCTTTACACGCTCAGCAGTAGCAATAGAATCGGCAATGCCTTTTTCGCGCTCGCCAAGAGAGCTCAGGATTGGGCCCCATGCAAATTTGCGCAGGATAAGAAATACAATGATAAACGCTACCAGCGTCCAGAAGAATAAACCGAGTTCCGGGGTGAGCAGATCCATCTTTTTTTGAAATTATACGGTTAAAAAGTTAGCAGCTGCCGGGCGGACCCAGTCAACAGCATTGTATTAAAAATATTGTACTGATTTGTTTTAAAATAACTGCATCTTCGGCCCTATGCGTCGGATGCAGTTATTTGTTTCTTGGCCCGTGCTACTATACGAAGATAGCGAGGATGCCTGCGATAACCGCAAACAGTGCCACACCTTCCACGAACGCAGCAGTCAGGATCATGTTAGCGCGAATGTCGCCGGATGCTTCGGGCTGGCGAGCGATAGATTCTACCGCACCTTTACCGATCTGACCGATACCAACACCTGCACCCAATGCAGCGATGCCTGCGCCTATTGCGCCACCAGCTTTCGCCATGTCGCCGGCTAACATAATTGTGTTCATTAAAACTGACATGTTACTATGGTTTTTGATTAAAAAAAAACACTCTTTATATACTCCCTTCCGGGATAAAAATCAATTTAGTGATGTGCGACGTCGCCGTGAGCATCATCGTGGTGTACCTCTTCAATAGCCTGACCGATAAATACTGCGGAAAGGTTGGTGAAGATGAAAGCCTGTATGGCAGCTACCAGCAACTCGAGCATGAACATAAACACCGAGAATGCGAGTGATACGGGCACAAAGCCTATACCTGCAAACTTGCTCATGGCGCTGAAGATGAAAATCATGGAAACTACGCAAAGGATAACGATGTGGCCCGCCAGCATGTTGGCGAAAAGACGTATTGTCAGTGCCACAGGCTTGATGAATAATGAGATGATCTCGATAGGCACCAGCAGGAACTTGATACCGGTAGGTACTCCCGGAGGATTGAGCAGGTGACCCCAGAAATGCGAGTTGGCACGAACCAGCAGCACGATGAACGATATCAGCGACAAGCAAAGTGTTACAGCAATATTGCCGGTAAAGTTGGCACCACCCGGCAACAAACCGAGCAGGTTATTGATCCAGATAAAGAAGAATACGGTAAGCAACATTGGCATGTACTTGCCATGTTTTTTGCCCAGGTTTGGTTTTGCTACTTCGTCGCGGAGGAAGATGATAACCGACTCCAGCGCATTCTGGAAACCTTTGGGTGCAGCAACTACGCCCTTTTTGTATTTTTTAGCAGCCGATGTCATGAGCCAAAGAATGATCACAACACTTATCAGCATTGAAAGAACGTTCTTGGTGATAGACAAATCATAAACTGGTGAGCCGTCGTCAGATTTGATTTTTTCCTTCATGTTCTTTTCAACATAAAGACCATCGTAAGATGCTTCACTGATTTTGTTGCCTTTTTCATCCTTGTACCATCCACCGTGGTGAAAGTGGCTGTATGAAAAAACGGAAATCCCTTTGCCCGGCCTGTAAACGATTACCGGCAACGGCATAGCAATTTCTTTTTCGTGGCCGTGCTCGCCTTCGAGGCTGAACAGGTGCCACTCGTGCGAATCGGAAACGTGGCCAAAAACAAGCTCTGTTATATTCAGGCTCTTTTTTTCCTCATGTGCCGCTTCTGCACCTTCTACCTGTGTATTTTCAGCATTTTCAGCCTCCTGGCCAAATGACGAAAAAGTGAACCCGAATAGCCCGAAAACCAATATCAATAAGGGAAAGAGACGTCTGAAACTCATTACCGTTTCCAAATTTTGCGCAAAGATATGTGTTTATTCTTCAAAAAAGTTCTTTTCGGTGCATAAAAAAATGAAGATTTCTTTCATACAGTCGTTGACTTGTTGTGGTGTTATCTGCGATCCGTTCTGAATGTCTTTGGCCTGTACCGGATTGGCTACCCGGGGGTATCAATGCCCTGAAAGTGCAGCAAAACTGCACGGCAGGATGCCGGTAATTATCTGAAAATGTTGTACTTAATGATGCAATACAAAGCCCTGAATGCGTCTTTCATCCCTATCTTCTTGCCTTCTTCGTAGGTGCGTCCGTAGTACGAAATACCTACTTCGTATATTCTGATCTTGGGATACCGCGAAATTTTGGCGGTTACCTCGGGTTCGAAACCAAAGCGTTTTTCTTCGAGTTTAATGCTCTGAATGATATGCCTGCGGAATATTTTGTAGCAGGTTTCCATATCGGTCAGGTTCAGATTGGTAAACATGTTGGAGGCTGTGGTGAGCCACCTGTTGCCGATAGAGTGCCAGAAGAACAATATACGGTGTGGCTTACCGCCGATAAACCGGGATCCGTAAACGACATCGGCAAAATCGTTGAGGAGTGGCTTGAGGAGGATGTTGTATTCCTCAGGGTCGTACTCCAGATCAGCGTCCTGAATGATGACGAAATCACCGGTTGCCTTGGCTATACCCGTATGCAGTGCCGCACCCTTGCCCTGATTGACCTCGTGCTTGTAATAGCTGATCTGCAAATCGGGGTTGGCTGCTTTGTAAGCAAGTATCGATTCCTCGGTATTGTCGCGGGAGCAATCATTTACAATGATCACTTCTTTCTGCATATTGTTTATGAGCACTACCGCCTTTACCCTGTCGAGTATGCGGTGAATGGTGGGGCCTTCGTTGTATGCCGGTATGACAATGGATAGTGTGCTCATGCGGTACCTGAGTAATGAAACTGTGCTGCCACAGGTTGGCAAAAGTAGTAAGTACTCAGCCAATTGTCAAAAATGGAAATAAAATGTATAAAAAGCGACATACCGCCGGGGTCTGGAAGAGGTTGTGCCAGTCGGGCACCCTCGTTTTAGGCAGATCGTGGTAAAAACGGATGGGTTACCTTGCTTTTGTGCTATACCTTTGCAGCCGGTACCTAAACCTATACGTGGAAAATGGAAGATTTTGAACAAAAATGGCTGGACACAGAAAATCTGCTGAGAGAACGGTTTGGCAAATTGCCCGACATGGAGGGCATTCTGTTTCTGATAGGAGTGAACGAGCTGGGACGACTACCGCGGAAGAAGTTTTCGAAGGAGCAGAAACAGGACCTGATGCATATAGCAGTGTGTACCTTGCTGAGCCAGCATGGTTTTTATGAGTTTACAGGGAGGGATGCCGAGGGATGGCCACACTTTGCCGAGCTGGAGCCTGTGCCGGTAAGAGGCATTATGGAACAGGAGCGCATGCTGAAAGAATGTGTGATACACTATTTTGGGTAAGGCCCGGGCTTAGTTTTTCACTACTTTTCCTGCATATTCTCCATTTACCTTTATGTTGTACATACCGGCTGGCAGGTTTTCCATATCTACTGTCACCGTGGCGGCATCGTATACTCTGGCATAGACTTCCCTGCCTGCAGCATTCAAAAATGCAACGCTTTTTATTTTACGAACAACTCCTGCCTTTTCACTTGGCCCTGCAAATGAGATCACCAGTGAGTTGGCATTATTGCCTGCAGCTATCCTGATATCGCCGGATGCCGAACGCTGCTGTGGAATATCCGCTTTTGCAGCTGGCACAGCTTCCTGCCCGAAAGTAACAGCAGGAATGTCCTTTTTGCCGGATGCCAGGCAAAGTACATTATTCAGTATCAGCCGATAACCGGGCGAGTTGGGGTGTTTTGCGAGGTCTGTTGGCGACTCTCCTACCATGTGCTGGTAATCTTCGGGATCGTGACCACCGAAGAACGTCCATGAACCTGCCTTATAGCTGCCATGTATATACCGTGCCTCGTGTATGTCTTTGCGGTCGGCCAGTACTACTACACCGGGCTTGAGTGCTTCTTTTCTGAATGCGGTGGTCTGCCCCATAAATCCGTTGATGCTGCGAGTATGGTTTTGGGTAAGCATGGCCGGCACGTGATCGAATTTGGCGGGGAAGGGCAGTAATGTGAACTTATCGGTGCTTTCCGGCAAAAACCGCATGGGAGTATTGTCTATGGTTGCGTACTCGTACTCATACTTGTTGGCAGACACCGTGAAACCTGTGAACGCAAAACAGTTGCCGAAGTTCAGCTTTGCCTGTGCTGCCGGGTCTATACCATCACCATCAAAAGGGGTATCGCAGATATCGGTACCTGCTGCTGCCAGGGCTATGTCGTAGGTATCTGTGGCAGAGCACATAGCAAAAAGATTGCCACCGCCGGCTACAAAGTCGCGTATCTTTTTGACCATAGCCAGCTGCATCTGCGACACTTTTCTGAAGCCGTGCCTTGCCGCCAGCCGCTCTGCTACTCTGCAGTCTTCCCTGTACCAGGGTACATCTTTGTAGGTTGCCCAGAATTTTCCATACTGACCGGTAAAATCTTCGTGGTGCAGGTGCAGCCAGTCATATTTGCTGAGTGCGCCAGCCATCACCTCATCGACGTATACCTTGTCGAATGGTATGCCGGCATAGGTAAGCGCCAGTGTGACGGCATCGTCCCAGGGTTTTTTGTTGGATGGGGTGTATACTGCAATTTTGGGTGCCTTTGTCAGCGGTATAACGTCTCCGTTAAAATTTGTGAATTTGATGCGTTTGATGAGCGCATTATAATCTTTGTCGGTCATACGGCTGAAGGATACCCCGGCTGCAGTGCAAGAGATATCCAGGGCAGAAGTATAGTCCATTACAAAGCTGCCGCCCTTGTAGTTGAGCAACCATTCGGCCCGTGTGCCGCTGCCAATAGCATTAAATACAACACCGTAGGCACGCAGGTGGTTTGTCTGGGTTGCGTCCATGGGTATGAACAACCTGACGGCCTGTGCCTGTAGAACCAGGATTACAAAAAAAAGTGTCAGCCCGGTCTTCATGAAAAGCATAGCAAAATAAGAAACAACAATCGGGGTATATTTCCGGTGTTGCAACAAAGAGGCCGATAGAGGCTGCAGGCTATGCTGTATGCAAAGCATTGGTAGCCGCCATCTCCCTTACTGCATCAGTGATGGCCCTGGCATCGTATCCGCACTCGCGGTGCAACTCCTCGGGTTTTCCATGTTCCACAATACGGTCTGGTATGCCCAGCATACGCACCTGCGGTGTGTAGCCATGAGCAGCCATAAACTCCAGTACTGCACTGCCGAATCCGCCAACAACCGTACCATCTTCAATGGTGATGATCTTGCTGTACCTTTTCGCAACCTCGTGCAGCATTGCCTCATCTATTGGTTTCACAAAACGCATGTCGTAGTGCGCCGGGAAAATATCTTCTGTTGCCAGATCGCGGCAAGCAGCCACGGCGAAGTTGCCGGGATGACCGAAAGAGAGCAGGGCTATGTCCTGACCATCACAGATTTTGCGGCCAGTACCTATCTCTACGGGTTCCATCGTGTTGCGCCACTGTGGCATTACACCCTGTCCGCGGGGATACCTGATCACAAAAGGTTTGTCAATTTCCGGCAATTGTGAAGTGTACATGAGATTGCGGAGCTCTGCCTCATTCATAGGTGCGCTCACAATCATATTGGGTATACACCTCATAAACGATATGTCATATGCACCATGATGTGTAGGGCCATCG
Organism: uncultured Bacteroidota bacterium; assembly: GCA_903824665.1. Taxonomy (GTDB): domain Bacteria; phylum Bacteroidota; class Bacteroidia; order Chitinophagales; family Chitinophagaceae; genus Nemorincola. The sequence goes on along the minus strand of CAIJXT010000001.1, from coordinate 143,677 downwards.
TCGCCAACCAGCCCTGCCCTGTCGAGGCAGAAGACCACCGGCAGCTTCTGTATGGCCACGTCGTGTATCACCATGTCGTAGGCGCGCTGCATGAAGGAGCTGTAAATATTGCAGAACACCTTCAAGCCCTGTGTAGCCATGCCTGCGCTCAGTGTGACGGCGTGCTGCTCGGCAATGCCTACGTCTATTGCCCTGTCGGGCATAGCGTCCATCATGATCTTCATAGAACACCCTGACGGCATTGCCGGAGTGATGCCCATGATCAGTGGATTTTGGGTAGCCAATTCGAGCAGGGTATGTCCGAAAACATCCTGATACTTTGGTGGTTCGGGAACGGTAATAATTTTCTTGTTGATCTTGCCGGTAATCTTGTCGAAGGTGCCGGGAGCATGCCACAGTGTCTGGTCTTGTTCTGCAAGGTCGTAGCCTTTTCCTTTTACAGTTTTAATGTGTAAAAGTTTGGGGCCCGGGATGTCCTGCAGGCCTTTGAGTGTTTCGGCGAGCTTCAGCACATTGTGACCATCGATCGGGCCAAAATAACGCAAGCCCAAGGCTTCGAAAAGATTACTGCTTTTGGATACAACGCCCTTCAGGCCAGCCTCAATTTTAGATGCCAGTTTCTGAAAGTCTTTGGATGGCAGCATGCCCAGCAGGTTCCACACATCATCTCTGAACCTGTTCCAGGTATGAGATGTAGTGATATCAGTAAGGTATTCTTTAAGGGCGCCCACATTGGGGTCGATACTCATGTTGTTGTCATTGAGTATGATGAGTACATTGGCGTTGCTCACACCGGCGTGGTTGAGCGCCTCAAATGGCAGCCCTGCGGTCATAGCACCATCGCCGATAACGGCGATATGCCTGCGGTGATCTTCGCCACGGTACTTGGATGCAAGGGCCATACCCAGTGCAGCCGATATAGATGTAGAGGAGTGGCCAACGCCAAAGGTGTCGTAAACACTCTCGCTGCGTTTGGGAAAGCCGCTAAGGCCACCGTATTTGCGATTGGTATGAAAAACCTTGCGCCTGCCGGTGAGTATTTTGTGACCGTATGCCTGATGACCTACGTCCCAAACCAACTGGTCATCGGGTGTGTTGTAAATGTAATGTAATGCCACAGTGAGCTCTACTACCCCCAGACTAGCACCAAAATGCCCGCCATGCACACTTACACAATCAATAATGAACTGCCGCAACTCATTGCACACTTGCGGTAGCTGATTTTTGTCTAGTTTTTTCAGATCATCGGGGGTATCAATACCACTTAACAATGGCCCCGCAGCAATTTCTTCCATGCACCAAAAGTGAATTATAACATACAAAAGTAATAAAATAACAGCGTCTTCTTTGACATTTACATGACTCACTCTGATAATATTTTGTAAAAAAACGGATGTTTTGGCGTGAATGCGGTAGGTCTTTTGCCGGTGAACATGCTTAATAAACCCGGTTTTTACTGCGATTTTCGGTCTCGACGGTTATTTATTTGCAAACTTTTGCTTTTATATCACCATAAGTGGAATATTAATCTGACCTTTACACGAATCAAAAAATGTAAGAGTACGTATGGGGCAGGAAACAATGGGTAAAAAAGAGAATGAAAAGAAAAAACAAAAATTAAAGCGTGAAAAGGAAGAAAAGCGTGAGGAACGTAAGCTGAATAACAACAAGGGAAAAGGCCTTGATGCTATGATTGCTTATGTGGATGAGGACGGAAACATATCTTCAACCCCGCCAGACCCGAGGAAAAGACGTGAGATTGATCTGGATTCGATTCAGACGGGAGCTGCCAAGCGCGAGCCGGTAGACCCTGCTGATCTGATACGCAGTGGTGTAGTTACATTTTTCAACGAAGCCAAAGGCTATGGGTTTATCACAGATCTGAAGAGCCAGCAAAATGTGTTTGTACACGTCAATCAGCTTTCAGAAGCTGTGAAGGAGCGCGATAAAGTGACGTTTGAAATAGAGATGGGCCCTAAAGGAGCTAATGCGGTAAGCGTTAAGAAGACAAAATAATTCGGAAAATCAACTCTAATGATAGCCTGCCTGTTTGCAAAAACAGGCAGGCATTTTTGTTTCAGACCGGCGCCAAATCTGCAGTTCAGCGTACAGCTGCAAGACCCTCTTTGTACACTTTCAGGCACCTGATCCTGGCTTCATCATGTGCTACCATTGGCTTAGGGTAGGTGAGTTGTGTATACTCGGGTACCCATTGCCTGATATATGACAGTCCCGGATCAAATTTCTGCGTCTGCAATGTGGGATTGAACACCCTGAAATAGGGTGCGGCATCGCATCCGCAACCTGCAGCCCACTGCCAGTTGCCATTATTGGCCGACAGGTCGTAGTCGAGCAGTTTGGCAGCAAAATATGCTTCGCCCCATCGCCAGTCTATCAGCAGGTCTTTGGTAAGGAAGCTGGCCACAATCATGCGCACACGGTTGTGCATAAACCCTGTCTCGTTGAGTTCGCGCATACCTGCATCCACGATCGGGTAGCCGGTCTGGCCGGTGCACCATAAGGCAAACTCCCGTTCATTATTGCGCCACACGATATTGTCGTATTCCTTTTTGAATGCACCATTGACCACATGAGGAAAATGCCATAGTATGGACATAAAAAACTCCCGCCATGCCAGTTCATTAAGCAGTGTAGTGTTGAGACGCCGGGCTTGTGCTGCAAGCTTGCGTACACTTATGGTACCAAACCGCAGATGCACACCCAAGCGGGTAGTTCCCACAATAGCGGGAATATCCCGTGTTTTATCGTAACCGGCAGCTATCTGCTCGTTGAGTACAGGCGGTAATGCGCCATGCGGTGCATTCTCAAAACCCAGCTGCTCCAATGACGGAACAGGCAGGGGCGCCTGTTGCAGGAGTTTGTCGTAGTATTTTTCAACGGGATAGGGCTTCAGGTAAAAGTCGTTGAGTTTTTCGCGCCACTTGCGACCATAGGGTGTGAATACGGTATAGGGTCCGCCGGCATCTTTCATTACTTCATCGCGCTCAAAAACGACCTGATCTTTAAACGTGTGCATTGCGATACCCTTTTCGCGCAGCATAGCCGCAACCTGCCCGTCGCGCTGCTGCGCATAAGGTTCGTAATCATGATTGGTGAAGACAGCACTGATCTTGTGTGCCACCATCAACTGTTTGAAACAATCTGCAGGTGTACCATGCATCACATGCATGCTGCTGCCCATAGCCACCAGACTGCTTTGCATATCCACCAGGGTATCGTGTATAAACTGCAGTCGCTTGTCTTTGCGATCGGGTAGCAAACTAAGTATCTGTGTATCAAAAATAAACAAGGGCAAAACCGGATTGCCCGATTTCAGGGCATGGTACAGACCGGCATTATCGGTGAGGCGCAAATCGCGTCGAAACCAGAAAACAGAAATGGATTGTTGCATAAATACCTGTTAAAGCTACCGAAGTTTTTTGCCGTTTATTACATTAAAACTCGTTACCGGGCGCTTTTTTCAGGGATCAATGCACAAACACAGCAATTTGTAAGATTTTAACAAAACCAAACCTACATCTGCTTCGTTTATCTTTACTCAAATATCAATGGTTATGCGTAAATTGAATCTCCTTGTTGCACTTCTATGCATGGTGTTGTGCACACAATGCAGTAATGCACAAAACAAAAACAATATGACAAACACAAACAACCCACATTATTCGCGCACGGACACCAACAAGCTGAATGTACCGGATAGTGAGTGGAAGAAGATTCTGGCTCCGGGTGTGTACAAGATAGCCCGTGAGAAAGGTACGGAGTACGCCTTCAGTGGTAAGTACTGGAAAACGGATGTGAAAGGCATGTACTATTGCGCTGTTTGCGGCAATCAATTATTCAGATCAGGTGCCAAATTTGCCAGTGCCTGTGGCTGGCCAAGTTTTTATGAGCCTATCCGGAAAAACAGTGTGATCTATATACCCGATGACTCGCATGGTATGGAGCGCACAGAGGTGCAGTGTGGTCGGTGCAACTCGCATCTGGGTCACATATTCGACGACGGACCGGCTCCTACACACCAGCGTTTTTGTATGAACTCGGCAGTGCTGGATTTTGAGGCAGACAAATGATTAGGATTCGTTATTGGGAATCCGGAATTGCAATTTGCAGTTCCGGGACTACCAGTATCCTCCCGCATGAGCGCGTGGCCTTGCACCATGCCTGTGCCAGAAATGATAGCGTTGTTTCGACTTGATATATTTGTCGCTTTTGTAAACCTTCTTTCTGTAAATGGTGCGACCGCAACTGCTGGCGAATATCAGCACGGCAAGTGTGGCTATTATGGCGAGTCTGTGTTTCATACCTAATACCATGCAAAATACTTTATTATTTAATATTCAGGTAGTATCGGGCATATTTTTTTATAGAGCCATTGATTTCCATTCATTTTTCAGCAGACCTGTTACTACAATATCTTCCGCCACACCGTTGCGCATAGTGCTTTGCCTTATCACTCCCTCCAGCCTGAACCCCAGTCGTTCGGCTACCGCTGCACTGCGCCTGTTGGCAGGCACATAATGTATCTCTATCTTGTTCAGGCCAGTGGTTCCGAAAAGGTAGTTTATGAGCCCTTGCAGCGACCGGGTTACAAGGCCTTTGCCCTCGTGCTCTTTGCATATCCAGTACCCTATCTGCGCCCGCTTCGTATCGTGCGACCAGTCGTGCATGCCCACGCCTCCCACTATAGTACCATTTACGAAAATGCCCATTGCCAAAGCCTGCTGTGTGTGCAGCTGATGCTGTGCCTGTTGTATGAATTCGAGAGAATGCTCGGCACGCGTGGTTTTTGCCACCCAGCTGAGCCACTGACCCAGATGCTGGCGCGAACTGTTGATGCTATCAAACAAAGCCTGAAAATCATCGATCTCGTAGGTTTTCAGCTCCAGATGCCCGTCTATCGTTATTGTAGCCAACAGAGTGGGTTTTTTAAATGTTCTTGTTTCCGTATACCTTCTCCCAAAGTTCGGGTATGCGCTTTATCCATGCCAGCTCACGCATTTTGGGTCGTGCATCGCCTGCCGGCGAGCCAAAGTATGACCTGCCGCCCTCCAAGCTTGCGGGTACGCCGCTTTGCGCCATCAGCACAGCACCCTTGCCTATGGTAAGGTCTTTACTTACGCCTACTTGTCCCCACAGAATTACCTCATCTTCTATAATAGCTTTCCCGCCTATGCCCACCTGTGCCGCAAAGAGGCAGTTGCGCCCTATCACCGCACCGTGACCTATGTGTATGTGGTTATCCAACTTGGTGCCTTCGCCTACTATGGTGTCACCGCTCACGCCTTTGTCTATCGTGGTGCATGCTCCTATTTCCACACCATCGTGTATCACTACCCTGCCACAGCTTTCCATTTTGTCGTATTGTTGCTCCCGGTTTTTACGGCGTTTGAAGTAAAATGCATCTGCGCCTATTACGCTGCCTGCATGAATGATTACATCATTGCCAATAACGGTATGGTCGTAGATTGTCACGTTGGGGTGAATGAGGCAATTTTTGCCAATGCGCACATAGTTGCCAATAAACGCTCCAGGCTGAATAATTGTTCCCTCGCCTATTATTGCAGTATCATTTATCAGCTTGCTGGCAGGCACAAACGGGCGGAAGTGTTTTACGATCTTCACATATGCGCTGAACGGATCTTCGTTCACCAGCAGGGTTTTGCCTGCGGGGCAATCTACCTGCTTATTGATAATGATAATAGTTGCCGCAGACTGCAGGCATTTGTCATAATATTTCTCAAAATCCACAAACGAGATATCGCCTGGAGTGACCTTATGAATCTCATTGATACCGGTAGCCTGCTGCAGGGTATCTCCCGCAAGCGTAGATCCTGTAAATTCGGCGATCCACTGCACCGGCACAGGTTGTTCAAACTTCATAATCCGTTCTATTTAAAACAAAAATACAATACTATATCTGTTATGATTACTTCACCTGCTGCATATCCACCAGCCGTTTGTAGACACCATCCTGCTCCAGCAGTGCAAAGTGGGTGCCGCGCTCTACTATCCGGCCGGCGTCCATCACGATTATCTCATCGGCATGCTGCACTGTAGACAACCTGTGGGCGATAACGATGCAGGTACGGTTTTCCATCAGCTTGTTGATTGCGTCCTGCACTATCCGCTCACTCTGTGTATCCAGCGATGATGTCGCCTCGTCGAGTATCAGAATTGGTGGGTTTTTCAGCACCGCGCGGGCGATGGTGATGCGCTGGCGCTCTCCACCACTCAACCGTGCGCCCCTGTCGCCGGCAAAGGTCTGGTAGCTATCGGCCTTCTGTCTTATGAAGTCGTCGGCATGTGCTATACGTGCTGCTTCTTCCACACGAGCCTGCGTGGCACCACCGGTACCCAGGGTTATATTGTTGTACAAGGTGTCGTTAAACAGTATCGGGTCCTGACTTACCACACCAATCAGACGACGCAGATCGTCTATTCTGCAATCCTTTAAGTTTACCCCGTCTATCAGTATCTCTCCTGCTGTCACGTCGTGAAAGCGCGGCACCAGATCTACCAGAGTAGATTTGCCCGCACCCGATGCGCCTACCAGCGCCACAGTTTGTCCTTTTTTTATCTTCAGGTCTATACTGTCCAGTACTTTCCGTTCGCCGTATGCGAAGCTGACATTCCTGAATGTGATATTGTCTTCGAATGACTGAAGCTGTTTTGCGTCAGCACGCTCATTGATGGTGTTTTCTACCGCCAGCAATTGCTCTATTCTGTCCAGCGCTGCGGTACCCTTTTGCACGTTGGAAAATGCAGAGGAGAGATTCTTGAAGGGCGCAATGACCATCCAGAACAACCCAATGTAAGTGATAAACATGGGACCGCTGAAACCGGTACCTGAAAAAACGATCCTTCCGCCGAACCACAGTATCACACTGGCTACAATAATGCCCATGGTCTCGCTGAGTGGCGACGCCAGCTCCCGGCGGGCAGCAATATAGTTGCGCGTGCGAAACAACATATTGTTGAGCTTCATAAAGCGCAGCTTCTGGTGTGTTTCGGCATTGAATGCCTTCAGTACCCGCATACCCACCAGCGACTCATCTATTACCTCCATCATGGCTCCCAGATGCTCCTGAGCTGTGTTTGACGATTTGCGCAGCGACTTGCCGATGCGCCCGATAATAAGCCCGGCCACAGGCAGAAACAGCAGCAGGAACAAAGTAAGCTGGTAGTTCATGACCACCATGGCTGTAATGTAAATGATGATGGACAACGGCTCACGGATAAACACCTCCAGCACGCTCATGATAGACAGCTCTACTTCGTTGATATCGTTGGTCATACGCGACACCAGATCGCCCTTGCGCTCTTCTGTAAAGAAGCCTATGGGCAATGAAAGCGTTTTGGTAAACAGATCGTTGCGCAGACGGCGCAAAACTGCATTGCGCAGCGGATTGAGAATATACAGTGCGATGTACAAAAACAGGTTTTTGAGCATGGTGAAAACCACCACCGCCACACACACATAGGCCAGCGCGGTGAGCCGGTCCTGATGCTGCACCACACCGGTAATGTAAGAAGTTATATATCCCTGCAGACCCTGCGATGGAGAAGCTTTTGCAGGCGCCTGATTTACATTAAACAACACCTGCAGCACCGGTCCTATCATCAGCATAGTGAGCAGACCGAATAAAATGCCCAACAGGTTGGCACCAAAATAAAGCGCGATCTTCCCCTTGTACTCTGCGAGGTAATTGAGTAGCCTAGATATTTTTTTCATTCGTAATCCGCCAAAATTACGGTTTATAGTGGTAGGTATATGTTAGAATTATTGTATTTCCGTGTTCTGCTACCCGGGCATCACAGCAGCCGCAGCCGTTTTGCCCTATCCTTTATCAGTTGGGTGTATTCCTGCGCCACTTTTTCGGGCAAAAATCCTTTGGGTATAAACTCCAGCCAGAGCGGTATCGCCACTTCAAACTTCCGGTATACAGATGCTACACTTTTAGCATCCAGCAGGACATTACCGAGCATAGCCGCATCAAAGTCTTTTCGCTGCAGCTTCCTCTTCTTTCCATTCAGCGTTAGCGCCATGTCTTCCTTGTCGTCCTTCATCAGTAGTGCAGATGCCACCATGTCGTATGCCGGAGCAAGTACATACCCTCTGCCGGGCTCGTCTATCAGCGAAAAATTCTTCAGGTGCATATCCGCATTTCCGGTGAGGAATGAGAATACCACCTGCTCATAAAAATTCACGGTATCCAGTCCGGGGTTGGCGGAGTACTTGAGTATTGTTTTGGCAATCTGCTCATAAGAGCCCTTGTATTTGTCCTCGGTAAGGCGCTCTGTAAGCTGGCAGAGATCTTCCATATGCAGCTTTTCGTTCTTCACCCTGTCTATGCGTCTTGTGATGTAGCTGAGGCTGCCGTCATTCAGTCTTATCAGCGAGTGTGGCACTGTTTCTATGCCAGCTAAGGCTGCCAGATGCATGGTAAGGTCTTCTACCTCTGGCAATAAGGGAAACTGTCGTGACGGTGGTTTCAGAATATAGGTTCCCCACAGGCCCACAATTGTAAACCGGTGGTGCTTGTCAGGTTTTTCTTTTTCTATCTGTAAAGACAGCTTGGCCTGTACACCTGTAACTGCTACCTGGCTCTTTATTACACGTTCGCCCAGCATCAGCATATCCTGTTCGTTATAGGGTAGCTCTGGCTGCTCTGGCCTGCCAAATATCCTGCGGCTACAGGCACTGTGAAAGTCTATTTGACCCGGCTCCAGCATGTTATAACAATACAGGCATGTGCCTGGCTCGTAAGCAGATGCGGGCTCCTGCAGCATGGCAGTAGCGTGCGCCGCGCTATACCTTGCGCTGCGCCTTTTTTCTGCCGGCTGTTTCTTTTGCTCCGTAGTCTGCTTACTCATTATCGTTTAGTTTCAGGAATCCACGATACTCACCGCCCCTATACAGTCTTTGCAGCAGGCCAGCAGCAGGCCCATCCTGTCGCGGCGGTCCAGTTTCCAGTTTTGTTCTGCCACATCCAGTAGCCAGCCTTCCGGAATAAGCCCATCGAAAAACGGAAAAAGCACATTGCTCTGATAGGGTTTGCTGCTCAGTGGCAGAGTAAGGCTTACTGCCGCTGCCGTATCAGACCTCAGATACGCATCGTCATATGCAAATGCATAGCCTCCTTCGGTTTCCGACAGGTAGCCCGCCACGCTGTCATGCATGATTACTTTAGCCCGCCTCATCTATCAGCTTTTGTCTGTTGAATGGTACCGGCCCCAGCTCATGCCCAAACAGCCGCAGCACCTGGTTGGCCTTATCCATGCGCACTGTTTGCTTGCCCTGCTCCAACTCTCTGAGAAAACGCAACCCCACACCCGCTTTCAATGCCAGCTGCTGCTGGGTCAGGTTAGCCTTTTTGCGCTTTTCTTTCAGAAATTGTGGTAATGACTGCTTCATTGTATACCCTATCAGGTACAAAAATAGACAATTATCACATAATTACACCTCTTCGGGTATAAAAACATACGATTTGAGCATAATTATACCCTTTCGGGTATGAAATTGTTGAAAATGCTTCTTATTATACCCTTTCGGGTGCAAAATTTAATATTACAAATAATCTACTTGCTCAGGACACACAATTTTTCTGCAGCCGGGCAACCCTGACGGCACATTCTGCATATATTACTGTATACAAACAAACACACAGATACCGTACATGACAGGGCAAAAAGCCATAGAGGGGTGCACGCGGCAGGACAGAATCTGTCAGAAGTACATATTCGACCGGTGGTCGGAGGGTATGCTGATGCTGTGTATGCGCTATGTGAAAAACCTGCCCGATGCTGAGGAACTGATGCTCAATGGTTTTTATGCCTTTTTCAGGAACATAGACCGGTTTGTGTACAGTACCGATAGCAGCATTACTGCCTGGATAAGGCAAATAATGGTAAACGAATGCCTGATGTTTCTCAGGAAAAAAGGAGCACTGAAGATTGTGGAAGAAAGGTATGCCGAAGAAAAAGCAACAGACGAAACTTACACGTCGAAAATGAGTACCGACGAGCTGTTTCGGATGATACTGTCTATGCCTGCCGGATACAGCACCGTATTCAACCTATACGTAGTAGAAGGCTATACACACAAAGAAATAGCGGCAATGCTGAAAATATCGGAGGGAACATCCAAATCGCAACTGAGCAAAGCAAGGAGTATGCTGCAGACAGTAGTAGAGAAAAGCAGAAAAGAGTAGTGTATGAACGACAAACAGATTAAAGAACAAATAGAGCGGCTGGACGCATTGTCTGGTGGTATTGTATATGGCAGGGAAGAAGCATGGGACAAGCTGCAGGCACGCCTGGACCATAAGCCCCGCAAAGTGCTGCTGTGGCGCAGCATAGCGGCGGCGGCTGTATTGCTGCTCTGCGTCGCGGCATACTACTCCATTCAGCCCGAAGAAAAAATTGCCCAAAACCAGCCCCTTTCAACCCCTGCATCGCATGGCACAGAATCGACAGTTGTGACAGTACCGGAAACACAACTTGTGAAACAGGATGCCACCGAACTAAAAACAATCACTACACATCGCCAAAAGAAAACCAATCCGGAAAAAACAACGGTAATACAACAACCCATCATAGCTATCCATGCGGCAGATACAACAAGCATAAAACACGAAATTGTAGCAACAAGCCCGAAGCAGTCTCCGGTAATACCTGTTAAGCCGATGCGGGTAGTACATATCAACGATCTGGGGAAGGAGGAAACATCAACACCCGCCGTTGCCTATAACGGACCATCGCTCGACATCAGCAAGATGAAAGTAGTGAGTATATACGAGCTACAGCACCAAGAGCTGATGCACAGTCAGGAAGAAGAGCTGATCACGATAGTGCGGATCAACCGGCCGCATGGCGTATTGTTTGGCATACCCAACTACCGTGGCCGCAACAACGGTGTGCTTTCACAAAATCCGCTTTCACTAAGACTTAACCGAAACAACTGAAATTTATGAAACGATTCGTTCTATTTGCTGCACGTTCCATAGCGTGTGCACTACGGTAGGAGCATGCCCACATGTTTTAAACAGCAAATGAACAGGAAAAGGCCAGCTTTAGTGCCCTTGCATTCATGCAACTTTTGCGCTCAACAAATTCAAAAGAGAATCCTGACAAAACATTATCAACCACAAAAAAAACAGAACAAATGAAACAACTGACCTTGATCGCCTGTATGCTGCTGGCAGCCGCATACAACAGCTACGCACAAGACGAACAACGCAACACAGAAACCCGCAAACCGCGCAGCAAAACAGACGAACACTTCAACATGCCCCAAACATTCATCAATGTGCGCGACTATGTATACCTGCGCGACAAAGCAAAGATGATCATTGAACTCAACAATCCCGAGCAGTACAAAGAGCTGAAAAACATGCATGAGCTGCTCCTGACGGCCATGCGCGAAATAGCCTTCTATCGCGACTCACTCGAAAACGGCAGCGGCAGTGTACGGATAGACTATGCAGTAGACGAAGCCTTTCCTTTCAGCAAAATACGCTTCAAAAAACATCCCCCTGATGGCGACATATTTATGAACAGACAAAATGATATCGCCCGGCTGAAGGTAGAACAGGATACAGTGCGGATTTACGTTCGGCACAATCCTGTACTGGAACGAAACAATGATACACGCAATAATCCGCGAAAAAACTATCGGTACAACGTCAACCATGCCCGCATGTATCAGATTACCTTTTGTGTAAACAAATACACAGACCTGATAAAATTAGCTGAAGACAAAACCTTGCTTTCCAATATTAGCGATACGCTACTCACTACCCGAAAAAAAGAGTACCTGTCTAACCCCTTCAGTTATCCGTCATCTGCAAGTTTTCGGCCATTCGGGCCAGATACAATCGCAAAAGGCGGCTGCAATACCTGCGCTGAGCAGAAACGGTTCAAACTATATAGCGGACTGTCTGTGCTCGAAGACCCGGGGTATCACGGTATCATACGCCGGTCTGATGTAATTACTATGGAGGGGAATTTCGGAACTGGGCTGATAAGAAACGCTTTTGCGCCTATGGCAGAGGTGGGAATTGTGCTGGTAAAGCAGGGCAGACGCATGTACAACGATCGCTATCTGCAAACTAGTATCGGCGCCTTTGTATCTAGCTACTATATTTTTGAACGAAACACGAACAATGAGTTTTCATTGAAAGACAATGTCTTTGTCAACCTGAAAATCGCAAATGATAAGAGAGAAAAATCAGTTGGCGTAGGCTATCTGTTGTCGGGCAAGGGAAACTACTTCCGTGGTGTTACCACAAAGGTGTTTTTCGACATACGCATGCTCAAAAACGGACTCACCCTCTCGCCTGAGATCATTTTTACCAACGACTTCAAACAGATATTCCCGGGGCTGACGCTGAAAGTATTTTAAAAGTATTAGTTTTATATAAAATACACCGTATGGAAGCAACGGCGGAGACATTACCGTGGAGTAATTTGAAGAAGATTGCTTTTCGTTTTGCGGCCACGTACTTCATCATTTACATGGGTGCGTCCGCATCAGAAATGGTTGGTGCTCCTTTTGAGCCGGTGGTCCAATGGGTTGGCAAATCCATATTGCATATGAGCACCCCCATTGATGCAAAGCAAAATGGCAGCGGTGATACGAGTTACTATTATGTGGTGCAATTCATTAGTATGGTGCTCACGGTCGTAGCATCAATTGTATGGACGATCGCCGACCGCAGGCGCACAAGTTATCACCGAATGCTTTACTGGATTACGGCAATGGTGCGCTACTATCTCGCTTTTTTTCTGCTTGTTTACGGGTACTCAAAATTTTCAGGAGGGCAGTTTTCAACCCCGGGTTTGGCCCGCCTTATACAACCGTATGGCGAATCATCACCAATGGGGCTAGCGTGGACATTCCTTGGGTTCTCTCCGGCCTTTGGTGTCTTCATGGGCGTTTTTGAGAGTCTGGGCGGGGTGCTGATGCTGTTTCGCCGTACAACTTTGCTCGGGGCCTGTATAGCAACCACTGTTACTACCAATATTGTATTGATCAACTTTTGCTACGATGTGCCTGTGAAGCTTTTCTCTTCGCACCTGCTGCTGATGTGCATATTCGTTATTGCTGTTGGGGGCAAGCGGCTCCTTGATTTCTTCCTGTTCAATAAGCCGGTACCACCAGAGGTATTGTCCCCTGTATTTCATAGCCGCAAATGGAAGATCACCCGAATTGTTGTGAAGATTTTTTTCATCCTTTTCGTTACCGTGTTCCCGATTGTGCTAATTATCAATGAAAATGCCGAATACGGCGATGAAGCAAAACCTGCACTGTATGGAATTTATGCGGTACAGGAATTTATACGCAATAATGATACAATCCCGCCCCTTACCACAGACAGCACCCGGTGGGACAAACTACTGATAGAATATGAAGGATCGGCAGTTTTGTATACGATGACCGGTCAAAAGAAATTTGTAGCCCTGGAAACAGATACTGCACTAAAAATCCTTACAATGTATTCTTATAACGACACTGCACATAAATATACGCTGTCTTATACGTTTGCGGATAGCACACTTATGGTTAACGGTTTGTGGAAACAAGACACCGTCTCCATTAGAATGCATCTGTATGATGAGAAGAAACTACTGCTGGTAAACCGTGGCTTTCACTGGATAAATGAGTATCCGTTTAACAGGTAAATTAGTTTTCACTTTTCTTTATATCCACCACTCTCACCTGCAGCCTTACGTTGCCGTTGTGCTCGTTTTCTTCAATGTTGTACACCATGTCAAATGGGCCATGCTTGACGAGCTCATATTTTTCGCCCAGCCCGAAGCCTATACCCTCTATTATCGCACCATTGCGCTGATGGGCTACTATCCGCAGGTGCTGCTCCTTGACCACTGTAGATGAGCCCTGGTAGTCATACAGCCGACGGGTAAGGAATACCGGTTTCATATTGGCGGGGCCAAAGGGTTCGAACTGCTTGATGAGGTTGAAGAAAGATGGCTTTACCAATGCCAGTGGTATTTCGGCATCTATCTCTATTTCGGGTACCTGCTGGTCTGCTGTAATGGTGCCTGCCACTATGGTTTCAAATCGCTCTATGAATTCGTCCACCCGTTCTTCAGGAAGCGTCATGCCTGCGGCAAAAAAGTGACCACCATAGTTATCCAGTATATCACGGCATTCGTGTATGGCCTCATAGATATTGAAACCGGATACTGAGCGTGCCGAGCCCGTGGCTTTACCATTGGCAGAGGTAAGTACTATCGTTGGCCGGTAGTAATGATCTATAAGGCGCGAGGCAACAATGCCAACAACACCCTTGTGCCAGTGCGAGCGGTACAGCACGGTAGACCGGCGCAGCCGCTCATTTTTATTGTCATTGAGTATACCCAACGCTTCTTCAGTAATACTTTTATCTACCTCTTTGCGGTCATCATTATCAGAGTGCAGCGCGGCTGCCAGTGCAGGTATCTTCAGCGGATCATTCTCTATAAAAAACTCTACAGCTTTGCGTGCATCGTCCATTCTTCCGGCTGCATTCACCCTCGGGCCTATCACAAACACCAGGTCCGATATCGATAGTGCTTTCTGCACACCGCCCAGCTCTTTCAGTGTGGCGATTGCCAGGCATGGCGAGTCATTGATCTGCCGTACACCGTAATAGGCCAATATTCGGTTTTCGCCGTCTATAGGAACTATGTCAGCAGCTATACTGGTGGCTACCAGATCCAGAAACTTGTAAACGTTTTCCATGGGCTGCTTCCAGTACTTTGCCAGCCCGGACACCAGCTTGAAGCCGATACCACAGCCGCTCAACTCCTTGTAGGGATACTTGCAGTCGGTCTGTTTCGGGTTCAGAATAGCGTAGGCAGGTGGCACATATGTGTCAGGCAGGTGGTGATCGCAAACGATCACATCTATGCCCAGCGACTGTGCATAGGTGATCATCTCCATCGACTTGATGCCGCAATCCAGCGTTATCATCAGCGTATAGCCATTGCCATGGGCATAATCTATACCTGCCTTTGAGATACCATACCCTTCCCGATACCTATGTGGTATGTAGTAAGCAAGTTCGCCTTTATAATTGTCTTTGAGAAAGCTGTACACCAACGCCACCGCTGTGGTGCCGTCAACATCGTAGTCGCCATATACTATAATCCGCTCATGCCACTCTATCGCCTCGCTTATGCGCTCCACCGCCTTCTGCATACCCTTCATCAGAAAGGGATCGTGCAGATGGGTAAGCTCCGGTCTGAAGAACAGCCTTGCACTCTCGTATTCTTTTATTCCCCTTACAGCCAAGAGCCTGCATACAGCGGGCTGTACCTGTAGCTCATTGCACAACCTGTCCACTACTTCCTCATCGGCGGTTTTCACCGTCCATCTCTTATCCGGCTTCATTCCCAAAATCCAGTTGTTGCACCGCTTCGTAATACGCTGCTACCCATTTGCCCAGCGAATCAACGAAACTGCCTTGTTCAATATTTGCCCAAAAATCACCCTGGTCCATAATCTGCTCCAGCAAACTGTCCTGTGCTTTAATGCACTGTATCGCAGTGTTGTATGGTATATGGCTGAATGACACCATCTCATACACAGATATAAACCTGTCCGGATAGCGCGTTCCCAGTTCTTTTTCAATTTTCTTGCGTTCCAGAAACCTCGGGTCGGCTACCTTATCGCGCATTTCGGTGAAGTTAGCAAGTGCCAGCGAGGCTACCGCATCTCCATTGGGCTTTCTTTTTGTCTCATATTCGGTCAGTATCGTTGCCCAGTCTTCGCCATACTTGTCCAGTAATCCCGAAAGTACCGTACAATCTTCAAAACCGGCATTCATACCCTGACCGTAAAACGGTACAATAGCATGGGCTGCATCACCTATCAATGCGCTCTTGTCTTTGTAGTGCCATGGCATGATATGAGTAGTGATCAGCGATGCCGTGGGGTTAGTGAAGAAATCCTCTATCAGCCCCGGCATCAGTGCTTTGGCATCAGCAAATTGTTTGTCGAACAGATCATGGACATCCTGCTCTGTTTTCAGCTTGCTGAACGATACCTCGCCCTCAAATGGCATAAACATGGTGCAGGTAAATGTACCATCTGTATTGGGCAGTGCTATCATCATATACTTGCCGCGGGGCCATATATGCAGTGCATTTTTCTCCATCAGCCATTCGCCGTTGGCGCCAGGCAGTATTGCCAGCTCTTTATACCCATATTCCAGGTAAAACTGAGAACAGTTTACCCGATCCATATGAGTATAGCTGTTGCGCAATGCAGAGAAAGCGCCGTCGGCTCCAAACAACAGATCGGCCTGTATGGTTTTCTCTGTTCCCAGATGGTTCATCTGCAGCACATTATTGGCAACATCGACATGAGTACACCTGTGCTCAAAGTGTAGCTTCACGCCATTATCTTCTGCCAGGGTCATCAGTTTTTTGTTCAGCTCTCCGCGGCTTACAGAGTAGATCGCCTCATTTTTCCGGCTGTAGGGCTGAAACGCCGTCTGACCATCTGCCTGATGCAGGTATCGGCCATACATGGGTATCGCTATCGGTTCCATCTCGGTTTTCAGGCCGGCCAGCTCCAACGCTTTCCAGCCACGTGCACTCATAGCAAGGTTTATCGACTTGCCTGCCGACATAGATAAGCTGCGCATGTCCTGACGGCGTTCGTATAGCGAAACCTCATAACCGCGTTTGCGCAGTATAATAGCGAGCAGCGAACCTACCAGTCCTGCCCCGAGTATTGTAACCTGACGTGACATAAATAATTCAGTAAAATTAATTAATAAATGTGCATGACCATACGTGCCGGGTAGTATTTACCGGTTTATGACACACACTGCTATCAGCGGCAAAGTACTCATTTATGCGGCATCTACCAATGATTGTCGTCAGCGCCTGCGGTTGAAACTAATCCACATACGTATAGGTGCAGTAGATCATGGGGTTCAGGAAGTAACCACCCTTTCTTTTTGCATCCGCACTATCGTAATAGATCCACTCCTTGCTGAAGGGCTGCCGGCTGTAGGTGCGCGATGGCTTACCGTAGCCAGCGGTGATGCCCGGCACCTGACCATTGTAGCTGACCTCCGGCGTCTTCTGCGATACCTGCGGAATCAGCGTATTGCCAAAACCCGATATCCACTCAACTGATACATACAATCCCGAGTCTACCGGTATCATCATCCTGCTCACATCAACATCTACCCAGGAGTTGCCTTTCTTAGCCTGTACCACCAGATTGCTGTCGGTCAGTTCTTCGCCCGGCAGTGCCCCCCAGCGGTATACATGCACCCTGAACCGTGTATCGAACGCGCCCTCGCCTGTGATGTACACAAATATGTGTTTCAATGTGCCGCCATGACCCGTATCAGCAGCCAGCTTTATCGCAGTTTCAGCGCCATAATACCGGTAGCATTCACCATCGTGCGGCAGGTGTTTGCGGCTTCTCCCCAGTATATCTTCCCGCACCTTACCCTTCTTGCCTGTAACAGATATCGCCTTCATCGTCACCGCCTTTGGCTTCAGTGTTATCATCATCGAGTCGTTCACGGGTACCAGCTCTGCCGAAACCTCCTGAGGCTCGTACCCTATACACGATACGACCACAGCCCTTACTTCATCCGCATTGGCGGTAAAAGCAAACCGGCCATTTTCATCTGTATACACACCTTCGTTCCTATCCTTTATTGCTACCACAGCATAGGGTATGCCCCGCTTTTCTTTGTCGGTCACCCGGCCCGCAAATATCCTGCTTTGCGCTGCGCACTGCAGCGAAAGGAGTAATGCAATAAGTACGAGTAGTTGTTTCATTGCGTTTCAAAAAAATGCAAGACCCCACCACAATCACATGCTGTGCGACGGGTGCCGGTAAGCCCTATTGGGTGTGCTGAGCGTTTATTGCCTCGAGCTTTTGCCGGGCGGTCTGCACATAGGTACTGCCGGGATAGTCTATTATCAGTTGCTCATAGTACTTCTTTGCCTCTGCCTTCTGGTTCAGCTCAGTATCGTAGATTTCTGCTGTTTTGAATACCGCATCATCGCCGAGCACATCCTGCCCGTGTTTTTCCATTACTACCTTCAGGTACTTCAGTGCTGCCGGAAAGTCGCGGTGTTTTATGGCCAGTGTGGCATGCATCATCACTATATCATCTGTAAGCGGGTGCTTGGGAGCTGCCTGTGCTATGCTGTCTATCAGCAGCTCGGCTTCCTTGTCCTTGTTCTGGTACAATAGCAGGCCGGCGTAGGCAAACCGCTGCAGCGGGTAGGTAACACTGTCTTCTACATTCTCTGTGATGAGCACCGAGAGGTCTATGGCATCGTTCGATATCAGGTTCGATGTACCTGATTTCAGAATGCCCAACTGCTTTTGCGCCAGATCAAAATCCCCCCTATAGAATGCCAGCCGTGCATTTCGGAATCGTGCATCCTCTGCCATCACATCCTGTTTGAAATCCTTTTCTACCTGGCTGTACGTCAGCGATGCATCCCATATCCTGCCCTGCAGCAGGTAGTAGTCGCCCAGTTGCAGCTTGAACTGCGCCATCATATTCCGCCGGGTATCGGGCTCTGCTATGCTTTTCTTTAGTATTTCTATGCCCTTTTTCACATTGTTGCCATACAGCGCGTGCAGTGCGGCAAAGTCGGCAGCAGTTTTTTGTGTGTAGTGTTTGGGGAACTCTACCAGAAAACTATCGTAGAGGGCAGCCAGTGTGGCTACGTCCTGCGGAGTTCGGGCATGGTTGGCTTCCAATTGTGCATATGCTGCGGCCAGTTTTTCGCTTTTCGCCATTATGTAGTACGGCAGGTCCTTTCCCTTGGCTACTATTTCGTCAAATGCTTTGCCGGCTATATCGTATTGCCTGGCTGCTACTGCCACCCGTGCAAAATCCATAACGCGCTTACCGGTTTCCATATTCCGTGCATCTATCGCCTCTATCTGTATCAGTGCGCCCTCCCAGTCGTTCTTCTGGGTATAAATCCATGTCAGTATCTCGCCATAGTAGTTATTCGCAGGCTCTTCGTTTATCTTTCGTACCAGTACCTTCTGCACCTGTTGCAGCTTTTTAGGGTCTGTACCCAGCATTTCCAGCAACATTTCTTTTGCATTGTCTGCTGTGAGAAAAATACTCGGGCCACCCCGCAGCATGGCATCTATCGCCTTGTCCAGATTGCCTCCTTTGGCATACAGTGTTGCCAGTTGCCGGCCATACATGGGCGGGTTGCCCAGCAGTTGCAGTGCGCGCTCGTAGGTGCGTATCGCATAGTCGTCCTTGCCTGCATCTGTAAATGCCTTGGCTATGTTGGTCGTCAGTATATCGTCGCCATTCAGAAAGGTAAGAATGCTGTCGTATTGTATTTTGGCTTTGTCGGGCTTGCCACACCGGTCATATACTATGCCCAGCTCCAGATTCATATCGGGCTGGCGGGTCATCTGCGTGTAGCTGGCAGCCTTCTTCTCTACCAGTTTTTCTGCCTGCTTGCATTTTTTTGCCTCCAACAGCGTATTCAGGTAGTCGGCATACACTGAGTCGGGCGCAGTGGCATAGAGCTCACCATATATTTCTATGGCCTTATCATAGTTTTTGTCTATCGCCAGCTGCCGGGCATCGGCAGCTGTGCGCTGCGCCCATACACTGCTGCCTGCAAGCGAAAACAGCAAAAAAGCAAAACCACGCTTCACTAAGGTCATAGTCCCGGGGGTATTCATTCGATTAACTCCAAATGTAGGATTTATTATCATTTAGTACTGCCGCAGCCTGTCCGGGCTGGTAAGATTTTAACAAACATACTTATTCGGTTTTCCGAACCCGGGCCGGTTTGCAATTTGGGTTTTCCCACCCTGCCCGACAAGGGTTCAAATCGCACATTGGGCACTTTTTCTCCCCGGGTCTTTGGGTCAGGTGGTCGGAAAAATAAGGACGTAGAGCGCACCGTCTAAATATCGGAGGCGCACTACCGGAGTGCCTTTGGTGCTGGTATCGGTGTAAATGAGTAATAGATGGCACCCAGATCATGTATCAAACAACATGCAAAGTGGGAAGCGGATGCGCGAAAATAGAAATTCAACTCATTGAAAATCAATGATTTGGTGTTCCTGAAAGAAAAATGCGCGCCTTGCGCAAATCTGGTCAATGATAACAATAAGCTTACTTTTCCTAACCTTAACTGCTAATCTCTAACCCCCCTTAATCACAAAGTGTTGTTTTACTTTAAAGTCGTCGCTGAAAAAAAGCAGCCCTATACTATATAAATCCAGACTGAGCCGTACAGCGCCATGGCCACGCAGATTGTTCCAGGCAGCCGTTGCTTCCGCCGATTTGTGAATTCCGGGTACGGCTATCACGCCATTCTTCTTCACCGCAAACACCATTTTGTGCAGCATCGGTAGCCACATGCCAGGTTTATGTTCTCTGAAGAGCACCATGTCGTACTGCCGGGTATGATTGTCAAAGTATTCCGCATGTTCCAGATCCAGTATGCTGCGGTAATCATAGTGGTAAGCAATACGATTCAGCAGCCGGCCGTGAGCTGTGCTCAGCAGCGGAGATACAGTATTGGTAGCAGGTTGTGGTGAGTCGCGGCGGCCCATGGCTTCCACAAATGCATACACAAATGGCGAGTGGGTGCCATGGCGTCCGCGGGCTATCAGCCGGTATTTGAGGTATTGCAGTACAGCATGTACGGACATACAGGTAGTTTATCTTCAGAGGTCTATACGTTCGTACCGCTCAAAGGTGTAGGCAACAGCATGTTTTTCATCGGGCTCATGTGCCTCTTGCCATACGCGTTTCCAGTGTGTATGATCCAGCGCGGGGAAGAATGTATCGGCTCCCGGCACTGTGGTATGTACGCTTGTGTAGTATATACGATCTGCAGTCTGCATTGACTGCCTGAAGATTTCGCCTCCGCCTATGATGCAGGCCTCCTCTGCGCCAGTGCCCTTGGCACATGCTATCGCATCGTGCAATGTTGCAAAATGGTGCACGCCATCCGGTAATTCCAGACCAGCATTACCCGATAGTACTATATTCAGCCGGCCCGGCAGCGGTTTGCCCAGCGACTCATACGTTTTGCGGCCCATAATTACGGGCTTGCCCATGGTAGTCCGCTTAAAAAATTTCAGGTCCTCGGGCAAGCGCCAAGGCAGGGCATTATCCTTGCCTATGGCATTATCCTCTGCAACGGCTACAACAAGTGAAATGATCATCGTAAACCAAAGGTAAAAAGTTAAACGCAGAAAAGAGGTGACAACAATGAGACCGCCGGTGCGGGAATTTTCTGTGGGTTTCGCTAAAAATTCACAAAATCGCTCCCTGAAAGTCCGAATGGGATTACCTTGCATTAATGTTTGCCGATGTCATCTTACCACTCAATCTGCCGCAGGTACTCACCTACGGTGTACCGCACGAAATGCAGGATCGTCTGCAGCCGGGCATGCGAGTAGAGGTAGCTCTGGGCAAAAACAAACAGTACTCGGGCATAGTACAGCGGCTGCACAATGAGCGGCCCGACGCATACATGGTGAAACCCATCAGGAATATTATAGATGAGGAACCTGTGGTAACCGGAAAGCAGCTACAGTTCTGGAGCTGGATAGCAGCCTACTACATGGCCACCCCCGGCGAGGTAATGCAGGCTGCGCTGCCTGCCCACCTGAAACTGATGGGCGAGACCCGGCTGGAGTGGGTGGGCGACGACAGCATTGTGTATGAGTGGAGCAATGAGGCATTTATGGCAGCAGAAGCGCTACGGGTGCGCAAGGAAATCACCATCAGCGAGCTGAAGGTAATAGTAGGCACTACCCACTTTGCAGCTGCGCTCAACGAACTGCTGGAGCAAGAGGTTGTAATCATCAACGAATCGCTGGAGACAGCCTACCGGCCGCGTAAGGAAAAAGTAGTGCTGCTGGCCGCACGCTACGATGATGAGAAAGAGCTGATCGCCCTCTTCGACCAACTGGCCAGAGCACCCCGCCAATTGCAACTGCTGATGGCCTACACCGAGCAGAAAATGAAGCATGGTGTCGTTAAACAGCAGGCGCTGCTCGAGCGGACCCAGTCTACTTCAGCACAGTTAAAGGCTTTGGCAGACAAAGGTATATTTATCATTACCGAGCAGCGTGCAGACCGCTTGCCGCCAACCGATGATCCTGCAGACAAAGCAATAGTTCTTACCCCCGATCAGGAGGTTGCCGGTGCAGCACTGACCCAACGGATGGCAGAAAAAAACGTTGTTTTGCTGCACGGTGTTACCGGTAGCGGCAAAACACTACTCTATATTAATAAGATAAAGGAATGTATCGCGGCTGGCAAACAAGCTATACTGTTGCTGCCAGAGATAGGGCTTACAACCCACCTTGTGAGCCGGCTCAATGCCTACTTTGGCGGCGAGCTGGGAGTGTATCACTCCCATTTCAGCAACAATGAGCGGGTAGAGATCTGGGAAAAGGTGCGCAAAGGCGTATACAAGGTCGTTGCCGGGCCCCGCTCGGCACTGTGGCTGCCCTTTACTGACGTGGGGCTGATAGTGTGTGACGAGGAGCACGACAGCTCGTACAAACAAAAAGATCCGGCACCGCGCTTCCATGCCCGCGACGCAGCTATATATATGGCTGCGATGTATAATGCACCAATACTACTGGGTTCTGCCACACCGTCGGTAGAAACCCTTTGGAATGTGCAACAGGGCAAGTATGGCTATGTGACCCTTACAGAGCGTTACCTGGGTGTAAAGATGCCCGAGATAACAGTTGTAGATGCACGGTCGCTGAATACGATTCGTACGGCGGGCGTCAAACTGCTCACACCAGAGCTGCAGGCAGCCATAAAAGAAACGTTACAACACCGCAAGCAGGTGATCTTATTTCAGAACCGCCGGGGCTATGCACCTTTTCTGCTGTGTACTACCTGCGGGTGGTCGCCACGCTGCAAAAACTGCGATGTGTCGCTCACCTATCACAAAAGCACCGACAAGCTGCACTGCCACTATTGCGGGTACAAATCGGCCATAATGAACGCCTGCCCGCAATGCGGCAATACCGGTATCGCCAGTAAGAGCTTCGGTACCGAGAAGATAGAGGAAGAAGCACAGCATGTATTCCCCGATGCGCGTATAGCCCGAATGGACGTGGACAGCATGCGCGGCAGGCATAGCATCACCGAACTGCTGGACCGACTGGAGCAACGAAAAGTAGACATACTTGCAGGCACCCAGATGGTGGTGAAGGGGCTGGACCTGGGGTCGGTAGCACTGGTCGGTATCATCAGTGCCGATAGCCTGCTCACCTTCCCCGACTTCCGGGTGAATGAACGTGCGTTTCAGTTGATGGAACAGGTGAGTGGCAGAGCCGGAAGAGTTGATGGCGAAGGTAAAGTGCTCATTCAGGCATTTAATACGCAGCACCCGGTTCTGCAATGGGTCAAAAACCACGATGTTCAGGCTTTCTATCTGCACGAGATCAAGTACCGCGAGCAGTTCTTTTACCCGCCATTCAGCCGCATTATCCGGGTCATTTTTCGCCATGCCGATGAGGCCCGTGTGGTGGCGGTTGCCCAGCTGGTGGCAGACGCCCTCCAAACAGTACCGGGTATAGCCGTGCAGGGGCCGGGGCCAGCCATCATCCCCAGGGTACGCAATCAGTATATCAGGGAAATATGGATCAAGTGCCCGCGCAATAACAAGCTGATCGATTCGGTGAAAGCGTTTCTGAAGGCACAGCGGCAGCATGTGCTCGGCCTGAAGGGCAACGCCAATGTACAGGTGGTATTCGATGTAGACCCCATGTAGCCCAACGAAAACAGCCGGGGTATACCCGGCTGCCTGATAAAACTATCTGTATACTGTATCGTTATTGTCTGTATCTGCCACGGTGATTATAAGGCCGCGGACCAAAACGCTTGGGACCCCACATGTGCTTACGGGGATTGATGGTCTTTTTGGCACCATAATGCCTCCGGGTACGCGTTGATGGTGTATTCTCCCGGTATCCGGCTCCACTTGGATAGCGCATCCTGCAACTGCTCATTTCAAGGAGCAGAGCAAAAAAAGCAAGAAGAATGAGTAATTTTCTTTTCATCGGCTATTACGTTTCGCAATGGGACTAAAGATATAAAAGTATTTCATTAAAATACAAGACCGGATATAGCCTTTGAATGAAGTTCCTTATTACTCTTCTGTTTTCTTTTTCTTGGGTGCCTTTTTAGCTGGTTTTTCCTCACCGGCGGCTTCTGCAGCAGGTTCGGCATCAGTATCTGCTTTCTTCTTTTTCGCAGCCTTTTTCGGTTTTTCTTCTGCCTCTTCCGTTTCTTCGGCTACAGGCGCAGCAGTTTCATCCGGAGCAGTTTCCGTTGCTTCCTCTTCAGGAGCTTCGAAACGGAGCAGGTCGTTCGACTTGAGAATCTCGTGCCATTTCAGCATTTTCTTCATGTCGCTTACATAAACGCGCTCTTCGTCAAACTCTGGGAAAATGTTTTTGAAGTAGCTTTTTATGGCAGTGGTGTCTGCTGTTTTTACTGCTGTAGGTGGCATTGTAGCTTCGTGCTCGGTCATTTTCTGAAAAACGATCTGCAAACGAACATTGTCACCGGTTGTATACACTTCAATACTTTCCAGCGGTGTTACATTGTGCTGGCGAGCCGAAATGAACTTGGTTGTTTTATCCGCCACGTTGCGTACGATTGCTCCATCGCTCTTGGTGGTCAGCAATTGATATAATCCACTAAGGCCTGTTACCGCTACTATTTCTTTATATTCCATAATCTTTAGAAAGGGGAGCAAAAATATCATTTTATTAGTTAAACCATCAACTTTTGTCAAAAAACTTCGGTCTTTACCGTCAGAGGCTAGAGAATATTATATATTTGCTACATGATTTTATCGGATTCAAGGATATTAGAAGAAATAGAGAAGGGCACAATAGTGATAGAGCCATTTAACCGCAGTGACCTCGGTTCGAATTCATATGACGTACACCTGGGTAAATACCTGGCCATGTACAATGATACCATGCTTGATGCCCGCAAACACAATGAGATCACCCACTTCGAGATACCACCTGAAGGATATGTATTGCAGCCCCATATGCTATACCTAGGTGTAACCATGGAATATACAGAAACACATGCTCATGTCCCATTTCTGGAGGGCAAGTCGTCGACCGGGCGTCTTGGCATTGATATTCATGCCACTGCCGGTAAGGGCGATGTAGGATTCTGTAATGCCTGGACACTGGAGATATCCTGCGTGCAACCGGTGCGTATCTATGCGGGCATGCCTATAGGCCAGCTTATCTACTTTGTGACCGAGGGTGAAATACTGAACCTGTACAACAAGAAGGAAGGCGCAAAATACAACGACCGCACCAACAAGCCTGTGGAGAGTATGATGTGGAAAAACAAGTTCTGATCTCACTGTTAATGCTACTTAGGGATGGGCCTGAATATGCCAACATTTTATAAGCGGACCGGCAGTGCTATTGTGTTTGCCGCGATAATGCTTACCGGTTTGTTCTGGCAGGAGCGATGGGCCTTTCTCATTCTTGCCTGCCTCATCAATGCCTTGTGCCTGCGCGACTACTTCAGACTGATGCAGCAAATAGACAAGGGTGCCTGGTGGCCGGGCTGGCTGCCAATTGTAATTCAGATAACCGGGTTTTTTCTCGTCATGGTGTTCTGGGTTACAAAGGACGATTTTGGGCTTGAACCGATTCTGTGGGGAATTTTCCGCATTTTGC
This sequence comes from uncultured Bacteroidota bacterium, assembly GCA_903824665.1. Classification (GTDB taxonomy): domain Bacteria; phylum Bacteroidota; class Bacteroidia; order Chitinophagales; family Chitinophagaceae; genus Nemorincola. Next base: position 117,921 of record CAIJXT010000001.1, on the reverse strand, counting down.
CCATTCTGCCGCCTTTGCTGCTTATGGCCTGCACCCTTTTTCGCAAAAACGCACTTACAGCACTGATGCAGGCTATTGGTGGTCTGTTTTACATCACCTTGCCGCTGGTGTTACTTACTACGCTTCGGGAATACAGTTTCATTCTGCCCATTGCCGTGATCGTAATGATATGGATCAATGATACTATGGCATACATAGTGGGTTCTTTCATCGGTAAGACACCCTTCTCGCCTATCTCGCCCAAGAAGACCTGGGAGGGCACCGGAGGCGGGGCTCTGCTGACGATTATTGCAGCTGTGATATACGGTCATTTCGCCAGCGACATTCACTGGTTGCACTGGATGATGCTATCGCTGTGTGTGACTGTTGGTGGTACACTCGGCGACCTGCTGGAGTCGAAGTTGAAACGAATGGCTGACGTAAAGGACTCTGGTACTCTGATGCCCGGCCACGGCGGCGCCCTAGACCGGTTCGATTCCTTGCTTATAGCGGTACCGTTTGTGTTTGTGTATTACATAGTGGCTATGTAACCCCGAGGCTTAAGAGTCGGACGGTGGTTTGCGCAGCTCTTTTTTGAGCGCGTCTTTCTTCTTTGTCTCGAGCCGTTTTTCTTTGGCTGCTTTAGTGGGTTTGGTAGCTTTTCGTTTTTTGGGCACCACCAGGCTTTTGGCAACCAGTTCGAGCATTTTATTCACTGCAATCTGCTTGTTCTCGAGCTGAGAGCGGGTCTCAGAACACTTCACGGCCAGGAAGCCTTCTTTGTTTAATTTGCTGCTGAGCTTTGATATTATCCGTTCTACTTCTTCGGGTAAGAACATGCGGGTCTGTGCAACAGGCCACAAAGCTTCAACCATAGTTTCTACCTTATTGACATTCTGCCCGCCCTTACCGCCGCTACGGGCAGTTTTAAACGATATCTCAGACGAAAAATCGACCACGGTGCAAAAATAGCTAAATGCGGCAAGGGTGCAGTCAAAATCAAAATGCTTTGGCTAATTTTAATCGTTTTTGAATGCGATGACAACAGAAAAAGGCGAGGCACAATCAGTTACCATATCAGGAATTCAGGAAGAAGTTCCCGGGGTAAAGACTTTCCATATGACTTTTCCTGAAGGCCGGACACCTGTGTACAAAGCCGGACAATTCATCACACTGGCGTTCACTCACCATGGCAAGGAAGAAAGACGATCTTTCTCTCTTTCATCAACACCCGGTTTTGACGAGCAGCTGTCCTTCACCGTTAAACGGATAGATAACGGCGCCTACAGCCGGTTGCTTGCTGACCGAAGCAAACCGGGAGACCAACTGCGTATTCTGGGGCCATCCGGTTTCTTCACTCTGCCGCCAGATATTGCGTCTTATCAGCAGGTTTTCTTCTTTGCGGCAGGTATCGGTATAACGCCAATTTTGCCGTTAATCAAAACCCTGCTGTACCAATTTCGGGATATCAGCATAGTATTGGTATACAGTAACCGGAATCAGGCAGAAACGGTGTTTTTTGAGGTACTGACCAGGCTTGCTTCCCAATACATGCAACAGCTGAAAGTTGTATACCTTTTCAGTAATGCCTATGACCTATCGAGAGCACGGCTGAATAAGATGCTGGTCAAAGCACTTCTGGAGGAAAACAGGTGTACTACCACAGACAAAATGCTGTTCTTTACCTGTGGCCCATATGCATACATGCGTATGGTGATCTATGCCCTGGAAGAGTATGGAGCAAACCGTAAGCAGATTCGTAAGGAACATTTTGACAGTATTGAAAAGCCTGCGATGTTGCCGGAGCCGCCCGATAGGGAACCGCACGTTGTCAGGATTGTAACAGCGACCGGAAAATACAATATCACAGTACACTACCCTCAAACAATACTGCAGGCAGCGAAACAGGAAGGTTTGTCGTTGCCCTACAGTTGTGAAGCTGGCAGATGTGGAAGCTGCGCAGCAATATGTACATCCGGGCAGGTGTGGCACAGCTACAATGAAGTACTGACCGATACTGAGCTGCGGCATGGCAGCATTCTCACCTGCACCGGATACCCGGTAGGCGGTGATGCAGAAATACTGATCTAATGCTGCTCCTGGTTTGTTAGCCCCATATCCACCACTTTCCAGTTTTCGCCAACCTGATACAACAGCAAATACCGGTTGGCAGGGCCTTTTACAGTGAGCTCATATTGGTGGCCGGGGTCTGTCAGATTCAAGCGGTAGTCGGTGTTTTCGTAACTGCGTCCGCCCAGGCCCTCGTACCACCACCATGTACCCCACTGATTGAGCGTGACACGAACCATACTGTCGTTGAGGACAGTGACATGCGCGCCGTCGTCGGGTGTGGCCATATTGTATCCGAGGGCATCGTAAACTTTTGTATTCAACTTCTGGGCGGGCAACAACAAGTCATGCATCAGCAGGAATTCGTGCTGGGCAGATGCGCCTATCATCGCCGCCCCATGCATTGTTTGTGGCACATTGAGCAGAATGATTGTTTTGCCGGAATGCTGCGGGACATTCTTCAACAGTTGCTCTACTATCCGTGATGACTTGCCCCAGTATCTGCTTGCCTGAACAGCGAAACGAAGGTTGACCAAAAGGACAATTGCCAGCAATGCTATACGTGCGCCTTTCAAGGATATGCCTGCCATATATATCCCTAACAGCATGAACAGGAACCCTGCTGCAAAATAAGCGTAGCGATCATAGATGATGAGGAACATATCACCAAACCACATAGGCGCAACCAGAAACAATGCTGCAAAAGTCCAAAGTGCAAGCAAGGTCATCACCCTGCGGTACCCGGGAAGCCGGGTGAAATGTAACATATGCCAACTCAGCACACAAATCAACAGCGAATAAAAAGCAGTGATACCAGCCGGTGCGTCGCAAAACCTGTAGAAACTGTTTTTGATATGCTCAACCGAAAGACTGCCGATGTGCCAAGCATCGGGCAGGTACCTGCCGGCAAACAGCAGGTGAAACAAGTATTTGGCTGGTTTGCCAAGCCCTGTATGACTTAACGAGGCAGCTGTGTCTGTACCAATGCGGGATACCCATTGGCCATAAAACAGGCGATACTCAATAAGGCGCAGTACGAAAATTACCAATTCAACGACGAAGAACCAGCGAATGATACGCGTAGTTGCGGCCCGATCTCCGACCGGCTGCAACCTGTAAAACAACGCAAGACTAAGGACCAACCAGGGGGTTATATAAAACACCTCGAGCGTATGGGTGGACAGGAGATAGACTACAGCTGCAAACAGAATATACCTGCGTGCACTGGTGTGGTAGTATTGCTGTACCCAGGTGAGAATGAGCAATATCATCAACAAGCCAGAAAGGTAATGGAATGATGGCTCCCAAATGACAACCTCTGATAACGACGGGGTGATGCAAAACAAAACAGCACCTATATACACCCCTGTTTTGCGGTTGAATGTACCTGCATCCCGCAGCATACGATCAACAATGCCGGCCAGCAGGCACGTGTTGACAACATGCAAAGTGATGAACAGCAGATGCCAGAGCCATGGGTTGGTACCGAAAACCTGATAAAAGAGCCATGTGATAACCTGTGTGACCTGGTAAAGGCTTACCACTGTGAAATTGGTGCGATTGACATATTCGGCGAAGCTGTGGTTGCGGAGCTGGTCGAGCCAGCCGGTGAAATCTGATACGAAACCAGCACGTGCAGCAGGGAGGTAGAGCACGAGCATCAGCCCCCACAAACCAATGAACAGCAGTCTGATATTGATACCAGATTTGTCTTCCATGTTATTTGTCGGTTCACTGTTCAAACTGCAATAGGAATGGATAACAAATATAGACCAAGCGGCAACGCCAAAAGACCAAACAGCTTAAATACCCAAAATAACTGCCGCGATACTGAAGTAGATGACCAGACCGGTAACATCGACAAGTGTAGCAACAAAGGGGGCAGATGATGTTGCGGGGTCCAATTTCATACGCTTGAGGATCATGGGTATCATGGCGCCTGTGAGCGTACCCCAAAGTACAATACCTATGACAGACAGTGAAACGGTAAGGGCTACAAGTATCCAATTGAAGTGGGCACCATAATTGTACCATCCCATGTTTTGCCAAATAGCCAGGCGGATGAAACCTATAAGTCCAAGTATGAAGCCCAATGTGAGCCCCGAAAATATCTCCCGTTTCATCACATACCACCAGTCGCGGTAAGACAATTCTTTGAGTGCCATGGCGCGGATGATCAGTGTTGCTGCCTGAGATCCTGTGTTGCCGCCGCTGGATATGATGAGCGGAATGAACAATTGCAGTACGATGGCTTTGGACAACTCCAGCTCGAAAAATGCCATTGCTGTGGCTGTAAACAACTCTCCTATGAAAAGAATGATGAGCCAAACGGCACGTTTCTGGATCATGGTGAAAAAGCCCGTTTTCACATATGGCAGATCGAGGGATTCCACACCACCGAACTGTTGCATGTCTTTTGTGTCTTTTTCTTCTGCCTCATCGATCACGTCGTCGATGGTGACCACACCCATCACTACGTTGTTGCTATTGGTGACCGGAATGGCTACCCTATCATACTCCTTGAACTTCTGGATTGCATCATCGATACTGTCCTGAATGTCGAGTTTGACGTAAAAGCCGTCCATTATATCTTCGATCTTTTTGGACTGGTCGTTCAGAATAAGCCTGCGAATAGCCAGATCATCTACTAGTTTGCCATTATTGTCTACTACGAAGATCACATTTGCGGCGGGCGTATCTGTGTAAAAACGACGAATGTGCTCTACTGCCTGACCCAGCGTCCATTCTTTACGAACTGTTGTGAACTGTGTATTGATAAGGCGCGCCACACTCTGCTCGGGATAACCCAGCAGATCGTATGTGGCGAGTCTGTTTTTGTCGTTGAGCAGGCTTAGGTATTCTGTGACTTCGATACCATCGAGCGTGTCGAAAAACGTTACCCGGTCGTTGGATTCGAGATTATTGAGAATATTGGATTTTTGCAGACCCGGCAACTCTTCCATGATACCCAACTGGATAACGTGGTCGAAGAATGAAAATGTTCTGACCTGCAGATCTTCGGGTAAAGTAAGAAAGGTATTGATGGCCTCCTCGTTGGTAAAAGACTGAAGGAGCCGGGCTACCTCAGCCGGAAAATCTTCGTCACCACTGTGTCGCAGCAAATCGGTGAGGTCTCCCTCCAAAATTTTCTCCCTCAGATCCAGTGCAAGCATTGCCACTCATGTTTTAGAAAATTTGGTTCAGTGGTGGTATGAGCATACTACCTGCGAAAAAGCATGCAAAATTACTTCTTATTCTTTTTAATGCTGTATTAATTTTTTGGTCAGGGGTGATCTTTTTGAGTGTTTACCGAATGAACAGATATAGCCGGCTTCTTATTTTTTTCTGCTAAAATAGCCACCGAGGTCGCGGCTCATTTGTTCTGCGCGTTTTTTCAGATCCTGTAACTCTTCGCCTACATTGCGACTTATGTCATGAATAGTAACCGGGTCGCCGCCTGTCATGTTGTGCAACTCCTGTGGGGACTTGGCAGCGGGAATGACCGCCCATGCTATGACATACGCTATGAGGCCGATACCCATAGTAAAGAACAGCACTGCCATTATGAGCCTGATGATCACAGGGTCGATATCGAAATAAAGCGCCAGGCCGCTGCAAACACCACCAATGACTTTGTCGTAGGGATTGCGGAGTAAGCGACCATTGCGCGGGCGATACTGATAATAGTTGTTTTGTCCGGAATGGGTATGTCCGGTGTTGGTATGTGTTCCGCCGGTGTTGGTGGAGCCGGATTCGTTTTTCAGATCGCTGGCAGAGCCGAGTGTTTCGATAACTTTCTGGACATCGGCCCTGACGATTGCCGGGAACCCGCTTTCGAGCCGGGTAGAAAAGAGTTCAGAGATACGGCTTTCGATATCCTCAATGATTTCTTTGCCTTCATCGCCGGTAAACTGGCGGCGAAGTGAAGCGATATAGTCGCTGAGTAGCGTATAGGCGTCTTCCTCGATTGGTACAATACGGCCTGCGATATTGATCTGAATGATACGTTGCATGAGTGTGTGTTTTATATTGGAGTTGTCAAATGATTTACTGCAGTACTTAATTCGTCCCAAGTGATGCGTAGCTGGGTGTAGAACGATGCTCCTTCTTCAGTAAGTGTAAAGTACTTACGTGGTGGTCCGGACAGCGATTCTTCCCAACGGTATCCAAGCAGACCGGCATTCTTGAGTCGGGTGAGCAGCGGATAAAGCGTTCCCTCGAGTACCATTAGTTTTGAGCCTTTCAATTGTTGTAATATGTCGCTTGGATATGCCTCGCCCTGACGCTGAATAATGCCCAGAATGCAAAGCTCCAGCAACCCCTTACGCATCTGTGATTCTGTATTATCTATTGCCATTCTTTAAGTCTTCGACACAAAGGTATGCAAAAGATAGTATTATGCAATGCATAGTACCTTGTTAAATTATTTTTTAACGTGGTACTGAATAGATGATGACAGCACCGGATGGCACAGCTACCGGTGAATACGCACTCAGGTATACTACCCAATTGCGAATTCAATGCAGAAAGATGACTGAAAAAAAGACCACCTGCCTACCAAAGGGAGTGCGGGGTGTACATGGCTATTTCAAAATTAATGTAGCTATAGCCCCTGGAACTGACGCAGGAAACGAACATCATTCTGAGAATAGAGGCGGAGATCGTTTACGGCGAACTTGATCTGTGTGATACGCTCTACGCCCAAACCAAATGCGAAACCAGTATACACCTCCGGGTCGATACCGAAATTGCGGAGCAAATTGGGATGAACCATACCACAACCAAGGATCTCAACCCAGCCTGAATGCTTGCACAAGTTGCAACCAGACCCGCCACAAACAGTACAGGAAATATCCATCTCGGCACTGGGCTCGGTAAACGGGAAGTAAGAGGGACGAAAGCGGACTTTTGTATCGGGGCCGAACATTTCGGTTACGAAATAATAAAGTGTTTGCTTGAGGTCTGCAAAGGACACTCCTTTATCGACATACAAACCCTCGAACTGATGGAAAAAGCAATGGGCTCTTGCTGAAATGGTTTCGTTGCGATAAACACGGCCGGGACAAATGACCCTAACAGGTAAAGGTTGCGTTTCGAGGATACGAGCCTGAACAGATGAAGTGTGAGTACGGAGGACCCAATCGGGATTTTGCGAGATATAAAATGTATCCTGCATATCGCGTGCGGTATGGTTCTCCGGCATGTTGAGCGAAGTGAAATTGTGCCAATCGTCTTCGATCTCAGGGCCTGTAGCAACGCTGAATCCTATCTTTTCGAAAATGCTGACAATCTGATTCTCTACAACGCGAAGTGGATGCCGGGTACCGGCGGGAACGGGAACGCCAGGTAGAGATATATCTAAAGCCGGGCCGGAGTCGGCACCGGAATTGAAAACCAGACTATGCTCTTCATACCTACTTTCTGCCAATTGCTTGAACGCATTGAGCATCATCCCCGCTTCTTTGCGCCCTTCAGGTGGCACACTTTTCATTTCGGCAGCAAGCTGCTTTACAGCACCCTTAGCACCCAGAAACCGGATACGGTATTGTTCCAGATCGGCGGCATTTGCGGGGATAAATGCATTTATCTCCTGCTCAAAAGCATGTATGAGTTCCTGTAAAGATGGCATAGGCAGCAAAGATAAAAAAAAGGAGGCGTTATCAGTTTAGGACTACACTATTAATATTGGCTGGCGGACTGGCCCGAAACAAGAATTGCCAGCTGTGCGCAATTTTTTCTGTAAAAAGTCAATTTGTTGATTTTCAATGGTTTATGTGGATAAAATTGCGCACTTTTTGCGCACTTTTGCCCACACACCCTATACACCGACAATTGAATCTACCGGAATGAATGTATGATTTATTGCAGCCTGCGCGGCAGAGGCGACTTAGTGAGATAGGGTCTGACAGCTACCCGCCGCAAAAATCAAGCCAAAAAATGGCGGCATCCATATTAAACAGGCACAATATGTGTGCCGGGAACCCCCTTACCAAGGGAAGAAAAAGGCTAGACATCAACAGAACTACAGTGCTATGTATAACAGTTTCATTATCATATTGTTGTCCCGGAAAAAAAATCTATGATATGCAGGTAGCGGAATATGATAGTACAGCTACTGCTGTATGGTAAAAGTGTGATTTGCCAGAGTGGTTTTCGTGATTCACCTTTGTGTCCGAAAACAACGAAAAACCTCCCTATCATGACAGAAATATTTAAAAAAATAGACCGGCAGTATGTGCTATCAGACAGCACTGTAAATGAGTATGGTTTCCGACTACTGACATCGGGATACCAAATTGATACCTTCCGCAAAAACCCAATTGGCTATTATATGCACAAAAGGGAAGAGGGTATAGTGCTGAAATGGGAAGACCTTAAAATAGAAGATGACCAAGTGCTTGGAACTCCTGTGATCAATCTTTCGAACCAACGGGGAATGCAAACTTGCGCTGAATCGGAAAATGGATTTTTGAATGCGGCATCGGTAGGACACATTGTGGTACTGGAATACAGCATGGAAAAAGAACTGATGCTGCCCGGGCAAACAGGACCTACAATAACAAAATGGTACAATAAGGAATGCAGCCTGGTGGATATACCCGGCAACTCGAATGCACTGACACAACTCTATGATGCAGATGAAAACGTGCTGAATCTTGCGGATATGAGCCCGGTGCGAACATTGCAAAGCGGATTCTCAAACAACGGATTGGCACAGCTATGCAGGACGATGGAACTGAGCGAGCAATCGAACGAAGGAGTGCTTCTGAACGCTGTAGTAAATCTGGTGGCGGAAGCGAAAAACCTGAAGGCTACGCAACTGGCCCTTGAGACTGAAAAACTTGCATTGGTGAATGAGCTAGCCGAGATGAACACACAACGGCAGCATGCAGAAATTGATGCACTGCTGGAGCGCGCACTGGAAGATAAAAAAATCACAACGGCGCTGCGGGCGAAACTTGCGGCGGACTATGCACACAATGCCAGTGGCCTGAAAGACCTATTGTCTGTGATGCCAGCCTACCGCACGATAGCTGACCAGCTAAAAGGCCCAAGGCCAGAAACATCGCAATGGGACTGGGATGACTACGAAAAGAATGACCCAACAGGAAACAGGCTTAAGGAACTACGTGCCAATGACCCAACACGATACCGTGAACTGTTTGACAGAAAGTTTTCTGCCTAATACGCCAAAACCGGAACAAGCAAACAGCAGTTTTTAGTGCGACACAAATACCGCACCAGCAGATGAGCCTGGCAAGCGACCCGTCGCAGTACACTCCCCGGAAAACAACAAAATAGCAGACAGCCCAAACCGGGTGCAGTAGGGCCGTATCAACACGCGCCGCTGAATTCACCGCGCTGCGGAGCTTCCTGAAGGACAACAACCGATATCCGACAGATAAGTAGCTATAAATAGCTGCAAGGGCTCCGCTTCCGATGGGGACCCAGAGACCAATCAATCACCAACAAATCAGAGGGTATTCAGTCGCGACGTGTAAGCGAACGACATGTGGCTATTACAAAGATTTTGTGAGGCATTAGCCTGTATGCAGCTGCACATAGATCTATCAACTCTAAGTAACCTAAACAACAAATCTTATTCACCAAAACCAATCAATAAACCAATATGGCAATTCAAAGAGAGATCTGGCAAGACCACATCGAAGGCAACCTATTTAAGAACAATGAGTTCTTACTGGCATCAACCGACGCAAGCCAATATGTGCTGCAGGGAAAAGTAGTGCATATACCCCAAGCGGGCGCGGCAGCGACGGTGGTAAAAAACAGGTCGTCGGTACCCGCAACAGTAGTACAACGAACAGACACTGACATCACCTATGTGCTGGATGAGTTTACAACAGACCCGATACTGATACCCAATGCAGAAACGTTTGAGCTGAGCTATAACAAACGGGAAAGCGTACTGGGTGAATATGAATCGTCGCTGCGACAGACCATTGCTGACAATCTGCTGATCGACTGGAGCCCGACAAGTACGACCGGTACGATTATTCGAACAACAGGCGCAACAACCGAATCGCACCTGGCAGATACAACAGGAAACCGTAAAAAATTCACTGTAAATGATCTGAAATACGCGCAGTTGCAAATGAACAAACAAAATGTGCCGATGGAAGGCCGTTATGCCCTAATAAGCGCAGACATGTTTCAGCAATTGACAGATGATATGTCAGCGACGCAGTACAGAGATTTCAGTGCGGCGTATGATGTAAAGGACGGTGTGCTGGGCAGATTGTTCGGATTCAATATTATGATGAGGGGCAGTGTAGTGACCTATGACAATGCGGGCAGCCCTGTGGTAAACCCCTATGGCGCAGATGCCGAGGACACGGACAATGACGGCGTGCTCTGCTGGCAAGTAAGTGCGGTAGAAAGAGCTCTTGGTCAGATCACCTTCTTTGAGCGAACCGGCGACCCAACCTACTATGGTGACATATACAGTGTGGGCGTAAGAATGGGTGCAAGAAGGCGCAGGGCAGACGCAAAAGGCATAGTAGCAATAGTACAGGCAGCAGTATAACAAGCGCACGATATGCCAGATGAAATAAAAGTATGGATACTCATTGCGGTAGCGGGTATTATGGCAACCGTTCTTGGATTTATCATCAAACTGATAACAGACCAAGTGATAAAAAGGCTGGATGAAATAGTGATGGAACTGAAACAGCTGACCCAAGCCACAACGATACAAGGGCAGGAGATAAAAGGTCTGAAAGAACAGGAAGCTATGATACACCGCCGCCTCAATGAGCATTCTGAGCGAATACACGCACTGGAAACCAAAGCCATTAACCACTAAAAATATAAGAACATGTTTTGCCAAAAAATGAGCCGCAAAATAAAGCGAATACTCGGCCGCTTTGACCAATATGCAGACAGGCATATAGATACCGCACTACAAATAACGATTGGCCTGAAAAAGGCGCTATCCTCGCCGGTTGCAGACATCATCACCGAGCTGATACCAGGAAACATAGACAATATCGTAAAACAGCACCTGCTGGCTGCTATAAACACGGCAGTGGATTTGCTGACTATTGCAGACCAATGCCAAGGGGAAAAAGACATCAATAAAAAACTGCAGTGTTTTGTGGCTGAGCTGCAAAAACGATCACCAGAACACAGAGATGCGGTACTGCAAAAGCTGGCCAGTTTGCTTGCCTGCGAACTAGACGGGAAAAGGTTGAAACAAAACCTGTATGACCTGTATACACAGGCAAAATATGCGGCTACCAAACAGGAATAAACGCGCTGCTACCCGGCAATGCGTTTTGCAAAAAGCCAGTAACGAAAAATGTTAGCGAAGCATTGCCAAAAGAAAAATAACCCTGTAAGAACCAGAAATGAAATCGACTATGAAAACACAACCAACCTATAGTACCAACGAAGCTATCAGCGGTATAGCAGCCTTTGCCTTACAAATTGCCCAAGGGCAGATAGGGCAGCGCGAAACACCTACCGGCAGCAACCGAGGAGAAATGGTAGATGAATATCTACGCTCTGTGGGTCTTTCGCCCGGGTATGCCTGGTGTCAGGCATTTGTTTACTGGTGTTTTGCTGAAGCTGCTGAACTCATGAAGACTACAAATCCGGTAGTAAGAACAGCCGGGGTATGCGACTGCTGGAACAAAACGCGAACAAGGCCAGACGGCTTCACTACAAAATGGACAAGCTCGGAAGTGATTGCCAAACCAAGCATACTTTGTCCGGGAGACCAATTCATCATGGCCCTGGGAAAAGGCACCGGGCATACAGGAATTGTGGAAAGGATAGTTACAGGAACAAAGGGCAAGCCGACCTTCATTAATACAATAGAGGGCAATAGCAATGGCATGGGTAGCAGGGAGGGCTATGCAGTTGTACGGCAAAAAAGGGACATCAACAACAAAACAATACTTGGATACATCAGATACAGGTAAATCAAATAAAGATGGCGAACATAAAACAACGAGCACCCCATACAGGTACGGCAGGACTGCTGTACTTCACCAGTGATCATCTGGCATTCTTTGACCGGAACAGGGCGAATAAACACGCAGAAAGACTGGAAGACAAAACAATACGGGAAGTGACAAAGAACGAAGCTGACGCACAAATCGCGCAATTGCAGGCCGTGACCGGAAGCGAAGATCTTGACACATTTCTGGATGAGCTGACAGAACAGTTCGTTTGCTGAAACAAGACAACAAAAACAACTAATCAAAAAATCAAAGAACGCTATGGGAAGTGTAAATATAACTCTGGCCAATGGCCAACTTGGAGCGACGCTCCAAACTAATGATGGTATCACCGGATTGATTGTAACAGGTGTTACTGAAGGATCGTATGCCGCAGGCACACCGATACTGGTAACGAGTATGTCGGCAGTAGTGCAAGCCGGTATTACCACTACCGGAAACAGATTTGCGACGCGGCAGCTACAGGCATTCTACAACCAGGCCGGAGCAGGTAGCCAGTTGTACCTGATGCTGGTGCCCCCGACAATGACAGTAGCTGAAATGGCTGATATATCGAATGCCAATGGCGCAAAAAAACTGCTTGACTATGCAGATGGCAAGATAAAAGTACTGGGATTGCTGAGCGATGACGAAGCCATAGACACGGAGGGTGGTACGATAACAATAACCAACGGTCTGAACAGTGACGTATATACCGCTGCTACCAACATGGGAATACTTGCGGCATCCTATTTCAATAGTCACAAGCCATTCAGAGCAATTGTTGGCGGAACAAGCTACACCGGTGTTGCGGCAGATCTGACAGATATGTCGGCAGGAACAACCAACAACCGAACGGCAATACTGGTAGGCGATACCGTACCCGGCCAGGCTGCCTGTATGGGTGTGTTGCTGGGCGTGATCACATCGATACCTGTGCAAAGGAAAATAAGCAGAGTACGATCTGGTGCGTTATCGATCAGCAGCGCATACACCGGACCAATCTCGATGGAATCTGACACGGAGTCGCCGGCAGTAATCGCAGAAAAAGGGTATATCACTTTCACCACCTATGCTAATACAAGTGGGTACTTTTTCTCTGGCGACCCAATGTGTACGGCTGTGACAGACGACTACGGTATGCTGGCAAGAGGAAGGGTAATCGACAAAGCACACATTCTGGCGTATTCGACTTTTGTACAAGTAGTAGATGACGAAGTGCCGGTGAACACTGATGGCACGCTGGATGCGGGATTCTGCAAGTGGCTGAGCCAGCAGATAGTAAACCAGATCAATAACACAATGACGGCCAATAAAGAGATCAGCAAAATTAGCTGTTACATAGATCCGGCCCAGAATATACTGAGTACAAATCAGCTGAAAGTAGTGCTGAGTATAACACCAGTGGGATACGCAACAAATATTGTTATCAGCCTTGGTTTCAACAATCCGGCAAACTCTTAATAACGAACAAAAATCAGTAAGAAAAACTACCAAAACCAAACAATATAAACATGGCTACAATACCTTTTTTTGACAGTAAGGAGTGTGAATGGGCGGACATGACCGTGCTGCTTGCCGGTGCAACGCTCACCAAAATACGGGGTGTGAAGTACAAAGCAACCAAGGAAAAACAACTGCTACATGCGGCAGGCGACGAGCCGATAGGTATACAGGGCGGCAACCGCACCTATGAAGGACAGATAAAAGTGCTGAAAGGCGCGCTGGACGACATGAACAGGGCTGCAATAGCTGCAGGTGGAGACGATATCCTTGACCTTCAATTTGACATAGTGGTGACCTATAAAGCCAAGGGCACAAGAGCGTTGCAAACGGACACACTAGTAAACGTGGAAGTAAAAGACTTTGAGAAGGGCTGGGAACAGGGAGCGAAAAGTATGGACGTGACATTGCCCATAGTGTTCATGAAACTGCTAGCAGTGTAACACCGAACCGGATAAAAGGAAACAATTTTAGAATCACAAAAATCAGCACTAATGCAAAGCGAAATAAAATCACTAACCGGAGCGGCGTCGAACAGCGAAATTGCCGCCTGGAAACAGCAACACAAGTATGGTATATATGCTATTGAAGTAGATGGGCATGTAGGTTATTTTAAGAATCCCGGCAGGCAGGAACTGAACTGCGCGATGAGCAAGGCAGATAAAGACAAAGCACTGGACATTTTTGAAGAACTTGCTAATGTGACCTTTATCGGGGGTAGCGAAGAGATACTTAGGGGCGATCAGATGTTCATAGGCGTGTGCCAGGAACTGAAGGTAAAACTTGAGGGTAAAAAAGCTCAGCTGGTAAACTTATAGCGGAATCGTGCGGTGGCCCGGCTCACGATTCCATAGGCTACATAGAAACTCTGTTTGAGTACTACCTGCCGGGCGTAAATCACAGAGCACTTACCGATGAGGAGTTTGCACGCAAACTGGCTCACTTACAGTATATAAGAGGAGAGGTTGTGAATGGCTGCCAACACTAGGCATTCAATATCTTAGCTTTTTGCTCATCGAACTCTTCATCGGTAATAACACCCTGTTTTCTAAGATCATTCAACTTTACCAACTCCTCAGCTGGAGAATACTGCTTAACACCTGTCTGATTCAGAATTTGCTGCTTGTATTCTTCGTCTTTCAGCCGAGGCGAATTGAAGATCAAAATAAAACCAATTATTGGAGAGCATATTAACGAAATGAAAAATGCTTTGTTGTAACCTACCTTTCTTTCTTTGCCGAGCAAGCCACCTACCATCGCCAAACAGACATGGCTGACAACAAGGTATCGCATACCCGGTGAAAGAGCGTCGGCGGAAATTACCATTGCAACCAAGAGTGCTGCAAATATCATGATGAGCGATGATGAATCACTTTTAGGCATTTTGTTTTCAGTAGTCATAGTAAGCTAGTCGTAGAGGCAAAATAGCTGTTTTTCGCATTACTGCAAAAACAATTGCAAAAAATATGCAGGCAACCAGCGAAAGGTGTTTTATGCTCCTGTTTTCTTATCCTTTCAATTCATAACCACTCATGGCAGTTCTACCTACAAATTTCCTTTCAGGCATACAATACTCTTTGGCTACAGAAATGATATCGGCTATCCGACACCTGGATCATACTCTTTTTGAAACCATTGCACGATTGGATCGTCTGAAGAACATATTCGAGCATAAATACGCCAGCATTAATAGCTTGCCCGCTCTTCATACAGAAAACAGGACTATTGAAAACAAAAAAACACCCCGTGTCAACCTGACGGCAGTGGGAGAAACTGATGGAACTGTGGCATACGAATATATGCAACGAGGACAATACAACCGGAACAACTACCGGAAGGAGGAAACGAAACAGGCATCAAAGTCGCTTACAACAAATGTGGGTGAAATAGCAGCATTCGCTGATAATTTAGGTGGGGTTATGGAAGCCTTGGGAGAATTGCAACCAGCGCTAAAAAAATTGCAAAAACCTATTGCAAAAACAGCTGCGATATCAAAAACCATATCTGGCACTTCGAAAGTGATGAGTGCTACGCGATCGGGTGCGGGTGTTGCTGAAAGCGCTCTGGCAATTGGTGAACTGGCATCGGCAGCTGTAATTATAGGTGAATTATCGAACCCAATCGGATGGACAATACTTGCGGCTTCACTGGTAGCAGGAGGCATCGCAGAACACCTTGACAATGAAGAGCGGGAGGAGAAAAACACCAACAGGCGAATTCAGCATTCGAAAAGAGAACAAGAATTCGTGCGATCGGAATTTGGAATGACAGCAGCAAGTGCAGACCACTACGTTCGGAATGGTATACAGCACCTATCTGACCAGGTAAAAGTGCGTGAGGTAAAAAGCCCAACTGCGTGGAAAATGACCTACAACCCATCGGACTCGATCGTTGCAAAATTTGGCACAAACGCTTACGATCCTGTTGTGCACAATGTGATACGACGGGACAACATGTCTTACAAACCAAATTTGACACCGGATATAATGAAGGCAAGCTACGACCGCACGCCCATAGCGCAGCATTATGTGCAGTTTGCCCGTCCAATAATTGCTGATCTTGTTTACAAAGGGAAAACACAGGGGAAAGCTGCATTTGAGCAGTTGGCAGCCCGGCAAATAGCTATGGCCAAGGTGGATGATCTTCGGCGGCACACGAACACAGCAGAGATGGTAAAAATGGCGGTTATGGAAGCTGCGACTAAACTACTTCAAACAGCGAATGAAGGCAGTAGCTCCGGATCATTTGTAACGATACCGAGGACATCAAAACCTGGGACCGACAACCAACGCGGACAAAACAAAACTGTTACGGTAAACATAAACAGACCTTTGATAGAGCACTTCAGTATTCATACCAATTCGATGAGTGACACAACAAGTACTATCCGGCACAAGGTAGAAGAAGTGTTGCTGGAAATTCTAGAAAGTGTAAATTCAATAAACTAACAACATGGCAGAGATTTCATTTAGTTTATCCGCTTTGTTTGAAAAAACATTCGGCTACAAAACACGCGCATTTGAGCCACAGTTCAGACGTGTGACCGGCGATGGTGACAATGCGTCGGGCAGGACCGAGCAGGGTAAGAGCGGATCGCCGTACTATGCTAACGACGCATTGGGTATGGAATACTTCATGCCCGTGACAATCAGCTATCCGGATACACGATCAACATCAACCGCTCCCCAGGCGACCAATATCGGTGAAGGAAACGGAACCTTTTCGACCCTGAAAAAATGGGATCTTCCGTACCCTATCATTTCCATTGAAAGTAAAAAGACACTAGTGGAAACTTTGCTGACCGAAAGGAGGGGAACTATCAAAGAGCTGATCTGCACCAATGACTATGAAATAACCATAAAAGGATTCATTATTGCCAATACCCACGAATACCCGGAACAGGGTGTAGCAACACTAAGGGAGATATACGAACAAAATACTGCAATCTCCATTCAGAGTCCGCTAACAGATATTTTCCTGCTGAGACCGGACAGAAGCGGAAGTGACCAGGTAGTGATAAAAGAACTGAAACTGATCCCAACCAAAGGGATAAAAAACATCACAACATACGAACTGAAACTACTCAGTGACGAACCTTTTAACCTCGTATCATTTTAACAATGTTTGTACTCAACAGTGCCATTTCGATAGGTGACTTCCATTTTTCCGGCGTACATGAAGTAACGATCAAACGAAGCATTCATGATCTGATGGAAACAGCCGAGATCAAAATACCAGCCATGGCGGCGATATCAAAGAACGGCAACAAAACCCCGGAGCGTCAAATAACATCAAACATGTTTCGGGAGGGTGATCAGGTGGTGATAAAGTTGGGCTATAATGACGCAATAGAAACTGAATTTTCAGGTTATCTGAAGTCGAGAAAGCTAACAACCCCATTAGTTCTGGAATGCGAAGGCCAAAGCTGGCTGCTAAAGACCAAACGCGTGAACAGCGCCAAAACAAATGGGCGTGTAAATACGTTGCTTGCAGAAGCTTTAAGCAATCAGTATACGGAGATATCAGTTGACTGCAACATTGCTATTGATATTGTGTCAGCAAATGCCAATCCTGTTTCCGTTCAGGATGCGATAAATGGAATTCTACATGCCACAGACAACAATCTGTGCTGCTTTTTCCGACGGGATGGATCGATATGGTGTGGTACACTTTATTCTGACATAGCGAGTGGCCAGAGGATCGGGGGAACACGGGAGGTAAAGTATCGAATTGGGTATAATACTCTCAAAGAAAACAAACTCACTATCCACAACCGTGAAGCACAACCGGCAACGATAATATATACCAGAAAGGCACCAAGCGGGTCGATCATATCGGGGATGGCAACAGGTAAGGGTAATGAACAGAAACTGATGAAGGTTTTGAATCAGGTATTAAAACGAGACGGGCTGGAAATGCTTGCTAAGGAGCGCATGTATAAGAATACCTATCAGGGTTATGAGGGCAGTTTCGTTTCGTTGCTGCAGCCATTCGTTTGGCCGGGAGACCTAGCAAATATTGAGAATACAGAACACCCGGAATTGGATGGATTATACCTTGTTGAAAGCACGGAAGTGCTTTTTGGAACAAAGGGCGCGAGAAGAACAATTGAAATAGGGCCCAGACTGGGGTTCGACAAATAAAAGCACATGACGAAAAACACAGTAAGAATCCGCGACAGACTAACATTATTGACCCGTCAGCCTTTTGAACTCATGAGTGGGAAGGTGGTAGCCGGCACAGTGGACACAACAGCAAACACCCTTAGCGTAATGACAACTAATGGCGCGATTGCAATAGACGGAGTGATGATGACAAGCGTAACGAATGGAACCGATGGGCTGATAATGGTACCGAAAGAAGAATGTGACGTGGTAATAGGTTGTATAGACGGACCGGGGCAATGGGTTGTATTGGCAGCAAGTGAACTGACCAAGATGACTGTGAAAACAGAGCAGGCAAGCTTCATTATTGAGCCCAACGGCATCTCGTTTGCAAATGGAGAAAGTCAGGTGGATATTGGTGAACTGATAAAAATGAGTACTGCTGGTGAGAGCCTTCATACGCTGCTGAGCGATCTGATAACGGCAATCACGCTAATAACAGTAAGTACTCCGTCGGGGCCCAGCAGCATACCTGCGAACGTTGCGACATTTAATTCGTTGCTAACGAGGCTCAACAATTTGTTGAGTGCTTAATAAAAATAAAAGGAGCATGTTATGGCAAAACAAATGGAAGATATAGGGTTGGATGCTGCGGAAGATCTTCAGATCCTATCGGGCGACTTTGCGGTTACAGAAAACACACCGTGCCACCAGCAGCAGCTGTTGCTCAACAATAAAGGTGATTTCAAAGAAAGACCTACAGTTTGTGTTGGCGTCTTTTCGTACATAGATGACGAAAACTACCGCGGGCTCATACGTGCTGTGAACATTGAGTTCACCCGAGATGGAATGGAAGTAGGACGAATTGACATCCAGGCAGATGGTACTGTAGTGAGCGACGCTGTGTACAAATAGTGACTGACAAAAAAATAAGTTCTCATCAAAACATAAACGATGGACAAAACAACCCAGGCAGCGCCAAATCAAAGTCTGCTGGATATGATAGTTACAGAATACGGCACACTGGAAGCGGGGATGGCCGTTGCCGCCAGCAATGGAATCGATATCAGCAACATTCCTATAACGGGCAGCACCAGAATAATGCCAATAGTACCAGCCGGGGCAGTAGATATGGCTGGGACAGGCTACCTGCGCCGCAACAACATTGTGATTGGAACGCTGGCGCTGCCTGTGCTTGGATGCGAGATCGTGCTAAAGCCAAGCATGTATATAGAGGGCAATGTCGTTGGTGCGCCACATAGTTTGGGCTATTATTCCTTTGATTTTAAGGCAAAGCCGGAATTCATACATGTGAATCCGCTGGGTAGCTCGTATATAGGCGACAATGAGCTCTATTATGAAACCGAAGAGCGATATATACTTGGGCATCCGCCACAATCTGATCTTCCGGATGCTATAACACCAATGGGAGATTTGTCAATTCCATATGTGCTTCCCTGGACTGTAGGGCTTGGTTATATGCTGGTGTGGAGTAATCTGGCAGATGCGGTGAAAACAGCAACTTTCAGAGATATAGAAGGTAATACTGCCTATGCTGCGCCGCTGACTGTACTCGATAATTCGTCGCAGACAGCGATTGAAGGTTTTCTGCCAGACTTATCGATAGATGTGATATCAACGTCGGCGGCGGCTATAACGTTGCGCCTAACTCGGTTTCACCCAACAATAGGCCTGATCAACTTCAGAGATCCTACGCTGGATTGGCTGGAAGCGGCCACAGGAGGTGTTGCAGACCCTGACGACCCGGGTAATGAAAACAAGAAGATCTTTGTTTTGGGACAAGGCAATTACACCTTTGGGGTGAAGGCAAACTACTTCTTCCCTTACACTACGCCACCACATCCCTATCCGTCCTCCGCATTCACAATGGTGATCAGAATTTCGTAAAACTTTAAAACCTATCAAATGGCAAGAACAATTGCACAAATCCAACAACAAATCATTGATTCAAAAAATGCAGATCCTGTTTTAAGCAGCTATAGCTGGAGCAACAGCTCTGTGGCAATATGGCGACTTTGGACCTACATTATAGCTGTATGCTTTTGGACGCTTGAGAATCTGTATGACTATCATAAGCAGGAAGTAACTGACATAGCAGGAAATCAGAAGCCGCATACATTGCAGTGGTACGTATACAGGGCCACGCTATTTCAGTACGGCGTAACATTGCCTGAAGACAGAGATGTGTACCCAACTGCATCTACAGACCCAACAGTCGCAATTGTGAAATACGCAGCGGGTGTAGAATTATCGAATATGGTTCGCATCAAGGTAGCAAGAGATAATGCCGGGACATTGGAAAGCCTGACATCCGGACAGCTTGCGGCATTAACAGCCTACATGCACAGAATAAAAGATGCCGGAGTTCGTTTGCAAATAACAAGTGGCAACCCGGACGTCCTGCAACTCGCACTCTCTGTATTTTATGACCCGCTGATATTGACAAACACGGGTGAACGGATAGATGGAACAGCAACCACTCCAGTACTTGATGCTGTAAATGTTTTTCTGGCCAACCTGCCATTTAATGGTGTATTTGTGCTCAATCATCTGATAGGAGCTTTGCAGGCAATTGAGGGCGTAAGGATAGGTTACATTCTGAGTGCTCAGGCAAACTACGCTTCTACACCTTTTGTGCCCATCACTGTAAAGTACACGCCCGACGCAGGTTACATGGCTCTTGATGAAACCTATTTTAACAGCAACATCTCCTACACGGCCTATGTTTGATCGTAGGAATATTCTCTCACTACTTCAAATACAACAAGAATGAGTTTTTACGATATTAACTATGATGTTCTGCGCACGCAACTTTTGCCCGTCAGATTGCGTAAAGCGAGAACAAAGGCATGGCTGGGGTGTCTGCTATCACCGGTAAAGTGGCTGCATAACCAGTTCCGTGCAAACAGACTGAGCACGTTGTATTATCTGGCACACAATGGGCAGATAGCCTACCTTGAGGCAGCGTTAAATGATGTATTTGATCCTGCAACGCGAGGCATTTATATAACCGACGGATTGTACGAGGATCCGCTCTTTACATACCTCGATCCGGAGGCGCGACCAGTATGGCTGGGGTTAGTTGCCGAAACCGGAACAGCAGGGTATCCAGTACCGCAAGCGCTGTATACTGACGCAGAGACTTCCCTGCTGGGAAATTCTTTTATTGTGCGGGTGCCTGTAACAATACCCTTTGATCACGACCGAATGAAAGCACTTATAGAACGGTACAGGCTTGCCGGCCGAAACATCTACGGAATAGAGACGTACTAAGCGTCAATTTTTTCAATTGCCTAACACTTCGATTTATTTAAATAACTGCATAACAATGAAACTAATAGATTTTACACAACCTGGTGGATTTCCACTAACACAGGACCAGCTTGGCTACCTGCAACAGGCATACAAAGAGACAATTACAGCAGTGGCGTTGATAGGTGGCGATGGCTCAGCCCCGCATATCATCAGCGGTATGGAAATCTCCAATCCTTTTGCTGGTACATATACCGTTACCGATGGCTGGTTTTTCTATTATGGAAACATGGTACGGTTTAACGCTGGTACAGTTGCAGGAGCGAGTGGCGCATCTGATGCATTTGTTGTTATCAACAATGCTGCTGGTCCGCTGATCTTCAACGATGGTAGCGCACCCAATGTGATCTTTGATATGGATGCCACATTGCAGGTGCTGCCCTCCGGTACACCGGTTGATGCTACACATTTCCGGCTCAGCAGCCTGCAGCCATTGGGCCTGGGATTTGGTATTGCGAACAGAGACAGTGGATGGAAAACGCTTGCCATCAGTACACCGTCGGTTGATGGCGGTGTGACTGGGAATGTATATTACAAGAAAGATTTTACGGCAAACACGCTGCACCTACGTGGTGCACTCACGGCAGCTAATGCCCAGAATTTTGCTGCCTCTCCGGGGAGCCTCTTCTATCTTATGGGGTCTTTGCCGATTGGTTATATTCCCAGTAACAACGCTTATTTCTCGGCTTACTACTACATTGGCGCTAGTATTAAAGACGACCTTGGAGTAGGCTGGATAAAACAGGTGAATTTGGGTTTGAATAATTCAGGACAGCTCTTTGGAAACTGGATAAAGCCGGAAGTAGCTATCAGTAGCTATGGAGTAAACTTCAGCGCAACAATTTCGTTGGACTAAGTGATTAACTTCTTGCGGAATCCTGCCGGGTAAACAACAGCAGATATACAATAATGAAGAGCATAGAGGTGAGTGTAGACGCACCTGTCTTGAGCATCAGGTGACCAATGTTGGAGATATTCCACAACTCTATTGAAAAGAAAACGAGATGGTGTAAGATGATCAGAAAGCCGCTATAAACCAGGAACGGCATCCAGCCCATACTTTTTGTTGATGGTTGCAAACCGCTGTATTCCGACAGGTTTCTTGGCAGTAAAGCACTCAGCACATTGGTTCTGAGATAGGCAATCAGTACTGTTGCACAGGCATGCATTCCTGCTGTATTACTAAACGCGTCTATTGAAATCCCTAATGCAAATCCACAAATCAGCAAACCCCAGACAGGCACCTCGAACGGCAAAAGCAACA
This sequence comes from uncultured Bacteroidota bacterium, assembly GCA_903824665.1. Lineage (GTDB taxonomy): Bacteria > Bacteroidota > Bacteroidia > Chitinophagales > Chitinophagaceae > Nemorincola. The sequence continues at coordinate 95,206 of CAIJXT010000001.1, read as the reverse complement.
AAAACAGTGGGTAGATATGCGGAATAAAAACCGGAAAGCCCGACGGTTCGTTCCACCACCGTAGCGTCACTTTGTTGAGTATCAGTGCCTGCAACAAGACAATGATAACAAACCGGAAAATATTCTTCAGATAAACATTCATTGTTCTCTATTTACATCAGCCATCCGCATCTGGAGTGGTCAGGCTCTGAAATAATCTTGTTACCATTCAAACACAGCGGCCTCTGGAGAAAAAAGTTGGGTTTATACCTTCCGAACCCTTTCCCGGTCAAAAATAGCTACTTTTTCAAGGTAGAATCTTCGAGCATTTTTTTCTCCGTGGTCATCTTATTTTCTACAACGTATACATATTGCAAGTTGTTAAAGTCTGTTGATGATCGAATGTATATATGTTGCATCGCATTCTTCTTCACCTGCTCTGTTTTAATCACTGTGCCAATCAGTGCGTCTGGCGGGAAATACAGTGAATAATTGCTTGTGAAAACCGAATCTCCTTTTTTAACGGCAACCTGCTGGGGCACATCAATCATTGTCAGTACCCTCGGGTTCTTTCCGTCCCATACCACAAAACCGTTTGCGCCGTTCTTCAGCCTGGCGCTCACTTTCTGTTTGGCGCTAAGTACAGAGAGTATACTTGCAAAATTGGCTGAGACATGCTCTACACGTCCCACAACACCTATGCCAGAAAGTACGGCCATGTTTTTGCTGATACCATGTGCTGAACCGCGGTTGATAGTTATGTAATTGTCAGTAGCATTGGTAGAATTATTGATTACTCTGGCTGTACGGTAAATGTAATCTGAGAAACGAACTATATGTCTTGCGGTGTCGCCAATAGTTGTGCGTGTGCTTACAAATGAATCCGTTAAGGTGTCAACGCTTTTATATTGTTCGACCATCTGTCGCAGACGGGCGTTCTCACTAAGCAGACTATCATTCATTTTACGCAATCCAAAATAGTATACAACGTCATTCTGTTTTTTGTATACAAGACCGGAAACAGCGTTTGCGGAACTCACAATATCATTGCCTTGCAATGTGCTGGTCTGTTGTATAAATACGATACAAACGACCTCTAAAGCAAGGAACAATATGAGGTTGAAAAAGCGCCGTATGAACAGTATGAAATTGCGCACTTAGTATCAGGTATTTGTATCGCGAGCCGGAAATCTGTTATTGTTATCAGTTACGCTCAGTTGCTCTAATGCATTTTGGCAATAGCTGATTCTTTGCGCATTATTTCATCAGGAATGGCATTCTTGCAATGTTTTTGAGCGCCATACCGGTACCACGAACGACAGCACGCAGCGGATCGTCGGCTACATGTACCGGGAGTTTTATTTTGTGGGAAATACGTTTGTCCAGACCACGCAAAAGCGCACCTCCTCCGGTGAGGTACAAGCCGCGTCTGTAAATATCAGCAGCAAGTTCCGGTGGCGTACTTTCTAATGCTTTGAGAATAGCCTCCTCAATTTTGAAAATCGACTTGTCGAGCGCTTCAGCCACTTCCTGATAAGAAACCATAATCTGCTTTGGGATACCGGTAACAAGGTCACGGCCATTTACAGCGATATCGTCTGGTGGGTTATCAAGCTCTTTGAGAGCAGAACCAACGTGTATCTTAATCTGTTCTGCGGTTCTTTCTCCAATCATTAAACTATGGTATCTGCGCATCGCTTCCATAATGTCGCCCGTAAACTCGTCGCCGGCAATACGGATAGACTGGTCACAAACGATACCTGCAAGTGCAATTACGGAAATTCCGGTTGTGCCTCCGCCAATATCTATTATCATATTGCCTGTAGGTTCTTCTACATCAATTCCGATACCCAATGCAGCCGCCATAGGCTCATGAATCATGTACACTTCTTTGGCGCCTGCCTGCTCTGCAGAGTCGCGGACAGCTCTTTTTTCTACTTCAGTGATACTTGAGGGAATGCAAATGACCATTCGCCAACTCGGCGGGAACATTGGCTTTTTGGGATATACCAGTTTAATCATTTCCCGTAGCATGCCTTCAGCAGCGTTAAAATCTGCAATCACACCATCTTTTAGTGGCCTGATTGTTTTCAGATTTTCATGCGTCTTTTCATGCATCATCATTGCTTTCTTCCCTACAGCCACTATTTTATTAGTTGTACGATCTATTGCAACAATAGAAGGTTCGTCTACGACTACCTGATCGTTATGTATTATCAGCGTGTTGGCAGTGCCAAGATCTATCGCTATTTCTTGTGTCAGAAACTTAAAAAAGCCCAAAAAACTCATTATGGCGTTGTTTTATTATGATCGCAAAAGTGCGAAAAAGTATTGCAAAGGAGACCGTATTTAATCTCAAGCCGCAAAATTATGCAAATAATTACGCCTAACGGGGAATTTATGAAATATACGGATAATTTATCTTTAGAAAATCGAATTGCAGTTGTTTTTTATCTATATGGCGGTTCTTTCAGGAGGCAACGTGCAGTTAAAACCACCAAATGCAGCAAATAATAGTTATATATCCTTGCGTTTTTGTTGAGGTTGAAGTTAAAGGTACTGTGCAGGTTTTTTTATACTTTTGCAACTCCGGCGCAAAGCCTGATTTTTGTATCCTGACCCATTTTGGGTTCATGGTTTTTATCTAATATCTTCGTTTACGATGCCTCGTGATCTTTCTATTAAAAGTGTACTAATCATAGGTTCAGGACCCATAATTATCGGTCAGGCTTGTGAATTTGATTATTCTGGAACTCAGGCTGCCAGAAGCTTGCGTGAAGAAGGTGTCAGGGTCATCCTGATCAATTCTAACCCTGCAACCATTATGACCGACCCTATCATGGCAGACAGGGTTTACCTTTTACCTCTGACAGTAGAAAGTATAGAACAGATACTGGAAGAAAACGATATTGATGCGGTACTACCAACGATGGGTGGGCAAACAGCACTGAATCTGGCGAAAGAAGCAGATGAGCTTGGTATTTGGGAGCGGTATAAGGTACGACTGATAGGTGTTGATATCAAAGCCATCGACAAAGCAGAAGACCGAGAGCTTTTTCGTAAATGGATGATCGAGTTGGGCGTACCGGTTGCCACAGCAAGAACGGCCAACTCGCTGCTTGAAGGAAAAGAATTTGCTCAGGAAATCGGTATTCCTCTGGTAATCAGACCATCGTTCACACTCGGTGGGTCTGGCGGTGGAATTGTAATGCACAAGGACGAACTGGATGCAGCTCTGGAACGCGGGCTTACTGCATCACCAATGCATGAGGTACTTGTAGAAAAAGCTGTTTTAGGTTGGAAAGAATTTGAACTGGAGCTTTTGCGTGACAAGAATGATAATGTTGTCATTATCTGCACGGTTGAGAATTTTGATCCGATGGGGATCCATACCGGTGATAGTATCACCGTGGCACCGGCGATGACCTTGAGCGATACCGCGTTTCAACTGATGCGCAATACAGCCATCCGTATGATGCGTGATCTGGGAAACTTTGCCGGCGGTTGTAACGTTCAGTTTGCACTCAACCCGGAAACCGAAGAAATAATAGCCATTGAAATAAACCCCCGTGTAAGCCGGTCGTCAGCACTGGCATCGAAAGCAACAGGATACCCAATTGCAAAAATAGCCGCCAAGCTGGCTATAGGCTACGCTCTTGACGAACTGAGCAATCAAATAACGCAAACCACATCTGCCTACTTCGAGCCGGCACTGGACTACGTTATTGTCAAAATGCCACGGTGGAACTTTGATAAATTCAAAGGTGCAGATGACACACTTGGTTTGCAGATGAAATCTGTTGGAGAGGTTATGGCCATCGGCCGCACTTTTCCGGAAGCGCTGCAGAAAGCGTGCCAAAGCCTTGAAAACAATGCTACCGGCTTGTCGTTTATCAGCACAAGCCGCCTGCGGCCAGAAGAATTGATTGACACACTCAAGCGTCCGACGTGGGACCGTATCTTCCGGATCAAAGAAGCTATGGCGGCAGGCGTTTCTATAAAAACCATAAGAGAGCTCACCCAAATAGACCCATGGTTTCTGTATCAGATACAGGACATCGTGAATATGGAGCATGAGATCAAGAAAATCAAACATCTTGAAAAAATGCCGGCTTCACTGTTGCGCGAGGCAAAGCAAATGGGATTTGGGGATGAACAAATATCAGATCTGATCAACGATTGTAACGCCGAAGAGGTTTATGAATTCCGAAAATCAGTTGGTATTACACGGGTATTTAAAATGGTAGATACCTGCAGTGCGGAATTTGAAGCAAAAACCCCCTACTTCTACAGCACGTTTGAAACGCAGTCGTTAGCAGGAGATGCCTCAGCCAACATTTCCAGTCAGGTAAACGGAAACGAGAGCATCGTTTCGGACAAAAAGAAAATAATAGTTCTCGGGTCCGGACCCAACAGAATCGGACAGGGTATAGAATTTGACTATTGCTGTACTCATGGTTTGCTTGCAATCCGGGAAAGCGGCTTCGAATCTATAATGGTCAACTGCAATCCCGAAACAGTATCTACAGATTTTGATATAGCGGATAAACTTTACTTTGAACCCGTTAACTGGGAACATCTTTGGGAAATTATTGAACACGAAAATCCTTACGGCGTTATTGTTCAGCTAGGCGGTCAAACGGCGTTAAAACTCGCCAAACGGCTCCACGAAAAGGGTATCAGGATTATTGGTACTTCTTTTGACAATATGGATATAGCTGAAGACAGGGGCCGGTTCAGCGATACACTCAAAGAACTGAATATACCCTATCCGCGTTATGGAACTGCCTATACAACAGACGAAGCAATTGAAGTAGCAAAAGAAGTAGGCTACCCTGTATTGGTGCGGCCATCTTATGTACTTGGCGGCCAACGAATGCGTATCGTGATCAACGATGAGGAGCTGGAAAAAAGTGTCGTAAGTCTTTTGAAACATTTGCCTGGCAACAAGATATTGATCGACCATTTCCTGGACCGGTGCCAGGAAGCGGAAGTGGATGCCATCTGTGACGGTGAAGAAGTACACATCATGGGCATTATGGAACATATAGAGCCTGCCGGAATTCACAGTGGCGACAGCCATGCATTGTTACCTGTCTTTAACCTGGGGCCGCTGGTTGTTGAGGAAATGGCCGATATAGCTCGAAAAATTGCACTTCGCCTCAATATTCGCGGGCTGATCAATATTCAGTATGCTATTAAAGACGGTAAAGTATTTGTGATAGAAGCAAATCCGCGGGCAAGCCGAACAACACCATTCATCGCCAAAGCGTATAATATACCCTACCTGAATATTGCCACTAAAGTAATGCTTGGCGAAAAAATGCTGAAAGATTTTGTAATGGAGCATTCGCTTGAAGGATTTGCTGTAAAAGAACCGATATTTAGTTTCAACAAATTTCCGAATGTGAATAAAGAATTGGGTCCGGAAATGAAAAGTACGGGTGAGGCAATTCGTTTCATTAAGAATCTGAGAGATCCATGGTTCAGACAATTATACAAAGAACGCAGTATGCACCTGAGTAAATAATGATTTCCTGTTTCCGGATTAATAAAATATATTTACCCAAAATATATTCTGTGAGACCCCTTTTCATGTCGCTCGTACTTGCTTTATGGGTAAGTAGCTGCGTAGCTCAGATAACACTTACGTCAGGAACCTATCCTGTATCGCTGGTAGGAACCGACAGCCTAAGGGTCTCTATCTATAATTCACCATTTCCCCCACTACATGCTGCGGCTGGGGGTACTTGGGACATGCTCGCTGTGACAGACACTACCCCGGTTTTTTTTGGATACCGTGTAGTTGATCCGATATATCAATATGCAGACAGCAACAAATATAATATTGGTGCGTACAAATATTTGGGCAATGCATCATGCGCGGTTACCGCTACAAATCTTCAGGAATATGCCATTAACATACATTATACGCCATACAGCTTGTCGCCGATAACATCAGGTCCGTTTGATTCTCTTTTTATTCCAGCACAAACCAGCGTATACACTTCACCTCTGAATAAGATCGGTTTTCCGGCTACAGAAAATAGCACCTGGCAATCGGGTTACAGTGCTGATGTAGCTTTTGAAATATCTGTTGGTATGTATTCTCTGGTGCATACCCCTTGCTTTATCCGTACTTACACTACCCGATACGACACTGTAAAAGGTTGGGGCAAAATGCGTGTGCGGACCGCCGCCGGTGCGGCATCAGACTATTTCGATGTATTACAGGTACACTCCATCACGATAACTACTGATAGCTTTTTTATGAATGGCACTGCAGCTCCGGGACATATTGTCACCATGCTGAGCCTTACCCAGGGTAAACGGGATACGACATGGACTCAGCGGTACTACCGCATGCAGGAGGTGACACCACTGGCTGTTGTAGAATACAAAGATGCAGGATTTACACAACCCCAAAAAGCCACAACACATATGCAGCGACTGGTAAAAGCATCAGCGTCTGATTTTGTAAACAATATAAAATTTAATGTTCACCCAAATCCGGTCTTTTCGGGTGCTTTTTCTGTTCTTTTGCCTGATGCAGTAAACCTGTGCAGCTATACACTTACCGACCTAACCGGAAAATGCTTTGCATCAGGTGAGTTGCGCAACAACACCGGATTTTGCACACTGACATTGCCCGAGAACATCGCTGACGGAACTTATTTCTTGCATATTATTGCTCATGACATTAGTCTCGGTGTAGAGACAATAGTTGTTTCGAGGCATTAAACAAAGTCGGGAAACCGAAACAAACTTCTATAATGACCGATGAACAACAAACACTTAAACGACCTGCCCTCGCCGCTCTAGGCGCTCTGGTGCTACTCTTGCTGGGTGCTGTTGTTTTCTTCAAAGAACGTGTTCTGTTTGGTGACGCCTCTTTTATTTTGTTCAACATAATTGAATACAAGCGTTTTTATATCCAGGAACATCGGTTTGGTTCGTTTATTACACAGCTTGTACCGGTACTGGGGCAGAAACTTCATGTACCCATGCGTGCACTGTTGATCGGGTATTCGATGAGCTTCAATCTTTTCTACCTAGCAGTTGCATCATTTCTCGTTTTTGGCCTTAGGCGGTACATGTTTGCGATATTGATGTCGCTGTACTACTTCCTGTTTGTCACAGATTCTTATTTCTGGACAAATAACGAATTGCACCAGGCTGTTGCCTGGATGTTTCTGTTCTTTGGCGCCGCCAGTTACCTGAATACTGATAAAAGCAACTCTTTTGGGCTTGTTTTCGTGTGTTTGGTGCTAGCTTTTCTTACTGTGTATACTCACTTTGTTGTTGTCATTCCAACATTATTCCTTTGGATCTATTTTATGATAGGGAATATCCGTTGGCGCTTCTCCAATACAATCGCGCTCCTGTTAAGTGTATTGCTTGTTGTGATTATCGCTACAAAGTACATGCTGAGTGCCACCCAGTCTTATGACGGAAAAGTACTGCATGACGCCACCCATTTCAGCATCAAAGACATTATCCATTCTGTCGATACCCCAGTAATCAGGATGTTTGTGAAAAGGTGCTTTACAATCTATTGGCCTGCATTGATTGTCTTTGCTTTGGGAATTTACTCTTTGATAAAGACGAAACAAAAAAAACTGCTCTACTGGTCTCTGCTTTCGATAGCTGGGTATTTCCTAATTATGGGTCTTACTTACGGAAAAGAAGACGGAAGTATAGCGCTGTTCCATATAGAGAGTGAATGGGCTCCTATTGGCATACTGATGGCTACACCGTTTGTGTGCTCCTTCCTGCCGGGTCTTAAAACAAACCAGATGTTGGTGCTACTTTGTCTGATTTTTTCAATTCGTATTGGGTATATCGCGGCTTCTGTAGCTAAATTCAAATGGCGGAATGATATTAAGAAGGAAGTTTTTGCGAAAATGAAAAGAAAGGGCATTACAAAACTTGCGATCTATAACAATAGCACAATTCAAAAGAAACTAGTACTAGACTGGGCAATACCGGAAGAGAGTATTCTTGAATCGGCTATGTACCGCGAGCAACCGCAGCTTACTTTCCGTTTTGTGAATCCAGATGACACCGCGCTTTTACGTGGCATCAAAGCCCCCAGCAGTATTTCTATCAGTTTCGATATGCTTGTACCCAAAAACCTGAATTTCGACTATTTCGAAATTGACACTACCCGTCCTTACGTCGTTATGACCTACGATGAGCTTTTCAAATAACAACATTTCGATAACAGCATTAATGATAACTTTCCGCTTCAAAACTGAAACTGAATGAAAGCAAAACACCCTCAGGACACATGCGTAGTGATGTCTGAACTGGTTCTGCCTAATGACACGAATACTCTCGGCAATTTGATGGGTGGTCGTCTGATGCACTGGATGGATATTGCTGCGGCCATAGCAGCGCAAAAACACTGCAACTGTCCGGTTGTTACCGCCTCGGTAGACAATGTGTCTTTCTCCAACCCTATTAAACTAGGTAACCTGCTAACTATTGAAGCAAAACTTACCCGGTCGTTCAATACATCGATGGAGGTTTTTCTGCGGGTTTGGGGCGAAGATCTCTCTGCACAGTATAAATATCTTTCGAATGAAGCCTATCTGACATTCGTTGCTCTGGATCCGAACGGAAGGCCAAGAAAGGTGCCGGAGCTGGTACCTGAAACAGACGAAGAAAAACGGATCTACGATGGCGCTCTCAGACGCAGGCAACTTCGATTGATTTTGGGCGGAAAAATGAAAGCCGAGGACGCAGGTGAGTTGCGTGCGCTTTTCATCAAATAGACGACCTTTGAACAACAGGTAAACACAACACACGCTACAATGACCACGAACCGAACAACACCACCGGCAATACATGATGCTGTTGAATTTGAGTATAAGCTTCCGGCAATAAATAGTGAAATACTTGATAATGGCATTCCCTTGTATTGGCTTGATGCAGGCGTGCAGGACGTTGTTCAAATTGACTGGATATTCCCGGCCGGGCTTTGGTATGAAAGTGGCCCTTCAATCGCACATGCTGCTGCAGGGTTGCTGAAAAGTGGCACGTCAAAATATACATCCGGACAAATCAGTGAAGCACTTGAGTTTTATGGTGCACAACTAAAAGTTGCCGCCGGAAATGATTTCGCAACAGTAACGCTGTATTCTTTATCCAAACACCTGCCGGCACTGCTACCCATAGTATACGATATAATTACTGACAGTACCTTTCCGGAAAACGAAGTTGAGATTCATAAGCGCAATGCGATACAGAAACTTCTGGTTAATTTGCGGCAATGCGAATTTGTTGCTAACCAACAAATTGATGCATTCCTGTTTGGTGAAAAGCATCCATACGGGCGGTATTCCAGAAAAGAATTAATGGAAAATCTGGTACGGGCCGATATTCTTAGGTTTTACAAATCGAACTACACCCTTGCAAATGCAAAAATCTTCATGGGGGGGAAGGTCAGTAAAACTGAAGTAAAATATCTAAATGATGTGTTTGGCAAAACCGAACTCGAAAAGATTTCAATTGTCCGTGATACCCACGCAATTTCATCTGTACCGGAAAAAATTCATCGGATTACGAATGACCCTAACGGAGTACAAGGTGCCATCAGGCTGGGAAGATTGTTCCCAAATCGTCATCACCCGGATTATACACCGATGGTTGTGCTCAATACTTTATTCGGTGGTTATTTTGGCTCACGGCTGATGAGCAATATCCGCGAAGACAAAGGATATACTTATGGCATTTACAGCTCGCTTTCACCGGAAATCGGGGGTGGTTCCATGATCATTCACACAGAGACAGGAACTGCCGTGATTGATGGTGCAATCACAGAAATACATAGGGAAATGGAATTGCTTTGCAACGAACCCGCCGACGCCGAAGAATTGCTGCTTGTAAAGAACTACCTGTTAGGCGGTCTTCTGGGCGACCTTGATGGACCGTTCCAGATATTACAACGGTGGCGTTCTCTGATTCTGAACGGATTCACAGAGGAGCAGTTCAACAACAATGTTCGCATCTACAAAACAATAACGCCTGCAGAATTGCAGGCGCTTGCTCAGAAATATTATAATACCAAAGACTTTTACGAAGTAGTTGTGGTTTAATCGGACGTTTCTACTGGTACCGGCGGAACACGTATAACAATACTGCAGAAATCATGAGCATAACACCCAAAGCGAAATAGAGCATTGAGTTTACTTTCTTATAATTATTGTTTGCAGCTTTTATACTGCTCAACTCGTTGATGTTGTTGAGAATATTTTCCATGCGGGAAAACGCGGTTTCGCCTTTTATCACATAGTCATATGCGCCGTGTTTCATGCTCTCAATGGCTACTTCGAGTTTGTCTTGCCCCGATAGCATGATTACCTGAATCTGTGGACGGAGTGCTTTGATTTCTTTCAGCACTTCAACTCCATTTTTTGCTTCAGGCAAATGTGAATTCAGGTGGAAATCCAATACGATTATTTCCGGATCAAGCGACAAATCCTGAATTGCACTTTCACCGCTTTCATACGTTTTTATCTGGTATAGAAATCGTTCTGAAATGTAGTCTTTCAACATTTCGTTTTGTATAGGTTCATCATCAACAAGGAAAATGTACCGTTTGCTTTGTTCTGTAGCCATAATCAGATTTTCAAATCTTTAGAAAAGTAGTTTTTAATTTTCAAAAATCAAAACATCGAAGAAATTTAAAATTGTTTTTGCAATGCAAAAATGACCTTTCTCCGGTTGATCAATAGTTTTTCAGTTCTTCAAAAGCCTTTCTACAAAGGTGTTTGAGATTGTGCACCATCGGAGGGATTGTAGCAAAATGAGCTGATTCCCCTGCGCTTTGCTCTATCAAAAAAATCTTGCTTACCTCTTCCTTTACACCCATGTAAGACAATTGCGGCTTAAGCGAGTGGGCGGCAATCTTTAATGAAGGGAAATCTTTGGCCAGCAAAGCTCTGTCGATATTATCTAATAATTTAGGTGCATTTTCAAGGAACATGTTAATGTACTTCGACATCTTTTCGTTATTGCCACCTGTTAGTTGCTTCAGAAACTGCATGTCTGTTACACGGTCAGGCAGCGGGGCAAATTCGGGTTGTTCCATAGTATCTGTATTTGTGTTTGTTTCCTTTTCTTTTCCCGGTACAAGGGTGGGGGCATTGCCCATAACAGTGTCCATTTTCATCAGCAACTCCTCCGGATGAAACGGTTTTGAAATAAACCCATCCATACCTGCTTCGAAATATCGTTTCACATCTTCCTGAAGGACATTTGCGGTCATTGCAATGATCTTAACATAGCGCGACGGCTCCGGCAACTGCGTACGGATTATGTTGGTTGCTGTAAGACCATCCATCACCGGCATCTGAATATCCATCAATATGATATCGTAGTTGTTTCTGCGTACACTGTCTACCGCTTCCTGCCCGTTAACCGCTATATCAAGCCGTACTCCCGGAATCGTCTCCTGCAGCGTGTCTTCGGCAACCATTCTGTTGAATTCGTTGTCCTCAACAAGCAAAACTTTCATGTTGTTGAGCCGTTTCATTGAGGAGTCATCGAGCGTATTGTTTTGCTGCCCTTCATCCGTAACATGTGATAGTGCGAGCGGAACAGTTGCAGAAAATGTTGTTCCTACATTCAGTTCGCTTGTTACAGATATTTCGCCCCCCATCAAACCAACCAACTGGCGACATATAGTGAGTCCAAGGCCGGTACCACCAAACTTTCTGGTTGTCTCTGCTCCTGCCTGGGTAAAGCTATCAAATATGCTGTCGAGATTTTCTTTTGCAATTCCGATACCTGTATCCTTAACATCAAATTTTATCCAAAGAACTTCTCCTTCTTTTTTTACCATTGATGCCTTTACCTCTACAAATCCCCTCTCGGTGAACTTAACTGAATTACCAGCAAGATTTATGAGCACCTGATTGAGGCGTGTAGGATCTCCAACAAGCATGCGGGGAATGGTGTCATCTGTTACTATTCTGAGTTCTACCCGCTTTTCCTCCGCTTTCAGCATCAGCATATCCCGAACGCTTTGCATCATTTCTCTGACAGAGAAATCAATTTGCTCAATTACTATTTTGCCGGCTTCAATTTTTGAAAGGTCAAGAATGTCGTTGATAATTACAAGCAAAGAATCTGCCGAAAGCTGAATCGCATTCAGATAACGAAGCTGGTCGGTTCTGGGATCTTTGGAAAGCAGCAAGCGAGCCATTCCGATAATAGCGTTCATCGGGGTTCGGATCTCATGGCTCATATTGGCCATGAACTGATGTTTGAGCTGCGCGGTTTTTATAGCAACTTCCTTTTCTTTTTTCGCAAGTTCTATTTGTTGCCGCACTTGCAGATTGTGCAACTCATTTATGATTTTTTGCTGAAATATTTCTTCTTTAAGCTGCTCGAAGGATTTGAGATGATGAAATGCATTGGGAATATCATTCATCTTATCGTACAAGGCTGACAGCATCTCATGAACACTCATCAGATCGTGTCGGCGCATGTACTCTTCTGCTAGTCCGTATGCTGAGTTGAGTGACTGCAAAGACTGGCGGTAGTTGCCGTCGTCCATATACAGCCTTCCGAGGTAAAAGTGGCAAATGATCTGTATCTCAACATTACCCAACAACTGCGCTTCTCTGAGCGCATCGGTAAGATACTTGCTTGAGTTGCCGAAATCCTGCATTTTATAGTACACCTTTCCCAAACCACTTTCCGCCATTACGTATGCGGCTGTTTCTGGTTCGGAGTGCTTGAGGTTTTCGTGGAAATAGTGTAATGCCTCTAAAAATTGCTCCTTCTTAAAGTAAATGTTACCCAGTGTGTTATGGATGTTAATCAGGCTGGTACGATTGTGTGCACGCTCAAAAATGGGCAAACATTTCAGAGCGTATTGCAGTGCATTGTCGTAATCATTAAGGTCGTACAATAAATTAGATATACTGGTGAGTATGACGGATTGGGCAAACTCATCGCCGATCTCTTCATTTATTATAAGCGCTTTCTCAAAATGGGTGAGCGCATTTGCCAGATCACCCATATCGCGGTATATATTCCCGAAATTGTGTAACACCCGCGCTTCCAGACTCAGATCTTTTACCCTTTCTGCTATAACCAATGCATCCCTGAGTGTCTGCAAACCAGTATCGTATTCGCCCATCAACCAATAACATGACCCCTTGAGATTAAGCCCCCTGCCCATACCTCTGGTGTAGGCTACGGTCTTTGATCGTTCAATGATCTCAGCCGCCATTTCCAGAGCATGCTCCACATCTATATTGCGCACTTCTACTCCTATATCTACAAGGGTATCAATTCTGCCTTTTTCGTCAGTTTGCTGCGCAAGTATAGCCTGTAGTTCTTTGTATCGCGGTGTGTCTATCATCAAACAGAATTGTGCTATCCGGCATGGTCTTATTCAGACAGCCAGCAGTTACGGTGGTTAAAAATAAATAATTTACACTTTACCTTGTGTTTTTTATTTAACCCAACCGGTACTTTTTTAGTTTGGGGACTGACCGTATCCACAAAACCGTATGCACAGAAAGCTCTGGCAGCAACATAATCGCGTGTTGGATACCTTTCATTTAGTATTTGGGAGAGAAACAAAGCTTTTTGAAGCACAATATTTTTTTGTATATCTCTGTTTGCGCAACAACCACGGTAGAATCTTCTGTTTGCTAACATGTATTAAAACACTACATTTGCCGCACTAAAAAAGCGCTGTAGACGTTGGTACCGCATGTTTCCTTAATCGGTTTGTCGGCCATCTGAAATCCAACCAAGTTTGTTAAACAAAGAGTATATCAACCAATTATAAAAATCAAAAACCAGCATTAATGTACAAGACGTTACTTACACAAACAGAAAACGGTACTTTCATCATTACGATCAACCGTCCCGACAAAATGAATGCACTCAATGCCTCCGTTATAGAAGAGCTTGGTGCAGCAATGGACGAGGTGTATAACAACAATGAAATTAAATCTGTAATCATTACCGGTGCCGGTGAAAAGGCTTTTGTGGCCGGCGCAGATATTTCAGAGTTTTTAACATTGAATGCAGAAGGCGGCGCAGCTCTTGCAGCCAGGGGTCGTGTGCTTGTATTTGACAAAATAGAAAATTGTCCAAAACCAGTTGTTGCAGCCGTAAACGGATTTGCACTTGGTGGCGGGTGCGAGCTGGCCATGGCATGTCATTTCCGTATTTCTTCAGAAAATGCCAAGTTTGGACAGCCAGAAGTGAATCTGGGCCTGATACCAGGGTATGGCGGCACACAGCGCCTCACGCGCCTTATAGGTAAAGGCAAAGCGATGGAACTGCTTATGACATCTGATATGGTTGGCGCAGCAGAAGCCAAAACGCTGGGTCTTGTAAACCACGTAGTTACTATGGAAGAGCTGATGCCAAAAGCGAAGGAAATATTGCAAAAGGTACACAGCAAGGCTCCGATTGCTATTACCAAGGTAATAGCCTGCGTGAACGAAGCGGCAGATGGCAATCATCATGGTTTCGACAATGAGATCACCCGTTTTGGTGAGTGCTTCGAAACTGCCGATATGAAGGAGGGTACTACTGCTTTCACAGAGAAAAGAAAAGCGGTTTTTACAGGCAAATAATACAATGCGGCGGTGCGATTGATAACCACTTCCTGCCGTGTAGATTGCGTTTGGAATTATAGAAATGAAAAATCCCGCTTTGTTGCGGGATTTTTCATTTTTGGTTTTCAGTTTATTTCCAAACACGGCTGGCGAAACGCTCACTTACAACGAGCTCTTTGCTACCTGGTGTATATTTATAGAACCCTTCTCCCGATTTAACACCGAGGTATCCTGCCTGAACCATATTGGCAAGCAAGGTGGCTGGTGCATATTTCTGTGCGCCAAAGCCCATATGCAGTACATGCATGATAGAGTAACAAGTATCAAGACCAATAAAGTCTGCAAGCTGCAATGGACCCATCGGGTGAGCCATACCCAGTTTCATGATAGTATCAATCTCAGCAACACCTGCAACACCTTCCTGCAATGCAAGAACAGCCTCATTGATCATAGGCAGCAATATCCTGTTTGATATGAATCCCGGATAGTCGTTAACCACACATGGCAATTTGCCGAGCTGCTCAGACAGTTTGTAAATAGTCTGTGTTACTTCGATATCTGTACCATATCCGTTGATGATCTCAACGAGTTTCATCACAGGTACCGGATTCATGAAGTGCATGCCAATTACCTTTCCCGGACGTTTTGTAACAGAGGCGATACGGGTAAGCGATATAGATGATGTATTGGTGGCCAGTATACAATGCTCAGGACAATGCTGATCGAGCTGCTTGAACAGGTTGAGCTTAAGCTCTATGTTTTCTGTAGCTGCTTCAACAACCAAATCAGCCTCCTTAACGGCGGTGGCCATATCGGTATACGTTGTGATTCTGGCAAGAGATTGCTGCTTCAGCTCTTCTGTTATCGTTCCTTTTGCAACCAGGCGATCCATGTTTTTACCAATTGTTGCGATAGCCTTATCCAGTGCAGCCTGGTTAATGTCCATCATGTTCACATTAAAGCCGCTTTGTGCGAAAACATGGCTAATACCATTGCCCATGGTACCAGATCCGATAACCGTAACTGTTTTTAAGTTAACTGACATAAAATGTTCTTTTTCGTTTTTTTTGAGCCGCCAAGGTACGCATTCATAGCACAAAATTCAAAAAAACCTACTTTCTGCCACCTGTTCCGGTGTGCCGGAAACAAGTCTGGCAGGCCGCTTTACGGCCATTTATTACTTACAAAAAAACAGCCGGAATTGGGTAATTCCGGCTGATGCTCTTATCTGTTTGTATATACGCGGCTAGTAAACGTGCTGGCCTCCGTTGATGCTCAGATTGGCACCCGTGATGAAACTGGCATGTTCTGATGCGAGAAAAGAAACCAGATAAGCGACCTCCTCTGTACCTCCCAAACGGCCGACCGGGATCTGAGCGATGATCTGATTTCGTATTTCTTCTTTTACTGCCATTACCATATCCGTACCGATATAACCCGGTGAAATCGTATTGACCGTTACACCTTTGTTAGCCACTTCCATAGCTAATGTCTTTGTGAAGCCGTGCATGCCTGCTTTTGCTGCCGAGTAGTTGGACTGACCAAACTGACCTCGCTGACCATTTACAGACGATATATTGATGATACGACCAAAACCATTTTCGATCATATAATTTATTACATGCCGTGTACAATTGAAAACGCTGTCCAGGTTGGTAGATATTACAGCCTTCCAGTTTTCATAGGACATTTTGCGGAAAGCACCGTCCTTGGTGATACCGGCATTATTGACCAATACGCCTACATGGCCTATATCGTCTGCTATTTGCTGAATCATTTTTCCGCAGGAATCAAAGTCTGCAACATCGGCATAATAGATAGCTATATCGTAGCCTTCTTTCTTCAGGTTGGCCTGCCATTCCTTTGCTTTTTCCTCATTGCGGTAATTTGCTACCACGATATATCCGTCGTCGTATAACTTTTTGCACATTGCTGTGCCAAGACCCCCGGTTGCTCCGGTAATCAGAACGATTTTTTTCTCTGTTGCACTCATTGGAAGGTGGTTTAGAATAGAAAGATAGTATATAAAGTGAAAATAAGTAGCTCCGGACGTGGTGAATATTTTGGTTTTCTGCTGGAAGCAAATACATACTTGTGGCGAATCTGTTATTTGTTGGTTGTATTTGGCAGGTATTGATAGCAGTAAAACAAATAACCTTATCTTCGCCGCCAAATTTAATAACGATGAATTTTAATGCAGCTTCGATCGCTGAGGAATTAATTTCGACCAGCGAAAAAATAGCTAAGGGTTATAAAACCCTAAAGGACATTGATACAGTAGAAGTGGGTATGACTCCCAAGGAACTGGTATGGTCGAGCGATAAGATAAAGATGTACCACTACACCCGTGAGACACCAGCAAAATGCGCTACACCGGTACTGGTATCCTTTGCCATGCTCAACAGGCATGACGTGCTGGATCTGCAGCCTGACAGGAGCCTGATGAAAAAGCTGATCGACGAAGGTCTGGACATTTACATCATGGACTGGGGCTATCATAACAAGTCTGACCGGTACCTGACCATGGAAGACTATATTGATGGCTACATGAATGATGCTGTAGACTTTCTGCGCAAACGTCACAAGGTTGCCAAGATCCATAAAATGGGTATCTGTCAGGGTGGTACGTTCTCAATGATCTATGCTTCCTTGTATCCGGAGAAGCTGCAGTCATTGACTACCTATGTAGCACCATACGACTTCTCTACCACACGCTGCATGCTGTATAAGTGGACGAAGTATATAGATGTAGATGCTATGGTAGACAACATAGGCACCATACCCGGTGATATGGTAGACGGCGCCTTCGGGATGCTGAAACCAAGCATGAATGTAAGCAAGTACCTGGGTCTTGTAGACTCTCTGGAAGACAAGGACAAAATGATGAACTTCCTGCGGATGGAGAAGTGGAAAGGTGATCTGCCAGCTATACCAGGTGAAATGTACCGCAAGTATATTAAAGACCTCTTCCGTGACAACAAACTCATCACTGGTGATTTTGAACTGGGTGGCAGGAAGGTATCACTCAAGAATGCTACAATGCCATTCCTGAATGTGTATGCTACGGAAGACAATATCATTCCGAATGAAAGCACGCTGAACATCATGAATGTGATCGGTTCGAAAGACAAACGTGAATATCCTTTCCCCGGCGGGCACATAGGTGTGTTTGTAGGTGGCAAGTCGCAGAAAGAACTGGCCCCGGCAGTAGCCAAGTGGGTAATAGAGCGCTGCTCGTAACACTGCTCCATAAACGACATATAAGATACAGAAGGTGTGCTATAATGGCACACCTTTTTTAGTATTGTATTTGCTGGCGTGTATATAATGGAAATAAATTTTTTCACAGGTTTGCTTAATTGCGTTATCATTGCCGGTATTGGTACTTACGTGCAACGCACGCCACAGGAATGAAAGAAATTATTAAATACCCTTACGCAACACATCATGTTGCCTTGCCCGGGCACTGCAATATTGCCTATATGGATGAGGGCAAGGGTTCGCACACCATACTCTTCATACATGGGTTGGCCAACTATGCGCCGGTGTGGAAGAAGAACATAGAACAACTTAAAAACCACTTCAGGTGCATAGCTATAGACCTGCCCGGCAACGGACTGTCGGACCAGCATGAACATAAGTTCAGTATGCAGTTTTATGCCGACGCGGTATTTCATTTCATAGAGGCACTGAGCCTGAAGAATGTATGTCTGGCCGGACACTCTATGGGCGGGCAGATAGCGCTTACAACATTGATCAAGTACCCGTCGTGCGCAGAGGCGCTGGTGTTGGTTGCACCGGCGGGCATGGAGGTATTTACTGCAATGGACAAAGCTATGTACTATGGTACACTGCGCATGTTTGACTTTGTATCGAACGATGAGCAAAACCTGAGGACTACGCTGGAGAGCAGCTTCTTCAGGCAGCAGGCACAGGCCGACGGCATTGTAAAAGAGCTGACTGCGCTGATGAAAACCTACAAGATGAACTATTACCGGCGCATGATAGAGGCATCTATAAAAAGCATGCTGGAAGAACCGGTATACGATAAGCTACACCATGTACGCCAGAAAACACTGGTGCTGTTTGGTGAGCAGGACGCACTGATACCCAACAAACTACTACACCACGGTACTACGGAATCGATAGCAAAGACCGGGGTACAAAAAATGCCAAATGCTGTGCTGGTTATGCTTCCGGATTGCGGGCACTTTCTGCAATGGGAACAGGCAGAACATGTGAACGGCCATATTGCAGCATTCCTGCATGGGGAGCCAATTCACTAGCGACCTCCATAATAACAGAAAAGGGAATCCGGATGGATTCCCTTTCTTTTATCTGTTAATCAGCCAATTATTTCTTAGCTGTCTTTGTTGCTTTTTCTGCTTTTGGCTCAGCGATTTTTT
This sequence comes from uncultured Bacteroidota bacterium, assembly GCA_903824665.1. Lineage (GTDB taxonomy): Bacteria > Bacteroidota > Bacteroidia > Chitinophagales > Chitinophagaceae > Nemorincola. Next base: position 76,227 of record CAIJXT010000001.1, on the reverse strand, counting down.
CTTCGCCATCGAGGTCAAGCATTTTTTCGAGCTGACGTACTTTTTTCTTCAGTTCGTAAATGGTCTTGTACACTTCGTCCATTTCGCTGCGTGTAGCCACCGGAATGTCCTTCATTTGTTTTTCAACCATGCCGTCGATGTCTTTGCGAAGCCTGTTCTGCAGACCGCTTACCTCGCCCATCAGCTTGCTGTACTCTGTGCTTTCGAACAGTGATACATATACCTTATCGCTGATGTTGAGCCACTCCTGGTAGAGCGACAACATGCTGGTGATCTCGGTACCGTCTTTCACTTTCTTAGCAATGTTCTCAGCCAGCGTATCCATAACCTTTGTACCCTGATTGTAGATCATGTACTGCAGCTCAGCATTCTTCATGTTGTATACGGAGATACGGTCTGAAATGTCTTTCCACTCAGCAGCAGCTTTGGTGAAAGCATTTGGCGTCATCATTTTGGTGAATGGTGCAGCAGCTTCGTTCATCATTGTATTGAACTGGTTGTAGGTGTTGTGCATATTGCCGAACACATCAAACTGATTGCCCATTTTGCTCATCATGTCGCGCATCTGCTGGTAGTTGCCCATGCCTGACTGATTCATCTGCTTCATGCTATCATTCATCATGTTAGTCATGTTGTGCATCTGCTGGCGGCTGCTCTCTGGCAGGAATCCGAAGAACTTGTCCATGAATTCTTTGTACAACTCAGGATTCATGAACTGCTTGTAAGCATCCATGTTGAATGTTTTGTCCTGGATAGATTTGAACATTGGCATCCACATTTCGGCAAAACGAGTGAAACCCTCGCCAGTGCTGATCATGTTTTTGTACGCATCTTCAACGGTACCGTTCTGAAGACCTTTCTGCCACTCGCCGAAGCTATTGTTGAGCAGGGTATAGTACTGGTTGAAAATACCTGTGATGTTTTCGTTGCTCTTTTTGAATGCTTCGTTGTTGAAAGGATTCATGTTCTGCATCTGGTTCATCCAGTTGTTGTTCTGTGTACCGTTCATGAAACCAGCCCATGGGTTCTGCGTGTTGCTGAACGCATTCTGCCATGCGGCAAAAGGGTTAGCGGTTGCAAAAGGGTTGTTGTTTGTGAATGGATTAGATGCCATGAACGGATTGTTTGCAGTAGCACCGGAAGTAGCTTTTTTTGCTGTTTCCTGTGCTGCTTCCCACATTTGTTTAGCGAAGCTAACCTGTGTATTCATCCACTGTTCGAATATTTCTGTAGCCTTAGCTGTTGTATCTTTTTCGCCTGATGTTTCGGCAGTTGCTGCCTGACCAGTTGTTTTGGTGTAGAGGTTTTTCTGGTTTTCGAGCCAGTTCTTATACCAATCAGTTCCTTTCTCAATTGTTTCGTTGAGTGGATTGCTGCCGTTTGTGAATTTCTTAGTGTTCTCCACTACAGAATCCAAAACTTTCTTTTGTGTTTCAACGATGGTATCTACCAGGTTGTTTGTGTCTTGAAAAGCCATGATCTATTATATTTACTATTAAAAAGTCTAAAAATTTTTTGTTCAAAAAGAAAAAACTCCTATCTTGGACGCAGAAAGATAATTCCTTCCTATTTTCGGTGTTCTGTGCCCTAAGGCGCCGCAAAAGTAGCAAATATTTTTATACCCTATGCATTCTTCTGCATTTTTTTTCTAATCTAACAATTTATTAACCTTTCGGATATGCTTTCGTGTTATACGGAAAAGCCTTCTTTTGTGGGTTGCCGCGTGTTTATTAATTGCTGACGGGTTGAGGGGTGTGCGGAAAAAATTATTACTTTCGGCACAAATTTTTTTAAGATGCTACAAATAGGAGATGAATTTCGCCACAAGTACAGCTATACGCAGGAAGATGTGGATACGTATGCCCGCGTAAGCGGCGACACCAACCCGCTGCATATAGATGCTGCAGCCGGTGCAGCAAGCATGTTTGGCCGCAACATTATACATGGGTACCTGGGTGCCAGTGTGTTTACCAAGATATTCGGAGCGCTGTGGTATGCCGACGGACATGTGTACATGAGCCAGAATCTGAAATGGCTGCGCCCTATGTTTGTAAACACGGAATACGAAGCGGTGGTGCGTGTAAAAGAGATTGTGAAGGAAAAGAACCGCATACTGTATGAGTGTGCTGTATATGATGCTGCAACGGGCGAACAGACCATAGCCGGCGAGGCGCTGCTGCTGAACAAGAAGCAGTATGTGTGGGAATAAGTAATTACAGGCATATAAAGTAGATTATGATTTGCAAGGGCCGCTCTGTATGAGCGGCTTTTGTGTTTTAGGGTGGTTTTTGCGCACGCTGCGCAATTTTTTTTGTGTTGCACTGTTTGGCGGTTCTGATGTTGGTTTTCAATGGTTTGCGTAAAAATGAGCTTCTTGTTTTTGCGCAAAAATTGCGCACTTGCTTCCTGTAGGTATGCTGCCTAGTCCCGAAAAAGGTTTACACTTGCTGGCGTCCGGGTTTTGGTTGACAAGGTGTCGCACACTTTGGAAGTGTGCCACACCGGTGAGGCGAATTGTGGAATTGCGCACGGTGCGCAATTTTTTTTGAAAAATCATACTTCTTTGGTTTTTAATGGTTTATGTTTTCATTTTTGCGCAAAAATTGCGCACTTGCTTCCTGTTGGTACATTGACTAATCCCGAAATAGGTTTACATGTGGTGTCGTTCAGTTTTTGTTACAAGGTGTGGCACACTTTGGAAGTGTGCCACACCGGTGAGGAGCGCCTGTTCCCTAAATAGGTTTGCACAGTAGCTCCATGTGCCGGGTTGTTGGTATTGTGGGTGTACTAAAGGTCTGCACGAAAACGGATATGGACAAAACGGATCTTTATGGTGTGCCGCCAGCGTTATATGATATGACGGCAGCTGCATATGATAAAATTTGAAAACTGCTGTGGAAGCGGTTTTCGGGGGTATTTGAGTATTATTTGCGGATAGGTGTTGGAGACCATAAAACGGTGTGCCACACTTGTAATGATGTAACGGGGGGAACTTCATTCAATGGTGTGCTACACTTTGGAAGTGTACCGGGGAAACTGTGGAACTTCGTACAGAGGTGTGCCACACTTTGGAAGTGTGGCACACCGTGGGGTGTTTGCTATTCGACATCTTCGAGAAGACGGCGGCCATCGTGGCCTATGGCTTTGCGGTGTTCTTTGCGCAGGCGTTTGATGAGCTCCTGCCCCAGGGGTTCGCGATTGGTAGCATTGTACAAGCGTGCCAACTGTAACATAGCCAGAGGTCCTACCTGTGCGCCATCGAGGTAGTAACATTCGCTGAAGCGATCTATGCAATCTTTCAACAATTGTTCTCTTTTATCGTTGCTGTCTGCACGCTGTGCCAGATACAATTGTGCACAACCGGCTCTGTTGAGCTGCGGGTACAATATCACCACGCTGTCCAGTAACCTGTTCCTTATTTCTGGTTTTGACTGCCTGTTGGCTCTGTGATACAAGGTCTCTGCCCGGGCTATATCTTCTGCTTTGAATTTCGCTCGTTCGGCAGCCACATGTTTGTGTGCTTCTTTAATCTTTTTTTCGGCCAGCTTTTTGGTGTGGCCTGCCTGCAACTGGCGCTCAAATTTAGCCTGGCGCTGCTCCAGCATTTTTACTTTCCACTCCAGCTGTGCAACTTTACCGGTGTCCTGTGCGGCGGCGGCAAATGCAGCACAACAAACAATAATGATGAGCGTAGCTTTTTTCATACACATCGTTTTGCACTCATTTCTATAATAGTGGGTTGAGTTAACAGATCAGTACAACAGTGTTGCACAAAAGGGCGAGGTAGCGCACCGGTGGTTTTTCGGCGGTGTCGTTGGTGCGCTGAAAGCCTGATGTAGCTACAGACAGGCTGCTTAGCCGATTTTTGCTTTGTTGATCACAGATGTAACACTGCTGAGTACGCCGGCGATATCGGAGAGGTCGGCAGGTACGATCATTGTGTTGTTGGTTTTGGCGAGCTTGCCAAACTCTGTGAGGTATTGCTCTGCAATTCTGAGGTTTACAGCATTCATGCCCCCATCCTGGTTTATGGCTTTGGCTATTTCCCTGATACCGTTGGCTGTTGCTACGGCAACCATTTCTATCTCGGAGGCGGTACCGCTGGCTTCGTTTATCTTGCGCTGCTTCTCGCCTTCTGATCTGGCAATAGCTTCCTGCTTGTCGCCCTCGGCCCGGTTGATCTTGGCTTGCTTGTCGCCCTCAGACTCTGCAATCAATGCTCTTTTTTCGCGCTCGGCCCGCATTTGTTTTTCCATCGCGTCTTTGATGCTCTGCGGTGGCGATATGTTTTTCACTTCGTACCTCGATACTTTGATACCCCACGGTTCGCTGGCATTGTCGACCGCGCTGACGATGCTGCCATTTACGGTTTCGCGTTCCTCGAATGTTTTGTCGAGTTCCATTTTGCCTATCACGCTCCTCATGGTTGTCTGGGAGATCTGGATCACCGCAAACCTGTAGTTGTCTATGCCATACGATGCTTTTTGCGGATCCATAACCTGCAGGTACAGGATACCATCTACCTCTACCGCAATGTTGTCTTTGGTGATGCATATCTGCGATGCCACATCTATTGCCTGCTCTTTGAGGTTTTGCTTGTAGGCTATCTTATCTATAAAGGGTATGAGTATGTGAAAGCCGGCATCGAGTGTGCGACTATACTTGCCCAGCCGCTCTATGATGAACACTGAGCGCTGGGGCACGACCTTGAATGTAAAGAAGAATGAAACGAAGAGCAGGATGCCGAAAAGAAAGAGGATAGCAGAAACTGTAGTCATAGTGTTTTGTTTGATTTTACGAGTAAGATAATACTGCGAAAGCCGGTGATCATCACTTGCTCTCCGGGATGTATTGTTTCGTGCGACTCGGCCTCCCAGGTTGTGCCCTTGAAAGCTACTTTGCCATTAGTGCCGGGTGCTATCAGGGTTTCGGCCTGTGCGGTTCTGCCCACAAACTCGTCTTCGAGCGCAGCGGAGCCATTCTGCCGGCCGGCCAGCTGTTTTCTGAGCCACTTGCGGAACAGTAAAACTGTGAGAATGGATGTGGCAATAAATATGATGAGCTGGGTGGTAACCGTAATGGGGCTGAACAATGTGATGATGGCAACAACCCATGCACCAATGCCGAAAAAGAAGACAATGAAACCGGGCAATGCAAACTCCAACAAGAATAGCATGGTTCCTGCTATGAACCAAAGGACAGTGCTATTGAACAGGTTTTCCATGCGGCGTAATTCAAATTTGTTTTGGTGTGCCGGTATGGTGTATGCCGGCAGGTTATTAAAGGTATTGAATATTCATAAGATGTTTTATGCTTTTTTTGGAGGCAGCAGGTTTGGGTAGACTTCAGTAGGTAAGATTGTGGTAATAGGGTAAACCTGAGTAGAAAACGAGATCGAAGGAGAAAGAAGCAGTCATTCAAGATTTTGTTAGCTTTGCTTCAATAAGACATGTCAATTCTTGATCAGTATAGTGATGGTATTCATCAACTTTGTGTACGTCACAAAGTAAAGAGCCTTTATGCATTTGGCTCTGTTTTGAGTGAAAAATTCAATAGTGGAAGTGACATAGATCTGATTGTAGATTTTGATCCCATCGATGTTGCGCACTATGCAGACAACTACTTTGATCTGAAATTCTCGTTGCAAGATATGCTGCACAGACCGGTAGACTTGCTTGAAGAAAAAGCTCTGAAGAATCCTTATTTCAAGCAGGTTATAAACCAAAACCGCAAACTTGTTTATGGACATTGAATTGAAAACCTGGCTTTTCGACATTTTGAATGCAATAGTTGAAGTTGTAAAATGAGTGTATAAACAAACCGACCTTCAAAGGGCATTCTTTTAAAGACAGCTATTTTCAAGATCTGAAGTGTTGCTGATACTGATTGATCCTTCTTTCTGTGGTGTCTTTGTCTGCAACGGGGACGCTGTGTGTTGCGTTTTTTTGTACTATATTGCACTCGTTACCCAAACACCTTAAATATGTCCAAACTTTTTATAAGGCTCTTTTCGATTTTATTTTTATTTCCTTCCATTACAACATTCGCTCAGGGTTGGGGGTGGGTTGTAGGTAATACCAGTACGCAGGCGGCGTCGCCGAATAAAAATATAGCGATAGACAAAAAAGGTAATTTATATGTTGCCTCGATGTCGTTGGCGTCTTCCGGACTTACCAACACTTTTGGACCATTTACGGTTATTGATTCTGCCAATGTAACGCGGCAGGGCATACTGGTGAGTACTGACAGCAGTGGCAACTACCGGTGGGCAATGGGTACACAAAACGGGGGCGCATGGTTTGTGGATATTGCTGCCGACCCTGCTGATAATATGTACGTTATTGGTTATTCTCTGGCACCGTTTCGTTTGGGCGGTATTTCATCCGGTATGCCCAATTGTTTTTGTGCGAAGGTACGATCGGATGGCACTGTGGTTTGGGTAAAGAACATTCCCTATGACGTGAACAAGATAGCTGTTGACGCAGCAAGCAATGTGTATATTGGCGGGGCTTTCGCCGGTAATTCTGTAGTGGTTGGGTCAACAACGCTGGTGAATACCGATCCGGGTACGTATGATGTGGTTGTGGCGAAATATGATTCGTCTTTTAATGCTACCTGGGCTACAAGCATTGGCGGAGACTCTACTGAATATACCCACGCAATAACTGTAGCAAACGGGGATGTATATGTGTCGGGTTCGTACTCGTCGACCAGTGTGGTGCTGAATAATGATACACTGCTCAACGCCACAATGCCGCAAAGTGAGCTCTTTATAGCCAAACTAACCGCAGCCGGCGGTAAGGTGTGGGGGCGAAGGGCTGTGAGTTCGGTAGTGAGCTATACAAACGACCTGTATGCCGACAAGGAAAGCAACCTTTATGTTGTGGGCTCCTATGGACAAAATTTTGGTATGGGTAGCGTGTCGCTGCCCTATGCGGCATGGGCTCTGCGGATGTACCTGGCCAAGTACGATTCGGCAGGGAATCTGAAGTTTCTGAATGGCATTGCTGACACGGCACTAACGTCGGCTAACAATATAACCGGGGATGATTGCGGGAATATATGGATGACGGGACGCGGCGGGCATTCTGCGCTAAGCCCCTCCCAGCCGATGTTTCTGGCTAAGTATGATACCATTGGTACGCTGATCGATACTTTCTTTATCAGGTATGGGGGCGGTGGTAGTGGTGGCATAGCGCTGAACCAAAAGGGGAGCGTATATGTAACGAGCGAATACGATGTAACAATGACGCTGGGCAGTGTGACACTCAGTGGCGGAGGATCGGGCAAAAACATGTTCATAGCTCAGTATAAATATGCTGCATCGGGCTGCAATACTGATTTGGCGGTGCTACCGGTAACAGACGATGGTGAGGAGGTAATGATCTATCCGAACCCGGCGGCGGATGTTTGTACGTTTTATAACAAGCGGGGATTTGGTAGTGATGCGCGGGTAGAGATCTATGACATGACGGGACGCGCTGTGCTGCTGAGCAGCCTAAAAGGTACCACTACTGAAATAGCTGCAGACAAGCTGGCTGCTGGCCAGTATCTGTGCAAAATATACCCGGGCAGTGCGGGCAATGCTGCTATACGGCGTTTGGTAATTATGAGGTGATTTGTGGCAGGATTGAGTGTTCCCTCTTTCGAACTTGTCTGTGGAGGATTTGAGGGCGATAGTGGGGTTTTGAGGTTAGGGTTACAATTGAATTCGGCAGGCGTGTCGTTGGCGGGGACGCCAACAATGGCTGGGTCCAACAACTTCTTTGTTACACTACCTACTCAGTTATCACCTCGTCACATTTTAGTGGCTCATCTAAGTGTATTTTGTGTCTATTTGCATTTTCTGACCAATACTCTACTTTGTAACATTGTTTTACGTCTAAACCAGGAAATAAACTTTTATGTTTGGGATGTAAATATGCCCATTTTTTTAGCTTCCTTCCATTTACTGTGTAATAGTAGTTTACGACATCTCCCTTGCCACTGAAAAATGTTTCAGGCTGAAATCCTGTTATTGTAGCAACTGTAGAGTAGGTTTCCTCCCCTTTTTCAAAAATCGGATTCCAGTAGTCAATTTCGATTTCTTCAGGATCATTAATATTATATCGCATGCTATATTTTAAACCATAGCAAATATCAGTCATGTAGTTATATGATACCGTATATTGTCCGACGTCTGTATTGTACGTTATTTTTCCTCCTTTGTATCGTCTTGGGTCAAAATATCCGATTGTTTCCTTCCATACAATTGGTCGTTTGGGGGGCCCAGATTTGCAACTGAGAACTAATGTACTTAAGCAGATGTACAAAACTATTATCCTCAAATTCATGAGCTGTTTTTCGGGTATGTTGTTACTAATTCCGCTGTTTTGCCTGATGGAGAACATGCTACGCTATTTCTCTTTCTGATGTATCGGTTTGTCAAGATGCAGAACAATTCTTCCAGTACTAAGTTGTTTAAGATTGATCGTAAAAAGTTCCAAACATGCCTAAAAATCACATCGCACTTATTTCTGGCCAGTATACAGTGGCTTGTGGTTCGTTGGTTGCCTGCTTATCTTTTTACAATATTAGCACTAACTTTGAAACAATGTTTAGACTTGACAGAACTATAGGAAAGGGTCATTCTCATGAGGCTGGTGGCAATCAGGCTGCGTATTGGCGGTCGAAATCTGTTGATGAACGCCTGGCTGGTGTAATGTACCTGAACAGCATTGTCTACGGATTTGATATAAACAATCCGCCACGTCTTGACAAAACGGTTTTCAGCACAAGAAAACATAAGCTGAAATGAGTGTTTTACTGAATCAGGATTTTCAGGATTTTGTTACTGCTTTCAAGAATACAACAGAGGCGTTTTGAGGCTTGTATTCTACTAGAATTCAGCACTTGGGTCGTTGGCGGGGACGCCAACAACGGCGGAGAGGGTTCATTCGTTATCTAATATAAGTATGGCTCGCTGAGGATTTTTAACGAGATATTTTACTTTATATTCTTTATCTACTTGCAGGTTTCCATACAATTTTTTGAAATTAGGCGGCAATCTTTGAGAACGTTCATATTCATAGTCGTCTACACTATAGTTAAAATTAATTCCATGAGATGCTAAGATTGTATCTTCTGAAAAATACATAAATTTATATACTTTAGTAATCGTACCTGTCGTTAATGCAATTTGTTCATCGTCTGTAAATGTTGGTTTCCAATCAATAGGTATGTATTCTTCAGGATTTTGGGGGTTGACCTTAAGAATATATTTTTCACCTGGAATAGAACCAGGCACGTTAATACCTGTTCCATTTTTAGAAATGTACTCTTTGTTTTTGTATGTATATTTGAATTCTCCAACAGATGATTTTCCATACAGTCGTTTTGTCATAACACCAATTGTTTCATCCCAATTAGCTACTCGATTTATTCGCCCCTTTGAAAAACATGAGCATAAAATTAATGTCATTAACAAGAAAAATACGGTTTTTAGCTTAGCGTTATCCATGCCTTAATTGTTTATGTTTTTACTTTTTTGCTTTACCTTTTTTGCGTGATGTTCCGCAGGGCTTTGCGAACAGCTTATCGAATCCGTTTTCTGAACGTCTTCATCCTGAATCAGCAACATCTGAGCAATGCGCCCAAAACAACTATTGGCGGGAGATACCCGAAAATATAGTATGCAAATTTACGGTATCAGAGATTGTAACTGTACAGCCAGATAATAACCAAATATCCGCCTTCCGGAAAAAGTTGATCGGATCAATAAGGGGTTGGCTAGTCCGTGTTCGAACTATTTTGTGGAGGTTTTGAAGGCGATTGAACAATATTACATATTTTAGAGACGGTCCTAAGACATAGGTTAATTTATTTTGCAGTAAAAATGAATGCTCAATTATTCTTAAACGCATTGCGTACACGTGTCGATGTTCCCGACGACGAGTTTCAGGAATATATGGATGGGGCAGCATTCAGGCATTTCAATAAAAACGAACATTTATTCAGACAAGGAGATATCCCACGTTTCAGCAGTTTTATTACCAAGGGGTGTATACGGACATACTATATAGGCGAGGACGGTACAGAACGCACAACACTGTTTGCCGAGGAAGGCTACTGGACAGGCGACCTGGACAACATGCGCTCAGGCAAGGTAACCCAAATGAATGTGCAGGCACTGGAAGATAGCGATGTAATCACTTTTTCACGTGAAAAATGGGAATGGGGTTATGAAAAATTTGCCTGGCTAAGAACTGTTCATGCTATGGGGCAACAGCGCAGGGCGGCTAAGCTGGCAGAACACGTGGGACACTTACTTACAGAAACACCGGAAACAAATTATCTGCGACTGCTGCAAGAACGACCACAGCTCATGCAGCGTGTACAGCAGTACCATATCGCCTCTTACCTGGGTGTTTCGCCTGAAACACTAAGCCGCATTCGCAAAAAACTATCGGCCGCCTGAGTTTTCTTGACGAAAATCAATGAACCCCCTTTTTGTACAGGGTAGTTTTGTCGTGAACATTTAAAACAAACATCGTTATGGTAACAGTAATTAACACACATGAAGTAGCGCAATTTGATGCATGGAAACAAATATTCGATGCGGGTGCAGAAAACCGGTCACGCGCTGGAATCAATGTGCGCAATGTGTATCGGAGCGCGGACAATGAGAACAAAGTAACAGTAATATCAGAGGTGGCTGATATTGATTCGGCAAAGGCTTTTATTGCCAACCTGCGGCCTATTCTGACCAAGGCTGGCGTTTCTGAGCCTGAGTTTATGATACTTGAAAAGGTTATGTAATAACGGGGGAAATAGTACCGTTGAAAAGAAGCCGAAAACAATAAAACCTGCTTTTAGAGCAGGTTTCATTGTTTGTGGAAGTGTAGTGGATTGTCAATGTTTGAACTTTTTTTGGAAGATATAAAAGCGATTGAGGGTTAAGAGGTTAGTCTTACAATTGAATTCGGCAGGTGTGTTGTTGCCGGGGACGCCAGCAACGGCGGAAAATGAACGCACGAGAGGGCATTTTAAAAAAGAAGTGTTATCCAGGTATTTGCCTTGAAATACATACTTTTAGCCGAGAATACCTTCTATGAAATATTCGTTACTTCTCTTGTTAGTTGTGATTTTGCTGCCGGTTACCATGTTCGCGCAGGTATCCATCAGCCCCATAATTGGGCTTAATAATACACGTTACAAATATTATGTCAATAATAAATATATTAACCCCGACCGCAATGATTTAGTATTGGATTACAGAATAGGAGCAATTGCTGATATATGTCTTGACAACAACAATCTATACCTCCAACCGGGCCTGGTATTCACCCGAAACAGCCAAAAAACAGTTGACCCATGGAGTAAAGACCGGCGACTATTGTTCAATATTAACACTATAGAAATTCCGCTGAGTATAGTTGTCAGGGCGAAGAAGAACAGTAAAAGCCGTTGGTTCCTGAGCCCGGGTTTTTTGTTTGGGGTAAACGTTAAGGCTACACAAGCTGTTAGTTATTATGATAATAAAGGTAACTATATTGGGAATGGCAAATTGCCCATAAAAATTGATAAAGACACAATAAACAGCATTAATCCTGCATTTTTTGGTTTACGGGGAGATGTAGGATATCAATTTGATGGCGGATACTCTTTAAGGTTCTTTTTTCAGAATGCGTTTACCTCTCTTGTTAAAAACCCAAACCCTCCCGACTATCGCATAACAAGAATCAACTATGGTTTAGTATTTGCCTACCAGTTCCCACTAAAAAATCGTAGAAAGGAAGCAGAATTAAAGCGGCGCAAGTAAACTACGCTTCCGTGTTTTACAAATGTTACAGACGTGACGATAAAAACAAGCGAACCAAAAACCAAAAAATCCATCTTCTTTCGGAAGATGGATTTTTTAAAAAGTACTGCTGAGTTGTCACTGTTCGAACTATTTTATGGAAGATTTGTTGGCTATAGAGGGGATCTGTGGTTAGTCTTACAATTGAATTCGGCAGGTGTGTTGTTGGCCGGGACTCCAACAACGGCAGAGAATGTTTCGCATGTCATCCAGAATTGCAAATAATATGCAGTCTTCCGGCGGCCTTCATCCTGATAAATCTACATATTTAGAGCGAAGAAACTGAGCGGGAGCGGAGGGGAAAAGAGAACGGAGAGGTCATCGCTCTTCGCTCTGACGCTCTCCGTTCTCTTTTCGTGCGGGTGGAGGGACTCGAACCCCCAAGCCTCGCAGCACCAGATCCTAAGTCTGGCGTGTCTACCAATTTCACCACACCCGCATTTGGGAGGGCAAAGGTAGGTAAAAGGATGTAAATAATAACGGGGGGCAGAAAAAACACTTTAGGTGGTACCAATGCTAATTCTATTGATGTGTGTTATATAATGATTACTTTTTTGTTAGCTGTATCTTAATAAGTGTTGGTAACTGTAGGTTTGTGGCTAACAAGTATTTTTTGACGGGCAGCGTTATACACAATCGGGTTTGTTATCCTTTTTTTTTGGCAGTAATCCACAGGTAGCCACGATATTAACAACGCTGTTTTTACTCACAACAAGGTTTTTAGCAATTCACAATTGGGTAGCTATATTGGGTGCCGCCATACAAAAGTTGTGTGGGTAATGCGTGGGCAAAATGTTAGTAAAGTGATTTTCTGAGCATTACAAGTGTGTGACCGAATATTAATCCACCAATCCACACCCTTAATAGTAATAGTGGTTGTTTTTAAAAAAAGTTATTTACTATTATTAGGAATGTGGATAGCTTATTCATTGTGGTATGATTTTTGCTATTTAACTTTGCAGGACCCTATTTTGGTGATTTGATTTCTGTGAGAAAGGTTATTTAATTAATATGTTTGTGTGATGGTTGATTTTGCCAAAGATTCGTTGCTGCAACATGGTTTTCTGGACATTGAGGTAGATCCGTCGTTGGATCTCTTTGGTGCGATAGCTGAATTGAAGAAAGAGAAGAATGCTGTGATACTGGCGCACTACTATCAGGAGCCTGATATTCAGGATATAGCTGATTATGTAGGTGATAGTCTGGGGCTGGCCAGAAATGCGGCTAAAACAGAAGCCGATATCATTGTTTTCGCCGGAGTGCATTTTATGGCCGAAACAGCTAAGATACTGAACCCGACGAAGAAGGTACTGATTCCGGATCTGAAAGCCGGATGCTCGCTGAGTGACAGCTGTCCACCAGAGTTGTTCAGTGCTTTTAAACAAAAACACCCTGACCACATAGTAGTATCGTATATAAATTGCTCAGCTGCCATAAAAGCGCTGAGCGATATTATCTGTACATCGTCGAATGCACGGGCGATAGTAGAAAGCCTGCCCAAGGACCAAAAGATCATATTTGCTCCGGACAAAAATTTGGGTGCTTATATCAACAAGGTTACTGGCAGGGATATGGTTTTGTGGAATGGTGCATGTATGGTGCATGAGATTTTTTCGCTGGAAAAGATCACAAGGCTGAAAGCACGGCATCCTGAGGCGAAAATGATAGCGCACCCTGAATGTGAAGACGCCGTGCTGCAGGTAGCTGATTTTATAGGGTCTACAACGGAACTACTGAAGTATGCTGAGCATGATAAAGCGCAGACCTTTATTGTGGCAACAGAGTCGGGTATACTGCACAAGATGATAGCTGCGGCGCCAACAAAGACATTTATAGCAGCGCCGCCAGACAATGCCTGTGCTTGTAACGAGTGCCCGCACATGAAGCGGAACACACTAGAGAAAATATACCTGTGCCTGAAGTACGAACAACCAGAGATACTAATGGAAGAAACACTGAGGCTGGCAGCAAAGCGACCAATAGACAGGATGATGGAGATCAGTTTAAGTGCCGGATTAGTACATTAGAATGCAATAAGAATATTGTTAATAATACCCCTTTTTGCGTTATTTTTTTGTTTATTTTATATAATAGTTATAAATTGTCAAACCAAATTAAAAAGTAATTTTTATGAAGCAAATGATTACACTAAAAAATCTCTTGCTTGCGTCTTGCATAGCAGGAGCAAGCGTAGCAAACGGACAGATACATCCGTTGGCTTTCGGCCCGTATACGTTGATGGATGGCACAACGGTTACAGACCCAAACTGGTACAAAGATTACGTGGGTCTGAGGTTTGTGGTAAACAGTCCGGCATCAGTAGCTGGCCAGAAAATATACACCCACCCAGGTGTAGGCACTACTCCATGGGGTGGTACCGTGACTGCGCCGATAGTGAACACACAAATCGTAATGCCACCAGTAGGTGGTGACACGGTTGCTGCTAGCACTCTTACACCTGGCTCTATGACAGGCAAAATTGGATTTGTATATAGAGGTGGTGGTGTTGAATTTGTTTGTAAAGCAGCGCGTTGCGAAGCTGCTGGTGCGATAGCAATAGTTATCGTTAACAATATAAATGGTGGACCAATTGGTATGGGTGCTGGTTCAGTTTGTCCAGCTACATCTGTTACAAAGCCAGTGTTCATGATCTCTAAGGAAGATGGTGACGCTATTGCAGCGCTTTATCGCGCTGGCGATACTGCACGTTTCACTATCACTCCATGGGGTCTGGGTCTGGCTAATGATCTTGGCTTTGTGCCAAGTGCTGTTGCCGGATGGCATAACTATGCTATACCATTCAACCAGATGAGCGGTGCAGGTACTCCTGCTGCCTACAAAATGGTTGATGGTTCTTTCATAGCCAACTATGGTAGTGCAGACCAGACAGGTGTAAATGTGATCAGCGAGCTGAAGTTTACCCCAACAGGTGGATCAGCTACAACACAACATACACACACTGTAACGATGACAACACCGTTTACAGGTACAGCAGCAGCTACTCCCGATTCTATCTTCGCTATGTTTACTGCAGCTGGTGGCACTGAGTATGATCTGACTGTTCCAGGTAAAGGCCGTTTCGATCTGAATTATACAATAGGTATGACAGGTACAGACGACTACCCTGCTGATAACTCTTTGACAAGTTCGTTTTATGTAACGGATAGCCTGTTCAGCAAGAGCCGTTATGATTTCACCCTGAACCAGCCTGTAAAAACAATTGGTTTTTCTTTTAATGCAGGTGGAGACTTTATTTGGGGTCCAATGTATTATGTAAAGAACGGCGGTACTTCTATATCACGTGTTCAGTACTCATTGTCTACAAACACTCCTGGCCCATTGGGTACTGCAGTTAACATCTACCTTTACAAATGGACTGATGGAACAGGTGGTGATCCAGACGGTGTAATCCAGAATGGTGAGCTTACGCTGAAATCTCTGGGTCTGCATAACTTTGATGGTGTATTGGATACATCTGGTGCTGCTCTTAACTTTGCTGCAATGGGCGATCCTACATCCGGTAACCCAACAACAATCCTGCTTGAGGCAGACAGCTGGTATTACCTTGCAATAGGCGTACCTGGTGGTCACTTCCTGGGTTCTGACGGTATCATGCACCCATTGCCACGTATCTATGGTCGTGCGCTGGGTACAGCAGGTATTCTTGACAACTCAAACATGGTTGAAACATCAAACGATAATATCGTTGCTACTCCAACCGGTTCTCACGCGCCAATTCCTGGTACTATGACCAACTACGTTGGAACAGTTGATTCTTTCAACTTCAACAACACACGTGGTATGATACCTTCTGTTGCGATGATCACCAACAGCAATCCTCCTCCAATCGACTACGTAGCACCAGTAACTAAGCTGGATACAAGGGTAAGTTTGTTCCCTAACCCAGCTAAGGATAACATCCAGGTTTCTTTGTCTCTCGACAAGAAGTCAAAGAATGTTACATACACTATCGTAGACGGTCTGGCAAGGTTTGTAAGCAAAGAAGTACACACCAATGTAAAAGAAGAAACTTTTACAGTTAATACTTCCAAGCTTGCTCCAGGTAGTTACTACCTGATCATCAACACTGATGAGAAAGCAGTAGCACGTAACTTCGTTATAGCTAAATAAGTAGACGAGTAATTTTGACGGGAAAGGGTATCGGCAACGATACCCTTTTTCTATTTATGGCAATTCTGCTTTACTACAGATTTAGTATTAGTTGGACTTGAATGATATAGGAGGGTATTTCTAGGAAGTTGTAACTAGTTAATTCCGTAATGATTTTGGTTGGTTAGTAGTTTTAGGCTTTTTATTTTAATTATGCTTAATGGTTGAGACTTAGTGTTCATCAGCGGGATTGTTCTGAGTGGATACTGTTGGGTTTAAGTGGTTATAGCGGAAAGGTGCCTTCTTCTACGATATACTTTCCAGGATGTTAACTGAAATACTATTGATCAATGCTGCATCGAGTTTGATACTAGCAAATTAGATAGCACTAGTACAGAAAATAGGTGTGTTGTACAGAACCATAGATTGGCACCAGCAGAGTTGCTCGAAAGAAATGTAAGGAAGGATTACTTTATGCGGTACCCAACGCCGATGTTTATGCCAATAGGTTTCATGCCATTCTCTGGCAGGATATGCATAGACTGAGTGATCTGTAGATCTTTGTTGATGTCGTAGATAAGGCCTTGTGTAAAGATGATGTTGATGTATTTAAGACCATTAGACATTCCAGTCTGGAACATTGAATAGTCACCGTCATTTACACCACTCGGTAAGTCTTGCTGGTAATATTGCACACCGGCACCAAAGTATGGGCGAAGGCGTTTGCGCTCATTCTGCAGTTGATACTGAATGGTAAGCGGTACACTGAGTTTGCAAGGTTGGTTGATATTGAAAGCTTTGTTGAATTTCCCGTTGTTCTTCAGAATTTTATCTATAGCCTTGTAGCTAAGACCGGTTTCCAAACGAAAGCGGGATGTCAATTTCATTCTAAGAATGATACGGTTGGTTTGTTCTTCGGCAACCTTGGTTTTTCTGTTGTACTGAACGGATTGTGGGAAATAGAAAGTAGCAACACGGCGTTCGAAACCTATCGTGAATTTATGGTCCAGTTTGGTCAGCTTGCTTCTATCATAGCTTTGAGCTATGGCATTGCCAGATGTAGTTGCTATAAGTAGCAAGCACATAGTGATGGCAGTGTGTATGAAGCGGAATGAACGCATATCGTAATAACGTACAAAGTTATATAATATTGTTAAAGTTGCAAAAAAATTATTTTTGTTCCACGTGGAACATTGTTTATTGACTTTATTGTGACAATATAGGTTGAGAACGAGTTTCAAGCATTAATTGACCGATACAGAATCGACGGTTGAATTGTAAGGGGCGTTTATGGCTGTATACAGTTGACAGGGATTGAAAGCGACATTGTGTACGGGCAAGTATACTGTTGGTGGTGCTGATATGCGAATGTGATAGTTTGGTTTGTTGTGGCTATGGGTGTGGGTTAGTAGGATGTATGTGTGTATCTTTGTGGCATGTTTCCTGAATATGATGTTATTGTAGTAGGTGCCGGCCACGCAGGATGTGAGGCTGCCGCTGCTGCTGCCAATATGGGTTCGAAGGTGCTGCTGGTGACTATGAATATGCAGACCATTGCGCAGATGAGTTGTAATCCGGCAATGGGTGGCATAGCTAAGGGTCAGATAGTGCGGGAGATAGATGCACTGGGTGGGTACAGTGGAATTGTGAGTGACAGAAGTACCATACAGTTCAGAATGCTGAACAAATCGAAAGGGCCCGGTATGTGGAGCCCTCGTACGCAGAATGACAGGATGTTGTTTGCTGCGACATGGAGGGAGCTCTTGGAAAGGACTCCTAATGTAGATTTCTGGCAGGATATGGTGAAAGGTTTAATTGTTTCACGTGGAACAATTAGCGGAGTAGTAACAGGAATGGGGCAGGAGATACGCGGTAAATGTGTGGTACTTACTAATGGAACCTTTCTGAATGGTGTAATTCATGTAGGTGAAAAGCAGTTTGGAGGTGGTAGAATGGGTGAAAAGGGAGCAACCGGTATCACAGAACAATTAGTGGAGCTGGGTTTTGAGACAGCAAGACTGAAAACAGGAACACCACCCCGTATAGATGGCAGAAGTCTGGACTACTCGAAAATGGAAGAGCAGCATGGTGACGAGGAAGTAGTAGGGTTCTCGTATCTGCCCACGGAACGGATAAAGCCCGAGTCGCAAAGGTGTTGCTGGGTGACCTATACCAGCCAGGAGGTTCATGATATTCTGAAAACAGGATTTGACCAGTCGCCAATGTATCAGGGCAGGATAAAAGGAAGCGGGCCAAGGTACTGCCCAAGTATTGAAGATAAAATAAGCCGGTTTGCCGAAAGAGAACGCCATCAGTTGTTTGTAGAACCAGAAGGCTGGAATACCGTAGAGATTTATGTAAACGGATTCAGTACATCGCTGCCAGAGGAAGTACAGTACAATGCGCTGAAAAAAGTGCCCGGTTTCGAAAATTGCAGGTTTTTCAGACCCGGATATGCTATTGAGTATGACTATTTTCCGCCAACACAGCTAAAATTCACACTGGAGACGAAGCTGGTACACAATCTTTTCTTTGCGGGCCAGATAAATGGTACTACAGGGTATGAAGAAGCAGCGTGTCAGGGATTGATGGCCGGTATCAACGCATCGAGGCTGGCACATGACCTGGAGCCCGTGGTACTGAAACGTAGTGACGCCTATATAGGAGTACTTATAGACGATCTGATCAACAAAGGAACGGATGAGCCGTACAGAATGTTTACGAGCAGGGCTGAGTTCAGGACATTGCTCAGGCAGGATAATGCTGACTTCAGGCTAACAGAGCTAGGATACGATATAGGGCTGGCATCGCAGGAAAGATTGGACACAATGAAGGCTAAAAGACAAAAGGTGGCCGAAATCAAACAAATACTGGCAGATTGTTCGTTGGATAGCAGTATGGTGAACGGATTTCTTCAGGAAAACAATTCATCCCCTATTACAGATAAGACCAGAGCAGCAAAACTGCTGCTGCGTCCGGGAATAGGACTAAAGGAAATGATGGCGGCCATACCTGTACTTGGTGAGCAGCTGCAGGGCACAGACCCGCTGATACTGGAACAGGTGGAGATACAGCTGAAATATGATGTGTACATAGAAAAAGAGCAGGAAATGGTGGTGAAAATGGCTGCTTTAGAACATCTGATCATTCCCGACAGCTTTAATTATGATAAACTGACGGCGATGTCGTCTGAAGCAAGACAAAAGTTGAATAAGATACGACCCGCCACTCTGGGGCAGGCAAGCCGGATAAGTGGTGTGAACCCGAGTGATGTGCAGATACTGATGGTATACATGGGCAGGTAACCACAAGGGCAAATACAGGTAGTATGCGGTAGGTAATAGGTGTGCCCTAAACAAGATGTTTTAGTAGTTAATGATAGACCCGGCAATAGTTTATTACTGTAAGTACCAGGAGCGCTGCCACAGCGAAACCAGGAACAAGCTGTATGAACTGGGTTTTGGGACTGACGAGGTGGAACGCCAACTGAGTGAACTGATAGAAGCTGGTGCGCTGAATGAAGAACGCTTTGCAAAGGCATACGCCCGGGGCAGGTTCCGGATGAAACATTGGGGCAGGCAGAAGATTGTACAGCAATTGCGGTTGAAAAAGGTGTCTGAATACTGTATCAGAAAGGGATTGGCAGAAATAGACGGTGAGGAGTATATAACTGTTTTGACAGGTCTCGCCCGGAAAAAAGCCGTAGAATTGAAGAAAGAGAAGAATATTTTCACCAAAAAGGGGAAAATATACCGATTTCTGGTACAAAAGGGGTACGAGCAGGATCTGGTATTGGGGACGATCAAAGAAATATTTGAACAGTAACATATATCTATCGGCTCCTAATACTAAACAAAATAATTTAATGTTTTCTCGTTCAACACATTGTTAAATTTTGAGATACCGGACATTGAACCGGATAATTGCGGTTAGAAATGTATTTTTGCACGAGTTGAGTGAGGGGAAGTTTAAAAAAACAAGGATGAAAAAAAGGTCAATTATTACATTCTTGCTGGTGGTTATGGGCCTGTGGGTATCAGCACAGGAAGGGTATACGGATAGGGCGAGGAACTATATACAACAGTACGCTGAGTATGCAATAGCTGATCAGAAGGCTACGGGTGTACCTGCATCTGTGACGCTTGGGCAGGGTATACTGGAGACAGAAGCTGGCATCAGTGAGCTAATGGTAAAAGCAAACAACCATTTTGGAGTAAAATGCAAGAATAACTGGCAGGGAGAGACTTTTCTGCATACCGATGATGCTAAAAACGAGTGTTTCAAGAAGTACAAAGACGCACTTGAATCCTATAACGACCACTCAGCACACTTGTTGAGAAATCCGAGGTACAGTGTTTTGTTTACCTATTCTCCTACAGACTATGCCCGCTGGGCACACGGCTTGAAGAAGTGCGGGTACGCAACCAACCCAAAGTATGCCTACCAGCTCATAAAAATTATAGAAGAGTATCATCTGCAGGAATACACCTATGCCGCGCTCGACAGCAACTATGAGTTGCCCAACAGAGGATATGCAGCAAAAACACCGTTGCCGCCAACAGTCGCATCGCAGGCGGCAGCAGCTCCTGCTGTTGCCGCAACAGCAGCAGAGGCTACCCAAATAGCAACAGTGCCCGCCACACCGGCAGCAGATACAGCAGGATATGATGCGATAGCAGCAGCAGCAGACAGTGCCAGCAGCGCCATCCAGAACAATGTGCCGCTGGCAGCCCGGTATCCTGGAGAAGAACCAATTGGTGATGATGGTGGAAAGATATTGACTGTAAACGGGTTGAAAGCCGTACGTGGAAAGAAGGAGGATGTGCTACTACAATATGCTGTGCAGTATAAAATACGGTATGGCCACCTACTAGAGATGAATGACCTGGCCGATGAGCCTTTGCCGTTTGACACGTATGTGTATCTGGAAAAGAAAAGAACATCTGGTCTTAATGCAACCCATACTGTAAAAGAGGGTGAAACGCTGCTCATGGTGGCTCAGGCAGAAGGTATACAACTGAAGAAGCTGGCAGCCCTGAATCTGCTGAATCAGTATGAGCAACCTAAAGCAGGAGTAGTATTGCAACTGCAGGAAACAGCAACAGTAAAACCGCTGGTTACTGAATACACACCACCTAAAGCAACAGCATTAGACACATTGCAGCAGGTAGCAAGTGCAGAAATCGCGTCGTCAACCCAAACAGCGAGCTTCGGAATGTCTTTTGCTGCTCCGGCAGATGACGAGCCAGCAACTGGTGCAGCAAAAACCACAAAACAGGAGGCGGTGACACCGCCGCAGGAGACTGTGACAAAACAGGATACTGCCGCTAAAAAGACGATCAATGGAATAGCCCGGCAGCCGTTTATGAAGGACGATCCACCGCAACCACAGCTCAGAAAGCCGGCTACGGAAAAAGAGTATAAGCCAGGAGACCGTAATCATATAGTAAGGAGAGGTGAAACAGCGTATTCTATAGCAAAGAAGCATGGTGTTACGGTAGCGCAGTTGCTGAAGTGGAATGATATTGAAGCCCAGGATCTGAAGGCAGGACAAACAATAAAAGTTAGCGAATGACGCAATTGGAGGTAACAGTACTGGATAAGACATTTGTTCCGTTCATTTCACGTGAAACGATAAGTGCACGGGTAGAAGAACTGGGCGAAGCCATAAGCAAGGATTATGGAGATGAGCCACCACTAATGATAGCAATATTGAATGGCTCCTTTATTTTTGCTGCAGATCTGTTCAGGGCATTGAAGATCAATGCGACCATCTCTTTTGTAAAACTGGCATCGTATAAAGGAACAACATCGACCGGAAGTGTGATCACTGCTATAGGGCTGGAAGAACAACTGAAAGACCGGCATGTGATAATAGTAGAAGATATTATAGATACCGGTAAAACACTCAGTGCTTTCCTGCCTGAAATACACCAAAGAGGGCCGGCTTCTGTGAAAATCGCTACCTTCTTAACAAAACCAGATGCGCTGCAATACGATGTAAGGGCAGATTATACCGGTTTTGAGATTGCCAACAGGTTTGTGCTGGGGTATGGACTTGACTATGATGGCTTTGGAAGAAATCTGCCTGATCTGTATGTATTGAAGGGGTAGCCGCACAAAAAAGGCACACGAAATAGTGTGCCGTAAATAAGCCTGAAGAAAATAATCTATTCTTTGTTGATCCTGATCTCCTGCAACAAGTAGTTGCTGTCTTTCTGTTTCATCAGGATATACACATTGTACTTGGTGCCGCTGGGCGTAACCAGATTACCGATTATGAATTTGGTTGTGTTATTGGGCGAGCCGTTGTCCATAACCAAAAAGTCTTTAGGAAGGTTTCTGTCAAAGAAATCTTTGAGTACTACCTCTGCCTGATTGCGACTATAAATAGTCTGCGTATTGTTGATAGTTACTGGTACAATATTGTCGAAATATTTCGACATATCTTCTATACGGTTGTTCTTGATAGCATTAACAACGTCCTCCATCGGTGGACGGGATGTTTGAGCTTGAACCGTAAGAAGAAGAAAAGTACAACTAACTAATAAAATAAAATTTTTCATACCGTTATTAAATAAGCATTCACACAACTTCATTTGAACCACAACCTAGTAACAGCAAAAATGAAGCCAAACTCTTCAAAACGTTAAAATTCTCAGAAAAATTAACATTTTGCACTCAAAACAACGAAATAACACTGGTAAAGGGTCTCAAATATACGTAAATAACAATTCCAAAAATCACTTTTATAAAAAAACTGAAGACAAAAAAGAACAACACACCGCAGACAATTGCCTGCGATATGTTGTTCTCACCTCACACATATTCCAACACACACCATCTAAAAAGCTGGCAGCATATCAGGAGATCAGGCGGTCAGTTTATAGGACCGGCTGTCCAGCTGCATTAAAGTCTTTTGTATATCTTTTTTAACTACGCGGCTATGAGAGATAGCGAATGTAGCGCTCAATAAAGTTTTGAGGTCGGCCTGAAGTGGGCTTTCAAGGATTTTGAGTGCCTTGTTTTTGCTGAAGTATATCACTGCTCTGTTCTTCATAATCTTTGGATTTGATAGTAGTAATACAAAACTTGTGCCAACGATTTGTTTTTGGCATTAGTTTGTTTTTAATTAACACTATTTTGACGGAAGAAGAGCAGATTGCGGTGCAGAGAACTATAACCAATAGCTAATAGAGAGACGCAAAAGAGTGAGAGGCCAATTAAAAAAATCCGGAAAATGGAAACAGCAAAAAAAATCTGGAAAAAAAATTTTCCGGCGAAAAAATAAGCATCCTTTGAAACGGATTTACTTTTTTCCGGCACTGGACAAAAAGTCTTTTTCCTCGGCAGTTAGCGATTTATAACCCTTCTGATTAATCTTGTCGAGCAAATCGTCGATTCGTTTTTCTGTAGATACTGGAGTTGAGTTATTGTTTAGGCTGATTAGTACACCCTTTCGGCGAAGGTTAGATTTCATAGTAGCTTCTTTGCCGGGAGTAAACAAGCTTTCCAGTTTATTACCGAAAATATACATCCACTCGCCGGGGCGGTAACCGGCCTGCAGCAGTTTTACATAGAGAAAACCGAGCAGCCCACCACCCAACAACATAAATATAACCGGCAGGTAGAAACCCGTGCCCATGATCATAAGCACGGTAAAAATGCCTGCAACTACAGCAAGTGGTATACTGAACGTTTCGGTGAGGTAAAAGCGGTATTTCGGGGTGATGGTGACGGCTGCTGCACAAATGCCAGCCAGGCCAGCCCGCGGTCCCATAATATAAGGAGGGCAATTGCCAAGATTGCCGGGTAATAACTGGCCAAGCAGGTAGAAGAGCCCTCCGGCTATAATGCTATAAAAGTAAATGGGTACAATCTGTTTTTTGCCTACCAGCATCTGGAGCACAGATCCAAAACAATATAGCCATAGCATATTGCTGACCAACTCCATAAAACTATTGGGGAAATGAAAAATGCCATGAGCTAGTATCGTCCAGGGGTATGAAGCAAAATCGGCCAGACGGGGTAATGCGATATAGGGAATAAAATAGTTGTTGAAGTTGTCGGAAGAAGTGTACACGAGCATGACTATTGCCCATGTAACAGCCAGCATGATATAGGCACCGGAAATGAAAAAAATCAGTTTGAGTACCGTATTGTTGTCGTAGCCCGGTATGTATGGAAATATCGATTTTTTTCTCCCCTTGTTCATGCGGGTGTAAAATTATCGAATAAAAACGGGAATGAAGCAGAGCGGTGTGTTAACTTGGGTAGTCGTCGGCCGTTTTTAGCATTGTTTTGCGGGAAGGCAGCAGAAAATACTCATACCGTATATGTTGGAAACGAAACCCAAACATAATGGCGAAAAGACAGGTAAAGCGCACAACCAAACCATAGAAGCAACTCTCAACTATTCAACTTATTTTTGCGCCCTTATGGCAAATGATAATAAATTACAGAATATAATAGGGCACTGCAAAGAATATGGCTTCATCTTTCAGTCGAGCGAGATATATGATGGCCTTGGTGCAGTATATGATTACGGGCAGTATGGCGCCGAGCTGAAGAAAAACATACGCGACTACTGGTGGCGCAGCATGACACAGATGCACGATAACATTGTGGGCATTGATGCTGCTATTTTTATGCACCCAACGGTGTGGAAAGCGAGCGGTCACGTAGACAACTTCAGCGATCCGATGATAGACAACAAGGACAGCCAGAAGCGCTACCGTGTAGATCACCTGATAGAGGCCTATGCAGAAACACTGGAAAAAGAGCAGTCGGACGCATTGCTGCAGCAAATGGAACAGCTGCTGGCAGCAAACGATCTGGCTGGCATAAAACAACTGATAGAAGACAACAAGATAAGCTGTGCAGTAAGCGGCACCTGTAACTGGACAGACGTACGTCAGTTCAACCTGATGTTTGCCACACAACTGGGATCGCTGGCAGAGGAAGCCAATGAAATATATCTGCGCCCGGAAACAGCACAGGGCATTTTTGTGAACTTCCTGAATGTGCAGAAGACCGGACGTATGAAAATACCGTTTGGTATAGCGCAGACCGGCAAGGCATTCAGAAATGAGATCGTGGCAAGGGGTTTTATTTTCCGTATGCGTGAGTTTGAGCAGATGGAGATGCAGTTTTTTGTAAAACCCGGCACGCAAAAAGAGTGGTACGAATACTGGAAAGAGACCCGTATGAAGTGGCACCTGAGTCTGGGCATATCTGCAGATCATTACCGTTTTCATGACCACGTGAAACTGGCACACTATGCGGATATGGCGTGCGACATTGAGTTTGATTTCCCGATGGGTTTTAAAGAAGTAGAAGGTATACACAGCCGCACCGATTTTGACCTGAAGCAACATCAGGAATTCAGTGGTAAAAAGCTGACCTATTTTGATACTGAGATCAACCAGCACTATGTGCCGTATGTGGTGGAAACATCGATAGGGCTGGACCGTGCGGTAATGATGATACTGAGCGAAGCTTACAAAGAAGAAGATCTGAGTGCCGATGACAAAGTAGATAGCAGAGTGGTGCTGAGTTTCCCGCCAATGCTTGCGCCAATAAAACTGGCAGTGCTACCGCTGACCAAAAAAGACGGATTGCCCGAAATAGCGAGAGATTTGATCAATGAATGTAAGCCGCACTTCAAGTGCTTTTATGAAGAGAAGGACAGTATTGGTAAGCGCTACCGCAGGCAGGATGCGATCGGTACGCCTTTCTGCATCACGATAGACCACCAGACCAAGGAAGACCAGACCGTAACAATACGCTATCGCGATAGTATGACACAGGAGCGGATAGCGCTGGCAGATGTGAAAAATCTGGTAATGGATAAGATAAAAATGTTCTAATGTTTTTGCCCGGTATGCCACACATTGTGTGGCATATTTTTTACAACACGTTTTGGTATGAAGAGATACGCACTTACGCTCGCTGTGCTGTTGCTGGTTGCAAACACCTATGGTGGAAGTGTGGTGCATTTCAAGATCAGCAAGCCATTTTGCGTGCTTAATTTTTTGCGTGCAGCTGGCAACGATGCTCATGTATCGCGAACTCTGATTGCGTATGTGCGGCGACACGTACCAACAGCAGACTCGGCAAGGTTTTACAAAGCCGTGAACAGCTTTATGCAAATAGAACTGGACAATAGTTTTACCTGGACCGAATACCCTACCCTGCGCCAGAAGCCAAAATCGCTGGCTGCTATCATCAATAATGCAGCGATACAGTGTAATAGCATAGAAGAGTTTCTGAATCGGACAACCGGCCTGCTGCCCAATGAGCAATGGCAGCAACTGCGAAACGCGATGCAGACCGCTGCGCCGGTATACGAAAAGATGATGAGCGGATATGCTGCGGCCATGAACAACCAATTGGCTGCACTGGAAACGTATGCAGAAGAAGCAGACAACATTTTTTACCAGCTGAAAAAGTTTTATGGCAGTTCCTGGGGCGACGATATCCCATTTACCGTGGGTCTTTTTGGGATACCCGGCGCAAAAGGGAATACCAATGCAGCGCCATACAGCAACAGCCTTGCACTGGGGGTACTTACAGAAGAGACCAACCATAAAGAACGCATGGGCGTGGCAATACATGAAATTTGCCACGTGCTGTATGAAGAGCAGCCATTGAAACTGCAACGCAGACTGGATTCGGTGTTTGCGGCAAACAAGTCGGCATATGCAAGGTATGCCTATGGTTATCTGGACGAAGCGCTTGCAACGGCATGTGGTAATGGGTGGGCATATGCACAATTGGCGGGTAGTTTGGATACCGCAGCATGGTACGATGATGACTACATCAACAGATTTGCAAAGGCATTGTACTCCGAAGTGAAGCGGTATATAAAGGCCGGAAAAACGCTGGACAAGGCTTTTGTGAACAAGGCAGTCCTGACATTTGAACGTACGTTTCCGGATGCCATTTACGATTATGCCAATTTGCTGAATTCGGTGAACCTGTACACCGACGCACCAACACACGACGTATTCAACGATCTGTATAACAGCCTGTCCAGACATGTACGGATGACCAACTCGAATGCATCGTACCCAATTGCGGATAAGGAAACACAAGACAGGATAGACAACGAAGAGGGCACACAGCTGTTTATTGTACACAGCAACCACGCTGAGAATTTTGGTGTACTGAAAAAGAAATTCCCACAAATTGCGGACCTTGATGCCGGGAAAGAGGGTATTGCTTCGTTTTATGACAACCGGAAGCGTCCAGTGATCGTGATCAATGTACGGAGTACCGAAAGAGTAGAGGAGGCTGCACAGAAAATGATGACCATCGGCAAGATGAACCCCAACCAGTTATTTTATCCGCTTTAGAGGGTTGAGGATATATTTTATTAATAGTTCCGCCAATACGGTGTAACTTTGCACACTTTTTTGATTTTTGACTTTTGAAATAAACCAATGAGTACCATAATAGAAAAACTGGAAGCTATCAAAGCCCGATTCGATGATCTGGGAATAGCGCTTACCAATCCGGAGATTGTAAGCGATAACAGCCGTTTTTCGCAGGTGAGCAAGGAATACCGCAAGCTGGATAAAATAGTAACTGTATATAAAACATACAGGACCTGTATAGATAGCCTGGATTTTGCGCGGGAGGTGCTGGAGACAGAAAGCGATGATGAATTGCGCTCAATGGCCAAGGAAGATCTTGAAAAGCTGGATGTGCAAAAAACCGAGCTGGAAGAAGAAATCAGAAAACTGCTGATACCCAAAGACCCGCAGGATGAGAAGAATGCGATAATGGAGATACGTGCGGGTACTGGTGGCGACGAGGCCAGCATATTTGCCGGAGATCTGCTGCGTATGTATATCCGATACTGTGAGCGCAGGGGATGGAAGGTAGCGATACTCTCTGATACAGAAGGAACAGTAGGTGGCTATAAAGAGGTGCACCTGGAAGTAGTTGGTGATGATGTATATGGTACTATGAAGTTTGAAAGCGGTGTGCACCGTGTGCAGCGCGTACCCGCTACCGAAGCCAGTGGCAGGGTACACACATCGGCGGCAACAGTGGCAGTAATGCCGGAGGCTGAGGAGGTGGACTTTGAACTGAAAGAGAGTGATGTGAAGATGGAAACCGCACGTAGCGGTGGTGCCGGCGGACAGAATGTAAACAAGGTAGAGACCAAGGTGATACTGACGCACGTACCCACAGGTACGGTAGTGATGTGCCAGACAGAACGGTCGCAGCTGGGCAACAGGGAGAAGGCTATGAACATGATGCGCAGCCGCCTTTATGAAGAGCAGGTGCGCAAACAGGAAGATGAGATAGCCCGCACCAGAAAGAGTATGGTTAGCACCGGAGACCGGTCGGCCAAGATAAGGACTTATAACTATCCGCAGGGAAGGGTTACAGACCACCGTATCAATATGACGATTTACAATCTGGACAACTTTATGAATGGCGACATTCAGGATATGCTGGAGGCGCTGCAGTTTGCAGAGAACGCAGAAAAGATGCAGTCGGGCGAGATGGTGATCTGATTTCGCAGGACGGCTGTATAGTGGGATGGATGTATAGCCATATCGTTATGGCGGTCCACATTCCCCGATTATCATTACTTTTGACGCATCATGAAGCACCTTCCAAACCTGCTGACACTGGCCAATCTGTTTTGCGGATGCATAGCAATTGCCTATGTGCTCACCGCGCAGCCGTATACCAGCATGCGTATAGACAGCGGAATGCCCACCTGGAACTGGGTGTATGGTGCTGAGCAAATTTATTACGCCAGCGTTTTTATAGGTATAGCGGGTATATGTGATGTGCTTGATGGATTGGCGGCACGTGTGCTGGACGCACATTCGCCCATTGGCAAGGACCTGGATTCGCTGGCAGACGTGGTTTCTTTTGGTGTAGCACCGTCGATGATTCTATACAAGTTTTTGTGGGATGCGCTGATGAGCGAAAAAAATGCGATGGACATCAGTATGCTGGCTATGTCGCCTGCTTTTCTGATAGCATGTTTTGGTGCACTGCGTCTGGCGCGGTTCAATGTAAGCGGTGGCGGACATAAGGGGTTTTTTACCGGGATGCCCATACCCGCTGTGGGAATATTTGTAGCATCCTTTCCTTTGCTGGCATGGTACAACCCCTGGGGTGTGGGCAATATGCTGCACAACAAATGGGTGTTGTATGGGGTGATTGGTTTGCTGTGCTGGTTTATGGTATCGCGGATCAGCTTTATAAAATTGATGCCGGTGAAATGGAATATGGCATCGGCATGGCCACAACTGGTACTGATTGTATTGTCGGCGGTGGCTATTCCGTTTTTGCATGTAGCAGCTATTCCGTTTGCCTTTTTGCTGTATATAGTTTTGTCGCTGGTATATCGCCAACCCACAGTACCAGCAGATGCAGCAAGCTAAAAAAACTATTCAGGAACTACCAAATACTTTCTAATTTTGACCCATGATGAAATACACAGCTCATATAAATGTAATGCCACTCAAGGAACTGCTGGATCCACAGGGTAAAGCGGTGAGCAACAGCCTGCACAATCTGGGTCTTTCCGGAGTTAATGATGTGCGTATAGGTAAGCACATCAATCTGCATATCGAAGCGGCAACAAAAGAAGCTGCGGAGAACATAGCCCGTGAAGCCTGCAAAAAACTGCTGGCCAATCAGGTAATGGAATCTTTTGATTGCACCGTAACAGAAGGGTAATCTCCGGCGGGTTTTAGGAATTGGCGGTGCGCTGTTGCGGTAACCGTTGAGGCAATATGGCGAAGTGCACCCCTACCCTTTGTAAGTTCAAACCAGAATATGCGTCTTTACTTAGTACCATCTCCGATTGGCAACCTTGGTGACATAACCTACCGGGCGGTGGAGACACTGCGCAATGCGGATGTGATATTGTGCGAAGACACCCGGACAAGCGGTGTGCTGCTGCGGCACTACGGTATTCAGAAGCCGCTGACACCCTACCATGCACACAACGAACATAAAGTACTACCCCACCTTATAGAACAGATTCTGGACGGTAAAAAATTTGCGCTGATTACAGATGCAGGCACCCCGTCTATATCAGACCCTGGTTTTCTGCTGGTGCGGGAGTGTGTACGCAACAATATTATTGTAGAGTGCCTACCGGGAGCCACAGCGTTTGTGCCGGCGCTGGTGCAGTCGGGTCTGCCGGCGAGCCGGTTTGCTTTTGAAGGTTTCCTGCCGTTGAAGAAAGGCCGCCAGACCATGCTGAAAATGCTGGCGACAGAGACCCGTACGATCATACTTTACGAATCTCCGCACCGCCTCATCAGAACATTGAATGAGCTGTCTACTTATTTTGGTGCAGAGCGCCAGGCCGCAGTGTGCCGCGAGCTCACCAAGATGTTTGAAGAGACTAATAAAAACACGCTTGCCGCACTGGCAGCGCACTACGAAAAGCACCCACCCAAGGGTGAAATAGTGATTGTAATAGAAGGCGCGCCGGCCAAACCGGGTAAGGGTAAACAAGCGCAAGAAGAGGATGAGGACGAAGAAGAATAGTTACCAACAGCAGTTACTCAGAAAAGCATTTTGTAAACGTCTTCTACCTTATTCACCATTTTTATCTGAATCTTATAATTCTTGGTATCCAGGCCCTTCGCATTGGCCTTGGGAATGAAGATCACATCCATGCCCAGCTTGTCGGCCTCGGCAATACGCTGGTCTATACGGTTGATGGCACGAATCTCGCCACTTAGGCCAATCTCGCCTACCAGACAAATATTCGATGGAAGTGTTTTGTCTTCGTAAGACGAGAGCAACGCGCAAACCACAGCCAGCTCTATAGAAGGGTCTTCGATTTTTAATCCGCCTGCAATATTCACAAATACATCTTTGGCACCAAAGTGGAACCCACCTCGTTTTTCGAGTACAGCCAGCAGCAGTTGTAGCCTGCGCAGGTCGAAGCCGCTGACCGTGCGCTGGGGTGTGCCATATACCGCTTGCGTCACCAATGCCTGGACCTCTATCATGAGCGGGCGCGAGGCCTCCATGGTTGCAGCAATGGCTATGCCGCTCAGGGGCTCATCGTGCTGAGACAGCAGTATCTCTGACGGGTTGGACACCGGCCTCATGCCCGACTGCACCATTTCGTAAATGCCGAGCTCGGCGGTTGAGCCAAAGCGGTTTTTGAGTGTACGTAATATGCGGTAGGCATAGTGGCGGTCACCCTCAAACTGCAGCACCGTATCTACCATATGTTCCAGCACCTTGGGGCCTGCAATGGCGCCGTCCTTGGTGATGTGCCCAATGATACAAACAGGTATGTTGGTAGACTTGGCAAAGCGTTGCAACTCGGCCGCGCATTCGCGCACCTGCGACACACTGCCCGCTGCCGACTCTACATACGGAGACTCCAGCGTCTGGATAGAATCGATGATGAGTAGTTGAGGCCGTATCTTTTTTACTTCGTTGAACAGTGTGGTGGTATCTGTGGCAGTGAGCAGATACAGGTTGTTGTTCGTGATACCAATGCGGTCGGCGCGCAATTTTATCTGTTGCTCACTTTCTTCGCCCGACACATAAAGTGTTGTGATGTTTTTCCATTGAAGGGCGCATTGCAGAAACAGCGTACTCTTACCTATACCCGGGTCGCCGGCAATGAGTATTACCGATCCTGGTACCATGCCGCCGCCCAGCACACGGTTGAGTTCGGTATCTGGTGCCAGCATACGTGGCTGCTGCACCTGTACCACCTCATCGAGCTTGTGCGCTTTGCGTTGTTCTTTTGCTGCACCCTCGTCCCAGCTCATGGCTTCAGGCTTCTGTTTTTCGTCGCGCTGTATCACTTCTTCCACAAACGAGTTCCATGACCCGCAGGATGGACATTTGCCGGTCCACTTGGGTGTTTCATAGCCACATTGCTGGCAGAAGAAAGCTGATTTTATTTTGGCCATAAGTATCCGGAGGGGAATGGAACGTAACAGATATGGCAAAAGTAAACCAAGACACACCAAAAATGGCTACTGACAAAACTTTGTTTTAGAACGAATGCCGGGGATTATTAAATGTTGCAGGCGGTTCATATATTTAACACCAAATACCCTTATGAAATTCAGATACTTACCCATCGTACCATTACTGGTACTCAACACCGCCTATGCGCAGCAGCCCGGTTTAACTGCTACACCAGCAAGCTATGACGACAACAGTATTCCTGCAGAATATACATTGCCTGCAACACCACCAGCCAATGAGGTCCCGCCAAGCGCAACCATGCTTAAGATGCCCTACTCCGGTCCGGCCAGGGTAAACCCATTATACGGCGGCATTCAGGTGGGGCACGGAACAGTAACCGCGAAGACTGATACTATCGATTTCTCGGGTGGAGGTACACCTTTTCGTTTTGATATTGGTGTCCGTTTCCGTTTCGGGCAGGCCTATGACGACAATCGTGGTTATTTTCTGACACTGGCACTGGCGATAGGCGGCATTAATGCCAAAGGGAAATATGATCAGGCCGGTACGGAAAGAAACACCGAAAGTAAATTCACCGTATTGTCACTGCCGTTTTCGTACTACTATGTGAACAATCTGAGCCGGGTGGGGTACTATGTACAGGCGGGCATGAACCTGAACTATAACGTATCGGCAAAGCCAGACCGCTATGCACCGATAGGTGAGTTTACCAAAATCTGGATAGAGCCTAATGCCAGCTTTGGATTCAGCTTCGACTACAAGTACAGAGGCGAGATGGCACATGCTTTACTGGGGCCATACGTGGGATACTCTGTCAACAATATAGCCGCAGTGAAGGGTGCAGAAATGCGTTTTCTGTCCATTGGTGTAAAATATACCGCCTATTTCAAATAGGGACATTGTCTGCCTGCGTAATATTCTTCCATATCTTTACAGAAGATATATGGAAACACGAGCACAGTTCAGCAGGCTTAAGGCGTTTTATAGCCAGATCGTACCCAACCTTACCGAAAGCGGATGGCAGGTTTGCGAGAGTGTACTTTCCGTGCGTACGCTGAAGAAGGGTGAATTGTTGCAGCGCCAGGGTGCGGTGTGCAACAATGTCTCTTTTATCAACAAAGGGTTGCTGCGGATGTATACTACAACTGCCGATGGCAGAGATAAGCTGACTGAGTTTTTTAGGGAGGGTGACTATACCGCCGACTACCGCAGTTTTCTGTTGCGCGAGCCATCACTTACATCAATACAGGCATTGGAGGATACCGAAGTGATAGAGACCAGCTACGACGACTTGCAGATGATATACTGCAAGGTGCCGGAGGCCAACCTGCTGGGAAGGCTAATAGCAGAAGAGCTTTTTATTGACGTTTGCAAACGCACCGGGGCGCAGGTAGGAGAGCCTATAGAAACGCAGTACAACAACCTGATTGCCGAAAGCCCGTGGCTGCTGCAGCGGGTACCGCAATACATGATCGCCTCCTACCTGGGCATCACCCCTGAGGCCCTGAGCCGGATAAAAGCCCGGGCCGTATCGAAAACAAAAAGGCCCGAACTGGTTTAGTGCAGATCAAAACGGAGCAGGCGTGGCCGGAACGGGTGCGCAGTCTCGAATATTGATCCGGGTTAAGAAAACGCAATTGGACAATTTTCTTGATTTGGGTTAATGGAAAGACGGGAAGATGTTGTGAAATTTGCGGTCTCATTCCATACGATCATGAAAGCAACACTGGTACTGATTATTGCAATTCTGTTTTCAATATTTGCAGGTGCACAGCAACAGACACAAAGCATTACGGGATACATATACGACGAGGCATCGCGTGCACCACTGGAAGGGGTGGCAGTGACCGTGCTGAACAGCGATCCGCTGCGGGGAGCCGTCACCGACAACAATGGCCGTTTCCGGATAGATAGCGTAATGATAGGTAGGCGCTCACTAAAGGTAAGCTACATTTCTTACGAGGAGAAGGTGCTTAATGACATCGTGGTAACAGCCGGCAAAGAAGTGAACCTTGATATAGCCATGCAGGAAGCCGTACACAACCTGAAAGAGGTGACCATCAGCTATGACCGAAGCAAGGATAAGAACCGAACCATAAATGATATGGCGTTGATCAGTGCGCGCTCGTTCAATGTAGATGAGACAAAGCGCTATGCAGGAGCATTGGGCGACCCTTCGAGAATGGCGGCCAACTTTGCAGGTATAGTGGCAGGCAATGATAGCCGCAACGATATAGTAGTGCGCGGCAACTCACCTACCGGTATGTTGTGGCAAATAGAAGGACTAAATACTCCGAACCCCAATCACTTTGGCACACTTACCAGCACCGGCGGCCCGGTGAGCATGCTCAACAATAACAATATTGCCAAGTCCGATTTCCTGACCGGCGCGTTCCCGGCTCAGTATGGCAATGCCCTGGCAGGTGCATTTGATATAAAGCTGCGTAATGGCAACCGCGATAAAGGAGAATATGTGGCGCAGGTGGGTTTCAATGGTTTTGAAGGCGGTGCAGAGGGGCCAATAGGTAAGAACAAAAAAACTTCTTACCTGATCAATTACCGGTATAGTACACTGGGTGTATTTAAAGAGCTGGGGCTTAACCTGGGTACAGGTACGGCTGTGCCGATATATCAGGATTTGAACTACAAAGTGATGTCGGATCTGGGTAAGAAAAGCAAGCTGACCGTATTTGGCATCGCCGGCAAGAGCAAGGCCGATTTTCTGGGTAAGGACATAGATACCACCAAGCCCGATCTTTATGGCGGAAATCCGTTCTCTGATCAGAAGTCGCAGTTTACAACGACCATAACAGGGGTTACTTTCGAACATCAGCTCACCGAAAAAACATCTACAAAACTGATTGCCGGATACTCTACCACCAATCAGCATTACACCAACGATTCTATAAGTCAGGCGGATAACAGCAAATACCCTAGCGAGCTGGCCGATTTCATCACCGGCAAGTTGTCTCTGCAATGGGTGTACCTGCATAAGTTCAATGCGCGCAATAATCTGCAGGCGGGTCTTACGTATGAGCGCATTAGTTTTAATGTGGCATACAAGCGCATGTACCCGGCCGCACCTACCCGTGTGTATACAGATCAGGAAGGCAGTATGGGACTGGAGCAGGGGTTTGTGCAGTGGAAACACCGTTTCAGCAATGACTTTTCATTTGTTGGTGGCATGCATTTTCAGTACCTGGAGCTAAACGGCAGTTTTGCTGCAGAGCCACGTGCGGGTTTCAGGTATTCTTTCAATCCGCGCAATGCAGTAAGCATAGGTTATGGACTGCACAGCCAGGCACAAAATGTATACAACTACTTTGTACAGACACCAACAGCTACCGGAGTGGCGCTGACCAACAAAAACATGGGCTTCACACAGAGCAATCATTTTGTCGCCTCCTACGATCTGAATGTGACTAAAAACATGCGGGTGAAAGTGGAAAGCTACTACCAGTTGCTACAGAAGGTGCCGATAGAGTCGTCGCTTACTTCTTTTTCGGTACTCAACTCAGGTGCCGACTACAGTATAGATAATAAAGACAGTCTGGTGAATAAGGGTACAGGGTATAATTATGGTGCAGAGCTTACGGTAGAGCATTTTCTGAACAAGGGTTTTTATTTTCTGGTCACCGGATCGCTCATCAACTCCCGATACAAGGGCAGCGATGGTGTGGAGCGCAATACGGCATTCAATACCGGGCATGTGCTGAATGTACTGGCAGGAAAGGAGTTTAAGGTTGGGCGTAAAGGAAGTGTGCTGGCGCTGAATATAAAAACCACGACAATAGGCGGCAGGTACCTGACCCCACTGGATCTGGCGGCATCGCAATATGTGGGAACGGCAGTATACCAGACATCGCTGGCCTACTCACAGAAACAGAGCGACTATTTCCGTACCGACTTCAAGATTGCCTACCGCAAAGAATTCAGGAAGAGCACGATGGAGTTTTCTCTGGATCTGCAGAACATCACCAACAACAAAAACATTTTTAACCAGAGCTACGACCGCCGCACCAATAAGATCGTTAATAACTATCAGCAGGGCTTTTTCCCGGTACCACTGTTCCGGTATACGTTTTAAAGATTTTTTGGGTGCCAATACAGCCAAATGACATTTTGTTTGGTTCTGTTTAGTCCCGGGATAAGCACAGTCCGGCATCTTTTCGAATAGATATTTGTCGTAATGCCGGTTGCAAACAGCTTGTAGTATGGTCGTTTGCCTCCATGAAATTGAAGTTATGAGAACAGCAAAACGGCAGCCGAAATCACAGATAAAGGTTAAATAGGTATAAATCAGCTGAAAACGGTGTGGCGAGTATGGGATTTACCCGATGCTTTTTACCTACCTTTGCGCCGCTATGCAGATAGAAATACTAAAATCTAAAATCCATAGGGTAAAAATTACCGAAGCAAATCTTCATTATATCGGTAGTATCACCATAGATGAGGACCTTATGGAGGCCGCTAACATCATAGAAAATGAGAAGGTACAGGTACTGGACATTGACAATGGTGAGCGGCTCGAAACCTATGTTATCCGGGGTATCCGGGGCTCGGGTATGATCTGTATGAACGGACCTGCTGCCCGCAGGATCAATCCGGGAGATACTGTAATCATTATTTCTTACTGCACTATGGAGTTTGAAGCTGCCAAAGCGCACAAGCCAACGATCATTTTCCCGAAGGAAGATAACACACTGTAGGCGCAGGTGCTGCAATAGGTAATCGACATTTAGTATTATTTAAACAAGGTTCTTACTATCTTTAATACCTATGAGGAAAACCATCCTGACCATATTACAATATATTCTGTTTCTTGGGTTGGGGGTATGGATCATTTACCACATGTTGCATCAGCTTGATGCCAGCAAGAAGGCAGAGCTGGCAGATGCGATAACGAATGCAAATATCTGGTACCTGTTGCCGGTTTTCATCATAGGTTTCTTTTCCCACTTTTTCAGGGCTGTGCGCTGGCGGTATCTGCTGGAGACCGTAGAGCTAAAGCCATCGCTTACCAATACTACATTCGCAGTTCTTATCGGGTATATAGCCAATCTGGCATTGCCAAGGGCCGGCGAGGTAGCCAAGTGCACCGTACTGGCCCGATATGAAAAGATGCCTGCACACAAAATGATCGGTACCATTGTAGCCGAGCGGGCGTTTGACATGGTGAGCCTGGGCGTGATAGCGGTTTTGGCCTTTGCTCTGCAGATGCAGTTTGTAAGCGAATATGTAAACTCGATTACAGGAGCACTACATTCCAAATTTGAAAGCAGTAAAATGCTGCTGCTTATACTTGCAGTGGCAGGACTGATCATGATACCGGTTGCGGTAATGCTGTATCGCAGACACAAAGAAACCAAGATAGGCAAGTTTGTAAAAGAACTGATGCATGGCATTTTCTCCATAATACATATGAAGAAACGCTGGCAGTTTCTGGGATATACCTGCCTCATATGGTTTATGTACCTGTTGCAATTGTATATCGGCTTCCGCTGCCTGCCAGAGACTGCACATCTGTCTATGAGTACAGCACTTATAGTGCTGGTATATGGTAGCCTGGGCATGATCGTTACACCAGGCGGTATTGGCCTGTATACATTGCTGGTAGCACAGATGCTGGTAGCCTACAATGTTGATATTGTACCGGCACAGGCTTTCGGATGGATCGCATGGCTTGCACAAACTGCAGTAATCATAGTACTGGGTCTTGTGTCGTTGCTGGCAATACACCCGTACAACAAGAAAAAGAATGGACAAACTTCAGTGGATACAGCATAAGATATTCAGCCGCGAAGACCTTGTGCGGGAGTGCAATGGCTGGCGTGTGCTGGGTAAAAAGATCGTTTTTACCAATGGTTGCTTCGACATACTGCACCATGGACATCTGGACCTCCTGGCCAGGGCGGCCAGTCTGGGTAATATCCTCATCGTTGGCATTAATACAGATGAATCGGTACACCGGTTGAAAGGCCCCTCACGACCGGTAACTCATCAGCAGGACCGCGCGTTTCAGGTGGCTTCGCTGCTGTGTACTGATGGGGTATGCCTTTTTGATGAAGATACGCCGGAAGAACTGATAAAACTGGTAAAACCGGATGTGCTGGTGAAAGGCGGAGACTATACTATTGATAAAATAGTGGGAGCCGACTTTGTGCAGCAGCAGGGTGGCGAGGTACACATTGTACCGTTTGTAGAGGGGTACTCTACCACATCGCTGATCAGCAGAATACAGAAACTGTAGATGATATGTTCGGGAAATGCAACTTTGCGGACGATTTTCCGTTAGAGTGCAGTGTGAATTCAGAAAACCGGGGCAATAGACACCAAAGCGATTCGGAAATTTGAATTGGCCCGCTTTTGCAACACCTTTTTCGTTAATCGGTAATCCGTATCTTTGACAGACCAAGTATGAGGCAGACTATGAAATCAATTAAATATATCACACTCGGCGCAATTGTCACATTGAGCATTTTTAGTGCCGTGATCTATAGCTCGTGTTCGAAAGATGAATGCGGTGCAGTGACCTGCCTCAATAAAACCACGTGCCAGAACGGAATATGTATCTGCACCAAGGGGTTGTATGGTGCCAGTTGCGAAACAGCTTACCGGGATATCTATGCCGGCGATTATAAAGGCAAACCACCGGATGATCCGGCCTCTGATACCACCAATATTCTGCGTTTTGTGCCTACAGCTGACACTACCAATTTTAATTCGATGGACGTGGTGTGGATAGATACCAGCGGTGCAGCACAGCTGGTACTGCCTATAGAGCTCAACAATCACTCCACCTCAGGATCGGTTTTTAATGTAGTGCCTGTAACCTATGGTATACTCACGTATACGGGCAGCGGTACCGTAACCGGTTACATGGCCAGCATGTCTGTAAGGCAGGAAGATACGTCGGGCAATGTAGTTTTCCGTAACTTCTATAGCTACAACAGATAATACCAGACAGAGGAAACCCAACTTTTTCTTAAACACGTTATTTCAGGCAGATGTCGTTCTCAACAGATAAAGCACCAAAGCCGGTAGGGCTGTATCCACATGCTAAAAAGGTTGGTAATCTTTTATTTTTATCGGGCGTTGGGCCGCGCAAGCCGGGAACAGATGAGATACCCGGATTGACAACGGACAAACACGGCAACCACATAGGGTTTGACTTTGCCGAGCAATGCCGCAGTGTGTTTGACAATGTGCGTGTAATACTGGAAGAAAGTGGCAGCAGCTGGGATAAGCTGGTGGATGTGACTGTTTTTCTGGTAGACATGAAACGTGACTTTCAGACCTACAACAAAATATACGCTGAGTATTTTAAAGATAACCAGCCCTGCCGCACCACTGTAGGTATAGACTCGCTGCCTACCGCGATAGCTATAGAGCTGAAGTGTATTGCGGTGATAGATTAATTTCCCAAAACCAAAGCTTTTTATCCTGAACCGTTAGCGCATCCTGCTGCCCTACCGGTGTTGCCATGCATGACCCAAACGGGCAATGATGAGGATGGGCTATGTGAGATCATTTCGGGATACTGTTTTTGGGGAAAGGTAATAGTGTGCAGGTAGCAGACGACTGTATTTCAAACAGGCATTGGCGGATAAGGTGCCTGCAGTCGTGTGTAATGGAAAATAAGCAGGGGATTTCAATATTTTTTGCTGCACAAATTTTCTTTTTTCGAATTAAACTCCTATTTTTCAAAATCTTAATAAAGATTTCCGAAATTTTATGATCATAGGTGTATTGAAAGAACAGGCTCCGGAAACACGCGTTTCCCTCGTTCCCGAAGTAGTAACAGCACTCACAAAATTGAATGTAACAGTTTGGATAGAAGATGGCGCAGGCGTGCCTGCATTCTTCAGCAATGATGCTTACACCACAGCAGGTGCCGCTATCAAGACCGCTGCTGAGATCAATGCTACGGCCGACATTGTGCTGACCATACAGCCCTCAAATGCCGGTAACGCTAAGCAGGGAGCCATATTGATGGGGGTTTATCAGCCCTTGTTCAATCCCGGCCAGATGCAGCAGTGGGCTACAAAAGGCTATACCGTTTTCAGCCTCGATACCATACCCCGTACTACCAGGGCGCAGTCGATGGACGTGCTGAGCTCGCAGGCCAATATAGCCGGCTACAAAGCGGTGCTGCTCGCGGCATTCAGCTATTGCCGGTACTTCCCCATGTTTATGACCGCGGCAGGCAGCATACCGCCAGCAAAGGTGCTGATACTGGGCGCCGGTGTTGCCGGATTGCAGGCTATTGCAACAGCAAAGCGCCTTGGCGCTGTGGTTGAGGTGTTTGACACAAGGCCGGCAGTGAAGGAAGAGGTAATGAGCCTTGGAGCGAAGTTTGTGGAAGTAGAGGGTGCTGCCGATGCGTCGAAAGCAGGCGGATATGCGGTAGAGCAGAGCGAAGATTTTGCACGCAGACAGCGCGAAAAGATACATGAGCATGCCAGAAAATCGGATATCATTATTACAACTGCACAGATACCTGGCCGCAAAGCACCTATCCTGATCACAAAAGCAATGATCGAAGATATGCGTGCAGGTTCAGTGATCATAGATATCGCATCGGTGACGGGCGGTAATACAGACCTTACCGAAGATAACAAGACCGTAATGCACAACGGGGTTGCCATCATAGGCAATTCTGCGTTGGCAGCTACCGCATCTTCTGATGCCAGCAAAGTATACAGCAAGAACGTGCTCAACTTCTCCAAGCTGATTATTGACAAAGATGGCGGTGTGAACCTCAACTTTGAAGATGATATAGTCAAAGGCACGGCCATCACCCATGGCGGCAAAATCGTAAACGAGCGCGTACTGGCATTGGGCGGGGTTACCGCATAGTTATGCCGGCCCGGCAGGTTGCCCACAGGCAACTACCCAGCAGTTAAAGACCAGCTTTGTACATTATACTAACGACTTTATATTTTAAAAAATGGAAGCAATAATCAATTTATTTACCGACGCAGCAACTTACAGGCTGATCACGATCGTTATCCTTTCTATTTTCCTCGGTATCGAGGTTATTTCGAGGGTGCCCTCTGTACTGCATACTCCACTGATGAGTGGTGCTAATGCTATACATGGTGTAGTTATAATTGGTGCCATTATTGTGATGGGCGAGGCGCCGTCGAACGACTATGTGGCACTCACATTAGGATTTCTGGCTGTGATCCTTGGAACGTTGAATGTGGTAGGTGGATTTGTGGTTACTGACAGAATGCTGGAGATGTTCAGCAAGAAGAAGAAAAAGTAGCAATATAATCAGGAATGATGCGCATACATAGGCGCAAAAGACACAAAGGAAACTCGTAATTACAACTCAGTAAAAAACAAAGCATACTCATGGAAAGCATGATACTTCAGTTAAGTTACCTCATTGGATCTGTTACCTTCATAATGGGTTTGAAAATGCTGTCGCATCCTGATTCTGCCCGCAAGGGTAATCTGGTGGCGGCGGCTGGTATGACAATAGCCATTTTTGCTACAATATTTCTGTACAAGCATAATGGAGAATCGCTGCACAATTACCTCTGGATATTCGGTGGCCTCATAATAGGAACAGTAGTAGGCACCATAGCAGCCAAAAAAGTGCAGATGACGGCTATGCCCGAAATGGTGAGCCTCTTCAACGGTATGGGTGGCGCCTGCGCCATGCTTATATCGCTGGTGGAGTATGCCAAGCCGGAAGAAAAATCGACCGGAATGCTTGTTGTGATTGCGTTGGGTATGATGATTGGTACGGTGTCGTTTGCGGGCAGTATGATTGCCTGGGGCAAGCTGAACGGAAAAATCAAGGACAGAACCATTCCGGGCGGACAACTGATCAATTTTGTTTTGTTTGGCGGCCTCATCATCCTTGATAGTATGGTGATCATGGGGCTGTCTGCCGGTAACCCGATGCTGTTTTACGGTATCCTCATACTGTCTGCACTGTATGGTATTCTGTTTGTAATGCCGATAGGTGGTGCAGATATGCCAGTGGTTATATCGTTGCTCAACTCCTTTACGGGTGTGGCTGCGGCATTTGGCGGGTTTTTGTACGACAATCCGGTAATGCTTACAGGTGGTATCCTGGTAGGATCTGCAGGTACCATATTAACGATACTGATGTGTAAAGCGATGAACCGCTCACTGAAGAATGTGCTTATCGGCTCATTTGGCGGTGCCAAGGCGGGTGCTGCAGCCGGCAACAAGGATCAGGGTGCATACAAGGAGATATCGCTCAACGATACCGCAACCCTGATGGCCTATGCATCTAAAGTGATGATCATACCTGGTTATGGTCTGGCGGTGGCACAGGCGCAGCATACCTGCCACGAGCTGGAGAAAGTGCTGAATGAAAAAGGTGTAGAGGTGCTATACGGTATTCACCCGGTGGCGGGCCGTATGCCCGGCCATATGAATGTGCTGCTGGCAGAGGCAGATGTTCCCTATGAAAAACTGCTGGAAATGGAAGATGCCAATGACCAGATGGGCGGAACGAATGTAGTGCTGATACTGGGTGCAAACGACGTGGTAAACCCTGCCGCCAAAGAAGACCCTGCGAGCCCCATATATGGTATGCCGATACTGGAAGTGGAGAAAGCAGACCATGTGATTGTGAACAAACGTAGTATGAAGCCGGGATATGCGGGCATTGAAAATGAGTTGTTCTTCCGCCCGAAATCGTCAATGCTTTTCGGCGATGCCAAAAAAGTGCTGCAATCGCTGGTGACCGAACTGAAACAAATGTAATGTGCCGCAGGGAAGTGAAAACCAGGCAACACAGGCCGATTCCGGCGAATGTGTTGGTTGCTGTGTTTCAAAATTGAAAACTTTAACTAAATTTATGCCATGGTAAGTAAGAAAAATGGCCTGGTACTAACGGTAATTGGTATAATAACTATCCTGTTCACTGTAGGGTACATAACATCCTGTACCCGGCCGATTCAGGAATTTCCCTATTCATGCAATTACGTTGTGTGTAATAATGGCGGGCTTTGCGACAGTGGAAAATGCAAATGCCCTGTTGGTTATGAAGGCAAAGACTGTTCTGTACGCACCGTAGACAAATTTTTGGGATATTGGAAAGTGCGTGCAACCAACATTGGAAGCGATACCGCCCACCTTGTAGGCAAGGATACCGTCTATACAGTGCAGCTTAAGAATTCTGCAGCACAAACCTCTTTCTTTATCAACAATTTCAACAACAATATCAATTACAGCAATGTGTTGTGTCAGCTGGACAGCGTCAATAAAAATGACTTTTCTATTGATACTACCATGATTCAGAACATGTATTACGATCACTACCGTATCAGAGGCGGGTATGGTTTCATCGCTAAAACAGATTCCATTTCCGCTATAGTTTTTATCCGTTCGCTGAACAGTACCGTGAACTGGCAGAACGATACATTCAAGATACAGATGGTTCGTCTGTAGCCTTGGGTAGGGCAAACAACGGCGATAAGATCCGTTGTCTGAAAAAATTCTAAAATTATTTGCAAAACCCAATTTTCTTATCTACTTTTGCAATCCCTTTTAGTAATCGAAGGGGATAAGCAGTTCTTAAAATAAGCCACTTTAGCTCAGATGGTAGAGCAACTGATTTGTAATCAGTAGGTCGCTGGTTCGATTCCGGCAAGTGGCTCTTTAGTAAAGTAAAAAATAGAATCCTTTCTTTTTGTTTTTTATTGTTCTTTTAAACAGGGCACATTCCACAAGCGGCCAACGTGAGCAGACTGTAAATCTGCCGTCTTTCGACTTCGGAGGTTCGAATCCTTCTGTGCCCACATGATAGTTGACAGTAAGCAGAAAACAGTGGAAAACTGCTTGTTGTTCATTGTCAATTTCAATAAACAAGCGGGAGTAGCTCAGTTGGTAGAGCGACAGCCTTCCAAGCTGTAGGTCGCGGGTTCGAATCTCGTCTCCCGCTCTCGATTTTTCCGGAAGATCTTAGCATTTCGTTCAGGCATCAGACAGGTATTAGCTTACCAGGTAGTACAGGTGGTGTTTGGTTGGTTTGCTTCAACGGATTGTAAGCGGGAAAATTGAAAGTAGTAAGCAGCAATAGCTGTTGTAGCTCAGCGGTAGAGCACTTCC
This sequence comes from uncultured Bacteroidota bacterium, assembly GCA_903824665.1. Lineage (GTDB taxonomy): Bacteria > Bacteroidota > Bacteroidia > Chitinophagales > Chitinophagaceae > Nemorincola. The sequence continues at coordinate 32,228 of CAIJXT010000001.1, read as the reverse complement.
TTGGTAAGGAAGAGGTCGGCAGTTCAATCCTGCTCAACAGCTCAATTTTTTGATTTTTGTTCCCTTCAGTTAGGTATATCGTTTTCCGCTAATTCAACACTTCGGATTTTACGTTTCAACCATCAACCAGCGGACAAAAGTAGCTACCCCTCCTGTAGAATTATTCCGGCTGTTTTGTACAGTCTGAAAATAATTTTATTTGGAGAGAAATTTTAGTTTATATTTGCACACTTTTTAAAATTAAGCACAATCTATAATTTCAAAACAATAAAAAATGGCAAAAGAAACCTTTAAGAGGGAGAAACCTCACGTAAACATTGGTACCATAGGCCACGTGGACCACGGTAAAACCACACTCACTGCAGCTATCACTACCATTCTGTCTTCTAAAGGATTGGCAGAAAAAAAAGGATATGATGAAATTGACGCGGCTCCCGAAGAAAAAGAGCGCGGTATTACCATCAACACAGCACACGTTGAATACCAGACAATAAACCGTCACTACGCACACGTTGACTGTCCGGGTCACGCTGACTATGTGAAGAACATGATCACCGGTGCTGCCCAGATGGACGGTGCTATCCTGGTGGTTGCAGCTACAGATGGTCCTATGCCACAGACTAAGGAGCACATCCTGCTCGCACGTCAGGTAGGTGTACCACGTATCGTAGTATTCATGAACAAGGTTGACCTTGTTGAAGATGCTGAGATCCTGGAACTGGTGGAAATGGAAATCCGCGAACTGCTGAGCAAATATGAATATGATGGTGACAACACACCTATCATCCAGGGTTCTGCTACCGGCGCACTCGCTGGCGATGCTAAATGGGTGAAGGCTGTTGAAGACCTGATGGAAGCTGTAGACACTTACATTCCACTGCCTCCACGCCCAATCGATCAGCCATTCCTTATGTCTGTAGAAGACGTGTTCACGATCACTGGTCGTGGTACAGTTGCTACAGGTCGTATCGAGCGTGGTGTGATCAAAGTTGGTGAGAACGTTGAAATCGTTGGTTTCAATGAAGCACCACTTACATCTACCTGCACAGGTGTTGAAATGTTCAAAAAACTGTTGGATCGTGGTGAAGCTGGTGACAACGCCGGTTTGCTGCTCCGCGGTATTGAAAAGAGCCAGATCCGTCGTGGTATGGTTATCTGCGCACCTAAGACTATCACTCCGCACACAGACTTCAAAGGCGAAGTTTATGTACTGAGCAAAGAAGAAGGTGGCCGTCACACTCCATTCTTCAACAAATACCGTCCTCAGTTCTACTTCCGTACTACGGACGTAACTGGTGAGTGTATGTTGCCAGATGGCGTTGAAATGGTAATGCCAGGTGATAACGTAAACCTTTCTGTAAAACTCATCGCTCCAATCGCGATGGAAAAAGGTCTGAAATTCGCGATCCGCGAAGGTGGCCGTACAGTAGGTGCAGGACAGGTTACTGAGATCCTCAAGTAAGGCCCTGCAGCGTTGCTGCACAAAACAATAACAATACAGACCGCCCCGGATTTCCGGGGCGGTTTTTTGTTTGAAACAAAGCCGGCATGCCACAACCCCGTTTTTCTATTTTTGTTATTTTAGCAAACCAACCAGCAAATTATGAAGCAACCACAACCGGGTGAATATCTGCCCTACTATCAGAAATATATAGACATGCAGCCGGCAGATGTTCCATATGCTGAGTTATTGAACAGGAATACGGACGAGGTTTTGAGCTTGTTTGGCCAGATACCCGAAGAGCGGCACAACTACCGTTACGCGCCCGGTAAATGGACCATAAAGGATGTACTGATGCATGTGATCGATACAGAACGTGCTATGTCCTTCAGGGCGCTGGTGGCAGCACGCGGTGACAGCGACATGCAGCTGTACACGCTGGACGAGGATAGGTATGCTGAGAACGTAGACACAACAGCCCGTAGTATGGATAGCCTGCTGGAAGAGTTTGCAGCAGTGCGCAAGGCTACGGCACTATTGCTGAATAATGTACCTGAGCCACAGACTTTGTGGTCATGCAATGTAGCGGGTAATAAGGTTACAGTGCGCGCACTTGCATACATCATCACCGGGCATGTAGCACACCATCTGAATGTAATCAGGGAGCGGTACCTCTGACAACATTTAGTATTCTACAAAAACATGGGGATACTTGTGCATAACACCTACCTGAAAACTGATGTAAGGTGTTTGCAGGGCGGGGTTTCCTTTGCTGATGCCACCCGGCATGAAACCAACTTCCTGAGATAATGTGATGTTCCAGTACCGGTGAGTAGGTATCCGCTCCATAACACCAAAGCCCAACCGCATAACTACTGAAGGTATGTTGTAAGTGGTATTGACCGCTATTGTATCTGCTCCAAAGGGTGCTCCTCCGGGAGTGGTCCAGTAAGGCTTGTGCGTGTCTGACCACTGACGCCCACCCATAAATATGCCAGGCCCGAATGTGGCGAACACATGGATGAATTTGCGGTAGCCGATACCATAGTCGATTTTGGGATCGATAAACAGGAAGGAGCTTTTTTGCCTGATAGCGATGATATCGCCATAGGTAATGGGTGAATTGGTTGTCTGGGTGGCAGTAAGCGCATAACGCTGCAGAAACAGGGCTCCACCCGCGTAGATTCTGTGGGTGATCTTGTGCAGGTAATACGCTTCAATGGCAGGGGTGATTGCTGACTGGTAACCGGTGGTATACCCAATACCCGCATGGGCACCAAACATGCCCTGCGCATAAGAACAGGTACTGATACAAAAAAGCAAGACAGCAGATAGATAACGTTTCATGACCCGCCGGTTTGGATTTAGCCTATCGGAATTTGGTATGTGCGATACCTATGCGGATAGAAACGTAAGTAGGATTGAGCTTGGACGGACTGTAAGCGGTACGCGAAACATCGGCATAGTCGCTGGTCTTGGTAAGGCTGCCAGGTATAAAACCGAAATCGGTACAGAACGTAAAGCGCCAGCGATTACCTATGTAGATGTATTGAGTCCAGCCCATACCTACACGCAGCACCATGCCGCTGATATTTTCAGACTGGTCTATCGTTGTGTCCATCCTTTTGAAGCCATTGGGCGTAGAAATAGTATTCCATCTCCGCAGCGAGTCAAACCCGCCCATGTTCATGCCTATGCCGCCATTGATATAGAAGTGTGCGTTCTGTTTTCGGCCGGCACAATACCGGATTTTTGGCGAAAAAAACACATAGGCACTGCTGTGCCTCAGTATTTCACCGGCAAATCCTGTAGCGTGCCTGGCTGAGTTCGATTCGTTGTCATAAAGCAAAGAAAACTGCTGATAAAACACCTCTGCTCCTACGAAAGTACGCAGGTTTAGCCCCTTGGCATAGTCAAGACCACCAGACAGGGCGACGTCATAATTGTTGGCAGTAGCAATGCCACCACCGGCAAAAAGACCTACAATCGTATTCTTCTGGGAATAGCCCTTAAAAGCTGATACAGATAGTATAAGAGCCAGAAGTATTGGTTTCATCACCGAAAATTAAACAAAATTTTTATTTTCCATAGCTTGTTTTCTTAATAGTGCGCTTGCACGATAGCGATCTTCATGATAAATGTGGTATAAATCATCAAGAATGGCCAAACATTTGGCTGCACCGAGCTCATCGCACCATTTTAACAGCCCTTTCGGGTAGTTGACACCACGCGTCATTGCAGTCTCCAGATCAGCCGTATTTGCTACGCCAAGGAGCAGTGCATCCACCGCTTCGTTGATGAGCATGGCAATGATGCGTTCGGCTATTTTCGCCCCTTTTTCAAGGTCTTTTTCAGGTTCGGGCATAATTGCACCGGCTGCATAGTCATAAAACCCTTTTCCGGTCTTGCGGCCCAGCCACCCGGCCTCAAGCAGGCGCTTTTGGGAGAATGATGGCTTGTAACGGGGGTCGAAAAAGAAAGACTGAAAAACAGTTTCAGTAACTACATAGTTCACATCATGGCCTATATAGTCCATAAGTGTAAATGGGCCCATCCGGAAACCGCCCAACTCCGTCATGGCCCAGTCTATCGTAGCTTTATCGGCAATACCCTCTTCATAAATGCGGATCGCCTCTCCATAGAAAGGCCTTGCTACCCTGTTGACAATAAAACCGGGCGTGTCTTTGGCAATAACCGGTATTTTACCCCATGCCTTCATCAGGTCGTTGGCAACAGGTATCAGGCTGCTGTCGGTCTGTATGGCAGGTACTACTTCTACCAACGCCATTAGCGGGGCCGGATTGAAAAAATGCAGTCCCATAACACGTGATGGCTTGCTGCAGGATGCGGCAATGGAAGTAACTGAAAGCGAAGATGTATTGCTGGCCAGTATGCAGTCTTCGCTCACTACCTGCTCCACAGCAGCAAATACCGCCTTCTTGATATCCAGGCGTTCCACTATTGCCTCTATAACAAGCCCGCAGGGAGCAAATGATGCTATATCGGCAGCAAATGCAAACCTATTGAGGATATCGCCGGCCGATGGGATTTTGCCCTTCTCTTCCAGCTTTTGCAAAGTTGCCGTCAGACTGGCTTTTGCTTTGCTGAGTGCATTTTCATTATTGTCGTACAATACCACACTGTGGCCCGCCATGGCGGCCACCTGTGCGATGCCAGAGCCCATAGCGCCAGAGCCTACAACCCCTACCGTTGTGCTTTGTGTCATGAATGTGTTTATGTTTTTGAGGTGCATTTACCGCAATCAGAATTTTATCCTGATTGCCTGACTATAAGTGTACGCCCGGTAAATTAATTGCCTGTCTTTTTTAGTGCCAGTATGCTCCAGTCGGTTTGTTCAGCCACAATAGTGTTGCTGAGCAGCCCCAGACCGTCTATCTCCATTTCTACCACATCGCCGTCCTGCAGCCACTGCTCCTTATAGTTGGGGTCATTAAGCTTGCCTGTGCCATTGAGCTCCAGAAAGCAGCCTGTGCCTACGGTGCCACTGCCTATCACATCGCCGGGCAAAATATCTACTCCATATGCACACCGTTCGAGTATCTCTGCAAATGTCCAGTCCATTTCTGCAACGTTACCTGCGCTTACCTGAATGCCATTGACCTTGCATGTCATTTTCAGGTTGTAAGCGTTGCCGGTATGATTTGGCCTGGGCGCTACTTTGTAGGGTTCCAGCTCGTCTGGCGTTACCAGTATAGGGCCTATCACTGTACTGAAATCCTTGCCCTTTGCCGGTCCCAGGTTCAGCAGCATTTCCTCCATCTGCAGTGTACGCGCGCTCATATCATTCATGATCATGTAGCCGCCTATATAGCTGTCTGCCTCAGCCGCTGAGATATTCCTGCCTTTTTTACAAACTACTATTGCTGCTTCCAGCTCAAAATCAAGCTTTTTGAAGTGGTCGGGCATGCAGGGTATTGGTCCCGGGCCTTGTATTGCATTGTGGTTGGTGAAGTAGAATATCGGGTATTGGTCAAATTCTGCAATCATATCTACTTTCCGGTTGCGGCGTGCAGCGGCTACGTGCTGCCTGAAGGCATAACCATCACGGCAGGAAGTAGGAAACGGCACAGGGGCCAGGATATTTGCCGACGGATAGGGTATGCCGGCACCGGGTGTTTTGCCATTGATGAGCGCGCTGTTTGCAGCTTTCATAGCGTCAATGTGCAGCTCCCAGTTTTGCAGCAACTCCTTCATTGTACCCGGTAAGGTGCTGCTGATACCTGTAGTGCCATAAATTGTATCGTTGACCAGGAAACCCAGTTGCTCACGACCGTTATCGGAAAAAGTTATCAATTTCATTATCCACAAGTTGTTTGAGGGTGCAAAATTAACTTTTATACCTTGTTTAGAGAAGGTTTATTATGTATAATTGCTTTAAACTTTACAGGCCATGACCACCTACGACCAGTTGTTTGAAAACAACAAAACATGGATCGCATCTATGAAAGCTAAAGATGCTGACTTCTTTGAAAAACTGGCAAAAGACCAGACACCTGAATACCTGTATATTGGTTGCTCAGACAGCCGGGTGCCGGCCAATGAAATAATGGGACTGGATCCGGGAGAGGTTTTTGTGCACCGTAATGTAGCCAATGTGGTGGCCAACATAGACCTGAATGTAATGTCTGTGATCAACTATGCTGTTGCTAACCTGCATGTGAAGCACATAATCATTTGCGGCCATTACAACTGCGGTGGTGTAAAGGCAGCAATGACCCCCAGGGATATGGGTATACTGAACCCGTGGTTACGCAATATTAGGGATGTTTACCGTTTGCATCAGACAGAACTGGATAGCATAGCAAATGAAGGTGAACGCTATGACCGGCTGGTGGAGTTGAATGTTCAGGAGCAGGCCATCAATGTGATCAAGACAGCAGTGGTACAAAAAAGTTACCTGGCCAACAAATATCCCGTGGTACACGGCTGGGTGTTCGACCTGAAAACAGGCGTACTGAAAGACCTGAATATGAATTTCACCGAAATACTGGTGGACATCCAGAAAATTTATGACCTCACCGGAGAATTTTCATAGGTATTGTTTTTTTTATACCTTGCAAGCGCCCGTGACAATCTATGGTACGCCATAACGAAATCTGAGCAGCCCGGCGGCAATTAGTAGCATCATTCTTCACCCATTTTAATAGATGACAAATGAAAAAACTATTGAAGATTGTCGGATACCTGTTGCTGTTCGTTATAGTTGCCATCGGAGGCCTCATATTGTATGCTACTACCATGCTGCCCAATGTAGGTGATGCACCGGAGCTCAAGGTAGAGCAGACGCCGGAGCGGGTAAAAAGAGGCGACTATCTGGCCAACTGTGTCGCCAGCTGTATGGATTGCCACTCCAAGCGCGACTGGAGCAAATTCTCAGGGCCACTCACTCCCGGCACATTGGGAATGGGAGGCGAAACATTTGATCAGAAGTTCGGGTTTCCGGGGGCATATTATTCCCGCAATATCACCCCGGCAGGTATCGCAAGGTATACAGACGGTGAACTGTACCGGGTGATCACAACGGGTGTCACCAAAGAAGGGCGTGCCATGTTTCCGGTGATGCCGTATACGCACTATGCCACCATGGATCCCGAAGATATTTACAGCATTATCGCATACCTGAGAACAATACCATCGATCGAAAATAAAGTACCGGAATCGGTATCAGACTTTCCGATGAACATCATCATCAATACGATACCATCGAAAGCGACACCAGGTAAGAAACCCGATCCGGCAGACAAGGTTGCTTATGGCGCCTACCTCGTGAATGCCGCGGGTTGCAACGAATGCCATACTCCAGAAAAAATGGGACAGATCATCAAAGAGCTGGAATTTAGCGGCGGCAGGGCTTTCCAGATGCCTGATGGCTCTGTGGTGCGCACACCAAACATTACGCCCGATGCACAAACCGGTATTGGCAACTGGACAGAGGACATGTTTGTGGGAAGGTTCAGGGCGTTTGCTGCCCCCGGCTATACGCCACAGCCGGCGGTGCCCGGTGCGCCGGTATCATTCATGCCATGGACCATGTATGGCAATATGACCCCTGAAGACCTGAAAGCCATTTACGCTTATCTGCGCAACGTAAAACCATTGACGAATAAAGTACAGCCGTTTACACCGGCCGCCCATTAGTACTATCTGCTTTTCCGTACATAGTCGCGCAGGTATGAGCAGCCGCCCAGGGCATCGCCATACAAACGTGTGCCGCTATACCCGGTTTTCAACTGACGGAAGTAGGGGTTTTTCAATGCATTTACGTAATATTCGTTGGCATCCCAGGAATAGTAGCTGTCGTCGTTGGGTGACGGGCAGTTTTTCTGCCAGCATTTGGCCGCCATAAACAGGCACCGTGCCTTCACTTCAATATCAGTACTGTGCTCTAAGGCCTGTTTGTAGTACTTTTCGGCAAGTGCCAGTCCGTAATACTCCTTGTCAGCCGCATTCATTCCGTTGCGGTACTTCGATACATAATACGCCTTTTCGTCTGATGAGCTATGGTAGTAGGTATAGGCAGCAAATGCTTTGCCATAGTAGCTGATGCTGTACAATGCGTTGGCATATTGGTAAGCAGCTCTGCCATCTTCCGGACCAGCATCTACCTTAAGTTTCAGCTCATTCATTTTGCGCGAAAGGGTGAGCTTATTATAGGTTACTAATCTGTCTGAGCGGTTCCATTCGCTGTTCTCTTTGATGTGGCTGACGAGTGGGTCGGGCAATATTTTTTTATTCAGCATCGTGTCTGGCACCTGCTGAAAAGCCTCGACAGCAAGACCATACTCCAGGTTGCGCAGATGTTTGGTGCCCTTGAGTTCGAAAAGGATACCATGCAAATACGCAGAATTATCGGTGAGCCAGTTTTCAAAAGATGATTTGCTACTGCTGACCCGGTAAGAAGCGATCTGCTGAATTTGTGCCGGCGACATAGATTCCAGCAGCTCCCAGGCGATATCCCAGTATTGTATGTTCTCGAAATAGGTACCGTATCGTGGTATTGACGAATAGTATTTGGCGATACAAAACAGCGCTTTTGCTGAGTCGTGCTGCTGCAGGTAGGCTCTGCAGAGTATTTTGGTCATCATGGCACAGTAAAGATTGTTGGATGTAGCGCCGGCAGCATTTTGCTCCATGGTTTTCAGGTAGGGCAGCATATCAGCCTCTGCTGCCGGTGTGACCTTGCCCGCCCTGGTGATGATGTGCAGTGACGTGACAATAGAATGAACCATTTGTTCGGACTGGCTCATTTTTGTACGGGCAGCAGCATCCAGCTCTTTTTTGCAGGCGGTCAGGTTGCCATTCAGCAGTTCCAGGTAGGCTGATGCCAGTGTCCAGTAACTCGGGCGACCGGCTTTTGCCTCGTGTGCAGCCTGCCGGGCAAAGTTGCTCAGCTCTGTAAGGAGTGCATTGTTTTTTGCTCCGGGCAAAATGATCTGTTGTGCCATGTCCATTTCCAGCTTGTTGATGATGCGGGTCATGGCTATATCTATACCCCGAACGCCGGGGTCAAGCTTATATGCGGTACGCATGGCTGAGAATATGGTTTTGGCATCTCCGTCAAAATCATACAAGGCATTCATAACATACAGTACAGCCTGCTCATGAGCTGTGCGGCAACGGGGCAATACTGCCGCAATGTTGTTTCCATTTGCCCAGCGATAGCTGGTATGCGCCTGTTGTTTCTGCTCGTCGCTGCTATCAAACACCCGGCTATACAGGTAAGCGGCCCGTGCTTTATCGCCGGTTCTGAACAGAGCACCCGCCTGCAACGAAAGGCAGCGGTAGTACAGATTGTGCTTTGACGGAATGATCAGGGTATTGAACAGCAGTTGTGTTTGCCCGTATTCGCCACTATAAAAGGCCATACGCATGCACTGATACGCATATCTTAGTTTTATTTCTGCATTATTTGCTGCCATTATCCGTTTTATGCCCTCATGTACCAGTTCCTGCATAGCTGCAGAGTCGCGGCGGGTAGTCTCGTACTTGTTGGTAATGTCGTTCCAGTTGTATTCAATGGCCGCAGCATAGGGTTCGCAGGTTTTTGCAAATGCGAGGTATAGTGCTGCTTCATGATCTCTGTTTTTTATGAACCATTGTGTCAGTTTATTTGAGGCAACATTATCCGGCACCTTCAGTGTGTAGCCTTTGCGGATGTGCTCAAAGAGGTTGTGTACGTCTGCAGCTGCAAATTTGTACACAAAGCTGTCAATATCGGCTACAGGAACCTGTGTGCCGGTATATTTGTTCCAGGAAGCGATATTGGCATTGGTGCCGGCATTGACGCTTCCTGCATCCCACCCGTCTGTATAGAAAACAGTATATGGCATGTAGGAAAATGCATCGAAAGCAGGTTGATCGTTGACCGAACTGAGAAAGAAAGACCCGTTTTCGAAAGGGTCTGGCCCATCGGCGCAGGCCCATACCAGTTTTATGGCACCAGCGGCCACCAGTACGCTAGCGGTAATGATCAAAAACCGTTTCCAGATCATGTAAAGAATATTTTGATAAAGTTAGACTATCGCAGGAAAAGTAGATAACATCCACAGAGTCATTTGGTAACAGCCCCGAAGTATATCCTGCCAATTCATTCAGATCTCTTACTGTGGTGCTTTCTGTGCGCACCATATCATTGCGGAGCAGAGTATACCCGTTCCAGACCGTGTCGCGCAGGCACTGGTATAAATTGCCGGAAGCCTTAAGAAAAGCACTGTTACCGGCAATCATTTCAGGAGTCACCTCCCGGAGAATGCCAACAAACCGTTTTTCCCGAAAAAGTACCGACCACGAAAACAAGGGCAGTGCTATGTTGAGGTGTAGCGGGTAAGTGCCGGTACCACCCAGATATTTTCGCGCTGTTGCCACATCCAGTATCGAGTTGTGGTCACCATACTTTCTGGTGTTGCCCATATTGTAACACATCAGCACCCCATGCGATACCGGAGGGATACCACTGCTGGTGGTGTACTTAATCTGGTGCATACGGATGGTACATGAAAGTTCTTTGCCGGCAAGAAACGGCTGCTTTTTCAATGCGGTGAGCAATGCAAAATAGGCCTCGCGCGTATTTGCGGTCCAGTCACAGTCTATCTGCAACTCTGCGGCCCGTATACCCGATTCGCTACACACCACCTCTGCCAGACTGCTGATGCGTGCTGCGATATTGTCTGTGTTGTGTTGAAGGTGGGAGAGTGTGGCCTGCGTAATAAAGATAACAGGCACAAATTGAGTTGTTGTGTCTGCAACGGGGCGCATACGCAGCACAGCCAGCGGGTATACTGTTTGGGCGGTGGTATTCCATTCGAGATCGAAAAGGCGGATGTAGATTTTCTGAATGGCGAGGTGTTGCAGCGCATCCAACTCAAAATTGGTGGGTTTGTAGGCTGTTTTCCAGTAATAGAAAGACCGGTTGACGTGGTGGTGTCGCTGCCTGCACGAAACCATGAGACAAAGTAGAATGCACAGTAAAAGGGCGCAATTTCTCAACACCGACATTGTCCGCAATATTAGGGAACAAATACACGCTGAGCACCCTGTAATATCCTGAAGTCGATGGAATTGCTGCATGGGTGTGCGTCGCCATCTGTTTGCATAAGGTTCAGTGCCGGGTGTGTCACCTTGATCTCCCTGCCTTTGAAGCTCTTTACATAGGTGCTTTTGCCTATGGTACCCGTCATTGCACGGAATGCGATAATGCCCCCGAGAATTTTAGGAAACTTACGGATGATGATCAGATCGAGCAGCCCATCGGTGTAGTCGGCCATGGGCGCTATCCGGAAGTTGTAGCCAAATTGAGTTCCGTTGGCTACAATCACCATAAATGCGTTTTCATCTACCTTTTTGCCATCGATGGTGATACCGAAATTCCAGGTTTTATATCTCCAGAGGTACTTGGTGACCAGCCAGCTATACACCATCAGCCCCCGTTTTTCACTTTTTGCAAACTTCCGGGATATAAGCGCGTCAAAAGCCACGCCTGCATTGCTGATGAACATTTTATCGTTGGCGTACCCCACATCTATTGCCGCAACTTTATCCCTATTGATTACTTGTACAGCTTGTGCTACATCCAGTGGCAAACCTATGGTTCGGGCAAGGCCATTTCCCGATCCCTTGGGGATAATGCCCAATATACAACCCGTACCTGCCAGCCCGTGTGCGATATCATTAACCGATCCGTCGCCGCCTACCGCCACAACGGCATACGCACCTGCAATGGCCGCCTGCTGTGCCAGCGTGGTGCCATGTTTGGCATACTGGGTGATAAGTATTTCGTACGAGAAGTGTTTGTTGTCGAGATGCCCTGAAACAGCAAGATCGATTTCTTTTTGCCGTTCAACGCCCGATTTGGGGTTTACGATGAATACTATATGTTTTTTGCTCACGAGAGCTGTGCTTTGAGGCTGAGATCCATGCTTACGGCATGGTGTGTAATGGCTCCTACAGATATATAGTCGACATTAGTTTTGGCGTACTCGCGGATATTCTCCAGTGTTATGCCGCCCGATGCTTCAGTTTCGTACTTGCCGGCTATAAGTGCCACGGCTTCAGCAATCTGATCCGGAGTATAGTTGTCGAGCATGATGCGGTCTACATTGCCCACTGCCAGCACCCTGCGCACATCGTCTATGCTTCGGGTTTCAACCTCTATTTTCAAGTCCTGACCGGTAGTGCGCAGATAGTTGTTGGTTTGCTCAATGGCTTTTTCAATGCCACCACAAAAATCGATATGATTGTCTTTGAGCATGACCATGTCATACAATCCCATGCGGTGATTGCAGCCACCACCTATACGCACGGCATCTTTTTCGTGCATGCGGAACAGTGGTGTGGTCTTGCGGGTATCCAGTATTTCTGCCCTGAATTCTTTGATAGCGTCCACATAACGGCGTGTAAGCGTGGCAATACCACTCATACGTTGCATACAGTTCAGTGCCAGCCGTTCTGCTTTGAGGATGGTATGCACACTTGCCGATACCTCAAAAGCCACCTCACCAAAAGCCACCTGGTCACCGTCCTTCTTGTACAGTGTAAATTCAGCGCCGGGTTCTATAAAATGAAATATATCCTGTGCCAGCTGTACGCCAGCCAGTATGCCGTCTTCCTTAATTCTGAGTATTGCTTTTCCCCTTGCAGCAGCAGGAATGCAGGCGAGAGTAGAAACGTCGCCGGTGGCGATATCTTCGTTGAGTGCGGCGCTTATAAATTCCTGTGTGGTCAATGTATTTGCAATTGGTTGGTGGGCAAAATTAGGAAATGCAGGTATATGGAATGATAAATTATTATTAAGGCGCAGTTGTTGCACCATCAAAAGCGATTTACCCCGCATTCGTGCTACGCTCTCGGTACAACCATTTACCTTTGCAGCCAAAACCCCTTTTATAGTGGCGGATGTAATACAGTTATTGTCAGAGCATATAGCAAACCAGATAGCGGCGGGAGAAGTTGTGCAGCGTCCGGCATCGGCAGTAAAAGAGCTGATGGAGAATGCCATAGACGCAGGCGCTACTGATATACAGCTGGTCATAAAAGATGCCGGCAAAGAGCTGATACAGGTTACAGACAACGGCAAAGGCATGAGCCCAACCGACGCCCGTATGAGCTTTGAGCGGCATGCGACGTCCAAGATACGCAGTATCGAAGACCTGTTCAAGATACGCACCATGGGCTTCAGGGGCGAGGCGCTGGCTTCGATAGCGGCTGTGGCTCAGGTAGAAATGAAGACCCGCCAGGCAGTGACAGAAACAGGTACACGCATTTTGATAGAGGGTTCTGATGTGAAATTGCAGGAGCCCTGTGCCATCAATCCCGGTACGACCATAATGGTCAAAAATCTTTTTTACAATGTGCCTGCCCGGCGCAACTTCCTGAAAAGCGGTACAACCGAGCTACGCAATATTCTTGATGAGTTTACCCGTATCGCACTGGCCCACCCGGAGATTGGTTTCAGGTTTTGGAACAATGGCGTAGAACAGCACAGATTGGATCCCGACAATCTGAAAACCCGTATCATGGGGTTGCTGGGCAACAATTACGAGAAAAACCTGGTGCCGGTAGAACAGAAGACTGATCTGCTCAATATCTATGGATTTGTAGGTAAGCCCCAGGCGAGCACCCGCACCCGTGGAATGCAGTATTTTTTCATAAATGGACGCTTCATTCGCAATGCATACCTCAATCATGCCGTAGTACAGGCTTATGAAGGGCTTATCGAAAAAGAGTCGTTCCCCTTTTACGTATTATTTCTCGAGGTAGACCCCGCCAGGGTGGATGTCAACGTTCACCCTACGAAGCAGGAAGTGAAGTTTGAAGACGACCGGCTTATGTATACTTACCTGATCGCCGCAATCAAACATTCGCTGGCCCGTTACAACATCGCACCCTCGCTCGATTTTACACTGAATCCGGAAATACAGCAAATGGACGCCGTGCGCCTGCCGTTTACCCAAAAACAACGGGAAGAAACACAAAAGGGCTACCTGTTCAATACATTTAGCGACAGTGGGCAAGCCCACGCGATAGAGCGCAACGACAGCCTGAAACACTGGAAGGAATTGTATGAGATCGCAAATACTCCTGCGGCAATCAATACCGGCACAATACCACCATTGCCTGGCCGGGAGGAACCTGCTCCACAGCAAACCCTGCTTACGGGCAGTATGTCTGAAGGTAAGGGCAAGGCGGCAAAGATGATCGTGCAGGGAACCTGGCTGGCAACAACCGTAAAGTCGGGCATGATGCTGATTCACATTCGCCGGGCACAGGAGCGTATCTGTTATGAACGACTGCTGCGCGAGTGGAATAATGAAGCCGCACCCTCACAAAGAGTGTTGTTTCCGGAGTCGTATGAGCTGGCTGCAGCAGACGCTTTGCTGCTGCAGGAGGCCATTCCCGATCTTGTGCGTATGGGTTTTGATGTAAGTCCGTTGGGTAAGAACACCTTTGCGGTACAAGGTGTGCCACCCGGCTTGCAGGCAGGAGAAGAAAAAAATGTAATTGACGAGGTGGTGGAGTTGCTCAGACACGAATCGCCCGACGCCGTGTCCAGGCGCACAGAAACGATACTCGCAGGTATGGCAAAACGCCTTTCTTCAAATATTCAGGCTATTTATCAGCCTGAAGGACAGGATGCACTCATAGACGAACTTTTTGCATGCACCCAACCCGACCTTACACCGGATGGCAGAAAAACTTTCGTCATGCTGCGCAAAGACGAGCTCGACAATCTTTTCGGCTGATTGCAGCCATATTTTTCGGGTTTGCGGAGCAAATCGCTGGGAAACACCCCAATAGACAAAAACAAAAAAACACACTATCTGTTGTTTTTTGTCAGAAATATATTTGTTTTCTGAGAATATTATTAACTTTATGTACCTGACGCCACTTTATGCGGTACATATACCTATTCTTTTTGTTTTTCGTTTCTACTGTGGCAACCGGTCAGGCGACGGCTGGTTTTACGGCTGATTTCGCAGCGGGCTGTTCGCCGCATGTGGTTCATTTTACCAATACATCCACCGGTGCCACCAGTTATTCCTGGAATCTGGGTAACAGTATCATTACGCCTGTTACCAACCCGTCTACCAGTTATCTCGCAGTAGGCACCTATACTGTTACGCTTACTGCTTACAATGGGTCAGCATCGAGTGTGTCAACTATGGTGATCACCGTTCACCCAGCCCCTACAGTTAATCTCATAGCCGATGATACGGCTGTATGTCCGGGTGCATCAGTATTGTTTTCCACTACTAGTTCCAGCAGTGTTCCAGGCCCTATGACTTATCTCTGGAATTTTGGCGACGGGTTTACCTCTACTGCTGTTAATCCCTCACATGTGTATGCCACTCCCGGACTGTACAATGTAAGCCTGTCTGTTACCAACAGCCAGGGCTGTGTACGCACGCTCACCAGATCAGGGTATTTACGGGTGTATACACCACCGGCTGTCGTGTTTACCGGATCTCCATTGTCTATATGCAATGTGCCTGGTACGGTCACCTTTGCCAATAGCACTACCGGTACACCTCCACTAAGTTATTTGTGGACGTTTGAGCCGGGAATTACCTCAGCCCTGACCGCGCCACCCTACACCTACACATTGCCGGGTGTATATACGGTAAAACTGGTAGCCACTGATGGCAATGGCTGTAAAGACAGCCTGATTCGGCCATCCTATGTATTTGCCGGGGCTATGAATGCTGCCTTTACTTATCCCGCAACAGCGTGCGTGTATTCAGGTGTTACTTTCACCAACACCAGCAGTGTACATGCCACACGTACCTGGAATTATGGCGATGGCAGTGCCACTGATACGACCTTCAATGGAAACCATATTTATACTACGGACGGAACATACACGGTGACACTTACGATCGTCAATGGCCCATGTGTGGATGTGGAAACACAAACTATCACTGTGCTGCCGCAGCCGGTTACCGATTTTGCTTTTTCACCAGTTCATCCATGTCCTGCCCCCGTCACGGTCAGCTACCTGTCGGCCGCACCCCCGGGAAGTACTGTAACCTGGACCTACGAAGGTGGCGCCACCGGCACCGGCACCACTGGTACACACACCTACAGTACCAATGGTGTCAAAACTATCAAGATGATTGTAACAGACATTTCCGGTTGTCAGGACACAGTCACAAAAACCGATACCATATATGGCATTGTTTTTCTCGCTATACCTACTCCGCACGAAGGTTGTGTGCCACTGGAAGTAGACTTCTCGTCAATGGCGCTTACTTACGAACCGGACTCAGTCATGAACTTTTATCCGCATACTGTTTCAGGCTTTACCTGGGATTTTGGCGACGGGTCACCTGTAGTGAGTGGTATCGACACACCTACCCATACTTATACAGCCGTGGGCATTTATACAGCATTTGTGTCAGCCATAACCGATAATGGCTGTGTGGTCACAGATACAACAACGATATCGGTAGGAACACCACCCGTTATTACATTCACCGCCACACCTACACACATCTGTTTTGGCGACCATGTAGATTTTTGGGCAACAGTCATTTCAGGACCGGTTTCTACCTACGAATGGTCGTTTGGTGATTATGGTCTGGTAACAACCACTCCCGGCACATCACACACCTACCTGCTGCCCGGTATATTCACCGTCACCGTTACCCCTTTTCACAATGGGTGCCCGGGGCTGCCGGTTATCCGTACGAACTATATTACAGTTGATTCACCCAAATCAATCATTGACTTTCGCTATACCTGCGACACGCCTACCCGGGTAGCGTTTTTCGATAGCTCTATGGGTGCAGACTCCCACCTCTGGATGTTTGGCGATGGAACAACCTCCACCCTCGACCACCCGGTACATGATTATCCATCAATCGGCACGTACACCGTTTCGCTGGCAACATACAATGTCGCCAGTGGCTGCAGAGATACTTCATTGTGGGTAATAGATCTGGTGAGCCCCGTCGTAGATTTTACTGCGGATGATACAACACTATGCGAAGGAGGCATAGTCAACTTTACCACGACCGTTTTCGGCGGCAGCGTTTTGAGCTACCGATGGTATGTAAATGGGGTTACAAAGCCCTGGAAAAACCAGTCGACACTCACGGACACATTTAATGTTGCCGGGCTATATACCATAATGCTGGTGTATGAGAACTTTCACGAGTGCCTGGATACCGTCATCAAAGTCAACTATATAACGATCGGAAGACCTGTGGCTGCTTTCACAGCGGCGCCGGTACCGGGTTGCTGGCCATTGACCGTGACCTTTACCGATGCCAGCACCGATGTGCCCGGAGTAGCGCTCACTGGCTTTTACTGGAACTTTGGCGATGGTGGTACAGCCACAGTGGGCACACCGGTTACCACGCATACGTACACCAACCCCGGTACCTATACCGTCACAGAGATCGTTACAGACGCCATTGGCTGCATGGATACACTCACTCAGCCATCGCTGGTAGTGGTGTACAAACCCAATCCGGTCTTCACGGCCTCCAATGTACACCCATGTGCAAATGTGCCGATCACTTTTAATAACACATCTGTCGGTATCATTAGCTCTTTCTGGATATTTGGCGATGGCGGTACATCTGCATTAACGTCGCCGGTACATACTTATACCGCAAACGGTGCATACACCGTGCGCCTGGCCGTTACTGACGCCCATGGCTGCACCGATACCGCTACGTATGTCAACTACATAAACGTTTCCAAGCCCAACGCTGCTTTTGGGTTGAGTGATTCTTTTTCTGTTTGCTCACCATTGCTGGTCAATTTCCCCAATACCACGACTGGAGCCACAACCTATAGCTGGTCTTTTGGCGATGGCAATGTGTCTGCATTACATTCTCCCGGAAATATTTACTTTTCTCCGGGTTACTTTATCATCAAGCTTATCGCCACAGATGCCTGGGGCTGCACAGATACCGCCAGCAGAAGTCTGAATATTTACGGCTATGCCGGTGCGCTTACTTATTCTCCACTTACCGGTTGCGCCCCGCTTACGGTAGGTTTTCATGCCGCTATTGTCAATGTTCCACATATTATTTGGGATTTCGGCGATGGCACCACGAGTACGCTGTCTGGCGTCGACACAGCCTCTCATGTATATACCATACCCGGTGGGTACGTTCCCAAGTTGATTCTTAGCGACAACACCGGATGCCAGAACTCTACATCCGGATTAGATACAATAAAAGTCGACGGTATCACGGCTAAGTTTTATGCATGGCCATCAGCTTGCCTTGGTATTCCTTTCCAGATAGTAGACACGTCTACTTTTTACTGGATGCCGGTCAACAGCCGCACATGGACTTATAATGGAATAACGACCTCTATTGACTCTCCTTCCTATCTGATCAATACCGTGGGTAATTATCCCGTTACATTGCAGGTATCCAATGCCTGGGGGTGCACTGCTATACTCACAGATGATATTATTGTGCACCCACTGCCGGTTATTTCCACCAGTGCAGATACCGTAGTATGCGTGGGCGACCCCGCAATGCTCACAGGCTATGGTGCGCAGACCTATGCATGGGGTCCCCCCGGCGCGCTGGCGTGTATTATCTGCAATCCGGCACCTGCCACACCGTCCGTTGCGTCTACCTATACTGTAATAGGTACCGATCAGTATGGATGCAAAGACACTGCCGATGTAAAAGTGGGTGTGCGTACACATACATTCAGCAATGCTTGGTCAGACACTGCAATGTGCCTAGGGTACTCCGTACCGCTTTACGATACCGGTGGCAGCAAATACACCTGGATTCCCGCATATGGGCTCAGCAGCAGCACCATTTCCGACCCCATTGCATCTCCCGCTTCCACAACCAGCTATACGGTAATCGCGCAGTTGGGTGGATGCATACCGGATACCGATTACGTAAAAGTAGAGGTGTTCCCTGTACCAACTGTCAATGCCGGCAGAGATCAGGAGGTGATGGCCGGTACCATTTATCAGCTCGAAGCATCGGGTCGGGACATTGCAGCTTTTGCATGGTCTCCCGCAGCAGGTCTGAGTTGCGACGACTGTTTCAATCCCAAGGCCGATATATCTGTTACCACCACATTTGTTGTGACGGTAACATCGCCTTATGGATGTAAAGCATCTGATTCGGTAACCTTATTTCTGTTTTGTAATAGCCGGCAGGCATTTCTGCCCAATGCATTTACGCCCAATGGAGATGGAGAAAATGATGTCTTCTATCCCAGGGGTGCCGGGCTGTCTTTAATCAAGTCGTTCCGTATTTATAACCGGTGGGGAGAATTACTGTTCGAACGAACCAATATTCAGGTAAATGACGCTGCAAATTCATGGGATGGTTCTTACCTCGGCGACAGGCCCATACCAGATGTTTATGTATATGTTGTAGATGCTGTGTGCTCAACGGGCCAACCCGTGATGATAAAAGGCGACGTAACAATCATCAGGTAGCCAACATACAATACATAGTCAAAATTTATTTTCATATAGATTTTACTATTATCCCAACGAAACATACAGATTTCACGTCTTTTTAACAGAAGGTTATTACACATTACTGAAAATCCCTGTTAACAAATTAGAAATATACTTCACATGAGGCCATTTAAACTAGTACTGTTACTGTTCGTTGCAATGTTTTCAGCAGGCATTGTAACCGCACAGCTAACAGCCGGATTTACGGCAAGCCCAACTTCGGGTTGTGCTCCGCTCGTGGTTAGTTTTACCAATACTACCACACCAATGGCCGGCACAACATTTTTATGGACGTTTGGTACCACAGGCTCATCTGTATTTACCAATCCTTCTACCAGCTTCACCACCCCGGGCACCCACCTTGTAACACTTACCGCAACCAACGGCGCGTCTACCAGCACATACTCTATGACAATAACGGTGTACCCGCCACCGGTGGTCAGTTTTACTACCAGCGATACCACATTATGTCCCGGTGCGCCAGTCACTTTTACTAGTACCAGCACCAGCGGCGGCACTCCCGGTCCGCTCACCTACAGCTGGAATTTCGGAGATGGCGGCACATCTGCAAGCGCATCGCCCACACATAGCTATTCCGCACCGGGTGGTTATACCGTTACATTATTTGTTACTAATGCACAAGGCTGTACTGCGTCGCTTACCAAGTCAATGCACATTCAGGTGCTCAACCCCCCACTGGTAAACTTTAACGCCACCCCTGTTGTCATATGCAATCCCCCGGGCAACGTTACATTTACCAATTTTACTACCGGCACCGCTCCCATGACTTATGCATGGTCGTTTGGCGATGCCGGCACCTCATCGGCTACATCGCCTTCACATAATTATACCACACCCGGCAGCTACAATGTAAAACTGATCGCAACAGATGGCAACGGCTGTATGGATAGTGTCACCCGGCTGGCTTATGTATACGTGGGTGTTATAAACGCTGCTTTTACAGGGCCAACTACTGCTTGTGTTTTTGCTAATGTCACATTCACGAATACCAGCTCTACACATATTACCAGAACATGGAATTTTGGAGACGGTAGCCCCACCACCACAACCGTCAATGGAACACATGCCTATTCATCGCCTGGTACCTATACTGTAACACTTACCATCACCAATGGACCGTGTACGCAGACAGTTACGCACCCAATTACTATTACGCCTGGCCCCGGTGCCAACTTCACAATTTCACCAACCATCCCCTGTCCTGCCCCGGTATCCGTAACACATACCGGCACGGGTCCTGCAGGTACGTTGTACAGCTGGTCGTTTAACGGTGCTCCGGGTACCGGCAGCCCCGCATCTTACACTTATGGGTCCAACGGTGTCAAAACGATCACCATGATCGCCACAGACCCGGTGACAGGTTGCCGTGATACAGTAAGCAAAACAGATACCATATACAACCTGATACTGGAAGCCCGCGGCACACCTTTTGAGGGCTGTGTGCCATTGACAGTATCTTTTAGCGGCAACGCGATTACAACAGTGCCCACGGGCTTACAGGCACCCTATCCGCAGCCGGTCACATCATGGTCCTGGGATTTTGGAGACGGTTCTGCACCGGTTTCAGGGGCCACACCATCACATACATATACACTGGTTGGTATATACACTGCTACTGTGACAATAACTACGGCCAATGGCTGTACCACTACAGACACAGTTTGGATACAGGTGGGTGCACCGCCTCAGGTAATTTTCACGGGAGCGCCGTTGCACGTTTGCTATGGAGATCATATACCGGTTACTTTTACCCCTACTATAACGGTTGGGCCGGTTGACGAATATCGCTGGGATTTCGGAGATGGTGGTGGTATGATTGATAGCCCGGCCAGTGCCTATGTAACGCATACTTTTTTACTTCCGGGCTTTTTCACCGTCGAGGTTATACCATATTACCGGGGATGTCCCGGCGCTCCGTATTCAATAACAGATTATGTCACGGTCGATTCGCCAATGGCGATCATCGCTGCCGATGTGCTCTGCAACCCGCGAAACAGGGTTGTATTCGGAGATAGCTCGCTCGGAGATGATACACATCTCTGGATTTTCGGAGATGGATTTACCTCCACTGCCGATAACCCGATACATGACTACCCGGCACTGACAACATATAAT
The DNA here is from genome assembly GCA_903824665.1 of uncultured Bacteroidota bacterium. GTDB lineage: Bacteria > Bacteroidota > Bacteroidia > Chitinophagales > Chitinophagaceae > Nemorincola. Next base: position 10,680 of record CAIJXT010000001.1, on the reverse strand, counting down.
GTCACATTGGCTACTTACAATGCAGCAAGTGGTTGCAGGGACACAGACTTTTTTTCTATTAATCTCATTCCGGCAGTTCCCAATTTTACTGCCAGCGATACGGTTATCTGCAAATATGAGTCAGTCACATTTTTATCGTCATATACGGGAAGTGTACCCGGTACCTACGCCTGGTCTATCGATGGTTTTGGTGTAAACAATACGCCCGCATTCACAGACACATTTTATGTTCCGGGCTGGCACACAATAAAATTGCAGATCACCGATCAGAACGGCTGTATCGACAGTGTTGTAAAAAACAACTACATTCTGGTAGGTAAGCCAACACCAAATTTCACCGGCTCTCCTGTTTCCGGTTGCAAACCGCTCACCGTTCTATTTACCGATGGCAGCAGTGCAGCTACTGGTACATCCCTGTCTACATACGAATGGGCATTCGGAGATGGTGCAGTCGCAACAGTGGGTACAACGGCAATATCTCATACCTACACTGTTGGCGGCACATTCACTGTTACAGAGATCGTAACCGATAATATAGGATGTAAAGATACAGTCGTAAAACCGGCATATATCACAGTGTTTGATCCTGTCGCATCATTCAGTGCCAGCAATACCCACCCCTGCCTCAATATTCCTATTACATTTACCAATACTTCTACCGGCGGTATAGTAAGTAGTGTCTGGGATTTTGGCGACGGTAATACATCCACAACAACATCGCCGGTACATACTTATAGCACTTATGGAACATATTCTGTGAAGTTGACGGTTACTGATGGAAATGGATGTACTAATGAGGTTACTTACATATCGTATATCAATGTTGCAGTACCGAATGCCAATTTTACGATGAGCGACTCGGCATCTGTTTGTCCGCCGCTGCTGGTCAACTTTACCAATACCACCACCGGAGCTACAACGTATGACTGGGCTTTTGGCGACGGCGGATTTTCAACGGCACCATCTCCAAGCAATCTGTATGTATTGTCCGGATTGTATAATGTACGCCTGATAGCCACCAGCGTATATGGCTGCAAGGATACACTTTCCAAGCCAGTAAACATTTTCGGTTATGCCGGAGCCTTTACGTATACCCCATTACAGGGGTGCTCCCCGCTTGCAGTGCATTTTGTTGCCACGCTCAGCAATGTGCCCAATATCACCTGGGACTTTTCTGATGGCAGTACCGCGTCAGTTACTTACTCCGATACCATCACACACATCTACTCTACTCCCGGCGCTTATGTACCAAAGCTTGTACTGAGCGATAATACCGGATGTCAGACCTCTAGCGTGGGCATTGATACCATTAAAGTAGATGCCGTAAATACTAAATTCACAACAGCGCCAAGCCCGGTTTGTATTGGTGTAGAGTTCACCTTCACAGACTCTTCAACAACTTACTGGTCACCCATTACCACCTGGACCTGGACTTACGACGGCAATACCAGCAATCTGCAGGCACCAACGCACACCATCAATACACCGGGTACGTACCCTATTACGTTACTGGTGGTGAATGGTTGGGGATGTATTGGTACCATGACAAAAGACATTGTCGTAGACCCGCCACCTGATGTAACAGCTAGCCCCGATACCATAGTGTGCGTTGGCGACCCGGCAGTGCTTACCGGTTATGGCGCACAGACTTACACATGGACACCTCCGGCAACATTGAGTTGTACCGCATGCAATCCCACAAACGCCACACCGGCAGTGATTACCACCTACACAGTTATGGGTACTGATCACAATGGATGTAAAGATTCTGCAACAGTAACAGTGGGCTTGCGCACACATACCATAAGCAATGCCTGGGGTGATACTGCTGTTTGTGCCGGAACACCGGTGAAGTTGTATGACACAGGAGGGCACACCTACCTCTGGCTGCCGCCTACCGGGCTCAGCAGTAACACGATCTCCGACCCAATTGCTACACCTCCTTATACAGTAATTTATACTGTGATAGCACGGCTGGGTGGCTGTATTCCGGATACCAACTATGTAACATTAGTGATATGGCCATTGCCTACTGTGGATGCAGGACCCGATCAGCGTCTGTTGGCGGGCTCTACTGCTCAACTGCAGGCAACCGGTACCGATATCGCAACTTATAAATGGTGGCCGGGCGAAACGCTGAATTGTACCGACTGCTATAATCCGGTAGCGAGTATGACTGTAATGACTACTTACAATGTGGATGTGACGTCAGATCGGGGGTGCAAATCGTCAGACTCGGTCAAAATCCTATTGTACTGCGACAACAGCCAGGTTTTTGTGCCCAATGCCTTTACGCCCAACGGCGACGGGCAGAATGACGTGTTTTATCCCCGTGGTATCGGTGTGAAAGTGATCAAGACATTCAGGATTTATAACAGATGGGGCGAAATGTTGTTTGAGCGGGAAGGGATAAGCCTGAATGATGCTGCAAATGCATGGGACGGTACTTACAAAGGCGATAGTCCGCACCCGGATGTATATGTTTATGTTATAGAGGCGGTCTGCTATACCGGGGAGGACATATCAATCAAAGGTGATGTAACAATTATCAAATAGACTATGATAGGCAGAGATATGAAAAAGGATATTGGATTTTACTCCGATATCCTTTTTCATCAGCCAACGTTGCCCAATGGAAAGTGAGATCGGTTTCAGAATGGGTTACAAAACAAGAAACAGGTGGTTGTGCTTGTTGTAATAAATGCGGACACAGAAAAAATGTTGAGACCGAAACGAAAAAAAAAGCGGATAGAAGCGAACAAAACCAATTTATAAAAACATCATTTATCGGCAGTTTAAATGCAGATATTAAAAAATATGCGCACTTGCGAAGTATGACGGCAACAATTTGTAAAAGATTGTTATCTTTAGTTTCTACTCATTTAAATGAATAATTTAATACTGAATACAATGAAACCATACCCCCGGATTTTATTTTTTCTGTTGTTGTTGCTTGCCGGCAATATCGCGCATGCGCAACTAACAGCCGGATTTACAGCCAGCACCACCTCTGGTTGCGCTCCATTGCTGGTTAGTTTCACCAATACTACCACGGGTCCGGCAGGTACAACCTATTCATGGACTTTTGGCACTACCGGTTCATCCATTTATACCAACCCATCTACAAGTTTTACAACACCCGGTACGCATCTGGTTACACTTACAGCAACAAATGGCTCGTCTGTGAGTACGCACACCATGACCATAACGGTATTTCCGCCACCTACTGTGAGTTTTGTTGCCAGCGATACCACGGTTTGTCCCGGTACACCCGTCACATTTACAAGTACCAGTACACCCGGCGCAGCAGGAGCCATGACCTACACCTGGGCTTTTGGCGACGGTGGTACAGATTCCGGATCTCCGGTATCCCATTCCTATGGTGCACCCGGGCATTACACAACTACTTTATACGTCACAAATACTACAACTAACTGTGTTGCATCGCTGGTTCGCACTTTGTTTGTTGAGGTTTCCGTTCCACCCGTTGCGATTATCACCGGTCCTTCCGGAGCTTGCAATCCGCCGGCAACTATTTCATTTTCCGGTACATCTTCCTCCGGTGTAAGCCCCATCAGTTATTCCTGGGGTTTTGGCGACGGCGGCACCGGCACCGGCCCATCCCCATCGCACACCTACACCGCCACCGGCTTTTATACAATGACACTTACCGTTACCGATGGTAACGGCTGTACCAGCACTACAACCCGAGGTGTGAACATTGGTACGATCGCAGCTTCTTTTACCCATCCGGATACAGCATGTGTTTTTGCACCGGTTACATTCACCAATACCAGCACACCTCACACAGGCACTTCCTGGACATTTGGCGACGGCGGCATATCTTCTGCCTACCATGGCACCCACACCTACTCAGCACCCGGCACCTATACGGTAACGCTTACCATCACCAATCCACCCTGTTCACACAGTGTTGCACATACCATTGTGATCTTACCTGGTCCATCCTCCGATTTCACAATAGCTCCGGTGCATCCATGTCCCGCACCCGAATCGATTACCTATACCGGTACCGGCCCGGCCGGCACACTGTATACATGGCTGCTCGAAGGCGGTGTGACACTAACCGGAAATCCGGTAACACATACTTACGGCACCAATGGTATTAAAACCATACGGATGATAGAGGTGAACCCGCTGACGGGATGCCGCGATACCGTAACCAAAACAGATACACTCTATGACCTCGACTTTCAGGCGTTTGGTTCGCCCGACGAAGGCTGTGTTCCCCTCACTGTAACTTTTGGCGGAAATGCGTATACGCATATTCCTGCACCGGGCACATATCCCTACCCCTTACCAATTACTACCTGGTCCTGGGATTTCGGTGATGGCGCTGCTCCCGGGTCGGGTGCCACACCAACCCACACCTATACTGCCGTCGGTATTTACACCGCAACTGTAAATGCCGTAACCGCCAATGGATGCCCCGTAACAGACGTAGTGGTAATTGAGGTGGGCGAACCTCCGGAGGTTACATTTACTGCCTCGCCCCTCCGCGCATGTTATGGTGCACATACCCCCATCATATTTACAGTAACAATTGTCAATGGCCCGGTAGATGAATACCACTGGAATTTTGGCGATGCTGGCGGTATCATATATGATACCTCGGCGCCGCCCATGCCGGTTGCACATGTATACACTGTTCCGGGTATATTTGACGTAACTGTTACACCTTATTATAGAGGTTGTCCGGGATTACCATATACCATTACGGATTACATCACGATCGATTCACCCAAATCCATCATCGGCGACAGCATTTATTGTTCACCGCGCACAAGGGTGAAATTCACAAACCTATCCCTCGGCGATGATTCGCACGAATGGATTTTTGGAGATGGTAACACATCAACGCTCGATGACCCGATACATAACTATCCGGCTACGGGTACGTATGTGGTGCGGCTTGCCACCTATAATGCAGCCAGCGGATGCCGCGATACTGCTTTCAAAACCATTATACTGGCTGGGCCCATTCCCGACTTCACTGCCAGCAGCACGGCTATTTGCAGGGGGCAGTCCATTACTTTTACCTCTACCACCACACTGCCCGGATATGTAACCAATTATTACTGGCGACTCGATGGTGTCACCGTTCCGGGGGCTACCAACACTACTTACATACGAAACTTCTCAGCTTTTACCGATACCGGATACCATTCTGTTAGTCTCGTCATTCGCAATGTGAATGGTTGTCTCGATACCATCCACAAGCCCAACTACATTCGCGTCGGCTCGCCCAATGTGAATTTTAATGCTACACCACTCACCGGTTGTGCACCACTTAATGTCACGTTTACCGATGCCAGCACCGCGGTTTCAGGTACATCACTGGCTGCACATTTCTGGCGTTTCGGCGATGCTACCAGCGCCAGCGGAAACCCTGTATCGCATGTTTACAATACAGCGGGCTCTTTCACTGTGTGGCACAGGGTTACAGATAATATCGGCTGCGTCGACTCCTTCCCCCGAACGGTCACTGTGTACAAGCCTGTTGCTTCTTTTGTGGCAAGCAACATCTATCCATGCATTGGGGCACCGGTTACCTTCACCAATACCACACCCAGTCTGGCCTCATCGATCTGGGACTTCGGCGATGGTGGCTCGTCAACACTTGCCTCGCCCTCGCATACATATAGTGCAGTGGGCTCCTACAACGTAAAGCTGACCATCACTGACACCCACGGCTGTACCGACGACACTACATACACGGCATACATCAATGTTACACGCCCTGCTGCCAATTTTACAATGAGTGATTCGGTATCTGTTTGCCCACCACTTACGGTGAACTTCACCAATACCAGCACAGGAGCTACAACATACAACTGGGATCTGGGCGATGGCTCATTCTCGATTGTAACCAACCCATCCAATTTATACATCGTACCCAACTTGTATACAGTCCAGCTGATAGCCACAAACGTACATGGCTGTAAGGACACCATGGAACGTTATGTAAACATATTTGGCTATGCCGGGGCCTTCTCCTATTCACCCTTGCAGGGCTGCGCGCCGCTTACGGTGCATTTTGTAGCCACCCTCAGCAATGTGCCCTTCATCACCTGGGACTTCTCAGACGGGGTTACCAGTACAACCTCTTATCTCGACACGATATCCCATACTTACACCACTCCTGGTGCCTATGTTCCCAAGTTGCTCCTCAGCGATAATTCCGGCTGCCAGGCATCAAGTGTAGGACTAGATACAATCAAGGTCGATGCCGTTTTCCCTAAGTTTACCACATTCCCCAATCCCGTTTGTATAGGCATGGAGTTTAATCTCATAGACTCTTCCAGCACCTACTGGTCGCCTATCACCAACTGGGACTGGACTTACGACGGCCTCACCAGCACGCTTACATCACCCGCTCATACCATCAACACTCCCGGAACCTACCCCATAATTCTGAAAGTAACCAATGGCTGGGGTTGTGTAGGTATTGCAACCGGAGATATAATAATAGACCCGCCGCCCATAGTTACTGCCAGTCCAGATACGATTGTTTGTGTGGGCGATCCGGCTACGCTTTTCGGCTATGGTGCCCTCACTTATACCTGGGACCCGCCATCGACACTCAGCTGCACCGCCTGCAACCCAACCAATGCAACCCCAACTGTGGTAACGACTTATACAGTCACCGGCGCCGACAAAAATGGCTGCATAGATACGGCTACCGTTACCGTGGGTCTCCGCACACATACCGATAGCAGAGCCTGGGGCGACACTGCCGTATGTCAGGGTGTTTCTGTACAGCTGTTCGATACGGGTGGTACTACCTATTTATGGATCCCCTCTACCGGGCTCAATAATCCTACCATCTACAATCCAATCGCTACGCCCAACTACACAACCCTGTACACAGTGGTTGCAAAACTCGCAGGCTGTATCGCAGATACCAACACCGTACTAGTGACGATTTACCCGATACCGTCTGTTGATGCAGGCCCGGACCAGCGTCTGGTAGCGGGCTCTACTGCCCAGCTCAATGCTACCGGTACCGACATTGCCAGCTACATGTGGTCGCCGTCCGAAACGCTTAGTTGCATAGATTGCCCCAACCCTGTTGCCAGCATGACCGTAATGACCACCTACAATGTGGATGTGGTTTCGCCACATGGCTGCAGATCTTCAGACTCGGTAACCATAAAACTATTCTGCGACAATAGTCAGATATTCATTCCTAATGCCTTTACACCAAACGGCGACGGACAGAACGATGTCTTTTATCCAAGAGGTATTGGTGTGAAAGTTATTCGTACTTTCCGTATTTACAACCGCTGGGGCGAAATGCTGTTCGAGCGCGAAGGGATAAACCTCAACGATGTCGCCAGTGCATGGGATGGAACCTACAAGGGAGATATTCCGCATCCGGATGTGTATGTTTACATAATGGAAGCACTTTGCTATACGGGTGAAGAAATAACTATAAAAGGAGACGTAACTATAATCAGGTAAATGTGCTGTCATGAAAATATTTCGATTGTGTAGAAAGGAGCAGAATAGTCCGGTTTGCCGGCTGGCTGCAGTGCTGCTGGTGGGGTGGTCTTTGCTGGTAGGTGCCGGGCAGGCACATGCCCAGGCCGATATTCACTTTTCTCAGTTTTACGAAACATCCATACTCCGTAATCCGGCTCTGACCGGTGTTTTTTCAGACGATTACAAGATAGGGGTGTATTATCGCAATCAGTGGAGTACCATCAGCCACCCTTTCGAGACGAAACTTGTGAGCGGTGAGGGCAGGGTGGCTATCAGCGAGATGTCCAATGACTTTTTCAGTTTTGGCGTACTCGGCTTTTCAGACAAGGCAGGCAGCATTGATCAGCGCATCACAGGCATTTATCCCGCGGTCAACTACAATAAGTGCATGAATGTAGACCACAATTCATACCTCTCTGTAGGCTTTACCGGTGGCCATTTGCAATACAGTTTCGACCCTTCCAAGGCCACCTTCAACAACCAGTTTCAGGGCGGCAGATTCGATATGAATCTTCCCTCGCTCGAGAACATCCCAAACGCCAAAATGTCGTTCTGGGATCTGGGTGCCGGTATCAACTACAACACCAGTGCAGGCGATGCCAATAATGTTACCTATGTCATTGGTGTATCGGGCTATCACTTCACACAGCCCAAATTTTCCTATTACCAGGTCGAAGGGGTAACCCAGAACATGCGCTTTAATGCCAACGCTGCTATGGGGATGGGTGTTACCGAGGATGTATTGGTACAGTTGCAGGTCAATGCAGCTATGCAGGGTACATATAAAGAAATTGTTGCCGGCGGCCTCGTAAGTTGGACCCGCGCGCTGACCGAAGGCAAATCGTTCACACTCACCGGCGGCGCTTTTTATCGTTATGGCGATGCGGCAATTCCCGTAGTTCGGATAAAATACAACAAGCTGGCACTCGGTGTCAGCTACGACGTAAACGTTTCTACGCTGAAGGATGCCAGCAAAATGAATGGCGGGTTTGAAATAACACTCTTCCACTCTGGCGACTTTACAGATAAGGGAATGGCCAAAAAAATGGTTTGCCCCAAATTCTGATGCATCGCTGGTATTAATGTGTCAGGTAATGTTGTAGCAGAAATACACCTGCTCCGCCAAAAAAACCACATAGCGCAGGAATGGTCATTTTCCTGAGGTACCAGAAAAAACTGATAGACTCCAGACCCATCGCGGCAACACCTGCCGCCGAGCCAATGATCAGTGCGCTGCCGCCAGACCCGGTGGCATAGGCCAGAAATTCCCAGAAATAGTGATCGGTAGGGTATTGCTCCAGACTATACATGCCCTGTACTGCCGCCACCAAGGGCACATTATCTATCACCGACGACAACACGCCAAACGAAAGCACTACCGCATTTTCGTTGGGCAGCACCGCTGTCATCCAGTTAGCTGCCTGCCCCAGCAGACCCGATACCTGCAGTGCTGCAATGCTCAGCAGTATGCCCAGAAAAAACAATATGCTGGGCGTATCTATTTTCTGTAGTGCCGATGCTACCGAAAGTTCGCGCCGGTGTGCCTCGTCTTTTTTTACATGTATGACCTCTGTGATGATCCAGAGGATACCCAGACCCACCAGTACGCCCATGAATGGTGGCAAATGGGTCACAGCTTTGAACACCGGCACCAGGCACAATATCAGCACGCCACTGAAAAAAACGATCTTCTGATGCCCCGCGGGCAGTATTTCTTTATTATGTGTGGTCTTGATTTCCGGTTGCTCCACAGTGCCATGCATACGTAGTGTAATGATCGTAAGCGGTATCAACAGGCAGAAAAGCGCCGGCAACAGCAGTTGGGTAGTGATATTATACGCGGTTACCTGCCCGCCTATCCACAGCATGGTCGTAGTTACATCTCCTATCGGCGACCATGCGCCGCCTGCATTGGCCGCTATAATGATCATGCCCACAAAAAACAACCGGTCTTCCGATTCCCGCACCAGCACCCGCACCATCGATACCATTACTATGGTCGTCGTAAGATTGTCGAGTATCGGCGACAGAAAGAAGGTGATCAGCGATATGATCCATAGCAACTTTCGTTTATTGGTTTGGGTGATGCGGCGTGTTATGATATCAAAACCATTATGCGCATCTATCAGTTCCACAATGGTCATCGCACCCAGCAGAAAGAACAGTATCCCCGCCATTTCGCCCATTTGTTCCGCCAGGTGTTCCGTCACCACATGCTTCTCGGCTGTATAGCATATATATATGGTCCAGCACAGCACACCCGTGATGAGTGCTGTTGCTGCCTTATTTACCTTGATGAAGTGCTCTGTGGTAATAGCAAAATAGCCCACCACAAAAACAAGTATTAATAATATTGTCATTACAATACGGAGCGAACGGATTAATGGCTGCCCGATAAATTTACGATTTCCCCCCCGATATCTTGCCAGTTCTCTGTACTACCGGTTGTTCGAAGCACCTAATGCAACATCTTTACACGTTTTCGCAACAGAAATGAATCCCTTCAGGCCGGTTTCGGCAGTAAATTTGTACCGGTATCCCGATAGGGAAATACGCTGTTGTATTTTCATACTTTAAAAATATTACTTTTACACTCAAATCAGGAAAAATGAAACTAAGATCATTTGTAATGTTGCTGATTGCTCTCTGCCCCTTTGTCTCTTTCGCGCAGAGCAGTCTCACTATCTTCTCAGAAGACGGGTACAAATTCTACCTCGTACTCAATGGCCAGAAACAAAACAATGTGGCCATGACCAATGTGCGTATCGACGGGCTGGCACAGCCGCAATACGCCGTAAAGATCATTTTTGAAGATGCCTCCAAACCAGAGATATCTAAAAACATCCCAACCGTCGATCCCGGCACCAACGCTTTTGCCGATGTGACCTACAAAATTAAAACCACCAAGGACGGCGATCTGAAAATGCGCTATTTCTCTGCTACCCCGGTTGTTCCCAACTATGTACCACCGGCAGATGTATATGTTATGCATTATGGCCAGCCTGCACCACCACCCCCACCAGCTATGCAGGGTGGCACTACTGTTACCCAAACTACCGTTACACAGTCTGGCGGTCCGGCTGTAGGTGGCGTAGGTGCTTCATTTAATGTAGGCGGTGCCGGTGTCAATATGAACATCAATATCAGCGACCCTACCATTTCGTCATCTTCTAC